>NZ_CP011148.1:1266076-1267840 GCF_001758565.1 Wolbachia endosymbiont of Drosophila incompta | reverse complement strand
TCTTTTGATGGGTTGTAAAGGGTATAAAAACATTAAAATTGATCATTTTTATTTCAAAAAAATGAAAAATTTGTAAATGTCGCTTGTATCGAGGATTAGAAGCATGCTATTAAAAACAGTAATACATTATGTATAAATAAGATGTTAAATTTACTGGCAAATAAGTAAAGTATTCATATAAATATAGCTAACCTAATATAGATTTACTGAAGCAAATTTATGATTATATTAAGTAATTTGAGTTGTTATGCTGTATTCGGTATTGAACTAGAGTTTTACATTGAAGGAATAGAAAAAGAATACTTATTTCTGAATAGCATCAAAAATAAAATAGCATCTCTTGAATTTTCTTGCGAGAAGGAGAATTCTACACATCAGTATGAGATAAAAAGTGGTTGTTATACGAACTCCTACAATTTAATTAAGCATTTTGAGTTAGCAAAACAATCACTTACTGAAACAGCACAAAAACTAGGTGGGAATGTTTCTTTTAAAGCAAAGCCTTATTTGGATAGAGCAGGCAGTGCATTAAATGTGCATGTTAATCTCGTGAATTCAAATAACGGTAACTTATTTTATATCAATGAGCAAAAGTACAGTGACTATCTGATTCATAGTATTGGTGGATTATGTGCAATGATGAAAAAACATATGTTGTTTTTTGCTCCAAATGATGATTCATATTTAAGATTTCAGTATCCGGATATTCACACTCCAACTACGATTAGTTGGGGAGTAAATAACAGAACTGCTGCGATAAGAATTCCCTATTTTGGCAACGATTCCAAAAGATGCCGCCTAGAGCACCGTGTTCCTGGAACAGATTGTAACCTTGAAAAAGTACTCACAGCAATAATTGAAGGTATAGTTTTTGGTATAGAGAACAAAATTGCTCCGCCAAATAGAGTGTATGGCATTGCATCTGATCCTCAATATAAGATGGAGAGTTTGATATAGCAACTACCTGTTAAACCCTAACCCATTAAACTCCTTTGAGGTAATTGTCCATTCTAGCACTTTCCTCACATCATTATTTACATTCCCATACTGTAATAGCAAGTCTGCAGCAGATAGTTTCTGCGTACTTTCAGATGATCCAAGCCCTATATTGGTAAGGTTGCTCGGTGGCTGCTCAGGAAGTGGATTACCAGATACATCCATGTGTTCAGGGAGAGATTTCATCTGATTCTTTATAGAGCTAGAGTTATTTTGTGCAGGATTTCTATCATCTGACATGTCAAGAATAATTTTCTCAGGTACTACCATAGTTTTTCTATAATCAGCAGAATGACTGCCTTCAGTGTTCTTAAATTCATCAAGAATTGGTTCGCCAAACGCATTTATAGGGCCACCAAGTGATCCTTTCTCCATGCGCTCTTCTGCTCTTTTCCTTATTATTTCTTCTGCTAGCTCAGTTTCAGTTCTTTTTGGTTCTTTTACGGTACCTTTTTCTTCACCTTCATCTCCTGAAACACCAGTAATTTCAGCAGGCTGTTCTTTTTAGTTCTTATTTTATGAATCAGCGAAAGTAATAAGTAAGTAACTGCAGCAGCAGAAACGATAATGGCTATCTTTGCGGCAATGTGGATTGCTGTTAAAAATATTAAAGCTGATAAAGCTCCAGCTAATCCAGACACAATAACTTTATTTTTGCCTTTTGTTATATTTAGAATTGCCACCATAATAACCTCTCAAATACTGCTCTAGAATTATTATACAGAAATTTTCTTATACTTGCAATTTTGCAAAAATTTTAATTATTTG
>NZ_CP011148.1:1264872-1265767 GCF_001758565.1 Wolbachia endosymbiont of Drosophila incompta | reverse complement strand
GATGGTGTAAGAGAATTGAGAGCTTTTGCAACTAATGATGGTGCTCACATGATACTCGAATTTGGAACAGAGTATGATAATAAAGAAGTGCTCGATAATGTCCGTTCAAAGCTTTCAAACATAAAATCGAAGTTACCTGTTGAAGCGGAATCTCCGATAATCAATGAAATAAACTTGAGCTTATTTCCGATACTCAATGTCGGCTTAATTGGTAATTTGCCAGAAAGAGCCTTAACTGAAATAGCACGCAAGCTAAAGAAAGAAATAGAATCTCTGCCAAATGTTCTCAAAGTTGAAGTGGCAGGTATGCGTAAAGAAACAGTGGAAGTGATAGTTGAGCCCACAGTTCTAACAAAATATAACATTCAATCAAACGAAATATTCCAAGCTATATCAAGCAATAATAGACTAGTGGGAGCTGGGTCACTGGAAAATGATACCGGTAAATATTCGATTAAAATATCAGGGTTATTAAAAGATATAGAAGATATTATGAATATTCCTATTAGATCTCAAGGCGATGCAGTTTTGAGAATCTAAAGATATAGCAAAAGTATACCCTAGGTTTGAGGATCACCAAGGATTTGCTCGCATTAATGGATTACCTAGTGTCGTGCTAGGAATTTCAAAACGTAACGGAAAAAACATAATAGACACAGTAAATCAAGTAAAATACTTAATGGATAAGGCAAAAGATCAATTACCTGAAAATTTAAAAGTGGTGTACTTAAACGACCAGTCAAAAAACGTCCGCGATGTGCTTGATGACTTGGAAAACGGCATAATATTTGCTGTGTTGTTAATATTGATCATAATGATGCTTTCTATGGGAACAAGGATTGCTATTCTTGTGGCACTCTCGATACCCGGTTCCTTTCTCATTGGGATAATAGCT
>NZ_CP011148.1:1264624-1264823 GCF_001758565.1 Wolbachia endosymbiont of Drosophila incompta | reverse complement strand
TTATGGCTGTTGGCATGCTGGTTGATGATGCAATTGTGATCAGCGAATATGCCGATAGAAAGATGATCTGCGGAATGGACAAAGTAGAAGCTTTTTACACTTCAGTTCGTGATATGTTTTATCCGGTTCTATCATCAACGTTAACTAAATTAGCAGTGTTTTTTCCTCTATTATTCTGGCCTGATACTGTTGGTAAATT
>NZ_CP011148.1:1264504-1264615 GCF_001758565.1 Wolbachia endosymbiont of Drosophila incompta | reverse complement strand
CATATCAATTACAATAATCCTAACTTTGACTGGATCGCTCATTATGGCTTTGGTTTTTATACCAACACTTGGTGCAATATTTGGTAAGCCTTCGATAACTTCAAAAAAAGA
>NZ_CP011148.1:1264051-1264478 GCF_001758565.1 Wolbachia endosymbiont of Drosophila incompta | reverse complement strand
GTGGTGAAATAAAAAATGCTGGGCCTATAATAAGAGCTTACGTACGCATGCTAGAGAAGGTTTTGGATCATCCTAAAAAATTCGTATGTGCTACTGTATTCGTCTTGTTTTCATTTAGTGTGCTGTACTTTACTTTTGGTCCTGGAGTAAAGTTTTTTCCGAAAGTGGATTCAGAGGTTGTCCGGAAACAAGTAAAAGGCTATAATATCTGAAATTTTAGTACGGGGTAAAGATGAGAAAAAAGTATCCAACAGATCTAAGCGAAAGGGAATGGGCAAGAATAGAAAAACACTTCAGAGTATCATACAAGAAAGGAGGAAGGCCGCCAAAGTATAGCAAAAGAGAAATATTAGAAGCAATTTTCTATGTATTGCGTACAGGGTGTCAATGGCGGTAAGCTTAAGAATGAATTAAAAAATCAGGAAAA
>NZ_CP011148.1:1256170-1263513 GCF_001758565.1 Wolbachia endosymbiont of Drosophila incompta | reverse complement strand
GAATAAAGCTGTCCAAAGAGCTATCAAAACGATTTACTCACAACATCCACTGAGAATTTCATATACCTAGCTATGAGTAGGGTTATGTTAAAGAGGGAATATGCTTGAATTTACTAGTTTCCGGACAACCTCTAATAATGTATACCATACATTTATCGTAATGACAGCAGTGTTTTTATCCACAACATGTGTGTTTTTTGTTTTCTTTCTTATCCAACAAGTTTTCGTAGTTGTTATGTGTGGAGTGGGGATAATTGCTTTGGCAGGAATTATAGTGAATAATAACATACTATTGCTTGATGCCTTTCATCATCAAATTAAGGTACACAAAAATGACATCAAGCGATGTGTAATAAACGCTGCAATTTCTCGCGTTAGGCCAATATTGCTTACCGTTGCAACCACAGTTCTTGGTTTAATACCGATGATTACCAGGTTAAATATCAATTTTTTTACGCTACAAATCACATATGATGCTCCATCAAGCCAGTGGTGGGTTGACATTTCAACAACCATAGCAAGTGGAATATTGGCTGCAACGGTTTTAACTTTATTCTTTACTCCTGCGTTGCTTGTTATACAAAAACATGAAAAAACTTGACTTAAATTAGCAATCATTTAACATTTAAGATAGTGTTCTTTGCCCGTTGGAGCTATAATTATAACTAATTACATTGGATTTATTTATTATGATTGCTAATCGTAAAAGCAGTGTTAAGCAGAAAAGTAACAAGAATAACATAGTTGGAAGCCTTGATGTAATAAAAACAGCAGGAGAGCTTTCACTTCAAAAAGGTTTAGATTTTGATGTTGTAATAAAGGCACTAGAAAGTGCTATAGAAGCAGTGGCTCATCAAAAATATGGTAGCAAAAGTAAAATTGTAGTTGATATAGATAGAAACACAGGCAAAGTTACTTCATATAGAAAACTAAAAGTTATTGATGATGAATCAAATGAAAAAGAGAATACTGAGTGTGAATCAATTACGCTTACACAAGCTAAATTAATAAAAGGAGATGCAAAAGTTGGAGATACTGTTAGTGAATTGCTCTCTCTTAACACTGATCTTGCTTCAGCAAGAATTGCCCAGCAAAAGATTGCTCAAGTAATTAAAGATGAAGAGTCAAAAAAGCAATATGAGGAGTTTAAAGATAAAGTGGGAGAAATAAGGTATGGTATTGTTAAACAAGTAGAATATTCAGATCTTATTATAGACATAAATGGCACTAGGGCATATCTTCCATTGCGAAATTTAACTGGTGGTGAATCATTTCGTGAAGGTGATAAGGTTAAAGCTTACATACAGACTGTTAAGCGCTCTGATGATGGACGTCAAATTATTCTTTCTAGGACTCATGAAGGCTTTTTGGAGGCATTATTAAATCAAGAAATACCAGAAATTGCTGACGGATTAGTGACAATTAAAGGTATAGCTAGAGATGCTGGTTCAAGGTCTAAGGTTGCCGTTTTCTCTCCCGACAAGAACATTGATCCAGTAGGTGCTTGTGTTGGAGTTAAGGGAGATAGAATAAAAACTATTATACACGAATTAAATGGTGAAAAAATTGACGTTATAAATTACTCCTCAGATTTGGGTCAATTCGTTATTAAAGCCATTACTCCTGCAGAAGTATCGAAGGTTATTATTGATGAAAATGAAAATTGCATAGAGTTAATAGTTGCTGAAGATCAATTGAGTTTAGCGATAGGAAAAAAGGGCCAGAATGTAAGATTAGCTTCAGAGCTTGTTGGATGGAAAATTGAGATATTAAGCACTCAGCAAGAATCAGAAAGGCGAAGTAAAGAACTTAGTCAATGTTCAGCTTTATTTGCTGAAGCTTTAAACTTAGAAGAGATTATGGGTCAGCTATTGGTAACAGAAGGTTTTTCAAGTGTAGAAGACATATCTAGCGCTTCAATTAAAGAGCTTGCTTCAATAGAGGGCTTTAATGAAGATATTGCAAACGAACTTCACAATAGAGCAAATAAGTACCTGAAAGCAGAAAATGATAGAAAAATAGAAGAGCTAAAAAGTTTAGGTATGGAGGATGATGTAATCAATTTAACTTTATCAATAGACAATAAAATTGCTCTTAGTAAGCATGATATTAAGACTTTAGAGGACATAGCAGATTTATCAAGTTATGAGTTTTGCAGCATACTCTCTTCCTCATCCGATAGCAAAGAAGATCTAAAAGATACAGTAGATTCAATAATCATAGAAGCACGTAAAAAGCTTGGATTAATATAATAAAATAATATGAATAATGAAGATATCAGTGATAAAAAATTAACGCTCCAAGGTTTAAGCAAGCTTAAATTAGACCTCAATTTAAACTCTTCAGCTAGCCCAAGTACTGGAGCTACAGTAGTAAAAAAAAGAAGAAAAAAATCTCATGATGCAGAAGAACATAATTTATTTGACGAGAGTAAATTATGTTCTTTAACAGAGAAAGAACAAATTTTTCGCATTAATGCTGTGCAGAATGCTGCTTTGCTGAAAGAAAGAAATCAGAGAGAAGAAAAAGAGAAAACAGCAAAAGAAGACAGCAATAAAGAGATTGACGAGAAAAATGAAGCGGACGCTTTATCTAAGGAAATAAATAAGCAAGTTTTAAGTAATACCCACTTAGTTGAACCAAAAGAAGATAGTATTGACCATGAGGACAACGATAAAAAGTCTTTTAAAGTCAACAAAGATATATATTCTAAGCATTCTAAACTGGTAATTGCACAGGCAATAGATGAAAAAACTGAACAACCCCCTGTATTTAAGCAAAGGTTTGGTATAAGAGGTAGAAAGTCAAAGTTTACTAAGGGTAAAAATATATCAAGAGAAGTTATTATACCAGACAAAATAACTATCAGGGAATTATCTATTCGCATGGCAGAAGATAGCAAGAGTGTGCTAAAAATGTTCAAAGAAGAAGTCGGTGAGAGTTATAGAGTAGATGATCTGGTGGATCCAGATATAGCATGTGAAATAGTGGAAAAATTTAATCATACGGCTAAACGAGTGAGCGATACCAACAGAGAAAAAGATTTATTTTTTATAGAAGGCAGAGAAAGCCTGCCTAAAAAACCTAAACCACCAATCGTCACTTTTATGGGACACGTCGATCATGGTAAAACCTCATTGCTCGATGCATTTCGTGAATCTAATGTTGCAGAAAGAGAGTCAGGTGGCATAACTCAACACATAGGTGCTTATCAAATAACGACAAAAGATAAGCAAAAAATTACCTTTATTGATACACCAGGACATGAAGCGTTCACTGCGATGCGTGCACGTGGTGCCAATATTACTAATATAGTTGTAATAGTAGTTGCAGCTGACGATGGAATCATGAAACAAACAGTTGAAGCAATAAATCATGCAAAAGCAGCAAATGTTTCCATTATAGTTGCTATTAATAAAATTGATAAATCTGAGCCTGGTGATGTAGAAAAAATAATTAATAGTTTGCCTCAATATGATCTCATCCCTGAAGGGCTTGGTGGTGATGTTATGATTATGCCAGTATCAGCAAAAAAGAAAACTAATTTAGATAAACTAGAAGAGGCGATTTTGTTAATCGCTGAATTAATGAAGCTAGAAGCAATAGAAGATTGTCGAGCACTTGGATGGGTAATAGAATCCAAAATAGATAAAGCGAAAGGAATATCAGCCACATTGATAGTTGAGGAAGGAACGTTAAAGGTTGGTGATATATTGGTAGTTGGTACAACATACAGCAAAGTACGTAGTATGGTTAATCACCTCGGTCAAAGAGAAAAAGCAGCACTACCCTCCGCTCCAATTGAAATTACTGGTCTAAATGGTGTACCAAATGCTGGAGATAAATTTGTTGTTGTAAATTCTGAAAAGCAGGCGCGTGAAATTGTTGAATACAGGCTAGAGTTAATCAAGAAAAAGAAAGAAGATTTGGGCGACAATAATTTAGATATATTCAGTCGTAATAACAGCGAAACAGAAGAACTATCTGTAGTTTTAAAGTGCGATGTAACTGGTTCTATTGAAGCAATATCAAGTTCAATTGATAAACTCGGTAAAGACCAAGTGAAATTAAATATCCTACACAAAGCAGTAGGAGGGATAACAGATTCAGATGTGCTGCTTGCAGAAGCATCAAGTGCAGTAATTTTAGCTTTTAATGTAAAAGTGGACTCAAAAATAAGGGACTTGGCAAAACAAAAAGGTATAGAAATACATACTTATAACATAATATACGAGCTCATTGACGACATGAGAATGTATTTAACTAAAATGTTAAAGCCTGTTACACGAGAGGTTCGTGTTGGCTTTGCATCTGTGAGGCAAATATTTAACGTATCTAAAGCTGGTAATATCATTGGATGTTACGTAAGTGATGGAGTCATAAGAAAAGATTCTTTAATTAAGGTAATGCGTGGTGGCAAATTGGTGCATGAAGGAAAGTTAAAAGCACTACGTAGATTTAAAGATGATGTTAAAGAAGTAGGTGTAAACTTTGAATGCGGAGTATCACTAGAGGGTAATGTCGATATTAAAGTTGGAGATATTTTGGAAGCTTATCAATTAGTGCAAGAAGAAAGGGTGTTATAGTAGCTGGATATGAAAAAGGAAATTAGAAACCTAAAGATAGCATCGGTATTGCATAGAGCAATATCAAGAGTTCTAATGGAAGGTAAGGTGTTCAATAAAAATGTAGCGGTATCTGACGTAAAATTAAGTAAAGATTTGAAAAAAGCAGATGTATATATTGTGTTATCTTCATTGAATATTCAAGTAGCTGACTACTTAGATCCAGAAAAAAGACGCACTGGAGATCCTTCTGAGAATAATTGTGATATTAACACTGTTGTTAATGAAATGAACCAGTCTGCATGGTCAATACGTAAATCTATATTGTGTTATGTTGATTTGCGATTTATACCTGAGTTAGTTTTCAAGCCTGATTTAGCGTTCGATAATTTTGTTAATGTAAGCAAAATATTACATAATCACACTTAATTAATGTATTTCAACCATTACTTTTCATTAATGAGGTTGCACAGTTTAACAGGTTTGTGGCTTGTGCTATTTCCCAGTTTGAGCGGTATTCTTTTAGCCTCAACTTCTCTATCGTATCAGGTTCTTTTTCTCCTTGTTTTGTTTACTATAGGTGCATTTTTAATGAGACCCGCAGGGTGCATAATCAATGATATCTTCGATAGAAAAATAGATGCGCACGTTGAACGAACAAAATATAGGCCACTTGCAAGTGGTGCATTAAACATAAAGCAGGCTTTAGCTTTACTTTCACTGTTACTGTCTATTGCCCTGGTAATCTTATTATTAACTAATAAAACTACACTCATACTTGGAATAATCTCAATGTGTATGATAGCTACTTACCCTTTATTAAAGCGGTATGTTTGGTGGCCACAATTGTTCTTAGGGTTTACCTTTAATATGGGATCGCTCATGGGCTCAGCAGCAATAACAAACCAGATCAGTATAGAATCCTTGCTGTTTTATATAGGATGCGTCTTTTGGACACTTAGCTATGACACCATATACGCCCATCAAGATAAAAAAGATGATGAAAAACTCGGGATGAAATCTACCGCATTATATTTTGGTGATACAACAAAATCTTGGTTGAAAAGATTTTATTTAATATCTCTTATGACGTGGCTATATGCTGGTATCTTATCATCATTAAATAACATTTTTTATATTGCTCTACTTGCTGTAGGGTTCATATTTCACCGCCAATACAAAAATTTCAATCCTGACGATCCCAGTCAATGCATGTCCATATTTAAAAATAATTCCTACGTAGGGTTGCTTCTCTTTTTTGGCATCCTTTTAGATAGAAGTATCACCTAGGTCTCAAGAGTTTTGGCTCTAATGAAGTCAATAAACTCAGGTACTCGCAGAAACGAAAATTGCTTGACAAACTCCGCCAGCCCTCTTATCATGAAACTGAAGCTATTGTATTTGCTTTCGCCAATCTGCAGATTAAAAGGTAAGGATTACTTAATGTATCGGCGTCTTATGTTCAATTTTTTGCAGTATATAGATACTGTATGTCTTTACAAAACTTCATCTACATCTAGATTTTTATCTAAATAAGCTGAACGCGCTTATAAAGCGTTACAAGACATCAAAAAATGCCAATACTCGACAGAGATAGTAAAAGACTAGCTAACTCGGGGATTCTTTGTCTTTTTTTCTGCTTAGTAAATTTCTTAAACATTTGCAGCGTAAGTTAGTTGCAATTAAAAGCGGCTGAATCTCGCTTGTCAAGCGTTTAAAACATAAAAAACGCCAATATTTTAAAGCGGATAATAACCACGGGGCTTCTTTTGCCTTTTTTTTCATTTGGTAAATTTCTTAATATTTACAGCTAAACAACAACCGTCATCCCTAAGTATCCCGCTGCTTGTTAGCGGCTGAGATACCGCGAATGAATCGCGGTATGACGGTTCGCGGCAGGATGACGATAAGCTCGTCATCCCACTACTTGTTAGCGGCTAAGAGATACCGCGGCGGTATAGCTATAGGATGACAAAAAAAGGGCACTGTGACGAACTTAAATCACAATTATCAGTTAATGCGGCATTATAAAAAACGCCAAACTTTTTTCTGCTTTTATGCAAGAAGTCTAGTCCATATATTCCTCCCACTTCTCCGCGACTTTCCTTACTATTTCCTCACTCATCTCAATTTTCTTTCCCCACTCTCGTTTGGTTTCAGGCGGGATTTTATTTGTCGCATCAAATCCCATCTTACCTCCAAGTCCACTTTCAGGGGAAGCAAAGTCTAAATAATCAATAGGTGCATTTTCTATCATGATTGTATCACGCACAGGGTCCATCCTTGTTGACATTGCCCACATCACTTCCTTCCAATCACGTACATTTATATCATCATCAACAACGATAATAAACTTCGTGTATAAAAATTGCTTTAGAAAGGAAAGTATGCCCATAACAATTCTTTTTGCCTGCCCTGGATAGGATTTTTTTATCGACACTACCGCTATTCTATATGAGCAACCTTCCGGTGGCAGATAAAAGTCCACTATCTCTGGAAATTGATTGATAAGAATGGGCACAAAAATTTCGTTGAGTGCTTCACCAAGAATCGATGGTTCATCAGGTGGCTTGCCAGTGAAAGTGCTGAGATAAATTGGATTTTTGCGCATAGTAATTGCAGTAATATTAAATTCAGGAAATTGCTCAACAGAATTATAGTAGCCAGTGTGGTCTCCGTATGGCCCTTCGTCTTGATAGCTATCCAAACTCACATAGCCTTCCAGAACGATTTCTGCGTGAGCTGGCACTTGAAGTGGAATAGTCTTACAATTTACAA
>NZ_CP011148.1:1255975-1256120 GCF_001758565.1 Wolbachia endosymbiont of Drosophila incompta | reverse complement strand
GTTTCTGGCACTGGAGTTACCGCAGCAATAATCGTTGCAGGATCACTACCGATCACAGCAGCAGCAGGAAATTTCATATCTCGGCCGTCTACCTTCCAACGCTTATGGTGAGTTGCGCCACCTCTTTGTGCAAGCCAACGCATTA
>NZ_CP011148.1:1254792-1255924 GCF_001758565.1 Wolbachia endosymbiont of Drosophila incompta | reverse complement strand
TATCTTGCTTTTCTTTCGTGGGTCCTTTTGTTACCACAATTGGCCAGGTGATAAGTGGTGCAGGTTCATTTGGCCAACATGTTTGAATGGGCAGTAGACTTAGGTCCACTTCATCTCCGGTTAGCACTACCTCTTGACATGGAGCCTTGCTCACGACTTTACTTCGCATCGATAACACGACTTTCAACAAAGGAAACATTTTTATAGCATCCTTAAAGTTTTTTGGCGGCTCAGGTGATTGCAAAAATGCTAAAAGTTTACCAAGATCTCTTAGTTCATCAGGATTTATGTTCAACCCCAATGCAATCCTCTTAATAGTACCAAATAAATTCACCAAAACTGGAATCGAATTTTTGCCATTTTCTGTGATAACATTTTCAAAAATGATCGCTGGCCCTTTGCTTGACAAAACTCTGCGATGAATTTCTGTCATTTCAAGAACTGTTGAAACTTCCTCCTTAATCCTAATCAGATCTTTTTTTTCTTCTAAGGCTTTGATGAAGTCGCGTAAGTTGTTGTACATATTCCAGTTTTTAAAATTTTAAGTTTATATCTAGTTTTCAAGCACTTTATTGAAATTTGACCTATGCACTGTCTAGCGAGCTTTCAGTTAATTTGAGATCAAATCTTCATATTGCTTACTAAGTTTGTATTTCCTTCCTCTATTGGAAAAATCTACAATCTTGATAAACCCCATTTCCACCCACTTTTTACAAAGTTGCGCACTGGTACGAGGCTTAAAATTAAATAGTTCGCCAACCTGACTAGTTGTAATAGCGGAAAACTCCTGGAAGAGCTCAAGAGCTTTGCGTTGTTTAGGATCAAGCTTACGTATAAGATCAGTCTGATCAGTGTGGTATTCTTCTTCATTTATACGTTGTAAAACGTTCTCAAATGAATTTGCCATACCTTCTACGAAATACTCCACCCACTTAGTGATATCTGCTTCAGCTCGTCCCATATAATAATTGTGCGATGGACCTACACTGATTGCCTCATAATAAGCTCCTAGATTCTTAGCATAATATTCTTCCAATGAATAAAGTCCTTTTAGGTCATACCCACCAAGGTGTAAAATTAATGTAGTCAACAATCTTGCAGTACGACCATTACCGTCATAGTAAGGGTGAAT
>NZ_CP011148.1:1254354-1254647 GCF_001758565.1 Wolbachia endosymbiont of Drosophila incompta | reverse complement strand
TCGCGGATAACATTTTGACCATCACGATAAGGCGTTGATTTTATTTTAGATTTTCCACTTGCTATTACTAGAGCATGTAGTGTTTGAACAGCTTTCTCAGTAATGGGTATTCTCCTTGCTGCCCATTGTTCAACTTGAGTTAAAGCTGCATAATATCCTTTAACCTCATTTTCATCTCTCCTATATTTAAAGTGGCTTTTACCACTTAAAACCTCTTCAATCTGTTTAGGTTCAAGTCGATTTCCTTCAATCATAGTAGAATAGTGTGTGGTATAAAGCCGTGCAGTTTCACG
>NZ_CP011148.1:1253989-1254309 GCF_001758565.1 Wolbachia endosymbiont of Drosophila incompta | reverse complement strand
TTCTTTTGCTGCTTCAATCCTTATAAGACAACTAGCAATTTTAGAAGTAATCGTATAATTTGGCATCGGCATAATATCTGCATTACATTACTTCTATATTATGCTGATAAAATGCAGATAATACAACATTTACACGACGCCGACCATAAACAGCAATAAATTCGGCTGATTGAGAAAGAAGTTTGTCTTGTAGAATAGCTATTTCTTTTTCTCTACCAATTATTGGCTCGTTCATATGTTTATTCCGCGGAAAATTATACACAGCGGAAACAACTTAAATCTACGCTCCGCGCGCCTCTGCTACCAAGTCTTCTGATGAA
>NZ_CP011148.1:1253173-1253879 GCF_001758565.1 Wolbachia endosymbiont of Drosophila incompta | reverse complement strand
TTTTAATATATAGATAAATGTGTACTAAAAGTTTTATATTGTAGGTTTTTAAATAAATTGTATGTCTAGAATATCGTTTTTATTAATTTTAATAATAGCAATAGCAAGCTTGCCGATAATAAACAATTGGCTTTCAAATCGCAGCCAAATGCTAAACGATGATTATATAGGTGAGAAATTAGATAATTATATAAGCAGAAATTTTGATAAGATCGTAAAAACTCTCAAAGAGGAGTCGATTAAAAGTAGTTACGCTGCTCGAGATAATGTAACCAAAAGTAAAATTTCACAATACAAGGATCAAATATTTGACCTTACTTATCCTTACTCCGGAAATGAAAATAGTAGTGTTATAGCTGTAGGCTTCCTTGACTATTCTTGTGGACATTGCAAAGCTATAAAGAATGATATAAAGCAGTTAATTAACGACGGCAAAATTAAGTATATCTTTAGGGATGCTCCAATACTTGGTAACGCTTCTTTAAAGGCAGCAAAAAGTGCTTTAGCTGTCTATTTTCTCGATAAAGAAAAATATTTCGATTTTCACCATGCTGCTTTAAGTCACAAAGGAGAATTTTCAGACGAAAGCATATTGGATATAGTGAAAAACATAGGGATTGATGAGGACGATTTTAATGATTCCATAAAAGATAACGCGGACAAAATTGAGCAAATGATAAACAACAGTAGGCTTCTAGTAAGAGAT
>NZ_CP011148.1:1253014-1253142 GCF_001758565.1 Wolbachia endosymbiont of Drosophila incompta | reverse complement strand
TTGGAGATAGCCTGTTTGTAGGAGCAACTGATTTGAATGTATTACGCAAAAAAGTAGATGAATTAAGTCACAAGCAAGGCTAGTTACAGTTTGCCATAAAATTTTATTTTTTTGCTTGACAACTCAAA
>NZ_CP011148.1:1252392-1252989 GCF_001758565.1 Wolbachia endosymbiont of Drosophila incompta | reverse complement strand
TGTGACAGCAGTTTAACTCAGTAGTCTCATCCACTTTCCATAGCGTCATTTACTATGTGAAACGCTTTCAAATTACAACATTTTCTTCAACCAAACTATTTTACTTTCACAGGAGGACATATGTCATTCACAGAAATTAGATTTCCAGAAAATATATCTTATGGTTCCACTGGAGGACCGGAATTTTCCACTGACGTTGTAACAACTCACAATGGTTGTGAACAGCGCAACATCAATTGGTCTCATGCACGCACTAGATACAACATAGCTTACGGGGTCAGATCAAACGAGCAGCTACTAGAACTAATAACATTTTTTCATGCACGAAAAGGTAAAGCAATAGGGTTTCGTTTTAAGGATTGGTCGGATTTTATAGCCATCAACCAAGAGATTGGTATAGGAGATAACAAAAAAACGACTTTTCAGCTAATCAAAACTTATGTAAGTGGGGAAGATAAGCATATACGTATGATCAAAAAGCCAGTGCATGGGACAGTAAAGATTTATTTAAATGGTAAAGAAGAGAGTGAATATTCAGTAAATTATTCAACGGGAGAAATAACATTCATGAAACCGCCAGTAGAAGATGGAATAATC
>NZ_CP011148.1:1252204-1252305 GCF_001758565.1 Wolbachia endosymbiont of Drosophila incompta | reverse complement strand
AATAATATCCCCTTGGTGAAAGTGAAATTTTAGTTATAAGCGAGCATAGATCCACATCATAGTAGGGCTACTAGTCTACCAGAAATTGAAAAATTAAGCAC
>NZ_CP011148.1:1251173-1252191 GCF_001758565.1 Wolbachia endosymbiont of Drosophila incompta | reverse complement strand
TACCTAAATGAGCCTCAGTATATGCAATTATTTTAAACTTTATCACCAGCTATATACTACAATGTTGCTGAGCTTTGCTAACATTTACACTTGAAGCTTGGGGAGATTCTAACTCAGTGCTTTTTTCTTCCTGCAAAATAGAAAGCTTCAACAACTCCTTTAGAGTTGATTTTGCAAGTGTTGTATCATCTTTGTTTAAGATGTAGTCTAGCATGCCGTTTTTCTGTAAGAGATTAACAAAATATCTATCTTCCTCATTAAGAACCTCTATCTTGTTAATACAAGATAATACTAAATCCGAATTCTTTGTTGCTAAAATTCCATTCAAAAAGATATCTAATTTTGTTTTATCTTCAGTTAAGTCTTCAGCTAACCGAGTTCTGATATTCTCATTGTCAAACACAATGTACTCGAGGTACGAGGAAGGCTCAATAAGTATAAAGTCCTCTAAAGGCACTAGTTCTGGATAGGTGCCAGCGTAATCAAGTATGCCACACTCAGTAATACACCCTCCTTTTCTTATAACACAGCAATTGAGACGACCATGATACATTGATAACAAAGAAAAAAGACGTATTATACTTGTACCTCTATCTTTCATTTCCTCGAAAAGCTTCCTATCATTTATTAATTTGTGCAAAATGTAATCCATAGCAGGACCTGATTTGCGGAAACGAAACATATTATTCTCTTCAAAAATGGCCTCAGCTAATTCGATAGATTCTTTATCCTCATCTACAAAAGCTTTTTCATTTCTATTTAACTGTATGATCTCAGCTTTGCTATCTCTGCTTAGACCAGTTCTCCTTATTAACATCTCAAATATTTTTGTATTCATATATATCCTATATTAATTAAAGTAAATATTAATAATATTTACTTTTTAAATAAAAATAAATGAAAATTTTAATAAAAATTAAATTTTTTTTAATAGAATAAAAATCTTTTATATTTGCTTGAGTACCAAAAGGGCTTTATTGGTGTAATGCGTTTTCTATTGCGCCTGGCTGCAGTGCCC
>NZ_CP011148.1:1250846-1251062 GCF_001758565.1 Wolbachia endosymbiont of Drosophila incompta | reverse complement strand
TGTGAACACTAACATAACCACATGCAGGAGATGCAGCAGCAGGTCTTGCGATACATTTAGGTCTTTTTGCTTGGATATCGAGATTAGATAACACTTCTTCTATCAATGGGTTGACAAAAAACCATCCTCCCATATTTTTTGGTTCTTCTTGACACCATATAATTTCAGCGTTTTTGTACTTTTCAAGTTCATTACTTAGTTTATCTGCAGGAAAAG
>NZ_CP011148.1:1249784-1250820 GCF_001758565.1 Wolbachia endosymbiont of Drosophila incompta | reverse complement strand
GCTATATCGTTTATTTTTTGTGCTTCACATATGTCGTAATAAACTTTACCACTGCATATTACAACTTTACGTATTTTATCATTCGAAACTAAACCTGTTCTACATTCTGGAATTACTGTGAGGAATTTTCCTTCAAAATCAGATAGGTTAGATACTGCTCTTTTGTGGCGCAGTAGCGATTTNNNTGTAAACACTACCAGAGGCTTACGAAAGTCTCTATGCATTTGTCTGCGTAAGACATGGAAGTAATTCGCCGGAGTGGAACAATTAACTACCTGCATATTATCCTCTGCGCAGAGTTGCAAAAATCTCTCTATACGTGCGGAGCTATGCTCAGGTCCCTGTCCTTCATAACCATGAGGCAGCAATAAAACTAGACCGCTTGATCGCAACCACTTTGTTTCTGCAGATGCGATAAACTGGTCGATCATAATTTGCGCACCGTTTGCAAAATCACCAAATTGTCCTTCCCAGAGCACCAGTGAATACGGAGAATCAAGACTATATCCATATTCAAAGCCCATTACAGCATACTCAGATAGTGCGCTATCTATGACCTCAAAGTGAGCTTGCTTTTCATTTATATTGTTTAGCGGAATAAATGCTTCTTCTGTTACCTGATCAACAAGCCTTGAATGACGGTGCGAGAAAGTTCCACGACCAGAGTCTTGTCCTGATAAACGCACTCCTATTCTTTCTGTGAGCAGTGATGCAAACGCAAGACTTTCGGCAGTTGCCCAGTCTATATTACTACCAAAATTTATGCTGTCTATTCTGCCATCGAGTATTTTTCTAACCTTATTGTTAATGTTAAAGTTACTTGGGATATTGCTATTTATACGCACACCTAATTTTTTCAGCCCATATGTATAAGGCGATATCAAAGCATAAAACTCCTGGAAATCGTTCAGCTTTGCTCTTCTTAATTTTGACCACACTCCACCGAACCAGTCAGCTTTTTTTGGAGTGTAAGCCGCTGATTCAGCAAGACTTTTATCTAATTTTGCCCTGAATTCACTGCGCAATTTATTTACTT
>NZ_CP011148.1:1248984-1249778 GCF_001758565.1 Wolbachia endosymbiont of Drosophila incompta | reverse complement strand
CATCTAATACTTTCTCTGCAGTCAATTTTTCTTCATACAATGTTCCAGGAGTTTTATGCTTTGATATCGCCTTATACATAAGTGGCTGAGTGAAATTCGGTTCATCACCTTCATTATGGCCATATTTGCGGTAGCACATTATGTCAATTACTACGTCCTTTTTAAATTTCTGCCTATATTCCATCGCCAGACTTGTAGCAAAACTCACAGCTTCCGGGTTATCTCCATTGACGTGAAACACTGGAGCTTCTATTGATTTTGCTATATCAGTGCAATAAAAAGAGGATCGTGCGCAACATGGGTTAGCAGTAAAACCAACTTGGTTATTAATGACAATGTGCACAATGCCATCCACTTTATAACCTTCAATATTGCTTAAGGTTAAAGTTTCAGCAACCACTCCTTGACCGATGAAAGCCGCATCACCATGAATTGATATGCCAAGCACAGATCTTATATTCTGTTTTGCTCTTATTCTTCCAGCCAAAACCGGATTTACCGCTTCAAGGTGAGATGGATTAGGGCATAAACTTAAATGTATTTTTTTGCCACCTGAAAGTGCTCGATCAGAAGAGTAACCAAGGTGATATTTAACATCACCGGACACCTCAAGACCACTTGGGTATNNAAGATTGCCTTGAAATTCAGACAGCATTGCCGCATATTCTTTCCCCATCACTTTGGTTAGAACATTGAGTCGTCCGCGGTGAGCCATGCCAAGGACTATTTCTTCAATACCAAAAACCGTAGAATCACTAATGATTTTTTCAATTGCAACGATAGCTGATTCTCCA
>NZ_CP011148.1:1248820-1248938 GCF_001758565.1 Wolbachia endosymbiont of Drosophila incompta | reverse complement strand
ATTGCTCGAACATCTCAGATTCGATCAAGTGCCTCAGTATTTCCTTTTTATCTTGTGAACTCAGCGTATAGGTTTGATTTTCGATCTTTTCCTGCAGCCACATCCTCTCCTCATAAGA
>NZ_CP011148.1:1248609-1248710 GCF_001758565.1 Wolbachia endosymbiont of Drosophila incompta | reverse complement strand
TCACATTGGGTAATAACTGATTAAGATCCGCAAAAAAATGACCGTAAGATCTGAAAAAATTTGCTAAACTAGAAACTGAATCATCCACCTTAGTTACATGT
>NZ_CP011148.1:1248294-1248395 GCF_001758565.1 Wolbachia endosymbiont of Drosophila incompta | reverse complement strand
TTTTTTAGTTTCTATACGTCATACCGCCGCGGTATCTCTTAACATAGATCCCGCTAACACGCAGCGGGATGACGATTGTCAGGGTGTCATCCCAGTGCGTG
>NZ_CP011148.1:1246898-1248125 GCF_001758565.1 Wolbachia endosymbiont of Drosophila incompta | reverse complement strand
TGGTGAGTATAAAAGTATAGCTTCTACGTCATACCGCCGCGAACCGTCATACCGCGATTCATTCGCGGTATCTCTAGATCCCGCTAACAAGCAGCGGGATGACAACAATCCTACGTCATGCCGCGGTATCTCTTAGCCGCTAACAAGCAGCGGGATGACGAATTACTTAACCATCATTACACCGTCATACCGCGATTCATTCGCGGTATCTCTTAGAGGTTGATCCCCTACTATACCTTAACATAGATCCCGCTAACAAGCAGCGGGATGACGAGCTTATCGTCACGCCGCCGCGAACCGTCATACCGCGATTCATTCGCGGTATCTCTAGATCCCGCTAACACGCAGCGGGATGACGATTGTCGGTGAACTTAAGTTACTTTAGCCATAAATATTTAAGAAATTTACCAAACGAAAAAAAGGCAAAAGAAGCCCCGAGTAGCGAGTTTTGACTCTATATTACTGTAAGTGGCGCTGTAATAATGTGCTGACGCTTAGTTTAAGCGCGGTTTGGCTGAATGTAGAAAAAATTTAAAAGACATGCAGCCGCTATAATTTTATGTAATCCGCCAAAAAATACCCTGAGTTTTTTACTGAATTTTGTCATTGAGCCTGCAGGTCAAAAACAAGTTTTGAGTCATAAATACCCTTAATACTATAATAAGGGCGCTGGAGGAGTTTGTCAAGGAAGTTTTTTCGTTTCTATGAGCTACTTGGATGACGAGAAAGGGGCACTTACATATTTATGGCAACCTCATTACCTACGCTCAAAAAGTTTTTCAATATCACTGAGTTTCATTTCTATGTAAGTTGGTCTTCCATGGTTGCATTGCCCAGCATACGGTGTTTCTTCCATTCGTCTCAGTAGCTCATTCATTTCCTCTAACTTCATTTTTCTCCCTGCTCGAATCGATCCATGACACGCGACCGTGGCCAGCATTTTGTTCACCTTATCCTCTATTGGCAACATATCTTCTATTTCCGTTAATCTATCGACTATATTAATTAGCATCTCTTTCACATCTATTGCTCCCAAAATTGCAGGGATTTCTTTTACTATCACTTTATTTTCTGGTTTGATCTCAATATCAAAACCCATTTCAAATAACTTATCTTTATAGATTTCAATCATCTCCATTCCGGCTTGATTTTTGATTTCAACCGTTTCAGGAAGAAGTAGTTTTTGTCTTTTTACACTTGATTTTTGTTTTAAGCATTCATATACTA
>NZ_CP011148.1:1245176-1246893 GCF_001758565.1 Wolbachia endosymbiont of Drosophila incompta | reverse complement strand
TCGTGGGCTGCATGCTGGTCGACTATAATCAATTTGTCTCTTACCTCGGCAATAATGTAAGTATTATAGACCTGACAGCGTGCAAACCCGAGCGGGTGGCTCTCTATCAAATCAACTTGCTCTAACACCTTTTTTTCTAGAACCATAGTCTCCGCTTGTGATGGAAATTTCTGTATGCCGGTATAATCAAACGATTTTGACTGTTCTGATAAGCCTTTTGCTTTTTCATTTGGAGAAGCAAATTCTTTTATTAGTTGATTTTTAAAAGGACTTGGTCTTTTTTCATAAAATTCTTTTTGAACATTAGGTTTATCAAAAGGATCCGGCAATGTTGAATCCATTTTCTGGTCATGCGCTGGAAAAGTGCCTATCCTTCTTGACAATGCTTTAATTAATCCTCTTGTCATTATCTCATATATGAGCTTCTTATTCTGAAACCTTACTTCTGACTTATTTGGATGCACATTTACATCTACTTGATCATAAGGTATCTCTAAATGTAACGCTGCAAAAGGATACCTATCGCTTGGAATAAAATCATGATATGCATACCTAACTGCGCCAATAAGTAAATTATCTTTAATTGGCCTTCCATTAACAAACGTATAGATCTGAGTGGACTTACCACGATTGACGGTCGGCTTACAGATGTGTCCCGTAAGTTTAATGCCGTCTTCTTCTTCATTGATCTCCAAAGAATTGCCCTGAAATTCTTCTTCTACTTCACACAATCTATGAAATAACGAAGTCTGCTTAGCGTATTTTAAGAGCTTTTTATTACCTGAAGTGAGAGTAAACCCTATATGATAGTTAATCATTGCTAGGTTGTTTACAATATCAACAATGCTTTGAGTTTCTGCTCTTTCAGTTTTTAGAAATTTTAGTCTATTTGGAGTGGCAAAAAATAAATCTCGTACTTCAATATGTGTGCCTTGTGATAAAGAGTAAGGAGTTTGCTCCCCTATTTTCTCTCCACCCTCATAACTTATAGACCATGCTTCATTTGCTTCTCTTGCCTTAGACGATAATTTTATCCTACTTACTGCTGCTATTGAAGGCAGAGCTTCTCCTCTAAAGCCAAGATGCTTGATTTCTATCAACTCATTGTCGCTCAATTTTGAAGTAGCATGGCGCATAAACGCAAGTTCTAAATCGTTTTTTTCTACTCCGTTACCATCATCTGTCACAATAATAAGGTTACGCCCACCACTTTCTATTTTAATCTCTATTTCTAAACTTCCAGCATCTATTGCATTTTCCACTAATTCCTTTACTACACTTGCTGGCCTTTCTATCACCTCCCCCGCTGCTATACGGTTTATGGTTTTTGTGTCTAAAAGAATTATTGCCATAGATTTATTATGAAACTGGTTTTTCTTTTACTTCTTTGGTCTGCTTCTCTCTCCACTTTTTTAACCTACCTGCAATTTCACTGTTAGAAATTGACAATATAGATACGGCGGTAATGGCAGCATTATGTGCTCCATTTTCCCCTATAGACATGGTTGCAACTGGAACACCCTTTGGCATTTGAACTATAGAGAGTAGGCTGTCCAGCCCATTTAATTGTTTACTATGCACAGGAACGCCGATAACTGGTAAACAAGTTAGTGACGCAACCATACCAGGTAAATGAGCTGCACCTCCTGCACCAGCTATAATAACCTTAAAACCTTCTTCTTGTGCAGATTTAGCAAAATTGAAGAGCCTTTCTGGT
>NZ_CP011148.1:1244956-1245155 GCF_001758565.1 Wolbachia endosymbiont of Drosophila incompta | reverse complement strand
AATATATCATGTGAAACTTCTAATGCTTTTAACATATCAACAGTATGGACCATAGTGGTGTAATCTGACTCACTTCCCATAATAACAGCAACATCTTTTTTTATTTTTGTCATATTCAACACAATTTTACTTACTAACTAAATAATGTTCCAGCTAAAAAGCAACAAATATTTAAATTATATTATAAATATAATATATA
>NZ_CP011148.1:1235562-1244922 GCF_001758565.1 Wolbachia endosymbiont of Drosophila incompta | reverse complement strand
TATTTATATTAAGATATAGAGATATAAACTTCTTATGTAAGATAAATTTATAAAATAATTATTTTTGTATTTCAAGCTTTGTAATCTTAGCTTGTTCTTTCTATAAATGGTTTTTTCAGATAGACTGATGGTAAAATGGTAATTTAAAATTACTAGAAATTTGATAAAAATATTAATATATAATCAACTTAAAGTTTTAAGAGGTTGTCCGGAAACAAGTAAAGACAAGTTACATGATATTAATATCTTGGTATATTAAATATTATGTTATAATATTTAATAAAGTTAATTGATATGTGAGTGTAAGAATTATGGAAATAATATCGTTAAATAACTTAGACAGCGCAGGAATAAAAACAAAGTTGCTTTATATAATAAATAAAATTATAGAAAAAAATGCTTGGACTCAGGCTTTTGCAGCTGAGAAACTTGGTATTGATCAGCCAAAGGTATCGCAAATTAAAAATGGTAAAATAGATGGTTTTTCTTTAGAGCGATTGTTAGGATTTCTAAAAAAACTTGATCATGAGATAACAATCACGATGACAGAAAGCCAAGAAATAAAATCTGAGGCAGAAAAAGTAAAACATGAAGTTGAATCGCAATAGATACAAAGTTGACAACTTGTTTTTTGTGATATAGTATAAAACTTATTAAGGTAGTATCTTATGGCTGAGTCTATTGTAGAAAAGTGTATAGAACGGGTAAGTAACCGTTTCAAATTGGTTCTGTTGGCAAGTCAAAGAACACATGATTTAAATACAGGGGCAAGTAATCCAATTCAAGCAGCTAAGTTTAAAGGTCATAAAAATACCATAGTTTCCTTACATGAAATAGCAGGAAAACAGGTGGATACTCATGAGCTGTTTAGCCTTTTGGTAGGTAGATGCAAGGAATACATGAAAGGAAATATGAATAATGTTTACAGCAGTAATACAAGTAAGCTAGCGAATTTATTAAATTTTTCTGATAACACAGATCTTGATGCAAGTCAAGAAAGCCAAGATTATGAAGTGGATGGTGAAATAGATGATGAAATAAATGATCAAGATGGCGATGAAGAAGTATCCGTTTAGAAATCTACTGAAGTCACATAGTCTTTAAATGATTTGCATTGCTATCTATACACTGTTGTTCTGTATGAGTGTAATGTTGTGTTGCATAGTGTCTAAGTCAAATGATGTGTACAATAAGGTTTTAGCGTTCAATAATTTCTCAACGCAAGTAGTTGTACTTATAACAGCAATATCAATCATTCTGAATAATTTTTTTTTAATTGATATAGCATTGTTGTATGCTAGCGTTAGCTTTATATCAACTATAGCACTAATGAGATTAATGTTGTTTTGATAATTTATGATAGGATCCATTTTCATATTTTTAGGTATTTGTTTGATAATTATTTCAAATATAGGGGTGATCAGATTTCCTGATTTCTATACTAGGTTACATGCAGCAGGTATTACAGATTCTAGCGGTGCAACGTTATTGTTAATTGGTTTTGCTTTGCAGAATGGATTTTCAATCAATACTGTTAAAATAGTATTATTAATTTTTATAATATGGGTAGCTAACTCAACTAATAGCTATATTTTAGCGCGCACTCATTATAAAGTTAAGAAAAAAACTGTTAAAGAAGGCTAAGGTGTTAGAAATATTAAATGTAGTGTTACTTTTGTTGTTACTAACAGTTACGGTTTTTATAGTTTTCTCGCGACATTTAGTCGTAAGTGCTGTTCTAATGTGTGTATTTAGTTCACTGATTGCGCTTATATACTTAATTATGAATGCACCTGATGTTGCAATTACTGAAGCTTCTGTTGGTGCGGGGCTCAGTACAGTTTTTACGTTTGCAGCACTCTCCTTGATAAAGAATCATAAAGTAAATCTATCTCATAACCCTATAACGCTTTTTTTTATGTTATTTCTGGCTGTATGTTTGTCATATTTTATGATTCAATTGCCAGATTTTGGCAGCCACAATGCTCCGATCCACTTGCATGTTGCTCCTTATTATGTGGAAAATACCGAAAAAGCTACCGGTATTCCTAATATAGTGACAGCTATTTTGGCAAGCTTTCGTGGTTATGACACGTTTGGAGAAACTATAGTAGTTTTTACTGCTGCGCTTTGTATAACGTTGATATTAAAAGAAGAAAAAGAAAATGATTAAAGATCCGATATTAAATGCAGTAACATTTTTGATGATACCTTTTATCATTTTATTTGGTTTATACATACAATTTCACGGTGATTACACTCCGGGTGGAGGTTTTCAAGCAGGAATAATTATTGCCTCCGGGATAATATTATATTCAATGCTATTTGGTGTATCTACAACTCTAAAAGCAATACCTTATTCTGTGATTAGATTGACTAACGTGTTAGGTATTTTAATTTATGGAGGAACGGGCGTTGCAACAACTTTACTTGGCCAAAATTTTTTATCTTATGATATCTTGTTAACCAATAATAGAACCGGTCAAAAATTAGGTATTTTTTTGGTGGAATTAGGTGTAGCATTTACTGTCTGCTCCTCTATGTTAATTATATATATAAATTTTGCTCGTAGGAAAAAACAATGACTTTATATAATTATACGATTATTATTGTATTAATGGTGCTAGGTTTATATATTATTATAAACGATAAAAATTTAATCAAGAAAATGATAGGGGTAAGCGTCTTCCAAGCATCTGTTTTGTTATTTTACATATCTCTAGGATATATAAAAAGTTCCTTGCCTCCTATATTGGTTTCAAATTTTTATTCATATAGCAATCCTATACCCCATGTTTTAATGCTTACTGCTATAGTGGTTGGAATTGCAACATTTTCAGTTGGATTATCCATAGCAGTAAAAATGGAAGAAAAGTATGGAACAATTGATTAAGACAAGTGTACATAAATTAACAGTATCTTAAACTATATGAAGTAACAAATAGCCACAAGTTAAAAGTAAAATTATAGACTTGCTCGTTGTAAGTTTGTTTGTTAATAAGAAATAAAATTATAAACTATAAAGGTAATGATGTCAACTATTAATGATGCAGAAGATAAGAAAAAAATTACCAAAGATCT
The DNA here is from genome assembly GCF_001758565.1 of Wolbachia endosymbiont of Drosophila incompta. Classification (NCBI taxonomy): domain Bacteria; kingdom Pseudomonadati; phylum Pseudomonadota; class Alphaproteobacteria; order Rickettsiales; family Anaplasmataceae; genus Wolbachia; species Wolbachia endosymbiont of Drosophila incompta. Next base: position 1,241,841 of record NZ_CP011148.1, on the reverse strand, counting down.
GGTAACTAAGAGTATAAAAAAGGGTGGTTTTATCACCTTTGATGATATAAATGATAAATTATCAGATGAAAATTTTTCGTCTGACTTTATAGATGATGCTATATCTTTATTGCAGGATTCCGGAATTAATGTGCTTGAAAGTAGCGAAGATGAAGAAGATATTCCTTCCAACAGTGATGATAGTAAACTTGATGATGATGACACATCGCCAAATGTTACTGCAACTTTAGTACAAAATGATGATCCAGTGAGGATTTATTTACAAGACATGAGCTCCGTAAAGCTTTTATCAAGGGCAGGTGAAATCGAGATAGCAAAAAAAATTGAATCTGAAAAGCATAACATGTTACGTGCAATAATTGAAACATCAGTAACATTAAAGGTGATAAAAGTATGGCGTGATGATTTAAGTAATGGAGCTCTCTTACTGAGAGAAATTATAGATCTGGATGCAATTTATAACTCTGATTTTAATGTGGTACCCAAAGAAGAAAGTGAAGAGAGTGAAGAAAGTGCTGAAGATGTTGAGGATTCTGAGGATGTTTCTGAAGATGCTGAGTACTGTAGTGATGATGAGAAAGACGGTAATAATGAAGATATAAGTTCAGTCAATTTAAATGTTTCTATTCTTGAAATGGAAAGTGACTTATTGCCAAAGGTCATAGTTGCATTGGATGAGATAATTACTTTAACAAATGAAGCGTTGATATTAAGAAAAAATTCTAAAAATTTCTCTAATGAGCTAGAAAATTTGTATAATCAAATATGGTCTATAGCATTACAAATTAAGTTAAGTGATGCTGCTGTTGCCAGAGTTACACAAGAACTTTATAAGATAAATAGATCCATTACGCTTGAAGAGGCTAATCTTATTGCTGAGGCTAGAAAATACGATATCGATAGAGAAAGTTTCTATAAAGTTTATGATGACGTGCTTTTAAAGCACGAATTGAAAAAGATAAGTCTTTTAAAGATCAATGAAAATCAGTCCTCTTTTACAGGTGAATTAAAAAACAAATTTTTAAGGTTTATAGACGATAACTCTGAACATATAGCTAGTACCTTGAACGGTATTAAGCAGCATATACAGGAAGATAACGTACAAGAATTTAAGGAGCTAATCAAGAGAATACAAAAACACGAACGAGAAGTCTCTGAAGCAAAGCAAGAAATGATTAAGGCTAACTTAAGGCTAGTAGTTTCCATTGCTAAGAAGTATTCAAAAAGAGGCCTTGATCTGCTTGATTTGATACAAGAAGGCAATATTGGTCTTATGAAGGCCGTGGATAAGTTTGATTACAAACGTGGATATAAATTTTCAACTTATGGCACTTGGTGGGTAAGACAATCAATCACTAGAGCAATACCTGAGCAGTCTAAAGTAGTTAGAATACCAGTTCATATGGTGGAAATTATCAGTAAAATCAACAGAGCATTAAGAAAGATGACTCATGAGATGGGAAGAGAGCCGACGTTAGAGGAATTGAGTGTAGAACTGACAATGCCACTGGAAAGAATACGCAAAGTTATGAAAATAGCAAGGGATCCAGTAAGTCTTGAAGCTCCAACAGGAAAAGATGATAGTAGTACCTTTGGTGATTGTATAGAAGACAAGCGAGTCTCCAGGCCAGAGGATGCTGCAATACTTGCTGACTTGCGTGGCATTACAACCAATGTTCTTGCAACTTTAACACCAAAGGAAGAAAGAATTTTAAGAATGCGTTTTGGCCTTGGTAAAGATGGGAAGGAACATACCTTAGAAGAAGTAGGAAAAATTTTTAATGTAACACGTGAGAGAATTAGGCAAATAGAGGCAAAAGCACTGCGCAAGTTGAAACATCCAAGCCGTGCTAGAAAACTTAGAGGGTTCTTTTAAGTATACGTGTCAAGTTAAGAAGAAGCTGATTTTGCCCGGAAAAAGTGGAGAGCAAGTTAGGCCAAAGTTGTATAATTTCACCGCTATTTTTCTTTTTCTATGAATCTAATGAAACAACATGCTAATCTACGGTAAATATTATGACAAACAAAAATGACAATTCTAATTCAAAGTATAGAAATTTTTATGTTCTGGGTGATAGCTTATCCGATAATGGCGCAATCATTGGAATTTTAAATAATTTATCCTTTGCAAAAAGCGTAAAATTTGATGATCCTTTTTATCAAGGAAGATCTTTTAGCAATGGCCCTACTGCTGTTGAATATATAGCAAAATATTTAGATTTAGATGAATTTAAACCTGGGTGGAGTTATTCATTTTTTGGGAGATGCCACGAACAGCAAGGTCAGAATTACGCAGTTTCATATGCAACAGCATCTGAAATTTTTGACCCTATTTTTTCTTATTTCTTCAATAAATTTCGTTTAGCTAACCAGCTAGATGCGGTAATTAAACATCATCCAGATATAGGTAAAGAAGATTTATTTTGCATCATAATCGGCGGAAATGATGTTATGGTTGCCACTGCTTATGACGATACTAAAGCGGAAGAAGTGTTGGAACAAGCAGTGAGTGAAATATGTAATGCACTTAAGGTTCTAAATGAACATGGTGTTAAGCATGTAGTTGTTGCAAATGCACCTGAAGTTGGCTCAATACCAGCTTTTAATAGAGATGAAGAAGCAAGGGAACTAGCTACAAAGCTCACGGAGAGTTTCAATGCAAAACTGGCTAAAGGCTTAGATTATATGAAGAAAAGTACAAATCTTGAAATAAAAGCATTTGATCTTAACTCTAAAATGAGAAGTATGTTTAGCGAATACAAGAGCAAAGGTTTAAATTGTCAAGATGCATGCACATCGAACATTGCAGACCAAGTTGGGAGATTTAAAGAAAATATAAAAATACTCTTAAAGTTGATATTTAAAGGGGAACTTGACGTTCACTATAACCCTGGGTGTAGCAAAGAAACACTAAAGGATTATTTCTTTTTTGATTATTTCCATCCAACTGCGGAACTTCATCATGAAGTTGGTAATGAAGTGTATGAGTTGATTTGACACAGTTTTTTGAACATATCCTTTTAAATAGTAACCAGACTGCATTCTGTGATTTTTAGCAAAACACGATCTTTCATTTGAGCTTTCTTCAATTTAAAATAAATACAGAAAATTGCTGCCTATAGCTAAACTGACTTAGATTTACCGATAATTTGAAAAACCGTCATCCCGCTACTATATAGTTATTGATATATATTTTCTTTTAAGCTCTTGGTTTTGATCGATAAATGTAATCATTTCATCTTCTAAAGTTTTAATTTGATTACGTAAAATTGCAAGAAGTTCCTCTATTTGTTTGATTATAGATGTATCAGTTACCTGTTGGATTTGGGTTTTTTGTATTTTTGCTATTTCTACAAGTTGGTTTCTACGAGATAATTTTTGTTTCAAGCAATCAATATTACCATTACTAACTGTTAAAGGAGTAACACGCATATCTGTATTATTAATATAACGTGAGATGATACTGCAGTCTATTTTATCAGTTTTTGTAGTAATACCAAGGCTTTTAGCATAGTCTCTCCCACCTTGGTTGAATGACGTACACCTCAAAACCATTGCTTAGTAAAGTATAGGCACATAATTTTTCGTATCCACCAGTTGCCTCAAGACCAATTTTGGTTACATTATGCAAACGTAAAAAGTCCAGCATTTCATCAATGGATTGTACATTGTTTTCAAATATTTTATAATGCTCAAGTGGGTGAATGTGGAGATCTAATTTACTTTTGCTAACATCAATGCCAGCAATAATGTTTGATGAATTCATAATTCCTCCGTAATAATAACATATACTGCATTTTCCAGCCTTATATACGAGCCTAAAAGCTCAATCAGTTGTTCGGAACTTTCAGTATAATAAACCAGAGAAGAGAACCTTGCTGAACAACGATTCTTATAATCAAGGGGCGTGACGATTCCTCTTCTCTGTGTGTCTTTAATCTCACTACTTTGATATTTATAAAGACTTGTTCTTAACATATAAGGGAAGTGTCCTCTAGGTGAGATTGTGGAGCATTCGTTGCAGCATTTGGCTGTTCAATTACGCTAGTTGATTCTTTAGGTATACTATTTCCTTCAAAATTTCCATCTTTTTATTATGTTCTCTTTAGCATTTTGAGAGTGAATTATTCTAGTTTTGATATTTAAACGTTTTGTATCTGCTGTAATGATTTCACTTCCAGTTTGCTATTCTTTACATATTGAATTGCAAGCACTAACGCTTTACTTCCGGAAGCTGTGGTGCTGTAAGCTATATTTTGCAAAATAGCAGTTCTCCTGATATCTTTGCTGTCTGAGGCTGACTTTACACCTTTTGAAGTATTAATCACTAGATTTATTTTTCCATCTTTGAGCATATCAACTATGTGGGGTCTGCCTTCTCTTACTTTATTTACAGCTTGTGCAGCAATGCCGTTATTGTTCAGATACGAAGCTGTGCCTTTGGTGGCATATATTTCAAAACTCAGTTCTTTCAACATTCGTGCAACTGGCAATATATACTTTTTATCATCATCTTTTACTGAAACCAGAGCTGTTCCTTCTGTTGGTAACTTGTATCCTGCAGCCATGTGCGTTTTTGCAAGTGCAGCTTCAAATGATGAGTCAATTCCCATCACTTCTCCTGTTGATTTCATTTCAGGACCAAGTAAAGTATCAACTCCTGCAAAGCGGGTAAATGGAAAAACAGCAGCTTTAACTGCAAAATGATTGAAAGGCTTGTTTTCCTGATTCAATTTTTTACCCAAAATAACCTGAGTGGCAAGCTTTGCAATAGGAATATTGATTACCTTGGAAATAAAAGGAACGGTTCGACTAGCCCTTAAATTCACTTCAAGTATGTATACATCACTAGACCTCTTGCATAACTCGATTTCTGAAGGCAATTTTGTCGTCAAAGCTTGTCTGCGCTCCTCAAATACATTCGAGTATTCTGTGGTGCTCATCTGCACTTTTCCTAAAGATTTCTCATCACAAACAGGTTCTGCAAGAGGTCTATTCTCTTGAACAGCAAACTGAATGTTTATCAGACCTTTCACTTTTAATGCTAATGCTATTCTCTCAGTTTGGAGCTCGATCTCTTTTATTACTTCGTCACTCAATGTATTTGTCGGTATTGAGCATGTTGAATCACCAGAGTGGATACCAGCTTCTTCAATATGCTCCATGACCGCTGCAATGAAAACTTTTTCCCCATCACATACAGCATCAACGTCAACCTCAACTGCATTGACTAAAAATTTATCAAGAAGCAGCGAACCATGCTCAAAGATTTTAGTTTGATCTAAGACGTACTCTTTAAAGCTCTGAGTATCGTGTCTAATCGACATAGACTGACCGCCGAGGACATATGATGGCCTGACTACTAGTGGAAACCCCACCTTTTCTGCGTTGGTTAACGCTTCTTCTACTGAATGGCAGATAGAATTTTCAGGTTGTTTTAAATTAAGTTGCAAAGCAAGGTTTTTAAACCTCATGCGATCTTCTGCAAGGTCAATAGAATCAAACGAAGTTCCCAGAATTTTGAAACCTCTCTCGTTAAGCACTTTGGCTAACTTTAAAGGTGTTTGACCGCCTATTTGAACTATTACACCAACCAGTGTGCCATTTTCTTGCTCTTTACTTAGTATTTCAAGCACATCCTCTGCAATGAGTGGTGCAAAATATAAACGATCAGCGGTATCGTAGTCAGTTGAGACAGTTTCGGGATTACAGTTGATCATTATTGTTTCATACCCCATTTCTTTGGCGGCAGAAGCTGCATGTACGCATGCATAATCAAACTCAATACCTTGACCAATGCGATTTGGACCACTTCCTAAAATGACAACCTTTTCTCGGTCAGAAATATTCGCCTCACATTCCGTTTTATTTTCAACATCACCCTCATAGCAGCCATACATATAAGCAGTGCTCGATTCAAATTCAGCTGCACAGGTGTCTACGCGTTTATAAACTTGTTTAATGCCAAATTTTTTTCTTATTTCTTCGATTTGTTTTACTCGATCTCCAGCGTGTAACGCTGGCTGGATCCCAGTGTCACGCACTGGGATGACATTAGAGGGTACTGGAATGACAGAGGTAGGTCTATTACTTAACTTTGCTAATCTTGCATCTGAAAATCCCATTTTTTTCAGCTCTAACATTTCGTACGCAGTTCCAGGAAATCCATTTTCCTTGATTTTTTGTTCAGTTAATATAATTTGCTGTATATTTTGCAGAAACCATAAGTCATATCCTGTAATCGAATTTATTTCTTCTATGCTAATTCCGTGGCGCATT
>NZ_CP011148.1:1234647-1235547 GCF_001758565.1 Wolbachia endosymbiont of Drosophila incompta | reverse complement strand
AGTAATCTGTTTGGTAGCAATTTTGCTAATTGAGATTTTATGTGATCAATATCAATGTTCTCAGGAAATACTTCATCAAGTCCTGTAAAATCAGTTTCAAGTGAACGGAAAGCTTTCTGTAGTGACTCATTAAAAGTGCGGCCTATAGACATCACTTCTCCCACTGATTTCATGGAGGTTGATAATTCACAATTCGTCCCCTTAAATTTCTCAAACTCAAATCGAGGAATTTTAGTGACGATATAATCAATCACTGGTTCGAATGCTGCTGGTATTATTGGAGCACAGTCGTTACGTATTTCGTCGAGCGAATAGCCAATAGCAAGTTTAGTTACAACTTTTGCAATAGGATAGCCTGTTGCTTTCGAAGCAAGTGCAGAAGAGCGAGAAACCCTTGGATTCATCTCAATCACAACGAGGCTTCCATCTTCTTTAGGATTCACTGCAAATTGAACATTTGCACCACCGGCACTAACATCAATTTCTCTCAGCACTGCTATAGATGCATTTCTCATCTGTTGGTATTCTACGTCACGCAGAGTCAAAGCAGGAGCAACCGTAATACTATCTCCGGTGTGCACTCCCATCGGATCAACATTTTCTATCGAACAGACTATTATGCAGTTATCTTTACAATCGCGGATAACTTCCATTTCATACTCTTTCCAGCCGATAATTGATTCATCTATCTGAACTTCATTTATTGGCGAAATTTTGAGAGCACTTTCTGCGATATTGAAAAACTCCTCTTTATTATATGCTATGCCACTACCTGCACCACCAAGAGTGAATGATGAACGAATGATTGCTGGTAATCCAACGTAATCCAAAGCCTTTTTTATTTGTTCTTGATTTTTTATAATGATACTTTTGGGGTATTTCAGTCCTATTCAATCCATG
>NZ_CP011148.1:1233425-1234631 GCF_001758565.1 Wolbachia endosymbiont of Drosophila incompta | reverse complement strand
CTCTATCTCGCTCTTCTGATTGCTTCTCTATTTACCCCTATTAATTCTACGTTGTATTTGTCTAACACTCCATCATCTGCAAGTTTTATTGCACAATTGAGCGCTGTTTGCCCGCCCATTGTTGGCAATATTGCGTCTGACCTCTCCTTAATTATAATTTTCTCTATGATTTCAGGCAGTACCGGCTCAATATACGTCGCATCAGAAAACTCAGGATCTGTCATTATAGTTGCGGGGTTGGAGTTAACCAAAATGACTTTATAACCTTCGCTTTTTAATACTTTACAGCTTTGCGTTCCGGAATAATCAAACTCGCATGCCTGACCTATAACTATTGGGCCTGCTCCTATTACTAATATAGATTCTATATCTGTGCGTTTCGGCATAATTACAATAACGGCCTCTATTCAAGTAATGTTACCAATCTTTCCTGTATATGTGAATTTTTATTAAACCTATTAGCTAATTACTTTTAGGCTTGACGCATAACTGTACGAACATTGCAATTTGCGTGGCAGATTCCAGTGCTTGACACACAGCTGTACAAACATTCATTTTTGAAGGTAAATTGCACAGCAAATGATGTCATTCAAGTAGCTGACACTGGTTCCTTTATGACGGCAGTGCCCAGAGGTGTCATCCCAGTCTGGGATCCAGAAAACTTAACTTTAAATAAGTGGCTGCATAATAAAGACTAGATTCCAGACTGGAATGACACCATAGAGGCACTGGGATGACATCCTTCTTAGTGGAGATTACTCTCAAATCACAATGTTCATACAATTGTGGGCTTAACGGTATCTTTGCAGATACTATGGTAATTTATTCGGGAGATTTGCTGAGCGGTAAGATTTTTCCTGATATGCTGCAGTCTTCAGAAGCTAATTCCACAAATTTATCTGTTAGTTTATCAGGTGACACCAATTCAGATCCAGGAAATGCCTGCTCACTACCCACAGGTCCTTCCGTGTATACAGCATTTACACATAATTTTGTATGTTTTGTCTCAGATGCATATATCTGCACCATTATTTCTAGTGCAACTTTACTTGCAGCATACGGCATCCAATATGGATAAGAGGAAGGAGAAAGTGTCACTTCTGAGGTCATGAATATCGCTCTTCCAGCATTAGACTTTTTTAGCATTGGATCTAAGTTTTTTAGTAAGTACCAATTGGCAGTAAAATTTGTATTCATTACGTTCTG
>NZ_CP011148.1:1233210-1233416 GCF_001758565.1 Wolbachia endosymbiont of Drosophila incompta | reverse complement strand
AATCTCACAGTCATGAATGGGGTTCAGTTTGCCTAAAATTCCAGCACACGCAACTAATATATCAAGTGCTCCAGATTCTGATAATTTCAGGCTTTCTATCATGTTTGTCAGTATCTTTACATTCTCAAAGTCTAAAAGATCAAGCTGAATTAGTTTCACAGAGCCTTCTTTAAATTCTTCAAGCTCTTCAATTTCATTATATAGTG
>NZ_CP011148.1:1231184-1233205 GCF_001758565.1 Wolbachia endosymbiont of Drosophila incompta | reverse complement strand
AGATTATCAAGAGATCTTGAAATCAGAATCACACATGCACCTTCTCTTATAAACCTTTTTGCAACAGCAGAGCCTACTCCACCTGAAGCTCCGGTGATTAAAGCTACTTTACCTTCTAACTTACCCATTTCTTTCTCCTTAGCGAGATTCATTGAAATATTTTAGCTGAAAATTGAATTTTGCTCCATATATAAAAATCAAACTTAGCATATAAAAAAATAGCAACAACACTACCACACCACCTAAACTTCCATATATCAAATCCAGTTGGTCAAAGGAAGCTTTTAAGTATTGCTTAAAAGCTGAAGCAGAAATCGTCCAAAGAATAACAGCTACACAAGATCCAGGAAATACGTCTGATAAATTTTGTTTTATGTTTGGCAACATAAAATATAGCCAAGAGACTACTGTGAAAAGTACAAATTCAATAAGTAAATACCTAGTATAACTTAGTCCCTGATAGGAAAAATCAATTAGCATTGGTACTAGTGTAGAAAACACTATAGTTAGAGTTATAATAAGCGTGATTACTAAAAATTGTAATATACTTAGTACTCTTCTTAATATATAAGGCGGCGAAACCGGAACTTTATAGGCCTTATTGAGTATTGTTCTAAGCCCTTCAATTGTCGATGAAGCGGTCCAAACAGCACCTACAATTGCTAAAGTTAGTAAGCTTTGCGGCGGGCCTGATATTATCTCCCTAATACGCGGCATCAAAGATGATAAAATATCCTGTGGCATGTTATCAATGATAAATACCCAGCCAATGTTGTACTGGTCTAAAAAATTTGCAAATGTTGACGCCACAGCCATTAAAACGATGAGAAAAGGAAATATTGATAACAGAATTAAAAATGATAAATACCCTGCATGCTCCACTCCATCATTATAAATTGTGTCAATCAAAGCACGATAAAGACAATAAACGATGCTGTAAAATTTCTGTGGCACTGTAATATAAACGAACCAAGAAAAGTATTCTAAATGAAATAAAGGATACTTTTAAGCAAAAAAATCCTCACCATTTACTTAAATTTAATCAAAATGGTAGATAATCCAGCATTAAATAGAAATTATCGGAGGCATAATGAAAAATTTTCTTCTACTTGTGGCATTAATTCTCTCCTTTGCATTTGATGCAAATGCTCCTCCTACTACTTTTGTTGATACAAATGATACAACATCATCGGTGATATGCAAGATAATAGGCTATACTCATGGGATAGGTGGACCAATGATCACAATAGTGATAATAGGTGCAGCGTTGCTTGCAATATTCGGCAGAATGCCGTGGCCAGCGCTTTTTGCACTCGGTGCATTTACTGCTGTGTTTTTTGGCGCTCCTGTAGTCGTTTCAAAAATAACACCAGGAGGTGTGATTTGTCAAAACGGTGCAGTAGCGAATAAGCCATAGAAATTATTGGAGGCATAATGAAAAATTTTCTTCTACTAGTGGCGTTAATTCTCTTCTTTGCATTTGATAATGCTTTTGCTAGCAGTGTTACTGATGACGCAACGTCAAATACAATATGCAAAATAGTAGGCTATACTCACGGCATAGGTGGACCGATGATCACAATAGTAATAATTGGTGCAGCATTGCTTGCAATATTTGGCAGAATGCCGTGGCCAGCGCTTTTTGCACTCGGTGCATTTACTGCTGTGTTTTTTGGTGCGCCTGTAGTTGTTTCAAAAATAGTACCAGGCGGTGTGATTTGTAAAAATGGTGCAACTGCTTGCCCTGATGGTAAAGTATGGAATGCAACAACAAATACATGCAACTAGGCACTAAAATTTCAGAAAAACATTAGCTAAATGGTGCTCCTTAAAGGAGCACCATTATTCCACAATTGTATAAATGTTGTCCAAGTGAATAACACTGAGATCCGGGAATTTTTATAAACTGATAGGATGACAAATTTACTAGAACCCTCACCATTTACTTAAATTTAATCAAAGCGATAGATAATCAAACATGAAACAGAAATTATAGGAGGCGTAATGAAAAATTTTCTTCT
>NZ_CP011148.1:1219577-1231168 GCF_001758565.1 Wolbachia endosymbiont of Drosophila incompta | reverse complement strand
CACAATAGTGATAATAGGTGCAGCTTTGCTTGCGATATTTGGCAGAATGCCATGGCCAGCGCTTTTTGCACTCGGTGCATTTACTGCTGTGTTTTTTGGCGCTCCTGTAGTCGTTTCAAAAATAACACCAGGAGGTGTGATTTGTGAAGACGGTGCAGTAGTGAATAATCCATAGAAATTATAGAAGGCGTAAACGTAGTTTTCTTTACTTGAAAGTGGTAAGTTTTACCACTTTCAGTGTCTATAACTACCTAATAAATTCTCTTTCTGTAATCATATCAGTTAAAGTCTGGATTCCAGCGCCACGCGCTAGAATGACAAGGCTGATCGTCATGTCACCGCGAACCGTCATACCGCGATTCATTCGCGGTATCTCAGCCGCTAACAAGTAGCGGGATGACGGTTGTCGTTTAGCCATAAATATTTAAGAAATTTACCAAACGAAAAAAAAGACAAAAGAAGCCCTGGTCATTGTCTATTTTCAGTATTGGCGTTTTTTAAGTCTTAAACACTGCAATTTAGCTGCTTTTAAATGCAACTCACCTTAGTTTGAATGTTTAAGAAATTTACTAAGCAGAAAAAAAGGCAAAAGAAACCCCGTGCTAGCTAGTTGTCACTCTCTAATCCTGCAAAATCGGCGTACTATACTGTCTTAAACGACTTATAAGCGCGTTTCAGCTTATATAGGTAAAAACCCAGAAATGTTGTGAAGACATAAGGTGCACATAGTGCAAAAAATTAAAAATAAGACGCCAACTACGTTGTTTTCTTGCTGTTTAATCTGCACAGATGAAGATAACTGAATACCTTCAGTATCATGATAAGGGGGCTGGCGAGGTTTGTCAAGGAAGTTTTGCATTTAATTCATTTGATAATTCAAAAAACTTGAAAGAATAAAGATAGCTATTGAAATTATCTTGATTTACATCAGTTATCCAAGTTTGACATTGAATACTTAACACTTCCTCCATTAACGCCTTTCTGTAATGTTTATCCAGATGAGACATTATATCATCAAGTAGAAGAAGTGGTGCCTTATTGTAATGAATACACCTTGCTTTTACACTGGATAAAATAATAGAAAGCAGTAATAACTTTTGTTCTCCAGTGGAGCACAGATTTATTGGTACGTTTCTTTTTTGACAAAAAACCCGAAAATTATCGTTATGCACACCAAAGGTTACTCTACCAGTCAATGAATCTTTTTCTCTGTTTTCCTTTAGACGATTCTGAAAATATTCTGCAGTATCGTCCAAAGTTAGCTGGCTGCTGAATTTCAAACTTGCCTTCGGAAAAAACTCACTGGAATGGTTATCAATTGTGTCTTGTAGTGTCTTTAAAACAGACGATCGCATACGTAAAATACTAACTGCATTAACGGCCATTATGTTTTCAAGACTAGAGAGCCAATTTTCGTCCAAGGTGTTCTCTCTCAACAGTTTACTTCGCTCACGTTTAGCTTTTCTGTGTTTCATGTAGCAGCAAGTGTAATTTTCCTCAAACAGTGAGACTATACGGTCTAAAAATTTTAATCTGTCACTTGGAGAATTAAGAAGAACATAGTCCATTTGTGGAATCAGCCATATTACATTGGATATCTTATACAAAGATGAATAACTCGATTGCGTTTTTCCATCAATTTGTATTAGTTTCTTATCAAAACTCTTTGCGATACCAATTGAATTAAAATCCATTCCATTAAAAAAATCATAGTGCACTATCCAATCTTCATTACTGAATCTATTTTGTATCTCACTGGCTTTTGCTTTTTTCATTCCATTGCTTTTAGCAAGCAACGAGATTGCTTCAAGTATATTAGTTTTACCAATACCGTTTTTGCCAGTTATTACAACTGAGCTATCATCTGAATCCAGTTCAAAGTTTGAGTGGCTACGAAAATTATGTAATTTCAGCTTTTTTATGTAGCAATGGGTAGCCATTAACCTATTCTTTAGTTTATATTCTCTTTACTTCTTCCAGAACCTCATCAACATGTCCACTAACTTTTACATTTTTCCAGATCTTCAATATTTTACCTTTTTTATCTATTAAAAAAGTAGTGCGTTCTATTCCCATATACTTTTTGCCAAACATACTTTTCTCTACCCAAACACCATATTTTCCCAACATTTCAGCATTCTCATCAGAAACTAAAGAAAACGGCAGAGAATATTTTGCTTTGAAGTTAGTGTGACACTTAACACTATCTTTTGATACACCAATTATCACTGTGTCAAGGAAAGAAAAATCATCTATTTTATCTCTAAAGCCTTTTGCCTCCATTGTACAACCCGGAGTATCGTCTTTAGGATAAAAATAAAGAACTACATTTTTTTTATCAAAAAATTCACTCAGTGATAAATTTTCACCAGAATCTGCTGGCAAGCTAAAATCGGGTGCATTATTTCCTACTGCTAATTCCATACCTTGCTCCATTAATAACACTTCCATCTATAGTAGTATATTGTAGTCAGAGTATCAAATTTTATATATAGCTAACAGATAAGATTCTTGATGGGGGCTTATTGATGAATTTCTGCCTACCTTCTCGGCTTGCCGCTCTTGATAAAGTGTGGTTTTCGTCTGATGTAAGGCCATATCAAATAGATCCTATTAAAAATCAATCGAATCTTCACATGTTTGTTCTTCATAAAAGAAGTTCAATGTTATCGTAGTACCAAGTTTTGCTTCACTTTTAATGTCAAAAGTTCCACCCATTAACTCTACTAATTTCTTGCTTAGCGGCAATCCGATGCCCGTACCTTCGTTTCTATACCCCGAATCTGCTTGGCCAAAAACAGACATAACTTTATATATCTCCTGCTGCATTATTCCTATTCCATTGTCATGAAACTCAATAGTTAATAAGTTTTTTTCTATATTTTCTTTTATCACCATTCTTATTAAACCATCTTTGGGAGTAAACTTGATTGAGTTTGATAATAAATTTATTATAACTTGTTTCATTCTCTTGGGATCTGCAATGACTAATAATTGTTTATTAGTCATCTCTTTTTTTAAATTAATCCCGGCTTCTTTTAATTTAGGCAATAGCATATTTACACATGAATCTATTATTTTGTTCAGGTTAAACTTCACTTTTTCTACTGTTAAACTACTTGATTCAGCTTTTGAAAAATCTAACACATCATTAATTAAGGCAAGTAAGTGTGTCCCTGCATTATATATATCGTCTGCATACTCCTTGTATTGAGAGTTATCCATTGAACCTAAAGTTTCATTTTTGATCAACTCTGCAAATCCAATAATAGCATTAAGAGGTGTGCGTAATTCATGTGTAACGCTTGCAAAAAACTTTAGCTTGTTTGCATTTTCTTGCTCTAATGTCTCTTTTATCTGCTGTAATTCAATGTTAGTTTTATGTTGCTTGGCTAGCATTTGGGTATTAGAAAAGTGCAAATAGAACATTATTAATATTAAGATTATTAATAATAGGCCCAAAAATGTTAAAAACAGGCCATATGCTATAACATAAGAATTATTGTAGTTTCGAAGAATCTTCAAAAAAAACGACGGTTTAACGCTATTTTCATGGAATATAGGGAAAATAGAAGTTAATGTATTTCCTGTAGTATAAAATATTTCTTGGTTACTTAATAGTTTATCAATTTCATCGTTTGTAAGTAACTGTTCATAATCATAATCTTGAGTGTTAAAATTACTGAATATTATTCTGCCGTTTTGATCATACAGTATTAAGCTGAAATCCTTTACTTTGCTCACTGATTGTAATAATTCAGCACGTAGTTTTACTAGTTGGTTTATGTAGTCAAAATTTTTGTATTTAATGTGATGCTTTTCTATTAGTAAATAATGGTATTTTTTTATTATGCCATTTTCCAGTACGCTTTTTAAGTTTACACTTGAATCACGGTAAGAAGAAAGGAAATTACTCCTTAGTAAATGATTACAATATATCACACTGAATAAAATCATAAAGATCGATGAGAGTAATACAATAACTTTTGTGTATTTGTTTTTCTTCAACGCAGAAAACATCAATTTACCTAGCTTATACATATCCTTCTTATTGTGAAACAACGGTTTTTATGTTATTAATAATAAAATTTAGCATATAATATTTTATGACAATTTCTCCTATTTTGCCAGTTTATTCTCCTGTTAATATAAATTTTTCTCATGGCAAAGGTATCTACCTATATGATGTTGATGGTGAGCGCTACGTAGATTTTCACTCCGGAATAGCCGTTAGTAGCTTAGGTCACACTAATTCGCGATTAATTAGTGCTCTTAAATTGCAAGGAGAAAAATTATGGCATATATCAAATACCTATAATATACCTGCTGCCAATAATTTTGCAGAAAAATTAATAAACAATAGTTTCGCTGACACTGTATTTTTCTCAAATTCTGGATCAGAGGCAGTAGAATGTGGACTTAAGATTGTTAGGATCTATCAAAATGGAAAAGGCAATAAAAATCGTCACAGAATTTTAACATTTCATGGTGCATTTCATGGAAGAACCTTTTTAACTTGTGCTACAAACGATAAACAGAAATTTTCTGAATTACTAAATCCCTACATTGATTGGTGTGATAACATCGAGCCCAATATTGAGAGCGTAAAGAAAGCAATTTCAAGTGGTATAGGCGTTATATTAATAGAACCAATACAAGGGCAAGGTGGTATCAAAGTAATGAATGAAGTCTTTATGAAAGAACTAAGAAGGCTGTGTGATGAAAATGACATATTGTTATTTTTTGATTGCGTACAATGCGGTGCTGGTAGGACAGGAAAATTATTCGCATACGAACATATAGGAGTGGAACCTGATATATGTGCTCTTGCAAAGGGAATAGGCGGGGGGTTTCCGCTGGGGGCTTGTCTTGCAACTGAAAATGCTGCTAAATATATGGCGGTCGGTATGCACGGTTCCACTTTTGGTGGCAATCCGCTTGCAACCTCAGTAGGTAATGCTGTGCTCGAAGAATTGCTCAGCCCCGGCTTTTTGAAAAATGTTGAAATTAGAGGTAAATACTTAAAAAATAAACTAGAAGACTTAGCAAGTAAATTTCCAATAATAGAGGAAGTAAGAGGGAAAGGGTTAATGCTTGGAATAAAAGTGAAAGCAGACAATCAAAAGTTTGCAGAAGAGTTAAGTCATCGCGGCTTGCTTACTGTTGGGGTAACATCAGATAACGTTGTGAGAATTTTACCTCCACTCATTATCACTGAAAAAGAGATTGATGAAGGCATCGAGATTTTGACTCAATATTTATCTGAGAAATCTTCTGATTAGATACTTGCATTAATATGAACGACAATCTGGTATGCTTAGGAATTATTACCTCTCCTCACGGAATTAAAGGAGCTGTTAAAGTAAAAACCTTTACTGAAAAGCCTGAAAATATCTCCTTATATGGTAAGCTAATAAGTGGTGATGAGAATTATAAAATAGACTCAGTATCCGTCATAGGTGATAATTTAGTAATAGCTACAATAAGCGGAGTAAATTCCCGTAATGAAGCAGAGCTTTTAAGGAATAAGAAGCTATATATAGAAAGAAGCAAGTTACCAGAGCTAAATGATGAGGATGAATTTTACCAAAGTGACCTTGTAGATATGGAAGTAAGGCTGAAAAGTAATGAATTATATGGCTATGTAAAATCTGTGTATAATTTCGGCTCAGGGGATATATTAGAAATTTTAGTTATCAGCACAAAAAAACGTATTATGCTGTCTTTCACTAAAGAGATATTTCCACATATAAATATAAAGGGGAGGTATATAGTATTAAATATACCAGAATTTATTGACTAATAAAGACTTTGATATTTATATAAAGCTATTTATAATTATAAGATCAAATTGAAAATGTAATTATGGCAGAAAGAGCTAACGATATCAGACCAGGTCAGGTGTTGGAACATAACGGCGGATTATTTTTGGTTGTAGGTATTATGCATACTCAACCTGGTAAAGGTGGTGCATACATACAAGCCGAAATGAAAAACATCAAAACCGGAGCAAAACACTATGAAAGATTTCGTTCTGATGCAACAATCAGAAGGGCAATTTTAGATGAAGAGGAATATGTTTACCTTTTCACTGAAGGAAACATTGTAAATCTTATGCATCCAAGTAATTACGAGCAAATCACTATAAATTTGGACTTATTGGGAGAAAAAAAAATTTATTTACAGGATAACATGAAAATTAAAGTTGTAGCTTATCAAGACAAAATAATTTCTGCGCATGTGCCTGATTATGTTACACTTGCTGTGAAAGAAACAGAGTCTGTTATTAAAGGACAAACTGCTACTGCTTCTTATAAGCCTGCAATTTTGGAAAACGGAATGCGCGTTAACGTGCCTCAATTTATAAAAGAAGAGGATAAAATTGTAGTATATACTCCAGGTGACAGCTATTATGAAAGAGTGAAAGAGTAAAAGGAAGAATGTCCCTCTCATCACCACGAATTAATGTGATGCTTGATTCTGTGCGTAATGCTTCCAAGCAGCTTATGCGCGATTTTAATGAATTGCAAATTTCTAATGTTAAATCAGCAGACTTTATTAATAAAACTTATTCAAAATCCAAGCAAACCATATACGATTGCTTGCACGACTACAAACGAGACTATGGTTTTATTTTTGAAGATGATACTGATCAAGAAGTAAAAGATAACACTTATACCTGGTTTATTATGCCTATAGAGGGTAGGGAGAACTTTTCTAGTTGCATGGTTTATTTTGCAGTATCAGTCTGTCTCATTCATAAAAATAAAGTTGTGGCAGCTGTAATTGATGCTCCGGCTCTTAGAGAAACTTTTTGGGCAGAAGAAAAGAAAGGTGCTTTTCTTGAGGATTTTAGATCTCGTCATGTAAAAATGCGAGTGAAAAGCCGTGAAGGGGGTCTAATAGATGTAAGTGGTAATTTGTTAAATAAATTGCTGCCTGGCAATAGTAATGTACGCTCCATAGGTTCAACAATTTTAGGCTTTGCATACCTTGCGGCAGGAAGGCACAGTGGAATAATTTACTCTGGAGTTAACAAATATAAAGCCTTGCTCGGTAGACTTTTTCTGCAAGAAAGCGGTGGAAGGCTAACGGAAGACAACGGGCTAATCATTGCTGGAGATATAAAACTATAGCTAAAGTAATTTATGTTTACCTACAATTTGATAAGCGTAAAACTCGTCATTCCGCTACTTGTTAGCGGAATCCATGCTGAGATACCGCGAATAAATCGCGGTATGACGTAGGGCTGTACTAGCTATAGCATAAACAGGCTACAGAGATAGACAACTTTTCGAAAACTTTTACAAGAGATTCTGTTAAATGCTCTATCATTTCATCGGTATGATAAGGTGTAGGGGTAATACGGAAACGCTCAGTTCCTCTTGGAACTGTCGGGTAATTTATATGTTGAACATATATTCCATACTCATCAAATAATAATTTTGATGCTTTTTTGGATAACTCTGAGTTGCCAATTATTATTGGAATTATATGAGTTTCTGTTGGAATGAAGTTAATTCCTGCATTTCTCAGTGAGTTTTTTACTTTTTCAACGACTTGCTTTTGCTTTTCCCTTTCAATGTTGCTCGATTTTAGGTGCTCAACGCTTGCCTTTGCTGCCGCTGCTAAAACAGGCGACATAGCAGTGGTAAAAATAAATCCTGGAGCGGAACTTCTTATTACATCTACCAAGCTCTTTGAAGACGCTATATACCCACCCATCACTCCAAAAGCCTTTGATAGTGTACCTTGAATAACGGTTATTCTATCCATCAGACCTTCTCTTTCTGCAATTCCGCCACCATGTGAACCATACATGCCAACTGCGTGCACCTCATCCAAATAGGTAATTGCATTATGTTGATCTGCCAGGTCGCATATTTCTTTAAGCGGAGCTACATCACCATCCATTGAATATACGGATTCAAGTGCTATTATTTTTGGTGTCTTTTTGTCTATAGACTTGAGTAACTGCTCTAGATGATTAACATCATTGTGTTTAAATATATGTTTTGGCCTTTTTCCTGATTTTATGCCTTCTATCATCGAAGAATGGTTCTTCTCGTCTGAAAAAATTACTACGCCCGGAATAACAGACGATAAAGTGCTAAGTGTTGTCTGGTTAGCGAGGTAGCCACAAGCAAAAGTTAAAGCAGCCTCTTTTTTATGCAAACAAGCTAAGGATTTTTCAAGTTCAACAACCTCTTTTGTTGTACCAGATATATTTCTTGTTCCTCCAGCACCAACAGATGAATTTTGGATAGCGGCAATTACACTCTCATTTTGTGACATTCCCAAATAGTTATTACTGCACCAGACTATTACTTCCCTATTTCTTTCATAGTCCATAATGTGGGGGAGCCTACCTGGTAATGACGCAAAGTGCGTAAATTCACGGTAGCGCCCCTCATCTTTTATATCTTTTATTTTATTCAAGAATATTTCTTCGTAGTTTACCAAGTCCTTATTTACCGATAATTAACATAATTATAATAAATTATTAAATGGTAAACTACTATATTTATTATACATGTACGGCAGTAGGTACTTTCCCCGTGTTGAAAGGTTTGTCAACCTTGTTGTTTTCAACTTGGCTTTTAGGTGTACAGCAGTATATAATTGCAGCGGCAACCAGACAACAAGCTCCAACTGCTATTCCTGCAGCTAGCATTTCCAAATAAACTGCAATAGCTACTCCTGAAACAACTCCAGCTACTGCTAACGTCCATGTAGCTATGGTAGGCCACTTACTCTTTTGCGTATTTTGTGTTGCAGTAATAGAGGTTGATTGATTGTTTATAGCACTAGTTTTTTCTACTGCTGCAGGCTTTTCCTTACTGTTAATAACACCTCCAATTGTAGACACATTGTCAGCATTCGAAGAAACTTCACTTACCCCCAACTTCTTTTCACAACCCGTAATTTCTGGAGTTGTGGTAAGTGTACTATTGCTTCCGGTATTATTAGAACTTGTAGATTGGTCTCCTGAATTTGGCAAATCGTTGTTCAGTGAAATATTAACATTACCTTGTTTTGTATTATGGTTTTTAATTTCTTTTTTAATTTCTTCTACTTTACCCTTAAAGGGACCGTCTTTATTTTTTACATATTGTAGTACAAGAGTAGGAGAGTTACTTTTTAGAATATTTTCGAGTTCTTCTCTTGAGTTAGTACTGGTTTTGCTTATAAGTCCATCAATCTTTTTCTTAACAGGACTGGCAAGTTGCTTAACACCTTTTTTTCCGCTGCCTTTTTTGATTTCACCCTCCTCAAAATTATTAATTAAAGGCTCCTGCGTTGAAACCCCTGTGTTATTTAAGATAGCATTTTCTTCCTCCCCTGCAAGAACATTTTTTTCTGTCTGTTGACTGCCAGCACTTTTGGATTTTGGGTTTCTTTGACTGCTTGGTTGATTGTTATTCTCTTCATTTACTACAGCCGTATCGCCTTTTATAACAGGTGATACTGCATTATCACTGCTGCTTCTTTTATTAACTTGTGTATTCGCTTGTGTCTGTATATTTGCTTTACTGGAAGTATTGATTAATTTACTACTTTCTAACAAATTTCTAATTAGATATAGATGACTCAAAGTATCTCTATTTTTTTGATACTCATTACGAGTCATACTTGGAGAAAGTTCCATACTTATTTTTTCAAGCTGTTCTGCAATTACTGGTAAAGCTTTCTCAAATTCTTCCTTGCATATTGCCTGAAGAGCTGCGAATTTTAGGTCAACATGCTGACATAAGGGTACAACAACTCCATAACTAGCTTCTTTTATTGCATTTCTCAGTATATTTTGTATGGTTTGCCTGACTACTTGCTGTTTATTATTGAGTATGCTTTGATAAATTTGAACATAAGCTAGAACACTGACTATAATGTCTTGACTTTCAGTATTAGACAATGCAATCAGAATTGATTCATATATTTCATCAAACTCGTTGTTTTTAGATTTATGATCAAGATAATTAATAACATCATTGCTGCATTTAGCACATTTTTCACACAAGTGCTCGATAAATGCAATATTACCAGCATCCAATGCAGTTTTCAGAATTAAATCATAAATTTCTTTTCTGCCACGAGCTCCTATGTTTTTCAGGATTTGTTGCCTTAGTATTGTAATAACTTTATCATCTGCAAATGCTTGTTCATATACATCGTAAATGGCACGATCTGCACTATTAGTGTATCGTTTGCACAGGTATTCAATGACAGATGTGTGTTCCTGGCTTATCGCAGTTTCTAACAAGGTAGCAAAGCTCTTTTTTAATAACTCTTCTGTTGAGGCTTTTTTAGTTAGCTCATTAATATATCTTTCAAATGCATCTAGCACTATCGTGATGAATTCTTCATTTTTGATCAGAGATGCTGTTTCAAGCGCACCATACAAAGGATTAGGTTTACTTGTTTTTAACACCTGTCCAAAATCTCTTAAAACGTATTCGACAAAAACTGTCTCTAGTAATTCTTGCTCTTTTCTTAGTGCTATAACTGAGAAAAAGTCAATCTTATTAGGTTCGACAAGTTGTATAGCTTGACCTTTTAATCTTCCATAAACTCCATCAGTACCATGGAATTTTTCTATAAAAGCTTCAATATATTTTTGACCACCAACAAGTACAGGTAAAAGACTTAAATTTTCTTCAGCAAAAAGAAAATCCTGATATTGCTCTACTAGCTTGTCATTAGCTGCAATTGCCAATAATACCAATTCTTTTACTGAATAATCACACTCAAAATTCTCCTGATCAAATTTATACTGTGATAGTACATTTGAGTATATATGTTGATGATCGCTTCTATCTTGTAAATCTAAGTTAAGTTGTTGCTCACAAAAACTCTTTAAATTTACATTATCCAGCGTAATAGACCTGCCTTCATAATCTTCAATATTTTGTACAACCTTGTCTAGTTCTTCACAATTATCTTCTTGTATAGCTTGATTTAGGATATTTGTTATTTCAGCGAAAGTTAAACTTTTAGGAATGGTATCAAATGAACCTTCATCTTTTGATTCTACGGTAAACGACCTATCACAACCATCAGGAAAGTTTGCAAGTATTGCATACTCTAAACTTAGATCTTCAGAGGGTGTGCTACATGGAGTAGCTGGTATCTCTTGACTTTCGCTATCTAAAACTTCAAACTCTTCTTCAATACCTGAATCTTCAGAATCTGGTTTTTCAAAACCATGCCAACTTTTGATTAATCTTTCAGAATTTGATTGGCCCTGTGAAGTTGTATCCTGTGATACAAAGTCTCTAAAATTGGAACCAAACATGTTTTACCTCCTAACTAGCAGCTAAGCTAAGCTAAGTATAGCATTAAACAGAAATCTTGCCAAGCAAATTATTCAATCTCTTAGCAAACAGACTTACATCATCCATCTCTTCACCTTCCACGATGCAAGCTTGGTAAAATAATAAATGAATCATGTCTTCCAATGTTGGGTTTTCACCACTTTCAGCATAAGATTTCATTATACTCTTTATTACAGGATGCTTAGTATTAATTTCAAGCACCTTTGGCGTGCGGTAATTTAGCTGCTTTTGTTCACGCAAAAAACGCTCCATGCGAAG
>NZ_CP011148.1:1218388-1219543 GCF_001758565.1 Wolbachia endosymbiont of Drosophila incompta | reverse complement strand
GGACTATCAGTCAATTTTTTGGAAATTTTTACGCTTTTTACTGAATCTCCAAGCACTGTGGTAAAATATTGCAGTATAGTTTCCTCAGTTTTTTCTTCATTCGATTTATTTTCTTCATCTGTCTTATCTTCTTCTGAAGAGAATTTTTCCAAATCAACATCTGCACGGGTTACAGACTTGATTTTCTGATCTTTGTATTCATGAATTACACTAGTCCAAAAGTCATCAACTGGATCAACAAATAGGAGCACTTCTAGTCCTTTACTGACGAATCCCTCAAGTTGCGGACTGTTTTTCACTGAATCCAAGCTATTTCCAGTGAGATAATAGATATGCTCCTGCTCAGGCTTCATTCTGCTTATATAGCCATCAATGCTGACTAATTTCTCATCACCAGTGCTATGAAATCTGCAAATCGAGAGCAGCGCTTCTCTCTCATCAGTTGGCATAGCTTCACAAAGACCCTCTTTTAATACTGCACCAAAATTGGTCCAGAATTTTGTGTACTCCTCTAAATTCTCTTTTGCCTTTTTACCGAGCTCTGATATCGCGCGTTTAGTGAGGGATTTCCTGATTTGCTCAACAACACGATTATTCTGCAACGTTTCTCTGCTGATATTAAGAGGTAAGTCCGGTGAATCAACAATACCTTTCAAGAAACGTAAATACTGCGGTATGATCTGTACATTATCTTCAGTGATAAATACTTTATTTACATATAACTTAACAGAGCAACGTCTATCTGGATGGAATAAATCAAAAGGTTTTATAGAAGGAACATAAAGCAAATTTGTATATTCTATTGCACCTTCATTTTTATTATGCAATATCATCCAGGGCTCCCCGCCAACGTGGGCAACACTGCGGAAAAAATCGTTGTGCTCCTCTTGAGTAACGTCATTTTTTGGCTTAGTCCAAATTGCAGCCTTACTGTTTAACTTTTCACTTTTTCCTTCTTCGTCTATAAATTCAACAGGAAAATTTATGTGATCAGAGTAAGTAGTGACAATATTTTCAACACGAAATTTATCTAAAAACTCGTTTTCTTCAGGATGCATAATGAGCGTAATTTTGGTTCCGCGAGGGACTTGATTATCTGACTTGCTGATTGAATATTCCCCATCTCCTTTGGATTGCCAGATCCAAGACTCCTCT
>NZ_CP011148.1:1217263-1218240 GCF_001758565.1 Wolbachia endosymbiont of Drosophila incompta | reverse complement strand
TTGCAATTGTACCAAGATTGTCTATTAAATCCTGTCTATTCATTCCAATGCCATTATCAGTGATATATAGCTCGTTCTTATCTTTATTGGAGCTGATAGTGATTTTTAATTCGTCACTCAAATCTAGCAAATTAGGGTTTAGTTGAGATTCATAGCGCAACTTATCACATGCATCTGATGCATTTGATATTAATTCACGCAGAAAAATGTCTTTATTGGTGTAAAGTGAATGAATCACTATATTCAGTACTTTCCCTACCTCAGCGTCAAATTTTAAATTTTCAGTTTCTTGTACATTATGCATTTTGAGCTCCATTATTTGCCTACTACCCTAATAATTTAAGTATTGAATCACGATCTTTCAAGGTCACGTACACCAAAATTAATGTGGGTGTAGTTATTATGACACCCAATTTATGGGATCTCTTGCATAACAAACTTTTGGCAGCGCATTGGATGAAACGAAAAACTTCCTTGACACCCTTCGCCAGTCCCCTTATCATGAAACTGAAGCTATTTATTTATCTTCGCAACCTCTGCAGTGGATTAATGACAAAAAAACTTAATGTATTTGGCGTAAATCATGCTTAATTTTTTGCACTATGTGCACCTCATGTCTTTATCAAATTTCTAGCTACACAAGCTGGAATACGCTATTTAAAACATCAAAAAACGCCAACTTAAAAAATGGATAGTGAATAATTAGCTACCCTAGGGTTTCTTTGCCTTTTTTTCTGTTTAGTAAATTTCTTAACGTTTATAATTTAGATTAGTTGCGGCTTAAAAGCGGCTGAGTCACGGTTATTAAGCGTTTAGAATAAAAAAACGCCATACTTGAAAGTATAATGTAAGTAACTAGCCAACCATCGGGCTTTTTTTGCCTTTTTTTTCGTTTGGTAAATTTTTTAATACTTAGATTAGTTGCAATTTAAGAGACCAGAAATGGTCAGTGCTTGGCACTGGAATAACGTCCTCCT
>NZ_CP011148.1:1217100-1217257 GCF_001758565.1 Wolbachia endosymbiont of Drosophila incompta | reverse complement strand
TCCCAGTGCCCAGACACTGGGATCCAGGAAACTTAATTGCAAGTAATGCATTGGATTTGGTGAGTATGGGTTTTATGTTATAGAATGAAACACTTTTGGTGAATTAGTAAAGAAAACTGGATCCCAGTGTTTGGGCACTGGGATGACAAGGTATAAA
>NZ_CP011148.1:1208671-1217094 GCF_001758565.1 Wolbachia endosymbiont of Drosophila incompta | reverse complement strand
CTTCATGCCGCCGCGAACCGTCATACCGCGATTCATTCGCGGTATCTCAGCCGCTAACAAGAGATCCCGCTAACAAGTAGCGGGATGACGGTTGTCGTTCAGCCACAAACATTAAGAAATTTACCAAATGAAAAAAAAGGCAAAAGAAGCCCTGGGGTTATTATCCGCTTTAAAATATTGGCGTTTTTATGTTTTAAACGCTTGACAAGCGAGATTCAGCCGCTTTTAATTGCAACTAACCTACGCTGCAAATGTTTAAGAAATTTACTAAGCAGAAAAAAAGACAAAGAATCCCCGAGTTAGCTAGTCTTTTACTATCTCTGTCGAGTATTGGCATTTTTTGATGTCTTGTAACGCTTTATAAGCGCGTTCAGCTTATTTAGATAAAAATCTAGATGTAGATGAAGTTTTGTAAAGACATACAGTATCTATATACTGCAAAAAATTGAACATAAGACGCTGATACATTAAGTAATCCTTACCTTTTGACTGCTAGTACAACATTGCATAATTCACTATTTCAGTTTCATGATAAGAGGGCTGGCGGAGTTTGTCAAGCAAGTTTTTTCGTTTCTATTCCCAATAAAAGTTTGTTATATGGTTATGCAAGAAGTCTAATGAATCGCGGTATGACGTCTTAGCTATAGATGCTGGTTTGTGTGATTTCAAGAGAAGTTTAGTAGATAAGTTGTGTTTTAAACCAGATTCGGTATTTTAAACTGAACATTTTCAGTAATACCACCTGGCATAACTGAAATTTTTACACTCAGGTTTACTTTTAGGTAGTCTATTAATTCATCAACTAATATGTCAGGAGCGGAAGCACCTGCGGTGATTCCTATCTTTTCTACGCCCTGAAACCAGCTTTTATTCACACAGCTGTAATTATCAATCAAGTAGGCTCTTTTTCCTCTGGCAGTGCACAGATCTAATAAGCGGTTTGAATTTGAGCTATTTTTACTTCCTACAACTAATACCATGTCTACAATTTCAGCTAGCTTTTTAACAGCATTTTGTCTGTTTTGCGTTGCATAGCATATGTCCTTTAAATCTGGACCTGTTATGCCTGGAAACCTTAATTTCAAGGCAGCAATAATGTCACGGGTATCGTCGATGCTTAACGTAGTTTGTGTAACATAAGACAAATTATCTGGATCTTTAACCTTTAAATCATATACATCCTGCAAAGTTTGCACTAAAGTGATAGGATTGTTTACTCTTCCCCTAATTCCCTTAACTTCTGGATGGTTTTCATGCCCAATGAGAATTAATTCTTTACCACTGTTTTCATACCTTTTTGCTTCTTTATGCACTTTGTTGACTAAAGGACATGTTGCATCAATCACTTGAATACCCTTTCTTTTTGCCTCATCTTCTATATTTTTTGATACTCCGTGCGCGCTGAAGATCAGTATTCCTTCATTATCTTCAATTTCCTCGATACTGCTTACAAAAACCACTCCTTGTTTCTTAAAGTCCTCTACTATATATTTATTGTGAACAATTTCGTGTAGCACATAAACTTGGCGCTCGTTTTTGTATTTTTCTAAAGTAATAGCTAATATGTCCACAGCTCTTTTTACCCCGGCACAAAAACCTCGTGGTTCAGCTAAGATGATTTCCATTTTTGTCAAATCAAGTAAATATGCAAGCATTACTTAAAAATAAGCTCCGCTCACTGTGTTTTATAGTACCATTATTTATATTTTATATAATAATTATTTTTCGCATATTCTCTTTAACATTTGATCAACTTACTACTTCAGAAAATTTTAGAAAAGATAATATAGTACATAAACAACCTGATATTTTAGATAGAAATGGAGTGGTAATAGCAACAAATGTGCCCACAACATCACTATATATAGATGCAACCAAAGTAAAGAATCCGGAAAGTATAGCAGCACAACTGTGTTCTACTTTGCATGACCTCGAATACAAGAACTTATATAGAGTACTTACTTCAGAAAAGAAATTTGCTTGGATAAAGCGGCACTTGACTCCAAAAGAATTACTAGCGATCAAAAACGCTGGTGTACCAGGAGTAAATTTTGATGACGACATAAAGCGTATATATCCTCACAGTAATTTATTTTCACACGTGCTTGGTTACACTGACATAGATGGCAATGGTATTGCAGGAGTTGAGGCGTATATAAGTAAAAACAATGAGCAAGAAAAGCCCATAATACTATCCTTAGATACACGAGTGCAAAGCATAGTGCATGAAGAGCTAACTAAAGCTGTAAGCAGATATCAGGCACTTGGCGGAGTAGGAATTGTTTTAAATGTGAGAAATAGTGAAGTTATCTCGATGGTCAGCCTACCTGATTTTAATCCCAACTTACAGAATAAGGCAGAAGACGTACAAAAGTTTAATCGCGCCAGTCTTGGGGTATATGAGATGGGGTCGGTATTAAAATACTTTACAATAGCCGCAGCGCTTGATGCGAACGCTACAAAAACTAGCGATTTATATGACGTATCAACACCAATCACCATCGGAAAGTATAAAATTCAGGATTTTCATAAATCTAAAATTCCAAAAATTACTGTGCAAGATATATTTGTAAAATCATCCAACATTGGTGCAGCAAAAATTGCAGTCAAACTAGGTATTGAAAAACAGGTAGAATACTTTAAAGCTATGAAGCTATTTTCTCCTTTGAAAATAGAAATACCAGAAAAATCCACACCGATAATCCCGGATAAATGGAGTGAAACCACTTTAATAACAGCATCTTATGGTTATGGCATAGCTGTAACTCCTATACATCTTGCACAAACTGCAGCAGCATTAATCAACAATGGGATATTTCATAACGCAACCTTGATGTTGAATAAAAGAAGTATAGGAGAGCAAATTATCTCAAGAAGAACTTCCAGGGAAATGAGAAAATTATTACGTGCAGCAGTAACAGATGGCACTGGCAGAAAAGCAAAAATAAAGGCATATTCAATAGGAGGAAAAACTGGATCGGCGGAAAAAGTTGTAGATGGTAAATATA
This sequence comes from Wolbachia endosymbiont of Drosophila incompta, assembly GCF_001758565.1. Classification (NCBI taxonomy): domain Bacteria; kingdom Pseudomonadati; phylum Pseudomonadota; class Alphaproteobacteria; order Rickettsiales; family Anaplasmataceae; genus Wolbachia; species Wolbachia endosymbiont of Drosophila incompta. The sequence goes on along the minus strand of NZ_CP011148.1, from coordinate 1,214,086 downwards.
GCAAAGATGCAAACATAGCATCATTTATAGGAGTGCTAACTATGCTTGACCCAAGGTACATAGTGCTAATTGCTATTGATGAGCCTCAAGGGATGCACCATACCGGGGGAATAATTGCTGCGCCTATAGTAAAGAACATTATAAATAGAATAGCGCCTATACTAAATGTTACACCTGAGATGTAAAATTATGATTGCTTTACTACAACTTCAAATTTATCATCACCAAAATCCTTATTAATATACCAAGAACCATCATCTTTAGTTACAAATTCAAGACCTTTAAGGTCTTTTTTTATTGTCTTTCCATTTTGACCATCAATAGCGATATTAATATCGAATGTAATAATGTCTAGATTTATCATAGCTTCTTTCCCGCTGCACGAATTTAGACTGAACTTGCCTAACATGACATCATTAAAACTCACTTCCCCTGTATAAACATCACACTGACCGTCCACACAACACGTAGTTTCAATATAGAAAAGATCTGACATACAAAATACCTTAAAAAAAAGAACTAAACATATATGGCCACTACACCACACCGCTAACAAGTAGTAAAGCGTCGATAAACCTAAGTTACTTTAGCTACGTAGCCATAATACAGCTAGAAATGTAAAATTCAACAGTTAATTGTGTGATTAATAGAGAAGTCTTATTTAGTACACCTTATAGGAATGGCTGTTTAGTTTTTTTGTTAATCTTTTTTACCATGCTGTCAATCATATGCTTTATCTCTTGATATACAGAGTATGTACTTTCGTCGCTACGCATATAAGCAGAACAGGAAAATACATTATGTTCTTCGTCTTCTATTGATAACTCTGTATCGCATTTTATGTTCTCGCCGCCAAGCCTTTCTATCAACTGTTCTCTGTCATCTCCTATAGTTACCTTAACCTTACTTTCTTCTTTACCTATCTTGCTACTTAAAATTGAAACAATGATGGCTGGAGATATGCATATCGCTCCTATTGGCTTTTTTGTAACAAAAAATTCTGAAACTAATCTTTCAAATTCAGGCATTACTGTCACCATGTCTTTACTTTCAGCTAAGTCAGATAAATTTTTCGCAACCCCGTATCCACCAGGTACAACTAGCATGTCAAAATTTTCAGCTTTGGCTTCTTTTAAGTCATATATTTCGCCTCTTGCGATTCTTGCTGCTTCCACAAGTACATTCCTTTTTTCTTTTGTTGCCTCTTTTGTTCTATGATTCATAACTTGTGTGATATTGATATCAGGTGCAAAGCATTTAACATCCACTTCCTGCTGATCAAGCACAAGCAAACTTAAAACCGCTTCTCTTACCTCTGCACCGTCAAGGTGACCACACCCTGATAAGACCACAGCAGCTTTTAATTTTTTTTCACCCATAAAGTACCTTGATTTCATATAATCTAGATATTTTAATACAAATTCTATATTTGGAAAGGGGTATGTTATATCAATTATAATATAATTAATGATTAGTATGTATAATTAGGCATATTTATAATCAACGAAGCTGAATATGGAATCTAGCAATAGTATGTTTTTTGACACTGACTATCCAGAACTAAGAAAAGCTATTTCAGATATAATAGAAAGTATTGCACAATCCTCACAAGAGGGGAAAAAAGAGTTATTTACAACCCTATCAGAACAAGTTAAAGGGATGAACCTCAAAGATTTAGGTTTAGCGATTAATGACCAAGGCTTGCAAAAGGAGGTCAACAAAGAATTATTTATAAAATTCATTGAAGAAGCGCTTGAAGGTTTAACTTCTGAAAATGTTGACTCAAAAATAATAGAAGAGGCGTTAAAATCTGTTAATCAGCAAGCAATAAGTAATGTTATAAATAATAATAAAGGTCCACTGGACAATCTAGTCAATTATTTTAAATCAGCATCTGCAAATAAAAAAATTGGAATAGCTTCTGCCGTAATGGTATTAGGAGCAGCATTTTCTCCACTTATTGTGCTTGCTACATTAATAGCACTTGTAGGTATTGGAGCACGTTATGCAGGAATAGGTATAGTAAAGGCAGGGGAAAAAATAAAAGAAGGTGCGATTGATGCAGGAAAAGCAGTGAAAAGTTTATCTAAAAATTTAGGGGATAAATTGCCTGAGGTTGGGCCAAAAAAAGATAACTTTAGTAAATTATACAACAGTTTGGCTCAAGAGATTATAGGCTATAATATGTCCGAAGAAGGTGAAAAAATAAAAAACGCCCAGAGTAAAGCAAAGGTCATAGGCATGCTTCAAAATGAAGGGCAGCGATCTGCTATACAAGAGTTAGTAAAGAATGGAACTATTCAAAATTTTTCAGAAGATGACATGAAAAAGCTTAGAGAAAAAGGTACTAGTACTTATGAAAGTGATAAGGAAGCACTTGAGGAACTTATGGAGAAATTTCAATCTAAAATTATGGCCATTGGTGAGGGTAAAATAGAGGAGGTAGAAAAAATGGTTAATGATAAAGTTAACCAAATGAAGTCACCAGTTCCTCAATTAGATAGTCCAAGTTCTGAACAAGCGAGTACAGGAGAAACCAAAACCCTCTGATGGCTTGGAGAGGGAGGGAATGGAAAAGGTAGAGATCTATTCTTTTTTATCCACTTTTTTGAGCAATCCACTTCCACATCTAACACACATCTCAGTGATTATAATATCCAATTTTTGATCATGTTTTTCTACAGGTAAATCTTTACAATATTGTTTCTCATAGGCTACACCTATAAATATTTTTCCAAGTGGCCGCAGTTTTTCTATCATTGTATCATACCAACCACCGCCAAAACCCAATCTATTAAAATGATCATCAAAAGCAATAACAGGAGTAATGATTGTGTCGGGAATTACGTCTTCATTTGTTTTGTTCCATTCCTCAAATTTTAGTAACTTATTTTTATTAGGAATTGCTACTTTATAATCTAAATCGAGTAAACTATGCATCAAAGGCACAACATCTATTTCCTCATCCATTGGAATGTAAGCTGCTATTGTTTTGCCTTTAACGTAGCTTAAGTTCTGATTAAAGAGATTAATAAGGGAATTTGCCGCATAACTGGAATAACTTTCATCAATATCTTTTCTTATAGCTCTATATTGCTCTCTTATTTCCTTTTTGTGCTGTTTAATATCTTTGAACATGATCTATCCATTTTGCAGTAAGTTTTTCTTGTAAACTATTTTGCTTCAAGCGCTCACTTAAAAAGTCAAAGTCAACACACCCCATATCCTGGTCTTGATTACTGCAACTATAAACAAAACTCCTTTCTCCTGTTTTCGCATTTATATGTTGCTGCACACACTGAGCGCAGATTTCTTTCATCATACACTGCATAGGAGAATTAACTGATGATATCGCTATGTGGCCTGATTTCAGATATGGCTTTAAAATTGTTTTTCTAGCTTCATTCACAGCTTTCATCATTTTGTCAGAACCAATAGTGATAATTTTATCTATAACGTTCAAATTAACACCTAATCTTCCTTGTTGATAAGAGACTATTGCATCAACTATATTACCATGAAAGGATTTATCTTGATCTCTGCTTGTTTCTATCAATCCTTCTTCACATGCCCAAACTACTGCATTTGATGCACGCTCTATCAGTGCTCGTTTAAATACATCACTTAACTTCTTATAGCCAGCAAAGTACAAAACCTTGTTATTATTTTCAAGACATGCCTTCCCTATCGAAAATAACACTGCATTTCCAACTCCACCACCAATTAGCATTATATTCTTCATGTGCTATTTTAACTGCATTTGTTCAAATTTTTTGAAATTTTATAGAACAAAGTAATTTATATAGTTCTATACACAAAGACAAGAACACTCTCTGACTTCAACTATACCGATAACTGATAGCTGCATTTTTACGCATATCATCTAATAACAAGTTGCTTTGTATCATAATCTTTTGTTGGTACATTTTCTGTTTGATTGCTTCTATACCCGCTACATTACTCTTGATATCACACAACATCATCAACTTTGCAGTGCCATTTTCTCTCAATTCTACTATTTCATTCACACTTGTTTTACTAAATAAAATCTGTAAATCAGGATTTAAATCTCGCATTTTTATTTCAAATTCTTTTGCGTTTGGCAGCTTAAAATTATCTGCCAATTTATCAAAATTTAAACAACTGACCTTTTGCTCCTTGAGATTATCTAATAAACTTTCTGAACCTTCAACCACAATCTGTTTTAATTTTAAAGTGCTTTCCAGCAGTGCATGATTAAGTTGTACTTTATCTATTACTTTTATAACGGAGTAACCTTCACTGAAACTGAATGGACCTGCTATGTCGCTGGTTTCTAATCCTTCTAAAACGCTCTTGAGTTTTCCTTTTAGCTGACTTAAATTAACTGTTGCTTTACGCATCTTTATTGGAGATTCTGGGTTATCACTGTTGCGTAATTTTTTTACTAAATCTTCAGCTATACCATAAACGTCCTTGTCTTTTTGATCAGGAATTATAAACTCTTGGAACGTGATAAGATAATCCGGCTTTTCTGTTTGCCTTTTTACATCATCTACTTCTTTATCGCTTATATTAATAAATGGCACAATTCTTACTTCAATAATTTTGCTCCACAGTAACTGACATTTTATTTGTTTTCTTAAAGTACCAAGATCTATATTATGCTTCTCTATGTATTGATCAACTTCATTAGCCTTAAGTTTAAAACTTTGGGTTAAAAATAACATAATAGCATTATCTAACTCCTCGTTGCTCAATTTTATATTCAGCCTCTGTGCTTCATTGATAATGATAATTTCGTCTATTAGCTCCCTAAGCACTTGAGGCTTTGCTTCTTTTTGATTAACACTTTGAGTGCCAAACAATGAATTTATAAAGTTGATGCGTTTTTCGATATCTAAATTTGAAATTGGTTCACCATTTACATCTGCAACAATTTCAATCTCGGTTGCAAGCAACCTAAGTGGCAACACTATCAACAGTAAAATTAGTATTTTATACATACAAGTAAAGTTAATAACCAATTCTATAATAAATACTGAGTCAATGCTAGCCAACTTTTTAATAGTGATCTCAGTGACAATGGAAATAAAAACCATTGCAACAAAATCAGGTACGCTGGTAAATAGGCTAAAAACATGCTAATATAGCGAATTTAAACCGTGCTAAAAACAGTATACGGAAGGAGAGGGATTCGAACCCTCGATACGACTTTTGGGTCGTATAACGGTTTAGCAAACCGCCGCCTTCAGCCGCTCGGCCACCCTTCCAAATTTAGAACCTAAAGATTATATAATACCAAGACCTCTACCACCTGTCTAATGCTTTTAATTGCAATATTTGTATCTGTTCAGATGCATGGCTAATGCTGAAACAAAAATTCCAGTGCTCCCTTTCTTGTCATCCCAGTGCCCAGACACTGGGATCCAGGAT
>NZ_CP011148.1:1207722-1208649 GCF_001758565.1 Wolbachia endosymbiont of Drosophila incompta | reverse complement strand
GTTCGTACAGTTGTGCGGGGTATAGATTCCGCTAACAAGTAGCGGAATGACGAATTTGTTGTTTTTCAAATTGTGGGCAAACCTAAGCCACTTTAGCTATAAATCAATAAAAACTAATTTCTGCTTTTTTCAATGATTTTCTTTGCTTCTTCCACACCAACCCATTCTCCAACTGCTACCGTTTTTCCCTTTTCCAGATCTTTATAATGAGAAAAGAAATGAGTAATTTTATCTAGTAGGCTTTTAGATAAGTCAGAATAGTCCTTTATATTGTCATAATAGCTATCAACACTGGAAACAGGCACTGCTAATATTTTCTCATCTTCTCCTTTTTCATCTTTAGTGAGTAATGCGCCTATTGGACGCACCGATATTAAAACACTAGATGCTAAGGGAAATTGAGTTAGCACCAAAACATCCACAGGATCACCATCACCTGCGCAGGTATTTGGTACAAACCCATAATTGCAAGGATAAGTCATTGAGGTAGATAAAAATCTGTCAACTTGTAACAACCTAAACTCTTTATTAAATTCATACTTTACAGGCTCAGCATTCGCACTTATTTCAATTACCACATTCACCGCATTTGGTCCTGCTGTTATTTTACTTAAATCCATAAATTACCTCTTAACTTAAGAATAAGCATTATACAATATATGCTTTTAAGTTGCTACATTTATGTAATTCTAAACTTATTTTGCACGGGCTGTCCTAAATTTTCATTCGTCATCTTATTGACTGTTGAAAGTGGTGATACCTGTGATAATTGAAATAAAGCATATACTATTACGATAGTAAGCACTGCAGCAATTACTAGATTAGCAAAATTATCCTGTGGTAGGACACCTTTTATTGGATTAAATAATTTTTGCTCCATAAAGAAATAATCAGCAAGATATAACCCAACAGATAATACAAACATAC
>NZ_CP011148.1:1182672-1207704 GCF_001758565.1 Wolbachia endosymbiont of Drosophila incompta | reverse complement strand
CTGTGTTTTTATGGTCTTTTTCTTTTTTCTTGCTGGTGATAGGATTTGGCCTACATTCATTCTCTTCTTGCAGCACTGAGTAGTATATATTATCAGGGCTCGTTATTAATTGTTCAAATTCATCACTATTTTGGTTTTTTAACAGTTGCTCTAGGGTGTTTTTTGTATTTATAGGATATATTAATCCATCCATTTTCAATGCTTTCTCTTGCCGATCCACATTCTCATGGTCGATTGTATATTTATCTCTACTTGATAATCCGATCATGTGTAGTTTGCCAGCTAAGAACATTATATAGCTCTCTATTAACTGATTCTCACATATCTCTAATACTTCTCTTTTTACTGTTTTGTTAGATGACGAAAGTTCTTTATAGTGACTACCCAAAGAAAAGAACAATGCTATATCTTTATCTGCTTTTATGTCATGAATGGAATAATAGCTGCTGATAACGCACTTATTTAATGCAAATTCTCTGTCATATTTGTTTAATGTATTTCCTTCACTTAGTAACTTTCTAAGACCAATGAGTACTTTATTTTCAAAATCTTCTTCTGTTTTAAATATTGGTTCTCTCTTTGGATTTGCTAAGATGTTAAGTAAATCTAATTTTCTTCCATCTACTACTTCATTTATATATTCATTTAACTCAGATCCTTTAATAACTTCATATATTTTATCTATGACATCTTTAGTATTCAGGTTATTGTTTTCACTTAGAATTTGATAAGCTTGAGCATAAATTAAAAACAGCCCTTGTAGACTAAATTTTAAGTTAAAATATTTATCTAATGGTTCCTCTTTTTTTCTAATGAATTCAGACAAACCAAAATGATTTCTGTGATCCATAAAACGACCTAAGTCAGCATGTTGAAAGCTACCTAAAAAAATAAATAACGTCTCTAATAAATTACCCTTACCAACAATTTTTATTAGTTCTTCAATTTCTTTTATCATTGCTGAAACCTATAATGTTCTACTTTATAGTATAAGGGATACATGGCAAAATAGCAATAAATGTTATTAGACTTCTTGCATAACCCAAACTAAGTAGAAAAAGGTATAGCTATACCGCCGCGGCACTAACAAGAGATCCCGCTAACACGCAGCGGGATACTATCTACACCGTCATAAAACAATCCTACGTCATACCGCCGCGGCGCTAACAAGAGATCCCGCTAGCGGGATGAGGAGCTTATCTTCATGCTGCCACGAACTGTCATACCGCCGCGGTATCTCCAGATCCCGCTAACAAGCAGTGGGATGACGAGACTTATCTTTATGCTGCCGCGAACCGTCATACCGCGATTCATTCGCGGTATCTCTCAGCCACTAACAAGAGATCCCGCTAGCGGGATGACGGTTGTCGTTTAGCTACAAACATTAAGAAATTTACCAAACGAAAAAAAAGGCAAAAGAAGCCCCGTGGTTGGCTAATTACTTACATTATACTTTCAAGTATGGCGTTTTTTTATTCTAAACACTTAATAACCGCGATTTAGCTGCTTTTAAGCCGCAACTAATCTAAATTATAAACGTTAAGAAATTTACTAAACAGAAAAAAAGGCAAAAGAAACCCTAGGGTAGCTAGTTATTCACTATCCATTTTTTAAGTTGGCGTTTTTTAATGTTTTAAATGCTTTATAAGCGTATTTCAGCTTGTGTAGGTAAAAACCCAGAAATTTGATAAAGACATAGAGTGCACATAGTGCAAAAAATTAAACATGAGACGCCAGATACGTGAGTTTTTTTGTCATTTAATCTGTACAGAGAAGATAAATAAATAGCTTCAGTTTCATGATAAGGGGGCTGGCGGAGTTTGTCAAGCAAGTTTTTTCGTTTCTGTTATATGGTTATGCAAGAAGTCTATTGTATGTTTACATTCTGCATTAAAGCTTTTAGTTAAGAGCATATCCAACCACCGCCGATAACTTGCTCATCTTTATACGCTACACAGGCTTGACCTGGACTGATGCCAAAGTAATCGTCGTTTAAAATGACACAGGCTTCATTTTTTTCGTCAGTTGAATGTATTGTTGCTAAATTTCCCACATGTGATGATCTCAGCTTCACAGTTACTTCCATACCTTCCTTTGGTTGTTCTAACCAATTTAACTCCTTGATCAATATTTTTTTTTGCATTAATACGTTGATCGGACCTACTATAACCTCATTATTTTCTGTATTAATTTTTATCACATAAAGAGGTTCATTGTGTGCGATACCCAAGCCCTTTCTTTGCCCCACTGTAAAATTTACTATGCCACTGTGCTCGCCTAGCACTTTTCCATTAACATCCACTATTTTACCTTTCTGTACAGATTGTGGAGCTAATTTAGCTATTGTTTTACTATAGCTTTCGGAAACAAAGCATATATCTTGACTGTCCTGCTTTTCAGAAATTTGTAAGCTGAAATACTTTGCTAATTTTCTTATATCACTTTTATAGAACCCACCTAGTGGAAATCGCAAAAGCTTCAATTGCTCTTGAGTTGTAGCAAACAAAAAATAACTTTGATCTTTACTTTTATCAATGCTTCTGCACAACTTTACCTCACCATTTTTTTCTAACCTTCTCACGTAATGTCCTGTTACGAGCACATCCGCACCAAGATTTTTTGTAACTTGCAATAGATCACGAAATTTTACCGTTTGGTTACATCTCACGCATGGTATGGGAGTTTCCCCACGCATATAGGTACTCGCAAAATCCTCTATTACTTCCTTTTTGAATATTTCCTCATAGTTTAAAATATAGTGAGGAAAGCCAACACTTTCAGCTACACGCTTAGCGTCATAAATATCCTGTCCAGCGCAGCATGCGCCCTTTCTTGCGTTAGCATTACCGTCGGTGCCATAGAGTTGAAGAGTCACACCTACCACTTTGTACCCAAGGTTATGTAGCAGTGCTGCAGCAACGGAGCTATCAACTCCCCCGGACATTGCAACAACAGCCTTGGTCTGGTGCGGAGCTTTATCTTTTAGCAGAGGTTCTATTTCAAATTCTTTTAGCATAATCGCCTTAATTTATAAACACAAACTTGGTGTCATGCAAGTAGCTGACACTGGAATCTAGTTTCTATTACACAATTTCATCGAAACAGCATACTTGTTTATAGTCAATTTTTCTGGATCCCAGTGTTGGCTACTTGGATGACATCTTTATGCTTGAGGTAAAATTTGCTATAAAATTCGATGAACTACCTTTAAAAATAATTTAATCCTGCTTAAATAAAACATGGCCAAAATAATCCATGTTTTCAAGCACTTTTCCGCTACCCAGAGCAACACAACAAAGTGGGTCATCTGCAACACGAACCGGTAATTTTGTTGTTTCACTGATAACTTTACCTAGATTACGTAATAATCCACCACCACCGGATAAAACTATTCCTCTATCGACTATATCAGAAGAAAGTTCAGGTGGAGTGCTCTCCAGCGCAGTCTTAATAGCAGAAATTATCTGATGTACAGGCTCTATTAAACTCTCTGCAACTTGGTATTCTGATAAAAGCATTTCTTTTGGCATGCCACTCACTAAATCCCTGCCCTTAATTATCATTCCCTCTTTGTTATTTTCACCTGGCAGACTGGCTGAACCTATGCTTTTCTTAATTTTCTCAGCGGTTGTTTCACCGATTAATAATTTATGATTTTCACGAACATATGACTTTATTGCCTCATCCATAATATCGCCACCTACTCTGGCAGAACGTGAATAAACAATTCCGCCTAAAGAAATAATTGCAACTTCAGTTGTACCGCCTCCTATATCAACAATCATAGAACCCTCAGGTTCAGTAACCGGGAGCCCAGCTCCGATTGCTGCAGCCATTGGTTCTTCAATTAAAAATACTTCATTTGCACCAGCACTTTCTGCTGCATCTTGTATAGCACGCCTTTCAACTGGCGTGGATCCAGATGGAACGCATATGATAATATTAGGTTTATTAACAGTGAATTTTGTGTTTGCACTGCGTATGAAATATTTTAGCATTTCTTCCGCACTTTTAAAATCAGCAATAACTCCATCCTTTAAGGGCCTTATCGCCTCTATTTCTCCAGGCGTTTTCCCAAGCATCATTTTAGCTTTTTTACCAAAAGCATAAGGAACGTAACTTCCTTTTTCTTTTATTCTTGCTACAACTGAAGGCTCATCAAGCACTATTCCCTGATTTTTCTGATAAACTAAAGTGTTTGCAGTACCAAGGTCTATAGCAATATCGCTAGCAAACAAACCTTTGAAAGTAAAAAGGCTATAAAACTTTCCGGTTAATTTTCGAACAAAATTCATACATAACTCAAGAAAACCATTTATTAAGACAAATTATACTTTTCAGATAAGTAGTAAGTAACACACTCAACGTCTAAACCCTTACCTGTTACTTTTTTTAGCAGTTCCAGGCCACACTTTGCACTGTATATATTTTGAGATAACCAACTGATAAGTAAACTAAAATCTCCTTTTATTATAGCACTTAATGATTCGTAATGATTCTTTTTAACGCAAGAGAAAATCTGCACAGCAGCAATTAAAGCAATAATTTTTATAGGAAAGTAGCCCATAACACCGCTTGCCCAATATTCATCTTGAAAATAAGTGTTTAGCTCATTTTCAGCTTTTACTGGAATTTTATAGTGCTTCATACCTTCCAGCCACGCATCATGCAGGTCTTTGACTTCCAATGTACCATTTATTATATCTTGTTCTAACCTAGTTCTCAACATAATATGAGCTAACAGACTAAATTCATCTGCATTTTTTAAAAAAGAAGAAAGGTTTATTTCATTGAAAATCAAGTACAAATTTTCAACACTGCTAACTTTCTCGTTAGTTTTGCCTTTTATAGCAAATTTCTCTTTTATGTGTGGTTGAATAAACTCAATAAATTCTCTGGATGTTCCAATCATCCTTTCCATGAATAACCCTTGAGTTTCATACATAACATGTCTCGTAATTGGACTACTTATAGAATTTTGCGCTAAACATTTTTGATAAATTGCATAACCACTATGCCGTAAAAGTGAAAATAAACCATAACAAAAATCAGATTCATCATAATCTATAGGGTAGTAATAAGAAGTACGAATCTCATTTAGTGCAATACCCATTTGCTGTAAACATAATGAGCCAAGTTCAATCTGTTTCTGAGTAGCAACTTTTTGTATATTAGTAACCTTATCCTTTTTCTGCTTTTCAATTATTTTATCTACATTTTCGCTAAAAAATTTGCCTACCTTGGGGAATACTTCCCTTATATTCTTTTCTGTGATATCAGAGTCATAGTCAGCAAGCAGTGAGTCGTATTTTGAGCATTTTAATTGCTGCGATTTTATAGAAGCTACTTCGCGAATGAGTGTGATTAAATCAGTAAAACGTTCTTTTAGTTTTTCTAAGTTACTGGTTTCAGAATGAGATAGCTTCCATAAATTTTGGCATTCAACCTTAGCTTTGGATAAAGACTTTACTAAATCAATAGGAACAGCACTGTTGCTTTTATGTATTCTCTCTATTAACTTTAGCTGCTGAGTATTTGCACTTTTTTTGTTACCAAGAGCATCTGCTAATGATTCCTTTATTGCGTCATGAGAGATAATTTCATGTCTGATTTCTTCTAGAAGACTCATTTGTTCAACTTTGTCCTCTATATTCAATNNGCTTTGGTTTAGTACTTTTAGCGTATTTTCGATATTCTTTACCCTATATAATACTTCCTCTAAAAACTTATAAGATTGCATATTTGTTCATTATTTTAGAAAACATCTGTTTAATACCGTAATAGATTAATANNAAAGTTAAAAGTATATTTGCTTAAAGTACAATAAAAAATTGTACTTTTTATTCTTTTATTGGATTTTTCTACTCAGAGTCCAGCATATTATAGGAAAATTAATTGTAAGGTTGTAGAAAAAGTATTTAGTATTTTATTTCTCTTGACTATATTACAATATGGAGAGATATTAGCTACTGAAATTAAAGTTACGCACTATTTAAAATTTATGGAGGTTTAGTAATGTGGAGTAGACTGGTTATAATGTGCTGTTTTTGTTTATTACTTACTGGTGTAAGTTCTTGCCCAAAAAAAGGAGCAAATACAACAAATAAAATAAATTCTGTTGTTAAGCAGATAGGTGATAAAAGAGTTTTCTTTGGTTATGATGAATCTAGTATTGCTGAAGTAAGTGCAGATGCATTACTTGACGTAATGGAGGTGTTACAAGATAACCCTGACGCGAAGGTTACTTTAACTGGTCACACTGACAACCGTGGTTCTCATGAATATAATCTTGCGCTAGGCGCTAGAAGGGCTGATGCAGCTAAAAAATTTATGGTTAGTTGTACACCCTACATAGAAAACAGAATAAAAACTGCTTCTAAAGGTGAAACTGAGCCTTTGGTTAATGTAAAAGATGATTCTAGAAATTCTAAATATGAAAAAGAGCATGCTAAAAATCGTAGAGTGGAATTTTCATTTTCTGGAATAAAGAAATAGTTTCTTGCATTAAAACCTGGATCCCAGTGTCAAACACTGGGATGACATAAAGAAAGGGCACTGGGGTAGACAAAAAAGGACAAACTTGTCATATTTCGTTGCTTGTTAGCGGGATCTATATATACCACAAATAAGTCGCGGTATGACGTAAGAGATCTGACCTTTCTGGCCATCAAGAGACATAATGGAATTAGAGTTATTATTTCAAAATGTGGTTAATAGTTTTGCTTTCTATAACAATCAAGTTGCAGTTGCAGTATCAGGTGGTGTAGATAGTATAGTCTTACTGCACTTAATGACTAACTGGGCAAAAAAAAACAAGCTTTCACTTCCTATAGCATTAACAGTAAATCATGGATTACGTCCAGAGTCTCAAAAAGAAGCTGATTTTGTTGTAAGTTATGCAAAGGAACTTGGAGCAAAGGAATCGTTCATATTAAATTGGGAGAAGCAAAATATTAAAGGCAATATTCAGTTACAGGCACGAAAAGCACGGTATAAGTTACTAGCAGAGTGGTGTAAAAATAATAATGTTAAATATTTACTTGTTGCTCATCACAAAGATGATCAAGCAGAAACGTTCTTGTTAAGATTAGAGCGAGGTAGTGGCGTAGATGGATTATCATCAATGGACTACAAGTCTTTCCTAAATGGTATTTATATATTTAGGCCATTGTTAAATTTTAGTCGTAGTGAAATAGAAAAGTACGCTAAGCTTCATCGGTTAAAATGGATCGAAGATAGAAGCAATCATGACTTAAAATACAGACGAACTTTATACCGTAACTTACTTAAAGCAAGTGATAATCAAGAGATTTTAACAGAGCGAATATGCCTCACAGCCCTTCATATGAAAAGAGCTGCAAAAGCGTTGATGCACTACACACGCCTTGCGTTTAATGACTGCGTTAATGTGCATGATCTTGGTTATATTGAAACTAAACTAAGTGAATTTTATCAATTGCCAGAGGAAATAGCCTTGAGGCTTCTTCTTTACTCTATAATGGCAATTGCCAGTAAACATTATAAACCAAGGTACAGCAGCCTCATTGCAATATTTAATAGAATATTGCAAAAGGATAGTAATGTTAACTGTACACTTTCTGGGTGTAAAATAAGAAAGTATGGAGAAAATATCTTAATAATTAGAGAATCGTCAAGGATACAAGAAATTACCGTAAACCTACCTTTAAATGAACCTACCCAATGGGATAACAGATTTAGCTGCACAATACTCGGAAATCAAGGGTGTTCAGTTATCATCGCTCCATTAAAAAAAACACAAAAAGTTCCTGAATTTCTGAAGGATTACAACTGCTGCCCTGAAGTTTTCTACTCTTTGCCTACAGTACAAAAAGATAGCAAGGTGCTTGCTTATCCTGATGTAAATTATAACGGAAAAAATACCAATGACGATAAGGTTCAATGCATTATTAATAGCACGATAAAACAAAATTTGGTAAGCTTGATTAGTATTTAGTTAGAAATAGAAATGAAAAAATTTTTAGAAGGCTTATTGATCTGGTTAGTAATTATTGTTCTTATTTCAGTTGCTTATATTCAATTCAGCGGAAATGTAGGTAAAAGTAAAACAATTATACCTTTTTCGGAATTTTTAACTAGACTAGAAGACAATGATGTAGAAAATATTGTCATAAAAAACCAGAGCATTGAAGGCAAGTTCAGGGACGGTTCAAGTTTCAATTCAAGCGGTGTCATATATAGCGACCTAATAAAAAATTTACATGATAGAAAAGTGAGATTCTCCTTTTCAACTGGAGATTCTGCCATGAACGTAATTGGTGGATTACTTATCTCATGGGTCCCAACATTTATCTTTATTGGCTTTTTGCTATTCTTTCTTAAACAAACACAAGCGAGAGGCAACAGCACTATAAGCTTTGGCAAGTCAAGGGCTAGACTCATGACTAGTGGAAAAAAAGTAACATTTGATGATGTTGCTGGAATTGATGAAGCAAAAGAAGAGCTAGTAGAGATCGTTGATTTCCTTAAACAAAGGCAAAAATTTCAAATATTAGGTGGAAAAATACCAAAAGGGTGCCTTTTAATTGGCTCTCCTGGAACTGGTAAAACTTTACTTGCTCGTGCAATTGCAGGAGAAGCTAATGTGCCATTCTTTAGCATTTCTGGATCTGATTTTGTTGAAATGTTTGTTGGTGTTGGTGCGAGCCGTGTTCGTGATATGTTTGATCAAGGCAAGAAAAATGCTCCTTGTATAATTTTTATAGATGAGATAGATGCGGTGGGTAGACATCGTGGCATTGGTCTTGGTGGCGGCAATGATGAAAGAGAACAAACATTAAATCAGTTATTAGTTGAGATGGATGGCTTTGAGTCTAATGAAGGTGTAATAATAATTGCTGCGACTAACCGTCCGGATGTCTTAGATCCAGCACTGCTTAGACCTGGTCGTTTTGACCGACAGATTACTATTTCTTTACCCGATATAAATGGGCGTGAAAAGATATTAAATACTCATATAAAGAAAATATCAATAGCACCAGATGTAAACGTGAAAACAGTTGCAAGAGGAACACCAGGTTTTTCAGGGGCTGATCTAGCAAATTTGGTGAATGAATCTGCACTTATCGCTGCAAGAAGAAACAAGAAAATTGTTACCATGGATGATTTTGAATATGCACGTGATAAAGTAATGATGGGCGTAGAAAGACAATCCCTAATTATGACAGAAGAGGAAAAGAGACTGACTGCATACCATGAAGCTGGTCATGCGATAATTGCGGTTAATATGCCTGCTTCTGATCCTATACACAAGGCAACAATCATTCCAAGAGGTATGGCCTTAGGTTTAGTTATGAGACTACCGGAAACAGATAGAGTGTCCCACACAAGAGAAAAGCTGATAGCAGATATAACTGTTGCCATGGGTGGCAGGGCAGCAGAAGAGTTAATTTTTGGCTACGATAAAGTTACAAGTGGCGCGTCTTCTGATATACGACAAGCATCTAACATAGCACGTGCTATGGTAAAAAAATGTGGAATGAATGATGAGATAGGGCTAGTGTATCACAATCGTGAGCAGCAAGATCCACAACATCCTCATATGACATCTGAAGATACGCTAAAGCTCATAGATGAAGAAGTGAAAAAAATCATATCTTCTTGCTATGAAAAAGCAAAAGACATTTTGACCAAGCATAAGAAAGGCTTAGAGCTTATTGCTGAAAATCTACTGGAGTTTGAAACTTTAACAGGAGATGAAATAAAGGATATACTAAACGGAAAAAAAATTGTTAGAGAAGAAAATGAGAAAGTAAAAAAATCCTCTCTCTATGAGAGTTGACCTCATCTTAAAAATGCTAATCAGCTAACGCTGCAATAAAACATTCAGAATTGTAACTGTCAATATAAATTGTATTAAAATATTCATAATATTGCATTTTCATCACAATAATGCTATCATTCAGTTAGTATTAATGTTTAATGAGGTGTGAGTAATGATTGATATAGCTTCTATTGGTGTAAGTACAGTTATTGATCAGAATTATAGAAGAAAAGCACAATTATGTTTATCAGGATTATTTGTAACTGTGTCAATAGCAACTGTTACCTGGTTTATTTTCCCTGCGTCACAAAATGTATTAGCTCCGTTTTTACTTCCGGCTATGTTCTTGCTCTTCACTTTATCGATGGGTTATTACATGTTCATATTTAGTTGTGAAGAAAAATCTTTGGTAAAGAATGTTCTTGGTATGGTTGAACCGGCTGAATCGGTAAAGAGAGTGCATTGCCAAGAAAATATTAAGTCCTTATTAGCAGAAGTGAGAAGTACTACGAAAGATAGGTTTCGTAACGTGCTTGTTAATCTTTGTTTTGAAGATCGTAGTAAAGCACACAAACTTGCATTATATGTGAAAGAAATTGACGATATTGTGTCTTCAATAAAAAATAAAGACCTCTTAGACCATTTTGATCAATTTTTTACTATTACTGAAGTAAGCAATAAAAAAAATAGAAGTGAATTAATGAACCTCGCAAGGGCATATAAGATGATAAGTGAAGAAGATCCAGACAAAATACAGGATTTTTTAGCTACTCAAACAAAAAGTTATTCATATGAAATAATGTTACCTGAAATTGATAATTTTCTATCACAAGCTAGGTGACTTTATCAATAATTTCATTGTGTACGTGATTATCATTTTTTGTTTCAATTCCAGTGATAACACTGCACCTAACGGGCTCTTTTATGGCTATTTCCTGAAATCCTTTTCTGACCTTATTGTAAAAATTAACATCCATTTCTTCATATTTATTCTTGTCTTTTGCTCTATTTAACCCAACTTTAACATCAATATCTAGAATGAATGTAATATCTGGATATTTAATTTCCACTAGCTTATGTAAGTCCCTTATTAGCCCTAAGTCAACTCCAAACCCATATCCTTGATATGCAATAGTTGAATCAATAAACCGATCACAAATCACTATTTTTCCTTCTGCAAGAGCTGGTAATATTAATTTTTTCATATGTTCGCGCCTCATCGAGATAAGTAGCAAGAGTTCAGAAATAGAATCAATATTATTCGTTAACAATACTCCTCTTACCTTCTCTGCAAAGTTAGTGCCACCTGGTTCTCGAGTCAATACCACATTATTTTCGCCGCGAATTTGCTTAAAATGATTTGCAAGTAGCTTAGATTGTGTTGTTTTACCAGAGCCGTCTATTCCTTCGAAAGTTATGAACATAAGTTTTATAATTATAATACTAAAAAAGAATATGCAAACAGTATACATAGAAACCGTTTGACATTTAAATAATAAGACCGTAAATTACATGTGGTATAATAATAGTCTATGGTTGCTCTGAATACTCCTAAAGTTGATTTTAGTTTTACTGCAAAAGATTTTAATCTTTTGGGAGTAGACAATAAATATTATGCATTAAGTGACTGTTGTGGAAAAAATGGTCTTATTATAATGTTTATATGCAATCACTGTCCTTACGTTCAGTCAATTATTAGCAATCTGGTAAGCGATGTTGATCAATTGAAAAAAGATTATCAGGTAAACACCATTGCAATAATGCCAAATGATGTAAATGAATATCCAGAAGATTCCTTTGAAAATATGATTAATTTTGCCAAGGAAAATAAGTTTATATTTCCATATTTAATTGATAGTACACAGAAAATAGCTAAAGAATACGGGGCTGTTTGCACTCCTGACTTTTTCGGCTTTAATTCCAATTTAAACCTTTGCTATCGTGGACGTTTTAACGACACAAAAAAAGAAAAGGTTCAAAGCTATGAAGTAGGAAGTAGTGACTTATTTCAAGCTATGAAATTTATTGCAGAAACTGGTAATTCTCCAATTGACCAAAAATCAAGTATTGGCTGCTCAATTAAATGGTCTAATTCTACAGGTTAAATATCATGCACAGTGGCTCTCAGCATTTGTTTGATATTATAATTTTGCTTTCTGCTGCTGTGTTTATAGTCATAGCATTTTGGAAAATGAATATTAGTCCAGTGCTTGGTTACTTCGTTGCAGGTGCAGTTATTGGTTCTCACGGATTTAATCTGATACACTCAGCTGAAGCAATGGATAATCTTGCAGAATTTGGTGTAGTTTTTCTATTATTCATTATAGGCCTTGAATTGACATTTGAACGCCTGATCGCTATGCGTATTCATGTATTTGGGTTCGGTTCTCTTCAAGTTATAGTTACCATGGTAGCAATATGGTGCATCGCTCTTGCTTTCGGAGTGAATACGAATATAGCAACAGTTATTGGTGGTGGGCTTGCGCTATCCTCAACAGCAATAGTGTTGCAGGTTCTGCAAGAAAAAGGTTCTCAAGCAAGTCAGGTTGGTAGGTTGTCGATAGCAGTGCTATTAATGCAAGATTTTGCAGTGGTACCATTAATAGTATTGGTACCTTTACTTACTGGCAATTCTGAGCACAGCCTGATAAGCTCATTGGCAGGTTCATTGGTGCAAGCAGCTATTGCATTAGTGCTGATATTTATAACTGGTAGATTATTGCTTAGACCTTTATTTTCGGTTATTGCTAAAATGGAAAGTAATGAGATCTTTATATCAACAACGCTTTTAATAGTATTAGGAGCAGCATTTATTACTGAGCAATTCCATTTATCGTTAGCATTAGGTGCATTTGTTGCTGGATTGTTAGTTGCAGAAACAGAATATAGACACTCAGTAGAACACGCAGTATTGCCATTTAAAGATTTGTTTCTTGGCTTATTTTTCATGACTGTTGGTATGTCCATCAATACCGAACTTTTACTCAATAAGTTACCACTAATTACTTTATTA
Source organism: Wolbachia endosymbiont of Drosophila incompta (assembly GCF_001758565.1). Lineage (NCBI taxonomy): Bacteria > Pseudomonadati > Pseudomonadota > Alphaproteobacteria > Rickettsiales > Anaplasmataceae > Wolbachia > Wolbachia endosymbiont of Drosophila incompta. The sequence goes on along the minus strand of NZ_CP011148.1, from coordinate 1,194,889 downwards.
TCGATTATCCTTATCGTTTTAAAAACATCTATTATATATATATTGTGTAGATTTTTTGGGTTTAAGAGTGCACCTGCTATACAAGCTGGGTTACTGCTTTCACAAGGCGGTGAATTTGCGTTTATTTTGTTTCGCTTAGCAGATGAGCTAAATGTGCTACCAAGTGAAATCGCTCAAGTACTTATGATGGTAACTACAGTAACCATGGCTTTCACTCCTCTTTTATCGGGGCTTGGAGATTGGATAGCAAACTCATTTAGCACTGAGAAAACAATATTAGATGATGAAGCTGTTGAAACAGATACACAAGATCTTTATAACCATGTGATAGTTGCTGGATTTGGTAGAGTGGGATATATGGTAACAAAAATGCTTACGGCAGAGCATTTAAGTTACGTTGTTGTAGATATTCAATCGAAAATAGTCAAAGAAGGAAAAAGTGATAGTTTTCCTATATATCTTGGAGATGTTACAAGATGTGAAATTTTAAAATCGGTAGGAATAGAAAGAGCTCAAGCTCTCGTTATTTCAATAAAGAATGAAGTTACTATAAAAAAAGTTGTTTCTTTAGTTGCAGCAAATTTTCCGCATGTAAATATTGTAATACGCTTACCAGATCTGAGTAATGTGGAGGTTTATAGAGATCTAGGAGCTAGTAAAATTATTCCTGAAACATCTGAGATAGGATTGCAGCTAGGTGGAGCTGCACTGAGCCTTAGTGGTATTAGCGAAAGTGGAGTTACGTCTTTAAAAAGTAGATTCAGAAAAGGCAATTACAGTATGTTAAAAGACCTTGGTAGTGATAAAGATGAATAACTACTTCTCTAATTTTATGTACAGAAAGCTTCAAGCTTTATTGAGGTTTTGCCTATAGTAAATTACGCACATAATCAACCAAATTAAGGAAAGTGCAAACCAAGTGATTGCATATTCCAAATGCTTCATTGGCTGTATAGCTACTTTGCTGCCAAAATTGTTCGGCCACAATACACACTTCTCTAGCTTAATACCTAACTCATTGGAAATTTCTTCTGTACTCAGGGTAAACCATGTATTCGAAGCAGTATCGTTCTTGATAAACCAATTTTTACTTTTATTGCTATCGCAATATAAAATTCCATCTGCAACTACTTTTTCAATTTTTACTTTTTTCTCCTTTTTTTCTCCGACTATTCCTTTATTCACCAACATGTAACGTCCAGTGGTGAGCAACATAGGAGACAGCACGTGATAGCCGTGTTGCCCTGCAAAAACATATAGTTCTATGTCACTTAGAATCCCATCAATCTTGACATGCCTATAGTTAAATTTTTCAAGGTCGTTATTGGGCAACAGATGAACAACAGGAAGACTCATATTTTTGATAATATTATTCTTCCAGTTCAATCTGAATACTTGCCATAATCCTAATAAAAAAAGGAGCAAGCAAGGTACAATTAAAATAAATACTATTTTTTTTAACACTCTATATTTGTGTTCTTAAATAGTTTTCAACACCCATTAGTTCAATAAGGTCAATCTGTTTTTCAATCCAATGGAAGTGCTCTTCTTCATTTTTTAACATCTCTTCTAATAACATTACACTAACAAAATCTTTTTCTTTCTCAGCGATAGAAATCGTTTCTTTGATATCCTTAATACCTTTTCCCTCTAATTTCAAATTAGCTTCTAAGATTTTCCGTATTGTGTCTTTTGTAAACTTTCCATCATGCTTTGATATTTCGTTTGTATCCTGAAAATTTGGAACTCCTTTGAATAACAAAATTCTTTCTGCCAACTTGTTTGCATGTTCAAGTTCTTCGTTAAGCTCATTTTTTACCTTTTCTGCAAATCTATTAATTCCATTGTTTTTGAGAATCGCAAAATGCAAAAGATACTGGCGTACAGAAGTTAGCTCATTGGTCAATAATTTGTTCAAATGTTTTACTATCTCTTCATTCATAATCTTCCCTTAGTTCAATTCATCAGCATAATTTATATGATAACGATAGTTATAGCAACTCATTTAATATTTCCTTTGATAACAACCGTATTAAATAGCATGTCGTGGTATGTCTGTTTTTTCTTAGAGAAGCAAGCAACTAGATACCAGCAAAGAGTGAGCAGCACCGTTAATATAGTGAGTAGCACTATTAATATATCGAAAGCGTTTATTAACACGTCCTGTTCTTGGAAAAGCTCGATGAGGATAACTATTATGTTATATAATAGAGAAAGAAAAAACTGAGAAATGCTTCTATCAAATGCTAAACTCAAATCTATTTTAGAACCGTCCAAGCTTATGGTATGTATGTTCATTAATTGCTGACCAGGAGTTGCTTGGGCTTTTGAAGATATAAAATATGTGAAGTAACTGCAATCTATACACATAGATGAAATTAACGGAAAATTCTTTAACAATAGTCTGATTAATAAGTTTGGAATTAATAAAATTGCTCTATCTATCAAATATGCGCAAAAGCGTCTTATTATACTGGCAATCTCTGTAACAGTGGTCATTACCTATCTTCTAAATACTTTATTATAAAATCTGTAAGTTTATCAAAATGTTGAAAACATAACAAATCTTCATAACCGCTTATTGATTGACCGTATATAATAGGTAAACAATTGGCATTTTGTGCACACAGAACATCTGTGATGCTATCACCAACGAAAAACACATTTTCTCTATTTATAGGCAACGTACTCTCTTCTAGTGCAAATAGCAGTGGGGTTGCAGATGGTTTATCTTCTGCAGTATCGCATGACCCAACCACTCTTTCAAAGTAGGAATCTAGTTTAAAATAGGCAACTTCTTTACGTAAATTAGTATTTTTCTTATTACTTACTATTGCTAGATAAATATTGTGGCTTTTCAGTGTCTGCAACATTTTCTCTACTCCTTGATTCAAAGCAATGTTTTGCAATAGTGCATCATCTAAATATTGTTGATATATCTGATTCGCTTTTTTCCACTGATCGCCAAATAAATTGACCATATAGCTCTTTCTCGACTCATGGGAATTTCTATCAGCAGCTTTATTACTATACCCCATTGAGTTTATGGTATGCTTAATAGCATTAAAAATATTATCTTGAGTGTCAACTAAGGTATTATCCCAATCGAATACTACTGCTAATGAGCTATCTTTCATCTCTTATATAATTATACATTTTAACTTAATAAGTAAATAGCATTTTAATGAAAAAGATATAAATAGGACGCCCTTGATAAACACTTTTTACCACAAGTTATGTTAACTGTTTTTTATATAATTAGCTAATATACTGATTATATGATATGTTTTAATAGGTAACAGGTATGGCCCAGACATCTAAAGAAAATGTTGAAAAAAAGTTTAAAGATGTTTTTGAACGTTCTCCAGGTGCTTTTCCAGAAGGTACCTCATTAGAAAAGAAGGTTAATTATATCGCAAAAGGAACAGAGGCTCTAAAAGCTGTGAAAAGTAAGGAGCTTGAGAACAAAATGAAAAACGTTGCAGAATTGAGTCAGAAATTTGAAAGTCAAAAAGGACGTGCAGATGAAAAAGTACGTCAAGATTTTGAAAGAATTGCTGAGCTTGACCAACAATATAAAGGGAAGGGCATCTTCACAAGTGAAAAAGTTGCAGAGCCAAAAAGTGACAAAAAACTCCAAGACACTCCGAGAAAAACTACAACAGCAGTTAAAGACCTTGAACATAATACACAAAAAAAGACTACTGAAGCTTCTGTGCAAACAGCATCAGAGCACGATTCACAAACCGTTAATCCCTCAGTAAGCAAGAGTTCTGTAAAAGAGAAGCTTAACACTGAGCCGGACAAAAAAGATAACACGCCTCAACCACAAGAAAATCAAAAAGAAGAAGGGTTTTTGAGTCTTCTGAAGCGCTTTGTTAAGAAAATATTAGAAAAATTTTTAGGTGAAGGTGAAAAGGATGTAGAGAATGCTCGTGGCATGAAAGAAGATGCTCAAAGAGATACGTCAAATAACGAAGAGCAACAAAAGAGTAAGCAGCTTGATGAAATTTTAAAGGATAAAAGTGTAAGCGAGGGTTTGAAGCAGGCAACAAAGCTTGAAAACCCGGCAATAACGCCTGTTAATACTCCTAAAGTGAATGAAGTAAACACGGGTCGTGAAAGGTGATCCGCTTTCAAGCTTCATTATACCGCCACAAACCGTCATACCGCCGCGGTATCTCATCCGCTAACAAGTAGCGGGATGACGATTGTCAGGGTGTCATCCCAGTGTCCCTATGATGTCATCCCAGTGCCCTGACTACTTGGATCTAGCAAGCTTTGCTTGCAAATAAGTCTAATACGCGTCGCGTTTTATGCCAAAACACAATTGGAGTTACATGCAAAATAGATCCCAGTGTCAGCTACTCGGATGACAAAAAAAGGAGCACTGGGATGACACCATTTGTTGTATTTAACAAAGTTCGTACTTAGCTTCATGTTAGCTATAAACATTAAGAAATTTACCAAGCGAAAAAAAAGGCAAAAGAAGCCCCAGCTAATATCTATTTTAGAACATTGGCGTTTTTTAAGTCTTAAACACTGCAATTTAGCTGCTTTTAAATGCAACTCACCTTAGTTTAAATGTTTAAGAAATTTACTAAGCAGAAAAAAAGGCAAAAGAAACCCCGTGTTAGCTAGTTGTCACTCCCTAATCCTGCAAATTGGCGTACTATACTGTCTTAAACGACTTATAAGCGCGTTTCAGCTTGTGTAGGTAAAAACCTAGAAATATTGTGAAGACATAAGGTGCACATAGTGCAAAAAATTAAAAATAAGACGCCAACTACGTTGTTTTCTTGCTGTTTAATCTGCACAGATGAAGATAACTGAATACCTTCAGTTTCATGATAAGGGGGCTGGCGGAGTTTGTCAAGTAAGTTTTTTCGTTTCTAACGGTTGTTGCCAAAAACTATGCAAGAAGTCTATTGACAGGTGATTAAATTATAATGTAGCCTATCGCCGTATATCCGGGGGTGGGTTGTTGTGAGGCTTTTTCACTTTTTATTCTTGTTAATGTGTTTTTCTCTGTATTACTATGCGGGTTTTATATTTTCGCCCTGCCCAAAAGCTACGGTTTGCTTTTCACCTGGAGAAGATTGTGCTGTACCGATAATCAACGTAATAGATCAGTCTAAAAAATCTATCTTAGTTCAAGAATATACATTTACTCTTGGAACAGTTGCAAAATCTTTGATTAATGCTAAAGAACGCGGTGTTGATGTTAAAGTCATCTTAGATAAATCGCAACTCTACTCAAAATATAGTGTTATAAATGAATTATTTTCAGGTGGAGTACCAATTTGGATCGATGATAAGCCAAAGATTGCTCATAATAAGATAATGATTGCTGACAATCAAAAAGTCATCACAGGGTCATTTAACCTTAGTAAGACAGCTAAAAAAGGAAATGCTGAAAATTTATTAATTATTACAGATTATCCTGAATTGATTCAGCAGTATGTGAAAAACTGGGAGGCACGAATGTCACAATCTTACAAATACGCTCCCAACTAATCGAGAGCGCTTGCTCAAAATCAGTTTTAAAAACAGCAAGGGAGAGCTTTTTTGATTGATTGGCATAATGATTATGATATAATGAACTAAAAATTTAAGGAATAAAGTAATGGATTATATAAATGATGCTGCCGGTAGCTACACTGCTATTCATGATTTTTTTCAAAACAACGGTGTTGGAGATTACAAAGTTCAATGCAATTATGGTGGGGTGCCGTATGCTACTGATGAGTACGTGCATTCTGGCGATAAATTTTGGAGTAATAATTTCATAGACTCACATTTTGGCAGGGAAATAAAAATGTATCCTCAAAGTGAACTTTTAGCTAAAGAATATGCTGGAAATACGTTGCCAGTTTCAATATCACTAGATAACGATTTAATAAAAATGAAGGAATGTCAGAAAAAAACGAAATTTGTGGAACTAGAAAGGGAGTCAGGTGATTTAGTGCATGATAAGCAAAAGTATGTAAAGTGTTACACAACAAAGCTATCATATGATGATGTACATATTTACAATAACGATAAAGTTTCAACATTTAGCATAAAATACGACGTGCCAAATGATCCGAAATACAGTTTAAATATAACATTTACAAAGGTTAATGATAATAAACCAGGATTTTGGCAGAAATTTAAAAATATGTTTTAACGTGACCATTCACTGGTTTTTACTCAATCAACCAACAACAGTTAATATCAAATTTTTATAATTAAAAAATATGCTATTTTTTAAAACTTTCATTCTCATTGACTCTGTCAACTTCACAAAACAACTCTTGGACCAAATGTATCTGGCATAACACCTTTTGGTAACTTGCTACTTCTTTTTTTCCGCATCTCCGACAACAGCCATTGATATTCCACTACATAAGGCTTGATTTTTGGTAAATCAACTTTTTTATGAATAATACTATGCTTCTCCTTAAATTGACCATTTACCCTAAACGCTATTAGCTTCCTTAAAATTTACATTAATGCCTATTTTGCCTAAACTGAAGCGTCTTTTCCAATTTTTTCTAGCATCAACTCAGCAGCTTTTTGTTCAGCAATCTTTTTACTAGAAGCGCATGCAGAAACTTTACCATAATCTTCTATGCAAACTGATATAGTAAATTCAGGATTGTGCGCTGGTCCAGTTTGTTTTACAAGCTCATACTCTGGTAAAGGCAATTTGTTTTTCTGAGTCCACTCTTGCAGTGAGGTTTTAGGATCTTGAGGGGGGTCAAGCATGCCTTTAGCTAGCTTTTCCCAATATTGGATAATAAATTTTTCAACATTTTCAAGCCCGCCATCAATATAAATTGCACCTATTAGTGCTTCAAGCGAGTTTTCTAAATTTTTTAAGTTACATCTCCCTCCATTGCAGCGTTCACTATTATTCATGATGATAAAGCTGCCTAATTTTATTTCTTTAGCAACATTAGCAATGGTGTTGCCACAAACTAAATCCGTCTTTCTTTTTGCCAATGCTCCTTCTTTTTCTTCAGGAAATAGTTTAAACAGTGTGGCAGATACAACCATATTCAAAACACTATCGCCCAAAAACTCTAGTCTTTCGTAGCTTACAATCTGGTTTTTGCTATTCCTTTTATTTACGCTTGGGTGAGTTAGTGCCTCTTCTAATATTGCATAATTTGTAAATTTATAATCAATGATCTTAGATATTGCATCATTCAAACTCTTCATACCCATTATTTAAAAGAAAAGCACTTTCTACCACCTTTATACCAGAGAATTAGTTTTATTTTATTAAAATAATACCACCAACTTTCAAAATTAATGTATACAACCCACCACCTCATTAATGTTACTAAATCCATCTCTCCTTATTAGTTCTGCAAGTTCTAGATTAATTTTGTTTACAACTTGAGGTCCGTGGTATATGAGAGCAGTGTACAACTGCACCAAAGAAGCTCCTGCCTTTATTTTTTTATATGCATCAGCACCACTTGAGATTCCTCCGCACCCTATCAATAATATTTTGCCCTTAGTAAATTTGTACATATCGCCCAATAACTCGGTTGAAAGTTTAAACAGCGGTTTGCCACTCAACCCACCACTCTCATTATGGTGAGAATGCAGATTATCTCTACTTACCGTAGTGTTGCTTACTGTTAATCCGTCAATCTTATATTCCAACGCAAGCTCAGCGATATTTTCTTTCGTTTGCTGATCTACATCTGGTGAGATTTTTAATATTATTGGTATGGATTTAGAATTATCAATTGATTTTCGGGTTAGAGTTACGGATTTCAACAATTCCGATAATTCTTGCTTATTGTGCAGATTGCGTAAATTAGGCGTGTTTGGGGATGAGATGTTCAGCACTATATAATTGCTCTTTCCATATACTATCTTTATTAAGTCAACATAATCGCTGATTTGGTCCTTTGATGTACTGTTTTTTCCTATGTTGATGCCAAAAATGCAGTCATCAAGCTTGGTTTCACCTATTTGTTTAAGAAAATAGTCTATTCCTTTATTGTTAAATCCCAATCTGTTAATTACCCCTTGATCTTTAATTAACCGAAAAATTCTTGGCTTTTTGTTTCCATATTGTGGATTACGAGTTACAGTACCAGTTTCAATAAACCCAAAACCAAATGAGAGCATAGGCCTTATAACTTCTGCATTCTTGTCAAAACCTGCAGCCAGACCTACGGGGCTTCTGAGCTTATTACCAAAAAAATTCACACTCAAAGATTCTGGTAGCTCTATAGGATTCTTATAAGGCATTTTCTTTAATGCCATAATTGCCAAAGAGTGAGCAACTTCGGGCGGTAGTAAAAATAGTAAATTACGTTTGTAAAACACTTTGCTTATTTTTAGTTTATTTTTTACCATGAAACGCTATAAGAGTATAACCATAACTTGAAAAGAAATTGATTTTACTATGGACAAGCTTTCTCTATAGGTTACACACTTAAAGCTACTGTTAACTTTTACAAGATATAGAGAATGAAAGAGGCCGGGACCGGAATTGAACCGGTATAAAAGGATTTGCAGTCCTCCGCATAAGCCATTCTGCCACCCAGCCGTTTTTTATGTGTAGATATCCATTATATCTTTTAGCATAGATAAAGCCTCCTCCCTTTTGCGTTGAAAAGTGTTACGTCCAATGATTGAACCATTACCGCCACCCTGCTTAATTTCTTTCGCTTCATTGTATATGTTATCTACTTCCTTCGATTCACCACCAGAAAAAACTACTATTCTTTTCCCTGCAAAACAAGACCTTTTAACATATTCAATTCTTTTAGATAATGATTCAATATTTTCTGTTTCTATTTTCTCCCTTTCCAAATATTTAGTTGGAAGTTTTACTTTTATTATATTAGCGCCAAGCAAAGCTGCCATGTGCGCAGCATAGGCAATAACATCAACTGCTGTTTCACCTTCTTTGGAAATCCCTTCACCGCGTGGATAAGACCATAGCACTACTGCAAGTCCATAAGATTTGGCTTCAGCTATGATTCCACGGGCTTCCTCCATCATATCGAAACACTTAGCAGAACCAGGATATATAGTAAATCCGACAGCTAAGCATCCCAAACGCAGCGCATCTTTCACAGAAGAGGTTATTGCCTGATCAGAGGTTAGATCCTTTGAATGTAAAGAGTTGGAACTATTAAGTTTCAAAATAAGTGGGAGCATTCCAGCATAAGTTGCAGCACCAGCTTCAATCATACCAAGTGGAGCAGCATATGCACTTACTCCCGAATCAACCGCAAGCTGAAAATGATAATGTGGGTCATAAGCATCAGGGTTAACTTCAAAACTTTTAATTGGACCATGCTCAAATCCTTGATCTACTGGCAGAATCACTAACTTGCCAGTGCCGCCAAGCTTTCCATGCATGAGAATACGAGTAAGATTTGCTTTTACCCCAGGGTTTTCACTTTCGTAGTAGCTTAGGACTTGTTTTACTTTATCACTTATCACTATAATTCAAATTGAATTTAAGTTATAGATTGTAACAAAGATGAAGTTCAATACAAGGATTTTAAACTATATCAAAAGCAATTTTATTTTCTACTTTATTCATATAGATTCTTAATTTCTTTCCTTTTATTAATTTACGATTCAGTATTTCTTCCGCTAAGTAACTTTTTATCTCTTTTTCAATAAGTCTCTCTATCGGACGTGCTCCCATTTCCTTACTATAACCTGTTTGTGCAAGATAAGATTTCACTTCATCTTCTACCAAGCAGTTTATGCCTTTTTGCGTCAGCTGCTTTTTCAGTTCCTGAATAAATTTATCTACAATATGCAGAATTATATCCGCATTTAAGTCAGAAAAAGAAATAATCGCATCAAGACGATTACGAAATTCAGGGCTAAAAACCTGTTCTATCGCTTTTTCACTATCACCAGTGTTAAATTTTTTATGCCCAAAGCCAACAAAACTTTTGCTGCGTTCAGCTGCTCCTGCATTAGTTGTCATAATTAAGATTATATTGGAAAAGTTAACTTTACGTCCGTAAGTGTCTGTAACGCAACCATAATCCATAATTTGTAGCAATATATTATAGATATCGCTATGAGCCTTTTCAATTTCATCAAGCAGCACAACACTATATTGATTATTAGATACAGACTCTGTGAGTAATCCACCCTGATCATAACCTACATATCCAGGAGGAGAACCAATCATCCTTGATATCGTATGAGACTCAATATATTCGGACATATCAAAGCGTATAAGATTCATGCCCATGCTTTCTGCTAATTGTTTTGCTAGCTCGGTTTTACCAACACCGGTTGGCCCTGCAAAAAGATAATTTGCTAAAGGCTTATTGTAATTTCTCAACCCAGATTTAGCAATTTTAATAGAATTAACAAGAGATTCTATTGCCTGCTCTTGGCCAAAAATCACCTTCTCTAGATTAGCTTTTAAAGACTTTACTTTCTGCAAATCATCAGATTCAGATCCGCAAGGCACATTTGTAATTCTAGTAATGGTATTCTTAATATCTCTACTATTTACAATTTTACCCCTGTTTCTTAGCAATTTACAATATGCCCCTGCCTCATCAATAACATCAACCGCTTTATCAGGTAATATTCGCCCAGTAATATACTTATGCGAAAGTTCAGCCGCAGACCTAATGGCATTCTTTGTATAATATACTCCATGATACCCTTCATAGTAGTGCTTTATACCATCTAGTATCTTTATCGTTTCGTTAACAGAAGATTCCTTAACATTAATTTTTTGAAACCTCCTCGCTAATGCTTTATCTTTTTCAAAACTATTGCTGTATTCTCTATATGTAGTTGCACCTATACAACGCAGTGTACCTCTTGCAAGCGCAGGTTTGAGTAGGTTACCTGCATCAAGAAAGCTACCACTTGTAGAACCTGCTCCAATGATAGTGTGTATTTCGTCAATAAAAAGGATAGCACCTGGTTTTGCCTCAATCGCTTTTATTATAGATTTTATTCTCTCTTCAAAATCACCTCTATAGCGTGTCCCTGCAAGGAGTGACCCTAAATCCAAAGCATAAATTATACTGGACCTGAGCGCACTTGGAACACTGTTTTCAATGATTTTGAGTACCAAACCCTCAACTATTGTGGTTTTGCCAACACCTGGATCTCCAACATATAAAGGGTTGTTTTTTCTACGCCTCAATAATATTTCTATAGTGCGATTTAATTCATAATCACGACCAATAACATAATCTATTTTTTTGCTTCTTGCATAGTCATTTAAATTTTTACAATAACTTTGTAGAATTTCCTCATCTTTTAGTAGCTCACCTTTATTTACTGTAGTAGGAGCATCATTATTTTTATCAAGTTTTACTTTATGATTAGTGGTGTATTCATCTATATCGTTAGAGTATTTCATGTTAGATATGTGGTAAATCAAATTGGAATCTTTCGCACTTTGTTTCTGCAATAGATCTTCAACGTATAAATCTTGCCCAGACAAAATTTCTACTAGAACACTTGCTCCATTTATTTCTTTTTTCCCCAAGCTATGAGCCCGTATTATTGCTCTGTGTATTATGCATTGAAACATTGAGCTAGGTTTAACTCCACTGATAATCAATTCAGAACTGCTTTGTAAAAACCCTTTTATATTATTATTATAATCATTAGCCTTAATATTGCATCTTGATAGAATGTTATCCATACTGATGATTTCATCGGCTCTGATATTACATCTTGATAAAACGTAATTTACATCCACGTCTTTAGTTAACGCCAGCAATAAATGTTCTACTTTCGCATATTTAAGATTAAAATTAGAAGCAATGAATAGTGCTCTATTCAAACTTGCCTCTAAGTTTTTGGAAATCATCTCCTATTCTCTTTAAAAGTGGGAACTCATATATAATGAATAGCACACAATTATTAAAAAAATTGAAATCCAGCAGTTCGCTGTAGCCAATTTGAATCCCACTCTGGATCTACGTCATAGCACCGCAATATCTCAGCATAGATTCCGCTAATGAGTAGCGGAATGACGAGTTTTACGCTTATCAAATTGTAGGTAAATCCTATTTAATACGCTTTTTCTAGTACTCTGCTTTTCTTCTTAAATGCATTGATCTTTTTTCTACCGTATTTAGTCTTTAACGTACTTGGCCTTTTAAAGACCTTTTTGCTGTTACGTTTTTTAAATTGCACACTACAATCAAAATTTAGCTCTCCTTCTTTGTCTGCCAGTGCAGGCAGTCTTCTCTTA
>NZ_CP011148.1:1181325-1182655 GCF_001758565.1 Wolbachia endosymbiont of Drosophila incompta | reverse complement strand
AGATAGCGCATACCCTTCAGCTCCAGCGCGTGCAGTTCTACCTATACGATGAATATAGTCAGCTTGCGATTGTGGTGCATCATAATTGATAACATGTTGAATGTGGGGAATATCAAGGCCGCGAGAAGCAACATCTGTTGCAACCATGATTTGATTACGGCCACGACGAAAAGAATTAATGACCCTTTCGCGCTTGTGCTGCCTTAAATCACCATGAATTGCTAAAGCGCTATAGTCATCTTTGTGCAATCTGTTAGCTAGCTGATCCGCTCCTCGCTTTGTTTTGACAAAGATAATGATTGATCCTTCGCGCTGACATAGTTGTGTAACAAGCTTTTCATATTTTTCTGATTCTGATGCATAAACAATTTCTTGCTTAATTTTTACAGAAGTTGTAACCTCACAATCAACAGAAATACGTTCTGGTCGATTAAGGTACTTCTCAGCAAGTTTTACTATATCTCCAGGAAGAGTTGCAGAAAACATAAGAGTTTGCCTTATTTTAGGCAAATGCTTCATAATTTCTTCAATCTGAACTCCAAAGCCCATATCAAACATACGATCCGTTTCATCAAGCACAAGAACGCTAACATTGCGAGTAATCAAAGTTTTACGCTCAATATGGTCTATAATACGACCAGGAGTACCTATTACAATTTGTGGTTTTTTCTGAAGCTGATTTAGCTGCCTAAAAATAGGCTCACCACCAATCAACAAAGCGACCCTTAGTGCAGAATTTTGAGATAAGAGTTTTCTTATCTCATTTGTTACCTGATGCGCAAGCTCTCTGGTTGGCACGATGACTAAAGCTGAACCAGTGTTAGGCTCATTCAGCAACTTAGCAACCAACGGAATAGCAAATGCTAAAGTTTTTCCAGTCCCCGTTTGAGCAGATCCGAGAATATCTTTACCTTGTAGCGCTAAGGGAATCGCTTGTATTTGAATCGGAGTTGGGACGAAAAGATTACTTTTATCTAGAGCTTGTCTAAGCGAAGCTGGGAGACCCATCTCATGAAAATTATTCACAATACGTTAATCCTGTTAAAAGACTTCATAATAGATTAATCTTCCAATCTTAAATTTATTGCAGATTTTTTATCTTCTCCGTTTCTACCGCGCTCCTCTTTAACCTCATAACTCACCCTTTCTCCTTTTATTCCCTTCTCTTTATTCTCTCCTTTAAGTGCCTCAGGTCTTATTCCCGAACGTTCCAATGTGCTAATATGTACAAAAACGTCACCCCCTTTACCTTCTGGCTTGATGAAACCATAGCCTTTTTCGGCATTAAACCATTTTACATTACCAAATTCCATTTAAACAACTCCTAAAT
>NZ_CP011148.1:1172366-1181312 GCF_001758565.1 Wolbachia endosymbiont of Drosophila incompta | reverse complement strand
TACTAATGTGATGAAAAACTTTGAAATTACGATTGAGAATGCTTTAAGCTTAGCTATTGAAACTAAACCTTTATACTCCATAGTCTATTCTTAACATTACATGACAATAATACACAATTGTTGTACTTGATGCAAATAAATTTTTTAATCGTTAAGCGAACCTGCAACCGTCATTTCGCTAACTTTAATCGTTGGTGAATTAAATTGCCCACAAAAAGTTAGATCATCTGCAACGACTAAATTGCTAAACATATCCTTCAAATTTCTAGCAATGGTAATCTCATGTATTGGATACGTTATTTTTCCATTTTCTATAAAAAATCCGGAAGCGCCTTGGCTGTAATCGCCATTGATTAAATTGACACCAAAACCAAATAAATCAGTTACATATATTCCCTCTTTCACTTCCTGAATTAATTCTTCAAACGATACATCACCATTCTCAATGTAGAGGTTACTAGCTGCAGGAATAACTGCAGCATTACTTGCACGAGTTGCACTTCCGGTTGTTTCTGAGTCTAATTTTCTAGCCGAGTATAAGTCTAAAATCCAATTTTGTAATATTCCGTTTTTTACAAATATATTTTTCTTGCTAGTTATCCCTTCTCCATCAAATGGTCTCGATGCTATGCCTCTTGGCAACAATGGATCATCGATAATATTAATTCTATCGTTGAAAATCTGAGCGTTTAAACTACCCCTCAAGAAAGAACTGTTGCTTATAATACTGCTCCCATTTATAGCAGAAGCAAAACTTTTTACTAGCCCTTTTGCTGCTCTTTTTTCAAAAATAACTGGAAATTTACCAGTTTTCATTGTACGTGAATTCAATTGATCAACTGCTCTTTTTGCTGCTTCTTTTCCCATTAACTCTGGCAACTTTAAATCACTAAAATTACATGCTATATCATAATCGTAACCAACCTTCATTTCACTTTCTCTTCCAGCAACAACAGAGACCTGATTAGCAAAGGTTGATTTACTAAACGAGCCAATAAAACCAGAAACAGTCGATAATACTGTATTCACTAAAGCGTATGAAGAAGAGGCTCCTTCAGAATTAGTGATACTCTTATGTGCAAGGGCTGAATTTTCTGCAGCTTCAGCAATTTCTTTTAGGTTATCAACGGTTACAACATTATTATCTGAGATACTTAAATCTGCAGAAGAGATATAATTACTACCATTTACAGCAAAATTAATGCAAGGATCTTCTGGCGCATTCTTTGCCATTTCTACAACTTGGCTTACTGTATCACTCAGATTATTCAAATCGTTTGTAGAAATATACGCAGCTTTGTTTTTACCTGCTATAGCTCTGATTCCTACAGTGCAATTTTTAGATTGTGATATTTGCTCAATTTTTGATAGACGCTGAGAAACTGAAGTCTTATTAGTTTCATATATTGTAACTTCCGCATCTTGATTTTGCTTTTTTATTAGTTTAGTAATATCTGCTGCAATATTTAATATATTCATTTTCTATTCCTTAGATTTCTATAAAGATTCTGCACCACCTATAACTTCAATTAAATCAGTCGTAATCGCTGCTTGACGAGAACGATTATAAAGCAATGCTAATTTGTTCAGTATCTCTTTAGTGTTTCTGTTTGCTGATTCCATAGCAACCATTCTAGCACTATTCTCACTCGTTGCACTTTCAAGTAAAGCAGAGTAAAGAGCAATTACAACGTAATCTTGAACCAAAGATTTTAAAATAAATTCAATATTTTGTGGTTCATACTCATAGCCGTAATCTGTTGTTGGACCAGCCAGAGAGCTATCAATCAAGGATGAGTCTTTACTCCATGGTTTTATTGTTTCCAACATTGGTTTTTGCGTGAAGGTATTATAGAATTTACTATAAAAAACTTTAACTTTATCGTATTTACTTAAATCTATACCATCAACCAAAGCTTCTACGTGCTTTAACGTGATTCCCTTACTATTTTCAATTTTTAAGATACTTTTAGAGTCAAATCTATTTTTACCTACATCAAAAGCTTTTTTACCAAGAAATACAATATCTACTTTTTTGCCATTTGCGATTGACTTATTTACACGCTCTTGACTAAATTTGACAATAGAAGAGTTAAAGTTGCCGCACAAGCCACGATCAGACGCAATAATGAATACTAGGTAAGAACCGTCGTTACTGACATTTAGAATTTTTGCCAGTAATTCTTGATCAACTGATAGCATTAATGAAAAAATAATGTTATGCAGCTTAGATACATATAATTTTGAATTTAATAACTTCTTTTGGCTTTGTAACAACTTTGCTGCAGAAACCATTTGCATTATTTTCGTGGTTTTCTGTACAGACCTAATATTCTTAATTCTTAAGGATAATTCCTTTAAGCTCTTCATTTTGTATACAACCCTGATTTATTAAAATATATAACTGTTAGTGTCTAAAAGCAAGTTTTTTTGACATTAAAACCAAGTCTAGCTAAGAAACTTGCAGGTTTATTGTTTGGAGATAAGGATTATATTAAGAAAGTGCTCTAACTTCAGCAATATCAATGTGAAAGTAGCCTAATGGTAATTTCTACACTTTGTGGAATTTTATAATATATAATAAACACAATTAAAACTATTACAACTTGAACACTTATGATCCCATTGTTCTAGTTCCCTGTTACAATTTTTACATTTCCAGCCTGGATCAGGCAAAGCTTCTGAGCCCATCTTGTTTAGCCAATAAATTACCTTGTCGTGTTCTTGCAATGTAACCTTGAGTTGTATTACAATAAAGTAGATTGACATGTAATTAGCTTTTTTCATAGCAGTATCTAAATATTGACTTGCAAGATCATATTTACCTGAACTCATTGAGGACAAAGCAAGTAAACAGTAACTAAAATAATAATCAGGGCGTAAGTTGTATAGTCTTTCAGCACCTTTACTATTTAAATTGATGTACATTTTAGCTGACTGAGGAGTAGGATTTACTGTATACTCTGCCTCTAGCACTGCAGAAGCTTTTCTGATTTTTCCAAGTTTAATATATAATTCTGCCTTTAAATAATTGATGGGCTGAAAAATTGCACTATAACGTTGTGCTCTAAATAAAGACTTTATAGCCTCCTTAAAATTTCCTTTACTTTCATATTGCTTTGCTAAAGCGCAATAAAACACTGCAAACATTTCTTTATGATCAAAGGGGAGAAAAATATTGGACTTAACTGCTTCCTTCAACCTCAAAATTGCATTAATCCAATCTTCTTTCAATATGCAATGCTCTATTTGAAAGGGAATAGATAGCATTTTATCGTTAATTGAACTAGAGCAATATTCTATAAATTTTTGAAAGACTACTTTTTCTTGTTTGAGGTGGACAATCAGCTTATTGGCTAGAAGTAGAGCTAAGTTACGATTTTTATTTGCAATATTTGTTAAACCGTTACTGAAAAAGCTGTAATTTCCCGTCTTACCTGAGTTAAAGAGCTTTATTAAAGACAACCTATCGCTCTCCTCACTCAGACTTTTAACTAGCTTTTGGGCATTCTCTATATTGTCTAAGTCTATGCTAAAGAAAGCTTCAAAGAGAAGCAATTCTTCCCTATCCCTTCTTCTATTTCTTATGTTGGCAAATGTTGATGAAATGGAGGAAAAAAAGCGTACAAGTGTAATTAATAAAAATAATAAAACTACACAAGTAAAAATAATGAAATATAGATCAATACTTATAGTGTAATTGCCTAATTCCAATTTTATTACTTCACCACTTACCTTGACCCATATACCAAATAAAAACGAAAAAGCGAAAATTATAAAATAAATCATGAGATATATTGTAATAAGTGATGATATATTGTTGAAATATTCTTAGAAGCTACAATAAAACCATTCAATTTATTCAGCCATAGCTTGAATTCTGAATGCGTTAAATTGCTTACTGTAACAGTTATATTTTGCCAATCATTATCATTTATTGACTCCTCAATTTCTGCGAATTTTACTCTTAATGGATCATTTCGGTCGTCTACCTTTATCCAGTTTGAAATGATTTTTTTAGACAATGTACTTTTGTTGTAATCGATAGTATCAATAGTTTTTTCAAAAGATAACTTCAATTCGTGTAAGGTATTTATCTCTTTCAAATTTTCTAATTCATCTACTGCATTTTCTATCTCTGGATCGTCAAGCTCTGATATCAAAGGCTTTATTGAATTTATATGGTTATCAAATTTTGCTTCTCGCAATAACGAATTCTTCATTTTAACCACAAGTAATAGCAATTTTGCAAGGTTCTTACATCTTGAGTTATTATCACCTTGCTCACATTGAGTATGCTGACTTCTCTTGAGGTCAAATATCTTTTTTTCTATTCTAGATTGATTAACTTCAAGCAACATTCTAAATTCATCCATGTTTTCCGTTAAAGCTTTCACATTGTTTTCACTCTCTTGCTGATTTATTTTTAAAAAGATTATGTTATTTATTGTGATGTAACCGGTAAATAACAATACAATTAAGAACCAACCTATGTACTTTTGCTGAGTATCATTCATAACGTAGTATCTCCGCAGGATCTTGTGCAGCTGCCTGCAACGCAGGAGCAATTGTCGCTAAAAATGATAAGAGTAACGCAAGTGCAGAAATATTTACTACGTCTTGGGGTACTAATATCACTGGCAAACTTGAAAAAAAGTATATCATAGGATCAAACAGCTTGACGTTAGTAATGTTTTCTAAAAACACTCTAATGCTTTCGATATTGAGAGAAAAAACGACACCTATAATACAGCCAAGACAAGTTCCCGTAAAACCGATTAATAGACCACAAGCGCAAAATATACGCATAATGCTTCCACTTGTTGCACCAAATGTACGCATAATTGCAATCGCGGATTTCTTTTCTTGCACTATCATCATTAAATTTGAGATAATATTAAACGCTGCTACAACTATAATCAAAGTGAGAATTAAAAACATCACATTTCTTTCAGTTTTTAAAGCACTAAAATAATGGCTTTGCTGTGATTGCCAACTTTCAGCTTCCATTCCTATTTCTTTTTCTATAGCATCTGCCAGCTTATCAGCTCTAGTAACGTCGTCTACAAGTACTTCTATATTTTTTATGCTATTTTTATAATTAAAAAAGGCTTGTGCTGATTTTAGAGGCATATATATCAAGGTATTATCATACTCAAACATACCCATATCAAATATTGCTATAACTTTATATTTTTTCATTCGCGGCATTTCACCAAGTAATGCATCAAATTCTTCAGATGATATAAACGTAATTTCGTCGCCATAGTCAATGTTCAAAACTTCTGCTAAGCGTGCTCCTATTATTATCCCTTCATCAAATTTTTTTACATCACCTATAATTACATTATTTGTAACGGCAGTACTATCAAGCAAATCTTTAGTTGACACACCTCGCACTACGCTACCTGCAATTTTACCATTTGCTACAATAATAACTTGATCATTGGTCATAGGAGTAGCTTTTAATATACCAGGAATTCTCTCAATAGATTTTGAAACTGCGTAGTAATCTGAATTTATGTTCCTATCAAAATAAACGTTAATATGGCCATCAATGCCAAGTATTGAGTCAAGCAACTTTGCTCTGAATCCGTTCATCACAGACATCACCACTATTAGTGTTGCAACTCCAAGGGCAATGCCGATAATAGAGAACAAAGTCATTATAGAGCAAAATCTGGCATTTCTTGCTCGCAAATAGCAAGCAGCCATAGTAATTTCAAAGGCAATGGACATTACAAAATATTTTGAGGTTAGACATTATATTTTTGAAACTTCGTATAATTGTAGACTTTTCTTTATTTAAAAACTAGAGATTTTTGCTTCCTTAAATTTAGCAGACTTATAGAGTATCTTTAACATTAGAATTTCAAAATCTTCCATATACATCATCCAACCTCACTATATCATTATCAGATAAATGCTCTCCTATCTGAAATTCAACTATTTCAAGTGGAGAGCTTGTGCTTTTATAACATAGAAAAAATCAAGAATATTATTGGGTTTATTCAATAAGTTATAATTCTTTCCTTCCATAATTTTCAAATTGTACAACTAGTTGCTTTACATTTACATCTGTGAGAAGAGCATTTTTGCTAACATGAGGTCTCGGATCAGATTTTGCTGATAAGGGATTCATCTGAGATATTTCATCCCTCATTGGAAATAAGCGAGATTGGGAAGCAACTTTTGGTGATGGCCTAGTTTTTTTCTCCACATCTATATTCACTTGTGCAACAGGAGGGGTCCTGCTTTCAATAGTTTGCGCATTAGGACTTTCTTTTGCTTGATTTTGTTTGAATTTTTTTCTTATCTCTTGTACTTTAATATCGATATTATAATTAATTTCTTTTTCCATAGAAGATACTACCATTTCTAGCTTTGTGCTTGATTTTTGATCAGTATGACCTAACTTTTTAAGTTTTAGTGGTAATTCAGGTTTATCTTTAGTTGATTTAGGAACAGTTCCTACTACTTTTGGTTTTTGTCTAACTTCTTGACCAGCAGTAAACATTTTTTTTGGCAATGGGGGTGCTATTGATGGTTTTGGCAATATTGGAGGTTTAGATTGTTGTTTTTGTTTAAGTTCTCTTTTTGCTTCCATATGTTCTTTAGGAACTGTTACATAAATTAGCTCTTCTCTAGGCGATTTTGAACTTTGTGAATTTTCTGTTAAAATTTTACTCTTCTTCTCTTGATAATTTGATATCTCTTTGTATCCAGGCTTTTCATCTAATGAATTTCCATGGCCTGAATCATTATAATTAACTTCTACTTGTCTATCTTCTTTTAGAAAACTGCGTTCTGGCTTTTCTGGAGCTATTGCAATATTTCCTCTTTCAACTTGCTCCAAACCTGAAATTTTACGATAAGCCTCTAGATATTCAAAGATTGTCATTGAAGTAGGAGGAGGTAATTTATCAATAAAACTACTTATATTCTTAACTGGAACATTTCTTCCCGAGATTCTATTCAATATTTCCTTTAATATCTTAAGACCTGATGGCTTTCCATTCATCGATTTTACATAATCAATTGAGTCACTACGTATAACAAACTTAGCTACATCTTCTGCCTTATCTGTAAAACGCTTTAATGCCTGAGATAAATCCCTTACCGTTTTATTATAATGTCTAATAGTTACTAACTCATCTCTTGCTTTTATAGCTTCTTTAAGGAAACCGAGATTTTCTCTATAATTGTCACTTTTAAATGGATCCTTCATATTAATTACAACTCATTATTTATTAAAATATGGGTATAGGTTTAAAATATTAAGATTTAGTAAATATTATTTTTTACATAAAGCAGCTATACCCATATTATAAATTGCCAACAAATGCATTTATGGCGTTACCATATTCTTCCATATACATCATCCAATCTCACTATATCATTATCAGATAAATGCTCTCCTATCTGAAATTCAACTATTTCAAGTGGAAAGCTTGTGCTTCTATTTTCAATCCTATGGGAAACTTCCCTTGGGATTTCTATCATATGGTCCTTTGCTATAGCATATTCTTTGTCTTCTAAACTAACATATCCAACTCCTGATAGCACTATATGGTATTCATCTCTATAGTGATGGAATTGCTTAGAAGTGCAGCTTAATGGATTGATAAAAAGATATTTTATAAGAAAATTTTCGCTCATTAAAATTATACTACAAAATCCCCATGGTTTAACTTCTTTCCTTATCACCTTTACTTTCTTAACTTTATGAATAAATGAAATTAGACTTTTGTTTGGTTGCTTACAAGCTCCACTCAATAAATTTTTATTACTTTCTGTCGTTGAAACTGGTTCTTTTTCTCTAATCACATGCTGAAATGATGCCGGTTCTTTACTAAACTTCTCACTCAATTCTAAAACTGAATTCCAAGTTCCAACATCCAACCAATCGAAATTAGCTTCTATCATTGCAACGTTTTTTGCTTTCTCCATCACCAAGTAATCAATGGATATGCCTTCAATTCCTGCAAAATCTCGTTGTTTTAAATACAGAAATCTCTCTTGCGGTGTGAAATATTTAAAACATAAATTGTAAAGATTCGGGGCAGATTTTTTAATCTCATCTATGTAGCGTTTTGCTTTAAGAGGTTGTCCGGAAACTAGTAAATTCAAGCATATTCCCTCTTTAACATAACCCTACTCATAGCTAGGTATATGAAATTCTCAGTGGATGTTGTGAGTAAATCATACTCCTTCGATAGCCTTCTATTCCTATTAACCCAAGCAAAAGTCCTTTCTACAACCCATCTTCTTGGCTGTACTTTAAACCCTTGTTCTCTTGTTGGTAGTAGCTCAGGTGGCGTATCTTTGTGCACCCAAAATCTACATGGAGGCCTTTTAACAATTTCAATATCTATGTCATATTCTTCCTTTATGTGATTCTTTAAATTTCTTCCTTGGTATCCCATGTCAGCCCACATTTTTTTAACTTTAGTATATTTTGTTCTCATATTGTTTAATGCTATTTTAATACCATCTCTATCACTTTCTGGATTATTCCATNCGTAACAACCTAGTATAAAACCCTGAGTGTCTGTAATTATATGCCTTTTTCTACCCTTTACTTTTTTACTTCCATCATAGCCTTTGATCCCCCCTTTTCTGTAGTCTTTACAGATTGACTATCTACTATACAGGCACTCGGCTGCTCATTCCTTCCTATTTTTCTTCTACTATATTTTGTAATTTCATAATTCATTTTCTCAAAAATTCCCTGCTTCTTCCATTGCCTGAACTGCTCATACACAGTCTTCCATAGCGGAAAATCATTTGGTAAATACCGCCATTGACACCCTGTACGCAATACATAGAAAATTGCTTCTAATATTTCTCTTTTGCTATACTTTGGCGGCCTTCCTCCTTTCTTGTATGATACTCTGAAGTGTTTTTCTATTCTTGCCCATTCCCTTTCGCCAGCCCACTTATCAT
>NZ_CP011148.1:1167523-1172359 GCF_001758565.1 Wolbachia endosymbiont of Drosophila incompta | reverse complement strand
GCTACATAGATGAGATTAAAAATTTCAGATATTATAGCCTTTTACTTGTTTCCGGACAACCTCTAAACACAAATATTCCAGAGTTCCAATAATGATCGTTACTTAACTTACGCTCGGGCTTTTCTGTAAAATCTTTCACTATATGACATTTTTCTTTCTGATCATATACTGCATTTATATAGCCGTATTCAGAATTGAATTCATGAGGCTTAACCCCAAAAGTGACTATAGAGTTAGTTTCAGAGGCTAACTTAGACGCTTTTTGAGTAGAAGCATAAAAACTATTCAAATCACCTATAAAATGGTCTGAAGGCAGAATTAACATTGTCTCGTTTTCATTGCAGAGAAGTGCAGCAATTAATATTGCCGCTGCTGTTCCAATTTTCACTGGTTCGAAAATCACTTTATATTCTTGCAGTGCATGCAATTCCTCCATCACTAATGACTCGTACTGTATATTTGTAGCAATTATGGGCGGCATATAATCGCTTTTTAGCCTCAACAAAGTGTTGTGAAACATAGTGTTCTGACTAAATATTTTCTGAAATTGCTTTGGCTTAGATAAAGGCCAAAGTCTGCTACCACTACCACCACACAATATTACAGGGCGCATTTAGTTAAGATATTAATTAAATAATTAATATCTTATACTGAGGGCAAAATACATGCAAGTTTTTGTTGTGGAATAGTTAATAAAGAAAGTAAATGTTGATTTAAAGTAATTGCTAATGAGAGTGATCATGTGTAGCGCCTTGCCCTTGCTGTGAATTTCTTCTATTTTGTAATTCCTCAACATGACCTTTTCTTTTATCACTTAATATTTCATTACCCTTATTTTGTTCTTCCTCAGGACTCTTTAGTATTTCATTACTCTTGCTAACTTCTTTATCATCCCCTTGTTTCTTTGGCCTTCTAGCGTTAAGCTCATCCCATGTGCCCACTAGTGAATCACGATTCCCATGATCCGGCTTTAGCCTTTCTTCACCTTTAATAACATTAAAGTCACTTTTTGCTTCTTCCAAACATCCTTTCAGTTGGTGTTTCCACATGGTGTAGTAAGCATCACCATATTTTTTCTCATTTGCTACAAACAATAAAATTGGAGCCTTAAGTATGGTAGCTCCCATATCCACTAAATTTTTTACTGCCATTGCAGGAGTAAATAAAAGATAACCAAAAGACTTTGCAATTGGGTTTTGTTCGCTTATTAAATGCTCCCCTAACTTTATAGGAAGAGAAGTCAACAATTTAGTACAAACTTTAGCTAAACTTGTAGCAAAAACGATAGGAACAGATATAAGACTTTTATCTAGCTCTAGATTACCATTCTGATCTCTAATTTCTGAAAAATGGGTGCTTAGCTTCTTGTAATCACTAGTGTATAATAATTCTCCATTTCTTCCTTTTTCATCAACAACTTCCTGAACTTTACCTTCTTTATTTTTTACCTCTTTAGTTAGCACAGAAGAATTAGTTAATTCAAATGGATATTGAGGATCCTTAGTTTTTTCAGCTTCAAAAATTGGCACGTGTTTTTTCAAATCCATTCTCGAAAAGCCTAATGGCTCAAAATATGACTTATGCAACTCATTTATCGGAATTTGCTTACCCTGATTGTCTATATAATTGATAGTAAAATAAGATCTATCATTATCTTTATCTTTGGTAACTAAAGATAATCTGAAACTTGGTTGTTCTCCATTCTCATCTTTTTGACCATACAAAAGTTTATAGGTTGGATTTTTATCTTTATCTAGTATAGCATTTCCATGCATATCCCTGTTTTCTATGATTTTAGCAGACTGTACAATTTGATCATAATTTTTTGGATACTGGCATTTCCTTCCATCATACATCATTACCTTTCTAAGGTCTTCGACGTAAACTTGAGATTCAGGTGAAGTAAGCAGACCTTTTGCTTTAAGTGTAAGATCTATTGCTCCCTTTTTTAATGCTTCAAACATATTGTCAAACCAAAATCGCTATAATGCTATAGTTCAATAATAAAACTAGTACACTAATAATATATTAACACAGCACCGGTGATTTTACAAGAAAATATGCCTGTAGAAGATAAAGATTGTAAAAGCGAGGGTTATATAAGTAATGCTTGATAAGTACTTTATGCATGTAATTGTAAAAATCCTCAAAGGTACGCTGTGTATATAATCTTCGCATACTACCTGCATTCCAAGAACTGCGTGCCAAAAAATGCAAAACAACAATACAACAAAAAATAAAAGCTCTAGAGGGTGATTAATAAATTTTTCACTAAAAGACAAAGAGCTATCAGTATAAAATGTGCAAGAAAATGAATAGATAAACCAAGGAAACAGGAACAGTAAAATTACCGCAGAAACACGCTGAACCCACCAATGATGTACTGAATTTCCAGACTGACTCATATAAACATAAATAAAAAAGCCATAGTAGAAAGAAGTAGCGTTACTGTCAGCAGTATAGCACTCCTTGAAACGCCAGTAATTTCTAAATTAAGCCCAACATCCCACAATAAATGACGAATACCATTAAGAAAATGATATACAAAACTTATAAAACATAAGACATAAGCTAATTTAGCAACAGGAGTGAATAATAATGCATTTAAGTACCTTACTATAAGTAACTCAGGAAAGTAAACATGTAATATGAAATACCAAGAAAGTATCATTAATAAAAGGAATAGCAAGATACCAGTCAATCTATGCATAATAGAGAAAAAACTAGTAACTTGTACTTTATATATTTGTAAATGTGGAGAAAGAGGTCTATCACTCATAAAATTCCGTTATCGGGAAATTAAAATAAAGTAGAAGTAAAGACAGCAGTATAGCACATAACAACACCATCATTAAAAATGGTAAATTGTGTGCAAAGCCTAAGGAGGTAATCCAGCTGCAGATTCCCCTACTGCTACCTTGTTACGACTTCACCCCAGTCACCGATCCCACTTTAAATAACTCCCTCCTTGCGGTTAGGTCGTTAGCTTCGAGTGAAACCAATTCCCATGGCGTGACGGGCAGTGTGTACAAGACCCGAGAACGTATTCACCGTGGCGTGCTGATCCACGATTACTAGCGATTCCAACTTCATGCACTCGAGTTGCAGAGTACAATCCGAACTGAGATGGCTTTTAAGGGATTAGCTTAGCCTCGCGACTTTGCAGCCCATTGTAGCCACCATTGTAGCACGTGTGTAGCCCACTCCATAAGGGCCATGATGACTTGACATCATCCCCACCTTCCTCCAGTTTATCACTGGCAGTTTCCTTAAAGTCCCCAGCATTACCTGATGGTAACTAAGGATGAGGGTTGCGCTCGTTGCGGGACTTAACCCAACATCTCACGACACGAGCTGACGACAGCCATGCAACACCTGTGTGAAACCCGGCCGAACCGACCCTATCCCTTCGAATAGGTATAATTTCCATGTCAAGGAGTGGTAAGGTTTTTCGCGTTGCATCGAATTAAACCACATGCTCCACCGCTTGTGCGGGTCCCCGTCAATTCCTTTGAGTTTTAATCTTGCGACCGTAGTCCCCAGGCGGAATGTTTAACGCGTTAGCTGTAATACAGAAAGTAAAACTTCCCATATTTAACATTCATCGTTTACAGCGTGGACTACCAGGGTATCTAATCCTGTTTGCTCCCCACGCCTTCGCGCCTCAGCGTCAGATTTGAACCAGATAGACGCCTTCGCCACTGGTGTTCCTCCTAATATTTACGAATTTCACCTCTACACTAGGAATTCCTCTATCCTCTTTCAATCTCTAGATTAGCAGTTTTAAAAGCAATTCCAAGGTTGAGCCTTGGGATTTCACTTTTAACTTACTAATCCGCCTACGCGCCCTTTACGCCCAATAATTCCGAATAACGCTAGCCCTCTCCGTATTACCGCGGCTGCTGGCACGGAGTTAGCCAGGACTTCTTCTGTGAGTACCGTCATTATCTTCCTCACTAAAAGAGCTTTACAACCCAAAGGCCTTCTTCACTCATGCGGCATGGCTGGATCAGGCTTTCGCCCATTGTCCAATATTCCCCACTGCTGCCTCCCGTAGGAGTCTGGACCGTATCTCAGTTCCAGTGTGGCTGATCATCCTCTCAGATCAGCTATAGATCATTGCCTTGGTAGGCTATTACTCCACCAACTAGCTAATCTAATATAGGCTCATCTAATAGCAATAAATTTTTCCCCCGTAGGGCGTATACGGTATTAGTTGCCGTTTCCAACAATTATTCCGTACTACTAGGTAGATTCCTATACATTACTCACCCGTCTGCCACTAAGTTATACCATAGCAAGCTACAATATAACTCCGTTCGACTTGCATGTGTTAGGCCTGCCGCCAGCGTTCATTCTGAGCTAGGATCAAACTCTCAAATTTAGACTTCAACCTATAAAAGGTTGAGGGTACATCGGATAAATCCGACAAAAAATAATTTAGCTTAATACTGCTGTCTTTATTTCTACTTTAGAAATATTTTAATCTCCAACTATTCAAACAACTTTAAGAATATTATTATGTGATATAATCACTATGTCAATATGTTTTTGCAAATCAAAAGCATTAATGTATAAATATATAACTATTCAGAATATTACCATGAAAAAATACATCTTTCTGCTTGCACTCGCGCCAATGTTAGTTGGCATCACATTATACTTATTGCGCAACATTGATAACACAAAACAATCTATAACTGCAGGTGACAAGTTTTACGAAGTATTATTCTTAAAAAAAGATAATAAGCCGCTGCTAGAAGAAATAGATTCAAATTGGGAGTATTTAGCAAATTTTGAACGCGCATTCAATCATATCTCAGATTCAATGCCAAC
>NZ_CP011148.1:1165821-1167512 GCF_001758565.1 Wolbachia endosymbiont of Drosophila incompta | reverse complement strand
CTATTTATAATGATTTGGCAGATGATAAAGATGCTCCTAATGTTTTGCGTGAGTTAGCACAATATTTAGAAGTAATGAGCTTACTTCACTCCAACGGTGAAAAAATAAATAAAGACAAAATTGATAATTTAGAATCAAGCACAGTGTATCCTTATTCAAGCCAAGAAGCTATCGCTGTAGTAAAGATACATAATAACGACATTAAAGGTGCAACTGAAATATTGCGTTCCCTATTAAATGATAGAAAATGCCCTATCCTAATCAAAGCTAATGCACAAGAATTACTCAGGATATATGGGAGTTAACTCATTGGACTTTTTGCATAGCTTTTGGCAGCGCATCGGATGAAACGAAAAAACTTACTTGACACCCTTCGCCAGCGCCCTTATCATGATAGTGAAGCTATTGTATTTGCTTTCGCCAATCTGCAGATTAAAAGGTAAGGATTACTTAATGTATCGGCGTCTTATGTTCAATTTTTTGCAGTATATAGATACTGTATGTCTTTACAAAACTTCATCTACATCTAGATTTTTATCTAAATAAGCTGAACGCGCTTATAAAGCGTTACAAGACATCAAAAAATGCCAATACTCGACAGAGATAGTAAAAGACTAGCTAACTCGGGGATTCTTTGTCTTTTTTTCTGCTTAGTAAACTTCTTAAACATTTGCAGCGTAAGTTAGTTGCAATTAAAAGCAGCTTAATCTTGCTTTTCAAGCGTTTAAAACATAAAAAACGCCAATATTTTAAAGCGGATAATAACCCCAGGGCTTCTTTTGCCTTTTTTTTCATTTGGTAAATTTCTTAATATTTATGGCTAAAGATTGCACGAATGTTGCAATTACAAAAACGATTTCTACTAGGGTGTAAGCTACTGATATTCCCTATCTTTTTTATCTTTAATCCATCATAGCTAGCGATGCAACAAAGCCATCCCAGTGTCAGCTACTTGGATGACACCATTCTTTTTCCTGGATCCAAGTAGTCAGGGCACTGGGATGACAGCTACCCTGACAATCGTCATCCCGCTGCTTGTTAGCGGATACCGCGGCGGTATGACGTAGAAGTTATACTTTTATGCTTACCAACTTAATAAAATTCCTGGATTCCAGTGTCAGCTACTTTCATGACACCAACAGTTGATATTGGTTTGTTGCTTTGCTAGCCAACTACTAGCTATGCCTCAAGTTTCCTATTCAAAATTTTCAATATCAAATCCAATTCATTTGGATTATCATACCGTATCATAACTTTACCCTTAGAATTGTTGTCATTAATTTTGATCTTTAAACCAAGTTGAGAAGATATAGCGCCTTCTATTACTGTCATATCTTGATTTCTAGTATATCTCTGCTCTTTTTGATTGTTGTTTTGATGTAGGTCCTTTATCAGTTTTTCAGTTTGTCTAACGCTTAAGCCCTGAGAAACTATTTTTTCTGCAATACTTTCCGCATTTTCAACATTAATCAACGCTCTTGCATGACCCATAGACAATTTTTTCTCATTGATCATTGTTTTCACCCTATCAGGGAGCAACAACATCCGAATCATATTGGTTATGTGGCTGCGGCTTTTGCCTATAGCTGAAGCTAATTCCTCATGTGTATAGAAAAACTCATCTATCAGTTTTCTGTAAGCTTCACCTTCCTCTATTGGATTAATATCTTGCCTTTGTATGTTTTCAATAA
>NZ_CP011148.1:1154623-1165811 GCF_001758565.1 Wolbachia endosymbiont of Drosophila incompta | reverse complement strand
CAAGCATTCCTTGTCGCTCAGATCTTTTATGATAACCGGTGCACTATCAAGATTTGCAATCTTGCTTGCTCGCCAACGACGTTCTCCAGCTATTATTTCATAACCATCATCATTTGAATCTTTGCGTACCACGATAGGCTGTATAATGCCACTTTTCTTTATCGAATTTGCAAGTTCTCTTAATGACTCCTCGTCAAAATGTTTCCTCGGTTGAAATTTGCTTGGGTGCAGTAATGAAATAGGCAAATGCTCTTGTCGATCTTCTTTATTATCATAATTATCGCCTATGAGGCCGGCAAGACCTCTGCCGAGGCGTCTATCATCCTTCATACTACGCCCTCGCTTACTAGTTTCTTCTCCTTACAACTGCTCGCGTGCTTTTTTAAAATTTCCCTTGCCAAACTTATATATGCTTGTGCACCAGGACACTTAAGATCATACACAATAGCGGGTTTTCCATGAGAAGGCGCTTCTGATAACCGTACGTTACGTGGAATAACAGTCTCATACAATGGGATGATAGTTTTGTATACTTTATCATTTAAATACTGGCAAATATCGTTTTTAATCTGTTCACTGAGTTTGTTGCGCCTGTCATACATTGTTAACACTATCCCTTCTATTGCCAAAAAAGGGTTTAGGTTATTCCTTTTTATTAGCTCCACAGTTTTAACTAAATGGCTTAATCCTTCCAGAGCAAAAAATTCACACTGAAGAGGAACAATAATAGAATTAGCAGCAGTCAAAGCATTTATGGTCAGAAGCCCAAGTGATGGAGGGCAATCGATGATTATATACTCATAATTATCGCGTATCTTCTCCAATGCGCTTTTTAGTACGAATTTTCCTCGCTCAAGTTGCGATAATTCAATTTCTGCAGCTGACAAATCAACTACTGACGAAATTAGCGATAAATTCGGAATTTCCTTTATATTGAAAATTGCCGATTCTATCAATTTATTTTCGCTGCTTAGTAGTATTTTGTATATGTTTTTTTCTTCCCTACTACGATAAGAAATCCCGAGTCCGGTGCTAGCATTTCCTTGAGGATCAAGATCTACCAATAAAGTGCTTTTTCCCACAGCAGCAAAGGCTGTCGACAAATTTATACTAGTTGTGGTTTTGCCAACTCCACCCTTTTGATTTACTATTGCAATAATCTTGCTCACGCNNNTTATCTTATGTATAAAATAATTCTATTGTATATATGCAAGAAACTTTTGCATTAGAAAATTTTTTTGTTGCTAACCACACTAAAATTAGACTGTCTTTTTTGCTTTGTGTAACACACTTTGAACCTTGTTTCCTAATTCATTCAGAGTGAATGGTTTTGGCAAAAAGTGAAAATCTTCTATATTGATGTCATCACTCTTTAAAAAAGCATCTTCTGCATACCCAGAAATAAAAATAACGTTGATATTTGGCCTATGGATCAATGCTTCTTTAACTATTTCTGGGCCGCTCACCTCTGGCATGATTACATCAGTGATTATAAGATCTATATGTTGACTTTTTTTACTGATTATTTCTGGCGCCTCGCTGCCTATGCTTGCTTCTATTACATCAAATCCTTTTCTTTTGAGTGCTTTAGAGATGAATTCCCTTACTGAATCTTCATCTTCGATTAATAAAATTATACCATTACCTTTAATTTCACTTACTACCGGTTTTTCTGTTTCTTCACTATCTTCCTCTCTATCATTTTCATCTGATATGTAAACCATGGGCAAAAATATGCTAAATTTAGTTCCATGATTTACTTTGCTAGCAACATAGATGTATCCTTCAGTTTGTTTAATAATGCCATATACAGTAGAGAGGCCAAGACCTGTACCAGAGGTAATATCTTTGGTAGAAAAAAATGGATCAAAGATCTTTTCAGTTGTATCACTCGTCATTCCACATCCAGTATCAATTACTTCAATCACAACATAATTTCCATGTTCAATCGCTTCCTTGTCTGGAGAAAACATATCCTGAGGTGTAGAATTTAATGAGTCAATCTTTTGATTAAAGGTTCGTATAGTTAATTCTCCGCCCTTTTCCATAGCAGCACTAGCATTGACTGCTAAGTTAAGTATAACTTGCTCTAATTGCCCTTGATCAGCCCTAACAGCACCCAAGTCTCTACCATAATAAATATTAAATTTTATATTTTCACCTATTAATCTTTTTATCATTTCATAAAGATTAGCTATGGTATTATTTACATCAATAATTTTTGGCTGCAAGGTCTGTCTTCTTGAGAAAGCAAGCAATTGTCTTACTAAATTTGATCCACGCTTTGCATTTTGCTGTATCTGTATTATATCTCCAAAAGATGGGTCACCAGCTGAGTGTTGGAGTAAAAGCAAATCGCAAAATCCTATTATCCCAGTCAATATATTGTTGAAATCATGCGCAATACCACCTGCTAACTGCCCTATAGCTTGCATCTTTTGATAATGCTCAAGCTTTATCTCTAGGTTTTTGTGTTCAGTATTGTCAATAAAATAACAAAGTATGAAGATCATTTTATTATGAAGAAACTTATTGAAATATATTTTTATGTTATTACCGCCGTTGAGCTGTACATCAAAAGACGCATTATTTATTCTATTACTCGAAAAATATTCACGTATTTTCACATGATAACTATCCAATATCAACGTAAAGATTGAATTATTATCTGACCCTGCAAGCTTTATTAGTGCCGTATTTTTCTTTACAAAGTTGCCGTTTATGTCACATTGTGCAATAGCAATTGATGAATTTGCAAAACAAGGGTGTAATTGATAATCAACAATATTTGATTCGGTTGGTGTGATAAAGCCATATATATAGCTATGGTTGTATTTATCACAAAATATAGCAGTGCTCATATAAGCCTTGAATGGAATACCACTTATAGTAAAAAACAAAATTTCATTATCGGTTGTTGTATTGTTATATTTAGATTGAGATATAAAATCACTGATTGAGCTACCTTTTTCCAGTTTTTTTAGTTCAAATATGTCTAAAAATCTTTTATTTACAGATAAAATCACCCCTTTGGCATTTGCAATGTAAGTTCCTATGCTGTGTTTTTCTATTAACTCTTCATATATCTGCTCCTTGTTTATCTGTGTTGCTTTTAATACAAAATACCCATCTGGCCTTGCTATTGGCACTAATGATAAATTTAAAATCTTATTACTATTTATAGCAATTTGGGGATTATCTGGTATCGGCTCAAAGAGCAAAAGAAAGTTAGATACTCTATTCTTCTTGTTTAAGGAAATGCATACCTGTACAGAAGAGTTATTTTTTAGTGCATGATAGAGTACTTTTTTGTCTGCTTCTGAAACATCTCCTATTTCAAGAATCTTGTCTAACGTAATGTCATCATCTATATGATCTTTAAACCTTTCGTAGAACCTTGCATCAGCATAAATAATACCTTCATCTTTATGTAAAATAAGGCAAAATTCTGTATTATGATTTAGTGCATTTGCAAATATTGCATTTTGAAATTCTATAGTATTAAGTAGGTATCTGTAGCGTTTTACATTATACATCATAAAGAGAGTTGTTAGAATGCTAACTAATAAATTAATCTCTATATTAATATGCTGACTATATATATCAAAAAAGTAGAGTATCGATATTGCTACTGGAGGTAAGAGCATAATAACTGCCATCACAACAATTGACATTCCATAATTTCTTAGTATGAAGTCAACCCTGTTCTCTTTTTTGTTATCTATGTATCTTTTATTCATTATTGTTACTTGGCATTGTTGTACATACGAAAATGTTCTATTATATTGATTTAATTATTATAGATTTATTAACGTCTTTGATAGATAATTATCATCCAAATCTAATTAAGTTCCTTAAATATCAGATATAACAATGTTAATAAGCTAGCAAGAGGATATTATGGAAAAACAAAAAACACAAGCATTTAAATGGTTCTGTGCACTAAGAGATAAGATTATAGAATCTTTCTTATTAATTGAAAAACAATCATCCGCAGAGCCAAAAATCGAAAAGAGAAAGTGGGATCGCCCAGGTGGTGGAGGTGGTGAATCTACAATTATTTTTGGTAATGTTTTTGAAAAAGTTGGAGTAAACGTTTCAAAAGTACACGGAAAATTTGCAGATTCAGCCATTAATGAAATTCCTGGTGCAAGTGAAAGTAACGGAGAGTTCTGGGCAAGCGGTATATCTTTAGTGTCTCATATGCAATCGCCCCTTATCCCTGCAGCACATATGAACACAAGGCTGATATATACTTCAAAACAATGGTTTGGTGGAGGAATGGATTTTACGCCAATATATAAAAATGAAGAAGATTGCAAGTATATTCATGAATCAATCAAAATGACATGTGATAGATTTGACACCGGATATTATCCAAAATTTAAAGAGCAATGTGACAACTATTTTTTCTTACAACACAGAAAAGAGCCGCGTGGTATTGGTGGCATTTTCTATGATAATCTGAGTTCTAGCAACTGGGAAAACGATTTTGAGTTCACAAAAGCAGTAGGTGAAGCCTTTTTGGAAATTTATTTGCACATCATACGTAAACATATACAAAAATCTTGGACAAAAGAACAACGAGAAAATCAATTAATAAAACGTGGCAGATATGTAGAATTCAATCTGTTATACGATCGTGGCACAAGGTTTGGTTTAATGACTGACGGCAATCCAGATGCAATTATGATGTCAATGCCACCACTTGTTAAGTGGTTATAGAGAGCTGCTATTAGTAGAAAATAAATCATCATAGTTTAAAATTGTACCATGGTAGTGAGCTTTTATATAGGGGGTATAATCATGGGCATAATAGATAATTTTTTAATTAAATCTGTCAAAAACAATGACATAAAAGGTGTTAAACTGACTCTAATTCTCTATGATGCATTAAATAGTTTTAGAAAATTCTTTTCAAAGACTATGTCTCTCAAGAATACAGGATCATTTGATATAAATAATAATCAAGCTTTAAATCAGGCTTTAGGACATGCTACAGATCACAAAATAATGGAATTGCTGATTAATCGTGGAGCTGATATCCACTCAATAGATGAGAATGGAAAGAATGTTATAATTCGTGTTATTGAGAGTTTAGCAGAATCAAAAAATCTAAAATTGGATAGTGAGAAAAACTTACCAGCAGAGATAATTCTTCACCCCACAGTTTCCTTTTTACTAGGAAAAGGCGCAGAGTATTATTCTACAGATGATTTGAATGTTGAAGCTATACAACAAAAACCTCCTAGAACCTCTGAATATGAGCCAATAACTATGTACGCTGAGGTGAACAACAATGTAATACCACCTCAAAAACCTTCTAGAACTTTTGAGTATAAGCCAAAGAGCACTAATTATGATGCTTTGCCTTCAAAAGAGCCAATTTACGCTGAGGTGTATGATGCTAAGGTTAGTAACTCATTAGGGGAGAATGGTTATTTGAGTGTATCAGAAGAATCTATTTATGCTGAAATATATGATTCACATAAAAAATCCACTGAAAATTTATCATTGGAAGATAGTGGTTATTTGAGTATATCAGAAGAACCTATTTATTGCACTATAGATGATCTTTCAGAACAAAAAAAGCCTACTAGCCTAAAACAGAAAGAGCCAGAACAGTCGTCAGAACCTATTTATGCTAGGGTAGATTTGTCCAAGAAAAGAGCAGAAAGAAAAGCAAAAGACATAAAAGCTAATTCTGGAACTTGCCATGGGTTAGTGCAAGATAAAGTGAATGATTGGCAAGTGAAGCTAAATGAGCTAAGTGCTAATAAGTCGATAAGTCAGCAACAGACTAATGATCAAAAAATTAAGACCAAGGCTGGCTTTAGTGTAGAAGAAATAAGGCAGAAATATGAGCGTAGAGATTCTGGCTACGATTCTGGCTATGATTCCGATACAAAAGTTGAACAACAATTAGAATTAGCTCCTAAATCTGAGATAGGTTCAGTGAGTATTGAGCATGGAGTAATAGGAGGCTGTCGATATAAGATTACTGATATATCCCTCTAACTATGTGATTCAAAATAATTGAATTGACTTTATATATGTAATCGATATAATCTAGTTAGATTCAAGTTGACTCTTTCGTCTAGTGGTTAGGACACCACCCTTTCACGGTGGTAACACGGGTTCAAATCCCGTAAGAGTCACTCAAGTAGAATATAATTAAAGTTTTGAATGGGAAAAATTAGGCTCTATGTTGAAGAAGCTTTATCACAAGGCGTGAGTTTAGCACTTAATCCACAACAAAGTCACTATATTTGCAATGTAATGCGGCTTAAGAAGTATGATAATCTCTCTCTTTTTAATGGAAAAGATGGAGAATGGTTAGGAGAAGTAGTTAATATATCGCGTAAATTGACAGAAGTTACACCCAAAGAATGCACTAAACAACAGCAATATGAGGAAAATTTATACCTGTATTGTGCCATGGTAAAAAGTGCTGCTTTGAACAACATAGTAAGACAGGCAACTGAAATGGGAGTAATCTGCATTCAATTTATTTCAACGGAACGTACAGTGGTAAAAAATATTAACCTAAGTAGAGCAAAATTACAAGCAATCGAAGCAGCGGAACAATCAGGTAGGATAAGTATACCAGAGATTTTGCCTCCTATTAACTTTTGTGAGTTACCTGATTCCCAGAGTAAAAATTTTGTTTTGTGTGATGAAACAGGTAAAGCTGACAAAGTGCTGAAAGGCAAAAAAAATGTTGCTATTATTGTTGGCCCTGAAGGTGGTTTTTCATCTTATGAACTTGATCTTGCCGATAAGTTTTGTCAAAAATTGAGTCTAGGAAAAAGAATTTTAAGGGTCGATACTGCTGTAGTTGCTGCACTCACTTTCACCAATTGGTGTAGCTAGATTTTTAAATATGACTAAGGTTTGGGTCATAAAGAAATCTGGTTCAGTGTTGCGCGCACAAAAACCCTGTAGACTTTCTACGAAGCAGTCTGTTGTTAAAGAGGAGCTAATAAAAAACATATTCTAAGATAATATTAAATCTCATATTATATTTTTTCTAAAGTAAACAAATGAATCTTGCATTTTGCCTGAGTTATTGATACTCTGAGTAAAGAAGTCGGGGCGTAGCGCAGCCTGGTAGCGCATTTGGTTTGGGACCAAAGGGTCGGGAGTTCAAATCTCTCCGCCCCGATGTTAGTATAATTGTAAGAACGCTGTAACATAAGAGCAATCTCCATCAGTAAGCAAGTAGCTGACACTGGAATGACATTATTTACCATGTAAATTATGGCATATTACATTTTAACGCTCAAGTTTATAAAATAATTGACAATGTTAATTTTCTAATTTATAAATAGATTTTGAAATGATTACCGAAGGAGGTATAGAGTTTGATAGAAGTATCAGTCCATTATGGTGATGTAGACAGAGCTCTTCCAGTATTGAAAAAAACAATTCAAAAGGAAGGAAGAGGGTTGAAAATGAAAAAACAATATCATGAAAAAAAATCAGAAAAAAGAGCTAAAAAGAAAGCTGAAGCTAAAAAAAAGAGGTACCAACAAGAGTGCAGAAGGCAACGTTATGGTTGGTAGTTTGTACTCAAGTTAATAGTTTATCATTGGTTATTTTATGAATATTCACGAATATCAAGCGAAAGAAGTTTTGCATAAATTTAATGTCCCAGTGACAAAAGGTTTTGTTGCTACATCTGCAGAAGAAGTAAAGACTCAAGTAAGTCAATTAAAATCTGACGTGTTTGTAGTTAAAGCTCAAATTCATGCAGGTGGTAGGGGTAAAGCCGGTGGCGTAAAGCTAGCAAAGTCAGTTGAAGAAGCTCAACAGTTTGTAAAGGACATGATTGGTATGACTTTAGTTACTCATCAAACAGGGCCAAGCGGGCAGCAAGTAAGAAAAGTGTACGTTGAAGAAGGCTCAAGCATTAAGAAAGAGTATTATTTAAGCCTGGTAATCGACCCGAAGCTCAGTAGGCCAATATTCATATTTTCCTCAGAAGGTGGAATGGACATCGAAGAAGTGGCAAAAAGTTCTCCTGCAAAAATTGTGAAATTTGATATTGATCCTGCTACAAGTTTTGATAGCAGCAAGTTAAGCAGCAGTTTTCATTTGAGTCCAGAACAAATAGAAAAGATATCGAACATTGCAAAAAAAATATATGATGCGTTTATTGCAACTGATGCGAGCCAAATTGAAATTAATCCACTGGTTGAAACAAATTCTGGAGATTTTATTGCGCTCGATGCAAAAATTAATTTCGATGATAATGCTTTATATCGTCACCCAGAAATTATGGAACTTCGTGATTATGATGAGGAAGTGAAAGAAGAGATAGAGGCTTCAAAGTATGGGCTCAGTTACATCAAAATGGATGGCAGTATTGGTTGCATGGTAAATGGTGCAGGTCTTGCTATGGCAACAATGGATATAATAAAATACTACGGAGCAGAGCCTGCTAACTTTTTGGATGTTGGTGGTGGAGCGAGTAAAGAAACTGTAACTGAAGCATTTAAAATCATATTGTCTGATAGCAACGTAAAAGGAATTCTGGTTAACATATTTGGTGGTATAATGCGTTGCGATATTATCGCAAGTGGAATTGTTGCGGCTGCAAAAGAAATGAGCATTAAAGTTCCTCTAGTGGTTAGATTATCAGGTACTAATTTTGAAGAAGGAAAAAAAATTTTAGAAGAGTCAGGATTAAATATTATTGCTGCAGATGAGCTAGATGAAGCTGCGCAAAAGATAGTAAAAGAGGTAAAATAAAGCATGTCCGTTTTAGTAAACAAAGATACAAGATTAATATGCCAGGGTTTTACTGGCGCACAAGGCACATTTCATTCAGAGCAAGCAATTGATTACGGAACGAAAATGGTGGGAGGTGTAACTCCTGGAAAGGGTGGGAGCACTCACCTTAATTTACCGGTTTTTAATACTGTAGCAGAAGCCAAAGAAAAAACCGGTGCAAATGCTACAGTTATATATGTACCTGCTAAATTTGCTGCTGCTGCAATACTTGAAGCAATAGATGCAAAAATAGAATTGATAATTTGTATTACAGAGGGCATTCCTATACTTGATATGGTGAAAGTTAAGCGTGCGCTTATCGGCTCAAAAAGTCGATTGATTGGTCCCAACTGCCCGGGAATTATTACCCCTGAAGAATGCAAAATAGGAATTATGCCTGGCCATATCCATAAGCGTGGACACATAGGAATTATGTCTCGCTCCGGAACTTTAACTTACGAGGCAGTAGCACAAACAACCGCTGTTGGTCTTGGTCAATCCACGTGTATCGGAATTGGGGGGGATCCAGTTCATGGTATAACATTTGTCGACTGTATGGAGCTCTTTTTAAAAGATAACGATACTCATGGTATTGTAGTTATTGGTGAAATAGGTGGAAACGAAGAAGAAGATGTATCACATTTTGTGAAAACAGAAAAAACTAAAAAGCCAATCGTTGGTTTTGTAGCAGGCCAAACGGCACCTCCAGGAAGACGTATGGGACACGCTGGAGCAATCATCTCTTCCAGCGGTGGAAGTGCTGGTGCAAAACTAGAAGTTATGCGGAGCGCTGGAATTGCAATTGCTGAAACCCCTGCAGTAATTGGTAAGAAGGTATTGGAAATAATGCATCACTAGAATTAGGGTCACAAAAACCCTATATCACCGGTCATGAATACGTTATTTGCCCATTCGATTAATAACTTGCCTCCTGGTAAATTTACTGAAGTCTGTTGGGCAACCAGATATCCACGTAGTGTGGATGCAACAAGTGCTGCACAGGCTGCACTACCGCATGATGCAGTAATGCCTGTACCTCTTTCCCAAACTCTTAAAGCTATTTCTCCAGACTTTTCAACTTGTGCAATACTAACATTAATTTTCCGAGGAAATAATGCGTGATTTTCTAGCTTTGGTCCTAAATTTCGCAATGGTATTTCACTTATGTTATCAACAAAAAAAACTATGTGAGGATTGCCAATATTTACTGCAACAGGATCTTTTAGCATTTCAAGCTCTATAGGTAAGTGAAGAGTGTCACACTCAGTAGATAAGGGAATTTCATGCCATTTTAGCAAAGGTTTACCCATGTTAACCTTTATGGATTTATCACCCACTTTAAAACACTCTAAAATGCGTTTGCTTGTTAGCTCAATAATGGAGTATTCAGCACCTTTTTCTGACATTATCAAATATCCAACACAGCGTGCTGCGTTTCCGCACATTTCAGCTCGACTGCCATCAGCATTATAGATATGCATAAAACAGTCTGCAGCATTAGACATTGTTATAATTATCACTTGATCACAACTGCTTTGATCAGCAATTTGTCTATGGTTCCAGTCTAAATTGTTTGTTGAACGTGAGTCTATGATAACGAAATTGTTACCAGTGCCGTGCATTTTGATAAAATTTTCAGAATTTTGGCCACTCATCATAAAAAAATATTTCTTCTATTGGTCTTCTTTTCTTCTTACTTGTTTCAGCACCCTCTTCTTCGTAACCAACCGCTATCACTAACATTACGTTAAAGTCATTGGGTATATTGAACTCTTTCACTATTTTATCTCTATCAAATCCACCCATTTGATGGGCCATTAAGTTCATAACTGCAGCTTGTAACATAAGTCCATAATTCGCTGCACCAGTATCGTGATTAGCCCAAAAATTTTCACCTTTATCAGATTTGCGGAAATTCTTAGCGCTTAAAGATATGATTAACACTTGTGCATCTTTTGCCCATTTTTGATTAGATTCATCAAGGCAATTTAGCAGCTTTTCCCATGCGCTTTGATTGTTCTGTTTGTTGCATATTACGTATCCCCAGGGTTCATCACCAAAACATGAGGGAGTCAGCCTTACAGCTTCCATTAAAATATCCATGTCTTCCTGAGATATTGCTCTTGTAGGATCGTATGAACGTCCGCTGTGTCTTGCTTTCATCAACGATAATAGATCTTGTTTACTCATCATTTTTAATTTAATAGTGCATAAATAATTCATTGTAGCACAATATAAGCAAAATTTAAATTGCAAAACCTCTCATACACATATATTACATTTAATAAGTTATTTTTATTGGGAAGGTATGTTTATA
The DNA here is from genome assembly GCF_001758565.1 of Wolbachia endosymbiont of Drosophila incompta. NCBI lineage: Bacteria > Pseudomonadati > Pseudomonadota > Alphaproteobacteria > Rickettsiales > Anaplasmataceae > Wolbachia > Wolbachia endosymbiont of Drosophila incompta. Next base: position 1,154,719 of record NZ_CP011148.1, on the reverse strand, counting down.
ACACAATCTAGCAGCAGATCAACACTGGCTGAAATATTGTCTTGCGTTTTACTTTTATTCTTGATGGCTCAAATAAGTATACCATTGCAGCCTGTG
>NZ_CP011148.1:1154136-1154604 GCF_001758565.1 Wolbachia endosymbiont of Drosophila incompta | reverse complement strand
TAGGAGTAATGCTTATTGGGCTTAAATTTAACCGCAGAACAGCATTCTATTCTGTGCTTACATATCTATCACTTGGTGCAGCAGGATTGCCTGTTCTTGCAAATTTTTCTGGTGGTTATCACGCTCTCCTTGGACCAACAGGTGGATATTTAATTGGCTGTTTAGCTGCTGTTATGGTAATGAGCAAAGTAAATGAATTACTGAACTCTAAATATAAATCATTTGTGTGTAATTCTTTAAGTTGTCTGGCTGGTACAGTTGTAATCTTTATTTGTGGTGTTAGTTGGCTTGCTGTTTACTTGGGTCTGGGACAAGCAATAATGGTGGGTGTTTTACCATTTATCCTTCCTGGTTTGATAAAAATTTTTCTACTTGTAGCAGCTTTGCAATATTTGAAAAAATGATAAAATTTCGCCCTCATCATTTTATGTGCACCCTCGCGTTTCGGGGATATGGGTATTCTCAGGG
>NZ_CP011148.1:1153877-1154116 GCF_001758565.1 Wolbachia endosymbiont of Drosophila incompta | reverse complement strand
AGATAGCAAGTGAAGTGGTTAGTACTCAAATCGAAGTAGTTGGTAACCTTGATAGTATTTGTAGTGCTTGCCCAAACCAGACTAAACAAGGTAAATGCACCGAACAAGCTAAAGTTTTAGAGCTAGATAGAAGGCATATGGAAATTTTAGGAATTAAAATTGGCGAGACTTTGACCTGGAGTGAAGCGGTAGAAAAGATTAGGGAGAAAATGTCTTTAGAGAAATTCGACTACGCATGT
>NZ_CP011148.1:1134921-1153865 GCF_001758565.1 Wolbachia endosymbiont of Drosophila incompta | reverse complement strand
TCTTTTGGGGAGACTATGGTTATGAGACCAAATCGCTGGTTTCAAGGTCATGAGTCTCTACCAGACTAAGATAAATTGAAGCATTTTTGTGGAAATAAAGCGAAATATGGAAGACAAAAGATAAATGCATTCTGAAAGGCTACACAGCATGTTCGTCCCGCTAATTAATAATATCTTTATTATTGTATGAGATAGGTAATTTAGCATTTATGAATTTGTAATGTGTTGCATATAGCTCAAAGAAATAAGGTTTACTGGTTACACGCTGCAGCCAATGCCACAACACTAGGACCTATGTTTATCTGCATGTTAATTTGCGTTGTGATTTTATGGAGGTCTTCTGTTACCTATGCTAGTGAAAATTTGGAGATACAGAAGGCCTTTGATAGTGTTGTCAAGCATATAAAAGCTGATAAAAAATATAAAGATCTTGATGTTATTGAGAGAAAAAGTGATAAATTTAACATCAAAATTGCGCAGAATTCTGGCAAGAGTTTTGACATATACTCTACTTTAAAAAAAGCAAAAGATTCCTTTGAATCAGGAGATAATGAAACAGCTATTTCTCTCCTTAATCAGATCATTGCAAAGTTTCCTTATCATAAAAATGCTTTAATTGGATTGGGAAATATTTATTACGCTAATAAAGAATACAAAAAAGCTGTAGAGATTTACACAAGACTGTTAAAAGAACACCCTAGTAACCCTTACATATTAAAAAATTTTCTGACGATAATCTCACAATATAATCCTGATCTGGCGTTGAGTGAAATGTTAAAATTGTATGATATACATAAAAATTATGCTCCTTTATTAGCAAATTTAGGTATGATCTATATGAAAAAGGAGGATTATGTAAAAGGTAAAGAGTATATGATAACTGCTATTTCCCTCGATGAAAACAATATTTTTTATACTTATAATTTAGCTGTTATTCTAGATAAACTTTCAGATTTTCAAAATGCTACAATATTCTACTTAAAATTGTTGAACATAGCTACAACTTCGAAAGATGTGAGTGAAAAAATACCTTTATACAAAGTGACAGCAAGACTAAAATTTATAAAACTTCACAGCACGCACTCAAAGATTTCATAAAAGCTTATAGCTCACCTAAATCTAATTTATCGTATCTGTTCAAGGGAGTGGCTAATGTGCAAATATTGAAGCAAAGTGTGTGAAACACAGATGTACGAACATTTGTTTGCAAAGGTAATTTACACAACAAATGCATAACTGTACGAACATTGTGATTTTGGCCCATCAGGAGGGTGTCATCCCAGTGCTTGACACTGGGATGCTGGCATTTTATTAAGTTGGCGAGCATAAAAATAGCTGTTTTATGTAAAAATACAACGTTTTAATGATTATGAAAAAGCTGGATTCCAGTGTCAAGCACTGGAATGACACCATTCTTTTTTCTGGATCCCAGTGTCGGCTACTTGGATGACACCATTTATTGTAAGGACTTACCTCACATTTACTCTATGATTATCTTTTTAGATCACCTTGTCTACCTATTTTGCCACTCTGCTGAACGGATACAATTTATTGCTATTTTTGTTTACAATAATAATATTGAGCTATAGAATTAGATCTAAAGGGGCAATTAGCTCAGCTGGTAGAGCATCTCGTTTACACCGAGGAGGTCGGCAGTTCAAGTCTGTCATTGCCCATTTGCTTAACTGAATGTTAGTATTATTAATTACTTCAATTAAAGTATAGAAAATGCAGGATAATATAGTACCAATCTCAATAGTAAAAGAGCTGGAAGATTCTTATCTTTCCTACGCAATGAGCGTTATCATAAGCCGGGCTATACCTGACGTGCGGGATGGATTTAAACCTGTTCACAGGCGCATATTATATGCAATGTCAAGAGCTGGATTCGATGCCGGTAAGCCATATAAAAAGGCAGCTCGTATAGTTGGGGATGTAATGGGGAAATATCACCCACATGGTGATGCAGCTATTTACGATTCCTTGGTTAGAATGGCCCAAGATTTCTCTCTTCTTTTACCACTTGTTGATGGGCAAGGTAACTTTGGTTCGATAGATGGAGATCCACCAGCTTCAATGCGATACACAGAAGCAAGACTTCAAAAAGTGTCGCACTTTTTACTGAATGATATTGATGAAGATACAGTTAATTTTAGGCCAAACTACGATGGAAATGAAACAGAACCAGTTGTGCTGCCTGCAGAGTTTCCGAATCTATTGGTAAACGGTGCAAGTGGTGTTGCAGTTGGTATGGCAACCAATATTCCTTCTCATAATCTTGGAGAAATAATAGATGCTTGTATATTATATGTAAATAATCCTGAAGTTACTTTGGATGAGTTACTTGAAGTGATGCCAGGGCCGGATTTTCCAACTGGGGGAACAATTCTTGGAAGGTCTGGAATAAGATCAGCATTTGCAACTGGTCGTGGATCAATTGTTGTGCAAGGCAAGACTCATATAGAAGATCTGCCACAAGATAGGCAAGCAATAGTGATTGATGAAATACCTTACCAGGTAAATAAAGTAAAATTAATTGAGAAGATAGGTGAGCTTGTAAAAGAAAAAAGAATTGATGGTATAACAGAAATTAGGGATGAGTCCGATAAGTCTGGTATTAGAGTAGTAATTGACCTCAAAAGAAATGCTGAAGCAAGTTTTATACTTAATCAAATATTGGGGCTAACTCCACTAAGAAGTAGTTTTAGTGTTAACACTTTAGTGCTCAATAACAACAGGCCTGCTTTGATGTCATTGAAAGAAATCATAACTGCTTTTGTTGATTTTAGAAAAGAAGTATTAATCAGGAGAACAGAATTTCGTCTAAGAAAAACGAGGGAAAAAGCTCATATATATATAGGGCTCTACATTGCGGTCCTCAGCATAGATGAAGTGATAAAAATCATCCGCGGTGCAAAAGATCCTGCGGAAGCAAGTAGAGAACTTTTAAATAAAGAATGGAAAACTTCGAATGAAATCAATACTATTATCGAGTTGATTTCAGATAGCGCAAGCTTTTTGAAAGATGGAGTGTATAGATTAACTGAACTACAAATTAAAGCTATCCTTGATATGAAACTGCAGCGTTTAACAGGCCTTGAAAAAGACAAATTAGAAGCTGAGCTAAGTTCAATGATCAACCTGATAAAAGAATATATCGCTTTTCTTGGCTCAGGAGAGAAGTTGATGAAAGAAATAAAAAACAATCTACAAGAAATAAAGAACAGATTTGCTGTGCCGCGAAAAACTTCAATAGAAGAGTCAGACGCGGACATTGAAGCTGAAGATCTAATTCCACAAGAGGATATGGTGATAACCGTAACTATGAATGGTTATATCAAGCGTGTAAAACTTTCTCACTACAGAACTCAGCGTCGTGGTGGAAAAGGAAAGCTAGGACAGGGATTAAAAGAAGAGGATGTAATCACAGAATTATTTGTTGGAAATACCCATACTAGCTTTTTATTCTTTTCTAACATTGGTCGAGTTTATAGATTAAAAGTTTATAAGTTACCTCTTGCAGAGCCAACCGCACGTGGAAGAGCACTTGTTAACATATTTCCGCTTAGCGATGGTGAAACTATAACTAATATCATGCCATTGCCAAGTGAAAATGACGAAAATCAAAACATAGTTTTTGCTACTGCCTATGGAAACATAAGGCGTAACTCCTTAGCGGACTTTCACTATATTCCAAGCAATGGAAAAATAGCAATAAAGCTCGATGAAGGAGACAAATTAGTATCGGTTAAGGTATGTAATGAAATTGACCATGTTTTACTTTCAACAACGCTTGGAAAAAGTATCAGATTTGTTGTAAGTGATGTGCGTCAATTTAAGAGTCGCAATTCAGATGGCGTAAGAGGTATCAAACTTGTAAAGAATGACAGCGTGATATCCATGACCATATTAAATGGGATAGGTGTAGCAACAGAAACAAAAGAACTTTACTTAAAAGTTCCACTTGCAAAAAGACTGGGGACTGCAATTAATAACTCCATTGATTCTAAATTGGAAAAGACTTTGAATGATTTAGGAATAGATAACGAATTATTCTTAAAACTTGCAGTGAATGAGGAGTTTATATTAACTATTACTGAAAATGGCTTTGGTAAAAGAACTTCTGCGTATGAGTATAGAGTAACTAACAGGGGTGGTGTTGGTATCACCAATATTCTTACTACTAGCAGAAACGGTAATGTTGTTGCTAGTTTTCCAGTTGAGCAGGGTGATAATATAATGCTTATTACAGATAAAGGAAAGTTAATTCGCATTTCGGTCAATGAGATTAGAATTGCAGGACGCAGCACTCAAGGAGTCACTCTGTTTAAAACAGAAAGTAGAGAAAAAGTGGTGTCAGTAGCGAAAATTGAAGATCCTGATTCCACTGAAGATAGTATTTTTGAAGTTGAAAACTCTATCGCTTCTTAACCGTAGTATAGGTTAAACAAAAAGCGCAAGTTTTTGTTGATTAATACGCAGTATTTAAATTAAAATATATACTTATGGCTAAGTAAAGATCAATGGACAAAAAATTAACTAAAAATAAAAAACCACTGGCAGACAAAGAGGATAAAAAAACACCTCCTGTTAAAGATCTTACTAAAAATAAGAGTAGGAGAGATTTTATAACATTAACTACATGCGCTATGGCAGGTATAGGAGCTGCAAGCGGACTTTGGCCACTGGTTAAATCTATGAATCCTTCTGCTGAAGTTCTAGCAACTTCCACAGTGGAGGTGAATTTGTCTGGAATTCAGGAAGGACACGGAGTAAAAGTAAAGTGGCAAGGTAAACCAGTATTCATTCGTAGACGCACAAAGCAAGAAATTGAGGCTGCAAGAGCTGTGAATGTGAAGAGCTTGAGGGATCCTCAATTAGATGAGCAGAGAGTATACGAAGGAAAAGACGAATGGTTAATTATGCTTGGAATATGTACACATCTTGGGTGTGTACCGGTTGACCACGCTACAAGAGATGGTAATGGTTGGTTCTGTCCTTGCCACGGTTCATATTATGATACATCAGGTCGAGTAATTGGGGGTCCTGCACCGAAAAATATGGCTGTACCTGATTATTTTTTTCCCAGTGAGAATGTTGTGGTAATTGGCAAGAAGGCTTAACGAATATAAATAAACTCGTTAAAAAAAACTCACAGGATCAACATCTATTATCACTGCAATACTCGAATTCAAGTTACAATTTTTAATCCAATATTTCAGCTTTTTTTGTATGGATAGACTATGCTTATTGTGTATTTTTAATAATACCCTATACCGATACTTATTATTTAAAAAATTTATCGCTGCTGGTGATGGGCCAAGAATTTCAAATTCCTTTTTGTCTACACCTACATTTTTTTCCTGGATACAAATAGTTGAGCTACTTGAATGACAGAGAAGAGATTTTACTATTTCATTCGCTGCTTTTTGTGTTGCAATCTGATTCTTACCACAGATTATAAGCGCTATTAATCTGCTAAATGGTGGCATTTTGGCTTCGCGTCTTGACTTAAGTTCGATTTCATAAAATGAGTCTCTTTTTTGATGCAGCAATGCTTTTATTATTGAACTTTCAGGATTATTGGTTTGCACTATTACCATTCCTTTTTCATTAAACCTTCCTGATCTGCCTGCAACTTGGTGCAATAATTGATACGTCTTTTCCGCTGCTCTCAAATCAGAATTTTCGAGACTCAAATCTGCATTCATTACTCCAACCAAAGTTAATTTGGGAAAATTGTGCCCTTTAGCAATTATTTGTGTGCCGATTATAATGTTCACCTCTTCTTTCAATATCAAGTCAATTACGTTACTAACCGACTTCTGATCGCTGCTTATCATCGCAGTTTTTGCGTTTGGTATTAATTTCACCATTTCTTCAAGCAACCTTTCAATTCCTATGCCGTAGAGGGACAATGGCTGTTCACTTTGGCAATTAGAGCATTTCTCTGGAAGTTTTAATTGATAAGAGCAATGATGGCACAAAAGAGCATTTTTTTTCTTGTGATATGTAAGCCAAACAGCACAATTTAAGCAGGAAATTTTATATCCACACTTTTTACAAATTGCCAGTTGTGCATACCCTCTGCGGTTTAGAAAAAGCATAACCTGCTGTTTTTTCTCTATGGTTTGTTTGATGCTTTCAAAAAGCTCAGAGGAGATCCATTGCTTGTTGTTCCTCATATCTACTACTTTAATGAGTGGCAATTCTGCACCACCAAATCGTTTAGTTAGCTTTACATGATTGTAATTCCCGTTTTTAACATGATGAATCGTTTCAAGCAGTGGAGTAGCTGATGATAAAATAATCGGAATATTTTCAAATTTGGCTAAGATTATCGCCATATCTCGAGCATTATATATAATTCCCTGTTCTTGTTTAAAAGATGAGTCGTGCTCTTCATCAACGATAATCAATTTTAGGTTTTTATAAGGCAAAAAAAGTGCTGATCGTGCACCAATAATTATCTGCGCATTTCCACTTGCTATATTGAGCCAATTATTCCGGCGAGTTTTTGGAGTGAGTCCTGAGTGCCATTCAACTAAGTTTTTTGATATCTGACCGCGAACACGATTTACCAATTGTGAAGTTAAAACAATTTCAGGTAGGAGGATTAAAATTTGTGTATTACCTTCTCCTGATGTCATTTCAACATATTCTGGTGTCATACTAGTACGTGGCAAAGACGGTATGCTAAATGTTACAGTGGGTTTTGCCTTGAGTATAAAGGTGTCATTCCAGCGCTTGACACTGGAATCCAGGAATTTTGATTGTAAATTAGGTATTGGTTTTAAGTTAAAATAAACATTTGTAATGAGGTTATATGAAAAACTGGATCCCAGTGTCAGGCTACTCGGATAACACCCTCTTGGTAGACCTAAATCACAATGTTCGTACAGTTGTGTCTCTGGGCACTGGGATGGTAAAGTCTGAGCAGCATTTGGAACGGCAGTGTAATTCTTAATCAATTGTGCAATCACAGAGAGATAAACTTCCGTTTTTCCAGATCCTGTCTCACCATCAAGCAAAGTCACTGAATACTCATTCAAACTGCTGATTATTTTATCACTAGCTACCTGCTGTTCAGGGCTTAATTGGCAACTTATTTCACTTATTTCCTGCTTCTGCTTAGCACAAACCAATTTATCTATGTGATTTACTTTTAACACTCCTCCCATTATCACTTTGGCAAGCATACCAACAGGTATTAAGTTATACTGCGCAACCCACTCTGCAAATGCGATCAATTTTGGTCTAATATTTGGTAAATCAATTTTTTGCTCAATAAATTTTAATTCTCGGTTACTTTTATCACTGTATTTCCAAACTATTCCGATTAAGCGTTTTTTGCCAAATGGCACCACTACGTAATCTCCAAGTAAAATCTCAGTATTTTCCTCAATTGCATATGAAAATAACTGATCAATTGGAAGTGGTAGTAATACGTCAACTGTTTTTGCCATAGTGATTGAGTTTAACATTGTTTTAAAGAGCTTGTAACTTTATTAAGCTTGGCAATATAGATGAATCGGTACAGAGAAAATCTTAACGTTTAACACATTTTTCATAGTACAGACCGTATGATTGATAAATAAAATGATTTATAGAATTTGTGGAGGCTACCAATGGTCAACGACAAGATTACTTTGAACTTTGAAATAGAAAAAGGCGAACCTATAGATCGATACTACTTTTCTGCACATATAAAGCTTACAGATGAAAGCAAAAATCTTTTGCGCGAGAAGCTTGGCAGTACAATTCAATTCGATAATCTAGATGATCACTTCAATCTTAACCATGAGAATTTTTATATCTACTACAACAAATATAGTGAGCACAATGGTAGAAGTGAGCTACACGTTAGGGATGATAACGGTAAATATTTAACCTCCAATCTTCCACTTAATTACTATGGATTCTCAATGGAACTATCACCTGACGGAGCGTCAATTGCAGATTATGGTTTTTATCCTCTGTATGCAATCTATAACCCAAATCACTATGATAAAGCAAAGGAAAAAGTATTTGATGATCACGGTGAATTGTCACCAATTGCATCAAATGTGTTAGATAATTTTTTAAGCAACACAAATAGCTTAACCACACAAGATATATTACAAAATGTATTCTCACAACTGCAGAAGAAAGCTGATGAAGAAGCAGAAAGATTGGCAAGAGAGAGAGAAGCAGAAAGACAAAGGGAGGAAGAGTTAAATGAAAAGAACGAGGAGTTAAAAGAACTTGTAGAAAAGGATGAGATTAAAATATTCAAAGTGGTAAAAGGTAATGATTTAGGTAATGGGCATTCAGCAGTAGTTTTACAACTTGATGGGGAAGAAGGTGACAAGATACCTCTCGACTCTAGTAAATACTACATAGCAGAGTATAGACACCACCCAGAATGGGAAGGCGATGAATATTTAAATTTTGTTAGCCCTGATAGTGATATGCTGGTTAATTATGAAAACTTATTTTTTGTGCTCAATCAAAGCTCCTACTCAGACTTTGAAAGTGGGTTTTATTCAGAAAACAGAACCGATCCCCATAATTATGCTAAATATTCAAAGGAACCATATTTGAGTGGTGACCAGCTATCTGAAAAATTATCTAATGAATTGGAGGAAGATAGCAATCAGATAGGTACTGAATTTACAATTGATGATGAGCAAGTAGACGAAGAAGTTGTGGTAGAGAGTGAAGCCAAGTCTGGGGAGAAAGGAACGGTTGGTGAGGATAACGCAAAAAATACTATACAGGAAGAAGAATCTAACTATATAGATCAAATGCAAGCGGATGATAGCAGCAGTTATAAACCAGCTTTGCAAAGCAATCGTGATGATTATGCTGATACGAAAAAAGCTCTGCAGGAAAAATTGCATGGAGATGAAATACACAAGCAAAGTAATGAGAAAGCTCAAAAAGATATAGAAGTAAAAAAAGTAACTGTGGAAACTGACAGTAGCAGTAATAAGACTGAAAAACAAACAAAACCAACAGAAGATGAACAAGAAACTGTTATGGCAAGTGTGATAGAAAATATGGATAAAAATTCTGATATTGAAGCAGAAACTTCTAACAGTGTTGCAAATTCACAACATCCCTTAAAAATAAAGACAGGAAGTCCTCTTGAAGTGGGAAAGTATAAGGTGGAGCTGCAAGTGACATATGATGATGTAAAGAATTTTTATGATACCGTACGTGGTAAATATCATGCTGGCGATGGATATAACTACGAACAAGTAATGGTTTTATATAATGAAATTGTTAGGCCCGCTCACAATCATCATTACGAGCTGTTTACTCTTGATGAAGCACATGTTGCTAATGATCACCTGTTTATCAAGGGTCAGGATTTTGGAACTCTAAATGATTTTAATGAGATGTTCTATAAAAGTGATGAGTTAATGTGATGTAAAAAGCAAGATTCAATCTGGTGAACGAGAGTTAACTGACAGAGGAGATTGACACGTATGCCTTTATCTTTAAGATTGTTTATCAAGTATAGACATCAGCTCGCCCCATTCTCTTTTACCAATATTACTTTCTTCTCTAGTAACGTTTTCCCCTTTAATTAATTTGCGAATTATTTCTAGACCAGTTCTTGAAATACAGGCTGATTCTAGGCAATATTCAACAAAGGCATTGTAGGCCAGTGGAACCCATTTTTTTATTATATCCAGCATAACTTCTGCATAAACTCTGATTTCATATTGGGCATGCTTATCAGCTCTAAGCTTCAAAAAATGAAGGAGATTATGCAGATCTATTTTCCAATAAAATTGCGTGTAGTAATTAAGCATTAGGTTAGTTCTGGCAATTTCTCTTGCAAGCCCCTGCTCAATAAATTTTTCATAATGAGAATATACTAAATTAGAGTCATTTATTAGAGAATCTATTATTTCCTTTGAGGTATCTGGATCAAAAGCTTCCCCGCTACCTTGTTTATTATTGTCAGATTGTTTTGCAACTTGTTCTGGTTTAGGTGTATAAAATTCATTATCAAGTATTGAATACCTTGCTGAATATTCATTCACATTTGCAGTTCTATGCCTTATCCATTGCCTTGCAACAAAAATTGGAAGTTTCACGTGAAACTTAATTTCACACATTTCAAATGGAGTTGTATGATGATGTCTCATTAAATACTTTATAAGTGCTTCATCCTGACTTATCTGTTTTGTTCCCTTGCCATAAGAAACACGAGCAGCTTGAACTATAGCGCTATCAGAGCCCATATAATCCACTACTCGAATAAATCCATGGTCTAATACCTTATGTTCTTCATATAAGATTGCATCTATTTCTTTTACTATAGTTCGTTTGGTTGCTTCATTCATAAAATATCCTCAAGACGAAATGGAGATATCAGCTCCACATGAATTGAGTTTTTCATGCATTGCTTCATATCCTCTCCATAAATGATGTGAATTGTTTATTATACTTTCTCCACCGGCTACCAAAGAAGCAAGCACCAAAGCTGCTGTTGATCTTAAGTCAGTAGCATATAGATTAGCTCCAGATAAGCTTTTTATTCCACTTATAGTAGCTTTGCTTTTCTCGATGCTGATATTAGCACCTAACTTTCTCAATTCATCTGCATGTGTAAATCTGTTTTCAAAAATGTTCTCTTCAATTACTGATATCCCATCAGCGATGCACATTGCAGACATCAGTTGTGGTTGCATATCACTGGGAAAATTGGGATATGGATCTGTCGCAACGTTAGCAGACTTAATAGAGCCATTTTTTCTGGAAATAACAATGCCTCCATCATACAGTTCAACCATAGCTCCTATAGTCTCCAACTCATTTGTAATACACCTTATATCAGATAGATTTATTCCTTCCAACTCCAACTTACCACCGGTTATTATAGCAGCTAGTGCATAGGTGCCTGCTTCTATGCGATCTGGTATTATTTTATGAACACATCCATTTAGTGCTTCAACTCCTGTTATTATGACCTTTGTATTATCAATTTCAATATCAGCACCCATTTTCTTCAGAAAATCTATTAAATCAAGAACTTCCGGCTCAGTTGCAGCATTGTTTATTGTTGTCACTCCTTCTGCAAATGTTGCTGCCATTATTACATTTTCTGTTGCGCCAACACTTATTTTCTCAAATGTGATTTCTTTTCCTTGTAGCTTTCCTTTCACTGTTGCAATTATATTATAGCCGTCAATTTCAATTTTAGCTCCCATTTCTTCTAATGCTTTAATATGCATATCAACGGGACGCTTTCCAATGTTGCATCCACCAGGAAATGCTGTTCTCGCTTTGCCAAATCTGCTAAGCATTGGACCCAATATTAGAAAAGAAGTTCTTAGCTTACTTGCGGTTTTATATGGCATCACGTGATTGTTGATATTGCTGCAGTCAATTTTCAAAGTATGGTTCGCTTTATAATTTTTATTGTGCATAAAGTTCACTTCTGCTCCAAGACTTTCAAGCAACTTAGACATTAGATGCACATCAATTAAATCAGGTACATTATGCAAAATTACCGGGGAGCTACTTAATAGACTTGCTGCCATTATTGGTAAAACAGCATTTTTTGAGCCATTAATCTTGATTTTTCCGACCAAAGGTTTGTAGTTATTTCTTATTAATATCTTGTGCATTTAATTAGATATAAAGTATAATTCATTAGTTTATTGAAGTCTTACTAAGTATAATAGATTGACCGTAAAAGGCAAAATTTGCTTTTTCTTCCTCATCATCCCAGTGTCATGCTACCTGCATGACACCTGATGCGAATTGCCCCCGAAATTTTATACTATGAATTACTCAAATGACGCTCTCGAGCTTTATCAAACCAAATAACACCAATTGCAACAATGAAATAACCAGCTGCACATAATGTAAGGCGAATTACTGCATCGAAAGTTGACAGAGGAGGAGACGGCATTAGAATGCTCAAAACACTATACACAAGATTATTTGTTGCATGAGCAATAGTTACTGGCCAAATCGAGTTGTCTTTTTCAAACAACCAGGTAAACATTATAGACATTGCACAAATATAAAGGGTATAAGCACAAATAGTCGGGAATGTAAAGCCATCCTTCCACAAAGCTGAGCCAGCAACCACATAAGTTGGTATGTGCCATACTGACCAAATAATACCGACAATAATTGCTCTGATATAAAAATTTGATATTTTGCTTTTAAGATTTTTCAAAAGATAGCCACGCCAACCGATCTCTTCACCAAGAGACATAATGATCCACATCACAAAGGTTGATAATAAAACAAATAACATCACTAATGGACTCAAAACTGCACTCAAATCCTTTACACGGTCTAACGTAAAAGACTCTCGGAAAAATGAAAAACCGCAATAAATTGACAAAAGACCATTGGAAATTAGCATACTTACCAGAATAAGTATAAACCCTAATAGACAGTTTTTTGGCGAACTAAGTTTAAAAAGATCCCTTACCTTCTGTTTATTATAAATGGTTAGCAAAATTGCAACTGAAGCCGGAACAAATGTTGTTAATAATGTTATGTCTTTGAAAGGTAAGCACCAAGCTATAATGCACGTCAAAAAATATGTAATTACAACAAATAATGTACAATTAATAGTGGTTAAATTCATGCATACGCCCATCAATTCCTTTTCTGCATTATTGATCTTTATTCATAAATTGTCAATAAAATACTTCTTCAGGGATGAATAGAATATTTTTTCTTTTTGAATTGCTATTGATAGTTTAATTTTTATATGTATTCCCTTTCACAACCGTTTGTCATCCCAGTGTCACGTGCTGGGATGACAGTAGGAGAGCTGCTTGCATGACAAGAGGAGGGTACTGGAATGACAAGAGGAAGACACTGGGGTGACATCAACTAAACTTGTCCAAATATGAGCGATGCATTAGTGCCACCAAAACCAAACGAATTAGAAAGTGCATATTGAATTTTATGCTCCTGAGCTTTAAACGGTACAAAATTTAAATCACATCCTTCTGAAGGCTTGTGTAAATTTAAGGTTGGCGGAATAATTCCATTATTTAACGCAAGAATACTGAATATTGCTTCAACGCTCCCTGCAGCACCAAGTAAATGTCCTATAGAAGATTTAGTTGAAGAAACAGGTATTTTATAAACGTAGTCACCGAATAACTGTTTCATTGCTATTACTTCAATTTTATCTCCAAGTGGCGTTGAAGTTCCATGTGCATTGATATACCCTACTTGATTGGGATTAATTTGTGCGCTCTTTAAAGCAAGCTGCATTGCCTTAAATGCGCCTCTTCCTTCTGGATGTGGTGCTGTAATGTGGTGCGCATCTCCTGTGAGTCCGTACCCAACCAGTTCAGCATGTATTTTTGCCCCCCTTTTTTTCGCATGTTCGTATTCCTCCAGCACCAATATACCTGCTCCTTCACCCATAACAAAACCATCGCGTTCTTCATCCCATGGCCTTGAAGCTTCTTCCGGTTTATCGTTAAATTTAGTTGATAACGCCTTCATAGATGCAAAACCTGCAATTCCAACTCTACACAGTGCACTTTCTGCTCCACCTGCAATCATAACATCCGCTTCACCAAGTTTTATAGTTCTTGCTGAGTTTATGATTGCATGCGCACCTGTTGCACATGCGGTTACTGCTGAATCGTTTGGACCTGTAAATTCGTATTTAATAGAAATATGGCCAGATATCAAATTTATTAGACTTGCAGGGACAAAAAATGGACTGACACGTCTGGGCCCTTTTTCCTGCATGGTAATAACATTTTCCTGAATTGACGGAAGACCACCTATACCAGAGCCAATAGTCACACCAACACGTTCCCGATTGATATTTTGGCTTTCCAAAATTAATGAATCATCTACTGCCTGAATAGCTGCTGCAATACCGTAATGGATAAAACGATCTGTCCTTTTTGAGTCTTTCTCAGAAATATAATCTAGTGAATTGAAATGGTGCTCAATGTTGTCTGATTGCAACGGCACCTGCCCTGCAATTTTGCAAGCAAGATCAGAAGAGTCAAATCTATCCGTATTGATTGCTTTTATGCCAGACTCACTTTTTATTAGCCTTGACCAAGTGTTGTCAACATCTGCCGCTAGTGGAGTGATTAAACCAACACCAGTGACTACTACTCTTCTGCTCATTTAACACTAACTATTAGCCTTTTTTATTATTAATGTACTCAACTATTTGCTCCATAGTTTCCATTTTTTGTGCGTCTTCATCTGGAATTTCTATTCCAAACTCTTCTTCTGCTGCCATGATGATTTCAACTGCATCTAAGCTGTCTGTACCATGCTCCGAAAGCTTTGAAGAGCTGTTGAATTTCTCTACATCCTTACTAATATGCTCTAGTATAATCTTTTTCACTTTTTCTTCTATGTCTTCTCTAGTGCTCTTTGCTAGTTCGCTATTCACATTTCTTACCAAAAAAATAACCTATTCTTTGATGTTATAAAAAATTTTTATGTTTGCAATATCTTTTATAACTGGTAAACTACAGTAAAGTTTTCTACTGCCCTAGCTGGCTAGCGTTACGTGCTAAACAATTAACAATTCAAAAATGCTAGACGAAACAACAAAAAATTTGCTTATTGTAGAAGTAAATAAACTCTTACCCGAAAATAGCGAGAATAAGCTTATATCAGCTATGCGTTATATACTCCTTGCTCCTGCAAAACATATACGCTCCTTTTTAGTCGTAGCTTCATCGCGAGTGTTTAACGCGGAAGCTAAAAAAGTAATATCAGTTGCTGCAGCAATTGAATTTGTTCATGCTTACTCTCTAATTCACGATGATTTACCGTGCATGGACAACAGTGATACTCGCAGAAGCCAGCTAAGCTGCCATAAAAAATTTGATGAAGCAACAGCAGTGCTTGCCGGAGATGCACTACTTACTCTGGCTTTTGAGGTATTATCTTCGTTAAATGAGAAACGCTGTGAGATCATAAAAGTTCTTTCTCAGGCAATAGGAATTAGGGGAATGGTGGGAGGACAGGCTTTAGATATTAACAGTGAGCATATAGATTTTAGCCCCCAACCCTCTGTCATTCAAGTAGCGGACACTGGGATCCAGAAGGCTTTGCCTATAAGCATTTCGTGCAAAAAGCCATGCGATAGTGGAGCTGAACATGAAATGGATTCCAGTGTCAGCTACTTGCATGACACCCTTTCTACCTTAAAACTACAACATTCGTACGGCTGTATGTATGACGCTGGAATGACGTCGGGCCAAGCTGATAAAATAAAAGAAATTCATTTGATGAAAACCGCAAAACTATTTGCAGCTTCATGTGAAATAGGTGCTATAATAGGGGGTGCTACAGACAAGCAACGTAAAGCGTTATATAACTATGGAATAAATCTAGGGCTTATCTTTCAAGCTAAGGATGATATTGAAGACTACGAACAAGATAAAACAAATAATCTTATGTCTGTGCTTGGTAAAAGTGAAGTAGAGGACTATATAGACGGCCTCTTTAAACAAGGCTTGGATAATTTGAGTGCGCTTTCAGGGGATACTAATTATTTATATGATTTATTGAATCAAGTAAAGAAAGATGGTTAGAAAAATTATATTACAAATGCTTATTTCCGTAGTAATGATTCTCACTTTAACTTCTGCTTTTGTGTTTACTATTGTCTATATAAACAAAGGTAAACCGGAAAAAAAGGACAAGCTTTATGAGATAAATGCCACGCATGGTGGTTTGATACAGACGATAGCACATTACCTAGTGAAGCCAATACTTGAATCAGCACTTGACCGCTATATTGAAAAGCATGGGCTGACAGAATATTTAGAAGAAATAACGCAGCAAAAGGAAGAAGATTCAATAAATTTTTATGAAATTACTGAAGGCAGTGGCAGCAAGGCTTTTTGTGGCCTGGAAGTCCTATTGCAAATATATAAAATTTCTAATAATAACTCAGCAACACTCCCTAGCAAAGTTTCTGATGTTACTTTGAAAATAGGTCAAGATGACCTAAAAGAAGTGAGTTTAGGAGTAATAGGTATGAAAGAAGGCGGAGAGCGTGTAGTTACTATTGCCAATGAGAACAAAATGAATTTTAATTCTTATTACGTCAAACTGATCGAAGTAAAGGATAAATATCCCGACTCAGTAAATAATCTGATGGTTTTTAATGACTTAATTAACAAGACTGGAAAACAAGTAAGGTGCGGTGATGAGATATCGGTTAAATATAGCGTAAAGGAGCATAATGGGGAATATATAGTCAAAGATCAAACAGTGCAATTTAGGGTTGGCGATAAAAAAATACCACTTGCTATAGAGCTTGGAGTTGTGGGAATGAGAGCTGGTAATAAAAGAACTATTCTTTCTCCGCCTGACCTTTTGACTATTACTGACGATATGTTAATAAAAGACATAGATTATGATGAAGAAAATATCTCAATAATTGACTTAAGCTTAGATGTTAAGCAAGAGGTCGCAGCACACCATTCTACTGTTGAAAAACAGCCTAAAGAATATAGCTGAAATTTTAGGTCTACTGGCTAATCTTCTGAACACTCTCTATACTACTTAAAGTAGGCTTTTCGTTTTTCCTAAAGTATAAACTTAGATAAATCAAGCTGCTTCGAAATTGACTCAAGTTTATCTTTTACATACTTGCTGTCTATAATGAATTTTTCGCTATTTTTCTCAGAAGCAATGAAACTTATTTCATCTAAAAGCTTCTCCATGACAGTGTGAAGCCTTCTTGCGCCTATATTTTCCACTTGCCTATTAACTGTAAACGCTATTTCAGCTATGGTTTTTATACCATCATCAGTGAACTCAAGTGTCACATTTTCTGTTTTCATTAAAGCTATGTACTGCTTTAACAAACTAGATTCTGGTTCCTTTAATATTCTTATTAAATCCTCTTGAGTAAGTGCCTTAAGTTCTACCCTGATCGGTAATCTGCCCTGCAATTCCGGTAAGAGGTCAGATGGTTTAGACTGATGAAAAGCACCAGATGCAATAAATAATATATAGTCTGTTTTTACATGGCCATACTTAGTTGTAACAGTTGTTCCTTCAAGTAATGGTAACAGATCGCGTTGCACTCCTTCTCTGTTTACTTCACCTTTTACTTCTGTACGCGCTGCAATTTTGTCTATTTCATCCAAAAATACTATACCGTCATTACTAACAAGATCAATGGCTTCTTTGATTATCTTATCTTCATCCATTAGCCTTTCACTTTCTTCATTAATTAATATTTCACGCGCTTCTTTTACCTTCACCGTAATAGTTTTTGTTTTTTTGCTCCCGTTAAACATCTTGCCCATTATTTCTGTTACATTCATCACACCAACTTGCCCACCTGGCATGCCTGGTATATCGAAAGTAGGTAACATACTCTTGCTCTCTCTGACGTTAATAGAAACTTCTCCGTCCTCAAACTCTTTATTCCTCAACCTTTCTCTAAAAATTTTTTTACTCTCTTCGGTTGCATTTTCGCCTACCATAGAGTTTACTATTGTTTTCTCAGCTAAAATTAAAGCCTTTTTAGCTAAGGCTTTACGGGCTTTCTCTTTAACTAAAACTATTGCTGCATCAACTAAATCGCGTATTATCGAATCAACGTCACGTCCAACGTACCCTATTTCAGTAAACTTCGTTGCCTCAATTTTTATGAACGGTGCACCGGCAAGTTTTGCTAAGCGACGAGCTATTTCAGTTTTACCAACCCCTGTATGACCGATCATCAATATATTCTTAGGTATGATTTCATCACGCAATGGAAATGGAACCTGATTGCGACGCCAACGATTTCTGAGCGCAATAGCAACAGCACGCTTTGCATCATCCTGTCCGATTATGAATCTGTCCAATTCTTTAACTATCTTCTGTGGTGGCAGGTCATCTAACAAAACTTGAGTGCTGTCATTAACTTGAACATCGCTGTCATTTGAATCAAAACCACTCTTAGTATCTTTATAGAGGTTATCTTTTTCATCGTAGGTGTCACTACTACAAGACCGCCCTTCTGAAAGGGTTATGGGCTGATTGGAAAAATTGGTGCATAAAGTTTTTTGCTTGGAAGACATATCACTCCTCTATCTTTTCAATAACTACATTATGATTTGTATAAACACATATATCGCCAGCTATCTTCATAGCCTTTTTCGCAATTTCCTCTATTGATATTCCTTTAATGTCAATTAAAGCTCTTGCTGCAGATAGAGCAAAATTTCCCCCAGAGCCAATAGCTGCGACTCCATCTTCAGGTTCAAGAACATCACCTGTTCCCGTAATTACTAATGAAATAGATTTATCTGCAACGATCATCATAGCTTCTAATTTCCTCAGATATTTATCCATTCTCCAGTCTTTTGCAAGTTCAACACATGCTCTCATTAATTGCCCTGGGTGCTTGTCAAGTTTAGATTCTAATCTTTCAAAAAGAGTAAATGCGTCGGCTGTTGCCCCGGCAAATCCAGCAATTACGGAATCACCAGAAAGACGCCTAACTTTTTTTGCTCCAGATTTTATAACAGTGTGGCCCAGTGAAACTTGTCCGTCACCTATTACTACTACACTTTTATCTTTTCTAATTGATAATATAGTAGTGCCATACATTTTATTGTTATCGTGTTGAATCATTTTTCTATCACTTTAAATAAGAATCTCATTATACTTTAATCTTTAGTCAAATTTACTAAATATGTTCAACTATAGCTTATAATATAATACCTTCCTTATAACATTTAAAGTGCAGATGCAAAACATAATTCACCCAGATTTGGAAAAAAGTATAAATAATTGGTTCGAAGCAAAATTTAATGGCCTTACATCGCCATTTTATAGCTCTATAGATCTTAGAAACTCTGGCTATAAAATCGTTCCAGTAGACGCTAATTTATTTCCTGCGGGGTTCAATAACTTAAGTGAAGAATCAAGAACGATGGCAGCAAGATTGATAAAAAGCTATTTTAAAAGAC
>NZ_CP011148.1:1134427-1134912 GCF_001758565.1 Wolbachia endosymbiont of Drosophila incompta | reverse complement strand
AAAAGGTTCTTATAATACCGGAAAATTATACACGCAATAAAATGTATATAGAAAACGTATTTGTTATAGAGAAAATACTACAACTCGCAGGTTTTGAGACTAGAATTGGCCTTTTATATAATGAAGTATACAATTTAATAGAACAGTATGAAACTGTTGTGAAAGAAAACTCTCTGCTAAAGACAACTTCAGGATTTGTGCCTGATGTTATTATACTGAACCGTGATATGACGAGCCACATTCCAGACACGCTGAAAGACGTAAAGCAAGATATAGTACCAAGCCCACTATACGGTTGGCATAGCAGGCAGAAATTTAAGTATTTTGAAATCTATCAAGAATTAGCATCTGAGTTTTGTGGCAAATTTAAAATAGACCCATGGCTAATTTCTGTGCTTACAGAGAGCTGTGATGGAGTTGATTTTGATGATGATTTGTCACTAGGAGCAGTAGCAACTAAAGTTGACCAAATATTATCTCTAGTG
>NZ_CP011148.1:1134288-1134389 GCF_001758565.1 Wolbachia endosymbiont of Drosophila incompta | reverse complement strand
TTACGTTTTTATCAAAGCAAGCAATGGCACATATGGGATGGGCATTATAACAGCAACAAGTGGAGAGGAAATATTAAACCTCAATAAAAAAAAGCGTCATA
>NZ_CP011148.1:1133530-1134246 GCF_001758565.1 Wolbachia endosymbiont of Drosophila incompta | reverse complement strand
TTATACAAGAAGGTGTACCAACCATTGACATGTTTAAAAGCAGTTCTGCAGAACCGCTAATATACTATATAGGAGATACTTCAACATGTTACTTATACCGATGTAATAGCAGAAAAGATGTATATTCTAGCTTGAATGCCACTGACTGTGAGTTTCATGATGTTAGCCAGGTTGTAGAAGGTAAAATTCTATCACTTTGGAGTATTGTTAGCAAATTAGCAGTACTAGCGTTGGCAGTAGAAATAAAATCTTTTCATCCCTAATTCTTATACCTCTACAGTGCTGTCATTAGAATGACCGTTTATATTATGAACATCATCAAGTTCAGTGGAAGGATCATCATTGACAGGTTGATTAAACAACTTATCAAGTTGAACTGCAAGAAATACTGCACTATATATTATGCTGACTGTTACGCTTAAGTTGAAATTATAGATTATACCACTACCCAAGTTTATTGGTATAGTTGGAGTTTCTATCCTTCTTAATATGAAGTTTAATAAACCTAACGACAAAGTTAATGTGCTGATAATAAGGTCCTTCTTACACTTAGCAGACTTTTCAGGATCCTTATTATCCAGATATTTCTTGCATGTATAATAATAGCTTATAGGTTCTGAAATGAACAAAAATAGGATCGTTGATGTTGAACTAATATAACTTGTTACATCTGCATTACCTCTAGCCAAAAAATGGATGACTTTCAACATCATCAA
>NZ_CP011148.1:1131703-1133511 GCF_001758565.1 Wolbachia endosymbiont of Drosophila incompta | reverse complement strand
GCAAGATTAGCCGATTTACCCACAATTTTTGCCAGCTCTTTTTTACTCTCAGGGTTTCTGTAATCCTTAATTAGATCCTGTAGAGTAAATGCAGAATGGGCAATGTATAGAATAGATGTCGGAAACTTTACTAGTTGAGCAACATTCCGTATAAGAAAGATATTGGATCTATTATTGTCAATGAACTCGCAGCAAAATTGCAGTGAAATCTTACACAATAGGGCTGTTAAACCTGTTGTGATGCAGATTACCTTCCTGAAATCATGATCATAAATATCATGCACCCTTTGTGCGAGTATGTTAGATTTCTTTTTTAGCTTGTTTGGCATGAAATAGTTAATAACTTCCTGTTATTCTATCACATAAAATCCTAAAAGAAAAGCCCTATGAATCAGGACTTTAAGGGAGATTTATGCACAAATCGGCTAAGCATTTTATAAACAAGGGATCGGTACTGAGAGTTGGCACACGAAAGTAATATCCATCCTTGATAATTGCTTTATATTCTATATCAAGTTCAACTAGAGTTTCTGAATGCTCAGAAACAAAAGATATAGGTGATAGAACTACAGGTACACCATCAGCTTTTGCGCGTAATAGCTCACTTTCAGTGCTTGGCTCTAGCCATTTTACAGGACCAATCTTACTCTGATAACATATTGACCAATCTAAGTTATTGATAGCTAACTTTTCTACTATTAACTCTACGCTTCTTTCTACCTGTGAAGCGTAAGGGTCGCCCTTTTTAATGATACTAAGAGGTAAGCTATGGGCTGAAAATAGGACTCTTGGTTTACCGATTTTTCTAGCCAATTTATAGTACTTAGCTATCAGATTAGTGTGAGCTTCAATAAAATCTTGGTTATCATAATAACGGTGAATCATTTTTGTATTGCATTTTAGGCCATACCGTTTAGCATTTTTTTGCCAATTCTCGATGGATGACAGAGTTGTGGTAGTTGAATATTGTGGATACAGTGGCAGCAGAATTACTTCGTCAGGATCAAACTGTTTTACACTTTCAATAACTTCGTCAGCAAATGGACGCCAATAGCGCATGCAGATGAATACCTTGTGTACATGGTTTCTATTTTCGTTTAATTTTAGTTCTGAAGCATTAGCTTGCATTTTTGTATTCTCTAGAATTGGCGATTTACCTCCAATTTCCTCGTATATTTTTCGTGCAGTATTTTCTCGTTTCGCAGATATAAACTTTGCTAAAAGAAACCGAAAGGGATTCGGTAGATTGATTATTCTCCTGTCATAAAAAAGGTTGAATAAAAAAGGACGGACCGCATTTAGTGAATCAGGCCCGCCAAGATTAAATAAGATAACTGCCTTTTTCACCTACGCACTACTACAACAAGTTACTTCTGGGGTGCCTATAAAATTAGCTACACACTCATCAAATTTAGTTATAGGCACTAAATTTCTTACACTGGCATACAATAAGTGGCCTGATCTCTTCAGGTTACTCTTGGTGGATGTGAAGTTCCAATCGAAAAATGTATCGACAAAAAGACTTGGTACCGTTTCAAGAAGTTCAACAGCAGCTAAAGATAGCATTATACAACTTTGCAGGACATTCAGAAGAACCTTGAGGGGAAAAAGTAAAACTTTAACGAAAAGAGAGGTGCTACTTGTTTCATCCAGTAGTCGCCCTGAGTTAGGCGAATTATACTCGGTGTGTTTTCTATTTTGATCAAAGATAGGAAATTTTATAGTATCTTTCTTAAATTCCGCGTCTATTTCTTTTCTACTATGGTTAGTGATTTTTTCCATTAACTTCTCACGCAGATGAAAAGTTC
>NZ_CP011148.1:1131586-1131687 GCF_001758565.1 Wolbachia endosymbiont of Drosophila incompta | reverse complement strand
GGCAATCATTAAGGAAGCACATCAAAGTGCGCATTGCATGAGGCTCATACTGCCTAGCATAGCTGGCAGTGCAAAACAAACAAGCGGTGCTATGATTGTCA
>NZ_CP011148.1:1130345-1131500 GCF_001758565.1 Wolbachia endosymbiont of Drosophila incompta | reverse complement strand
TAACTTAAAAATGCCAGACTAAAAGTCAAAAACCCTTTTGTTCCACAAAAAAGGGATGACCTAAAGTTACTTACTAATTTTTTAGTAGTAGATTTAGCTTGTTTTTTAGTGGTAGGCTCAGCTTGTTTAGTAGTGTTATTTTTACAACATTCACTCATACAATACCTCCTTGATGGTTTATTCTTAACTATAAATAAAAAACTGCTTTTATCAAATCAAAATTTACAATAAAATAAATCTATAAATATACTATTTTATATAAGGAAATAATATGGCAATTGAGAGAACACTTTCGATATTAAAACCTGATGCAGTAAAAAATAATATTACAGGCAATATAAATTCGTACATCGAACAATCTGGGCTGAAAATCACAGCACAAAAAATGATGTTACTAACAAAAAAACAAGCAGAGCTGTTTTATGAAATTCATAAAGATAGGCCTTTTTTTGGGGAATTAGTAGAGTTTATGACCTCTGGTTCTGTGGTAGTTCAAGTTTTAGTTGGTGAAAATGCAGTAAGTAAATACAGACAAATCATGGGAGCTACTGATCCAAAGCAGGCAGATAAAGGCACAATCAGGGGTGATTTTGCTGATGATATTAGTGAAAATAGAGTTCACGGCTCAGATAGTCTAGAAAATGCTCGTAAGGAGATAGCTTTCTTTTTTTGCTGAATGTGAGTTGGTGTAGTCAACTCAGATTGGCGTCATCCAAGTAGCTGACAACATAGAAACGAAAAAACTTCCTTGACAAACCTCGCCAGCCCCCTTATCATGAAACTGAAGCTATTGTATTTGCTTTCGCCAATCTGCAGATTAAAAGGTAAGGATTACTTAATGTATCGGCGTCTTATGTTCAATTTTTTGCAGTATATAGATACTGTATGTCTTTACAAAACTTCATCTACATCTAGATTTTTATCTAAATAAGCTGAACGCGCTTATAAAGCGTTACAAGACATCAAAAAATGCCAATACTCGACAGAGATAGANNAAGACTAGCTAACTCGGGGATTCTTTGTCTTTTTTTCTGCTTAGTATATTTCTTAAACATTTGCAGCGTAAGTTAGTTGCAATTAAAAGCGGCTGAATCTCGCTTGTCAAGCGTTTAAAACATAAAAAACGCCAATATTTTAAAGCGGATAATAACCCCA
>NZ_CP011148.1:1129450-1130331 GCF_001758565.1 Wolbachia endosymbiont of Drosophila incompta | reverse complement strand
TTTTTTTTCATTTGGTAAATTTCTTAATATTTATAGCTAAAGTAATTTAAAAGTCCGTGAAGGGTGTCATGCCAGTGCTTGACACTGGCATCCAGTTTTCCATATAATCTCATCAAAAATGTTTATTTTCTAGCTACTTTTATACTTATCAACCCAGTATGCTTACTTACAATTAAAATTTCTGGATCCCAGTGTCTGGGCACTGGGATGACAGCTAGCCTGACAACCGTCATCCCGCTACGTGTTAGCGGCTGAGAGATACCGCGAATGAATCGCGGTATGACGGTTCGCGGCAGTATGACGTAGAGCTCACGTTAGCTATACTTTTATGCTTACAAACTTAATAAAATTCCTGGATCCCAGTGGGCTTTGTTGCATCGCTACTTATGAAAGGCTAACTATAATTAGGATTATAAGCAACTTATTGAAAATCTTGTTTTTTTTGCAATCAATCTGATCAAATTTAAGAATAGTAACTTGTTATTTATATTAATAAATTTAATTCTATTGAAAATAGCTAAAGCATTGAAATTCTTGAATTTTAGCCGGATTAGTGAGTGGTAGTGAAATTTCTTTTACTCAAATTTAGGTATTCACTGACCGTTCTTGTTATAAATACCAGAATAATAAGCTACTGATATTCTCCACCTTTTTTATCTTTAATCCATCATAGCTAGCGATGCAACAAAGCCATCCCAGTGTCAGGGCACTTGGATGACAAAGGAGAGCTACTCGGATGATACCTTTTTTCTACTTAGTTTGGATTATGCAAGAAGTCTATTATAATCAGGCTTTAAGTGTGCGGAAGTAATTTTTTGCGTTAGAGTAAAAAATTTTTTCTATAGCTAATCAAAGTGGGATCAAGAGAAACTTATCACTTT
>NZ_CP011148.1:1128559-1129392 GCF_001758565.1 Wolbachia endosymbiont of Drosophila incompta | reverse complement strand
GTTAACATAAAGAATCTAGTTCATGCTTTCTCTAAATTGCCAAGTTTAGGGCCATCATCATCACGCAGGTTAGTTATACATTTACTCCAAAACAAAGAAAAAGTTATGCTACCACTTGCATCTTTGATTAAAGAGCTAGCAGATCTTATAATAGAGTGTGAAGTTTGCGGAAATCTAGATACTAAGTCACCTTGTTCTATTTGTACTAACCCAAAACGTGACACTAAGTTACTGTGTGTAGTAGAAGAATTAGGTGATCTATGGGCGTTTGAAAAAGGAAATATATATTCAGGTTTATACCATGTTTTGGGTGGCAGATTGTCTGCAATAAATGGCATAGGTCCAAAAGAACTCAACCTTGACACTATTCTGAAAAGAGTGACAGAGTCTAAAATTGAAGAGATAATTATCGCAATTAATCCGACATTAGAGGGCCAAGTTACTGCACAATATATAATTGAATTGCTAAAAAATTTGGATGTGAAAATATCACGCCTTGCTTGCGGCATACCAATGGGCGGAGAAATTGACTATCTTGATGAAGGAACGCTGAGGATAGCACTTACTTCAAGACAAGAATATGAGTTAAATATAAAATAAGACATGTGCTTAAAAAAACTTATATCGCTAATAACATTCAAAAAGAAAAAAATAGTGCCACCACTTAAAGTGGTGGCTTGGGAAAATAACCACCTAAACTATAAGCAATTTTCAGGTAAATTCAACACTATAATTAAAACAATTGATCAGTCTTTTACAATAATATCTTTGGAAGGATATGATGGATGGGGCAAGACGTTTTTTTTGAAAGAATGGGTAAAAGAGTTAAAACA
>NZ_CP011148.1:1106824-1128531 GCF_001758565.1 Wolbachia endosymbiont of Drosophila incompta | reverse complement strand
GCATGGGATATCAATGCATTGGACCAACCACTGCCTTCTTTTTTAAATTTCCTATTTGAAGATTTATTTGTATCGTATAAAGTAAAAAGAAGTGTTATACAACAGTTCAAGAACATAAACCAAGAGCTATTTTCTCTAAACACACTAGGAAAGCTGATCAGTAAATCTCCACTTGCTATGCTTTCAGTATTTCTTGATGCTGCAAAAGAGGCTGATAAAAAAGACATAGGTTTTGTCTTGAGTGAATTAAGTCTTCTCCAAAGAAGAAAAGAGAGTACTAGAGATTTTAAAACACAGTTAGCGGATGTGGTTAATAAAATCAGAAAAGACAAAAACATTTATATAATGGTGGATAATCTTGATGTGTGCCGTCCTAAATTCGTTGTCGATTTTTTGGAATCTATAAAGTATATGCTTGATGTGGAGGGGCTGGTTTTCATTATTTCTGTAAGTAAAGATAAGAGTAATGTACAAAGAGCAATCAGCACAATACTTGGACCAAATTTTGACCTAAAATCTTTTACTGATCTCTCTTTACATTTGCCAAAACAACCGATAGAAAAATTTACAAAAGAACTATTTGAAAATATTAAATTACCGAAAAAGTCAAAAAATTTGATTGTAGATAGTTTTATATTTTATGCAGAAAGCCTGTCACTATCGTTAAAAACAATAGAATACTGCGTAAAAAAAATAAAGCTGTGTCTTCTGAATCACACAAGAGAAGAATTACCTGATCCGAATTTGTTTTCATTTTTGGTAATACTGCAATCGATAAATATTGATATATATGAGGAATTAGGTTTTTCATATCAAAGAGCATTGGAAAAAATTGAAAATGAATATAAATCTTTAGTTCTAAATGGTCAAGAAGAATGGGAAAAACTTAAAACCTCTCTAGAAACTGCTTTTGCAGAGAGGGAGTCAAAAATTAACAAAGCTATAAAGGATATACTATTTTGAAAAGATACCCTACCTTTACATATACAAAGATAGGGTAACATTTGATTAACGCCCTTTTACTATGTCATTACCTTGTTCAAACTTTCTGATTAATTCGCTTACATTGACATTAGATAATTTTTTACCTGCAGATTTGTCATTATGTGAAGCATCAGGTTTACGAAGGTCTTCCTTACTGTTACTCCTAGTAATATTACATCTAACAATGTTTGAATTATTAGACTTATCGCTTACATCTGAAATATTGCTTTTTTCACTACATGAAGACGAATTACTCGACATATTGCCTAAGCTAAAGAGCTTTTTACCTTGATAGATTGGATTCCAATCAAGTGGATTATAAGTTTTTTTGCTAGTCTCAACCTTTTGGTTATTTTGCTGTTTAGGAGAAAAACCAAGTTTTTCTCTTTCTTTCTTGCTTAGCGTTTTGAGAAATTTTACGGTTTCTAATTCATCAGTTGCTTGTACTTTATGTAAATCAAAGCTTTTTTGATGGTTATCCTGCTTAACATTTTCCATCATTTTATCTTTTATTGTTCTATCCTCATCATCAGAAGTGCTGCTACTAATATCACTGATACCACTATCCCCTGAATTGCGGCGTTGTTTGTTAGGAGTGCTATGAATGTTGTCTTCCATGAGTTTTTGCATTGTTGGGCCAAATGTTCTTCCAAGATTGCTACTCACTGTTTTATTACTATCATTTGCTTGAGAATGAGGTACATTTCGCTCAAAAATTGCTTTTATTCCAGCAAATTTAGCTTGGGAAGATTTCGGAGGAACAGGTGGGGCAACCATGCCTTTTGAGTTAATCTTTCCTTCATTTTGAGGAAAAATTTTTGGATTATTTTTTTCTACTGTAGTATTCATTTTTTTACCTCTAAACCTATTAACTAATAAAAGTATAAACTTAGAGGTATTAATTTTGTAATAACAATGCTAATAGATTACCGCAGTTTCAATAAGCATCACCAGAGGATTCTCTATATAATGCTTAAAGGCATTTAAAAACTTTGCTCCGAGTGCCCCATCAACTGCTCTATGGTCAACAGAGAGCGTTACTGTCATTATTTCTGCTATTTCTATTTTCTCATTCATAACAATTGGTTGTTTTTTAGATGCACCAACTGCCATAATGCAAGATTGCGGCGGATTGATTATAGCACTGAAGGCTTTTATACCAAACATCCCTAAGTTGGAGATAGTAAACCCTCCTCCTTGAAACTCTTCAGGTTTCAATTTTCCAGATCTTGCTCTGCTTACTAAATCTTTCACTTCTTTTGATATAGATAAAATACCCTTTTTATCAGCATTTTTTACTATAGGAGTAATTAGCCCATCTTCAAGTGCCACAGCGATTGAAATATCTATATTTGAATATCTCAGTATTTTATTATCTATCCACGAAGAATTTATATCAGGAAATTTTTTCATGCTGAAAGCTGCAGCTTTTATGATTAGATCATTAATTGTTACTTTATTGTTTTCATCTGCTGAGTTAATCTCGTTTTTTAACGATATTAACTTATCAACCTGGCAGTCTACAGTTAAATAAAAATGTGGAACATTCTGTTTTGATTCAGTCAGGCGCTGTGCTATCACTTGGCGCATGTTGCTTACTTCAACTATGGTATCTTTCTCAGGACTTTCAGTATGTATACCACTGCCTAAAAACTCCAACACATCAGCCTTAATTATGCGACCATATGGTCCTGTACCTTTTAATTGCTGCACATTAACCCCTTCATTTTGAGCTATTTTCTTAGCTAATGGGCTTATTTTTGTTCTACCTTCTGCATAACCCTCTGTCATCTGAGTAGCTGACACTGGGATCCATTCTTCTTTTCTAGATCCCAGTGTCAAGCACTGGGATGACATTGAGGGGTTGGATTCCAGCGTCACGCGCTGGAATGACACCGAAGAATGACTTATTGGCTTTCCGTTTAAATCTTGGTGTTCTGATTTTTGATTATCAACAGCACTTTTTGTCACTTCCTTTTTAACTGCACTATTGATGGAAGTTGAAGTATAGTTGTTAAGTGCACTTTCATCTTCTCCTTCTTCCAGCATTAAAGCTATTGGTTGATTTACAGGCACGCCACTTGTTCCTTCTGTTACTAAAATTTTTACTAAAACTCCTTCATCTATAGATTCAAACTCCATTATGGCTTTATCAGTCTCTATCTCAGCAATTACGTCGCCTACTTCAACTTTGTCTTGTTCTTTTTTATGCCACTTTACAATTTTTCCTCCAGCTTTGCTCATTGTTGGTGAAAGAGCAGGCATTAATATTTCTATAGGCATTGATTTTGCATTTAAAGATCTATTCAATTTTTAATTTACTCTTTATCTTATGTCAACCTAATCGTGAATTATGATGAATAAGTCTGTTACACTATCCCTCACGTTATCCCAGTGCGTGACACTGGGATCTTGGTTCAGTACTATTATCCTATTGTTTTTATTATTTAGCCATAGCTTGTTTGCTAACAACTTTGTTTCAACCAAATCAAATAAGATCAACATGAGAACGGGGCCAGGGTTTCACTATCCTGTAAAATGGATATACACTTGCAAAAATCTGCCCCTGAAAGTGATAGAAGAGTTTGAGAGTTGGAAAAAGGTCTGCGATATAGATGAAGACTGCGGATGGATAAAAGGCAATCTTCTTAGTGATAAGCGCTACGCGATTGTAAAAGAAGATACTTATGGATATCAAAAACAGAGTGTAGACAGCAAGATTACTATGAAAATAGACAAGTTTGTTGTGATGAAGATAGAAAAATGCAACGAAGAATGGTGCTTTCTTTCCACCCCAAAACGCAAAGCATGGGTACAAAAAAAACATATATATGGGGTTGATTAGGTTGACAAAAGATCTGAATTAACACTAGTTTCTGGGCCTTCTGTAGCATGCTCTTCAGATGAAGCAGAGGGTTCTTGAGGCTCTGGAGACTGTACAGGGCTATCACAGAAACTCCTTAACATCTCCTCAGCGGATGAATCTAAAATTTGTACAATAGACTTTTCACTCTGCTCTTTTAGCGATTGATCCACTCTAGAAATCAACTCAGAAAACTCGCTACCTGATTTTTCAGCTTCACTTTTTATTTTACTTTCTATGCTTGCAATATTACCTTGGTCAATTTCTTCTTTTGTTATGTTGAATGACTTTGCAACATCTTGATATCCAATCTTGCAATTTCCACAACCAATTATGCAAAAAGTAATAGAATCAGATATTTCGCTTGCAGCCCAATTATGTATAGTGTAAGCCAAATAATTGGCATGGTATTTAATGCTAAATTGTTGTTCTATTAACTCAGAAATTTTATTCTTTAGAGGTCTGGTAGAGACTCATGACCTTGAAACCAGCGATTTAAGATACAGCAATTACACCATTTACTACATGCTTTACTTTAATTAATTATTAAAACAAGAGCATCATTTCCAGAGCTATATCTTTTTACCTTGATAATTCTTTTTTGACTTCCTCTTTAATTATCCCACTTATATTCACGTTAAGATCCCCTACCCAAAAATCAGTCATAGTTTCAAGATCGTATAGATCCTCTATTACTTTTTTAATAGCAGCATTTATTTCTTCTTCGTCAAATTCCTTTATAATAGGTCTAATCTTCACATACCCTGGAGAGCCTTTACCATAAATTCCTTTGCTTTTATTAATGCAGCCACCTGCACCAGATCTACTGCTTCTCAAACCACTTCCACACTCTACTGTTTCATACTTGATTTCACCATTTTCTATATATGCTATTTGATTGTCTTGTGTAGACTTCAGTTTATCTGCCTTTACAATTTTCTCCTCTAGCTTTAAATCTTGCTTATGAATTACTGTTTCCTCATAACCCTTACCACCGTATGTTCTATACTCACCTCCACCTGCAACAGTAATCAGTTGCTGGCAATGTTGCTTCTGCGAATTGCACATTTCTATGAAAACAGGTCCCCCGTCCTTATCTGAGAAGTTACTTTCCTGGTTACCCCCTCCCTCTGTGACTTGCACCTTAATTATAGGATAATTAGGATCGATTTTCAGTTTAGCTTTAATATAATCTCCTGGCATCCCTACTCTGCTTTCAGTAGAATGGCATTTTTGATTGTCACAGCCACTACCTTGTATATGACCTGCTTCACCACTTCCCCACGCTTCTATTTTAATACGATCAAATTTTATTGATAAGTCATCTGTATAAACATCTTTATTTTTATGATCATAGGATTTTTCATTATTTTTTTCAAGATCTGGTTTCTTATTTTTCAGATGTTCCTTGATTATCTCTTTTAATTTTTCTTTTAATTTCTTTTTGAGACCTTCTAAATCGAACCTACACAATTTATCAGCGTAAAAAACCTCTGTTCTGTTTGCTTTAATCAGTTGATCTTTTAATTGTGTACACTTTCGTACTTCATTTTTTTCATCTCTTAATACTTTACCATCCTTATCTTTACAATCCACTTCCTCATACCTTAAGTAGAATGGCTTATCATCTTCATTTTTATTCAAATATTGTTTTGAACGGCTACACTTTCCATCAAAGCAGATGCAACCATCATCACCTTGCTCACATCCTTCTTTATGCTCTACATCCGTCAATTTGTATACTACTTTCAGTCCTTCACCAGATTTTAATTTTTCGTCTATTTTGCTATCTTTCTTCACACAATAACTGCATTCTTCCTTCTTCTGCTCATTTTCATCAGGGAAGAAAACATACTCTTGCTTATTAAATATTATTTTATCCAACCTCTCTTGAGTTTCTTTCAAAGGGTAAACTATTTCCTTGCTTGGAAGATAATAGAACTGATTTGATTCCTTGGAGTAAACAGCATTGTATTTAGTATATCTTGTTCCCATTAATTTTAGTGGTATTATTTTATTTTCTCTTTTAAGAACAAACTCCTCTGGTTCTGGCTGCCATCCAGAAAGACAAAGCATTTTACTGTTAGAATTTCCTTTATACTTTACTTCTATTTCCGGCTGCCCAGAGTTATTAAATTCACATTGAATAGATTTGTCTTTTAACTTTTTCTCAAAATCATTAAAACCATAAAAACTTCCGCCTTTAGAACATTTAATTTGCACATCAGGAACATAGCCATATTCTTTCAGAACTTTAAATTGTTGCGGATTACTTTCTAATATACCTTCTATAATATTATCAATATTACTATCAGTTGTTTTTGCTACTATTGCTGGTTTTACTACTTTTAAAGATAGGGGGCCAATGTTTATAGGATGGTTGAGGTCAGTATTAACATTAAAAGTACAGGAACCATTACTATAGGTTCCATGTGCTTTAGCACAAGTGCTCTCACTCATCTTCATTTCTACTTTCAATGTATTTGCATTTACTATCTCCACTATCTCAGGTTCTGGAGCAGGTGGTGCAGGAAAACAGCGGATGAACTGTGGATTGTTTTCATCTATACTTTGAGTTCCAAGGTATTCAGCGCAGAGCTTATCTTTTTCTCTATAAGTTTTGAAGTAGTACGTGATGCCATCTTTGTCTAAAATAGAGCGCCACTCAGCTTTATTTTCTCCATACCCTTTAGGGAAATCTAATTTTTCTCCAATCTCTCCGTCTCTTCCTTTCAGATCACCAATGATTACCTTAACCTTAGGATTAAAGTAATCATTGTCTTTATCTGTTATAGGAACAATTCTAACTTGTGGAAGCGACATTGCAAGTTGTTCACAAAATGGAGGGGGGCCAGGTGCAAGTGGAACAGGAGCACATTTTACTGCCGTTTGGTAGCA
Source organism: Wolbachia endosymbiont of Drosophila incompta (assembly GCF_001758565.1). Taxonomy (NCBI): domain Bacteria; kingdom Pseudomonadati; phylum Pseudomonadota; class Alphaproteobacteria; order Rickettsiales; family Anaplasmataceae; genus Wolbachia; species Wolbachia endosymbiont of Drosophila incompta. Next base: position 1,121,786 of record NZ_CP011148.1, on the reverse strand, counting down.
GGTATCACAGACTTTTTCCATCTCCCCAGGACGGAAAATATTCTCACCCGAAAATACTCTAGAACCCCATGAAGAAATTCCTGACATACAAGCCCCTTTTTGACTGCAAGCACATATTTTAGGAGAGTTAGCGAATCTTCTTTTTTCCTCATCAGTAACACCGTCTGCCCATTCCCATTTAAGACCCCGAGCAATTTCTCCTCCAGCTTTTGTTTTATCTCCTTCCCAGTCGATAAAAGCTGCAGCAGAAACTCCAGCTCCTGTACCTTGCGTTCCATATATCTGGCGGCAGGATTCCCCACTTTGTAAGTCATAACAATAACTTTGTCCATCATAAGCACATACTCTAATTTTGGGATTAAAGTAACCATCAACTCCTTGATCTTTTATTGCTTGCACCTTAATTTCCTTTACCCAATCTCCACCAACTATTGCTTCCCACCAAGTATTACTTTCTACAAATGTTGGACAATCAGCATATCCTTGATACGAAAGACCAAGTATCAAAAAAAATATCAATAAGAAATTAAGCCTTACACTTCTCATAAAATACCGGTAACCACTCATTAACTTCTTCTCCTTTTTCTTTTATTGCCTCATACATATACTTTATAGTCTCTTTGTTAGCTGAAAGTACATGTATTTCTTGCATATCCTTCAAATCCAGATTTAAGGTTACTAATCCTTTGTACTGTTTTATCAAAAATAAACCTTCCTGTGTTGGCGTCTGCAGAATTATATTCAGCTCCTCTTTCGATAGAGAAAATGCCTTCATGTATAATCTATTTGCATTGACGTTCGGCATCAAGATTCTTGTATCAACATGTTTATCTAAATATTGAGTAAATTTGCTAGCAAATGCGAGATTTAAATTCTCAGTACTTAGGATTACTACAACATTTAGTTCCGTCATTCTTTGCATCCAGTTATCAAACTCTTTCTCTGTAGGAAAAATATTACTTATCTCCCATGCTTCATCCAAAACAAGTATTGCAGGCGAGCCATCACATTTTGCCTCAAAAGAATATAAAAAATAGTAAAGTATCACGGACATACATTCCTTTTGTTTTGTAAGGTTTGCGGTGTTGAGAGATATAATTTTTGTTTCCCAGTCAATATCTGATTCATCACCATCTTGAAATAAGTAAGCAAAGTCACCATCGTCACACCATCTACTTATCTTACCCCCAAGGAGCAAGAGCACCTCAGAAATTTGTGAAATAGAACGTGATTCCTTGGGTATAGCAAATATAGAATCCACAATTTTTCTTATCTTTTCTTCTACGTCCACCAAGCTCGTATCGGCTACCATTCTTCTGATCAGTTCAACCAACATATTGCGATTGGAAGCACTATCTTCAATGTTTAGTGGATTAAATTTTAGGCTTTTGTCCTTATATTTTGGATCGATTATGTAATATTTACCACTCACTGCTTTAGTAAAAATTATTGATTTTCCAGTGTTATCCAATATGACAATTCTTGGGTTAAACTTTCTTGATTCTGATAATAGAAAATTAATGAGTGAAGTTCTGCCTGAATTTGGAGCTCCGAGTATCGTAGTATGGCCATTATTTCTTTTTCCATGAAAATTAAAGAAGTAAGGATTTCCTTTTTTTGAAAAAAAAATCATTACCGCTTCTTTCCACCTTCTTCCTTTTAATGTACCTGACGTAAAATCGTGCAGCATAGCAAAGCTGCAAGCGTATTTTGTTAAGATATTTTTCGGTTGCGTAATAAAAGCAAAATTGCCTGGAAGTTGTGCCCAAAAATGACTTTCCATATGTAAATCAGTTCTAAACATCATGAAGCCAACTAATGACATTATAGAAGATAAATCACTAATACTTTCAGCTAACTTATTCCTATCATCTGCAAATATTGTAAAAATAATTTTCTGTTGGCAGAAGTCTATACTAGAGGTCTTTTCAAGCTCTATTATTTCTTCAATTCCTGAGCTTTTAAGTAAGGTATTATCCTCACTAATTTGCAGCATGTTGATTTGTTTTTTAAATTCTTTTATTGCTTTGTTATTACTAGTAAATATCATTATTTCTGTAATGATAAATTCAGATTCAAGCTGCAAGCATCTATCTATATTACCTAAAGAGATTTCCCGGTATTCTTTTATGCTGAAAATAGAGCCAAATTTCTGTTGATTTTCAAATATTGTTTGAAACGTATTGAAACCAAAAGCTATTTTAAAATTTCTAATATATTGCGACAGGTCCCTTTCATGTACTGGATAATCTTTGTGCGTTAATGTAACAATATAGTGGAGAAATTCTATCATTTCAGAATATATTTTACCTTCACTAAACCTTAGACTCAGTTTTTTAGCTCCAAAAGGTCCTAAATCATTTTGAATTACGTCAGTTATCTTTTGCAACTCCTGATGGCTTTCTTGTAAAGACAACTTATGCTTATTCTTTATTCTATTGAAAAAAAACGAATTATTAGTATGCTTGCCAAAATCGCTAAACAATATTACAATGTATAGTTCATTTATATACTGTAATTTACTATCAGTTAGTTTATTAAACCACGTTGAATGTAGGTTGTCAGAGAAGTCTTCAGTTTTATTCCATTTCAAGCTCAGTTTATTGCGCTTTCTAACGGTATGAATCCAAACGGTAAAACACAGGCTATTAATATTTTTTGATATGCTTTTTCTAATTTCAGTTCTGAGGTCGCTGTAGTTATCAACAGAAGAATAATCTTCTAACTTGATTATTTTTAACAATTCTCCCTGTTTTGTTAGTATGGTTTCTTCATCGTAATGACAAGCATAAGGAACAAAATCTAAATCAATGCTTTCTAGTAATGCTAAGTTGTTCTTTTTTTTAAGCTTAGAGTTAACTGTTGGTACTTTTAACTGCATATGCGTATTCAATAAAGATAATTAAAAAAGATAAAAATACTATCTTAATTTTTATCTTTTTTTTCGCTATCGGATTGTAATTTTATATCTTTTGCAAAGTTAAATTTTTCTTTTAAGTAGTCTGTTGCCTTTTCTGTACTACCGAACATCAGGACCAGTACACCAAACATTATCATAAAAAAGATTAGACCTCTGAACACTACTGCAAGTATCACTGCAGCTATACACAACCCTATGATTGTTGAAGGACTCATATTTTCTACAGTATCTTTAACTGAAAATGAAGAAATAAAATTTTTTACCGTTTCTTGTATACCCTTTAATTCATCACTCGCCGAACTTGCTTCGCTAGAATATGATGCAAAAATGAAACTTAATAAGGCTATAAAAACCAAAACTTTATTCAATTGAATGCGCATCAACTAAATACCTTTTAAACATTTCTTAAATATAACAACTTTTATATCAATAGGCAAGAACTGAATTCACTTATCCACTACAAGTAACACATATTTAATTTTTACAGACGTGAACATGCTGTAAGCTCTTTATCATCAACAAGAGGACTCACATTAATGGATGTTAATTTACTTGATAGGAAGTTTGAATGCAATTCAGCTACTGCTGCTATAGCAAACACTGCAGCCATAGCAAGTAGTCCTGCTCCTATCAATCCTGATGTCATTGCTCCTGCAACAATGCACCCTATTGTGGAGAGAGCACAACCTGCTACAAGTGCAACGTGAAGATTTCTGTTATTGGGTTGGTTTTTAAGTAGGATATCTTTCTTAACTTGATCTGGATTTGCTTGACCATCTGAGTTTTCATTTTCTTGCATTTTTGGCTCTTTTTTTACAGTCTGCTCTGGCTGCACTTGAGTCTCGTTTTCTTTTGGGGATTCCAAATTTGATTCTAATAACTCAGTTTTTTCTCCACCCTCTGGTTGTAAGCCATTATCTCCTTCAACAGAGCTCAATGTTGAGTTTAAACTTTCCTCAGATGAAGTGCTTGTTACTAAAGTTAAACTGCTCCTTCTGCTACTTACTGGTGATTTCAAACTTTCTTTACTCGTTCTAGGTGAGTCTATTCCACTATCTGAGTCATTGCCACTACTGAGTTTAGAAGTTTTCTTCTCCTCTATTTCTTTCACAACCTTGCTATATTTTTCAAACACTTCCTCTGCAACATCTGAATTACTAAGTATTTTATTATCACCACTTTTTTTCTCAGCTACATTCAAGGGTGTTTCTTGTGTGTTGTTTTGCTCTTCAATATGTTTTAGCTGCATTTGATCTTCAATATTTTCTTCAACAGCATTTGGTATTGAGCTTACACTGCTGCTCCTGTTAGTAATATCCAAAATTGTTTTTACTATTTTTCCTCTTATTGTTTGTGGTCTTTGTGATTGTTCTCTTTCATTGTTAAATACTGTAGGTACAGCTAGTTCTTCTGATTTTATTACTTCATCTTTCAATGCAGGAAGAAAGTTTTCGATATAATACTTATAATGTTTTTGATATTCCTCTTGTTTTTCTGGTGATTTTTCTAATTGTTCTCTCAGCGATTTTTCTAATTCAGTTAATACCTCAGGACTAGCTCCTTCCTTGAACAACTCTATGCATTTTTTGATAGTTCCATCTCCCTTTTGTGGGCTTCCATATTTATGATTTTCTTTTGTTACCTTTTTGTATATAGTGTCGTGCAATTGTTGGTTAATATCTTTTTTAGAACTTAGCATAGACTCCTCCATACATAACAAAATGTATAGATACCTCTTTAGCGTTAATTTTACATTAAAACTGGGCAATTATGCCATATTATAAATAATTGCGGCAACTTGCTTATTGGAAGGTCGCTTAACTATTTGCTTTCTGGGCTTTCTACTTCTACAGATTTGCTATTAATATGATTCTTTGCTTGTTGAACTAACATATCCACTACTTCTTTTACAGGCTTTTCCTTATCAACCATGCCAACACTTTGGCCAGCCATTAAAGATCCCGTTTCAACATCTCCATCAATTACTGCTCTTCTTAAAGCTCCAGCCCAGAATTTTTCTATTTCAAGCTGCCCATCTTCTTTTGAGATCTGTCCCTTTTGGTATTCATCAATAACTTCTTTTTGACGCTTCATAAAGTCATCGCTTGCTTTGTTGGCTATAGCTCTTACTGGAATTACAGGAAAATCAGCACTTATCTGTACAGAAGGTATTGCATTACGTGCGGCCGATTTAATAAACACTTCCTTAAAATTTTTGTGGGCAATTGACTCATTAGTGCAGACAAATAATGTACCTATTTGACAGCCACTTGCTCCCATTTCCAGGTAATTAACTATCATTTCACCTCTTCCTATTCCACCTGCAACAAACACTGGTATTTGTTCATTTTTAAAATGAGGCAATATCTCTTGTGCAAGAACAGAAGTGCTAACTGGACCTATATGCCCACCTGCTTCCATTCCTTCTATTATTAATGCATCTACTCCCATTTTTACTAACCTTTTCGCAAGGCTTAATGCTGGTGCAAAGCACATAACTTTAATGCCTGCACCCTTGATTTTTTCTATATTAGGCTTTGTTGGCAGTCCACCGGCAAGCACTATATGGCTCACTTTCGTTTCAATACACACATCTATCAACTCACTCAACTTTGGGTGCATAGTAATTAGATTTACACCAAATGGCTTGTTAGTTAATTGCTGCGTCTCTATGATTTCTTTTTTTAGCAAGTCTGGAAACATTGCACCACATGCAATCACACCAAAACCACCAGCGTTTGAGATTGCTGAGACCAAGTTTCTCTCTGAAACCCAGCTCATAGCACCACCCATTATAGCAAACTCACTGCTAAGAAAATCTGTTCCTTTTTTCCAGAGGCTACTTAACATATAACCTATATCATACGTTTAAAAATGTTTTGTTTATCTATAAATGTGTGTTTTAAGGCGCCAAGTATATGTAAGATTATAAAGAGTACCATAAAATATGCAAGCATCGAATGTAGCTCGTTAGCCGTGTTAGCTAGATCTTTGTTTTGATTAATCAACAAAGGGATATGAAAAAAATATTTGATCTGTTTGCCAGAAGCAGAAGACATGACATAGCCAGATAGTGGCATTAGCACCATCAAAGAATATAAACCAAAGTGTACTGCTTTACTTATATTGATTACAAACCGAGAAAAATTTGCTGGAAGTGGTGGAACATAAGTAAAGACGCGAAAAAATATGCGTACTATGATTAATCCAAGAATAGTGATACCGCAAGCCTTATGAATAGCGTATATGTTGAACTTAATTTCATTGCTAAGTGGCAGGCTTTTCATATAAAGTCCAGAACAAAGCATACTGATAATAAAAACAGCCATCAACCAATGGATAACTCTTACTAGGCTATATTTATCGTCTTCCATTTTGATTACCCTAAAGTAGCATTTATATAATAGAAAAACTATTTTTCAATCAAAATCATTAAAGCAATTTAGATTTACCGACAATGTAGCTATACAAATTCGACCCAGCCGGAAGTCAAGGGCACCTAAATCAAGAAACGGATTAAACGAAAAACTTACTTGACAAACTCCGCCAGCCTCCTTNNNTAGCCAACCACGCTATTTATTTATCTTCTCTGTACAGATTAAATGACAAAAAAACTCAACGTATCTGGCGTCTCATGTTTAATTTTTTGCACTATGTGCACTCTATGTCTTTATCAAATTTCTAGGTTTTTACCTATACAAGCTGAAATACGCTTATAAAGCATTTAAAACATCAAAAAACGCCAACTTAAAAAATGGATAGTGAATAATTAGCTACCCTAGGGTTTCTTTTGCCTTTTTTTCTGTTTAGTAAATTTCTTAAATATTTATGGCTAAACGACAATCGTCATCCCTGTAAAGGTCAAGTATCCCGCTACGTGTTAGCGGCTAAGAGATACCCGGCGGTATGACGGTTCGTGATGGCATGACGATAAGGTTCCAGTGTCAAGCGTTTGGCATGCAAATTTCCTTAAACGTTCGTAAGCTTAAAACTTTACTTTAGATCAAACTGCTGTATAGTGACTTTATAGCTTCAATTTTGTAATGAATATACCTAGTATAGAAAATTGTGATCTTCACAATAAAACCGTCTTACTCAGAGTTGACTTCAATGTTCCTATAAAAGATGGAGAAATTCGTGACGTCACTCGTATTTTGAGAGCATTGCCTACTATTCAGTATTTAGTGAATGCGAGTGCAAAGATTATTATTATATCACATTTTGGACGCCCAAAGGCCAGAGACAATAATCTGTCGCTAAAAAATGTAATTGACACTTTATCGCAGTTACTAAATAAAAAAGTGAAATTCATTGACGATTGCTTTGGTGAAAAAGTACAAAGAGCAGTAAGTGTTATGGATGCAGGAGATATAATATTACTAGAGAATCTAAGATTTTATAAAGAGGAAGAGCAAAGTGACTCAAATTTTGCCAAACAACTAGCATCTCTAGCGGATATATATGTAAATGATGCATTTTCTTGCTCTCACAGAGCTCACGCTTCTATTTCACGCATTACAGAATTTTTACCCTCTTATGCAGGGTTTTGCTTGCAAGATGAGCTAAAGTATCTTGAAAAAGCTGTATCGTTTAAAGCTAAACCTATTACTGCGATAGTTGGGGGAGCTAAAATATCAACTAAAATAAAAGTGCTTATGAAGCTAACAGAAAAGGTTAATTACCTAGTTCTAGGTGGTGCAATAGCCAATAATTTTTTGTCATTTAGCAAAGTAAATATAGGGAAATCTTTCTTTCAAAATGGTGTTGACGACCTTCTGCATAATATTCTTGAAACAGCAAATAAAAACAATTGCAAAATAGTTGTGCCAGAAGACGTTCTGGTTGCAGTAAACTCTGATTACAGCACTAGTATTTCAAGAAGAACTGAGTCCATTTTGGACGGTGATATAATTTTGGATATCGGACCACAAACTTTGAGTACAATAAGCAGTATAATAGCAAGCAGTAAGACTCTGCTGTGGAATGGACCTATTGGTGTTTTTGAACATTCAGCTTTTGCAAGCGGTACAATAGGGGTAATGAAAATCGTAAGTGACTTAACGCACAAAGGAAAGTTAACCAGCATAATAGGGGGAGGCGATAGTCTATCTGCAATAAGCGCTGCAGGCCTTGCCGATAAGGATTTTACATATGTTTCCACTGGTGGAGGAGCATTTTTAGATTGGTTAAGTGGCGATGAAATGCCGGGAGTTGCTGCTCTGCAAAAACGATTAGATTAAAACTTTTTTAAATTATTTCTTATAGGCTAGCTTTTTTGTGAACGTGATTATGTCGAAGACAGTTAAACTAATTTTGTGTTTAATAATACCAATAATAGGATTTATTTTTTATATTAAGGATCATTATTTTCACACCTGCTATGTAGAAGAAAATGTTGAAGTCAATTTTGAACCATTTTTCAGTTCACAACCAGCCACCGTTTCAGAATTAACTGACTTCGATAGAGGAGTGTTGAAAGTTTGTGGAGATTGGGGAGCACATCCAGATAAAGAAGATTTCAAAATTTTACTTAGTTGTCCGCAGCATCAAGAAGTAGTGAAAGGAATATATAAGTGATTACGCCAGATGCGGATTTGGAGTTACTTAAAGATGAACTGGCTAACATTTGGTTTACAAATAGTGGAAGTGAAAAAGAAACTATAGGGTTTGGACATATTTTTTGTGGTGAGCCAAACGATAAATTAGGTGGTATGCATTTTGTAGGTAGATATGTTGAAGCTCAAGAGGATAAATGGGCAGTTGGAATCCTGTGCAATGAATCAGATATTAAGCCGCCGGTTTATACATTTGGAATGAAATATTTGGGTAAGGATGGGGAAGTGAAAGTTAAATGCCCAAATGGATACGCATATAACCTTCATGCCGATAATTTCTGCAACTAAGGCGTTTAAGGAATTAGGAAAAGATGGAATGTGTCTATATGAAATGGAAGATGACAATTATCAATCAGTGTTTGTAAGAAAGAAAGAATGATGCTATACTCACGTTCTATCCTGACTTAACACCAAAATGTGATGATAAGAGTACTTATTGTAGTTGCGGTAAATCTTAATTTCAAAACCAATAGGGTGAACAAATGATAAAAATGCTATAGGGTGTAGCAAATCTAAATGAGTTAAAATTTTGATTAAAGGGTTTTGTGAATAATAATGAAGAAGGGCATTATTCGTCTAATAAAAGCAATTCAATACTCTTGTGAAGGAATAAAATCAGCTTTTATATCAGAAATTGCGTTCAGACAGGAGTTACTGCTTTTTATAGTATGTGTCTCAATTTTGTTTGTTTTGGATGTAAGTAATCTAGAACGTGCAGTAATGATAAGCAGCCTATTCCTGGTGTTAATTGTGGAAATTGTTAACACTGCTTTTGAAACGACAATTGAGCGTATTTCCAGTGAACAACACATACTTTCAAAAAAGGTGAAAGATCTAGGTAGTGCAGCAGTTTTTCTTTCATTAATCAACTTCCTGATAACATGGATGATAATATTGATAGGTTAATACGAATGTTATTAAGATATGTTGTCAAACTCACCAATTAAAGTTTTTATATCTTGCGGTAAATCAGAGACAAATTCCATGTATTCCTTACTTTTTGGGTGGTATAAGCCCAGTGTATAAGCATGTAGTGCTTGTCTATTGAAATTACGAATGAAACTAGAGTTTTTAGCATATTTTGTGCTTTTACTACTATTTTTTCCATAAACTTGATCACCAACTATGGAATGTCCTATGTGGCTCATGTGGACTCGAATTTGGTGTGTTCTGCCTGTCTCTAAAGTGCATTTAACGAGGCTTACTTGTCCTATAACTTTTTGCACTAAATAGTGAGTGATTGCTAATTTGCCTGTGATTTTTGTTACACACATCATTTCTTTATTACCGCGTTTGGGAGCAATGTTAGTTTTTATCGTGCCTTGCTGAGAAGATAATGTTCCCCAAACTACTGCTAAGTATTCCCGCTTTATTTTGCGATTCGATAACAATTCAGACAAAAAACTATGGGCTGCTTCATTTTTTGCAATTACCATTAGCCCACTAGTATCTTTATCGAGTCTATGAACAATTCCTGGTCTTACATTAAGGTGAGCGATAACTGCGTTCAAAAGCGTATCATTGTTTGTCCCAGCACCTGGGTGCACTGTTAATCCACTTTGTTTACTCAGAACTATAATGTCCTCATCTTCATAGACGATATTAAGTTTTATGTCATAATTAGGCTCAATTGATGTGGATATGTCAGGTTGAACGAGATGCACCACATACTCTTCATCTGGTTTTACTATGTAGTCATTATTAATTATCGGTGTGCCAAGTAATTTCACCTGCTCATTTTGTATCAATCTTTGCGCTTTGCTGCGTGATATGTTGCATTTTTCAGCTATATAGGTGTCTAACCTTAATTTCTCTTTATCATTATTAACACTTAAGGTTATTATTGAGTAATCTATAGTGATTTACCCCGCGCCATTTCCCATGCTGCTTGAACATTTGGGTCTGTAAACATTGTTGCACTAGACTCAATTTGCAGATCACCTTGTTTTTTAATATGGCAAATTGTTTGAGAGCCATCTTTCCAGTAGATTGTAACTTTATTATCAAAATCTCGTAATGTTGCCTCAACCTTTTTTTCTTTATTATCTTTTTCTTCCAGCTTAATAGATTCTAATAAATAATATAAGAATTCACTTGGTTTGCCGTTGATTTTTTCTTTCCATTCATCTGTTTTTTCTTGTTCAGATTTTTTTTGCTCTAACTTTTCCTTCTTTTGCTGCAGCTTATTTTGTTCTGCTTCCAGCTCTAACTTTCTAACTGTGTCACGTAGTTCTTTGACTTTATTTTCTAATACTAATAATTTATTAGTATTATTTCCATTGTTAGCTTCTAAATCAGGCGTACTTGGTTGAGCTTGCTTCTTTTTTATTTCTTCTAATTCATTCCTTACTACGTTTAATTGCTCCTTCAATTCCGTTTTTTCCTCTTCTGTATCCTCTTTTAACTTTTTTAGCATGCTAAGGAACTCGTTATTATTAGACTGCGTAGTTGATTGAAGCCAGCCTACAAAGCGGCTTGGTTCAAATCGTTCAATTTTATCTTCAGCAATTTTAATAGCATTCTCTAACCTAGAAAAAGTACCTTCAATATCTAGTGAATGTGCTTTTTTTGTCAATTCTTTAGTGTTGTTTAAAACTTCTGAAATTTCTGCATGTAGCCAATCTAAATCTTTTTTGATGTCTTCTCTGATTTTTTTTAGGTGATCAAGCGTTTCTTTAATGTTAATATTTGCAGGCTTTAAAAGACTATTATCAAGTAAATCGCAAGCTTTTTTAAGGTTACTGTCAAATGAGTTGCAAAGCGGACTAAGTAGTTTTTTCATTAGAGATATTAGTTCATTTTCCCTTTTACCAAGCTTATTTTCTACTACTGATACAACCATGCCCTTTCCAGACCAGTATGGAAATAGAAGACCTAAAGAACTGTGTTTTCTAATAGTATGATTTTCATGATCCACGCTATTACTTATTAGATTGCTAAGTGTTGATATGATGCATAAAAGAATAGCGACTAATAAAGCTATTAATATTATTGGAGCATTAATGGATTGTGATATTGCTGAAACTACTATAATAGTACCAAATACATATGATCCAGTAAACAAGAGAATCCTATTTCTATTTTCTGCTTCTATATCTTCTAGTATTTCTCTCTGCGTCTTAGAAATTGGTAAAACTATTGAAAGCTTTTCCCCCTTTTTATCTAAATTTGTTACAATTTCAATTTTTTTAGCTTCTTGAGCAATCTGGCTGTACTGTTCATCAACTTGATAGTTTCCTATTTTTTTATCTATTTCATTCTCTTTTATTTTTTGTGTATTTATAAAGTTTATAACAGCAGTAAATAAGAGAACTATAAGAGGAATAAAGGCAAGAGGTGCTGGCGTGAACGCAAACCCAGCAATACTTACTGTAACAGGCTGAATAGAAAAGGCAGTAAATGCTATAAGAGTAGCAATGGTACTTGCTATCGATATAGTACCAGAATACTTTCTTATAGAGCTCAAAATTCTACTGGGCTGGTCAGAAAGTTTTCTAAATCCTAAAAAATCAAAATAGTCTTTGAAAGGATCTTGAGTGTCTGTAACCATAACATTTTTCTAGTTTAAACTTATTTAGGTATACGTTAACCAAACCTTAAAATCAAGTTTCTTAATTTTTCAACATGTGCCAAGGCCTATTGGAGCGCACTGTATTAATCTTTACGTAACGATTTGTTAACCAAACAGAATGTGTGCCATACGTTTCTAGATCAGCATGTTTAATAATTTTAGCGTTGCAAGCTGAATAGTCGAATTCACTTAATTGAATTGTTAAATCAACTTTATCACAATTTTCTGAAATATCTTCTTTTTTATAAGCTAGCAGCACTAATTTATTATTTCCTTTATTATATATTCAGCCATAATCGTTACACTTTAGCCTTTTATCTGAGTTATTGTATTTTTTATGATTCAAAATTTGGTTCTGCCCATTTTGCTTCGCCCATGTTTTGACAACAAAGTTCCTATTTTTTCTGGTGAGAGAATATAGTAAGTTATCACTCTCCTTTGCAGCAACATTATCAGCATTTATCAAGATATCAGGAGTTCTATACATAGCACTAGAGAAAATACCCAGCACAATAAAGAAAATTCCGAAGAAACGCCAATTTCTTTCCCACAAGCACAGCCACAATAACCCAAATGTTATTATAATAATTGATGAGGCAGGAAAAGTACGAATGGGAATAACCAAATACTGAAGACTAGCGATTGCATTTGTTATATACAAAATGCTGTCAATTGGGCGCTCTATAAATGGCGCTATAATCCATTCAACACCCAAAGGAATCAACAAAACATAGATTATTCCAAGTGGAATAATAATTAATGTAACTATTGGTATAGCAACTAAATTTGTGATAATGCCACTAATTGAAAAATAATTAAAATTATATATCGTATACGGAACAGTTGCTAAACTTGCTATTACTGAGCTGATCATTATCGACACAAAATATTTCATTATTTTGATTTTGAACAACTTATTAGCATTAATTTGATAACTGGCAACCAGTGCCAAAACAGCAGAAAATGACATCTGAAAGCCAGGCTTTAAAATTGCTTCTGGTTCTACTGAGAGTATCACTGAAGCAGCAAACGCAATTGCTATTAACCCTCGATATTTTCTCTCTATCATTATTGCAACGAGTACTAAATCACCATAATGTAGGCACGCTGAGCAGAAATTTGCATACCGGTAATCAATAAATAAAACGTGGTTGGCAAGATAGTAAGGAATGCAGATATTTTCTTGGTGTTATACTTAAGAGTCAAAGTTTCAGATATTGCGAATAAATTACGAAACACTACAAAAAACAGACCAGCAACAAATGATAAATGCAAACCAGATATGGCAAACAAATGTGCTATACCTGAATCTCGTATCGCGTCCATAGTTTTTTGATCTATGCCATCTTTTTTACCGATCAGTAATGCAGAGATTATATCCGCATGTGGTTTTTTGATATTTTGCTGCAGGTTTTCATAAATGTATTGACGGAAAGATTCTATATACTCTAGAAATTGCCTTGCTTCAGCCTTTTTGTGTAGGGCTATTTTGCTTGTTGCAAAACCTGTTGCACTTATTTTCTGGTAATATGCTATTCTTGCAAAATCGTATGCATACTCCGAAGGTGCAATCTTTAGAGGGAAGAGTTTTGCTGATAATTTTACTTGATCGCCTATTTTAATGCCTTTTTCCACTTTGGTTCTAACTGATATTCTGATGTTATCTAGAGCTCTATCCGGTGTCATTCCAGCGCGTGACGCTGGAATCCATATCTTTTTTTTCTGGATCCCAGTAGGCGATACTGCATCACAAAAGGAGGCGCTGGGATGACAGGAGAGGATTTTGAGATAGTAGGGGATTTTTCAACAGAAAGCAGAAATTGTTTATATGAGCCCCTGTCGTTAATATCCTTCACTGTGGCAACGATATTTTTTACATACCTCTCTTTATCAAGAATTTGAGTATCAACTAAAGCTGTTCTTAATTTACTGGCTGTAAATCCTATGAGCACTGCAATTAAAGCAATGCATAATATTGCGTACTTTCTGTATAATATTGCAATCAAAATTAGTGTGGGTAAAAGCAAAAGAAAAATAGATATGCAGCTTGGTTCAAAACTTAGGGAAAAATATGTTAAAATTCCTGCACACTGAAGAACAGGAAACCACAGTATCAAGTTATATTGTTCATTGCGCAGATTGTTACGTATATAACTAACTATTATGTCAAGAAAAGTTAATAAGTGTGTCGATATTTGCATGTGGTGAAATTTTATTTTTCTTTTTTCATTATTTGTATATATAATAACTAAATAAGCAATGACGCGGGATGGAGCAGCTCGGTAGCTCGTCAGGCTCATAACCTGAAGGTCGTAGGTTCAAATCCTACTCCCGCAACCATTTTTAAGGATATAGTTGTTCCACTTTCCAATCGCTTCCCTCAACAAGAGTGTATCTAAATCTAATATGCTTCCTATATTCACCTTCTTGCCAAAATTCAATTACTTTTGGGATTACGCAAAATCCCACCCAAAAATCAGGACGAGAAACTTGTGTATTGTGAAATTCTTTTTCCTTCAATTTTATAGCTTGCTCAAAATCTTGCCAATCTTTCAGAATGCTCGATTGTTTTGAGCACCATGCGCTAATTTGACTACCCAGCGCTCGAGAAGAGAAGTATTTGTCAGTTCTTTCATCGTTTAGAAGTTTAACCTCTCCTTCAATTCGCACTTGCCTAGCAGATTCTATCCAATGAAACACTAACGCAGCTTTGGGGTTCTCAGTCAATTCTTTCCCTTTTTTACTGTTTACGTTAGTGAAAAACACAAAACCTTCTTTGCTATATTCCTTTAGTAATACCACTCTTGCAGATGGAATACAGTCTTTGCTACAAGTTGCTAGCGTCATTGCAGTTGG
>NZ_CP011148.1:1104212-1106808 GCF_001758565.1 Wolbachia endosymbiont of Drosophila incompta | reverse complement strand
TTAAGTACTGCTTTGTACCACTTTGAAAACAAATCAAATGGATCTTTTTCAAGTGAAAATATCATATCAAAAAATAAAATCTTAATTCTGGCACGCATTGCAAAAAGAAGTGCTACGGCCATTTTGTCGTATAAGTGTTATGATATTATTGCAAATCTTGCAAGGTTTTTGAACTTTACCATATACGTAAAAGTTATTTTGAAAGTATCCAGCAGATCCAGATGGCTGTGCATAATCTTTCAGTGTTGAACCACCTGCAGCAATTGCATCACTCAGAGTATTTTTTATTTCAGCAGCAAGTTTTTCGCACTCTCTATAGGTCAAGTTTTTTGCTGACCTGAGTGGTGATATACGGGCTCTAAACAAGCTCTCAGAAGCATATATGTTGCCTACGCCAACTATTGATTTATTGTCCATTAACGCTGATTTGATATTCACTTTTTTGTTTTTCAGCAACTCCTGTAAATAGTCTCCACTGAATTCATCCGTGAGGGGCTCTATTCCAAAATCGCTAAAAAAATCCGTTTCTTGTTCTTTATTTAAAACGATAACTAATCCAAATCTTCTTGGGTCATTAAAAATTATTGAAGTATTGTCAGAAAATAAAAATACCACGTGATCATGCTTATTCCGCATTTGATCGTGGTCAGCATATATAAGCTTTCCGCTCATGCCAAGATGTATGATTACAGCCACACTACCATCTGTATTCCAGATGGTATACTTACCTCTACGCTTGATGTTGCGTATGACTTTGCCCTTTAGCATATCATCAATATTTTTTGTTATTGGGGCACGTAAATTCCAATTATTCACTATAACATTACTGATTTGCTTGTTTTTAATTTTATCAAGCAAAAAATTAGAGATTACTTCCACTTCCGGTAGTTCTGGCATGATACCTCCTTCAAAACTTAAGTTTCTGATGGTAATTTTGTCGTTCTCAAATACATTCGAGTATTCTGCGGTGCTTTCTCCTAAAAATTCCTCACCACAAACGAGTTTTGAAAGGGTTCTCTGTCTACTCTGTTGCTGCTTTTTTCTTTTCAAAATATTTTGCTTTAAAGCTTTCGCTAATCTTTTTTTCTCCTCTTCTTTTTCCTTATTCTTTTTTGTGTTATTCATTATCATAATATATAAACTTGCCGTTGTAGCTCAGGTGGTAGAGTACGTCATTGGTAATGACGAGGTCCCAAGTTCGAGTCTTGGTAACGGCACACTGATTATACTTATAATATTGCATAACTTGTAAGCAAGGCTTAGAAGAAAGTTACAGAGGTAAGTTGTCATGCTTTTTCCATATCCTTTCTACCTTCTTGTTTTTGAGTAGCTCTAATGCTTTACAAAAGTGATACCTTGTTTTACTTGGCACTATAATGTCATCAATGTATCCATATGATGCAGCAAAAAATGGGTTAGCAAATTTTTCTTTANATTCTTTAATTAACGTTTGCTGATCTTTTTCGTGTAGATATATAATCTCAACTGCACTTTCAGGGCCCATCACAGCTATTTCAGCAGTTGGCCAGGCATAATTTATATCACCTTTTAGATGTTTCGAATTCATAACAATGTATGCACCACCATACGCTTTTCTAGTGATAAGGCTAATTTTCGGCACGGTCGCTTCAGCGTAAGCGTAAAGCAGTTTCGCTCCGTGTTGTATTATATTATTGTATTCTTGATTTGTACCCGGCAAAAATCCTGGAACATCAATAAGTGTGATGATCGGAATGTTAAATGCGTCACAAAACCTTACAAACCTCGCAGCTTTTCTTGAAGAATCAATATCCAAACATCCTGCAAGGTGCATAGGTTGATTTGCAACAATACCGACAGTATTTCCTCCAATTCTACCAAAACCAGTTTGATATTACGAGCAAAATCAGGTTTCAGTTCAAAGAAATTCCTTTCATCACAAACTTTTTCAATGAGTTCATACATATCATAAGGAGTATTAGGATTGGTAGGAATTAGAGTGTTTAAGGATTCATCAATGTCGTCAACATCATTACAGATTGGTGCAGATTTTGGTGATTCTTGATTATTTGCTGGTAAGAAAGTAAAGAATTCACGCATTTTTAGCAGCATTTCAACATCATTATTGAATGCAAAATCCGCTACTCCTGTTTTGCTTGTATGAATTTTTGCTCCACCGAGGTCTTCGAAACTTACATCTTCGTAGGTAACCTTTTTTACTACATCTGGCCCGGTTATAAACATATATGAACTGTTTTTCACCATGAAAGTAAAGTCAGTTAATGCTGGGGAATAAACTGCACCTCCTGCACATGGGCCCATAATTAAAGAAATTTGTGGTATAACACCCGATGCATTTACGTTTCTTTGAAAAATTTCTCCATAACCAGCAAGAGAATTTACTCCTTCCTGAATTCTGGCTCCACCAGAATCATTTAGTCCGATAATTGGAACTCTGGCATTAATTGCCATATCCATAATTTTGCATATTTTTTTTGCATGTGACGCACCAAGTGAACCACCAAAGACAGTAAAATCCTGAGAATAAACAAAAACTTTTCTGCCATAAATAGTACCATGACCAATCACTACCCCATCACCTAAAAAATTAGCATTT
>NZ_CP011148.1:1103664-1104186 GCF_001758565.1 Wolbachia endosymbiont of Drosophila incompta | reverse complement strand
TTTTACGAATTTATCGTATTCTGCAAAAGAACTTTCATCGAGCAATATACTGAGCCTTTCTCTAGCAGTTAATTTCCCTTTTTCATGTTGTTTGGTAATCCNGTCAGAACCGCCTCCTTTTTAAGCTTCTAGTGCTTTGGTTTTTAGATTTTCTAGTATTTTAAAGTCTTGCATACAATAAAGTAGTTTTCAAATTAGTTGTAGACTTTATTAAGTTTACAAACCCTACTAACTATACACATACACTATTGCTATATGCAACAATGTATGTATGATAATTGTTAATGCTCTGGTGATTCATGGTCACTACTTTGAAAATGTTGCGATGTGTCAACTCTTTTCATATTAGAAAGAGGTGGACTAACTGCACTGCTTTTCGTTTGTGCAAAACTTTTAGCAGCTTCAACAACCTTGCTTATACGAGGTTTTTTTTCTAGCTCTTTTAGGTACTTTGAGAAGATTTCACAACTTTTGTCATCCATATGTACCATTATTTTACCAAAACTTTCAGCTTTTTCAGAA
>NZ_CP011148.1:1103477-1103646 GCF_001758565.1 Wolbachia endosymbiont of Drosophila incompta | reverse complement strand
TTTTCATCGCCTACCCTAAAGGTCATTTTTACTTTGCCTTGCATATCATGATATTGCCAGCTTTTTATTCAGATTAGATTATCTCCTATTCGCAATGCACCATATTCTAAGTCCTTAAATTCCGGGGAGTTCATAAATTTTGCAGGAGTGATCACACTTTTTTCTGGAC
>NZ_CP011148.1:1102945-1103450 GCF_001758565.1 Wolbachia endosymbiont of Drosophila incompta | reverse complement strand
TTTCTACTACAATTCCTTTTTTTTTGTCATTTTCAATACTATCACTTACAATTTGTTTTAGACGTGACAAATATTCGCCGCGTTCTTTCAGTATATCTTCTGGCAATAATCTCCGAACTTCTTGGCTCACATCAGTGCCTGTTGAAACTAGATTAAACATTTCTAACATAAGAGGCCGTAGTTTTTCTTTTCCAGTCTCAGTAACATTTTTATCTTGCTCCATGAGGTGGTATAAGATCAGTATCGAATAATCTATTATTGATGACTTTTTTCTCCTTGGAATACATCAACACTAAACATGACCTTGTGCTTTTTTGCATCGTCTATAGATTTTTGAAGTCTCTTTGCTATGTTTTCGATAGCTTCATCATTAGGTAAGTGTTCAGGCAATGGCGTCAACTTAAGGAAAAATATCAGCGATAGTGTATAAAATTTCTCTCCAAATTTTTTATCATTAAATTATCCAAAGAGTGCAAGGGACAGCACTTTTGTTTCTGTTTTATTT
>NZ_CP011148.1:1095695-1102892 GCF_001758565.1 Wolbachia endosymbiont of Drosophila incompta | reverse complement strand
ATATCTTATCTTACAAATTAAAAATGCAATATACTCGAAAACTTTTCAGAAAATCCATTGTGTTGAGTTTTACACGAACAAGAAAACTTCCTTTTTCGACAGTATTTTCTATGATTTTAAAGTTAGTTAAAAAAAGTTTGGGAATAGAATGTGAACTTATGGAGCCATTGACATGTACCCTCAAAGCAAGCTTTTTCTAAAGCAAGGTATAAGATTTGCCATACAGGCTTTCAAGAATCTAAGCATCCAAACAGCCTATCAGGATGAACCTGAGTTGGAGAGGCTATAGACTTATTGCAGCAGATGGTTCTGGTATGAGATTACCCAGCTCTGGGGAAATTGTATCCGAGTTTGAACCAAATGGAACAACAGGCACCATTGGCAATTTGTTTGTTGATTTGTGTACTTCGCTGATTTGCAGTGCTCGTCTTGCAGCTTGGAATATAGGTGAACAAACGTTGGCGGCAGAGCAATTACCCGAAGTTATCACTCAAATGCGTTTATTAAATCAAGAGAAATTATTATTTATCTATGATCGTCTTCAGTAAAATTCATTCAGCAGCATTATAATTTGGAAGTAGATTTTATTTTTCGCTTGCAAAAAAGAAATTATAGTAAGCTATGGGAACGCTGGCGAATTAGATTTCGATTTTATATTAGAAAATGAAAAGCTAAAAAATAAAATGAAAGGACAGAAAGTAAGAGTTATAGTGCTGACATTAGCCAACTGAGAAACAGAGTTTTTGACCGAGACTTTGGAGCAAAGCTTATGTGTTAAGGTGGCACATAGAGGAGTGCTATAAACGACTCAAAGTAGGAGCAGAGTTAGAGAATTTTTCTGGAGAGGCTGTATTACAAGAATTTTGGGCAAACTTGGTCATGTGCAATATATTATCGCTTCATATATGTGATGCACAAGGGCCTTGGAACCCAGATCAAATTACTGAGTATCGTTTAAATTTTTCAGTTTTATTTAGTGTAATGAGACAGAAACTCTATCAGGTACTTATTGCGCCAAAAAACTTTCAAGCCCTTTTTAAGTATACGCGCTAAAGTTAAAATCCGACCGGGACAGCCGCAATAAAGTAGATAAGCCTAAACGCCATCATGTCTTTAGGAGAGTTTGCTAATGAAAGTTCTTAAGTTGACGCCATTGGCTGAACGGATACGGAATGACACCATCCTTTTTACTGGATTCCAGACGGCAATGACACCTCTGGACACTTCCGTCGTAAAGGAACCAGTGTCAGCTACTCGGATGACACCTTTTTTCTACTTAGTTTGGGTTATGCAAGAAGTCTAATGAAGTGAAAATAAATTTATTTACCAAAATAGAGTTGCCTTGGTCTACAGATCTTAGTTTCTTTATCATTTATCATTTCATACCACTGAGTAACCCAACCAGTGGTTCTTGCAAGTGCAAAAATAGGCGTGAACATATTTGAGGGGATATCAATAGCATTCATTATTATACCTGAGTAAAAATCAACATTTGGATATAACTTACGCACGATAAAATATTCATCCTTTAAAGCTATTTCTTCAAGTTTTTTTGCAATTTTAAGCAGTTCATTATTTTGTTCTAGTTTACTTAGAACCTCATGGCAAGCGCCTTCCAATATACGCGCGCGCGGATCATAATTTTTATAAACACGATGTCCAAATCCCATCAATTTAAATGGATCTTTATCATCTTTAGCTTTTTCGATGAATTTATCTATATCTCCACTTTGCTCTATCTCTTTTAGCATATTTATAACTGCCTCATTAGCTCCACCATGTGCTGGTCCCCAAAGTGTAGCAACTCCTGCAGAGAGGCTTGCAAACAGATTAGAACCAGCCGATCCCACCAATCTGACAGCCGCCGTAGAAGCATTCTGTTCATGATCAGCATGGAGAGTAAATATTTTATCCAGAGCTTTTGCAAAAAGGGCGCTTTTATCATTATCAACAGCATCGCCAAATATCATCTTTAAGAAATTTTCACTGTAACTTAATTCATTGTTAGCATTTATGAATTCCTGATTGTTGATATGCCTATAAATCATTGCAATAATTGTGGAAACTTGCGCTATTGCAGAAATTCCAAAATCTAGGTCTTCACCATTGACATTGTTGCCATGCTTTTCATGATAAGATGCTGACAAACTTGCAAAACATGCAACTAAGATTGACATAGGGTGAGCAGTTTTTGGAAATGCTTTAATTACATTTGTAACTTGCTCTGATACTTTGGATGATTCTTGTATTTTGAGAAGAAATTTTTTGTGTTGCTCTGAACTGGGTAATTCACCATAGAGCAATAAATAAATCACAGCAGTAAAATTATTATTCTCTGCCAAATCAGCTATATTATGTCCCCTATATTTAAGAACTCCTTCATCTCCATCAATGAATGTAATTGTAGAAGAGCATGAAGCTGTAGAAACAAACCCTGGATCGTAAGTGAATAATCCTGTCATCTTATATAAATCCTTGATATTTAACACATCAGGACCTGTTGTTCCGCTTAATACAGGTAGCTCGATTTTTAATCCATTACTTAGTTCTAATAGCACTTTTTTATCCATCACTTAAGCTACTTAAATTTTATACAGAATATACAAACTGAGGAGTATATATTAATACAGTTAACTTTACATTAACCGTATTAAGCGGTCATCAATGCTTTTACTTTTGCATTTAAGCGACTTATTTTACGCGCAGCGGTATTCCTATGAATAACACCTTTATTCACACACTTGTGTAAATTAGATTCAGCATTCCGAAATGCCAGAACAACATTTTCTTTGTCGCCAGACTTGATTATATCAACCAAATTTCTAATAGCAGTGCGAGTTTTACTTTTCCGCATCTTATTTATTAAAGTGCGCTTTGCTATTACCTTTATCATTTTTTTAGCACTCTTATGATTTGCCATATATTAATACCTAAAATACTGTACTTTTCTTTTAATTATAAAGTTTTTTTGTTAATTTGCAATATCAGTTTTTCCTATGGTTAATCTACTGCTTCTCTCTTCAATAATTTTTTCTAAACTTTGCAAGAATTCATTTTTGTTTAACCCAGGATATATTGGGGGCAATATTTCTATTACTGCCTTTCCGGGATTCTTTCTCAGAGAAAGTATGCTTTTTGGCCAAAACAAACCAGTGTTTAAAGCAACCGGTAACACAGGAACAGATAATACGCTATATAAAGCAGCAATACCTGGTTGATATTTTATATTTTGGTTTATAGTTGTTCTTGTACCTTCAGGAAATATTATTATGCTTCTATTTTCTTTTATACGCATTTTTGCTAGTTTGATTATATGGCGTATAGAACTGATACCATCTGAACGGTTAATAAAAATCATTTTCAGCGCTATAAGATGCAAACCAATGAATGGAATCCATTTCAATTCACGTTTTAAAATAAAAACCGCTTTTCTAAATAGTAGTATAAAAATAAATGTTTCAAATGGAGATTGGTGTTTAGATGCAATGATAAAAGGTTGCTTAGGGATGTTTTCCATTCCCCTCACTTCATATTTAATGCCACATAATAAACGCAGCATGAATAATACAACTCTCACCGAACAGACGAGGAAAATGGTTATTACACACTCAGAAAAGAAAATTACAGGGAGAGTAATGAAAGTATAGAATACCTCCCATAATATAAGAAAGAAATTAAACAATAAACTTGAAATCACAAACTCACATAAATTTATTTAAATTTAACTTTATTACAAATTAAAAACAATAAATTTAATTATTGATCATCTGAGTAATAGGATGCGAATCAGCTAATTTGTCCTTTAACTTTTCGTTAGCAATATGAGTATATATTTGTGTTGTAGAAAGGTTAGTATGGCCAAGAACTTTCTGTATCAACACAATATTTGCTCCGCTATTTAGTAGATGGGTAGCAAAAGAATGCCTAACCACGTGTGGAGAGATCTTATTTTCATCAATATTGCATTTTCTTGCCAACTCCTTCATTAATTGACCGACCCTCTGCCTTGTAATTGGTTTATTAGGTTTATCACCTGGGAATAGCCAATCGGATTCCTTTTCTTTAGAGATCAGATTATCACGAACTGATAAATAATTTCTAAGGCTCTGCAATGCTTGTTCATTAAAAAGAATTTGCCTCTCTCTACCACTTTTTCCTTTTATTATTATATAGCATTCTTTGTTATTACTGTTTATTAAATGTGACACTTCACATAATTTCATACTAATTAGTTCAGAAACACGCATTCCAGAAGAGTAAAGGATATCTAAAATCGCACATAGCCTTTTACTGCTTATCTCTTTATTCGATTCGCTTGCTGATTTTCTCACTGTGTCCATTAGCAAAAATATTTCTTCGACACTTAAATACTTAGGCAAAGGACGAGAAACTTTTGGATTCTTTAATTCAGCATCATTAGCCGGCGCTGGATTAAAATCTATTATTCCGTCATTAAATAGACACTTGTAAAAATTTTTCATAGCGGATATTTTTCTTGATATAGAGCTACTTTTATATTTTTTTTGTGTACATAAAGATTTCACATAATCTTTAATATTGGTTTTGTTTACACCAACCAAGGTAGTGCCGCTTTCCAATAAAAATTCTTCCAACTGGTGTAAATCCGAACGATAACTTTCCAGAGTATTTTGTGCAGCGGACCTCTCTGAAGCTAAAGCATCTATGTAATATGTTATGTAAAGATTTTCTTTTTTATTTTGCGACTGTTTATTTTTCATTATCAGTTCCTATATTTATTTCTTTGGCTATAATTTGATTAGAAGTGTTCCCTGTGTTTCTTATGAGAAAATATGAGACAAATAAAGCATTTATCAATAGATTGAACATCACAAACTTTTGCTTTAACCTTTTTCTTAAATTTAATCTTACTCTTATCATAGTTAAATTATAACGTTAAATCTATAAAAAACACCTTATAAAGTGAGCTCTACTATAAATATAGAATACTTCTTAGCTGTATCTATCTATATTTATTATAACATAACATTGATTATAATTCTAACATGGACAGGTAGAGATTCCAATTACGTTAGTGTTATGGGTGTTAATAAATTTTTAATATACACCTTACAAAAGAAGAAATCAAATGGCATCTTTTTTTAATAAAGTGCTAATAAAAGGAACGGTCACATTTGACCCTATAGATTCATTATCTATCTTTTCTATAATTTTATCAATGCTATAGAAAGAACGTTCTATTCTTGCTAAAATATAATTAATCACTTTTAAATCAATTTTTAACTGTTTATCTGAAAATCGTTTTATTAGCATAATTCTTAATAATTCCTCGCTTGCAGGCAAAATTTTTACGCTGATAGTTGATAATATTCGAGAACTTAAATCTCTTAGTTTGAAGTTAAGCTTTTTTGGTGAAATTGAAGAAGTGATTAGCAGCCTCTTGTCGTTTTCTTTCATGTAATTGTAAAAATGTAATAACATGGCTTCATCTTTAATGTTTTGTACGTCTTCTAAAATAAAAGCATCGCTATACCTAATCTCGCTTACGAAGTTATTCACATTGATAAAGATTGCATCGTTTATTGATTGCCAAATATGAGCAAGATGAGTTTTACCGGAGCTTTTAGGTCCAAAAAGAATCAGACATTTCCAAGATAAATCATTAACTACCGAATTATATACGTGCTTATTTTCATCTAAGATGATGTAATTTTGCCGGCTATAATCAGCTTGATTGTTGTTAAATAAATTTAATTGCACGTTGAACCTCTTACGTAACCTCTTTCTGGTAGTAATTTTTGCGCAGAAATTTACTTACGCTCCTCAAATGTGTCAGGTATTCTGGGCTCATTTCTCCTCTTACCATAAATTGATTATGCAAAAGGTCTGTTAGCCGTTTTTATAAAGCTCACTTTTAAAATATTTATTGATTGCATATTCTACTGATACATTGAACATTGCTATTATTGGAATAAAAAGTAATATACCTGTAAATCCAAAATATGAAGCGCATATAGTAATTCCCAGAATAATTACAGTTGGATGTATATGAACTTTTTTTCCTATTAATAAAGGAACTAATATATTTGAATCTATTAATTGTCCAACACCAAATAATAGCAAAACAGCAGCACTTTCAAACCATCCACTAAATTGAGTGATAGCGCTCAAAAACCCAATAATGGTATATAATAATGGCCCTACGTAAGGTATGAACGTTAACATTCCTGATAAAATTCCAATAACAATAGAGTGTTCCAATCCAATTATGCTCAGACTCACAGAGTAAAAGACCATCATGACAATACATACATTTACCTGCCCCTTTAGATAATTAGATATAATGAAATCCACTTTGGAAAAATAATCTGCAATTTTTCCTCTGTAAGGAATAGGGATTAATTTACTAGCTTTTTCTATAATTAAAGGCCAATCACGTAATATATAGAAAAACACTACAGGAGTAATCACCATTAATGATACCGTGTTAAAGCTTGAACTTAACACTTGGATTATAAAGTTACTAGCAATATCAAGAGCATTCATGAAATAAGATACATAGTTGCTGTAATTTTCTGCTAGATTTTTAGATAAATGATCAAATAAGCTATCCTCGATTTTCATATTAAGAAATTCTAATACAGAGGGGATTACTTTAAACTTTAATGAAGGCACTTTACTCACTAAGAAATTTAATATTGAAGTAATTTGAACATATATAATAGGTAAAACAAATGTTATGACTAGTATAAAAGCTATTAATAAAATAAGTATTATAAAAATTACAGAACATGGACGTGGTATTCTATACTTTTCAAACTTGACTACTAGCGGATTAAACAAATATGCAATAATAATAGATATTAAACATGGAAAAATCATAGGACGCATCAGGAATAACATCCCTATTATAAAAAGCAGTATGAAACAAATAGTTATATGACGTTTTTGCATGTGTTTAGCATAGCTAATTTACTGAAAAATATGCAATTTATTTTTCCTATGTTGAAAGTATTTTACGATTTGTAATACTATCATTTTTTACTAAAATTTAGTTGTTTAATCCGCAGGCAAAGATAGATTTTGAGCTCTCTAAATATCTCTTTTGCTATTATAATTATGCTAGTTAATAGGGGAAGTAACTTTTATATGATGTCAGAAATTTTATTTTTCGGAAAGAATCTTGGATAGAGAGGAAAGCTTCTACAAAAAGAAATA
>NZ_CP011148.1:1091525-1095643 GCF_001758565.1 Wolbachia endosymbiont of Drosophila incompta | reverse complement strand
CAGTAGATGCAATTCTACGATTCCTAAGCAATATATAAAACTGGCAGGTAAATCTGTTTTATTTCATACAATTAAAAGATTTCTGGCTAACCAATATATAGATTACATAAGAATAGCAATTAATAGAGACCATGAAAGTTTCTATGAGAAAGCTATATCACTAATTACAGACACTAAATTACTAAGCCCTGTATACGGAGGAGAAAACAGGCAAAGTTCAGTTAAACTAGGGCTTGAAAGCTTACAAAAAATTAACCCAGATTTTGTAGTTATACACGATGCTTGTAGGCCTTTTGTGTCAGATGTTCTGATAGATAACTTGGTTGAATCTATGATTAATGATCAATATACAGGAGTAGTTCCAGCAATAGAAGTTGAAGACACTATGTCATTGGTGAGTAATAGTTTGATTGAATCTACGATTTCAAGAGGAAAGCTCAGAGCCATACAAACCCCTCAAATTTTTAATTTCAAAGAATTATTATCATGCCATCAATCAGTCAAAGAATTTACTGACGATTCATCACTAATGGTAGAGCACAAAAAACATGTTGCGATTATTAAAGGTGAGAAAAGCAATTTTAAGTTAACCACAAAAGAGGATATCAATATGGCAAAGCTTCTTTTTGAAGAGCCAAAATTTCGTGTCGGAGCCGGTTATGATATACATAAGTTCATTAAAGTTCAAAATGGTGCTGAAAGCTTTATAAAAATTTGCGGTGTGAAAATTGAACACAACATGGCAATAGAAGCGCACTCTGATGGTGATGTTGCAATACATGCAATCGTTGATGCAATACTCGGAGCACTGGGATGTGGCGACATAGGAGAGCACTTTCCTCCTAGTTCCTCTGAATGGAAAGATTGCAATTCATCTCACTTTCTTGACTTTGCTGCTAAAAAAGCAAAAGAAAAAGGGTACAGCGTGTCTAATTTAGATATTACTATAGTTTGTGAAGAGCCTAAAATATCGCCTTACAAAGTAGAAATGAAGAAATTCATATCAAAAGCATTAGAAATTGATGATGAATTTGTAAATATCAAAGCAACCACTGCAGAGAAATTAGGTTATATTGGAAGAAATGAAGGAATAGCAGTGCATGCTTCTGTGTTATTGCATACAAACTTTTATTGGAAATAGAAACGAAAAAACTTACTTGACACCCTTCGCCAGCCCCCTTATCATGAAACTGAAGCTATTTATTTATCTTCTCTGTACAGATTAAATGACAAAAAAACTCAACGTATTTGGCGTCTCATGTTTAATTTTTTGCACTATGTGCACCTTATGTCTTTATCAAATTTCTAGCTATACAAGCTAAAATGCGCTTATAAAGCATTTAAAACATCAAAAAACGCCAACTTAAAAAATGGATAGTGAGTAATTAGCTACCCTAGGTTTTCTTTGCCTTTTTTTCTGTTTAGTAAATTTCTTAATGTTTATAATTTAGATTAGTTGCGGCTTAAAAGCAGATGAATCGCGGTTATTAAACGTTTAGAATAAAAAAACGCCATACTTGAAAGTATAATGTAAGTAACTAGCCAACCACGGGGCTTCTTTTGCCTTTTTTTTCGTTTGGTAAATTTCTTAAACATTTATGGCTAAACGACAATCGTCATCCCGCTACTTGTTAGCGGGATCTAGAGATACCGCGGCGGCATGACGTAGGACTGCTGTCATTCAAGTAGCTGACGCTGGAATCCAGCCTTGCTGTAATCTCATCAAGAACGTTGTGTTTTAACATAAGATCAGCCACTTTTATGCTTACCAACTTAATAAAATTCCTGGATCCAAGTAGTCAGGCTACTCGAATGACACCTTCATAAAGTGAAATGAGATCCCGCTAACAAGCAGCGGGATGACGAGAAAGGGGCTACTCGGATGACACCCTCATAAAGTGAAATGAGATCCCGCTAACAAGCAGCGGAATGACGGGAAAAGAGGTGCTGGGATGACACCTTCACAAAGTGAAATGAGATCCCGCTAACAAGCAGCGGGATGACGGGAAAAGAGGTGCTAGAATGACACCGTTTACTATGTAACATCTCATCATATCACAATGTTCGTACAGTTGTGGCGGTATGACGTAGAAAAACTGTTAACTTAAATCTATATTGACATGTCCCATTTTACGCTTATCCCTAACCTCTTTTTTCCCATATATGGTTAAACTAGCTTTTTCGTTGCTCAAATACTTATGAGAATCATATATATCATTACCTATTATATTTTTCGTCATACAAGGAAAGCGTAATACTACTTCCTGCATAGGTAGCCCGCATATTATCCTAACTAGCTGTTCAAATTGACTAACGTTACATGCATCCAAGCTCCAGTGGCAAGAATTGTGAGGTCTTGGAGCTAGTTCATTAACTAACAATTCGTTATCCTTAGTAACAAAAAATTCAATAGCCAGAATTCCTATTACATCAAGCGCATTTGCTATTTTCTTTGCAGCTCGTTGTACCTCTTGAGTTAATTTACTATCTATTTTAGCTGGCACTGTTGAAGTATCAAGTATTCCATCAACGTGGTAATTTTCTGCTATAGGAAAAAAAGCTACTTTACCGTTTTTATCTCTTGCAACGACTATTGAAACCTCTTTCAGTAAATCAACACTTGCTTCAAGAATGTACTCTGTATTCCAATCAAAGGAAGCAAATTGCTTCACTTCAGAATCATTCTCAAGCACATATTGCCCTTTTCCATCATAACCCATTTCTGTTGTTTTCAGCCTTGTTGGATAGCCAAAAGCTCTACTGCTTTTCAGTAGCTCATTATAATTTTGTATACTTTTGTATTCAGCAGTTTTTATACTCAAGCTTCTAATGAAATCTTTCTCTCTAAGCCTATTTTGCGCAATGTGTAACGCTTTTTTACCCGGATAAAAATTTACATCGATATCAATTGCACTACATGGAATATTTTCAGACTCAATAGTGACCAAATCCACACTCTGTGCAAAAGATTCAAGCGCTTTCTTATCAGAGAAATCTGCTATTGTGAAATCACCAGCAATAGAACAAGCTGGATCGTCTTTAGCACTGGCAAAAACATGTATTTTTTGTCCAAGTTTTGTTGCAGCGATAGCAGTCATTTTACCTAATTGTCCACCACCTATTATTCCTATTACTTTTTTGCTCAGCGCATCTGGTTCATTCATACTATAAATTGATATTTCCTAATTAAAGTATACTTGAAAAATCTATGAAAAAAGTATATAATTAAAATACTATTTTCTTATCATGAATATTTTATAATGATAGAATACACACTAACTACCAACTTTGTTGAAGTTACAGTTTTACCAATTTATATTGAAGAGCAATCCATTCCTTATGAAAATTGCTATGTATGGATGTATAACGTTAAGATAAAAAACACAAGCCAATCAACTATTCAATTGTTAAGTCGTCATTGGCAAATAATAGATTATAAGGGAAAAGTAAATGAAATTGCCGGAGTTGGTGTTATCGGAGAACAACCTGTGATAAAATCTGGAGAGGTATTTAAATACACAAGTGGAACATACTTAAATGTACCGTCAGGAATAATGCAGGGTAAGTATGAATTTCTGAATGAAGAAAGCATAAAAGTTTTTGAAGTTATGATACCACCCTTTTCTTTGGATAGTCCATACATCAAAACTAGACCCCATTAACTGTCAANNNNGTTTATTTGTAACCAGACTGCATTCTGTGATTTTTAGCAAAGCACGATACACAATCGTCATCCCGCTACTTGTTAGCGGGATCTATGCTAAGATACCGCGAATGAATCGCGGTATGACGGTTCGTGGCGGTTATGACGTGTTAGCTATAGCTATCTTCAAAAATATGGTTGAATAATTGTTAATAATAGTGTATAATTATTAATATTTTTAAGCACTTTGGCTATGGCTCTTTCAAAATTTCTCGATCCTCGCAATGATTTGTGTTTCAAAAAAATCTTTGGAACGGAAAAAAATAAGAATATCCTGATCCACTTTTTGAACGATATTTTAGGGTTTACTGAGATAAATGCAATACAAGAAGTTGAGTTTCTTAGCACTATTATGGATCCCGAAGTTGCCTCTGATAAACAAAGTATTGTTGATGTTCTTTGCAGGGACTCTAGT
>NZ_CP011148.1:1082723-1091518 GCF_001758565.1 Wolbachia endosymbiont of Drosophila incompta | reverse complement strand
GAGTTTACAACAAATGGTGCCATGAAAGCCTTCGGTCATATTGTTTAAAAGGAGAGGAATTCATTCAGAAAGAAACTGAAAGGATTCTAAAGCTTATTGAACCAGATGTTTTGCCATCTGAGTCTACGCATCAGTGCGAATTGGGTAACCAGTTGGTGCCGAGCGACGCGGACAATGAACCTCCTCTTGATAAAGAAGATGCTCAATCGTGAGAGAAAGCATAAACTACAAGCATCATGTGGTTGGAGGGCTAGGCTTAGTGGTATGGTGAACGTAAGTGAAGCTTCATAAGTATCGTAACGATTAAAGAGCTAAAGATGCTGATAAGCTCCGACCAAAAGGTAATGTGACATTTTTCATTTCTGGATGTACGCAAATAATAATTCCACCGGTATAGAGAAGCCACCTAACCCACTATTGTATGACAAAAGGAACAGGATAAGCCTGTATTTTCGCCTATATGGCAGGCAACCCGCAAGGAATGCTGATGGATGTGCAGGTAAAGGATAATGGAGAAAGCGAATGCCATTTTGTAACGAAATGGATAGAATTTGTAACATTAATTCGCGTGAAAACGAGCAGACTTCCATTTGGTCCCTCATGACAAGAAACTTTGTTAACCACTTAAGGTAGGAAAGCAGATGATTACAAGTACAACTGTAAGAGGTTGTCCGGAAACAAGTAAAAGGCTATAATATCTGAAATTTTAGTACGGATGYMAAAAAGTTGTTATGAGGCTACAGAGGCGTATTGTTAAGGCTGTCCAACAAGGCAGATGGGGTAAGGTGAAAACTTTACAACACCTTCTCACACGCTCTTTTAGCGGCAAAGCTTTGGCGGTTAAGAGAGTAACTGAAAACCAAGGAAAAAACACAGCAGGTGTAGATCGTCAAATATGGTCAACTTGCAACACAAAATTTCAAGGAATAAAGCTATTAAAACAAAGAGGATACAAACCTTCTCCGCTAAAACGGATATACATCAGTAAGTCTAATGGCAAAAGAAGACCTCTTGGAATCCCTACGATAAAAGATAGAGCCATGCAAGCATTATACTTGTTTGCTTTGGAACCGATAGCTGAAACGATCAGTGATCGTCACTCTTATGGTTTTAGACCAAAAAGATCCTGCGCAGACGCTACTGTGGCTTGTCACTTGTTACTGGCAAGCCGTAACCAACTACAATGGATACTCGAAGGTGATATTAAAGGGTGTTTTGATAACATTAACCATGAATGGCTCATGAAGCATATTCCTATGGAGAAGAAAATTCTTCATAGCTGGTTAAAAGCTGGCTTCCTAGAATCAAAAACTCTGTATTCCACAACTGCAGGTACCCCACAAGGTAGTATCATCTCTCCAATACTAGCAAATCTAACCCTAAATGGACTTGAAAAATCATTGGAAAGTCAATTTGGTAAACTTGGCAGTAAAAGAAGAAGCAAAATCAGAAGTGGAGTAAATGTAATCAGGTACGCAGATGACTTTATCATTTCAGGAATCACACGTGAAGTACTGGAAAATGAAGTAAAACCTCTAGTATCGTCCTTTCTTCAGGAGAGAGGTCTTATCCTTTCCGAAGAGAAAACAAAAATTACATCTATTACAACAGGGTTTGACTTTCTTGGTTGTAATGTACGCAGGTATAATAAGAAGTTAATTATAAAACCTTCAAAAGAAAGTATTAAGAAACTTCTTAATAAAGCACGTACATTGATAAAGGCAAACATAGCGAACACTCAGGCCGTACTAATCAAGTTGCTCAATTCCCTATTAAGGGGATGGGGAAATTACTACAGCCATGTGTGTGCGAAAAGAGCTTTTAACAAAATAGACCATGAAATTATGTGTGCTCTATGGAAATGGGCAAAGAAAAGACATCCTCGTAAAGGATTACGTTGGATAAAGAATCGTTACTTCAAGGTAATGAAACAACGCCAATGGGTCTTTGCTGCACCCATATGCAAGAACAAACCGAAAGAGATAAGGTATTTAAGACTGCTTAGGTTGATTGATATACCTATCAGACAACATGTTAAAATCAGGGCGGATGCAAATCCACTTGACTTAAAATGGAAAAAGTATTTTGATGAAAGAGTGAAACAAACAAAAATGTTAGCAAGCTCTTTCTCAAGAGAAGGTTCTCTACTGTTGGTGTCACCATTAAGAATGATGTTTTCTGAGGAATCATCAAGGACAAGCCGGTTCGAGAAAAGAAGGACTTAGATAAGGGGCTCAAGCGTAGTGTGGGGAAACCTGCATGCTGCGTTTCTAAGGGAGGGAGTAGTAGCAATACTACTTCCTTACCTAACCAGCTCGCTAGAGACAAGGGCTTCGAAAAACGCGCTCAATTATATGCCGCTAAAGCCTACTCAAGACAATTAGATAAATCTGGCAACTACATTGATTTAAAGAAAGTCTTCTTTATTGCTATATCAAATTGTAACTTACTTCCTGAAGAAGTTGATTATATTTCTACTCACAATATACGTGATATAAAAACTAACGGCCATTACTTAAAAGATTTTCAGTTTGTCTTTATTGAGTTGCCTAAATTCGCAAAAAATAAAGTAGAGCAGTTAGAAAGTATAGTAGAAAGGTGGTGTTTCTTTTTTAAATACGCAGAAGAAACAACAGAAGAGGACTTAAAAGAGATAGCAGAAAAAGCGCCAATAATAAAGCTAGCATATGATGAATTAGACAAGTTTCGTTGGAACGAAAAAGATTTAGTAGCCTATGAAGAAAGGATAATGGATCTACGCAAAGAAGAAGCTATTCTTGAATACAGACTTGATCTTGCTGAAGAGAAAGGTATACAAAAAGGTATAGAGAAAGGGAAAATTGAAGGGAAAATTGAAGTCGCAAAAGCAATGCTGGCTAATAATGTTGATGTCAACACTATTGTTAAGTTTACTGGCCTTTCTATTAGTGAGATTGAAGAATTAAGTGTGAACGGTTACGTTTATTTTTTATCCTTATCATCAAGTGTAAATAAGGTTATTGTAGAGATTAAGCCTATTATAACTATTATTAACGAAAATGGGGCAGCTTCTCTATAGCGCTCATCGCTTACAAGTTCATATATTCTAGTTGATATAGTTTCAAAATTAAATGGTCTTATAATGAGTGTTGCTGTGAGCTCTTTGATAGTATCCATAAATACGAGCAAAAATCCCGATAATATACTCTTCTTGATGAGAGGGATATGAACATTCAAACATGTGGAAATAGGTCCATGACCCATAGTATATGCAGTCCACTCAATTTCATTTGGTGTTTTTTTGAGCCCTGACTCTACCGCCTTGAAAGATATAGCAAAAAAACGAAATAAATATGAGTAAACTAATGCGCCAATAGTTCCTACCAAGCTAATTTCCACAACATATTGAGTAATGAAAGAGGATATTCTGCTTAAAAATATTATTATACTAATTGCGATAATTGCATTTGGAATTGCGTAGCCTAAAGAAATGAGACGCGCTATATTGTTGATTACCTTATTTTTACGCGCCGTATATCCAATCATTATTGCAATGCTAATTGAGATTAATGCGGTGATAAATGATAAACTAATGCTATTTGCTATTATGTTATAGAATCTTGCTTCGTATATGAAAAACCCCTTCTCTATGCTCCAATATATGAGCGGAATCATTGGCAAAATAAAACCTATTAAGATCGGCAATACACACATAAGATAAGCAAAGGTCAACGGCATAGCGCCACTTATACTCCGTTTGTTGTGATAGTCCGAATTGGTATTGATTGAAGAGTAAGATATTCCTTTTTTTTGTAGTTTTTTTTCGATAGCTATTAGTATCACAACGAAAATTAATTCTGCAACTGCTAAAACAGTAGTTGAATATTTGTCATGCAGTAAAAACCAGGTGCGATATATTCCTGTCGTAAAAGTATCGATAGCAAGAAACTGTGGTGTGCCGAAATCTGTAATTACTTCCATTAGTACCAAAGACAACCCAGCTATAATTGATGGGCGTATGGAGGGTATGATAACAGAAAACAGGCTCTTCAATGAGGAGAACCCAAGCGTTGACGCAATAGTGACTGAGTTACTAACATTCTTTAGACTTGAGCGAACTAACATATAAACGTATGGATATAGGCTGAATCCCATTACTAATATTCCACCACCTAGGGATTTTATTTCAGGAAACCAATAGTCACCTTTGCTCCAATCTAAAATGTCTCTTAATAAGCTCTGCACCGGACCTGAAAACTCTAGCGTATTTACATAGACGAACGCTACTATATATCCAGGAATCGATATCGGAAAGAACAAAGCAATCTCAAAAATTTTACTTCCAGGAAATGAAAAAAATGTGGTGAGCCAAGCTGGAATTACTCCAAATATGAAAGATATTCCCCCTACTCCTACCATCAAAATTAACGTACTCAGTATATATTCAGGAAAAAGTGTACTGATTACCCATTCGGAATTCGCTGAATCTGTAAATAAGATTGATATTAATGATAATATTGGGCAGACGAATAATATGCTTACTAAAAATAAGAATATATTTTTAAATACTCTTAAAAACATTAATTTGAATCTATATTTTATATTAAAATGTTATATGTAAAAACTGAAGATATCCAGTAATTAACAGCCGTACTATTGAATATCTTTATAATTTTGTATATCATGTTTTTAGTTGATAAGTGAATAATCATGAGCTTCGTCATTGCAACTTTCTATCACTTTGTAGAACTCTCTAATTATTATGACATGAAAGACGAAATAAAAGCTGCATGCAACAACGTTGAGTTAAAGGGCACTATACTCCTTGCAGAAGAGGGTGTTAATGCAACAATATCTGGTGAAAGAAACGCAATTGATAAAATATTCGATTTTCTACGTTCTGATTATAGGCTAAGGGACCTTACATGGAAAGAGAGTGCAGCAGAATATCAACCATTTAGCAAGATGAAGGTAAAATTAAAAAGAGAGATTGTGAATCTTGGTGTAAGCAATCTTGATATTTCCCTTAGGGGTAAATATGTTGATCCAGAGCATTGGGATGATTTTACTTCTCAACCTGACGTTTTAGTAATAGATACACGAAACGAGTATGAAGTGAAATTAGGCAAGTTTAAGAATGCAATTAATCCACACACACAATGTTTCCGTGAGTTTCCTCAGTGGACAGAGTCATTTTCTGAGAGTAAAGACCTGAAAGTGGCTATGTACTGCACTGGTGGGATTAGATGCGAAAAATCTACAGCATATATGAAAAGCCTTGGATTTAGTGATGTTTACCATCTTAAAGGCGGCATTCTTTCTTACCTTGAAAAAACTTATAATAAAAATGGTAATTGGAAAGGAGAATGTTTTGTTTTTGATGATAGAATTGCTGTTGATAACTCACTTACTCCAAGCAACACAATAAAATGCATATTCTGCTCAAATCAAGTTTCAACTGATAAACTGAAATCAGTTCCACGTGGCCAAGTGGTTTGTTCTGATTGTAAACTTCAGTGTTATAGCTATAATAAATAAAACATCATACTGCTGCAGTTGTATGCACGTTGTGATTTGAGAGCAACCTCTACCAGAAAGGGTGTCATGCCAGTGCCCAGACACTGGCATCCAGGTTCTTTTTTTCTAGATTCCAGCGTCACGCGCTGGAATGACAATAAAGAGCATATGGTTATGCAAGAAGTCTATTTCTTACCCTTAATCAACTCTAAAGCCTTCTCCAGATCTATACTCTCAATATCTGCACTCTTGCCCAAAGCAACGTTTGTTTTACCGCATTTTATATAGAATCCGTACCTACCGTTGCAGATAAAAACTTCTTTTCCCTTTTCATTAACCCCGAGAGATTTTAACTCTTTGCGTGGACTGTTTGCAATAATTTGTACAGCTTCGCTCAATTCTGTATTCAGCACCTCTTTGGAGCTTTTCTTAAGAGAAAAGTATCTACCATCATAGAAAATATAGTACCCAAATCGCCCAAGGCCTATTTTTACTTCCTTTCCGGTTTCAGGGTGTTCTCCGATTACTTTTGGCAAGGAAAGTAACTGAGTAGCGGTGCTCAGATCAATCTCATTAACATTTATATCTTTTGGTATGGAAACCGTTTTTTTCTTTTTTAACTCGTTATTAAACTCCAGATAAAGTCCAAAAGGACCCTTTTTGATCATCACTTCTTGGTTTGTTATATCATCTATACCTAAACTTTTTGGATATTCTGAATTGTCGTTACTACCTGTAATTTCTTTTGTATGGTTGCATTCAGGATAGTTAGAACATCCAAGGAACACCCCGGCTTTTCCAAAGTTCAATTTCAATATGCCACCTAAGCAAGCAGGGCATTTCGTATTCACCTCTTTTCTTCCTTCTTCTGAACAAAACCAATCGATTACCAAATCGTGAATGCCGCTGAAAACTTCATCATGCGTCATTTGCTTGACAGAGTTTACATGACCAAAAAATGGCACCCAAAAGTGGCCTAATTCTTTTTTCCAATCTGCATGTCCATTTGAAATTAAATCAAGCTTCTCTTCCATTTGTGCTGTGAAATCATACTCTACACAACGCTGAAAAAAAGTTTCTAAAAATATAGTAACGATTTTACCGCGGCTGCTTGGAATAAACCTTTTGCTATCCAATGAAACGTACTCACGATCTTGTAATACCGAAATAATTGTTGCATAAGTTGATGGTCGACCTATACCGATTTCTTCCATTTTTTTTACGATACTTGCTTCACTATAACGAGGTGGCGGTTGAGTGAAATGTTGTTTTGGCTCAACTGAAATCAGCTTACACGCTTCCCCTTCCTTCATGGCAGGTAGCAGGCCTTCATTTTCGGCTTCTATGTTATCTTGGTAGACTCTATAAAAACCATCAAAGAATATACTTGATCCACTTGCTCGCAGAATTACTTTCTGGTCAGTAGAACTAATTTCGACTACCACTTGATCAAGAATCGCCGACTCCATTTGACTTGCAATGGTCCTTTTCCAGATTAAATCATACAATTTAAATTGCTCTGGCGTTAAGTAATCCTTAATACTACCCGGCGTTCTATTGATATCAGTTGGACGAATTGCTTCATGTGCTTCTTGAGCATTTTTGACCTTTTTTACATATTTACGAGGAGACTGCGGTAAATATTTATCACCATATAATGACTTAATTGACCCTCTAATTGAGTTTATAGCCTCATCTGCAATATGAAACCCATCTGTACGCATGTAAGTTATCAACCCTACAGTTTCACCACCAATATCGATACCTTCATATAAATTTTGCGCTATGCGCATAACACTTTTCACATTAAAATACAGTTTATTCACTGCATCTTGCTGAAGACTTGAAGTAATAAACGGAGGAAGCGGGTTTCTCTTAACTTGCTTGCGTTCTACTGTGCTTACAGCATATTGCCTTGATTCAATCTCCCTGACTAAGTTCTTTGCTTCTTCTTCATTCTTAATATCAAATTTTTCTAGCTTTTTATTGTCATAGTGGCTTAGCATAGCAAAAAAAGCCTCATCTTTGCTATTTTGCATTTCTGCTTTTATGCTCCAATACTCCTGTGTTATAAATTTACTAGTTTCATCTTCTCGTTCGCATATAATCTTTAATGCAACAGACTGCACTCGCCCTGCAGACTTGCTTCCCGACAATTTTGTCCACAGCAGTGGTGACAAACTAAATCCAACTAGATAATCCAAAGCTCTACGTGCTTGTTGTGCACGCACTAAATCCATATTAATTTCACGTGGATTTTTTATTGCTTCTTGTACTGCTCTTTTTGTTATCTCATTAAAGACTACTCTATAAATGTTGTTTTAATTACTGATTGCTTTCTTTTCTTTTAATGTCTCTATCACATGCCAAGCCATTGCTTCCCCTTCTCTGTCTGGGTCTGTTGCAAGATATATATCTGATGTTTTGCTTGCGGCTTTTACTAGCTCTTTTATATACTTTTCTGCTTTTTCAATGGTTTCATACTTTATAGTAAAATCATTATCCGGATCGACAGAACCGTTTTTTGCTGGAAGATCCCTCACATGTCCAAAGGATGCAGCTACTTTGAACTCTTTACTCAAATATTTACCTATTGTCTTTGCTTTCGCAGGTGATTCAACTATTAATAATGCCATATTGTTAATTATTTTAGTACTTAAAGATAATATGTTGAGAAATATACAATGAAAAGTAAAAAAATATTTTAATGGTTCTTGTGAATTTTACGAACCGGGTTGTGGGACCTTTTCAGAAAACCCTTGGACGTTGCTATTTTTAAGTGACTTTGAAGGCTCATTACAATAGTATATGATCGCAGCAGCAACGAGAAGCTAGATTCCAGTGTCAGCTACTTGCATGACAAAAAAAGGAGCGCTGGGATGACATCCTCCCTTGTGGAAATTGCTCTCAAATCACAATGCCCGTACAGCCGTAACCCTAGAGGTACTGTTTCTCACCCACTGCAAATATTGCACGGTACTGTCCACTTGGTCGTCGTGGCGCGTTTCAGGAAACATTAAAATCCCATACTCAAAATCGTTCAGCCATACTGCTTGATGTGGCAGAAAAACCTTGCCAGACTCTATAATCGGAACAATTTGATGAAATCGAGTGAGCTTGTCATCATGTGGCACTATTTCAATAATCGGTAAATCACTGTTTGTCTTTAGCTCTTGCACCAATTGTTGACCACTTGTTTTTGCTTCGATTAAAATTGCGTGTGGCGTCCATCTTGCAGCTAGTGACAAAACCTGTTCTTTAAGCTTTGGATACTCAAGCTTTGCGCGATATACGTCGAG
>NZ_CP011148.1:1082534-1082694 GCF_001758565.1 Wolbachia endosymbiont of Drosophila incompta | reverse complement strand
AGGTGGTGCAGACACTAAAGTTGCTCATGTTACTTGTTGAAACCGCAGTATCCCAACTTTGTGTTATATGCGAGAGATTATCAGGAAATTTTTTATAGCGTTTCAGAGGTTGTCCGGAAACTAGTAAATTCAAGCATATTCCCTCTTTAACATAACCCTA
>NZ_CP011148.1:1081764-1082518 GCF_001758565.1 Wolbachia endosymbiont of Drosophila incompta | reverse complement strand
CAAGTTCAGCTTTTATTATCTCAACTTCTTCTTTTCCTCCATCGAGGGGATATAACAACTGACCTTCTTCTCTTGAATATAATATCCTTACAGGTGACGCTGGTTTATTATATAATCGCCTGGTCGCACAGTGCTGAGCTACTCGGATGACAGGAACGGGAGGCATTGGCTTTTTGATTGAATAAATAACCTGCTTATTTTCAGAAATCATTGGCAAACAAATATGATGCCATATGTTTTTTGGCTTGGAGAGAAGGTGTCCAGTTAAGTCCTCCTGGTGTAGCCTGTGCATTACAAGAACGATGACTCCTTTTTTTCTATCGTTCAGCCTGGTTACTAAAGTCTGATCAAACCAGTTTGTGGCACGCTTTCTAAGCGTTTCACTCAAAGCTTGAGCAGAACTGAGCGGATCGTCCACAATGATAAAATCACCACCTTCACCAGTTAGTGTTCCACCAACTGATGTTGCGATTCTGTATCCTCTCTGCACTGTTTGAAATTTATATTTGGTATTCTGGTCTTTGGATAGTTCTATCTCTGGAAATAGCGCTCTATACCAACTAGACTGCATCACGCACCTGGTGTCGAGCGAGTGCTTTTCGCTGAGCCGCTGAGAATAACTTGCAACTATTATTCTCGCAGTTGGTTGGTTTCCCAGTATCCATGCGGGCCACGCAACGCTTATGCACATGGACTTCATCGAGCGCGGAGGCATATTGAATATTATTCGTTTCACTTCACCAGCGCTCGCTGC
>NZ_CP011148.1:1078312-1081751 GCF_001758565.1 Wolbachia endosymbiont of Drosophila incompta | reverse complement strand
GCTATGACTTTTATATACTGATAATCGTTATACTCACACCCCGGCACTACCGTTTGAAAGCACAGTTCAATGAATTTTAGAAAGTTCATGATATAATGTTGAAACCAACGCGTGACGCTGGGATGACAAAAAAAGGAGCACTGGAATGACACCCTACTTAACCGTCATACCGCGATTCATTCGCGGTATCTCTTAACATAGATCCCGCTAACACGTAGCGGGATACTTAACCATCATTACACCGTCATACCGCGATTCATTCGCGGTATCTCTTAACATAGATCCCCTACTATACCTTAACATAGATCCCGCTAACAAGCAGCGGGATACTTAACCATCATTACACCGTCATACCGCGATTCATTCGCGGTATCTCTTAACATAGATCCCCCTACTATACCTTAACATAGATCCCGCTAACACGTAGCGGGATACTTAACCATCATTACACCGTCATACCGCGATTCATTCGCGGTATCTCAAAGCATAGATCCCGCTAACAAGCAGCGGGATACTTAACCATCATTACACCGTCATACCGCGATTCATTCGCGGTATCTCTTAACATAGATCCCCTTACCATAACCCGCGCTATGCAATCTCTACAAGCAGCGGGATACTTAACCATCATTACACCGTCATACCGCGATTCATTCGCGGTATCTCTTAACATAGATCCCCTACTATACCTTAACATAGATCCCGCTAACACGTAGCGGGATGACGATTGTCGTTTAGCCATAAATATTAAGAAATTTACCAAATGAAAAAAAGGCAAAAGAAGCCCCGTGGTTATTATCTGCTTTAAAATATTGGCGTTTTTTATGTTTTAAACGCTTGACAAGCGAAATTCAGCTGCTTTTAATTGCAACTAACTTACGCTGCAAATGTTTAAGAAATTTACCAAGCAGAAAAAAAGACAAAGAATCCCCGAGTTAGCTAGTCTTTTACTATCTCTGTCGAGTATTGGCATTTTTTGATGTCTTGTAACGCTTTATAAGCGCGTTCAGCTTATTTAGATAAAAATCTAGATGTAGATGAAGTTTTGTAAAGACATACAGTATCTATATACTGCAAAAAATTGAACATAAGACGCTGATACATTAAGTAATCCTTACCTTTTAATCTGCAGATTGGCGAAAGCAAATACAATAGCTTCACTATCATGATAAGGGCGCTGGCGAAGGGTGTCAAGTAAGTTTCTATATAATATTTTCTAAAATAAATAGACTTCTCGCATCCAATTTTGGCAGCGCGCGACACACAACTGCAATGACAAGGTGTCGCAAGATAAACATCATATTCACACGAAGTACTTGACTTCACTTGTACTAAGAAGCATTTTATATATGTTGTGTGCCCGTAGCTCAGCTGGATAGAGCAACAGCCTTCTAAGCTGTGGGTCGTAGGTTCGAATCCCACCGGGCACACTCTTTTATCAATACTTTCTATAAATCTTCAAGTACTCTGGCACCACATTTTCAATTGCTAATGGTCGAACCTTCATTGTTTCAAGGTCAACTGACTTTTCGATTGAACTATTCATCATAACTTTCACCTGATCTTGAGTAAGCATAGGGTTCGTATCTCCGGTTATTGGTTTTAGCAGCATAGAAATAATTTTATTTTCTAAAAAGAAAGCTATTAACTTTGCCATTGGAAAAGATACATTGATCAACAAACACTTTCTGTTAGTAACATTCAGAATAAACTTCAATAAGCTTTTGAAAGAGTAAACCTTTGGTCCACCCATGTTATAAATTTTCTTGTCTTGCTTATTAAAACTGATAATACGATATACCACTTCAGCTAAGTCTGTTACACATATTGGCTGAAATTTAGTTGTTCCATTGCCAATTAGTGGTAAGAAAGGAAGAATAGTTGCTAATCTTGCAAATTTATTAAAGAAGTTGTCTTCTTTACCAAATACAAGGCTTGGCCTAATTATTATTGCTTTTTGAAATGCTGAAGTTACAGCTTTTTCACCTTCCAATTTACTTTTGGCATATTTTGACAACTTGCTATTTTCTATTCCCATAGCAGAAAAATGTATCATCATAGGTACATTTTTCATTTTTGCAGCTTTTGCTATCCTTTCAGCTATTTTAACGTGAACAGCGTAAAAATCGTGCTTTTTTGCTTCATATAATATTCCCACTAAGTTTATAGCTACATCACATTCTTCCATACCATCCAGAACTGATTTTTCATCAAAAAAATCGCCTTTAAATATTGATATTTGTCCTAAATTGCCACACAATTTTAAACAAGCAGCTTTTTCCTGATTACGAGTGAATATCTTTATTAAATATCCTTCTGCTGCCAAGCGTCTTACGATGTGTTTCCCTATAAACCCCGTTCCACCAAAAATAATTACACGTTTTGTCACAATTAAAGTTCCTAATAATTTGTTACTGTAAATTAATACAATGATTTCGCTTAATATTTTATTACGAATTCCCGTACAATAAGATCCATTTTCATTCCTCGTGAGCCTTTAACTAGAATTGCGTCATTATTCTGAATAATGTTAGCTAAATCACTTTTCAATTGATTAGAATCATTAAAATGCGTGCCTCTTATATTATCTGGCAAAAGCTCATGCAATTCTAACATAAATTTACCAACTGTATAAACTTTATCTATATTATTTTCTGTGATAATCTTAACCAAATCTGTATGAAACTCTATGCTTTCATCACCAAGTTCCAACATATCACCAAGCAAAGCTACTTTTCTCTGATTAGAATATGTACTCAAAGTTTTTATTGCAGTTTTCATCGAAGCAGGGCTGGCGTTATAGGAGTCATCAATTAAATGTATATATTTTTTATTGCATTTGACCTTATGAATATTGCCTCTACCTTTCGCTACACTAAAATTCTTAAGTGCAAGTGGTAATTTTGATAAATCAAGTCCGAGGCTTTGCACAACTGCTGCAACAGCAAGTAGCGAATAAGCAAAATGCTCACCTTGTACACGTAAATTACAGTTTATAATTTGATTATCACTCAGCCTGATTTTTAAACTTAATCTATTAGCAACTCGGTTTGATGTCATTCCAGCGCGTGACGCTGGAATCCAGTCTTTATTATACAACCGTCTGATATGCTCATTTGCAATTGAACTTCCTGGATCCAAGTAGTCAAGCACTGGGATGACAGAAGATAGTGCTGAAATGACAGAAGATTCATCGTTTCTTATTAAGTTTAGTAAACAAACTTCAGCATTTTTATCTTTACCGAAGCTTATTACATTTCTATTGGCGTGTGATGAGAGATAATCATAATATTTATTATCTCTGCTTAAAACCAAAGTACCGTTATTTTTCATACCATACAGAATTTCTAACTTCGCTTGTGCAACGTCAAATAGTGATGAAAAATTTTCAGTATGTGCAGGTTCGATGTTGGTAATAACTGCAATATTCGGATTACTA
>NZ_CP011148.1:1078101-1078302 GCF_001758565.1 Wolbachia endosymbiont of Drosophila incompta | reverse complement strand
ATTCTTTTATTTCACCAGCTTTATTCATTCCCATTTCAAGAATTAAGTACTGGCAGTTTTTTGGAGCTTTCAGAATTGTCAAAGGCAATCCTATATTATTATTTAAGTTACCTTCGTTTGCATGGGACACTCCATATTGCGATAAAACAGTGTGTAGCATATCCTTTGTAGTGGTTTTTCCGACACTGCCTGTAACTGCAA
>NZ_CP011148.1:1077877-1078052 GCF_001758565.1 Wolbachia endosymbiont of Drosophila incompta | reverse complement strand
GTGCAAAGCTTTCAGGGTATCTTGTACAATAATGAGAGGGAAACTTTTATATTTACCCTCACTCACTATTGCAGCGATAGCCCCTTTTAAAAACGCTTCATGCAAAAAATTATGGCCATCAAAATTCTTTCCCTTGAGGGCAATAAATAAATCACCATTTTTTATGTCATGCCGC
>NZ_CP011148.1:1075865-1077870 GCF_001758565.1 Wolbachia endosymbiont of Drosophila incompta | reverse complement strand
ATATTTGAGCTATGTATCCAATTACAACCATTTACGTCTCTTCCGCCAGTTGCATCAATGATATTATTTGTGTTCCATTTAAACATAATTTAGAGTATTCTTTATAATAAATTGAACAATAAAAGTAGCGAAAATACTACATGTTTTAGACAATGTGCAAATAATGGTTGCAATCCCTATAATTCTATCTTATAATGGATATAGAAGTTTAAATTTTTTCGTCTATAATTAAAATGTATTTAGTTGTAGAAAGTACCTTGGAGGTATGTATGTTCACAGGAAAAAATGAAAAATCTACTTCTATACTAGCTAAAGTTGGTAATGCAGCTTCGGGAGTAGGAAGTTTTCTGGGTAGAGGTGTAAAAGTTCTAGTCAAGGGTGCAGTGTACCCTATATGGCCAAAGAATTGGTTTAAGTCCTGGGATGAAATGCGGCATGACATAAAAAATGGCGGACGTTCTATTATTGGCAACCCACTTGAAGAATATGATCCACCTATAGAAACCACACAAGCTAGTGAGGATCTTGGTGTCCAAATAATGGAGCAAAAGAAAGGAACAGGAAAGGTAACCTTTTTAGCATCAAGGACTCTGACAGGGGATATACCCTATTTGACGCCAGAACGATTAGGTGAAATAAAGCAAAACCTGCCAAATGTAACTATCTTTAAAGAAGAAAATAAAATTGTAATTGAAGTTGATGTTAAAAAAATAATTGAAGACATTAAATATAAAGGAAAGAGTCCAGAGGAGATAAAAAAGCTTGCTATTGAAGAAATTAAACAAAAAGTTGACGGTAACCTTAAAGATCTAGCAAAAATTACTGGTGGAGAATTTAAAGTTCACACAGACTTAAAATTGCTGTATGGTATTGCAGAAAAATTGTATAAGGAATATGATAATCAAAAGCAGTCATCAGACAAAGTTGTGAAGTCTGATGTTGGTCAGCCTTCAGAAACTATAGCTTCAGGTGAGAAAAAATGGGCGCAAGAAGCTATAAAAGCAGGTAAGTCGCAAAGTTGTGGAATGCAAAAATAAGTTATAGGGGAGTATTATGAGTGAAGCTAAAAAAATAGAGGAAAGACATCATAGTCTAACTGTTCCTGGGGATA
Source organism: Wolbachia endosymbiont of Drosophila incompta (assembly GCF_001758565.1). Lineage (NCBI taxonomy): Bacteria > Pseudomonadati > Pseudomonadota > Alphaproteobacteria > Rickettsiales > Anaplasmataceae > Wolbachia > Wolbachia endosymbiont of Drosophila incompta. The sequence continues at coordinate 1,076,759 of NZ_CP011148.1, read as the reverse complement.
TGTATCACTTACAACCAGGAGTTATTACTGGAAAAAGGGTAAGTGGAATAGAACCCTTTTTGAAAGAACAGCAGGACATGGTAAAAGTAAGGGAACTTGTAAGCTCTTTAAATCTTGAAGATGCTTCTGGTGATGCGATAAAACCACTATCTACACCTAATGTAGAGAAAAACGAAGAAAGAGGGAAAGGTCGCTCTTAAAATATGAGCAATGAAGTTTATGATAGCGATAACATCTTTGCTCAAATATTAAGAGGTGAGTTACCTTGTGAGAAGGTACATGAAAATGAAAATGTACTAGCTTTTCATGATAAGTACCCTGACGCACCAGTTCATATTTTAGTTATATCAAAAAATCAATATATTTCATATGATGATTTCATTCTAAAAGCTCCTGAAGAGGAAATAGCGGATTTCTTCAAAACTGTAAGAGAGATAGCACACAAATATAATCTAGAAAAAACAGGATATAGATTAGTCACTAACTACGGTGAAAATGGAGAGCAGGTTGTACCACACTTTCACGTGCATATTTTAGGTGGTAAAAAGTTAGGAAAGCATGTAAACTCATAGTGTTATATGTTTTGTTAAATGAGCGAATATTTAACCATAGTAATCTTTATCTGCGTATCAATTGTAGTATCTTTTGCTTTAGGTATATTGCCTATGTTTCTTGCAGTGAGTAAGCCAGATGGTGAAAAGCTTTCCACATATGAGTGTGGCTTCAATCCACTATCCAGTGCAAGGAAAAATTTTGACATTAAATTTTACCTAGTTTCAATATTATTTATAATATTTGACTTAGAAATTGCTTTTCTTTTTCCTTGGGCTGTTTCTTTATCTAAGATAAGCTATGGTGGATTTTGGTCTATGATGGTATTTCTTGCAATACTCA
>NZ_CP011148.1:1068691-1075851 GCF_001758565.1 Wolbachia endosymbiont of Drosophila incompta | reverse complement strand
TATGAATGGTGTAAAAAAGCTAGTGGGGAGTAGTTTATGACAAATCAAATTCTATCTAATGATGACTGGGGTCGTTATAAAAAAGAAGGGTTTCTTGTCACTAAATTTGGTGATTTAACAGATTATGTAATGAATCGGGCAAGGTCTGGTTCATTGTGGCCAATGACATTTGGTCTTGCATGTTGCGCAGTTGAGATGATGCATACTGCATCCAGCCGTTATGATCTTGATAGATATGGTATAATGTTTCGTGCAAGCCCACGTCAATCAGATGTGATGATTGTTGCTGGCACACTAACTAATAAAATGGCAGCAGCATTGCGCAAGGTTTATGATCAAATGGCAGACCCGAAGTATGTTATTTCCATGGGAAGTTGTGCAAATGGTGGTGGTTATTACCATTACTCTTATTCAGTAGTCCGAGGCTGTGATAGAATTGTGCCAGTTGACGTGTATGTCCCTGGATGCCCACCAACCGCTGAGGCGTTGCTATATGGAATGCTATGCCTACAAAACAAAATAAAACGGACTCGGAATGGATAAAACTGCAAAGTATATACAAAAAAAGACCAAATGCGAGTGCATTCAAAAAGATGATGGCATTATTGTAATATATTCAACTTTAGATGAAATTGAAAAGTACCTATTCTTTCTACGTGATAATGAAAAGTGTAGGTTTGAACTATTAGTTGATATTTTTGGGGTTGACTATCCAAATAGAGAGAAGCGTTTCGAGCTAATATACAATCTACTCAGCATTGTGCATAATATTAGAGTACACATAAAGCTTCAGTTATGTGAAAGCGACATGCCTCCAAGTGTAGCGAAGATATTTAGTACGGCTTTGTGGTTTGAGCGTGAAGTGTTTGATATGTATGGAATAGAGTTTTCTGATCACCCTGATTTGCGTAGGATTCTAACAGACTATGGATTCAAAGGTCATCCAATGTTAAAAGATTTCCCTCTCACTGGTTATGAGGAAGTAAGATATGATATAGAGACAAAAAAGGTTGTGTATAATCCTATAGATTTACCGCAAGATTTTCGTATGTTTGATAGCTTATCGCCTTGGGAAGGTAAAACCATAAAAGTAAATACAAAGGAGTAGAAAATGACAGTACAAAGAAAAAAAATATCTTTAATCGGTGCAGGAAATATCGGTGGAACTCTCACCCATATGATTGCACTAAGGGAACTCGGTGATGTTGTTTTACTTGATATTAGTGATGGAATACCACAAGGTAAAGCACTCGACATAGCAGAATCATCCCCTATTGATGGATTTAATGTCAATATTACTGGCACAAATAGGTATGAAGATATAAAAAACTCCGATGCAATTATAATAACCGCTGGCATCGCTAGAAAACCTGGAATGAGCAGGGATGACCTCCTGCAAACCAATGCTAAAGTAATGAAGGAGGTTGGCGAAAATATTAAAAAATATTCTCCAAACGCGTTTGTAATAGTGGTTACCAACCCTTTGGATGCCATGGTTTCAGTGGTGCATAAATTTTCAAACCTTCCAACTAATATGATTGTTGGCATGGCAGGAGTGCTTGATTCTTCCCGTTTTCGTTACTTTCTTGCAAGTGAGTTAAATATCTCAGTTGAAGATATATCTGCTTTTGTGCTTGGAGGACATGGCGACACTATGGTACCACTAATCAATTGTGCTTCAGTTGCTGGAGTTCCACTTACTCAAATGATCGATATGGGTCTTATCACACAGAAAAAAGTCGATGAAATAGTTGAACGCACTCGCAATGGCGGTAAAGAAATAGTTGATCTGCTTAAGTCTGGATCTGCATACTACGCTCCTGCATCTTCAGCTATATGCATGTTAGAATCATATTTAAAAGATAAGAGGCGCATATTACCATGTGCTGCTTACCTTAATGGTGAATATGGTGTAGAAGAGTTGTTTATTGGTGTTCCTGTAATTATTGGAAAAAACGGAATTGAAAAGATCCTAGAAGTTAAAATGAATGATAGTGAACAAGAAATGTTTAATAAGTCTGTAAACTCGGTGAGAGAGCTGGTGAAATCTTTAGGTTCATAAGCAAATTAATGGTTTTATAGAGCTTCTTTATAGCTCAAACAGCCTAAAAAAGTTGCTTGTGGTTACCTTCGCTACTTGTTCTGGTGACTCATTCCACAACTCTGCCAAACAATCAACAACGTATTTCACCATTGCTGGTTCATTCTTTTTTCCCCTATAAGGCTCAGGTGATAGATATGGTGCATCAGTTTCGACTAAAACACGCTCGCGTGGTACATTTTGTGCAATTTCTCTGAGTAAGCTCGCATTTTTAAAAGTAATAATTCCAGAAAATGAAATATATAACCCCAAATCTATAGATTGATAAGCAAGTTCTTTAGAGGAAGCAAAGCAGTGCATTACTCCACTAAAAGCACCGGCTTTCATTTCTGACCTTAACATATCGATCATCTCATTATCAGCGCTTCTTGTGTGAATAACTAAAGGTAGTCCAGTTATTCTTGACGCTTCTATATGTAATGCAAAACTTTTTTTCTGATTGTCTTTGTTGTCAGATTTATAAAAATCTAACCCGGTTTCACCGATACTAATTACCTTTTGGTTCTTGGTAAATTCAACTAATTCATCAACATGTATACACTCACCGTTTTCTATAGCAGCATCAAGCGGATGTATACCAACAGAGGAGTAGACCTGATCATAGGATGAAGAAATTTTTAATAACTTAGGAACATCGTCAATGCTTACGCATATGTTATGCAAAACCTTTACACCATTTTGCTCTGCCCTTGAAATTACTTTTGGTATTTCATCGTCAGAAAAATAAATCAAGTGGCAATGAGAATCTACTATCATGAGCTTATTGTTGAGGCTTTTATTATAGAAGAAAACTCTTCTATCACTGTTTTATAAACTTCTTTTTTAAATGATATAGCACTGGCTACTAAACTATCTATACCTTGCCAACGCCACTCTTTGAACTCTGGATGACCAGTATAATTAATATCAATGTCCTCATCCTCTCCGCAAAACTTCATTAAGAACCACCTTTGCTTTTGACCAGAATATTTTCCATTCCAGCATATTGGTATAACTTCTTCAGGCAAGTTGTAGTATATCCAATCCTTGCTTTTAGTTATAACCTTTACTTTATTAGTACCAACCTCCTCTAGCAACTCACGTAACGCTGCTTGTTCCAGTTCCTCACCATCATCAACACCTCCTTGTGGCATCTGCCAGTAAGAATCGCTATCAAAGCGTTTTCCAATAAAGGCATGTCCTTGTCTGTTAAATAGCATTATGCCAACACAAGGACGGTACTTATCTTTCTGCTCAACCACGAGTACGCTCTGTTTTTAAATGATTTGTTACAGAAGTTTTAATTAATTTTCCATTTTTTTCTTTCTTCATCTCTTCAACAATTTTCTTTGCAACTTCCTTTGCACTCAAGTTCGAGTTATCAATTTCAAGCGAACCCTCAGGTATAAATAGCCTTTTCCCTTCAATTTTCTTTATAGCAAAATCCGGATCAGTAATTTTATTTTCCTGATATCTCTCTTCTGATTGGACACGTCTTACTAGTTTTTCATTATTACAATGTAATACTACAGAAAAAATTTCCATGTCCATTTTTTTACTTAAATTTACCACTGAGTTATATAATCTTTGGTCATAGGGATCACCCTCTATCAATTCATTTGTAAATATATAATGTTTTGATTTTACGTAGTGTTTTTCCAGTATTGCTAATACATTTTCCCTAACTGCAAAAATTTTTTCCCATAGGTCATCTGGAACTTCAGCGTTTTGTAATTTAACAATATCAAATATAATATTATTGAATAGATTATTGCTTACTATTACTGCACCAATGATTTTACACAGTTCCTTTGCAGTAGTAAACTTACCACTGCCTGGAAAGCCGATTAAGTAGATGAGAGTCTTGCCCATAATGAATACTAGTAAAAAGCTATTTTCAATTATATAAAAAGTATATACATTGTACATGCTAAAAACATGATGATAAAATAGATGCAGGTAATACCTTTAACAAGTAGTTGCGTTGAAAATAGTTCATATTTAGAAATTTTGAGTATATAATTATAAATGAATCATATAACCTGTAAACAATGCTTAGCGATATGGAATCGATAAGAAGTACAATTGAAGAGATAATAGATCAAAATAAAGGTCATGATATAGTAACTTTTGATGTGCAGAATAAAACCGTTATTGCAAAATATATGATTATTGCATCTGGTGATTCAAGCCGTCACGTTAAAGCTTTAGCTGAGCACGTAATAAAAAGCCTCAAGCCACATGATAAAATAGATGTAGAAGGTATGGATGAAGGCAATTGGGTAGTTTTGAATTTTCAAGGCATAATGGTTCACATATTCAGGCCGGAAGTAAGGGAGTATTATAAAATAGAAGAGTTATGGAACTGATTGCCTGGATAGCTGGTGCACAACTGCACAAACGTTGTAATTTTGAAGGCAACTCCTGCACAGGTAGTGGTGTCATGAAAGTAGCTGACACTGGAATCCAGTTTTTCATGCAATTTCATCGGAAACGTTGTATAGTGTGCTTGTTTATAATTAAGTTCCAGTGTCTGGGCACTGGCTTCTCTATTAGGGTTACCTTCGGCATTAATGACAGGATAGACTGGGGTTTATAAAATGAAACACGCATCTGAATTTTTAAATTTCATCCAAGAAAGAGGGTACCTATACCAATGCACAAACATTGAAGGACTAGATCAATTATTATTGCAGAGCAATTATATAGTTGCATACATTGGGTTTGATTGCACAGCACCAAGTCTTCATGCTGGTCACCTAATTCAGATTATGATGCTCTGTCACCTACAAAAATTTGGTTATAAGCCGATAGTCTTACTTGGAGGTGGCACAACAAAAATTGGTGACCCATCCTTCAAAGATAAAGCAAGAAGCATCTTGCCTGTAGAGAACATCAATCAAAATACATCCAGTATAAGGAGAATATTAGAGAAAATGGTGTCTTTTAATGACAGCAAGACTGGTGCAATGATAGTAAATAACGCAGATTGGTTGGATAACATAAAATACATAGATTTTTTGCGTGATATAGGAGCTTATTTTTCTGTAAATCGTATGCTAAGTTTTGATAGTGTGAAAACCAGGCTGGATAGAGAGCAAACCTTAAGCTTTCTAGAATTTAATTACATGCTATTGCAAGCTTACGACTTTATTGAATTAAACAAAAAATATGATTGTCGTCTGCAGATTGGAGGGTCAGACCAGTGGGGAAATATAGTAAACGGAATTGAACTTGGAAAAAAGTTGAATTTACCTGAGCTATTTGGCCTTACCATGCCTCTTTTATTAAATGCACAAGGAAAAAAAATGGGCAAAACTGAAAGTGGAGCAGTGTGGCTTGATGATAATATGCTAAAGCCTTACGACTACTGGCAATATTTTCGCAACGTTGATGATCAAGATGTTGGACGTTTTTTAAGATTGCTCACTGATGTGCCAATTGATGAGATTAGAAAATTAGAGTCTTTAAAGGATCAAGAAATAAATGAAGCAAAAAAGGTCTTGGCAACAGAAGTGACAAAAATATGTCATGGTGACAAAGAAGCGGAACTTGCACAATTTGCTGCAATTTCTGCTTTTGAGAATGAAGATAGCTCACTACTTCCTGATTACATCATAAAAAAAGAACAAGTTGCAAGCGGCATATCCTTAGTAGACCTACTACATGACACCGGTTTTGAACCTTCAAAAGGCGCTGCAAAGCGTTTAATACAGGGCAACGGATGCAAGATTAATGATAATGTTGTAAACAATATTGATCATGTAATAAATTTCGAAAGCTTTAAAGATCAGCCATTTATAAAATTATCTGCAGGAAAGAAACGCCATATAAAAGTTGTGGTAGATTAGGTCTCGAAGTAAGAAAACAAATTTTATACAAGTGAGAAATTAGATATGGAGCAAATTTTCAAAATTCGAGAATTATGTATAAAACAACTGGAAAGATAGTAGAAAGCGAAATTCTATTATATATAGCTAAAGTGGCTTAGGTTTACCTACAATTTGAAAAACAACAAATTCGTCATTCCGCTACTCATTAGCGGAATCTATACCGCGAATGAATCCATAACTGTACGGACATTGCAATTTGGGCCTACCAGGAGGGCAATGCCTCTTATCCAAGTACCCTCTTCTTGTCATCCAAGTAGCCGACACTGGGATGGCTTTGTTGCATAGCAACTGAAAAAATCTGGTGGCTACTGACAAAATTCATTATAAAATAGCCATTTAACCTTGAAAGAAAAAATATGCCACAAAAAATGAGGGTCAGTAACCATAGCGAATATAACAAATTTCTAGAAAAAAGAGGAAATATTTTTCATTATATCAACGAAGCCATAGAAAAGTGGTACGAGAATGGTCCAAAAATACCAGGTGGCAACAATATTTATAGCGATAAAGTTGTAATTTTGGTGCACATAATAACTTGTTTATTTAGAATAGGCCTGAGGCAAACAGTTGGGTTTATAGCAGGATGCCTTGAGCAAATTGGGAAAAATTTGCAAGTTATCAGCTATTCACAATCATCAAGAAGGTTTAAGAAACTCAATATTAAGATCAATGATTGCAGAATTGATAAAAATAATATGGAAGATATCGAAATTGCTATAGACAGTACAGGAATTAGTATATACAACAACACTCCTGGTCATAGCAAAGAAAATAGCGAAGATAGAAAGTATCGCAGCTATGAACAGACAAGAAAATTGCATGTAATGTTGAATACAAACAGCAAAAAAGCCATAGCTGTGAAATACAGTAACGGTGTCTACTCTGATCACTATGGAGCTTGTGATTTGCTAAAAGAAGTCGATTTTCAGTATGTCATAAAAGTACTATATGCAGATAGGGCATATGACAGAGAAAAGCTCTATAAGCTGTGTAATCAATATGGTATAAAAACGAAAATTCCTCCGAAAAACAACGCAGCAGAGCATCCAAAGTTAGACTATATGGCTGAGAGAAATTCTGCAGTCAAGCTCATAAAGTCATATGATGAAGATGGTATAAAGAAGTGGAAAAAAGAGATGAGTTATGGAAAAAGATCTTATATAGAAAGTTTTTTCTCGCAACTGAAA
>NZ_CP011148.1:1057245-1068658 GCF_001758565.1 Wolbachia endosymbiont of Drosophila incompta | reverse complement strand
GAGACAAATAGAGAGAAGGAACTACTTGTTAAATGCTATTTGCTCAATAAGTTCACTGATATTGGTATGGCTAAATTTGAGATAGCTTCATAAATTTATTGTGCGTTACCTACTATCCGAAGAGCGATGCAACAAAGCCCACGCACTGGGATGACAGCAGTCCTACGTCATACCGCGATTCATTCGCGGTATCTCGGCCGCTAACAAGCGCTAACAAGCAGCGGGATACTTAACCATCGTCTACACCGTCATACCGCGATTCATTCGCGGTATCTCGGCCGCTAACAAGAGATCCCGCTAACACGTAGCGGGATGACGAATTACTATCTACACCGTCATACCGCGATTCATTCGCGGTATCTCTTAACATAGATCCCTTACTTAACCGTCATACCTTAACATAGATCCCGCTAACAAGCAGCGGGATGACGGTTGTCGTTTAGCTACAAACATTAAGAAATTTACCAAATAAAAAAAAGGCAAAAGAAGCCCCGTGGTTGGCTAATTACTTACATTATACTTTCAAGTATGGCGTTTTTTTATTCTAAACGCTTAATAACCACGACTCAGCTGCTTTTAAGCTGCAACTAATCTAAATTATAAACATTAAGAAATTTACTAAACAGAAAAAAAGGCAAAAGAAACCCTAGGGTAGCTAATTATTCACTATCCATTTTTTAAGTTGGCGTTTTTTAATGTTTTAAATGCTTTATAAGCGTATTTCAGCTTGTGTAGGTAAAAACCCAGAAATTTGATAAAGACATAGAGTGCACATAGTGCAAAAAATTAAACATGAGACGCCAGATACGTGAGTTTTTTGTCATTTAATCTGTACAGAGAAGATAAATAAATAGCTTCAGTGTTTATGATAAGGGGGCTGGCGGAGTTTGTCAAGTGGTTTTTTAGCCACGTTTCCCTGTTATAATGTTCGTTTGCTTGACCTAAGATCCAGGAGTATTTAAACTGAACTCTATATAGTGTTAAAAATGATAGGAAATCTAAGCGGAATAGTTGATGAAGTGCGCAGTGATCACATAATCCTGAATGTGAATGATGTTGGCTATATGGTGTATCTTTCAGCCAAAACTTTAAATGCATGTTCCATCGGAAGTAGAGTTAAATTACTTATCGAAACCTATGCAAATCACAGAGAAAATGTCGCTCAGCTATATGGTTTTATAAGCAAAGAAGAACAGCAGTGCTTGAGGTTGCTTGTCAAAGTAAGCGGCGTTAGCTATAAAACTGCAATGTCAATTTTGGGCAAATTAACTCCAGAACAGCTATTTTTGGCAATTATGAATGAAGATAAAGTAGCACTCAAGATGAGCGGACTTGGCCTGAAACTCATAAATCGAATCATCACTGAATTGAGTGGCAAAGTGAGTAAACTAGAAATAAATAACAATAATTTTCATCCAATTAATGAAGATGCCCTTTCAGCATTGATCAATCTTGGGTATGAAAAAATGAAAGCTTATGATACGATAAAAAAATACAGGCCAAATCTGGACACTAAGGATATTATTCGCATGGCGCTTAAGGAGCTTTCAATACTATGAAATCAATATCGTGCGGTAAAGAATATACTGAAGATGTGCGCAATATCAACATCAGGCCTGAACAACTTGATGATTTTGTCGGGCAAAAAGACTTAATACAAAATTTAAAAGTGTTTATAAACGCTGCACAGACGAGAACTGAAGCTTTAGATCACGTTTTATTATATGGTCCTCCAGGGCTTGGCAAAACAACTTTAGCACAAATTGTTTCTAAAGAATTAAGAGTTAGCTTTCGCGCAACTTCTGGTCCTTTACTTAGTAAAGCTGGAGATTTGGCCGCAGTGCTTACCACTTTAAATGCAAAAGATGTTCTATTTATCGACGAAATTCATAGATTAAATCGCAGCATCGAAGAAGTTTTATATACTGCTATGGAAGATTTTTGCCTGGACATATTAGTAGGTGAAGGTCCATCTACTCGCACTTTAAGGATAGATCTACCACCATTTACGCTAATTGGAGCAACAACACGGCTTGGATTACTTTCTGCGCCACTCAGAGATCGTTTTGGCATTCCTTTGCATCTTGAGTTTTATTCCTTTGAGGAGCTGGTTAATATTATAAAAAGAGGCGCAAGAGTTCTTTCTGCTGAAATTGAAGAGGATGCAGCACGGGAAATTGCCTGCCGTGCGCGCGGCACTCCAAGAATTGCTTTGAGGTTACTCAGAAGAATAAGGGATTTTGTTGAAGTGAAAGATGATAAAAAAATTACTTATGAAGTCGCTGATTCTGTATTACTAAAATTGGGTGTAGATAAAATGGGACTCAATAAACTTGATATGAATTATCTAAGATTTTTATTCAACACTTCAGGCCCTGTTGGAATTGACACCATATCTATTGCGCTATCCGAAGATGTTGGCAATATTGAAGAAACAGTAGAACCTTATTTAATCAAAATTAGTTTTGTAAAGCGCACACCAAGAGGGCGCGTTCTAACCGATCAAGCAAAGGAGTATTTGAGCTTTCAACATTAAACATCATAATTTATATTGACTAATTGGCGTGGTATCTATATGCCAACATTTATATATTAAAAATAATGGAGGCATATATGTTAACTAATAGCACTGAAACTGTATCTTTAATTGAAACTTCTTCTAATCTAAATATCAGTCCTTCTGATAATAATTCGATTTCGGATACTAAAAATGTACCTAAATCAACACTAGATGAGAACGTACCTAAATACGTCACTCTTAATAATGCAGAAGAATGGAATGAGTTCTTTATAATGCAGAACAACACTTCTACTAATACCACTAATAAAAAGAAACCAAAACCTTATATTCATAAGGATAGTAATGGTATATGTACATATACTGCTCGGGATGAGAATAAATATGGTGGTAAGAACATTATAGGCAAAATTGCTGAACAAATTAAAGAAGAGATATCTAAAAATATAGAAAATAATGATATAGAATTTATAAAACTTAAAGAAAGCAAAAATGAAGATAATATTATTGAGCCTGCCGTAAGAATTGCGATAGGTAGTAATACAAAAGAAATAAGCATGAGTGACATTCTAAATAACGATTTGTGTAAACAATATGGCGTGAAAGCAATTACATTATTGCTACCTCAAAGTAAAGCAAGGGGGCTAAGTTGCCGGGTTGATGAACATGGAACAAGAATTTATGAAGTAGCTAATGGGTCATATCAAATGACTTTAAAGTGGAATGCTCAAGGAAAAGAATGTAATATTAAAATTAATATTCATGATAATGGCTCCGTAGAACTTATTGAGGGTAATGGTGTTACTATGGAGCAATTAGCTGCACATAAAGAAGTAAAAGTAGGAAGGCAATATGAAGCAAAGCCTTTACATGAAGTGTTAGCATCACAATTGCCACAAACACAATTACAACAAAGCTCTGAAGAAGTAAAATTTTTGGAGCAGCATTCAACAAATGTAGAAGACTTGAGCGGCGCATCACAAAAGCATCAAGCTCCTGCTGCTTCAAAATAGGTAAAGTAGTGAAAATTCAGTATAAGTTGCTTGCATCTGCAAGTAACTTATACTTTTATGATGAGCAACACAATACTACCAAGAAATTTCTACGAGCGGCCAACTTTGGTTGTAGCCGGGGAGTTACTAGGAAAGATGCTGAAATTTTCTAACTTTAGTGGAATAATAACCGAAGTTGAAGCCTATATAGGAATGAGTGACCCAGCTTGTCATGCAGCTAAGGGTTATACTAACCGAACCTCAGTAATGTTTGGTATGCCGGGGTTTTCATATGTGTACTTTATATATGGAATGTATTACTGTTTAAATATTGTAACAGAAGCAGAAGGGTTCCCAGCAGCAGTGTTAATACGGGGATTAAAGCTCATTGAACCGCTTGAGGCAAATTTAGGTGGGCCAGGAATATTGTGTAAAAGATTAAATATTACAAAAGAACATAACAAACAGGACCTTACTATAAGCCACGAATTTTGTGTTTATGAATCTCACCTCAAACCAGATTATGTGTGCACTCCGAGAATCGGAATTAGTAAAGGCCAAGAGAAATTTTGGCGGTTTAAAAACTTAAGATCTTGCGTAGACTATTTGCCAATTGGATAATCACCAGTGAAACAAGCATCACAATATTGTGGTGTAGCATTGTTACGCACTTCTCCTTTAACAGCCTGATATAATCCATCAATACTCAAGAAGGCTAGGCTATCTACTCCTATAACTTCCTTAATTTCCTCTACAGATTTATTTGCAGCAATTAAATCTTTGCACTCTGGCGTATCTATTCCATAAAAACAAGAATGCTTAATTGGTGGGCTTGAAATTTTGAGGTGAATCTCTTTTACTCCTGCATCCTTTAGCATAACTATTATATTTGTTAACGTACTACCACGCACTATACTATCATCTATTAAAATTATGTTTTTACCTTTCAAAGTGTGCTTATTAGCATTGAATTTTAATTTTATTCTAACTTTACGTACTTCAGCGGTTGGTTGTATAAAAGTTCTTCCTATGTAATGATTACGAATTATTCCCAGTTCCATAGGTAATCCTGAATGCTTTGCATATCCAATAGCTGCAGGTATTCCAGAATCAGGTATTGGTACAACCATATCTACATTGTTTTTTGGTGGGCTCTCTTCTGCAAGTATTCTTCCTATTTCTTTTCTTGTATCGTATATAGACCTATTCTCCATTATGCTGTCTGGTCTTGAAAAATAAACGTATTCAAAAATACAAAAACTTGATTTTTGCTGTGGGAAAGGAAACATTGAGGCTAGCTTACTACCCGAACTGATGGTAACTAATTCGCCTGGTTCTATTTCTCTAACAAACTCTGCATTTATTATATCAAGAGCACAAGTTTCAGATGCAAGAACGTAAGAACCGTTTAACTTTCCTAAAGCAAGAGGCCTGATTCCAGATGAATCACGTACTCCAATAACTACTTCTTGATTGATTGCAACAAAAGAATAAGCACCTTGTATTTGCTTTAATGCATATATAAAACTCTCTAAAAAGCTATCTTTTTCACCGCTTGCTGTCAGATGCACTACTACTTCTGTATCAATATCTGACTGAAAAACGCACTCTTGTTTAATCAATTGTTCGCGTATCGGAGAAATATTAATTAAATTACCATTATGTGCTATGGCGAAATCCCCAAATTTGCCACTTTTGCTAAACATGGGCTGCACTCCAAACTTATTACCACTTGTTGAGTATCGAACATGACCTATTGCACAATCTCCAGGTAAGGATTTCTTTATTTCATCTATATCATCAAATACGCTGCTCACTTGACCTTGAAAGTGATAAGAGTGCAGCTTATCGTTGTTACTGGTTACTACGCCAAAAGACTCTTGACCTCTATGCTGCAAAGCGTGGAGAGCAAGTATAGAGTTAAAAGCAGCACTTTGGTTGCAACTTATGCCAAATACCCCACATTCCTCACGCATTTCATCTAGCATAAAAACTATTAAGTAAAATTTAATTTTACTTTAGCATAGGTAAAATACAAGCATTTTGTTGTTCATCTGCTTTTATTGCCAGCAATAATCCTATGCATATTAAGCTTGCAGCAGTTGTACTTCCTCCATAGGACAGAAATGGCAATGGGTCGCCTATCACAGGTAAGAGGCCCATTGTCATTCCGATGTTTATAAAGAAATGAGCACTAAAAAAGGCGAAAATGCCGATAGATATCGACTTAGAAAAATAATTTTTCGACCTATAAGCGATAGAGAAAATTATGCCAAGTAATGAGGTATAAAGCAAAATTAAAGCCATGCTACCTAAAAATCCCCATTCCTCACTCAGCACTGCAAAAGCAAAATCTGTACGTTTCTCCGGCAAAAATCCAAGTTGAGTTTGACTTCCGTTAACAAAGCCCTTACCAAGCAAACCTCCTGAACCAATAGCTATCTGAGATTGCTGCGCATTATAACCTATTCCAAGTGGATCCACTGATGAATCCAAAAACGACAATATCCTTTGCTTGTGATAAGGACGTAAAAAAGGCCAAATAGCCGGTACTGCAAAAATGCCAAGCGTTCCACATATTACCGAATGAGATCTTTTTATTATTGCTGTGAATATAATTGATATCCCTATAAATAACATTATCACAGCTGTGCCTAAATTAGGTTGCTTTAACACCAAGAACACGGGTAAGAAAATAATTATAAGTGCCTTAAGCAATCTTTTAAATTCCATCATTTTATATACACTCTGCTTATCAAAATAGCGAGCAAGCGCAAGTATTAAGCCTACTTTTGCAAATTCTGATGGTTGCAAACTAATTGATCCAATTCTTATCCACCTTGTTGCACCCATTATGTGTGAGCCAAAAAAATTCACTACTAATAGCGAAATCACTGCTGCTACATAAAAAAAGTAGGCGTGCTTCAAATAAAAATCTAGCTCTATGAATGACATAGCTATAGCAAGTAGGAAAAAGAAGGAGAATATGACCAGTTGGTGAATCGCAAATGGCACCCACTTTCCTCCAGCAGAAGAGTATTGAACAACAATGCCAACGCAAAACAGCGCTATCACGTTAATGACTAACAACCAATGAATCTTCTTCAGTCTATCCACAATAAAGACCTTATAACCTTAAAGTATAGTAAAATATGAAACAAAGATAAAAATCAAAAAACCAACTTCTCAACTACTAACCGAATTGGAGTGCTATATATTCCAGTTACTACTGTTAAAACTGCCATAAACAATAGACAGAAAAGCATAGGAAATGGCACATCATTAATTTTGTCCGGTGTCATTCCAGTGCGTGACGTTGCATCATTTTCAAAATACATTTTCTCTACCATCTTCCACATATATATCAATGCAAGGAAAGAGCCAGCAGCAAATGTTACAAGGGAAATCCACGCATGAGATTCGATAATTGCTTTCATTATATACCACTTGCTTACAAAGCCATTTGTTAAAGGCACACCGATTAATGCTAAACTGAGTAGAGTGAACGCAAGTGCTGTATAAGGCATTGATTTCTTGAGTCCCGATAAATTCTCTATTTTTGTTGTATCAAATTTGTAAGAAATACATCCTGCAGCCATAAATAAAGATGTTTTTATTATGCTGTGGTTTACTATGTGAAGAATTGCTGCGAATACACCTGTTTTTGAGTTAAAACTCAGTGCTAAAATTATATAACCAATTTGGCTAATACTAGAGTGAGCAAGCAGTCTTTTTATGTCTTTTGCGGTTATTGCAAATATCGACCCAAATATAACAGCGCAAAGTGCGAGGATAATTATCACGTTGCTTAGTGATGGTTTAAATAAGAAGAAATTTTGATGAAAAACAGTATAAAAGATTCTGATGAAAACATATATCATCACTTTTGTCACTGTGCCTGAAAAGAATATGCTAATGAAACTTGGCGCCTCACTATATGCATTAACCAGCCACCTGCTTAATGGAAACAGTGCCATTTTGATTGAGAGACCAATAAAAATGAACAACGTGCCAAGTTTTATGATGTTGTTATCGTGTAATGGAACTATTCTTTCAGCCATGTCAGACATATTGAGCGTTCCAGTCATTGAATACAAGAGCCCGATGCCAAATAAATAAAATGTTGCGCCTATTGTTCCACTAATTAGATATTCAAATGCTGCAACCAAGGCTTTTTTATCCCTTCCCATTGAAACTAATACATAAGAAGAAAGAGATGAAATTTCCAAGAAAACGTAAAGGTTAAATATGTCGTTTGTTACTAGAATCCCGAGCAGTCCGCTTAAGCACAGTAGAAATAGAAAGTAAAAACCAGTGATTTTGTTTTTGCTAATTTCTTTTTCGTTAATATAAAAGCTATAAAGCACGCTAATCAGCGCTATAAAATTCACCAAAGTTAGAATCAAGGAGTTTAACACGTCGATTCTTAACTCTATTCCATACGGAGGAGCCCAATTTCCAAGGTGATAAGTTATAATTTCACCTTTATATGTTTTAATGAGTAGTATTGATGAAATGATAAGAGTGATTGTTGTTGCAATAAAAGAAATAAACCAAGATACCTTGTGTTTCTTGGCAAGAAAGCAAAACATTGATGCAATTATTGGTATAATAACTTGTAAGATTGGTAATTGCATTAAATTGTTGTTAATATATCGTTAAAGTATTAGTATATATAATACTTTTTGTTTTAATACCCTTATGTTATCTAAAATTTGTAACGCAATAAAACGCCTATTACGAAGAGAAGATAAATTTGTAGGAAGAGATGAAAATGGAAATTCTTACTATGAATCAAGTAAAGGAAAAAGGTGGGTTATGTATAGCAGTGTCTCTGAGCCTACAACAGTGCCTCCGGAATGGCATATATGGCTTCACTATACTGATAATGTAGTACCAGTTAATAATAAAAAAAGAAAAGTAAAACATACTCCTAATTTAACGGGTACAAAAGATGCATACTATCCAAACCAAAAAGTGAAAAATTACTATAAAAGCTGGAGTCCTGATAACTAAAGATGCGAAGGTCAAATATACTTGAAATAACCGCTGGATTATTTGTATTAATTTTCACTATTTTTCTGATTTTCTTTGCTATTGATAAGCTATCTTACATAAAGAAAAACTATAAGGATTGCAATAAAATATATGGTCTTTTTGCTAACGCTAACGGTATAGGAGTTGGTGATAGTGTCAAGATCTCTGGTGTAGATGTTGGAAGCATAACTGGTGTATCACTTGACAAAGCTACCTACGTAGCACGAATCGATATGTGTATAAGCAAAGACATAAAATTGCCAATTGATAGTTCAGCTCTGATCACTAGCAGTGGAGTTGTTGGCAGTAAATTTGTTAATATATCACCTGGATCAGATATTAAACTAATCTTGCATGGTGGTAAAATAGAGTATACTCAAGCTGAAGCAAATATGGGTGGAATAATGGACAGAATTCTTGGTATGTTTACAAAGTGAAAATGGCAGGATTCCAAGTATATCCGTTCAGGTAAAGCCTCCTGTAGTTCTAAAGTATTTAAGGAGTTTGCCTTATTTCTTGCCTTTTCTACCGCTTGCTTTGGGGTTTATAGTATAGAAAGTGCCTTAATAGTTGCAGTGCATGTCTATCAATGATAAAATGAAAATTAATTTATTTTGATATTATGATTGGTTTACTGTTTGCCGTACTGTTGTTCCTCTGTGGTAGTGATGCACTTGCAAAACAGGAGCCACGTTCAATAGCTGGAGATAATCACATAAAGGTGATAAATTATAACCCACAAGCTATACATAAGTATACGGGTTTTTATGGTTATCAGTCCAGTATATTGTTTGAACCAGGGGAGGTAATACAAAACCTTTCAATGGGTGATTCAACTGGTTGGCAACTCCTTCCTCAAGGTAATAGATTGTTTATTAAGCCTATAGATGATATTGCCGATACTAATGCAACTATAATTACCAATAAAAGAGTTTATTACTTTGAACTTCATGCTGAAGAAGCAACTGGACTAGATGATCCAAGATTAGCATATGAAGTAAGGTTTCTTTATCCACTATTTAGCAGTGATGAGATTTACACAACAAATAACGGTGATATCTTCGAACAAGCTAGTCATACCATTATTCCTGATATCAATGATATTGAAGTTGTAAAGAAGGGATTAAATTTTAATTATTCCATCTCGCACGTCAAAGGTAGTCAGTCAATAATACCAATTAAGGTTTTTGATGACGGAAAATTTACATATCTACAATTCAATAAAATAAACTCTGATTTTCCGGCAGTTTTTATGGTTGATTCTGCAGGATATGAGTCTTTAGTAAATTTCCGTACAGTTGATAACTACCTGATAATCGAAAGGGTAAGTTCAGTGTTTACCTTAAGGAATGGATCGAGTACAGTTTGCCTATTTAATGAAACCATACCTTTCAAAAAAGGGTAAAGGCTATAATGCCCGAGATATGGGTGCAAAATTTTTTCTATGATGTTCTGTAATTCCATAAAGGCCAATAGCGTTAAGGTGCTCTTTTGTCCCATATCCTTTATTTTTATACCAATTATATTCAGGATGCTTATTATGCAATTCTTGCATAAGCCGATCTCTCGTAACTTTTGCAACGATTGAAGCTGCTGCAATTGATGTACTCAAATTATCACCATTTACTATGGATTTCACTTGCCATTTCACTTCAGGTGGTTGATTACCATCAACTAGTACATAATCTAATTCTAGGTCCAAGTCTATCAACGCACGTTTCATTGAAAGCTTTGTTGCTTGCAAGATATTGTATGAATTTATTTCTTCTACGCTTGCCATTCCTATACCAAATTTTGCAACGGATGTTATTTTTTCATATAGGACTTGCCTACATTGAGGAGTCAACTTTTTCGAGTCGTTGATTCCATCAATAATTGTATTTCTATCAATAAACACTACGGCTGCGGATATTACTGGACCAGTTAGCGGACCTCTTCCAACTTCATCCACTCCTGCTATCACTCCTGATAATTTATTTTCTAATGTAAAGTCTGGGTATTTCATAGGTTTTTATAATAAGAAAGTTATAGTAAAAACTGAACAGATAATAGAAATTATCCAAAATTTCATAACGATTACATTTTCTGACCATCTCTTCTTCTCAAAGTGATGATGTATTGGTGCCATAAGAAAAACTCTTTTTCCTTCTCCATATTTAAACTTTGTATATTTAAAATATGATATCTGAATAATAACAGATAGAGTCTCTATTACAAAGATTATTCCAATAATGGCAAAAAGCATTTCTCTTTTAATTAGGACACTAGTTAACCCTAAAGCCGCACCTACCGACAAGCTACCAACATCACCCATAAATATTTTTGCTGGATGTGTGTTAAACCACAAGAAACTTAGAATAGCTCCTATAAATGCAATGCAGAATAAAGTAATATTCATATCTGCCTGAGTTATATATGCAATTAGCCCCAAAAAAGCAAAGGAAGTGATAACTTGAGTTGCAGCAAGGCCATCCAAACCATCTGTGAGATTCACAGCATTAGAAGAGCCGACAATTACAAACGCAGCAAACGGAACATATAGATAGCCAAAATCTATTATTACTCCTTTAAATAGGGACGTTTTTGTAAAACATTCAGCAGAGTATAGCTTAAGTATAAACACACCAACCAGAGCAACAATAAACTGAATAAGTATTTTGGTTTTTGCACTTAAACCTCGATAGTGATTTGTCTTCAATTTTAAATAATCATCAATAAATCCAAGTAGAGCAAAAAATAGAGTTATCAATATCAGCAGCAAAATTTCTGGTGTTAACTGAGCCCAGAGTAAAATTGGTAATAAAGAAGAAATCAGTATTATTATTCCGCCCATAGGTGGTACATTCTTTTTTGTTATTAAATGACT
>NZ_CP011148.1:1052960-1057233 GCF_001758565.1 Wolbachia endosymbiont of Drosophila incompta | reverse complement strand
TGATCTAATTGGTTGCCCATCTTTGCTTATTTTTTTTAGAAGCTTTATAAAATAGGGAAAAAGAATAAACCCAAAAACAAATGAGGTAAAAAATACTTTTGTAGCTAAGATCATCTGCTTACTTAAATTGACTAAGTGTCATACCACCTATAGCTAATAAAGTCAACTTCTGTCATCCTATAGCCTGACCCACAACTGTACGAACATTGTGATTTGGGCCCATCAGTAGGGTGTCATCCCAGTCTGGAATCCACAACTGTACGAACGTTGTAGTTTGGACCACCAGTGGGGTGTCATCCCAGTGCCCAGACACTGGTTCTATGCAACTTAATTAAAAACGTTTGTTTTAGTGTAAGACAATTACCTTTAGCTTATCAGCTCAGTTATAAGCAAAATTTCTGGATTCCAGACTGGAATGACACCATTTGCTGTGCAATTTACCTTCAAAAATGAATGTTCGTACAGTTGTGAACCTGTGGCAGGTATTACATAAGAGCATTTCCCTCTTCTAAATTAAAACGCACTTTTGCCTCCTTTGCAGTCTATACTTTAGATGTATTTAATTTACAAATACTAATTATTTATTAATAATGGTGATATGTAAATATAGTTATAAAATAATTGTTACACTTGAATTCCTTCCTGGTTTCTGTTGTTATCAGAACATTTAAAACACTTTAAGAAAGCTGCTTAGTTAAATTAACTTAGACAAGTAAATAGCAGTTTTGCAGCCTGTTTTTATGAATGATGATAAAATGTTGTAGCCAAATGCGCTTTCAGCATTGTGCTGAATTGCAATATCTTTGTGCTCTAACTCCTCGTCGCGAAATTTACTTATAGTTTCTCTTAATTCCCCATCTTCTAAATGTGAAACTTGCTCTTTGTAGTGCTCCCCGATAACTTCTTCAACTGCAGCAGTGCAAGCCATAGCAGCTTTTTTGCCCATAATGGCAGTTGCAACGCCAAGCGACACTCCTAAAACACGCCAAACAGGCAACAAAACAGTAGGACGAACTTTTTGCTCTTTGATTTTCTCATTAAAATAGTGAAAATGCTTTTTTTCCTGCTCTTCCATTTCAATTATTTCATTGATTATAGAAGATTTCTTAAGAATAAATTTTTGACCAGAATAAATGCAAATAGCTCCATATTCTCCAGCGTGATCTACTCTAATTGCCTGTTGCAAGAACTGATTGTTGCTGTACCTTAAATTATTTAGATTTCTTTCTTTCTCCACAATACACCTTACCTGATACGAACAGAGCTACTATGAGATAAATTAGATTCCATGTTGCTAAGGAAACACCTAGAACGTAATGAGGTCTGTCACAAGATGGAGAGTAATTAGGATTTAGTAGATTATTTCTGAGCTCTTCTATACTAACGTTACTACTTGCTTGCTCTGTACAACCTAAAACATCATGAAATAAGTGAAGTTCAAGACCTATATGATAAAAAGATATTACTGCACCTATGAGGTAGCTGCAAAACATTGCATAGATTAGAATTTTGTTGTCTTTAAGCATGCACGCTACTGCAAGTAATCCAGCGATATAGTAAACTATTCGCTCGTATGTACATAACTTGCATGGCAGCATGTTGAAAAAATATTCTAGCACATATGCAAAAATTAGAGCAGCGGCACTCGACAGCAGAAAGATTGCAGGAATTCTGGAATTATTACACATAACTTTAAGTAAATTATCCCTGAAAGTATAAAGCAGAGTATTCATTTTACATAGGGATTTTTATTTTTTTTCAAAAGCAATCTAACTGGCACACCGTCTGCAAAGAAATTTTTTCTGAGATCGTTAATTAAATAGCGTTTGTAACTTTCATCAACACTTTCAGGTATGTTACATATCAAAGAAAAAGCTGGAGGTTTAGTACCAATTTGAGCGATATACTTCATTTTAACTGCTTTGCCTTTTACAAGAGGGTGAGAATGTTTTCCTACAGCATCTATGAGCCACTTATTCAGTTTTGCAGTGCTGATCTTCTTGTTCAAGGATTCACTCACTTCAAGACACTTATCTATCACATCACCGCAGCGCATGCCTTTTAACGCAGAAATTGTTATAGTTGGCACTTCCAAGAATAACCTGGTTACTTCCTGTTGTTTGACAAATTTTATTAACCTGCTTCTGTCATCCTTACCTATTAAATCCCACTTATTTAAAACAACAATAATCCCTTTCCCTCCCTTAATTGCAGCTTCACCAATTGATAAATCCTGCTGCTCAATACCAACTAGGGAGTCTAGCATTAAAACTACCACATGAGAGCGCTTGATTGATTCCATGCTTTTCTCAACAAATCTTGATTCTAAGCCATCTACAACATTCGCCTTTCTGCGGATTCCGGCAGTGTCAATTAGAGTAATTAACTCTCCATCATGATCATATGTAATATCCACAGAATCACGTGTGGTACCTGGCTCTGAACTTGTTATTAGTCTGTTTTCTGCAAGTAAACCATTTAAAAAAGTTGATTTTCCAACATTCGGACGGCCGATGATCGCGATCCTCAGCCTACTCAGTTCATTGTTAGGTAACTCAGTGTTCTCGTTAAAATTTTCAATAACACCAGCTAATGCATCATAAAGATCAACCATGCCAAGATTATGCTCGGCAGAGATATACACCGGGCCAAGAAAATCAAAAAACTGCAAATAATCAACATTTTCGGATTTATGACTCTCGCATTTATTTGCTACTAGTATTACAGGTTTATTTATTTTTCTCTTCAGCCACTTTGCAAACTCTTCATTTCGCTCATTTTGCACTTTTGCATCAACAAGAAAGAAAATTATGTTTGAATTGGATAAAGAAAATTCAATTTGTTCAATAACTTGTAGTGAAAAATTAGTTTGGTCGTTCCATCCTCCTGTATCTATAACTTTAAACTCCAAATCGCTAATTCTCCCCATTCCCTCTCGCCTATCCCTTGTCACTCCTGGAATGTTACTCACTACTGCTGCTTTTCTTCCTACTAATCTGTTGAATAGGGTCGATTTTCCAGCATTTGGTAGGCCTACTATGGCGATTTTTAGCATAATTCAAGGGCATGTTCTATATGAAGTAAATTATAACCGAAACTTTTCAATTTAACTATTGACTTCGTAGATTATATAAGCATACTACAGTTAGAATTTTTTTATTTCGTTATGTAAAATATGGGGTAGTTATGCTAGTGTCAGAGCAAATAGAGAGTGTAGATAGAGAAGAATTAAAGCAACAAAATCATATACATAAAGATACAGAGTATTCGGAAGAGACGACAATATATGGGCATATTAATCAACATATGGAAAAAAACATCTCAAATACATTGCATGAAGTATATGATGCTCTTATGTCATATAACGAATCGGAACAGCCAATGGCGTCAACTTAAGAACTTTCATTAGCAAACTCTCCTAAAGACATGATGGCGTTTAGGCTTATCTACTTTATTGCGGCTGTCCCGGTCGGATTTTAACTTTAGCGCGTATACTTAAAAAGGGCTTGAAAGTTTTTTGGCGCAATAAGTACCTGATAGAGTTTCTGTCTCATTACACTAAATAAAACTGAAAAATTTAAACGATACTCAGTAATTTGATCTGGGTTCCAAGGCCCTTGTGCATCACATATATGAAGCGATAATATATTGCACATGACCAAGTTTGCCCAAAATTCTTGTAATACAGCCTCTCCAGAAAAATTCTCTAACTCTGCTCCTACTTTGAGTCGTTTATAGCACTCCTCTATGTGCCACCTTAACACATAAGCTTTGCTCCAAAGTCTCGGTCAAAAACTCTGTTTCTCAGTTGGCTAATGTCAGCACTATAACTCTTACTTTCTGTCCTTTCATTTTATTTTTTAGCTTTTCATTTTCTAATATAAAATCAAAATCTAATTCGCCAGCGTTCCCATAGCTTACTATAATTTCTTTTTTGCAAGCGAAAAATAAAATCTACTTCCAAATTATAATGCTGCTGAATGAATTTTACTGAAGACGATCATAGATAAATAATAATTTCTCTTGATTTAATAAACGCATTTGAGTGATAACTTCGGGTAATTGCTCTGCCGCCAACGTTTGTTCACCTATATTCCAAGCTGCAAGACGAGCACTGCAAATCAGCGAAGTACACAAATCAACAAACAAATTGCCAATGGTGCCTGTTGTTCCATTTGGTTCAAACTCGGATACAATTTCCCCAGAGCTGGGTAATCTCATACCAGAACCATCTGCTGCAATAAGTCTATAGCCTCTCCAACTCAGGTTCATC
>NZ_CP011148.1:1052587-1052927 GCF_001758565.1 Wolbachia endosymbiont of Drosophila incompta | reverse complement strand
GGATTATAAGCAACCTATTATATCTTGCTTTAGAAAAAGCTTGCTTTGAGGGTACATGTCAATGGCTCCATAAGTTCACATTCTATTCCCAAACTTTTTTTAACTAACTTTAAAATCATAGAAAATACTGTCGAAAAAGGAAGTTTTCTTGTTCGTGTAAAACTCAACACAATGGATTTTCTGAAAAGTTTTCGAGTATATTGCATTTTTAATTTGTAAGATAAGATCTTTTCCTTTTTGCATGCCTCACCTAAAAAAGACACATTTTAAACTTTTTAGTTGCAATAAAATAGAAACAAAAGTGCTGTCCCTTGCACTCTTTGGATAATTTAATGATAAA
>NZ_CP011148.1:1037650-1052580 GCF_001758565.1 Wolbachia endosymbiont of Drosophila incompta | reverse complement strand
GAGAGAAATTTTATACACTATCGCTGATATTTTTCCTTAAGTTGACGCCATTGCCTGAACGGATACAACTTAATTTTTAATCTGCAGGAGTCAAGTTGAGAATGTCCAATTTTCCACTTTCTTTATAGCATAACATACTTCAGCGCCTCTTGCTCCTCTTGAAGTCCAATGGGCTCACCACTTATGTGTAAATTAATCGTTAATGTTGTACACGTTCTTTTCTTTTTCTACTCTCTCTTGCTCTTCAATACAATATATAGCAAGCGGATTAGCTTTAAGTCTTTCGACTCCTATTTCTTCTCCTGTTCCATCGCAGTAACCATAAGTGCCTAATTTTATTTTTTCTAACGCCTCCTTAATTTTTTCTTTTCTATCTTTTCGACGCTTGATTAATTCCTCGTTTCCACTATCTTCATCAGAATAGTATGTATCAATACTATTATCTTCTAGTTCTTGTTTCTCTAACTCAGCGAGTATTGATTGTAACTTTAAGCTGAAGTATTCCAGTTGTTTTACGCTCATATATTCTTCATCTTCTGAAGGAGTGTAATCTTCTGGTGACTTTATTTTTGGTAACTTTTCCATAATTGCATTATCAAAAAAATAATAAAACCTATATAATTTATGAACAAAAAATTATACTACCTCAAAGTAAACACTATAATTTATAATAAACATTTAAAAGCCTAGTATGATCAACTCAGTAAAAAAATTAGTAATAGATGATAAGAACTTTACCTATATAGTATGTATTTTTATCATAATGTTAAGTTTATCTTCATTTACACTTAAAAACAACAATAAACAAGAAGTTATGTTAACATTAACATGGATATGTGCTACATTTGTTTTGCAGATTTCTACAAATAATTTGTTTACATCTGATTATCATGATGGAATATTAGAGCAAATCTTTGTACAGCCACTCTCTTCTAGGCTTATAGTTGCTTATAAAATTTTCGCTCACTGGTTATTATTTGGGTTACCGATTTCAGTAATTTCTTCCATATTCAGCTTTGCAATTCTAGGCAATAGTATTGAACACTCAATAGCAGTTGGAGTGTCTTTATTATTTAATACGCTGATAATCACTAATATTTCAGCTACTGGAAATGCATTGATGATTGGTCAAAACAACTTAGCATCAGGAGTATCGCAAATTCTTGTTTTGCCAATGATAATGCCAACCTTTGTGTATTTTAAAATGCTAACTCAATTTGAAAATTTATCCTTGAATATTTATACACTACTAATCACCATCTTAGTTTTTGTTATTTTGATTGTTAACAGCACCATAACTACTCACATGGCACTAAAATTTGCTGTGGAACAGGATTGAAAAATCTTACTGTTATTCAGTAGACTTCTTGCATAACCTAGAAAAAAGGCAAATAGTTATTATAGATTTAGGTTTATCGACAATTTGAAAAACCTTCATTCCAGCATCCTTCCCTGTCATCCAAGTAGCCCTTCGTTGTCATCCCAGTGTCAAAAACTGGGATAACAGCTAACCTGACAACCGTCATCCCGCTACTTGTTAGCGGCTAAGAGATACCGTGACGGTATGACGGTTCGCGGTGGCATGACGATAAGCCTCATCATCCCGCTACGTGTTAGCGCCGCGGCGGTATGACGATTCGCAGCGGCATGACGAGAAAGGGGCTACTTGGATGATACCTTTTTTCTACTTAGTTTGGGTTATGCAAGAAGTCTATTCCTTCATAAGGAGAAGTAGTTAAAGGAATTTACTCTATTTCTCCCTCTTTTTTTATTATTTTTAATCTATAGTTAACGTAAAAGAGATATGCAAAAACTCTATTGATCCATAGTCTGCAAATTATTAATAACACTTACTTTAAAGAACCTCACTTTACGCTGATCTTTGAGCGCTCTTCTGTGGTATTTTGTAAGAGTATAACTTGTGAAATCGTCTTCCCTATAGATTAAAGAGTTACACTGCTTTATATGTGATGCTATCCACTCTGCATAGTCCTGATGATCGGTTGCAATGAATATTTCCCCTGTTATAAGTATTTTTTTTGCTAATAAATTTAAAAATTCCGTATTAATTAATCGTCTTTTATTGTGACTTCTTTTTGGCCATGGATCTGGAAAGAGAATAAAGAATCTTTCAACACTGTTATCAGGAAAATTTGCAATCAATTCTCTTGCATCTTCTGTCCACATTAAAATATTTTTTATGTTCTGTATTTCTATGTTTGTTAGCAAGCGAGAAACCCCCTTTAAGTAGGGCTCACATCCTATAAATAATAGATCAGGTTCATTGAGCACCTGGTAAAGCATATTTTCACCGTTGCCAAAGCCTATTTCTACCCATATTCTTTTTTGTGAATTTACAATTTTCTCTATAGATTCCTTGCTGTTTTGAATAGAATATTTTTCCAATATTTCATCAACATCAGGTTTTAGCCTGGACCTTCTGGAGAACGATCTAATCCACTTGCTATTCTTAAATAGCATATTCTTGATACATATATAATTTTCTCACTATATTTTATATAGCTTAAACAATTCTCGAAATGAGTTAATGAAAAATTACTTGTCAATAATTGTTAATATTATATAATATATGAGTTCTAATAAAGTTTAAGTTAAAGGTATGAATAATAATAATCCAGTCGTAAATCTACCGGTTACTATCAGAAAGCTATCATCAAACAAATTTATAGAAGAGATATGTCAAGGCCAATTTGAGGATCAAGATAATACCTTGTTTGAAGATTCTTTTGTTAACAAAATTAAAGAAGGAGATGTGGTAGAAGGTGTAATTACAAGAATAAACCCTAACGACGTTGTGGTTGATATTGGTTTAAAATCTGACGGGAGAATTCTGATCAAGGAACTCGGTTGTAATGATGAGGTCATTATTGGCTCGAAAATCAGAGTTTATGTGGAAAGAATTGAAGATTATCATGGTAATGTTGTTCTTAGTCGTGAAAAAGCAATTAGGGACGAAAAATGGAATAAGTTGGAAGAAGATACAGTTACAAGGGCTGAAGTAAGCGGAGTTATTAAACGCTCAATTAAATGTGGCTTTATTGTTGATCTTGGTGACGGAATAAGCGCTTTTTTACCGCTGAGTCATGTGGATTTGAAGCAAGTAAAAGATGCGAAGCACCTTATTGAAACTGAACAAAAGTTCATCGTGCTTAAAATGGATAAGAAGCAGGGCAATATTGTAGTATCAAGAAAGCTGGTGTTAGAAAAATTGCACGCTGGTGAAAAAATTAAATTTTTAGAATCTTTAAATGAAGGCGATATAATAGAAGGGAAAATAAAAAGTATCACTCATTACGGTGTATTTGTCGGTATTCATGAATCAGATGTAGTGGGAGTTATAGATGGATTGTTACATATTACAGATATCTCTTGGAGTAGGGTAAGTCATCCGTCTGCAGTTTTTACTTGTGGTCAGACTATAAAAGTTAAAATTATAAAAATAGATAAGGAAAATGCTAAAATTTCCTTGGGTGTGAAGCAGCTAGAAGATAGCCCTTGGCAAGATGCAGAATCAAAATATCCAGTTGATAGTGTGCATAAGGGTTATGTAACAAGCATAGAAGATTATGGATTATTTGTTGAGCTTAGACCTGGAATTGAAGGTTTAGTGCACTCGTCAGAAATAACTTGGGTTAAGAGTAATTTACCAGTTAGTAGTCTCGTAACAAGGGGACAAGAAGTATATGTAAAAATTCTCAGTATTGACATTGCTAAGAGTAGGATGAGTTTAAGCATGAAAAGGTGTGTAGACAACCCTTGGCAAGTATTTATCAATAAATATCCTCCTGGTTCTATTGTTTCTGGTGAAGTGAAGAATAATACCGGCTCATATGTATCTGTTGCTTTCGGTGATTCTGAAATAGATGAGAACGTAGAAGGGACAATATATGTGAAAGATTTTAGTTGGTCTAAAAATGGTTCAGATGAGATAAAGAAGTATAATGTAGGTGATAAAATAGAAGCAAAAGTAATAAGGGCTAACGTGAATCGGGCAAGAATTTATCTTGGAATAAAACAAATAGAGTATGATCCTCTTGAAGAACTGATAAAGAAAGTTAAGGTAGGTGATAAAATACAGGTTATTGTAGATAAGAGAGAAGATAATGGACTAGTCGTTGAAGTTGAGAACGATGTAACCCTTCTAATAGATCAAGAGCATTTACCAGAGAATAAAAAATTCTCTATATCAGAAAAAATAGAAGTTGAAGTATTGGGTGTTGAAGAATATAACATAGCATTATCTGCTAAGTGATAAGGTTTACTTATTTTGGCTTCATATAAATGGCAACAAAGTCTGATATAATAGCGAGGGTAGCAAAAAGACATCCTTTTTTAGATAAGATTGTTATAGCAGCTATAGTTGATAGATTTTTTGGGATACTTTCAAGCACATTGAAACATCATAATAGAGTTGAAATTAGGGGGTTTGGTTCTTTTTCAGTTAGAAGTTATAACTTGAAAGAAACAAGCCATTTAATGTTACAGAAGTTTACAAAGAATCAATACTTTAAAACATATTTTCGTAGCAGTAAAAAATTATCTGATTTGATAAATGAATAAAAATTTATACCATAAATAAGATGAAAGTAGGGGTTTGAGTTTATACTGTACGATAGAAATTTTTAGCACCATATGCAAGTAGTAGAAATAGTTATACGTAATAACACATATAAAATATCTTGCGAAAGTGGGAAGGGGAATCATTTATTACGCCTTGCTAATAGTTTTGACAAGTTAGTTAGTTCTGTATCTCAAAAAACTGGAGGTAAGGGTTCGGATGCATTAAATTTCTTACTTGCAGCACTAATTCTTGAGGATAAAATTTTAGAATTAACAAAGCGATTAGATGAAGTAAATCAAGAGCGCGAAAAGTATAGAAACGAGAAAAGAATAGAATATACTGAGGTACTAGATAAGGTAAATAAGATTATCACTAATCTTGAGTGCATAAAGGATTAGCTTCAATAAAGCAAGCAATTAAATTGACTATCTGACTATTCAAGCCAGGAGGGAGGTTTGTCTTACGAGTTATGTAACAATATAATTCGTAATCATCAAGATCAACTATTTTTTCGTATTCGATTAGTTCGCTTAAGGAAAATTTATCAAGATATTTCAATGCGAAATGCCCTAAAAGTATATCGGTTTCTTTGCAACCCCTATGCCAGCTTCTATATATTAATTTTCTTCTGAGTAGTGAGGTATCTGTCATTACAATTAAACTTTTTTTAATTTAAAAGTTAAACTAAATACTTGTCAAGCGAGGCGCATTTTAATATACTTAACATTTTGTTAAGATCTAAATATACAGGTGGAATTAATTTCTAATCTTATCCATCAATTTAGCGATGGAATATATTATTTTTTATCATTTTCTTTAATAATTTCTGTCATAGTATTCGTGCATGAATATGGGCATTATGTTGTTGCCAAAGCATGCAAAGTTAAAGTTGAATCTTTTTCCATAGGTTTTGGTCCTGAAATTTTTGGTTTTAACGATAAGTCTGGAACTAGATGGAAATTAAGCGTTGTTCCATTGGGTGGTTATGTTAAAATGCTAGGAGATACTAATGCAGCGAGTGTCCCAGCTGATCAACAAGAATTAACGGAAGAAGAAAAATTGTATTCATTTCATACAAAACCGCGTCATAAAAAAGCAGCAGTAGTTTTTGCAGGGCCTTTTGCAAACATGGTATTTGCTGTTATAGCTTTTACAATATTTTTTAGCATAGCAGGTTATTATCGCACTCCACCGGTGATTGAAAATGTAATCGAAGGTAGTGCAGCTAAGCAAGCTGGTTTGTTGCCAGGTGACACTATTACACAAATCAATGAGCATAAAATAAAATACTTTGAAGATATTTCACGTGTGATAATGTCGAATCCTAAAACAAGAATGGAGATTGAGTATAGCAGAAATAATGAGAAGCACAGGACCAGTTTAACTCCATTAATAATCAAGGACAAAGACGTTTTTGGCAACACAATAGAAAGAGAAACTATAGGGATTATTTCAGTCAATACATTAAAGCAGTCGTCTTTTCTTGGGGCTGTGAGCTTATCAGTAAGTGAAACTTACCACACTATGTGCTTAACGATTAAAGCTATCTTTCAAATTATTGTTGGTAAGAGGAGTGCAAGTGAAATAGGTGGACCAATAAAAATCGCAAAATATTCAGGACAATCAGCTAAAAAGGGATTTATTATGGTTCTATATTTTATGGCAATCATTTCAGCTAATTTAGCTGCAATTAACTTGCTGCCAATACCACTGCTAGATGGTGGGCATTTATTTCATTATATCATAGAAGCGGTTATACGTAGGGATTTAAGCTTGAAATGTCAAAAATATGCAGCTATTTTTGGTGCTTTAGTGTTGTTTTTGCTTATGGCAACTGGAATGTCAAATGATATTAGGGATCTTTTTTGAAATAAAATATGAAAAAGCTATTTTATATACTGGTAGTGGTTTTTATTTCTTTTCCTGCCCTGCTTGTTGCTTTAGGAACTGCGGAAAAAGTGCAGGTGAAAGATGTCAAATGTATTGGTAATGAGAGGGTAAGCAACCAGACAATAGGGTTCTATATAAAACTAAAATCTGGTGATTATATAAACGACGATGATATAGACTCAATTATAAAAGATCTATATAAAACAAAGTTATTTGCTAGTGTTAATGCTTACATAGATGATAAAAAAAATTTAGTAATAAAAATTCAAGAAAATCCACTGATTAACAAGGTAGTGTTAAAAGGCAATAAGTTATTTAACAGCAAAGAGCTGCTAAGTAATGTGATTCAATCAAAGTCGCTAACTATTTTAACTGAAACAAAATTGCAAAACGATTTAGTGAATTTAGTCACTACTTATAGAAATAACGGTAAGATTGGTGTTAAAATTGAATATGACCTGAATAAGCTTGATGGCAATAGAGTCAATCTAATTTTTAAAATAAAAGAAGGCAAAACCTCTAAAATTAAGGATATAAGATTTATAGGCAACAAAAACTTTTCTGAAAATGAGCTAGAGCAAGTTATCAAAAGACATAGTAATGACATATTTAGTAAGTTATTTAGAGCTATTTTTAAAGGCGGAAATCATTATTCACCGCAATATCTATTGATTAACACAGAATTGCTCGATCATTTTTATTCATCTAAAGGATATATTCAAAATAATATTCAACCAATTGTTGAGGTTGATAATAACAATCAAACAGAGTTAACTTTTTTGATTGACGAAGGACAGCAGTATTTATTTGGAAATAATGAGGTTAATATTGAAACTGAAATTCAGGATTTGAGCCTAAAAGAAGAAATATTGGATTTTATAACAGAGGAAAACGGTAAGATATTTAATAGAGTTAAAATTAATAATACAGTAGAAAAAATAAACAAATATTTAAATGAGAAAGGATATATATTTGCAAAAGTTAATCCAGAGTATGCACAACGTGACAATGTTGTAGATGTAACCTACAGAGTGCTGCCGGGTAAAAAGATTTATATAAATCAAATTACAATTGATGGTAACGATCGCACTTTAGATAAAGTGATCAGAAGTAAGCTAAGTGTAGCAGAAGGTGATGCGTACAATATATCTGAGATTCAAAAGTCACGTAAAAAACTAATGAGTAGTGATTTTTTTGAAACAGTGAAAGTAAATAGTTATGCAGTTAATGATAATGCAGTAAATCTTGACTTAAGTGTTAAAGAAAAAAACACTACTTCGTTGTATTTGGGAGGAGGTGTGTCTCTTCCTGGTGGAGCATTGATTAAAATTGACCTCAAAGACCGTAATTTATTTGGTACTGGAAAAGAGCTCTCTTTTGCTCTTGAAAAAAGTCAATACGTATTTTCTACTGATTTAGAGTTTGTTGAAAATAATTTTAACGATTCTGATACGTCACTAGGCATGGGTGTATTTTATGAAAAACAAGATAAACCAAACACTACTTTTGATAGTTGCGATATGGGATTTTTTACAAAGTTATCATATAAAGTCACAGAGAACTTAACTAATTCCCTTCGCTATTCTTATAAGTATAATCATATACACATGGATAATAAGGGTGGACAAGACACCGATATCTCTGAAATAATACTGGACCGAAAAGGTAAACATCAGATTTCATCAGTGGGATACACGTTGGCATATAATAAACTGGATAACCTCTATACTCCAAAAGAAGGGTATTTACTGCGCTTAAGTCAGGATATTTCAGGATTGGGAGGAAACGTGAATTTCCTGAAATCTGAATTCTTATCTTTTTATACGCACCCTATATTAAGCAAAATTGACGATGATATAACGCTACGCTTTAAGATGGCGGCAGGTCATATTTTTTCTTATACTGATGAAAATCTAAACATTGGCCAGCCCTTTTTTAAAGGGGGTAATGAGATTAGAGGGTTTGACCTTTCCGGTATTGGACCAAGAGCAGAAGACAAAAATAAAAGCTCATTAGGAGGCAAAACTTATTTTAATCTAACACAGCAAGTGGATTTTCCTCTACCAAAACTATATGACTATGCTGGTATCAAAGGCTCACTATTTGTTGACTATGCAACACTTTTTGGCTTAGATGATAAAAATAAGAAGTATGAAGGGAAATACTATGATAGCAAGCTTGTGAGAGTGTCACAAGGTTTTGGCTTTTCAATGCTTTCTCCTTTTGGTAGACTTAGATTGGATTTCGGGTTTCCTTTAGTAAAGGAATCTTATGATATAATACCATCACCAAATGTTAAATTTTCTATTGAAGCGGGGATTTGAATGAAATATATACAGTTATTTATATCAGTTATTGCCTTAATTATTTCCTTATTTGTGGGGTATAAGTTTGTAGGATATCAACCTCAGAACACAAAGGCTGCAATTATCGATAGTGAAAAAGTCATCAATGAATCTCTTGCTCTGCAAAATATACAACAACAAATAAAGGAGCAGAATTCTAGATTACAACAAGAATTTGAAAATGAGTTAGAAAAACTTAAGCCATCAAAAGAAGAATTTGACCTTTTGTCAGAAGAAGCAAAAAAGGAAAAGACAGGACAATTTAATAAGCACACTGTAAATGTTAGAGAGAATTATGCTAAAAAAATGTTACATTTAGAAGAAAGCTATAGAGAAGCAGTAGAGAGTGTTTTTAACAAGATAAAAGAAGTCGCTAAAAAAACGGCAGAAAAAAACAACATAGATTTGGTACTATTTATTTCAAAAAAGAACCAAGTTTTATACTCCATGGATGAAGTTGATTTATCAGATGTGGTATTAAACAATATAAACAAGGAAATACCTGAATTTGCTTTAAAAGGCATTGAATAGACTTATGCAATTTAATATCAGTGATATTATAAAAACACTACCACATTCTTATCCGTTTCTCTTAGTAGATAGAGTTATAGAGTGTGATCCTGGTAAAAGTATAAAAGCAATCAAAAATGTGACTTTCAATGAGCCATTTTTTATTGGCCACTTCCCTGGTCATCCGATAATGCCAGGAGTCTTGATAATTGAATCTCTAGCTCAGGCATCTGCTATATGTGTTCTAGGTAAAGAAACAATAGAAAATAAAGTTGTTTACTTGAGATCCATTGAAAATGCAAAATTCAGAAAGCTAGTTACTCCAGGGGACACATTGATTCTTCAAGCTAACATTCAAAGTGTGTGTTTAGGTGTATACAAATTTAGGTGTATTGCATCTGTTAGCGAAGAAAAAGTTGCAGAAGCAACAATCTCAGCAGTATTGCAAAATAAATAAAATCTTCATCTGTAAGAAACAGCATGTACACTTTATAGTATAGCAATGAAGCTGAATTTCAAAATCTCATTTTCGAATCTATATACTCGCAATGGATTAACAAAATTAGATGAGACATTTTTGAATTATATTAAATCATGTGATGAGAGCTTGTTTTGTTCATTAATTGAAGCAAGAGAAAAAGCAGCTTCTTCTTCGATGTCATCCCAGTGTCACCTCCCATCATCCCAGTGTCACCCCCCGTCATCCCAGTGCTTGACACTGGGATCTAGAAAACAAGAAGAACGGTCAGCTACTTGGATGACAGATAGCCAGCTCATTATAGACCTCTCATATTTACTTGATGAATTTATTGCAAAACTTTTTAATGTTGAAAAAGAAATAGAGGAGCTAAAGAAAAAGCACAACGACTTTGCTGTAATATATAAGTGCAAAAGATTATTTGTCCAACGCTATGTATTGAAGAAATACACTAATGTGGCGAATATAGATATTACTAACAAACTAAGTCATTTTCTCACTTTGCCAACAACAGAAAAAAATTTTGCTGAGCAGGTGATGCATTGGTTTGAAGATAAAGAAAATCACAAAGAGGAAATAGAACTTGCGGCACAATATGCAGTGTGGAGAGTAAAAAATAAACAGAGTATATTATTTAGCATACATAAAAAAATTGACCACGAAAACCTCATACCATTTTCTAAAAAAGAAGTAGACAAAGTTGAAGTGCTGTATTCAAATGAAGTAAAAAGACGATACGGTTTTGACCTAACAAGTGAAAAGGCTAGTTTAGATAAAGCATTGGATAATGCTCACTACTGCATATTTTGTCATAAGCAAAGTAAGGATAGCTGCTCAAAGGGGCTAATTAATGATGACAATACTTTCAAAAAGTCTCCACTTAGAGTTGAACTGCACGGCTGCCCACTAGAGCAGAAAATATCAGAAATGAATCTGGTGAAAAGCGAAGGGTACAGCATAGCAAGTCTTGCAATTGTGATGATAGATAACCCATTATGCGCGGCTACTGGACACAGAATATGCAATGACTGCATGAATTCGTGCATATATCAAAAACAAGAACCCGTAAATGTGCCAGCAATTGAAACAAGGATTCTGGATGATGTGCTCAGTTTACCGTACGGATTTGAAATATATTCTCTGCTCAGCCGTTGGAATCCTTTAAATTTTCAGCGTGCATTGCCAAGAGAAAACACCGGAAAAAACGTTCTAGTTGTAGGCCTTGGTCCTGCTGGTTTTAATTTAGCTCATCATTTGTTGAATGATGGGCATAACGTTATCACCATTGATGGACTAAAGATTAAACCTTTGATCGATAATTTCCAGCTAATTAAAGATTTCAAACACGAAAAATTGAGTGAACGCACGGCAGGAGGGTTTGGTGGGGTGGCAGAATATGGCATTACTTCTCGGTGGGATAAGAATTACTTAAAGATTATTAGATTACTGCTGGAAAGACGTGAGAATTTCGTACTTTATGGAGGCATTCGTTTTGGTGGCACGATTAATGCTGATGACGCGTTCAACTTGGGTTTTGATCACATCGCCCTAGCACTTGGCTCTGGTAAGCCACGAATGATCAAAATAAAAAACATACTAGCTCGTGGAGTACGCATGGCATCTGATTTTCTGATGTCGTTACAACTGACTGGCGCTCTTAAATTTGATTCTATAGCAAATCTGCAAGTTCGTATGCCGATAGTTGTCATAGGGGCGGGGCTTACTGCGATTGACACTGCCACTGAAGCTTTAGCGTATTATCCAATTCAAGTAGAAAAATTTCTTCTTCGTTATGAGATATTAGTTGATAAGTATGGAAAGGACTGTGTTGAAAAAGATTGGACAGAAGAAGAGCGCGAAATTGCGAATGAGTTTATATCGCACGCACAATTGATCCGAGAAAAGCAAAAGTTAGCAAAAAAAGAGAATAGAGAAATAAAAATATTAGAGTTAATGCAGAGCCTCGGGGGAGTGAAAGTTATATATAGAAAAGAGCTAAAAGATTCACCAAGTTATCGATTAAATAGCGAAGAGGTGCAAAATGCACTGTCAGAAGGAATTTACTTTATTGAAAACTTAGAGCCAGTTGAAGTTGTGACGGATAAATATAACCATGCTGAATTAATAAAACTGATAGACACAAAATCCGGCGAAATCAAACGTATAAAAGCACGTTCTATTTTTATAGCAGCAGGTACTGAGCCAAATACAGTTATTGCAACAGAAGATAAAAAGCATTTTAAATTAAGTAATGGGTATTTTACTCATTTGAATTCATCAGGAAAAGAAATAGACCCAATATTTTCTCCTAAAATGCAAAATAAAGATAGAATATTAGTGTATAAGCAAGGCAATAAAACAATCAGCTTTTTTGGTGATCTTCACCCTTCGTATAGTGGCAGCGTCGTGAAAGCTATGGCAAGTGCTAAAAACGGCTACCCTATTATTTCTCAGCTTTTGAGTGGAGTTAATAGCTTCGTTTCTGTCATTCCAGTGTATGATGTTGTGGGCCAGAAAAAAAATGCGTGGTCAAGTGTTGAAGACCTGGCTAATAAAGAATTATTTAATAGAATCAAAGAGCAATTCACTGCAAAGGTTATAAAAGTTCAATATTTAACAGACAAAGTTGTGGAAATAGTGATCAAAGCACCACTTGCGGCAAAGAATTTTAAGCCTGGGCAATTCTTTAGATTGCAAAATTTTGAAACCAATGGCAGAAAAGCCAATAATACAAACCTTGCTATGGAAGGTATAGCCGTAACCGGCACTGAAGTAGACAAAAAAAAAGGAATTATTTCCACTATTGTGCTGGAAATCGGCGGCTCCACTAATTTATGCAGACACTTAAGAGAAGGCGAGCAAATAATTCTTATGGGCCCAACTGGCAGACCTACTGAGGTTTACTAAGTCTCAATATTAAAGTGATGCCAAATTTTATTTCAAAAAGTAAATAATTTACTAACGCTCGTGCACAAATTAAAAATAAATTATGCACGAGTGTAGCGTTATGAATTAGGAGTGCTATATTAAAGCTTACCTCACTATTAAAGCTATCGGTCAGATTAGATTAAAAACCTAATCTGACCGGTTTCTCTATAACCCTCTAAACTCTGATATAATTATATGATAATTAGTTTAATTAGTGGTTAATATGCAAATTGATTTTATTCATATATTGAGATAGCATAAACCATATTGGTTTTAATTATTGTGCAACTTTATAAATCGTCACTGTTACTTCTACTGACTGTATTAATAGTTATAGTCCTAAAATTACCTGAAAATTTGAGCATTGCAGTAAATTGGTCTCTCCCAATTCTAGATTTTGATTTATCTTTTCGTACCATACTAATATCTTTTTTATCAGTTGCATTTTTAGCTGTTCTACCAGCACAAAATTTGACTTTTTCAGAGATGCTATCTTTTGCTGCTTACACTATTAGTTCACTTTATGCAGTTTTATCTGAACATATGATATTGGTTATAATATTCTGTGAATTAATGACCATCAGTGCATTTTTTATTATCGCAGCTAGCTGTAGAGATAGTGGACCTGCAATAAGGTACGCTTGTGTACACTTTTTCGTTGGAGTTATATTAATAGCAGGATTGGCACTTCAAAGCACTAACCTGATAATTTTGGGTTTATTGATAAACTGCGCTTGTTTTCCTTTTTCATTTTGGGTTGTTGATGCATATCCTGCTGCATCGCTACATGGCACCACATATCTCTCTTTATTTACCACTAAAGTCTCTTTTTTAGTGATGCTTTTACACACTTATAACCTATGGCAAGATTGTACTGAAATATTAGCGCTTGTAGGCGCCATCACTGCAATTTACAGCATTATATTTGCTTCTCTTGAGCAAAATATTCGCAGATTTTTATGCTATAACGTTGTAGGACAAATGGGCTTGCTGATTATTGCAGGAAGTTTGCTCAGTCCTTCGGAAAAAGCAATACCAATTTTGATACTGCATATAATCTTCTCTCTTGTTTATCAATCATTATTGTTTGTGGTCAGTAATTCGATTATTTCACAAACAAAAACAATTAGTTTTAATGGAGTGGGTAAACTGATGTCAGTGGAAGGCATGTGTGCTATAATCGCAATACTTACAATGGCTGCATTTCCTGGAACCGTTGGATTTATCAGTAAATCATATATCACAGCTGAAATTGAAATGAACACTGTTGCCTTAAAAGGGTATAAAAATTTATATAAGCTTCTAAATTTGCTGCTTCATTTAAGCGTGGGGCTAAAGTTTCTTTATTACTTATTTATTGCAAAAAGTAAGTCAAAACCTTTAGGAGAGAGAGGAAGCAAAATGACTATGATTATTTTAGCATTTATATGCGTAATCGCTGGCAATCCTTACTTACCTATTTACAATAAACCTTCGATTTTCGATTTTGTGTACAACACAAAAAATATTTGGTCGCAATTTAATTTATTACTATGTACCACTTTATTGTTTATTCCTTTACGCAAGTTATTTTACCCGAGAGTAAATTTTAAAATGGATGTTGATTGGATTTTTAGAGCTTTCATACCCTATATTATCTTGCTGTTCAATCAGTTAGTCTCTAAAACTAGAGAAATGTTTGCCAGCGTAGTGCAAAACTTGACTAATCCACTTGTTGGTTTATACTTTAATAATATTACTAAACTTAAAGAAGTGCTGAGTTATAACTCAGTGAGTTTTGTTTCAGCTTCTTCTCTCTTTTTAATGAGTATTCTACTAATGCTATTATGTTTAAATCGTTAACTGAAAGTTTAAATTCTGTATTTAGTAAACTGAGAGGAAAGTCAATCATTTCTGAAGATGATTTTAATCTTGCCATGCGTGAAATACGCATAGCCTTAATTGAAGCTGACGTTTCACTTGAAGTTGCAAAAAAATTCATCAACGACATTAAAGATAAAGTGATTGGGGAAAAAGTCATAAAAAGTGTTTCTCCAGCACAAATGATAATTAAAATTGTACAGGATAATTTAGTTGCAGTTCTCGGATCAGAGAAAAGTGACTTAAATCTAGCAGTTAAACCCCCTGCTGTGATTATGATGGTGGGCTTACAAGGTGCAGGTAAAACAACTACCTCAGGAAAGCTTGCTTTAAAACT
>NZ_CP011148.1:1037508-1037609 GCF_001758565.1 Wolbachia endosymbiont of Drosophila incompta | reverse complement strand
TTTATAGGCCTGCTGCCCAGAAACAACTTGAAGTGCTAGGTAAACAAATAGATGTGCAAACTTTACCTGTAGTAATAGATGAGAAGCCCATTACAATTACA
>NZ_CP011148.1:1035827-1037476 GCF_001758565.1 Wolbachia endosymbiont of Drosophila incompta | reverse complement strand
TTATGATGTATTAATACTAGACACTGCAGGCAGGCTTCATATTGACAATAATATGATGAATGAGTTGAAAGCCGTAAAGGAAATAGCTTCACCTGCAGAAGTTATTTTAGTAGCCGACGCAATGATAGGCCAGGATGCGGTCAACATTGCCAAATCATTCAATGAGGTAATAGGTGTAACCGGCATTATTCTCACCCGTGTTGATGGTGATGCACGTGGTGGTGCTGCTCTTTCTATGAAAATGATCGCCGATTGTCCAATTAAATTTATTGCTTGTGGTGAAAAATTAAGTGACCTCGATGATTTTTATCCCGATAGAATTGCAAAAAGGATACTTAGCATGGGTGATGTTGTCTCATTGGTTGAAAAAGCTGCTGAGATTGTTGGTCAGGAAGAAATTGATAAGTTACAAAAGAAAGTGAAAAAAGGTAAATTCGACCTAAACGACCTAGTGGGAATGTTAAAAACTCTGAGTAAAATGGATGGCATTAGCAACATAATGAAATTCATTCCTAGTTCATTTACAAAAAAGCTAAGTAGCAGTGTGCCAGATGACAATAAAGTGAAAAAATATATAGCCATCATAAACTCAATGACTGAAAAAGAAAGGCAAAATCCAGATATTTTAAATGGCAAAAGAAGACTTAGAATTTCTAAGGGGTCCGGAACAACTGTAACTGACATTAATCTTCTAATTAAGCAGTATAATCAAATGAGCTCTATGGTAAATAAGTTCAGTAAAGTTGACCATAGTAAACTCAAAGAATCTGATTTGATGGATATGATAAGCAGAAAGTAAGTCAGCAGGTAGTGGAATGAGACAAATCATCAGTAAACCTTTAGCTATATCAAAAGCGGCTTAGGTCTCGCAAAAAAATTTACAGCTTCTTGCTAGCCAAGAAATTTATTATTAATTTTAAGAAATACTATAGCTGACCCAAGCAACACGTCATACCGCCGCGGTATCTCTAGATCCCGCTAACACGTAGCGGGATGACGAGGCTTACCTTATCGGATTGTTTCTACACCGTCATACCGCGATTCATTCGCGGTATCTCTTAGCCGCTAACAAGAGATCCCGCTAACAAGCAGCGGGATGACGAATTACTATGCCGCCGCGAACCGTCATACCGTTGCAAACCGTCATACCCGCTAACACGTAGTGGGATGACGATTGTCAGGGTAGCTGTCATCCCAGTAGCCTCTTTCTCTTGTCATCCTAGTGCCCTGACTACTTGGATCCAGGAAAAAGAATGGTGTCATGAAAGTAGCTGACACTGGTCTCCATCCAAAAGGGTGTCATCCGAGTAGCTTGACTACTTGGATCCAGGAAACTTAATTGCAAGTAATGCATTGGGTTTGGTGAGTATGGGTTTTGCGTTATAGAATGAAGCACTTTTTGTGAATTTGTAAAGAAAACTGGATCCAAGTAGTCAGGGCACTGGGATGACATCATCCTTTTTTTTGGATTCCAGACTGGAATGACAGCAGTCCTACGTCATACCGCGATTCATTCGCGGTATCTCTAGATCCCGCTAACAAGCAGCGGGATGACGGTTGTCGTTTAGCTATAAATATTTAAGAAATTTACTAAACGAAAAAACTTACTTGACACCCTTCGCCAGCGCCCTTATCATGATAGTGAAGCT
>NZ_CP011148.1:1032548-1035785 GCF_001758565.1 Wolbachia endosymbiont of Drosophila incompta | reverse complement strand
CTCAGCTGCTTTTAAATGCAACTAACCTTAGCTATAAATGTTTAAGAAATTTACTAAACAGAAAAAAAGGCAAAAGAAACCCTAGGGTAGCTAGTTATTCACTATCCATTTTTTAAGTTGGCGTTTTTTTATGTTTTAAACGCTTTATAAGCGCGTTTCAGCTTATGTAGGTAGAAGTTTGATAAAGACATAAGGTGCACATAGTGCAAAAAATTAAACATGAGACGCCAGATACGTGAGTTTTTTTGGCATTTAATCTGTACAGAGAAGATAAATAAATAAATTCAGTTTCATGATAAGGGGGCTGGCGGAGTTTGTCAAGTAAGTTTTTTCGTTTCTATTGTAATGACAGTTATGGCCTGTGCAAGAAATCTATTGATTTACAGCAGGTTCTTTGTTACAGTCCACAGTTATGCAAAGAAACCTAAAGCCTCATGAGTTTATTTACAGCCAGTGTTTCACATAGTTTGGAGCTGTATAGCTGAGTATTGTATATGATAATATTGATAACAAACGATGATGGCTTTGGAAGTGAAGGAATAAAATTACTCAAAGAGGTTGCACGGAATTTTGCGTCAGAAATATGGATAGTGGCACCAGATACTGATAGAAGCGGAGCTGCAAGATCTCTTGATTATCCAGTGAAACAATCTATTGGAATAAAACAACATAGTGAAAGGGAATTTAGTGTGTCTGGTACTCCTGCAGATTGTGTCATTATTGCGCTAAATAAAGTTATGAATAAAAAACCAGACTTAATATTGTCCGGAGTAAATATTGGATCAAATGTCGGGGACGATATTTGTTATTCAGGAACAATTGGTGCTGTAATGGAAGGTGCTGCAAGGTCTATACCTTCTATTGCGCTGAGCCAAGTTTATCATGATAAAATAGACTGGCACAATACAAAGGTTTTTGCACCAAAGGTTATTGCCAAGCTAGTTAAGGTTGGTTGGCCTAAAAACATAGTGATGAGTGTAAATTTTCCTGCTACGGAAAAAGTAAAAGGAGTAGAATTTGCTGAACAAGGTGAATATAATATTGATGGGGATTTAACTTTTACTGAAAATTCGAATGGCTCTTTTAGCTTAAATTGGTCTCGAGAGCACTCAGGCAGTGGTAGTATAAATAAAATAAAAGAAGGATTTATTACTATTACACCGGTAAAATTAGATTTTACAGATTATGATACTTTGAATACTATGAAAAATTCTTGTGCAGACGAATTTTCTTCTATAGCTGACTGAGAAAAACATTTGCATTGCTCCTAATAGATATTTTCTATTGTGTTATCGCGAGCAATTATTTTTTCTTCACCTGTATCCATGTTTTTAATCTTTAAAGTTTTACTACTCAATTCTTCATCGCCAAAGATTAAAGCAGCTTTAGCATTTGCTTGATTTGCTTTTTTCATTCGGGTTCTGAGCGTTCCGCTATATTCATAGATTACATATAAACCATTTCTGCGCAATTCATTTGCAAGTGTTAAAGCATGTTTTTCAGCCTCTCTACCGATTGGAATTAGGTAAATAGGTCGCTCTTCTTTCGGAGAATAATTGATTAACTCCATTATGCGCTCAATACCCCCTGCAAATCCTATTGCTGGAGTGTGTTTTCCACCTACTGAAGATACTAAATTATCGTATCTTCCACCGGCAAAAACTGCCCCTTGTGCACCTAAATCCTCTGTAACAAACTCAAACACTGTGTGGCAATAATAATCCAAACCTCGAACTAGTTTATTGTTTACGGTATAAGGTATATCAAGAATTGTTAATCCATTTAGTATTTGTTCAAAGAAATCTGAGGACTCTTTCGTATAATAATTGCTGATTTTAGGCGCATCAGAAATTATTGATTTATCTTTCTCATCCTTGGAATCCAGTATTCTGAGTGGATTTTTGATCAACCTATTTTTGCTATCTTCTGATAGATCATTTTGATACTTTGTAAAGTATAAGATCAAAGCTTCTCTATATTTAGTTATTGTTTCACCATCACCTAAAGAGTTGATTTCCAGCTTTACATTTTTATTGATGCCAAATTCAGTTAGTAAGTGCTGAGCGAGTGATATCAATTCAATATCAGCTTTTGGATCTTCTATGCCAAAAACCTCAAAATTTATCTGATGAAATTGCCTTTGCCTTCCCTTTTGCGGTCTTTCATAGCGAAATGCAGGTCCTGTTGAGAATAATTTTATCGGTGTTTGCAGTTTTTTTTCAATGAGTAGCCTGACAATCGCTGCAGTGAACTCAGGACGTAAAGTTATGCTCTTTCCCCCTTTATCATTGAAGCTATACATCTCTTTAGTGATGATGTCTGAGCTATCACCTAAGGTTTTTGTAAAAACCTCCGTGCACTCAAATATTGGAGTTTGGGCGGGCAAAAAGCCGTATAAACTTGAGATTCTGTTTGCTGTTTGCTCTATGTATTTAAACTTGTACCATTCATCAAACAGGAGATCTTTTGTTCCTCTAACCGTTTGATTAGTCATAGTGTGGTCTCTATACCTGCAATCTCTGGTATGTGGTAGCTCAGCATATTTTGCACTCCTTGCTTTAAAGTAATTGCAGCACTTGGGCATCCAGAGCAAGCTCCTTGCAACTCAACATAAACTATTCCATCTTTATAGCCACGAAATTTGATATCGCCACCATCTTGAGCAACTGCAGGTTTGATATGACTTTCCATCAATTCTTTTATTCTATTTACAATTTCTATATCATTTTTATCAAAAAATTCTTCATCTGGATCATTCACTTCTTCTTTATCTAGTGCTTTTCCACCAGAAGTAAAGTGATTCATGATTGTAGTTAAAACTTCTACTTTTAATATATCCCAATTAATTCCATCCAATTTTGTTACTGAAATAAAATCATGACCGAAAAATACTCTTACCACATGCTCTATTTGAAAAAGATTTGCTGCTAGTTTAGAATTTTTTATCTCATTCGCATTTGAAAAATCAGCAGTTTCTCCTTCGTTTAAAATTTCAAATCCAGGAAGGAATTTTAGCGTATTTGGGTTTGGTGTTTCTTCAATCTGGATGAACATGTTATTTACCATGACAATTATAATTGTTACTATTTAATCATAAAATGATAAAAAAATATACATGTCATTCATCTTTTTTCTTTTTTTAGTATTCATAGTAATTACATTTGTCTTGCCTAGCGTTGTTATATTTTTTCTTTTCCTGACAAAAAAAAATAATATGAGTTTCATGATGAACTCTAT
>NZ_CP011148.1:1032354-1032529 GCF_001758565.1 Wolbachia endosymbiont of Drosophila incompta | reverse complement strand
GAATTTAGTAGCAGTAGAAGTTATACTGAAAATTACACTGGTGATAACATGTCCAAGGATGAAGCATTAAAGATACTGGGGCTGAATCCTGAGGCAAGTCAAAATGAAATCAATAAAGCATATCAAAATTTAATGAAATTAGTTCACCCAGATAAGGGAGGCTCGGAATATTTTG
>NZ_CP011148.1:1013552-1032319 GCF_001758565.1 Wolbachia endosymbiont of Drosophila incompta | reverse complement strand
AAAGTGATCTTAAAAAAAGTTTTCGTTTAACGAATTTCTTCCTTTGCTTTTTCTAAATACTCCAATATTGCTTCATGTAGTGCA
Source organism: Wolbachia endosymbiont of Drosophila incompta (assembly GCF_001758565.1). Lineage (NCBI taxonomy): Bacteria > Pseudomonadati > Pseudomonadota > Alphaproteobacteria > Rickettsiales > Anaplasmataceae > Wolbachia > Wolbachia endosymbiont of Drosophila incompta. The sequence continues at coordinate 1,032,235 of NZ_CP011148.1, read as the reverse complement.
GTCCATGTTATCTGTTCTTCCAGGGAAGGTATAAATTCTTGTCTCCAAGCATTCTTAAACTCCTGAAACCACTGTTTTTCAAAACCCTGAAATTCTAAAGAAATATCTACTTTAAAGCTATCAATTAAACTGGAAACTTCTGCAGCTTTAGAGCTATCTAGTGATTTTAAAGATAACACTCCACTCTTTAAAATCTCTAACTCTTCCAATACATTAAGCTTAAATGGTTTATAGAGTGAAGACCATATGCGATATCTTAAATAAGAATCATAGTATAACTTAATTTTGTACATTAAAGTGGTAGATGCATCAGGAGAAATGTTATTCTCATATTGTGCAAGAGAAGATAATAAATTCTCATAATCTACTTTGCTTAAACATGGTTGTAGAGTCGATTTAATTTTTTCACTAAAGGTTAGATAACTAGAAGAAATGCCATGACTATATTCACTAAAGAATTCAGGAAATATATCTGCTTGTTCTAGTTTAAGAGGTAGATCTTTTCTAATTTCTCTTGGTAAATTATGTATTGAAAACTGATAAATAACCCATACAAAATTCTCATCAAACTCATCTGAGTAATCAGCATTATTATCAGGAAAAATTACATTACCTTTCTTATCATTCCAAGGTTCTATCTTATAGAAAAATCTGTTCAGCCTTTGTTTTAATTTCAAAATACCTTCATTTCTATCACCTGCTTTATACAATGTTTTGCCCATTTTGTGTTTAGCATCTTTAGGGTTTATTCTGTCACTTATGTGCAATCCAATTTCATTTTTCTCTAATAACTCCCAATCAAACAATTTGTGTGGATCTGGTTTACGCATTGTATAGCCAAGCTCTGGATCATACACTATAGTTCCTATTTCAGAATGACTAAATATCATATCCCTTTTAATTTTAAAACGCTCCATAAGGTATAAAATCAGCTCTTTAACAGATCTCATTTGCTCTTCCGGAAAAGGCTCAAGTCCTGTGTTTACAATTTCAATACCTACAGAATAGTTGTTAAGCTTCCGTAACTCTTCAAGCTTACTATCTACCTTAACTCTTGCATAACTAATACCAGCATGCCATGCTTCTTTCTCTAATGGAACCATTAAGGTGATGCTGCCATCCCTATCGACAATAAAATGAACTGACAATCCTCTAGCATTCAGCGTATCTTTTGTACCTTTTAGTGTTGATGTTTCAGTATGGTGAACTATAACCATTAACACTTTTTTACCTGCCCTATCACCATAATTTAAAGCTGAAGCTGGATCTAAAAATAACAAATCCTGATCTTTCAATAATGGTAATTTTTCTTGTAAATCTTGAAAATCATTCTCGATATTGCTTGAACTGGATACTTGCCCAGATATGAGAAATGCTGAGACAGTAATCAGTAAAACTAATAAATATTTGTTGACTTTAGATAGTTGGATTTTCATACCATCTTCATAAACACTTTGTAGATAATTTTTCATTATATAGTTAGAATAGGGTTGTTGAATAAATTTACAAGACAAAATCATACTAGTCTGGTAGTAGTAACATGTTCAGAGATGGAGCATTTAAAGTGCTAGGAATAGATTCTGGAGCGAACCAAAATGAAATCAATAAAGCATATCAAAATTTAATGAAATTAGTTCACCCAGATAAAGGAGGCTCGGAATATTTTGCACAAAAATTAAACGCAGCACGTGACAGGTTGCTGAAGAGGTAATTAATATTGCTTTAAAGTTTTTATTTGTGCGTAAAGGATAAGTTGCTACAATAAAAAAATAAGATAAAAGTAGCAATGGACATGTGTTCAGAAAGGTTTAAGTTATGCAGGAAGATAACAAAAAAGAAACAATAAAAGAAGAAAAAGGCATATTAGGATGGATAGAATATAGATTGCCTATATTTTCTTTTCTAAGACACACTGCTTCTTACCAAGTGCCAAAAAACTTAAATTATGCTTGGAACTTTGGCTCTTTGGCTGGTATAGCGCTGATTTTACAAATAATAACAGGGATATTTCTTGCTATGCACTACACTCCGCATGTTGATTATGCGTTTAATAGTGTAGAGCGCATAATGCGAGATGTGAATTACGGGTGGTTAATACGCTACACTCACGCTGTTGGAGCATCGCTCTTCTTTATGGTAGTCTATGTTCATATAATGCGTGGATTATATTACGGATCTTATAAAAGACCGAGAGAGATGGTATGGTTTATTGGAATATTTATATTTTTTGCAATGATGGCAACTGCCTTTATGGGATATGTATTGCCTTGGGGACAAATGAGTTTCTGGGGTGCAACAGTTATAACCAACTTATTTTCTGCTATACCTTTAATTGGCAATAAAATAGTTATATGGTTATGGGGTGGTTTTTCAGTGGATAACCCAACACTTAACCGTTTTTTCGCTCTGCATTATCTTCTGCCTTTTGTTATTATTGCTTTAGCTATGCTTCATGTGATAGCTCTGCATAGGTTTGGCTCTGGTAACCCAAGTGGAGTGGAGGTAAAATCAGATAAGGATACCATCCCTCTCTATCCTTATTATATAGTCAAGGATTGCATAACTTTTGGTCTGTTTTTTGTAGTTTTGTTCGCATTTGTTTTCTATGCTCCCAATTATCTTGGGCATCCAGACAATTATATAGAAGCTGATTCTATGGTCACTCCGGTACATATAGTGCCAGAGTGGTATTTTTTACCTTTTTATGCAATGCTACGTTCAATTCCAGATAAACTTACTGGTGTGCTTACCATGTTTGCGTCTATTTTAGTGTGGTTTTTGTTACCTTGGCTTGATAAATCAAAAGTTAAAAGTGGTGCTTATCGCCCGGTGTTTAAGAAATTTTTTTGGGTTTTTGCAATAAATTTTGTACTTCTTGCCTGGCTTGGAGGACAAGAGGTAAAAGAGCCTTACATCACTATGAGTAGGCTATCTACTCTTTATTACTTTGCATACTTTGTGATAGTTTTACCACTGCTTAGTAAGTATGAAAAGCCAAAAGAACCACCAAAAACCTTAAGTGATTCTGTGCCGGAGATGAGGTGATGTCAATTCAAAGCAGATCTCTTACAAAATTCTCTTTCATCCCAGAGCCCTCTTTTGTCATCCCAGTGCTTGACACTGGGATCCAGAAAAAAAATAAATGGATTCCAGCATCATGTACACAATTGTATGAACGTTGTATACAACACACAGTGTCATTCCACTATCTTCCGTTGTCATCCCAGTGCTTGACACTGGGATCCAGGTATAAAAATACTTACAAATCATGCAATGGACAACAGATTCTAGGAGTGCATGATAACCATAATGTCAGTGATGAAATAAGCTGGATTCCAGTGTCAGCTACTTGCATGACATCAATTCGAAATTTACTAAAACAGTGGTTATGCATGGGATCTAATGTATTTGCAATCTTCTGCATGTTATTTCTATCTAGTCTTATATCTGCAGAAGAATTTAAATCATCACCAAATAAGAAAATAGACTGGAAATTTGATGGAATTGTCGGATCTTTCGATAGAGAGTCAATTCAGCGTGGCTATAAAGTGTATAAAGAAGTCTGTGCTGCTTGTCATTCAATGAATAGGGTAGCATTTCGTAATTTGCAAGATGTCGGTTTTTCTGAAGAAGATGTAAAACAAATAGCAGCTTCTTATCAAGTTAAAGATGGTCCGAATGATTTGGGTGAAATGTTTGACAGACCTGGAGTACCTTCGGATTATTTTATTGCGCCTTTTGATACAAAAGAAGCAGCTGCAGCAAGCAACAATGGTGCAGTCCCACCAGACTTATCATTAATTATTAAAGCAAGGCATGATGGTGCAAATTATGTCTATTCATTGTTAACAGGCTATCAAAACGGCGAACACGATGAAAATGATTTATATTTTAATTCGTATTTTCCAACAGGCAGATTAGCTATGGCGCCACCACTTTCTGAAGGAATGGTGGAATATGATGGTGCAAGGCAAGCCACAGTTGAAAATATGGCGTATGATGTGATAAATTTTTTACAATGGGCAGCAGAGCCAGAATTAGAGCGCCGGCATAAACTTGGATTAAAAGTAGTGGCGTATTTTATAATTTTAACAGTGTTTTTTGTATTAACTAACAACAAAGTTTGGAGCAAGCTCTATAAAAAGAAGTGATAGTCAATTTTGCCTCAAGCACAATGGTTGTCATCCAAGTAGCTAACACTGGTTCCTTTATGACGGTGTCATCCGAGTAGCTGACACTGGGATGGCTTTGTCGCATCGTACCTTATACGGTAATAATTTACGATAAATTCATGTAGCCATTTCGAATTTAGCCATACCAATGTCAGTAAATTTATTAAGCAAACAGCACTTAATGAGCAGTTCTTTTTCACGATTTAGAGGTTGTCCGGAAACTAGTNNNTGTCATAAGGATAGATAATGATAAGGAGGTTGAATGCCAGCAGCATATAGTTATGATTTAAGAAAAAAAGCAATGGAGGCGCTAGACGAAGGAGAAAGCAGAGAAGCAGTGGCAGCAAGATTTAAGATTGGACGAACTACTTTATGGGAGTGGCAGCACTGTAGGCTTGACCATAAATTATGTTAAGATAGAAAATGACTATTTTAGATAGAGCTTGATGTAATGCAGTGCGATACAAAATAACGGTAGAATATAATGGTAGTAATTTCTCTGGTTGGCAAAAACAGCAACACTCTGCTAACTCAATCCAGGAGAAGATAGAAAATGCTATATTTAATTTTAGTGGTGAGAAAGTTACTTTGTACTGTGGTGGCAGGACTGATGCAGGAGTTCATGCTTTAGGACAAGTTGCTCATTTTGATATGGAAAAGGAATTTGAGCTTTATAGAATAAGGAATGCAATAAACTATCATTTAAAATCAATTCCTATAGTCGTGCTTAATGCAGAAGTTGTAGATGATGCTTTTCACGCACGGTTTTCAGCAAAAAAAAGATATTACGAATATAGAATAGTTAATCGCTATGCTCCTGCCGCTCTGGAGACGGGTTATGTATGGCAAGTGTTTAGCCCACTTGATGTAAATATTATGCGTGAAGCTGCTAAACATCTACTTGGAAAACATGACCTTTCAAGTTTCCGTTCAAAAGATTGTCAAGCCGCAAATCCGATAAGAACAATTGATGATATCGATATAATACAAAATGGGAATCATATACACATCAAAATATCTGCTATTTCCTTTTTACATAACCAAGTGAGGATTATTGTGGGTACTTTAGTTGAATTTGGAAAAAATAGAACCAATCCGCAAGAAATGCTAAATATATTAAACCAATGCAAAAGAAGTGCCGCTGGAGTTACTGCACCACCTTTTGGCTTATATTTGGTAAAGATAGATTACTAATTTAATAAAAGCTAGTGAAATAAGTGCCATACCGCCACGGTATCTCCAGATTCCGCTAACAAGCAGCGAGATGACGAGTTTAAGTTCTCATTGGCATTACTACATATAATGCACTTGAATCGTCTTCATCAGTGATAATTGTAGCACTATTACCATCGGCTAAGCTAAACTTACATTTATTTTTTATGCAGGATAGAACATCAAGTAAATAACGCGAGTTGAACCCTATTTCTATAGGGGCTTCATTGTAGTCCACTTCTATGGATTCAGTTGCATCACTGCACTCTTGGGAGTTTGAATGCAGAGTTAGCAGCTTTTCTTGTAGTGAGAATTTAATAGATTTTACTTTATCAGATACAACAACGGAAACTCGATCTATAACGTCTGAAAGTTTTTTACTTTCAATAATCATATGCTTATCTTGAGATGCTGGAATAACTGCTTTATAATTTGGAAAAGTTCCATCTATTAATTTTGATATTAGAATATATTCACCGCATGTAAACTTGATTTTTCTGTCTGAGAGTTTTACTTTAATTTCATTACAATCGTCCAATATTTTTAACAGCTCCATGACAGTTTTACGTGGAATGATCACACCAAATTCGCCATTGATGTTCCCAGGCTTTGGCCTCTTTATACATGATAAACGATGGCCATCAGTTGCAACGCAGTACAGAAATTGCTCATCTGTATGTAGATATATTCCATTTAAATTATACCTTGTATCATCTAGTGATACAGCAAATTTTGTTTTAGTTAATAAGTCTATCAGGTCTGTATTTAGTAGAGTAAAATCATGTTTATAATTGTCTTCTTCAAGAGCAGGAAAGCTGCTTGAAACTACATTCGGTAAAGAAAAGTTTGCATTTCCGCAAGACATCAATAATTTTCCTTGGTTGTTTACTTCAAAATTGACATCCAAATCAGCGGGTAACTTCTTCACTATGTCATGTAAAGTATGCGCTGAAATTTTTACTTCTCCTTCTGTTAATACGGTTGCAGCAAGTGAGGCAAACATTGAAATGTCAAGATCAGTTGCCATTAATTTTATGCTGCCGTGTTGTGCTTTGATATTTATACACGCCAAAACATCTATTGCATTACGCCTTTCAACCACTCCACTTACTCTGGATAATGTATTTAAAAGACTTGTGCGGCTCACGCTAAAACGCATCTGCTCGCACACAGAATTTTGCTTTTTGATTTCTGTATCTACACCTGCAACCTCTGACATTGCTAACTCTCAAAAATATATTTTAAATGATATCCACATCCCATATAAAGTAAAGTGCTATTTATATTTCCATTGAAAGAGTAGTCTAGTTTATACTATAGCTGGGTATTCTGTTACAATAATTTACTTTGTATGGCATAAATCATGCATTTTTTGATACGCTTTTTGAAAACCAAGTAGGGAATAAGTATCATCAATGGTCACTGTTTTTGTTTTTCCATTAACTACCATTGATAATCCCTGCTTCATTTTTAGAATGAGATCTTGATCTATTTTTGTATGCTCTGCCCACGCAAAACTTCCCTGTATTATGGGCAGTGTATATTTAATTTTTTTGTCGATATTGAGAGCTACAGGCTCCTTATCATACTGAAAACCAGAGGTAACGCTTACCTCATCTGCTTTTTTATCAACATAACTAACCATTACATACGGCTTGCGATTGGTTGTATAATATTCGCTTTTTTTTTTAGGATAGGATACAATATAACATACTTTCTCTCCATCTTCCAATGCAGTATACACGAGCCAATCTTTATATTTTTCCTTCAATTGTACATCACTAACCGATGCAAAAGCGCCTATCGAAAAAAATATTAGAAATATAAAAAAACTACGCATGCAAACCAAATTTCAAACTTTCAGATTGTATATATTGTTTTACCTTAGCCATCGCCTGCTCAGCCAACTGCCTTATTCTTTCTCTTGAAACACAATATTTTTTACTAAGTTCATCCAGAGTTTGAATGTTTTCAGACAAATATCTACTGATAAAAATGTCTCTTGCCCTTTCGTTGAGACTCGCTAGTGCATTGTTTAAAATTGTTTCTTTTAATTCTTTTTCTTCATGATTCTGATAGGTTACTTCTTGACTGACCAAGTTACATGGGATCATATCTTGCAACTCCCTTTTAGAGTCATCACCTATTTTTATGCAATCGTTTAGCGACTGATCCTTACAAGCCATACGGTAATTCATCTGCAGAACGTCTCCTTCGGATACAGAAAGCTCATTAGATATTGCTTTTATTTCTTCATTATTTAAAGTTTCCCTGTTTGTATACTGTAAAATTCTTTTTTTTATTTTACGTAAACTAAAAAACAATCTTCTTTGTGCTTGCGTTGTGCCTATTTTCACAAACGACCAAGATTTCAATATAAAGTCTTTTATTGAAGCTTCAATCCACCACACTGCATAAGTTGAAAAACGAAACCCTAAATCAGGATTAAACTTTTTCACTGCGTGCATTAAACCCATATTTCCTTCCATAACCAGGTCCATCAACAATAGCCCATAATTTTTGAATTTCATTGCAATTTTCACTACCAAATTCAAATGGCTGGTAATCAATTTATGAGCAGAAGAAACATCCTTATATTGGTTCCAATTTTTTGCTAATCGTACCTCTTCCTCTTGAGACAGCATAGGAAATTTTTGCACCCTAGCAATATATTGCATGAGATTGGTTCTGCTATCGACACATAAGTTTGCCATTGAGGTCAACATAACAACTTAAATCAAAACTTCATGCATATAATATATTGATTTTCCAGCAAAAATTCAAGCTTTGATTTGAAAAAAGTACAAATTTTCCATCTAATTTCTTGGAGACAGTAGGCCGCAGTGTTAGCTAATTGGATAACATTATGTAACCTTAGATGATATTCTACCAGTACAATGGTAAACGTTATAGCTTAAACACATAGCAAATAGTGTTATTCCAGTGCCTTGACACTGGAATCCACATTTCTTTTTTCTAGATCCCAGTGTCATGCCACTTAGATGGCAAGAAAAAACTCACTGGGATAACAAGACTGAGATAGACTAGAAATTAAACGCTACTCCAGCTTCTGCACCAACAGTGCTGTAAAGAACTTTGTATGCGCCTGCATCAGTAACCTGTCTGGTTGAATCTTTAGGATCTGTTTTTTTTCCATCAAAATTAGCACCATAAGAACCGAAATAACGAGCTCCAGCATAAAGTTTGACTTCTGGAGTTACATCATAACTAACACCAGCTTTTACTTGACCAGCAAAACCAAATTTACTTTTTTGATCATTCACAGCGGGTTCCAAAGGAGTGCTAATATACGCTGCACCAACACCAACACCAATGTATGGAGTGATAGGCATATCTTCAATTGCTATATCGTAATACACGTTCACTAATCCTGAAATTGCTGTTACACTGTCTGCAATAGTATTTGCTGGGTCAAATGTTACATCTTTAACATCATTTTTGTTTAGGTATGAATAAACTCCTTCAACATCAACCCTGATGTCGTCCATTTTGTAACCAAATGCACCACCACCAGCTATAAAAGATGGTTTTAATGGACTGTAATCACTCTTGTCTTTCTTATAGGTAATACCATCAACTTTTGTGAAAAGAGGTAAAAATTCACCGTTGTATTGCAAACGAACGTAGTAGCTAGTTTCTTCATCACTTATTGGACCAACAGGATCTGAAAAAGCAGAGCTTGATAAACTTAGCAACGTTGCTAAAGCGGCTGCTGAAAAAAACTTTTTATAATGCATAATTGTCCTCGTAAAAAAATTAAAATTCCACTTTAGCAGTCTAAGTAACAACTAAAGTTAAGTCAAGTGCTAACTTAATAACACAAAATATTCTACATTTTAACTAATTTTTAGGAGAAGACAAAGATTTTATTAATGAATAAATACGACTTTTGATTTTTTGGTATAGCTAACACAGGTAAGATTTACTATCGAAAGACCTCGTCATTCCGCTGCTTGTTAGCGGATGAGAAATCCACAACTGTACGAACATTGCAATTTGGGCCTACCAGGAGGGCAATGCCTCTTATCCAAGTACCATCTTCTTGTCATCCCAGTCTGGGATCCAGGAATTTTATTAAGTTGGTAAGCATAAAAGTAGCCGTTTTATGTTAAAACACAATGTTCTTGATGAGATTACGGCAAGGCTGGATTCCAGACTGGAATGACATCGTTTACTATGTGCCATATTGCAATGTTTGTACAGTTGTGGAATGAATCACGGTATGACGTAGGGCTATGCTAGTATAGGTACATTATATGAAGAAGTACTAGCGTTGGGAATATTAGAAAAAAAATACTTACACTAAAAGAAACTTCAGTAGTAAATTCAAAAAGGAAGTTTAAACCCAGATGGTAAACCCATCATACCTGCAAGATCAGAAGTTGCATTCGCCATATCTTCTTCTGCTTTTTTAACGGCATCATTAAACGCTGCTGTTACTAAATCCTCTACTATATCTTTTTCCTCATTTCTCATAAGTTCTAAGTCTATGTTCACCTTTTTAGCTTTATAGCTACCTATTTTTATGACTTCCACTAATACAGAAACTTTGCCACCACCAGAAATACCTTGAAACTCTTTTCCAACATATTTTTCTTGAGCTTCTGCAAGCTTTTTTTGCATCTCTTGCGCTTGTTTCATTATTTGACTAAAATCCACAACTTACTCCTTATTTTCTATATTAACTACTTTTGCACCTTTAAACGTGTCAAGGATATCCTTAACTGCAGGTGCATAATTTAAATTACTCACTTCCCTGTTTATATAACCTGTATCAACTGCAACAACCCACTCTTGCTGAGTCACCTGGTTTAAGTAATTTTTTAAATCATTGCAAAAATTACTATCCAACTTAGATACAGCTTTTAATTTTAAATATCCAGGTTTACAATCTATTAATTGTAGATTATTACACAGTTGTTTGTAAAGATAAATTTGGTTACTTCGCCTTAATAGTTGCAAAATCTTATCAAAATCGTAATTTTGTTGTTTATTTTCCACATGGATCCCAGTGTCACGCACTGGGATGACAGAGTGGGGTTGTTGTTTACTTTCCACATATTTTTTTGGATCCGAGTAGTCAGCTACTTGGATGACAGAGGGGGAAGGTGCAACAGGTCTGCCCTGTCTATTTCCTTGCTCTACATTCTGCGAAAGAACTTTTTTGATCACCTGTTCCGGAGAAGGCAGATCAGAAAGATAACAGAGGCTAATTAACATCATTTCAGCAGCAACATCGTTGCATGTTGAAGTTTTTATATCTTGAATACCTTTAAGCAACATCTTCCACAATCTCGAAAAAAATATTAAAGATCTCTTTATACTTAAATCTTTTATCCTATTCTTTTCATGCTCTGTAACTGCATTATCAATCTCTTTTGTAATCAAAAAACGGCATACTAACTGAATTGTTTGCAATAGACCTTCAAAAATACTAAGTGGGTTTGCTGTTTTTACCGCCTTGTCAAACACTGATAGAGCTTTCTGTAAATCACCTTCTAATATTGCCCCTAATAGATCGAATATAATATCTTTATCCACTAGGCCAAGTATGTCTGTCACATTTTTAGTGGATATTGCACCATCTTTGCTATATAGCACTGCTTGATTCATCAAAAACAAGGCGTTACGCATTGAATTTCCAGAGTGTCGTGCAATTAATTCTAATGCTCCCTTTTCAATGGAATAACTCTCTTTTTGTGCAACATCATTTAAACGTTCCACTATTTTAGCTACAGGAATGTTGTGTAAATCAAATCTTTGACAACGTGCAATAATAGTTATTGGTATCTTTTTTATTTCCGTAGTTGCTAAAATGAACTTTACACTAGATGGTGGCTCTTCTAGGGTTTTAAGTAATGCGTTAAATGCACTGCTAGATAGCATGTGTACTTCATCTATAATGTAGACTTTGAATTTAGAGCTTATAGGTGAATAGCAAATATCTCCCAGGATTACTTTAATATCGTCAATGCTAGTGTGACTTGCTGCATCGATTTCAATTACATCTGGATGGCTTGAATTTTTTATTGCTAGACAATTTTCACATGATCCGCAAGGTTCAAAAATTGGCCCCAGGGAACAATTCAAACATAAAGCTATTATCCTTGCAGTGGTGGTTTTACCAACTCCACTACTACCAGAGAGCAGTATAGATTGTGGGATTTTGTTTAAAATAAAAGCATTTTCTAATACACGCACTAATATATCTTGACCTACTAGATCTTTGAAGCTACTAGGACGATGTTTTAATGCTATATTCATAGCCTCGGATAAAACAAATAATGAAATAGGTATGCAACCCAAAAAGGTTCTGATATGGCTGCTTCATTTCTGATCTGACCAAATTACAGAGTTTTTGCCTGCATACCTTATAAAATATTATACTTTTTTTTTTATTTAGCAAGGTATATCCTATATTAGCTCTATAATTTGATATGTTAAATTTTTTACAGTGCTATTTTGAAGTAAACAAAAAGTTAGTTGTCATGCAAGTCACTACAAGATTGTCACTCCAATGTTTATTTATGTCATTTCAGCGCTTATTTATGTCATCCCAGTGCCTAGGCATACAGCTGTATGAATGTTGTGATATAAGAGCAATTTTTACCGAAAAGGATGTCATCCCAGTGCTTGACTACTTGGATCCAGAAAACTTAACTGTAAATGAGCGCACTAGGCAATTGTATAACAAGAACTGGATTCCAGTGTCAGCTACTTGCATGACACTACCTGCTACGCAAACTTCTGTGGACTACAAAGAAAGTTCGTACAGTTGTAGGTCAAGCCATAGAGTAACAAAAAAAGGATATTGGTATAACAAAAGAGGAACATTATGATTTTATATCATTTTCCTCTTTGTCCATTTTCACGAAAAGTTAGAGCTTTTCTAAAAGAAAAAAAATTAGGCTGTGATCTAGTGTATGAAAATCCGTGGGAAAAGCGGAATGAATTTATGGAGATCAATCCAACCGGGCAAGTACCAGTGTTAATAGATAATAACTTTGTAATAGCGGATAGTAATGCCATTTGTGAATATATAGAAGAGACTTACAATAGCGACGTCAAATTACTTGGTTCATCCACTATTATTAAGTCTAAAATACGCGCTCTAATCAATTGGTTCGATAACAAATTTTACAATGAAGTTACTAAGTATATTATGAATGAAAAAGTAATTACTAACCGCAGCCCTGACTCTAGATTTCTTCATGCAGCTCAGCATAACCTGCCTTGCCATATGGAATACACCGAACACTTAATTAACAAGAACGTTTGGCTTGCAACTGATAAGTTCACTTTAGCTGATATTACTTTAGCATCGCATATTTCCGTAATGGATTATGTAAGTAGTTTTCCATGGGAAAAAAGTAAAATTTTAAAAGAATGGTACTCCATTGTTAAATCAAAGCCTTGTTTTCGTGAGATATTATTAGAGAGGATTTCTGGTTTAATCCCTCCTAAACATTATGCTGACCTTGATTTTTAACTTATGTTAGCTTTAAAGCTACAGTCATTCCTTCATCAGTTGGAATCAATATAGAGAAATATTTTTTTTCATCTGATAATCTATTATTAAACTCCCTCATGGCATGCCATGATTTTTCTGATACTTCTTTTGGAGGCGATTCTAAAAATACTGTGTTAAACAGTAGAGTGTTATCTGCAACGATTAGCCCATCTTGTTTAATGTATGACTCTGCCCAATCTAAATACTTAGGATAACTACTTTTGTCAGCATCAATAAATATCATGTCAAATGGTGCTTTTGCTGATAATTCATTAATTTTTTCCAGTGCATCGCCTTCTATTAGAGTAATTTAATCACTTAGATTAAAAGCACTAAAATTTTTTTTTGCTATTCTTGAGTGTTGAGGATTATTTTCTATTGTATATATATGACCGTCTTTTAGTAGAGCTTTTGCCATGCAAATCGACGAGTAACCGTATAACGTGCCAATCTCAACAATACTTTTGATTTTTTGGATTTTTATAAATAAACTTAATAGCTTTCCTTCTTCAGGGCCAATTTGAATATGTTGCTTTTTTTCAAGAATACAATATTCTTCTATTTTTTTATATTCTTTTGCAAATAGATTTCTTATGTATGACAATTTTATACTAAAATTATTACGCATATATTATAAATTAGGGAGACTTAATTCATACACAATTTATAAATATAATAATATAGTTTAAAATAATAAAAACATTTATTTTAAGTTATTATTTCATAGTATAAAATTTTAAGTGACAAAAATTATTATATATCGTACTATAGTTAACTAGTATAATAAACAGTCGATTATTATGCTAGAATTAAGGGGATTGTTTATGCGCATTTCTCTTTTTAAAATATAATTTTTATAATCAATTAGAGGGGGTTATATGTCTTATACTATTGCTGGTGAAGTTGAAACGTTAAACAAAAAATCTAACAAGAATGAAGGGGTTATGTTACTACATAATCCAGCTTATCGTGAAAAGTATAAAGAACGTTTTGATGAAGCTCAGAGAAAAGTTATGGATATGGTTCAGTTTTATGATGGGACAATAGTATTAATAGAGAATAAAATCGCTATGTATTACTACACTTGGCACAGTAAAAAAAGAGAGTTTGAGCGTAAAAAACAACAAACAGTAGTGAAAAACAATGACTCAGCATAGAGTCTTTTATATGGTAAGCTACAGTGGTATTACTTCACTATAGCTTTTCCATATAATTTATCTATCACATTAGTGAAATATTTCAGCTCTTTATACCCTCCATGTTTAACTTTATTATGCTCTATATATGATTTATCATCGTTAAGCTTGATGAAAAATATTGGAGTGGCTGTGATACCAAGTTTATTAATTGCCAGTGATTTATCATTTACGATTTTATCCATTATTTTCTTATCATTAATGCATTGGTTAAATGCATCTTGCTTTAAGTTGCTTAGTGCAGCAATTCTTTGTAGTAAAGTCAAATCACTTAAATTGTAGTAATTCCACGAATCTATTGAGTTAAAAACAGCTTTGTTAAAATTAAAGTAGTCTTCTTGTTTTTCGTAGCAATGACTTAGCATTGCAGCCTTTAGCCCTCTGTAATCCAAAGGAAAATGACGAAATATATATAACATCTTACCTGTGTCTATATATTTCTCTTTAATTTTAGGAAAAACATTCCTATGAAAAAGAGAGCAGTGATAACAAGTTAATGAAGCATATTCTATCATTAGAATTGGTGCTTTTGGATCTCCTAATAATTTATCATTAGGTAATGGCGATAATAGCTCATTTGATGTTATTTCATTGGGTTTTTTTTGAATGTATTGGTTATCGGATAAATCTTGCTTAACAACTGCATAAGAATTAACACTTATGAAAATTAATAAAAACAATAGTCTAAAAATCATTACAATATAAACACTTAACTTACTAAAAAAAATTATACATTTATATTAATAATGTCAAGATAACTTTTGTTTAGCAAGGCTTTCAGCCCTATCTTTAAATGCAGCAATTATTTTACTTTGTGTATACTTATATACTGAGTTTAATAAAGTGGAAAATGAGTTGGACTTAAACTTAAACTCTATATAAAACTTTACCATAGTTTTATTTTCATCTATGGGAATGAATTGCCATTCATTGTATAGATGTTTAAATATTCCATTTGATGATACAGCTTTTATCCAACCTTCATTTGTTCCACTTGGAGAAAGAGAAGTAACTTCTGATGTATATCTACCTTTAATTCCATGAAAAGCTGCGAGGAGATCCACAACCATTTGGTTGTTAATTTTTTCTTTTATATAAACGGCTTTGCACCAAGGAACAAAATCAGGATACCTTTCAACATCAATTACAATTTGGAATACTTCATTAGGCAAACATAGGAAAACACCCTGTTCTTTGTATTGATGAAGCATAAATGTTAAACCAATCAAAATAGGATCCGTATCTACCGTCAGCCTTAGTAGATTCCTGAGACTAAAGTTAAGGTGGGCATCGCGTATCAATTTCAACGAAATTAACAGAGGCAATTCCCTTGACTAGAAATTATCTCTCGGGAAATTTAACTTAACTCATAACGCATAGAACAGACCCTTAATTAATTGTAGATGATTTATACAAGGTGTGTCTATAGATATATTAAAGCTAGCGATTATTATTTAATCTTTATTAAACTTTGCATTCTAAGTATCATAGCTAATAAATATATCTTATGAACATTACTAAAGTTTTAACTATCATTGTTTTTATTGTAATTTCTTCAAGTGCTTACACTAATTGTACAGATCACAAAATTTTTGTGCATACTATGAAGCAACAAGTGGATGGTATATCTACAAAGGAGAATAAAAAAAACCGGGAATGTGTGCAAAAAAAGCTTCAGGAGGTCATTCAAAACAATGTTAACCTCAAAGGAATATCGCAATTCGTCATAGGAAAACATTGGGCTTTAGTTAAACAAAAAGAAAAAGAAGATTTTTTAAGAGAGTATGAAGTGTATCTTACGCGTTTGTGCGTTAAAATTTTATATAAATACATGCATGATAGTGAAATGATCATAATGAGTACAAAAGCAGTTGACGATGAAACTTGCTTAATTGGTACAAGATTTTCTTACGGTGATGAAGAATTTACAAATATTGATTTTAAAGTTACTAAAAATAACAGTTCTTTCTTGATAAGTGATGTTGTAATGAGTGGAATAAGTATTGCTATTAATCAACGTTATCAATTTAGTGAAAAAATCGACACGCATGGCATAGCAAGCGTTATAGCTGAATTAAAATGCAATAACAATCCATGATATATATGCCTCATTGGCCTAAGCCACTTGGTAGCAGGCCGAATGATTTTTCTCTTGATCGCATAAAAGGCTTTCTTAGCAAACTAGATAACCCCGAGAAAAAAGTGCCTCCCGTAATTCATATAGCTGGAACTAATGGGAAAGGCTCAACACTAGCATTTATAAGATATATAATGCAAGCAGCAGGGTATAACGTCACAAGCATACACTTCTCCACATTTAGTGAGTTTTAATGAGAGGATAGTGATAGCCGGCAGCTATATCGACGATAATGAATTATATAGCTTATTAGAAGAATGTCGTGCAGTAATTGCAGAACAACCTATCACTCTGTTTGAAGCTGCAACTATTGCAGCTTTTTTAGCTTTTTCTCGTCATAAAGCCGATATAACTTTAGTTGAAGTGGGTATGGGTGGAAGGCTTGATGCAACAAATGTTATAGATAATCCGATTTTAACAATAATTACTTCCATTGCACTTGATCATACGGAATATCTTGGCCCTACTGTAGAAATTATAGCAGGTGAAAAGGCTGGAATAATGAAACCTAATGTTCCTTGCGTAATAGCACCGCAAGAAAAATCTATAGTGAACACGCTAGAACACCACGCAATAAATAAGAAATCTCCCTTGTATAGAGGAGGTCTTGAATGGAATTGCAAAAAAAAGAACAACAAAATGGTTTTTCAATCAGCTATTCAATCAATAGAATTTCCTTTGCCATCTTTAAAGGGTGATCATCAGGTGATTAATGCAGGCAATGCTATTGCAGCATGTAGTATTTTAAGTGGAAAGTATGAATTTGATATTGGAGAAGAGGATATCACTTCAGGTTTACAGTGCACTTATTGGCCTGCACGGCTAGAGTCTATAAAAGAAGGTAATTTAATTTTCCTACTACCGAAAGATTGGCAATTATTTTTAGATGGTGCACACAATAATGATGGTGCTAGAGTACTATCTCAGTGGGTAAAAGATAATTTTGCTGAAGGTATTTATATGGTTTTTGGTGTTACTAGTAACAGAAATGTGGAAGAGTTCTTAGAGCACTTAAAGCCATATATCAAGCTACTATGTGCGGTTTGTGTTAAGTCTGAACCTAAAGCAACAAATACAAATTTGATTAGGGAAAAAGCCAATAACATAGGAATAAAAGCAGTTGAATGTGAATCAATTGGCGATGCAATATCAAATCACATATTAAAAGCCTCTACCCAAAACGTCAAAACCATACTAATCTGTGGCTCATTGTTCCTAGCTAGAGACTTCGCTATGGAGAATAGCTAACTTTGATGATATTAACTGATCGATGGGGAAATAACTTTGATTGCTCATAGTACTGCTTGGCTTTTCGTTATCGACTTCTATAAACTGATCATCACCTTTAAATTGCTCCTCAATTGAATTTATAGCTGTCTTTTTGAGAATATAATTACTTGCAGCATTTAAAATAGGTGAAGTAACAATTAAAAGCGTGAATGGTAATGAAAGTAATAAGCCGGATAACATCATAGAGTTAGTTATACCAAAGCCGTTGGCAACTAAATCTAATCCCATACCGAAAAACATTAAAGATGTACAGATTGTGTTGCTCAAAATAACTGAATTTTTTAGCCACTTTAATTTAGTCCTATCACTCTTTGAAAAATTTTCGCATTCTTGGTCAAAGTTAAACAATAATAAAATATTAGTCTGATGATTAAACTCTTTCCCATTTCTAGTATAAATGCTCTTAACAGCTAGATTTAAAATAGATCCTGCTAACAAGGGAGCAAGAAAATCTACTGCTATTGGTACATTAGAAGAAATACCATTAATTATTAAAAATGCAATTGATGTGAAGGATACTAAAAGAACTCCTAAGAGATTTGAATAAGAAGAATATTTTACATAAGCAGTTACATTATTGTTAATTGACTGCTGCTTATTATAGAGTTTATTTCTGCACTTATCATCTAAGTATTTTTGCAATTCTTCATAACTGCGACTCCACAACTTACCGCGTAATTCTTTTATTAAATTATTTCTTTTATTGAGACCTTTCTCCAATGGCTCTATTATAAATTCTTCAAAAAATGGCTTATTTAATTCAATAACCTTAAATTTCTCCTCCGCTTCTTTATTGTTTGGGTTTTTATCTGAGTGATATTTTAACGATAATTTACGGTATTGTTGACTAAGCTTTTTCTTAATATTCTTAATGTCAGAATTTACCACATCCTCCTTTTGAATATTAAATGTTAAAAACAACTGCTTTAAAGCGTGGTACTCATTTTCATTCAAAACATTTCTAGCCACATTACACCTACAAATTAACTAACTATTAATGTTCTATAATATACATATTTCCAAACTATGTCAATTATTTCATAAATATCTTTGGTAAAAATTATTTCTGTTATGACTAGCATGATAAGTGTATGAAGCGACTAAAATTGTCATTACAGCGCTTAGTGTACGACAGTGCTCCAACA
>NZ_CP011148.1:1013377-1013545 GCF_001758565.1 Wolbachia endosymbiont of Drosophila incompta | reverse complement strand
TTGCAGTTTTCATGGCAGATCTGAGTAGCTGACCCATCTAAGAGGTGTCATTCAAGTAGCTGACACTGGAATGGCTTTGTTGCATCGCACCTTATACGGTAGTAATTTACAATAAATTCATGTAGCCATTTCGAATTTAGTCATTTCAGTGTTGGCTACTTGGATGAC
>NZ_CP011148.1:999840-1013219 GCF_001758565.1 Wolbachia endosymbiont of Drosophila incompta | reverse complement strand
ATCATAGAGAATTATATAAATTAATAAATGATGTATGGCAAGTAACCCAGAAGAAAGAAATAGTGATAAACAAAAAGCGCTAGATAACGCAATAAGCCAGATTGAAAAAGCATTCGGTAAAGGTGCAATAATGAAGTTGAAGCAAAACCCTGTAGAAAAAATAGACACAATATCCACAGGATCAATTGCGCTTGATTCGGCTCTAGGTGTTGGAGGTCTGCCAAAAGGGCGTATAATTGAAATATTTGGCCCCGAGAGTTCTGGTAAAACCACTCTTGCCTTGCACGTGATTGCTGAAGCACAAAAAAAAGGAGGGTCATGCGCATTTATCGATGCAGAACATGCATTGGATGTCTTATATGCTCGTAAACTTGGGGTAAGCACTGATGATTTAGTGATTTCACAACCAGACACTGGAGAGCAGGCGTTGCATATTGTTGAGTATTTAGTGTGTTCTGGTGCGGTTGATGTGATAGTTATTGACTCTGTCGCAGCATTAACTCCAAGAGCTGAAATTGAAGGTGATATGGGTGATCAACATATGGGGCTGCAAGCAAGGCTTCTAAGTCATGGGCTACGGAAACTAACCTCTGCCGTTTCAAAAGCGAACTGTATATTGATATTTATTAATCAAATTCGTATGAAAATAGGAGTAGTGTATGGAAATCCTGAAACTACCACGGGTGGAAATGCATTAAAATTCTATACTTCTGTAAGGCTTGATATAAGAAAAGTTGGTGTAATAAAAGACAAAGAAAATATTACAGGTAATGAAACAAGAGTTAAAGTTGTAAAAAATAAAGTTGCTCCTCCATTTAGAGAAGCGAAATTTGATATAATGTACAATGAAGGTATATCAAAACTCGGAGAAATAATAGATATGGGAGCAAAGCTTGGTGTGCTTGAAAAAGCAGGCGCTTACTATTCATATAACAACACACGTCTTGGGCAAGGAAGAGAGAATGTAAAAACTTACCTAAAAACAAACAAAGAAGTCGCAAATGAAATAGAAACGAAAATCAGAGATTTACTCAGAAATCATGATAATTCTATCATAATAGACGAGGATAGTGAGCAACTTTTAGAAGAATCAGTTTTCTGATCTAAACTTAGGCATTAGATTTTGTGTTGGACGGGTTGTTACAGTATGACGGTAATTCTATGTGCTAATATAACAATCTGTAATGTTACCTTGTATCAAAAAGACTTTGCTGAAGCAGTTAAAAAAAGCTTTTCATGAGAAATTATAAATGATAAATTGTTAACAATAGGTTATTGTTAATAAGATTATGTGTTTTGGTTTACCTAATATAAACAGGGAAGGTTATTCATTTATAGTAGTTTCCTTTATAGTAACGTGTATAGCATTCTCTATATCTTGGGGGTTTGGCGTTACGTGCTTGTTTCCGACATTATTGTGTACTTATTTCTTTCGTGATCCAGCAAGAGCTGTGCCAAACAATAAGAATCTTATATTAAGTCCTGCTGATGGTGTGATTTCAAAAATTGAAGAAGTTAATTATCCTTTATCAGCAGAAAACGGAGAGGAGAAGAAGTTTACGCTTGTTAGCATATTTTTAAGTGTTTTGAACGTCCATGTGAACCGTATACCAATATCTGGTACGATAAAGGAAATGAGTTATAAAAAAGGCAAGTTTGTATCCGCAATGAGCAATAGGTCTAGTAATGAAAATGAAAAGCAGGTTATTGTAATTGAATACGAAAAGGGGAAAGAAATTATTGTGGAGCAAATAGCTGGATTAATTGCACGTCGTATCGTTTGTAATTTAGGAATATCCCAGAACGTAAAAGCAGGTGAAAGGTTTGGAATTATAAGGTTTGGCAGTAGAGTGAATATCTATGTTCCTGCTGATACAGAAGTCAGAGTTTCAGAAGGGCAAACTGTTATTGGTGGTGAAACAATTATAGCAAACTTAAATAAGGAAAACGTTCAAGAGAAGCTTACTTTTGACGTTATATGAATAACGAGGGAAGTAACAGTAGATTCTTACCTATTACTAAATTATTCCCAAACTTTATAACTTTATTGGGTTTATGTTCTGGTCTCACTTCACTTAAATTTACATTTAATGAACAATGGGAATTCTCAGTAATTTTTATCATCATTGCAGCAATAATAGATGGAATGGATGGCAGAATAGCTAGAATTCTAAAATCAACTAGCGATTTTGGAGCCCAGCTTGATTCTTTTGCAGATTTTCTAAATTTTGGTGCAGCGCCTGCATTTCTTTTGTATTTTTGGAAGCTAAACGAAATCAAAGTCATAGGTTGGATTTTAGTAATGATATACGTAATCTGCATATCAATAAGACTTGCAAGATTTAATGTTTCGCTACACTCAGAACAACCATACTGGGAAAAATTTTTCTTTTCTGGTGTTCCAGCTCCAGTGTGTGCTTTACTTTCTTTGTTACCAATAATTATTACCTTTCAATCTCATGAGAGTGAATACTTACTTCTCATAGAGCGATTTTTTAACACAAGAAACGTAGCTTGTTACTTTCTGGCCATTTCATTTTTTTCGATAAGTCACATTCCAACTTTCTCTGCAAAATATATTTATATTCCCAAAAGCCTATCCTATATATTTGTGTCATTTTTTGGAGTACTTATTGTATTTTTCATCAGTAAGCCCTGGATGACTCTACCAATTTTAGGTATAGTGTATACACTTACTATTCCAATAAGCATCGGGTTTTACATATATTTTACATATAAAACTCGTTAGCTAACAAAAAATAGAAAACTGCATGATTTTGAAGATAAGTGAACTATTAAATTCATTTCTGTATATAAAGATATTCAACATTCCATTTATAATTATTTGGGTAATTGCAACTGGAATCTTTTGTACTGCCCAGTTCAAATTCATTAACTTTAGGTTACTTAAATATGGAATACAGACGCTATTCAATCTAAAGTGTAATAACAGCAACAATGGCATAATCACTCATATTCAAGCGTTTGCAACAGTAATTTCAGGAACAGTTGGTCTTGGAACAATATCAGGAGTTGCAATAGCTATCACAATAGGGGGCCCAAGTGCAGTTTTTTGGATGGTAATTACCGGAATACTTGGTATGTCGATAAAGTTTGCCGAGGTGGTGCTTGCATTTACTTATCGCTCTGAAAATACAACTGGCGGGGCTTTTTATTACATGAAGTACGGGCTTGCAAAAATTGGATTTGCAAAAACTGGTAGATTTCTTGCCTTCACTTATGCGATTATGCTACTTATTGCAATGATTTTGGGCGGTATACCATTTCAAGCAAATCAAATAGCAGCACTATCAAATAACCTCCTAGAATACAACGCATCCATTATTATATCCCTGCTTGTCTTTATTGTAATATTGGGAGGAATAAAGCGCATTGCTTTCGTTTCAACGAGCTTAGCACCAATTATGATAGTGCTATATGTGGGTATGTGTATATATTTAATTTATGTAAACGGAAGTAATTTGCTGAATGCTCTATCCATAATATTCCAAGATATCTTCAATAAATCAGCTATAGGAAGCGGAGTATTGAGCGGATTAATAGCCGGAGTGAGAAGATCAGTGTTTGCTAACGAAGCAGGTACCGGAACAGCAGCTATAGCACATTCAGCTGTAAAAGAAGAAGATCCAATTAAAGTTGGGTGCGTTGCAATGATTGCACCACTTATAGACACAATATTAATCTCATTTTTGACTGGTATTGTGATAATTATCACTGGTATGCATAGCACTGATAACGTGGGTGATATTACACTAATTAGTTCGATATTTTCAACAGCTTTGCCCTTGTTCAGCAAGTTAGTTTTTCCGCTAATGATGTTTTCCTTTGCATTTTCCACAATAATAGCTTATTGTTACTACTGTGAAGTTGCTTTGCTGTATTTATTTGGTAGTAAAAAAATACTGATACCGTTCCAAATTCTTATAGTGGTTTCAGTGTATATCAGCTGTATGTCAAAGAATATAGAATTTATATCTTATCTAGGTGACAGTTTGTTTATGTGCCTTATGATTCCAAATGCTGTTGCAATATATCTACTAAGAAGGGAAGTTTTGAATACAATAGATTCTTATTACAATTCTAAAGGGTATTAACGTGATTTATAGATTGCTTTGTATGGTGTTATTTTGCCTATTGTTTAATGATGTGTACGCTGCTTCAGGTTTTTACGAAAGTTATGACGCTGTGTTGAATGGAATAAATAACTTCATGAATGAAGTACTGTTTTTCAAGATCCTTTACGTGCCATTTATAATCCTTCTACTAGTTTTTGGTTATGTGTTTCTAACATTACGTTTTGGATTTCTCAACATAAGAATGTTTAAGCATGCGTTTGCTATTTTATGTGGAAAATATGACACGAATCACCATGATGGTCATATTACGCATTTTCAGGCATTTATGACTGCACTTTCAAGCACAGTAGGCCTTGGAACTGTTGCTGGAGTCGCAATTGCAGTTTCAATGGGTGGACCAGGAGCGGTGCCTTGGATGATGATTACAGGTTTTTTTGGTATGTCAGCAAAATTTGCTGAGGTAACGTTGGCGTTTAGACATAGAACAGAAGATCAGGACCAATTGTTTAGTGGTCCCTTTCAGTATATAAGGAATGGTCTGGAGGAATTTGGATTTAAAAAACTTGGTATTGTGCTGGCTGCCATGTATGCAGTATTCTTTGTATTATCAGGTCTTGGTGGAAGTGTAGCGTTTCAAACCAACCAAATGGTTTCAATATTATCTGGCTATTCAAGTTGGGTAGATGGTCACTCTTGGTTTCTTTCTTCCATAATTTCTGCGCTGCTTGCTTTAGTGATTATTGGCGGAATTAAAAGGATAGCTAGAGTATCTTCTGCACTAGTGCCTATTATGTCACTTATATATATCTTGAGTTGTATTATTATTATTGCATTTAATATTCATAACCTTGGTTATACGTTGAAAATATTATTTTCCACTATGATAGATTTCAATGCTGTTGGCGGAGGGATGGTAGGAGCATTTGTTGCTGGAATTCAAAGGGCAATCTTTGCCAGCGAAGCAGGTGTTGGTTCTGCTTCAATTACTCATGCAACAACTAAAGATGAAGAACCAGTAAGAACTGGACTAGTCGCTATGATAGAACCATGCTTTGACACAATGTTAATTTGCTGTTTAACAGGAATAACAATAGTAATAACAGGTGCATACCAAACAGGTGTTGGTGAGGGAATATTAATTACTCACAAAGCATTTGAGACAGTTTCTCCATGGTTTCCTATCCTTCTAACAGTAGCTGCTCCTTTGTTTGCATTTTCTTCAGTAATTTCGTTTGTATATTGTTGTGAAATGGGGTGGCTATATTTATTCGGTGCAAAAAGTATAGTGATATACCGCATAGCGGTAATAATTGTGGCGTTTTTCTCTGGTCTTTCTAAAGATATAATGGCTATTGCCAATATCGGTGGAACTTTATTCTCTTGTTTAGCTCTCATCAACATGACAGCGCTTATACTGTTTAGTAATCAGATTAACGATGAAGTTCAGTGCTACCTAAAAAGGCTGAGGAATAATAAAATTAATTAGGTTCTTGGTATAATGGAAAAGTATGTAGTCCTTATACTGTCCTACATACTCGGTTCAATACCGTTTAGCTTAATCATTACAAGAATAAAAGGGATAAACTTAAGAGAAGTAGGTTCAGGAAACATTGGTGCTACAAACGTTGCAAGGACGGGAAATAAATTTCTTGCTGCTTTGGCATTATTTCTGGATTCCTTTAAGGGATTTATTGCCGTTTATATAGCACAACAATTTTGTGATAATAACGATTTTTATATATATGTATCTGCAATTTTAGCAGTTTTAGGACACATGTTTCCTATTTGGCTAAAATTCAGTGGAGGAAAGGGCGTTGCAACCACTCTAGGGATACTGATAGCATTTAACATCGATATTACTTTAGTATTCGTAATAATTTGGATAATAGTCTTTCTTGCCTTTAGATACTCTTCCCTTGCTTCACTCAGTGCTACTTCAACGGCTGTAGCATGGTCCTTTTTTTTTCAGAGGAATTTGTTCTTAACATTACTAATTATAGGAGCACTGGTCTTCCTAAAACACCACAGAAATATTGTGAATCTTCTGCAAGGTAAAGAGTATAAATTTTATAGATAATGTACTGCCAAATTATTGACACTTAAACTACGAGACAAATTGCTTGACGGTATGATTTTGTCCTCTTTGTTTAAGTCTATGATTTTTGCTTTTGTTATATTCTCTACTTCTTGAGGTGTTAAAAGACCATCTTCAATGAATTCCTTTTTTGTTTCTCTTATTTTTTCATAAAGTTGAGTAACGTGATCTTTATTTCCTTCATATACACTTTCAATTTCTAACTCTAGCTTATGTGAAGCTCCTTTTTTTAACATTTCATCCATTGCTGCTTTTGTTACTTTTAACCTTTCTTGCAAAATTTTCTTTATTTTTTCCTTATCATTTTCGTTATTTTTACTGAGTTCTACATATACCCTATAACATCTTTTTTCTCTTGGGAGCATTCTTAACCCATCTAACATGCTAATTATCTGACCTTCAATAGTCTTCTCAGCCTTTAATTTAAATTCTGCTACTTCTTCTTCTATTATCTTATTAGCTATTCTCTTAGCTCCATCCAAAGATGAATCCTTGAGAGAAAAATCTGTCTCGAGTAGATCTCGATTTAATAGCTCTAAGAATACTTTTTTTCCGATGTTTTCGAGTAAACTTTCTTGGTCATCTAAATCATGCTCCTGCAGTTTATTTCTCATGTGCTGAACCAGCTCACAACATTGTAATTTATTTAACTTTATAGAGCTAATATTTTTCATTAACGTCAGCACAATTTGTTCACTATATTGAGAAGTAATACTCAATAATTTTCTCATTAAAGGAATACTTACTTCTGAAATAAAATCATCAACTATTTTTTGACTTTCATCGTCTTCATAACCATTTTGAACGTCATACCAAGCCTTAAGAATTTCTTTATTGTTTTTCTTGTTTTTTAACCTGTCTAACATAAACTCACGTGCTTTATTTTGTGCTTCTGAGAGCAACATTTCCCTTGGGGGAGTAAATCTAATTTCTGGATCAGGATGAATACCCTCTAGCGTGCTTAACATTCTATAGATAATACCGGTGAAGCAAGTGTTAGGAATTCGCTCTTTTCTAGAGAAAGTTTGGCTATCAATTAAATTAGAAATCAATGCATCCTTTTTACTCTTAACGGCTTCTCCGCCTCCATCATTGCAAGCCCTTAAAACTAAAAGCAGAACCTGCCCACCTGTAAAGCCGGAGCTATGCTTTTGATCATCTTTGCAAAAGTCATCTAAAAATGCAATTACTCTTCCTTTATCCTCATCACTAAACTCATATGAATTGTTTATATATCCAATGAATTGAATATATTCATCATTTTTGATTACGTCTTCAGGTACTTGTTCACTATACTTACCTTTTAATTTATCAATATTTTTAATGATATCATCATTTAATTGATGGGGCAGTAAATGTTCAAGCTTAACATCAAAACTATTAACCATACCACGTAAATTCTCTTTTATACCTTCCAAAAAGAAATTTATAGAAGCTTTAAGCAGCGTAAATGGGTTAAAATCTTTTGGCCTTAGTTCACTCTGCAATAAAATTAATAGCATTGTAAGTGGTATAGTTCCCAGTAACGAAATAAGCAAGAAAGTGGTAGTGAAAGTTAGATATGTTATGAAAGCAGAAAACAAGAGGAAGGCTGCTACCTTGATTGTATTGTTTTTAAAAAATATTTCCCAATATTCCCTTTTGCTCATTTTTTGCTGTTTTGCCGTTTTTATTTCTTTGTAGATATAAAGAGTTTTAATTTCAGACCTGAAGAACATAGTACCAAGAGAAAAAAGAACATTAACAGGATTAGTGATAATGCTTAACGAGACAAAAGCTCCAAAGTAGCTAACAAATTTTAGCTTACTAGAATCCTTTGAAGGAAATTGTATTTGAGAAATACCTATCATAGCTTACCTTCAACATCATTACACTCTAGTAATAGCATAATAATTTAAAACGTCAATGTTTAAGTATCTTATTATCCGCACACTCATCGTATTCGATCTCGACTGTAGAGTGTGCTATCTCGAACTTATCTAGCAATATTTTTTTTATTTCATATAAAACATTGGTGTGCTGCACATTTTGCTTTATTTTAGCATGCATGGTAATTATAAAATAATTATCAGACAGCGACCATGTATGTATGTGGTGCACATCTATCACTTCAGGTAATTCTGATGTGATCTTACTTTTTATCTCTTCAGCAGATATACCCTCAGGCGTACCTTCAAGGAGTATATGGCAAGAATTTTTGAGAATTTTATAGCCGCTATTTAGAATTATCACACTAACAAATACTGATAAGATTGGATCTACTATTTGCCATCCAGTAAGCATGATAATTATAGATGCAAGTATAGCAGCTACAGAACCTAAAATATCTCCTATAACGTGTAGTACAGCACTTTTTATGTTTATATTGCTCTCGCATTTACTATGTAATATAAAAAAGACTATTATGTTAGAGACAAGACCGAGTGTAGCAATTATTAACATTACTTTCCACTCAACATTGACTGGAAAAATAAACCTCTTTATTGACTCAATTATAATGATTACTGCAATGAGGAATAGAGTTAAACCATTAACAAATGCTGCAATTATCTGCAACCGATGATATCCGTATGATCTCTGCAAATCGGATTTCTTAGCTGAAAACCTATGTGCTAACCAGCTTAAAACCAAGGCAAAGAGGTCAGTGAGCATATGCCCTGCATCTGATAATAGAGCAAGCGAATGTGAAATTATTCCACCTACTATTTCCATAAACATTGTTATCGCAACTATTATTATGGAATAGATTAAGCGCTTGGACTGCGCTGCTGAGTGTTTACCGTTATGCACTGCTGTCATATAAAATCTTTTCATAAACAAAAACGTGGGTAACACTGGGTTCGAACCAGCGACCGCTTGCACGTCAAGCAAGTGCTCTACCAACTGAGCTAATTACCCATCGTGGTTTTAGTATAGTGCTTTGGTGGAATGAAAGTCAATAAACCACTTTGCTTTTGTCCTTGTCCAATGTGATTCCGGAATATAGCTGTATAGAATTTCAGCCATATTCTAAATTTTACATATTAAGTTAACTATCTATACTTTATTTATTAAGATATAAATTATATTAATACAGGGATTTACGTTTTTTTTGGGGAAATTACTTTATGCTTGATATTGAAAGATCAGCAAATTAGAGGTTAAAATTATGACAATTAGTCAACAAGTAAATAAAAATATAACTAAAGCAGAATATTTCAACAATAACGGCAAAGGGTTTAAGAGGTTGTCCGGAAACAAGTAAAAGACTTAAATATTAAAGTAGAGGTTTATTCTCACAATTTAAGAGCAAGTAAAGTTGCTAACATTGAAAGTGAGATAAGAGAAACAGCTACTAATTTTAAAAACGCATTTGAGTTAGAACGCGGCAGTTCAGAACAAACATTTAAAATTTACATGTTTGATGACAAGGATGATTACACTCACCTTGGCGGAAGCGAGCGTTTCGGTTCTTACCTTGGAGACGAAGGTGGTAAATGTTACTACAAAGGGAAAGCTGACGTTTTTGCTGAAATGTACGTCTACCAGCAAGGTGGCATTCATAACCTTCAGCATGAATTTGCACATGGTTTAACTTACTTGGCTACAGGAGGCAAATCTTTACCTACAGTATTAATGGAAGGAATTGCAGACTACTTTGAGCATCATTCAGATCATAAATTCAATTCTCAAGGATCAAGTATCGACAAAACTGAAGCTGCAAATTTGGATTTAGATAAAATTTTAAGTTTAGAATACTCAAAGGACAGCGAAGCAAATAGCTTGGTTTATAAAACAGGTCATGCGTTGATAATGTACTTACAGGAAAAAGATCCTAGTTTATTAAGAGACTACCTAGATGCTTTACGTCAAGGTAACTCAGATGAGTCAAAAAGTTTCTTGAAAGACATAAAAGGACACGATACTGACTTCAAAAGTTGGCTTGCTGAGAATGATACAGAAACTGCAATGGAACATCTCAACGCTTTGCAAGTTACAAAAGGAGATTTCATAGCAATTGGTCAAGAAATAGTGGGTGGAGAAATTAAAAACGTATCCTACTATAAAGCAAATATAGAAAAAATGGATGGAGAAAACGTTGGAAGTTTTTCTCCTGTAGAACACGTTGCATTTTATGATGTTGCTCGTGCTATAAATAGGGCAACAAATGATACACTTGATATATCAAAGGAATATCATTTCCTCAAGGTAGTAAAAACTTCCGATGGACAGGATAAACTAACTTACTCTGACCAACAAGGTAATGAGTACCGAAACAGTCTAGAGTATAAAAATCAGGCTTTTAGAATGCTATCAAAGTATGATGAAAATTTAAAGAAAGCTTATGATGATGCATTAAAAAATCTGGATGAGCAGAGGCAAATGGAATATCCCAAGATAAATAAAGAATATAGCGAAGGGAAGATTTCTTACGAAGAGTATTCAGACAAATATTATTCAATTCCCTCCAAATATGAGGAATTAAAAAGTACCTTACTTGATAAAACCATAAACACTGGCTTAGAACAAGTAAAAGCGACTAAGAACATCGACGTAGAAAAGATGTTAGGAGAGATGATCAACATCGATTCAAACTTGATAAGAGGTACAAATCATATTGATCTACAAGAAGGTAAGATTTTTTCTATGCAAGCTCATGGCCAAGGAGATATGGGTGCACTGTCTATATATGACGGAAATACAAAGCTTGGAGAATTATTGAGCGAATCAGGATTTTTTAAGCAAGTTGAAGGCCAAACTAAAGAAACTTTCGTTTTTGAGGATATATTGCACAACTTAAATGTTTCATACGAAGGCGGTGCTTACATGGCAGTTACAAAAGAAAATGGTCATTATAAAGCTTCCCTAATAGATGGCAGAACAGTTGAACGCGATGAATACTTTGATGAAGCGCATTTACATGAAAATGAATTGTTGCATCCTAGCACTGGACACATCCAAAAAGATTTAGATTCTCTGCTTCTTAGAGGTACCAAAATTTTGAATCATCAGGATTCAGAACATGCACAATATTCTGATGAGCAAAAGGCAAATGGAGTAATCGTGGAAAAAGGAAAATTACTGGATAATAAGGGAACAGATAGGACAGACGATGATGTATATGAAGCTGTCGTAAAGCAAGGAGACGAGCGCTTACATGAATTTAAAAATATGGGCTTTTATATTACCGAGAAAGGTGATCTATTTATTCATGACCATGGAGCAAACGTAAGGTTTCAACTACCACAAAGTATTACTCACCTAAAATTAGTGGAAAAAGATGGAGCATATAAGCTTGTTCCGGTGACGAAAGATGGGAATGAACATCCAGTAGGTATGCCAAATATATCAGACGAATATAGATATATAGATCCAATATTTGCACATGAATATGAAAAGAGAGATTATTCCCATAAACATGTAAATGTGGGCCTTATAAACTTAGAGAAATATGGCTCTGGCAAACTTTTTGCTATAAAGTACGACCCAAATGATTATCACATACAAAGAAACTCCAGCGGTGAAATAGTTAGAATAAAAGATCAAACATATTTCACTAAAGTAAAATTGTTTGATGGTGATGAAGAAATTGGAATGTTGTCTAATAACTTTCACAATTTCAAAGGGAAAATATTCTTTTCTGCTGACTACAACTACAGTTATAACGATTTCCTAGCATCTGTTTCTCCTCAAGTTGAAATTGAAGATATGGGAAATGGAAGTAAAAAAATAACTTTTGATCAAGGCAGTGGCGATATCGGTGATACTAATAGAGGCTACACGGACTATCAGAGAATATTTACAAAAGAGAAACAAACCGAAAGTCCAAAAGGGCAAGTAAGTGAAACTAAGACAGAAGTTCATAGTACTACTAATGTTGTTGCACAAGCTGCTGAAGAGAAAACTGCATCAAACGACAATAGTGAAATGCAGTCTGATCAGCCACAAATTCCAACAAGGGCAAAAAGGTCAGCTTCAGTGGAGGAGAAAGAGCAAGAACAGGTAGTATTAAAAGACACAATTCTCAAAATAGAAAAGAGCTACGAGCAGGACTCAGAAGGGAAGCATAAGGCAAATGTAACGATAAATTATAATGATGTGAAAGCCTTGTATGATAGAGCGGAAGGAGCAGAAAAGCAATCTGTGTTAGATTTTTGGAACAAACTGCACACATCAGATTATAAGGTTGGTGCTTTGCCGGAAGACAAATACTATTTTGAAAAAGGCAAATTCGTAATCCACGATAGTGGCACAAAGAAGCTTATAGTGTTACCTGAAGATAAGGTGTCCATCAAGATAATGAAGGATGGTGATAGTTATAGTTTAGCTATATCAAGTGGTAATGGCAAAGTAATAAACAGCATTAGTAAAATAGATAATCCAAATTACGAATTGCTGTCAGATTCAAGTCATTTCAATTCAGGGGAGCAAGATAATATTGTATTATCAGATCAACATCACGAATATAATCTTTATCTAGAGAATGGTTTTGTGAAAATGTTCGATTGCGCAAGCGATCACATTTATCACGACCACAACTCGGCCTATATCTAATACATACAAGGAGGGCAGTGCCCTCTTCTTGTCATTCCAGTGTCAAGCACTGCCGTCTTGGATGGAAACCAACGTCACGCCATGGAATGACAGGGTTTGTCATCCGAGTAGCCCCTTCGGTGTCATCCCAGTGCCCAGACACTGGGATGGCTTTGTTGCATCGCTACTTATGAAAGGCTAACTATAATTAGGATTATAAGCAACCTATTGAAAATCTTGTTTTTTTGCAATCAATCTGATCAAATTTAAGAATAGTAATTTATTATTTATATTAATAAATTTAATTCTATTGAAAATAGCTAAAGCATTGAAATTCTTGAATTTTAGCCGGATTAGTGAGTGGTAGTGAAATTTCTTTTACTCAAATTTAGGTATTCACTGACCGTTCTTGTTATAAATACCAGAATAATAAGCTACTGATATTCTCCACCTTTTTTATCTTTAATCCATCATAGCTAGCGATGCAACAAAGCCCACTGGGATCCAGAAAACTTAACTTTAAATAAGTGGCTGCATAATAAAGGCTGGATTCCAGCGGGCTTTGTTGCATCGCTACTTATGAAAGGCTAACTATAGTTAGAATTATAAGCAACCTATTGAAAATCTTGTTTTTTTGCAATCAATCTGATCAAATTTAAGAACAGTAATTTGTT
>NZ_CP011148.1:996067-998327 GCF_001758565.1 Wolbachia endosymbiont of Drosophila incompta | reverse complement strand
CACGAATGTTGCAATTACAAAAACGATTTCTACTAGGGTGTCATCCCAGTGCGTGACACTGGAATGGCTTTATTGCATCGCTACTTATGAAAGGCTAACTATAGTTAGGATTATAAGCAACCTATTGAAAATCTTGTTTTTTTGCAATCAATCTGATCAAATTTAAGAATAGTAATTTATTATTTATATTAATAAATTTAATTCTATTGAAAATAGCTAAAGCATTGAAATTCTTGAATTTTAGCCAGATTAGTGAGTGGTAGTGAAATTTCTTTTACTCAAATTTAGGTATTCACTGACCGTTCTTATTATAAATACCAGAATAATAAGCTACTGATATTCTCCATCTTTTTTATCTTTAATCCATCATAGCTAGCGATGCAACAAAGCCCGCTGGAATCCAGCCTTTTTATAATCATTAAAACGTTGTATTTTAACATAAAACGGCTACTTTTATGCTTACTAACTTAATAAAATTCCTGGATCCCAGTGTCTGGGCACTGGGATGACACCCTACTAGCAGAAGTTACTCTCAAATGTTTGTTCATGTTAGCTACAAACATTAAGAAATTTACCAAACGAAAAAAGGCAAAAGAAGCCCCAGTCATTGTCTATTTTCAGTATTGGCGTTTTTTAAGTCTTAAACACTGCAATTTAGCTGCTTTTAAATGCAACTCATCTTAGTTTAAATGTTTAAGAAATTTACTAAGCAGAAAAAAAGGTAAAAGAAATCCCGTATTAGCTAGTTGTCATTCTCTAATCCTGCAAATTGGCGTGCTATACTGTCTTAAACGCTTTATAAGCGCGTTTCAGCTTATATAGGTAAAACCTAGAAATGTTGTGAAGACGTAGGGTGCGCATAGTGCAAAAAATTAAAAATAAGACGCCAATTACGTAATACTGTTGTCGTTTAATCTGCACAGATTGAAGATAAATGAATACCTTCAGTTTCATGATAAGAGGGCTGGCGAAGGGTGTCAAGTAAGTTTTTTCGTTTCTACCAGCTACTTGGATGACACCACATAAATTAATAAATAGGAAAATTACTACAAATCCTTTCAACTTTAGCTTTTACTGCTTTTTCGACACTTGAGCTATTTCCGCTGATTAATCCTTGAATTACTTCATTTATTAGACCAGCTATCTCTTTAAAATTTTCTGCCTCAAGTCCGCGTGTTGTCTCAGCAGCGGTGCCAAAACGGAGCCCTGAACTGATGGTCGGCTTTGCTGTATCAAATGGTACAGAGTTTTTATTACAGGTAATACCGGCTCTCTCAAGGCTATCTACAACGTCTTTTCCAGTCAATTTCTGCGATCTTAAGTCAACTAGCACTATATGAGAGTCAGTGCCACCGGTTATAATGTCAAGTCCATGCTTTTGCAATTCTTGAGCCAGCACTTTCGCATTTTCCACGACTTTCTTGCTATAAGTCTTAAACTCTGGTGCTAATGCTTCTTTAAATGCAACAGCTTTTGCAGCTATCACATGCATAAGTGGCCCGCCCTGCAATCCTGGAAAAACTGCGGATTGAATTTTTTTGTGTAATGCTTCATCATTGGTCATCACTATTCCACCACGAGGACCACGCAAAGTTTTGTGAGTCGTGGAAGTCATAACATGTGCATATTCAGCAGGGGATGGATATTCGCCCGCTGCAATAAGCCCTGCATAGTGAGCAATATCTGCAAGCAAATAAGCACCAACTTTATCTGCAATCTCGCGAAAGCGTTTGAAGTCCATTTTTCTTGGATAAGCAGAAGCACCAGCTATGATCAATTTCGGTTTATGCTCCAGCGCCAGCTTTTCTATCTCATCCATATTGAGCAGATAAGTGTCTTTATTCACTGTATATTGAATTGACTTAAACCATTTACCAGAAAGGCTTGGTGCCGCACCATGAGTTAGATGCCCACCGCAACTCAGTGATAATCCAAGTATTGTATCGCCTGGAGTAAGCAGTGAAGCAAATACCGCCTGGTTTGCCTGAGAACCAGAATGAGGTTGAACGTTTGCAAATTTAACACCAAACAACTTACAAAGTCTTTCTATAGCCAGACTTTCAATTTTGTCCACATGCTCACAACCACAGTAATATCTTTTACCTGGATAACCTTCTGCGTATTTATTAGTCAGAAAAGAGCCTTGTGCCTCCATTACCGCTTTGCTTGCAAAATTTTCTGATGCAATTAATTGCAATTGTGATTTTTGGCGTTGTAATTCTTTTTCTATAGACTGATAAACCTCGTTATCAAAAGACTT
>NZ_CP011148.1:995653-996052 GCF_001758565.1 Wolbachia endosymbiont of Drosophila incompta | reverse complement strand
GCCACAGATTTTTTTTAAAACACTCATCATAGATCAAACCTCGCTTTAATTTTAAGATGCACAAGCAATTTTAAGACTGCTTATCCTGCTTTTTTAACCATAAGAGCCCAAAAACAGCTATCAGCAAACATACAGGAATAATAGATGTTGCTTTTATCAGCAATTCAGCACTATACACAGGATTTCCTTGTATCACTGTCCTATCCCAACACAAATCTATTATTTTTGCGATCCCAGTGTGAAAAAAATAGCCAAAAACCATGACTATCATATTTGACACAGCTGTAGTTAATCCTATTAAGTTATTATTTACATAACTTAATGCTTTGTACAGTGTTACTATTTGATATCCAGAAGCGAAACCTATAACAAGAAGTGCAGGCAATACAATATACAATC
>NZ_CP011148.1:994260-995635 GCF_001758565.1 Wolbachia endosymbiont of Drosophila incompta | reverse complement strand
GTAAAGGGAAACTAGCAATCATTGCAAAGGAACAGACAATAATAACTTCATAATGTCTATTTGGATATTTTTCTAATATGTGAGCAAAAGAGAGCAATCCAGCTGCAAATCCTACATATATAACAGAAGAAATTGAAGACGCTAGATCACCGGCCATTTGATATACCTCACATAAAAAAGCTTTTGTCCAAGCATCAGCAAAACCTTCTAGTGGACCTACCATTAAGCCACCAAAAAAACTAATTAGAATGATATATTTATTGAAAAGCACAGTTTTTAGATCCTTCATGCTAATTTTTTCTTTTCGAAAGTCGTAAGCATTGTAAGGAATAACTAAAAATAAAGATAAAGCGAGTAAGAAACCAAACCCTGAAAGAATATAAATTACGTAATTCCAACCAAACTCATCAAGCAAAAGTTCTATTGGTAGACCACCATATATTGCCCCTAATAGCCCTATAATAACAGATATGCTTGCCATTTTTGCTGATTTTTCTCGCGGAAAATACATACTGGCAACTTTAAATACTCCTATTACTGACGCAGACGAGCCAATCCCAACAATTATTCTACCTAATACTGAATAATACCACTCATCAAAGCACACAAGAGGTAATGTTCCAATAGATACCAAGACAGCACAAATAGGTAAAACAATTTTTGGACCGAATCTATCAAAACAAAGACCAACAGGGATATGAACTAGTGTAAATCCCACATAGTAGAGACCATTAAATTGCCCTAAATCTGCAATGCTTATATTAAATTTTGTTATTAATACAGGCGCAATTATGTTTGGCATGACACGTAACACATACTGGTATGCATAGAAAAGAGATACTATCAACCATACAAAAAAATTACTTTTCGACATACCTACCACCTAATAAAACCCAATTACAATTAAAACAAAAATATCAAAGTAAAATAAAGTATTATATTTCATAATAACAAGAGCCTTAAATTAGTACATCTAACGATTTTATCATACGAGCCTTCGATAAATTATCTACTTATTACAATCAACTTCTCTAAAATCTTTATTTTTTAACCATAAGAGCCCAAAAACAGCCACCAGCAAACATACAGGAATAACTGATGTTGCTTTTATCAGCAATTCAGCACCATACACAGGATTTCCTTGTATTATTGTTCTATCCCAACACAAATCTACTATTTTTGCGATCCCAGTGTGAAAAAAATAGCCAAAAACCATAACTATCATGTTTGACACAGCTGTAGCCAGGCCTACTAAGTTATTATTTACATAACTTATCGCTTTGTAAATGGTAACCACCTGATATCCAGATGTGAAGCCAATAATAAAAAGCGTAGGTAATACAACATACAAGCCACCAATCTGAGTAAAAAGCAA
>NZ_CP011148.1:957897-994252 GCF_001758565.1 Wolbachia endosymbiont of Drosophila incompta | reverse complement strand
TAGCGATCATTGCAAATGAGCATGCAATTATTACTTCATAATGCTTATTTTTATATTTTTCCAATAAATAAGCCAAAGAGAATGATCCTGTTAACATTCCTATCAATATTACGGAAGAGAGAGAAGATGCCAAGTCTTCATTCATTTTATATACTTCAAAAAAGAATGCTTTCACCCAACCATCGGCAAAACCTTGCATTGGACCGACCATGAGTCCACCAAAAAAGCTAATTAGAATAATATGCTTGTTGAAAAGTATGTTTTTTAAGTCTCTAATGCTAACTTTTTCCTGTTGAGCATTGCTTTCAGGCGTTACTAAGAACAGCAACAGAGCAAGTAAACACCCAAATGCTGAGAATGTATAGATAACATAATTCCAGCCAAATTTATCGAGTAAGAAGTCTAAAGGTAACCCGCCACATATCCCTCCCAAAATTCCTATAATTATAGATAAGCTGGCCATTCTTGCTGATTTTTCTTGCGCAAAATACATGCTTGCAACTTTAAAGATTCCAATTGCCGAAGCGGATGACCCAATTCCCACAATTATTCTTCCAATTATTGAATAACTCCACTCATCAAAGCATATAAGCGGTAGTGTTCCGGTAAATGTCAAAACGGTACAAGCAGGTAAAACAAACTTTGGTCCAAATCTATCAAGGAAAAGACCAATAGGTATATGAGCTAGCGTATAGCCTACATAGTATAACCCACCAAACTGGCCAACATCTGCAATACTTATGTTAAATTTTGTTATTAATTCAGGCGCAATTATGTTTGGAATTACGCGTAA
This sequence comes from Wolbachia endosymbiont of Drosophila incompta, assembly GCF_001758565.1. Classification (NCBI taxonomy): domain Bacteria; kingdom Pseudomonadati; phylum Pseudomonadota; class Alphaproteobacteria; order Rickettsiales; family Anaplasmataceae; genus Wolbachia; species Wolbachia endosymbiont of Drosophila incompta. Next base: position 993,459 of record NZ_CP011148.1, on the reverse strand, counting down.
TATATATTGGTATGCATAAAACAGTGACGTCAACAACCAGATTAAAAAATTCCTCTGCAACATGAATCTCAGCTAAAATTTAGGATTATAGATACTTTAGTTATAAAAAACAATACTATATTAATCATCTAAATCTGCTTAGCTCTTTTTACAGCTTATAACTTTAAGTAACCAAAAGCCTATCATTCCTATTAGTAGGCATATAGGTATTATTAACATAGACTTAACCATTACATCAGTTCCATAAAATGGCTTTCCATCGATAATTTCACCGTTCCAATAAAAATTCATTATATTTGCAATAATGACGTGAAAAAAATAACCAAAACTCATAACTATGGAATTACCTACAGATCCTGCACTTGCTACTGCTTCGTTTTTTACACAACTTACAACTTTAGCAGTAAAAACAATTTGGTATGCAGAAGCAAGACCAATAATGAATAGTAATATACATGCCAGGAGTTCACTAATATTGCATATAAAAAGTAATAAGAACACAATTATCATGGCCATAGCACAAGAAATTATTATTTCATAGTGCTTGGTTGGATTTTTTGCTAATATGTAAGGAAGTAATAAATGCCCAAAGCCAAAGCCTATTAGTATCCATTTTGAAATGCTATATGCAATGTGTCTATCTATAGCGTAATCTCATGCAAGAATGTTGCGGACCACGCATCTGCAAAGCCTTCTAATGGTCCAACCATAAAACCGCCAAACAAACCTATCAATAAAATATCTTTATTAAATATAACTTTGCTTAAATTTTTAATATTTAATTCTTCGTCTGAGGTGCCAACTTTAGGTATAGATATAAAGGTAGTTAAAGCAAGCAATAATCCAAGCATTATACACACAGTAAATAAATAATCCCACCCAAACTTATCAAGTAAGACATGTAATGGTTTGGTGGCAAATACACCACCTGAAATGCCAATAATAACCGATATGCTGAACATCATGGCAAATTTTTCTCTATGGTAATAGATTCTTATTATTTTAAAGAGTCCAAGTACTGAAGCAGAGGATCCAATACCAGTAATTATTCTTCCAATAATAGAATAACTCCAATCATTAGAACTGACTAAAGGTAAAGCACCTAAAGATGTTAATGCAATACAAATCGGTATAACAACTTTAGAACCAAATCTATCTAAAAGAATACCTACAGGAATATGTGCTAACACATAACCTACATAATACAGTCCACAAAATTGTCCTATTTCTGTTGTTCCTATATTAAACCTTACTACCAATTCAGGAATTATAATATTTGGAATTACGCGTAATATATATTGGTATGCATAAAACAGTGACGCCAACAACCAGATTAAAAAATTCCTCTGCAATACTTTACCCCAAAGCTAGCATTATAGATACTCTGTTTATAGAAAACAATATTTTTATGAATACTTATTTTAATTTACCGGAATTTTATACAGTTGAACTCATAGCCAACATAAGTAGTTTATGCATTAACTAAATTTTCCAGGTTCAAGTTTGGATGATGGAAAAAGTTCACTTTTTCTATTTTTAAAAGAGACCTTTTATTTTACTTATAATTTTTTCTACCATATCTACAACTGGCTCATGAATAAGGTATATGAAAAAAATTACACCACAAATGATAAGTATATTTATGATTTTACCCTTATTCATCTTTATCTTGAGCTTCACTTTTGTTACAAGATCCATTTTATTTATGTTTTTATTTCATGCTGACAATTATATCTTAAATACCATAATTTTCAGTAAAATTTGACTTCAGAAGTATTCTATTAATTCAATATTAACCTTTTTATGTGTAAAATAGTTAATATAATATTAAAGCAGGCTGATGAATATAAGCACGATAGATAATACGCTGCAAAATTACATAACAAAATACATTGAACAAACATTCGCTACACACGTGCTAGGCAATAGATACGACAAATTGTATAGGAAACTTCTAAGTGGTATAGAAGAGATAATAAAGCTTGCTGTAAATGAAGCAAAACACTACGATGAAAATTTAGAAGATCTATATAACGATTCAAGATTTAATAAGAAATTTATTCAAGCTGTTGCTAAACATCAGGTGTCGGAATTTTTAAATACTTATCCGAAAAGAAAAGAAATTGTTGCAGAATTTTACAATGAACATCACATTAACGAAAGTGATTTAAAGACTCTGGAAAAGGGGAAAGATTTAGTAAATAAAATAAATAACATTAACTTACTGCAACAAAATGAAAAAAATGAGGAATTCAATATTAGAAAGACACTTGCTCAATCAATAAAAATGCCTTCCATAGAAAAACACAAGTTAGAACATTCAAAATAACCTTGGCGAAGTATGGCAAAATATACAACTTATGGATAGTCTATTTCATTTTAACTCCTGGCACGCTTTAGTAATACTATCACATCCAATTTCTAATTGTTCCTGAGAGGTTGCATAAGAAATTCTGATAAAATTTTCTAGACCAAATGCAATTCCTGGAACCACAGCAACCAAATGATCTCCCAGTAAGTATTCAGTAAAATCTAAATCATTATTTATTATCTTACCACTTTTTGTGCTTTTACTGAGCAATCCTTCACATGAGACAAATAAATAAAACGCACCTTGTGGAACAGACGCTGATAATCCCGGGGCAGAATTTAGCTCTTTCACCATAAAATCTCTACGACTCTTAAAAATCCTTGTTCTTTCTTTCAAAAAACTATGATCACCGTTTAATGCTGCTGCTGCTGCTGCTTGTGCTATCGAATTTGGATTAGAAGTGCTTTGAGATTGCAGCGTAGAGATAGCTTTTACCACATCACTTCTACCTGCAATATACCCTATTCTCCAGCCTGTCATTGCATAGGCTTTTGATACTCCATTGACTACAAAAACTCTATCATAAAGCTTCGGCTCAACCTGAGCGATAGTAAAAAACTTTTCGTCGTATATTATATGCTCATAAATATCATCTGTAACGACATTCATATGTGGATATTCAAGCAATATTTGTGCTATGTCTTTCAATTCATCACATGTGTACACAGCTCCTGCAGGGTTGTTCGGTGAGTTAAGAATTAACCATTTAGTTTTTTTAGTTATCCTGCTTTTCAATAATTCCGCTGTCAGTTTAAAATTTTGTTTGCATTCTACTACAACTGGCAAGCCGCCAAAAAGACTTACCATATCAACATATGAAACCCAATAAGGAGCTGGAATAATAACTTCATCTCCAGAGTTAATTGTTGCCATGAACAAATTGAATAACACCTGCTTAGCACCTGTACCAACACAGATTTGGTTAAGCGTGTACTCGAGGTTATTATCCTTTCTTAACTTATTAATTATTGCTTCTTTCAGCTCACGCGTTCCATCAACAGCAGTATATTTAGTCTTACCTTCACTTATTGCTTGAATAGCTGCTTTTTTTATATGATCTGGAGTATCAAAATCCGGTTCTCCTGCAGCTAAAACACAGATCTTTTTTCCTTCATTTTTCAACTTATTTGCCTTATCAGTTACAGCAATCGTAGGTGATGGTTTTATTAGGGACATTCTTTTTGCAAGGTCTGACATATCTTACTGAAGCTAAATTCAAATGATAAACCCCGTACAACAAAAAAGCTAGAATTTTGTGTATTGTATTAGTAGCTTTTTACCAGGTTTACCAATGCAGCAATATTTTCAACTGGAGTATCAGGGAGTACTCCATGTCCGAGATTAAATATGAAGGGTAAATCTCTAAAGCAATCTATTATACGTTTTGCTTCTTTGATTGCTTCCGTTTTATTATAGGCTAAAAGATTAGGATCAAGGTTTCCTTGTAGAGGGATGTTTAGATTCGCTTTCGCCCATTTTATTGGAACATTATAATCTATACTTACTGCAGATACACCTGTTTGTTCGCAGTAATCTTTATAAAGATTTCCAGCAGACCTTGGAAAACCTATTATTGGAAAATCAGAAAATCTATCCTTTATTGCCAAGATAATTCTCTTTGTTGGTTCGATAACATATTCTTTAAACAATGGTTCCGATAACGCACCAGCATTACTGTCAAATAGCTGAATAACATTTGCTCCAAATTCTATCTGTTTAATTAGATAAATAATCGTTACTTCCGTTATTCGTTCAATTATTTCCTTCAAACACGAAGGATAAAAATTTAATACTTTGGAAAAAGTTTTGCTGCTCCTACCTTCTATGATGTATGAGGCTACTGTCCATGGTCCACCAGCAAATCCTATGAGAGATTTTTCTTTTGGTAATTGGCTTCTGACTTTTTTTATAGCGTTTAGAATTGGTAAGGTTTTAGTTTCAATTTCTTGTGGACCCTTCAATTCCTTAGGACTTTCCACGGGTTTTATTATTGGACCTACACCGCGTACGAAATTCACGTCACAACCCAAAACATCAGCTATTATTAAAATGTCTGAAAAAATTATCGCCGCATCCATGTCAAATCTTGTCACCGGCTGTAACGTCAATTCTGTCACTAAATCTGTGTTGTAGCATATCTCCATAAAATTATTCATATTTTCTACTGCTTTGCGGTACTCAGGAAGAGACCTGCCAGCCTGACGCATTAGCCAGATAGGCACTCTTCCACCCGGCTCATTTCTCTTAATAATTTTCACTATTGTTGTTTTGCCGCTTTCCAATCTATTCTATTTATTCTTTTGTATATTAAAGTATAGTAATAATAATAGTTCTATCAATAACTTGTTACTAACTTAAAATTCAGTAAAAATTGGCGTTGTTCAACTTGTGGATAAATATGTGAGTAACTTTCGTATATTATTGATTTTCTGTTATGATTTATGTGTATAAGTAAGGTGTTTAGAGTGTTAGTAATTTTCTTTTATGGAAAATACTTTACCATCATGCATTGTTACACAACTATGTATATGTTGTTGAAAAAGTTGTTGATCAATTGTTGGTATTTTATATCAACAAATAATTCACAAATTAATTTGACATTATTCACATGCTTATTAAACATTTAATAACAGTTTTCTTGATAAATCTAATCTGAAAACGTTTTTGCCATTACAGGGAATAAATTGAGTAAAAAAAGAACCTTAGTAGAAAAAATAGCATATAGAATTTTTCTCTTCCTTTTCAAAAAAGCTTCTGTGTTGAAAAAGTGTGCGACTGAGGCATTAATGAAAGATCTGCCAGACTTTAATATATTTAATGGTCTATTAAAATTCCGCGATTGTGGTATAATGGATATAATGACTCCACGTACAGAGATATGCGCAGTAGACATTGAGTCAAGCGAGCGTGAAATAATAAAGAAGATAAAAAACACTTGCCACACTAAAATACCAATTTATAAAAATAACTTTGATAACGTAATAGGCTTTTTTTATGTAAAAGATGTTATTTTTAATAGGGATAAAAATTTTAATCTGAAACATATTATACAAAGCGTAATATTTGTTCCACCCTCGATGAAGACAACTAATCTTTTTGTTAGGATGAACTCTTCTAAATCATGCTTAGCTATCATATTGGATGAATATGGTGGAACTGATGGTTTAATTTCAATGACTGATCTTATAGAGGAACTAATACCAAACATTGATAGTGAAAACGAAATAAATTCAGAATATACCATTACTGAATTGTCTCAAAATAAGTTTGAAGTATCAGCAAGGGCTCTTATAAAAGATATAGAAGAGGATCTAAAAATAGAATTACGTGACCCTGAAGAAGACTATGTTACACTTGGTGGTTTGATTCTTTCGATTGCTGGTAAAGTGCCTTCTGTAGATGAAGTCATTAAATATAAAAATGGTATGAAGTTTATCATCAAAGATGCAAATGAGCGCTACATTAATAAAATAGTACTAGACTTAAGTGATTACAAAAATTAGATTTGGTACCCCTTGTCGGGGAATGCCTTGACACGAAGAAAAAGTTGTAATAACCAAATATGCAACTCAAGTTATAGTTAAACCTATTTCCAGCAAATTATTTTCGCAAGTATAATGCATTTCAGTGTTATAGTACTCTAATAATAAAGAGGTCATATAGATATTAATATCTTTTGTATTTAAATTAGTGTCATTTTTTTTGATTAATTTGTCTACTAATGATTTGCTTATTGGTTTGTGTTCATTTAGAATTTTTATAGTTAATAGCATTTTATCTTCTGTTTGACTCAGTAAAACAGATACTAGTTCAACTTCCGCCACTGCACTGGCTATAGTTAGCACCATATTAGAAATTATCTTATTTATCTTTTCAATTAAATCTTCCTTATTTTTTGCAGAGTATGCGTCTATTTTCCACGTAAGCTTTACTTTTTTTTTAATAAATAATTTTCGATATTAGATTTGGTCTTATCAAAGCTATAATTATCCATTGAAGAAGAATATGCCTGCTTCATAACTTTATGTTTATATATTAAATCATCGGAGCTTTCTTTAAGAAACAACAACGCTTTCTTCTGCGCATCAGCATCATTCTTATCTATTACTTCAAGCTCTTCTACGCCAAACGTTATTCCATTCATAGAGTTAGCAAAGTCATGAAGCAGCCGTCCTGATAGCAGTTCCGTTATTAACAGTATGTTTTTGGTATTTTCGTTCATTGGATAATTATAAATGATTTAAGTTACCCTATATTGGTAAGTATATAATAGTCAATTAAGAGAAAGTTTCGTTGCACTTTTTATATCAAGGCATTAATATAGTATTAACAATTTTAAAATTTATAAAAGGATTATGAATACTTATACTAGATCAGGAATAGATATTGAACTATATAATAAGTTAATAAAAGAAGTCAAGCCTATTGCTCAAGAAACTACTAGAGAAGAAGTAATCAGCGAAATAGGTTCATTTTCTGCGTTATTTGATTTTGCTGCACTAAGTAAGAAGTATGACCATCCAGTACTCGTTTCCTCAACTGATGGAGTAGGTACGAAACTGTTGATAGCTCAAGAAGTGAATAAACATGATACTATAGGTATAGATTTAGTTGCAATGTGTGTAAATGACTTACTTGCACAAGGAGCAACGCCTTTGTTTTTCCTTGATTACTTTGCAACAGGCGTTTTGACCAAAGATGTTTTATTATCTGTGGTTAAGGGCATTGCAGAGGGGTGCAAGCAAGCTAAAATAGCATTGGTTGGTGGGGAAACTGCAGAAATGCCTGGAATGTATGGTAATAATCACTATGACCTTGCAGGGTTTGTGGTTGGTGTAGTTGATCGAAAGCAAATTCTTCCAAACTGTAGTATGATGAAAGCAGGTGATTATATAGTTGGCTTAGAGTCAAGTGGAATTCACTCAAATGGGTTTTCTTTAGTGCGCCATGTTTTCAAAAGCTTAGGTATAAATTATAACGATACATCTCTATGGAATAATAAATCTTGGAGTGAAATACTACTTGAACCAACAAAAATATATGTTGATTCTTTGCTGCCTATCATGTCACAAGTAAAAGGTATTGCGCACATCACGGGTGGTGGTTTGGTAGACAATATTCCGCGAATTCTTCCAAAAAACTTATTTGCAAACATAGACATTAATTCCTGGAAATGGCCAGATATATTTTTATGGCTAACAAAGGAGGGTAAAATAGAGAAGAAAGAAATGCTAAAAACATTTAATTGTGGTATTGGTATGGTATTGATCGTAAGTTCTGAGAATATGCAAAACGTGAAAAATCATTTCCAAAAACGTGGAGAAAAAATTGAAATTATTGGAAAACTTGATGAGGCATGTAACCCTCCACTTGATAGAGTAGTATTTAGTTAACCTAACTTTACTGACAGTCTTTTTGCAACTTCTAGGTATGCTTCCTTTAAATCTCCTAAATTCAAACGAAAGACATCTTTATCTAGCTTTTTATAAGTATTTTTATCCCATAATCTGCAGTTATCAGGGCTAATTTCATCAGCTAAAACGATTTTAGTACTGTCATTTATTAATCTGCCAAATTCTAACTTGAGATCAACTAAATATATACTTGCATTTGAAAATAGGTGAACTAATATTTCGTTGATTTTTAAAGTTGTAGTTTTAACTTCATCCATTTCTTTGCTAGATAGCCAATCAAAATACAGTATGTGATTTTCACTTACCATTGGGTCGGCTAGGTCATCATTTTTGTAAAAAAAATCGATTATAGGAGATGCAAGCCTCTCACCTTCTTTGATATTAAAACGTTTGCAAAAGCTGCCAGCTGCGACATTTCTAACTACTACCTCAAGAGGTATTATCTTGAGTTTTTTGACTAGCTGTTCTCTTTCGTTTAGAGTTTTTATAAAGTGTGTGCTAATTTCTGCTTTCTCAAGCTTTTCCATGATAAAAGCACTAATATGATTATTAATTATTCCTTTACCATCGATTATTTCATATTTTTCCTTATTGAATGCTGTAACATCATCTTTAAAGTGCTGTATGACAATTGATAAGTCTTCAGTTTCAATAATGGCTTTCGCTTTACCTTCGTATATCGTTTTATTCAGTGACATGTTTAATTTAACTATATATTATATCAATTTACTATTCTTAGAGTATAGCCCCAAATAACTTAAAATAAACCTTAATGGCATTCAATGTTACAATATTAACCATATTCCCAGAAATGTTCCCGGGGTTTTTGAACTATTCTCTTGCCGGAAAAGCGTTAGAAAAAAAAATATGGAACCTTGAAGTAATAAATATTCGTTCTTTTGCGAAAGATAAACATTCAACTGTGGATGATGTTCCATATGGAGATGGAGCAGGAATGGTTATGCGTTCTGATGTAGTTGGTGATGCAGTAGATAGTATGCTCTCTGTTCATAAAAACACTAAGTTTATTTACATGACTCCATCTGGAACTAAGTTTAATCAGAATATTGCCAGAGAATTATTAGAGTTTCCTCATATAACAATATTGTGTGGTCGATTTGAAGGTATTGACCAAAGGATAATTGATGCGTATACTCCTTATGAGTTAAGTATTGGAGATTATATACTTTCAGGAGGTGAGCCAGCTGCAATGGTGGTTCTTGATGCATGCATTAGACTTCTTCCAGGTGTAGTAAATAATACCGATAGTATTACTGAAGAAAGTTTTAATTATGGTGGTGGTGTACTTGAATATCCTCAATATACTAGACCTGAGCAGTGGAAGGGATATAAAGTACCTGAGGTTTTGTTATCTGGCAATCACAAAAAAATAAGTGATTGGAGGCAGAAGCAGTCTCATGTTATAACAAAAAAGCGTAGGCCTGAATTATTGAGTGGAGAGATAAATGACAAATTTACTTAAAAAATTTAACGAACAGCAAATGCAAGTGTTAGCTAAAGAAATACCAGAATTTCGTCCTGGCGATGATTTGAAGGTCACTTTTAAAGTAGTTGACGGTACAAGTGAACGTATACAGATATTTGAAGGTGTATGTATATCAAAAAGGAACCGCGGGTTACATTCTTCTTTTGCAGTCAGAAAAGTGAGCCATGGAGAAAGTATAGTGTCTCAGTTTTTTGTTTATTCTCCTGCACTGGTTTCAGTGCAAGTGACAAGAAAAGGAAAGGTTCGTAGAGCAAAACTGTATTATCTGTGCAAACTATTTGGAAAAGCTGCAAGGATCAAAGAGCGTACTACTTATGTTAAAAAGAAATCTAAGTAGATACAATAGGGAGTGATGTCAATTGTGTCATCTCAGAACTCTCTCTTGTCATCCCAGTGCGTGACACACAACTGTACGAACATTGTGTTTGCCTCCCGCTGTGGTGTCATCCCAGTGCTCCGACACTGGGATCCAGCATTCATTATTCTCCTTTTGGTTTGTGCTTTCATGGAAAATGTAAAAATTATTTGCAGGCAAAGCCTGCTGGATCCCAGTGTCAGCTACTTGCATGACAAAAAAGGGGAAAGTTTTTTCAAATCCTCGTGTAAAGAAAAGTAAATGAGTATAAAGAAAAAATTCCTTAAATTACTTCAGTCAAGGCGTGTACATGCTCGTATAAAAAGGAAAAATAAAAAGAACAGAGCGCTACGCTTTTGTTCTTTCACGGCACTAGTTATCTCACTTGGCTGTCCTGTGTGTATATTGCTCAGTATATTGGTTAACTCTTACAGTGCCTTAACAGTAACGAAAATTTTATTGCCAGTTGAAATAAATGCTGATCTTGCTTTGGCGAGTAATCCTAGTGATTTGCGGTATAAGTCCATTGGCTTACTCAACGATTCTTTACGTAAGGTGTTTGGAGGAACTGATTTTAAAGACGGTGACGAAATTTTAAGTCGTAATTCTTACAAAGAACTAGAGAAATTTTTTCGTAAGAAAGTAAAAGATAGTGGTGAATATGAGATCTGGTTTACCGCGTCAAGTATAATTAATTCAATAAATAAAGATAAATATTTGAATGATCGTTATGCTAAATTACTTGATTGGCTAAAAGAAAAGAGGAGAGTGAAAAAATTTTTTAATAAGTCTTTATTCCTTAAATCTGACTCTCGTGAACCTGAAAATGCAGGGATTTTAGGAGCGTTTATCGGTTCATTAATGACAATTATAGTGTGCCTAGCATTAGCATTACCAATAGGAATTATGTCGGGCATCTGTCTTTACGAATTTATGCCTAAAAATAGGCTAATGACTAATATTGTAGAAATTAGCATAAATAATCTTGCTGCAGTGCCTTCAATAATATTTGGTGTAGTGGGCTTAACTCTCTATCTTGGCATATTTGGGCTACCACGCTCTTCACCACTTGTTGGTGGAATGACTCTTTCATTTATGATGTTACCTAATATTATAATTGCAACAAAAAATGCCTTTGCGAATGTTCCTATTACGATAAAAGATGCAGCGTTTGCGCTCGGTGCACCTCACATCAAGGTGATATTAGATCACTCTTTACCGATTGCGTTACCAAGAATAATACATGGTACTGTGCTTGCAATTGCAAGGATTTTAGGTGAATCTTCTCCTTTACTTATGATGGGTATGGTGGCATTTATTGCTGATACACCTACGTCCTTTTTCGATCCGGCGACTGTTCTACCTGTGCAAATATACATATGGTCAAGCAATCCTGAAATTGCATTTGTTGAACTTGCTGCTATTGCAATTATAGCTTTATTATTGGTGTTATTTGCGTTAAATTTAGTAGCAAATTTTGTAAAAAGGAAATTCGAATTTTTTAATTTTTAGCAATTCATGAAAATCACAGTCCTATCTGGTTATGGCTTAAATTGCGAAAAAGAAACTGCATTTGCATTTATGGAATGCAGCAGAAAACTTGGTATTGGTAATATTGAAGTAAAAATCGTTCACATTAACGATATCATAGATAATCCAGGTGAACTGAAATTAAGCAATATACTTGCAATTCCAGGGGGTTTTTCCTATGGTGATGACACTGGTGCTGGTAATGCGTTTGCTTTACGTATTAAAAACAACTTGTTGGATGAGTTTCAAGAGTTTTTATCTCAGGACAAGCTGATTATAGGAATATGTAATGGTTGTCAGATATTAGTAAAATTAATTCCAGAATTCTCTAGTCTAGCTTTAATCCATAATGATATAGGCAATTATCAATGCCGTTGGATTAGAGTGAGAGTTAATTCAAAGAGTAATTCTGTTTGGCTACGGGGTCTGAGTGAACTATATCTCCCTATTGCTCATGGGGAAGGCAAATTTTTTATGGATCAAGATATTTTGAACCAATTGATTGAGAGCAATTCCACCGCATTACGTTACATTGATAAAAATGGCAACTATGCTAACCTACAATTTCCTTACAATCCGAATGGATCTACATACGACCTAGCAGCTTTATCAGATAAAAGTGGAAGAGTGCTAGCTTTAATGCCCCATCCAGAAAGGGGAATATTTTTTACCCAGCAAGATAATTGGCCCCTTGAAAAAGAAAAGAGCAAGCGTTTAGGTGTTGCTGTGCCAAAATATGGCGATGGAATGCTTATATTTGAAAATGCACTAAAGTATTTTTGTTAAAATTTATTGATAGGGATTTATGGTCGAAATTATCCCCTGATATTGCAAAAAACTTGCTTGACAAGCCTTGCCAGTCCCCTTATCATGAAACTGAAGCTATTTATTTATCTTCTCTGTACAGATTAAATGACAAAAAAACTCACGTATCTGGCGTCCCATGTTTAATTTTTTGCACTATGTGCATCTTATGTCTTTATAAGATTTCTAGGTTTTTACCTAATATAAGCTGAAATGCGCTTATAAAGCATTTAAAATATCAAAAAACGCCAACTTAAAAAATGGATAGTGAATAATTAGCTACCCTAGGGTTTCTTTTGCCTTTTTTTCTGTTTAGTAAATTTCTTAAATATTTATGACTAAAGGTTAGTTGCATTAAAAAGCAGCTAAATCGCGGTTATTAAGCGTTTAGAATAAAAAAACGCCATACTTGAAAGTATAATGTAAGTAATTAGCCAACCACGGGGCTTCTTTTGCCTTTTTTTTATTTGGTAAATTTCTTAATATTTATAGCTAAACGACAACCGTCATCCCGCTACTTGTTAGCGGGATCTATGCTTTGAGATACCGCGAATGAATCGCGGTATGACGGTGTAATGATGGTTAAGTAATTCGTCATTCCGCTACTTGTTAGCGGCTGAGATACCGCGAATGAATCGCGGTATGACGGTGTAGATGATGGTTAAGTATCCCGCTGCTTGTTAGCGGGATCTATGTTAAGGTATAGTAGGGGATCTATGTTAAGAGATACCGCGAATGAATCGCGGTATGACGGTGTAATGATGGTTAAGTAATTCGTCATCCCGCTGCTTGTTAGCGGGATCTAGAGATACCGCAACGTCTCACCTATAGCCTTCAGTGCTCCTTTTTTTGTCATCCCAGCGTCACGCGTTGGTTTCAACATTATATCATGAACTTTCTAAAATTCATTGAACTGTGTTTTCAAACGGTAGTGCCGGGGTGTGAGTATAATGATTATCAGTATATAAAAGTCATAGCAGACAGACTTGAAGCGGCAAATGTTGGCAAAATGAGGCGAATAATATTCAATATGCCTCCGCGTTCAATGAAGTCCCTGTGCGCTAGTGTTGCGTGGCCCGCATGGATACTGGGAAATCAGCCAGCTGCAAGAATAATAGTTGCAAGCTACTCTCGGCTGCTTAGCGAAAAGCACTCGCTCGATACAAGATGCATAATGCAGTCTAGTTGGTATAGAGAGCTGTTTCCAGAGGTAGAACTATCCAAAGATCAGAATACCAAATACAAATTTCAAACAGTGCAGAGAGGATACAGAATCGCAACGTCAGTTGGAGGGACGTTAACAGGTGAAGGTGGTGATTTCATCATCGTGGATGATCCACTGAGTCCCGCCCAAGCTTTGAGTGAAACGTTTAGAAAGCGTGCTACAAATTGGTTTGACCAGACTTTAGTAGCCAGGCTCAACAATAGAAAAAAAGGAGTAATTGTTCTTGTGATGCATAGGCTACATCAAGAAGATTTAACCGGGCACCTTCTCTCCAAACCGAAAAACATATGGAACCATACTTGTTTACCGATGATATCTGAAAATAAGGAGATTATCTATTCAATCAAAAAGCCAGCGCCTCCTTTTCTTGTTCCTGTCACCCGAGTAACTACAAATGAGTACAAAAGCTGGATTACAGCATCAAGTGCTAGAATGACACCACCCGTAATATTATACTCAAGAGAAGAAGGTCAGTTGCTATATCCCCTCGATGGAGGAAAAGAAGAAGTTGAGATGATAAAGGTTGAACTTGGAAGTTACGCTTTTGCTGCACAATATCAACAAAACCCTCTGCCACTTTCAAGTGGTATAATTAAACGAGAACCGCTGAGCGCTATAGAAATTTTTCTGATAGTCTCTCATATGTCACTCAGAGCTGGGACACTGCAGTTTCAACAAGCAGCATGAGCAACTTTAGCGTCTGCACCACCTGGACAAAAGTGGGCAATAAATTCTATTTACTCGATGTATATCGCGCAAAGCTTGAGTATCCAAAGCTTAAAGAGCAAGTTCTGTCACTAGCTGCAAGATGGACACCGCACGCAATTTTAATCGAAGCAAAAACAAGTGGTCAGCAATTGGTGCAAGAGCTAAAGACAAACAGTGATTTACCAATTATCGAAATAGTACCACATGATGACAAACTCACTCGATTTTATCAATTTGTTCCGATTATAGAGTCTGGCAAGGTTTTTCTGCCGCACCAAGCAGTATGGCTGAACGATTTTGAGTATGAGATTTTAATGTTTCCTGAAACTCGACACGATGATCAAGTGGATAGTACCGTGCAATATTTGCAGTGGGTGAGAGATAGTAGCTCTAGGGTCGCAGCTTTACGGGCATTGTGATTTAAGCCTACCAGATCCAAGTAGTCAGCTACTTGCATGACACCCTGACAACCGTCATCCCGCTACGTGTTAGCGGGATCTAGAGATACCGCGAATGAATCGCGGTATGACGGTTCGTGGTGGTATGACAGTTCGTGGCGGTATGACGGTTCGCGGCAGCATGACGATAAGCTCGTCATCCCGCTACGTGTTAGCGGGATCTATGCTAAAAGATACCACGGCGGTATGACGTAGAACTGCTGCTTGTTAGCGGATGAGATACCGCGAATGAATCGCGGTATGACGGTTAAGTACGTGTTAGCGGCTAAGAGATACTGCGGCGGTATGACGTAGAGCTCGCGTTAGCTATAAGATTAGCTAACATTCTGCACGTCCATAAAAAACAAACCTTCTTTTTCGTCTTGAACGCTAATAATAGCGTGAGTGTTAAAAGGTAAAGGATCATTTGTATGTCCATGGCCTACCCCTTTCATAGTAAATACAGGAAAGTTAACACTTTTTGCAAACCTTTCTTTTACAACTTCAACAAGGTTATCGTTATAGCAGTTAACGAAATCCCCAAAGATTACTGCATGTACTCCATCAAAGATGTGAGCTTGTTTTAGGTGATCTAAACTGCGCTCTATTGCGTATGGGTAGACTCTTATGTCCTCTAAAAATAGAATTTTACCTTTCGCATTTATTTGCCAAACAGTTCCTATACTGTTTTCAACTAAAGTCATATTACCACCGATGATTTTAGACTTTAATCTGCCATCTTTTAGTCTAATGCCATTATTTATCATCTTTAGCTTATCAAATCTGATAGAATCCCGCTTGTTAAGAATTAACTCTTTCAATTTTTCAACAGAGCTTTCAGAAACGGAGTTATTTACTATCATTTCCAACATGGTGCCGTGAAGAGTTTGCCAATCATATTTAGCTTGTAGATGGATGTGCAAGGCAGTTATATCGCTATAGCCTATGAGGATCTTTTTGTTTTGAGCAATCCTTTCTTTTTTATCATTGGGTAACTTTTCTAGATAGGGAATTAACCGAGAAGCCCCTTCTCCTCCTCTGATACACCAGATTATTTTACTATCACCGGTTAGTGCACTAACCAAATCATTTGCTCTGAATTCATCAGAGTTGGAATAAAATGGGTTATCATTACTATATATTTTCTCCGAAATATGGGGATTAAAATCCAAAGCTTCTACATATTCTTTTATAGTAGTCAGATCTGATTCTTTTCCCTTGGAGGAAGGAGCAATAATATCAACTTGGTCCATTGCATGAATACCTGTGTTAGCACATAAAGTGAGAATGAAATATAAAAGGTAAACAATCATTAAAATATCTTATAAAACTCTTTTTTTAGTATATCATCCAATTCAGAGAGTGGAACTTTCACTCCTAGTTCTTCCATTGACGTGACGCCATAACCTTGCAACCCACAAGGAATAATACCCTTATAGTGAGAGAGGTCTGGAAAGACGTTAAGCGCTATGCCATGATAAGTTACCCATTTTCTTAAGCGAATACCAAAAGCTGCAATTTTTTTTTCTACTCCGTTATGGTTTACCCAAATGCCTATTCTATCTTCTCTAAACTCTCCAAGTATATTAAATTGCTTTAAAACATTTATGATCCACTTACTTAGATCTCTAATATATAGCTTTATATCGCATTTGTTTCTTTTTTTAAGGTTTAACATTAAATATATAATGCGCTGTCCTGGACCATGATATGTGTGTTTACCACCCCTTCCTGTTTTATATATGGGAAATAGTTTTTCAACAATATCATCAGCTGTTGCACTGATTCCTGCAGTATAAAGTGGAGGGTGCTGGAGTAGCCATACCAATTCGTCTGCTGAATTATTGTGAATTTGTTGAATTTTCTCTTCCATGGATTTTACAGCACAGTTATAATCAATAAGCTGATTAGATATTAGCCATTCTGTCATATTCTATTTCTTTTTTTTAGTATAGCAGTTCGTTTTTTCCTGTTATTCCAGTGTGTGACACTGGGCGCAGCCTTTCTTATTCCTAATATACTTAATACTAACTTCTGTGCTATTTCTCCTTAACAAACATAGTACATGACAAATGTTTAATTATTTGTCAACACAGGTCCTCTTTACGTATAGGCAACTTTTTTTATTGAAAAATTCAGAAAAATGTTGTATAATTATTAGTAGATTTTAGGTAAAATATATGGCAAACTCAAAATTTAGCATAACTTTCAACAACGAAATTTCAGAGTGTCTTGCTGGACTGGCTAAAATAAGAAATAAGTCCATTAAAGAACTAACAGAGAAGCTAATACAAGAAGCAATTGAAAATGAGGAAGATAAAATACTAATTGAGCGTGCTGCTAAACGTAATGTTTCAGGTGTAAAGAAAATTAGAAGTGAGGATGTAGACTGGAATACAATATTATCTTCATAGAAAGCGTTCTTGAGAAAGACCTTCCAGCTCTTCCAAAAACAATAAGATTAAGGACCATAAATGCGATAAATAAGC
The DNA here is from genome assembly GCF_001758565.1 of Wolbachia endosymbiont of Drosophila incompta. Classification (NCBI taxonomy): domain Bacteria; kingdom Pseudomonadati; phylum Pseudomonadota; class Alphaproteobacteria; order Rickettsiales; family Anaplasmataceae; genus Wolbachia; species Wolbachia endosymbiont of Drosophila incompta. Next base: position 976,619 of record NZ_CP011148.1, on the reverse strand, counting down.
GCCTTACAGTTGATCCCATTAACCTTGGTGAGCCATTATATTACAGATTTAAAGGACAAAGAAGATTAAGGGTAGGTGATTATCGCGTTATCTATTCCGTAAATATTATAAAATATGAAGTGGTTATCACAGAGATAGGACACAGAAAAGATATTTATAAGTAAGTACATCATATAAATATTAAATATATTTTTACTCCTTCCTGATTCATTTTCTACCTTAGGTGGCTTCGCTCAGCTCAAAAAAAAAGCTCATTCTTTTTGCTACCCCTTATTGTGCCTGCCATTTAACTACTGTGTAGAGATTGCTCTCAAACATAATGTTCGTACGTTAGTATATCCTTCCTGTGACACCAATTGATATAATTCAACCACAAATTCAATTTTTTAGGAGGCATATATGAATCTCAATATTTTTCAAAGAAAAAAAAGCGCAGTATTTACTAAATATTCTGCTTTGCAGCTAATGATGGAGCCAAGTTGGAGTAAGCGTGATTATGTAAGTTTTGCTGAGGAAGGTTACATAAAAAATGTTATTGCCTTTCGAGCAATTAATATGATTGCAAGTGCTGCATCTTCGGTACCTTTTACTCTCTGCCAGCTTACTGAACAGGGAAAATCGCAATTAAAAGCCCATCCATTACTGAAATTACTTTATTCTCCTAATCCAATGACATCAAAATCGGAATTTATTGAGGGGATTGTAACTTATCGGTTAGTTAACGGCAATTCTTATATATTGATGGTTGAGTCACAGAATAGTAGAAAACCACCAACAGAGCTTTATCTTCTGCGCCCCGATAGGGTTGAAATTGTTCCAGGGAGAAATAACGTTCCTTATATCTATCGTTATACCATAAATAACAACAGTTATGACTTTAAAGTTGATAAACTAACTGGATGTTCAGCAGTGTTGCACTTAAAGACCTTTAATCCTTTGAATGATTGGTATGGGTTATCACCAATTGAGGCAGCTGCATATAGCATAGATCAACATAATCAGGCGGGTGCTTGGAATCAAGCGATGTTGCAAAATGGGGCAAGACCAAGTGGTGCAATAGTTGTAAAATCAGCAAAAGATGGAAGTGGTGGAAGTTTAAGTCAAGAGCAGTACCAACGCTTAAAAGCGCAGATAAATGATCATTATTCAGGTTCTATAAACGCTGGAAGACCGATATTGCTTGAAGGAGGCTTGGAGTGGAAAGAAATGAGCTTATCGCCAAGGGATATGGATTTTATTGAGTCCAAACACAGCTCAGCTCGTGATATTGCGCTAGCTTTTGGCGTTCCACCGCAATTGCTTGGCATACCGGGTGATAACACTTATAGCAATTTAGTCGAAGCACGCTTATCCCTCTGGGAGCAGACGGTTTTACCAACGCTAGAAAATATTATCTGTCACCTGAATTCTTGGCTGACACCAAGATTTGGTGAAGATCTGTGCTTGTCGTATGACAAAGATGCAATAGAAATTCTCATGGAAAAAAGACAAAAGTTGTGGAAATACGTAGAAAACGCAAGCTTCATGACGCTCAACGAAAAGAGAGAAGCATTTGGCTTGCCACCACTGCCAGGTGGTGATGAGTTAGGTTAAGTTTGTATCCGTTCAGATGAGTTTATTGTCCCCTAAACCGTACACCTAAGTAAATTAACTATTTTTCTTGCCAACCAGAGCGATGAAGATTTGGTCTACATCAAAACTCATCTTAGGACGCCAAATAGGGCCATCCAAATGCATATCGATATAGATTGGATTACTATAATTTGGTGGTATGAAAAAGAACCTGAATATAGAAGCTAAAGCGAAGTTAGATAAGGTTAAATTAGAAGAGATCGATCCTGATGCTTGATCAATCCCGAACTGTAAACTAGTTGAACATATACCACTCTTAATACTTGCTTTTCCGCTAATATTTTCAAAAAATGTCTTGCCATTATATACATCAACATAAGCAAGTGTGGAAATTTCAGATTTATTCTTACTGCTTAACAAATTAGTGATAAATGAATTGAAATCTACATTAGTAACTTCTATTCCTTGCGCTTGTAAGTTTACATCTCCTGATAAGTTACTAGCCCAATCATGAAAACTTTTTCCTTGAGTTTTGATTTCACCATTTAAGCTTACCTGACCATTTACATTGTCAATTCCTATAACCTTACCAATCTTTTTAGTGTCCAAATTTACAATAGAAAATCTTGTATTTATTGAGTCTGATCTTAAATAACCCTGAAAAAACACTTGCCCGCGTTCTAATACGTAACTTGCCTGCCTGATAATGATAGTGTTGTTTCTCATTACCGCATCCAAATTAAAATCTTTTAAAACATTCTGCTCGGTTTTAAATTCTGCAGTATTGATTTGCACATTTGCATCAAAGCCTTCTTTATCATCCAAAAAATCAAGCTGCTTTGTTGACCATTGAATTTGATCTATCTCATTTCTTGAATTTCTTTTCGTCTCTACTAAATTTGGTAATGTAATAATTTTTCCATTAAATTTACTGCCCGTAAGGTTAACATCTAATAAAGGTTTGGCGTATTTTTGATCTGCTAATATTTTTGCATTACCGGTAATATCGAAATCTTCTCCAGATAGTTTTATTTTATCTGCAACTAGCTTACCTTTTTCCATTTTCAGCAAAAAATCCAAATTTTTAATTTTCGTATCATTCAATGTAAGGTTATTAACACGGGCCTTTATATTTGTATCATACTGAAAATTTTTCAGCCATTGCATTTTAGGTAAACTGCTAAATAATGAATGATCATATTTATCTGCATCAAGATTATGCATGCTAAATTCACCATCGATCACACTGCGTTTTTTTGTGTGGCTTACTCTAATTGATCCTTGCAAGGATTCCTTATTATTTAGCAGTCTAATGTCTGAGATAGATAATATTCTTGGTGCAAGGTGCAGTTTAGAACTTAGTGTAAATTGATTTTTCTGGTTTTCTTTCATCTTTATAGAAGGGAAAAAACATGAAATGAATGACTCAAAATCATTTCCTTCGACTAATAAATCACCGTTGAATTCAGATAGGACATTATTGTTTGAGATCTCTCCTGATAAGTAAGATATATTATTGATTCCAGGAAATTTAAGAAGCGTATTAACTTTTACTTTGCCATCAGTGGATTTTAGTACAGCACGGAAATTGTCCAATATTTTGTTTTGATATTGAATGTTAGAAGCTTCCATATTAAAATTTAAGCTCAAGTTCTTTGGCACAACTGCTCTAAAACATTCCAGAAGATCCTTCATATTCATTGTTCTTTGTGAATCATTTTGTATGGAATCTAAATCAACTTTACTGAAGCTAATATTGAAATTAGTGTGATTGCCTTTTCTATCATTTTGTATTGTACCGCTGGCTTGCATGCTTTTGGCATCAATTTTTAAGTCAGTTGCCGTAAACTCACTTTCATTAAGACTTATATTGGATGATATCTTGATATTTTCGCTAGGAATAACACAAGAGAGAAAGCTAAGATTAATGATTTTTGCTAAATCACTCACAGAACCGGAACTGTTATTAATTGTTAATGTTAAATTACCCTGGAGTTCTTCTTGATTTCTATTACCTGTAAATAGCAAATTTACAAAATTTGATTCAACACTAATGTGTACATTCCTTTTTGTGATATTAACCTTTCCTGAAAAATCGTAATTATTATCACCTACCTTTACTTTACCAAAAAACTGCTTATTTTTTTTTACAGCAACTTCCTTTATGTTAACAATATCAGCGAAATCATTCTTGAAACTTACTTGGCTGTCTTTTATTACTATATCGACTGTGTTACCACTGGCGTTTGTATTTATAATATTAAGTAAATTTTCTTTGTTGCTTTTCATGCCAAACAATGTGATTGACTTTGGTTGCAACGAAAATAAAAACAACGATAGGAATGATGGCCTTATTTCAATTTTTCTTACACTAATTAAATCTGACAACTTTTGCTCTTTATTTTCGTTGTATTGTACGTATACATTATAAATAGTGAGCTTTGGGGTAATCAACGAAACTTTAATTTTTCCCCCAATATGCACTTTAGCATCATACGTCTTCTCTAACTCTTTTATGATATATTTCCTGTAGCCACTCCAATCCTTAAAAGTTGCAGCAACATGTATGAGAATTAATAGCAGTGAGATTGATAATATAGCATATAAAGAAAGTCTCATAATTTACACATGCTTAAAGTTTCCCTTAAATATTAAATAGAGAATACCAAAATAAACAATAACACTCAAAGCTATTAAAGTCGTTAAATAAACAATACGAGCCAACATTTTATCAAAAAATAATCCTGCCAACAAAGAATTAAAAATATAAAGGGCTATTGACATGACTGCCGTTGCTACAAAAATTTTCATGACATTTAACAATAACGCTTGGCTAACCTTATACATTTTATTTATTGTTAAATAACTAATTAATAGAATAGAGTTTATCCAAGTGGAAACGGAAGTAGCAATAGCAATCCCCGTATGCTGATACTCGTTCATTAACAAAAGGTTTAGCACTACATTAATTCCAAGACACATTAGCGAAAATATGGTTGGTATTTTCAGATTGCCTTTAGCAAAAAATGTAGGTAGCAATACTTTATTTATAATAAATGCAGGTAAAGAAAGAGAAAATGCTATTAAAGTGGGAACAGTTTGCTGCACTGCATAATGATCAAACCGGCCGTAAGAAAAAAGCGTAAGTAAAATTATGTCGGGAATAACGATAAAGGCAGCAGTTGTTGGCATAATTAACATTAATCCTATGTTGAGAGCCTTGTTCTGTATTTTGACTATATTTTCAGTATTATCCACCTGTTTTGAAATTAAAGGAAGAAGCACTGTACCAATTGCAGTACCGATTATTCCCTGCGGTAGTTGATTTAGTCTATCGGCATAATATATATAGGACACCGCATTTGGTATAAAACTCGCCATGATTGTATCAATCCATAAGCTTATTTGAGTTACACAATTGTTGATAATTGCAGGTATCACACGCTTAAAAAATAACCTTACTTCATTGCTTAATTCAAGGCTAAAAGAAAAAGCTGCCTTTAACTTGTATGCACTAAATAGTATCAAAAGTAGCTGGAAAATTCCTCCTATAAGGACAGCTATAGAAAGGTTGTGCGCTGGAGTTTTTACGTAAGGCACAAACAAACTGATGATTAAACAGAGATTCAAAACGATTGGTGCAATAGCTGTTGAAGCAAAATGCTGCTTTACTTGCAGCATTCCACCAATAAGTGATGCAATTGAAACAAAGATTATGTAGGGCATCATAATTCTTGATAAAGTAACAGTAAGGGTAAACTTACTTTGGTCAAATCCAGGAGCAAAAATTTGAATCATATAAGGGGAGAAAGTTTGCATGATAAGGCAAAAAATTACTAAGATAATAAACGTAATGGATATTACACTACTTGCAAAATTAAATGCCTTTTTATTATCATATGATTCTGTCGAATATAATGGTATGAATGAGGTAGTGAACGCTCCTTCTGCAAAAAATGCTCGAAATAGATTGGCAAAACGAAACGAAGAAAAAAATATGTCTGCAAGAGAGTTCGCACCAATAACCGTAGCAATCAATACATCTCTTATTAACCCTGAGATCCTTGAAATAGCCGTAAAAAAACTAAATGTGAAAATACTTTTAAACATACCACTACTTCATTAGTGTCAATACAATTAACTATAATGGTAAAAGTATCAATGAAAATATTTATTGGCTAAACTTAAAACCCTCTGCAAAAGGAGAGTTAAATAATCAATTGACTATTTGCGCTCTTATGTTAGAAATTTTATATCTTGGCGGGCGTAGCTCAGTTGGTAGAGCGTCAGTTTGTGGTACTGAATGTCGCCAGTTCGATCCTGGTCGCTCGCCCCACTAAAACCCGATAATTTGAAAAACCGTCATCCCGCTGCTTGTTAGCGGGATCTAGAGATACCGTGACGGTATGACGTGAGTTAGCTATACATTGGCCACTGATGATTGAAATAGTTAATTACTGTAAAATTTGACATTAACCGCTAATAGTTAGACTATTAGTAGAGTAAGAATTACTCAAGAAGGCATGCATAAATATGATGTAGTAGTAGTAGGTGGTGGTCATGCAGGGTGCGAAGCTGCTGCTGCTGCAGCTCGCCTTGGTGCAAACACGCTGCTTATAACTCATAAAATTTCAACTATAGGGGAAATGTCCTGCAATCCAGCAATCGGAGGAGTTGCAAAGGGCGTTGTAGTCAGGGAAGTTGACGCTCTTGATGGAATAATGGGAAGAGCAATCGATCAAGCAAGTATACACTCAGTCATTTTAAATAGCAGCAGAGGTGCAGCAGTATGGGGCCCGCGTGCACAGGCAGACCGAAAATTATACAAGCAAGCAATACAGGAAATTATTCTAAATTATAATAATTTGACGGTAAAAGAAGAGTCGGTTGACGATTTTCTTATAGAGAGTAATAACAATGGAGAATTGTGCATTAAAGCTGTAATAACAAGCTCAGAGGAGCATATACTGACAAGTAAAGTCGTTCTAACTACAGGGACTTTTCTGCGGGGTGTGATTCATATAGGAGAGCAGGTAACTCCTTCAGGGAGAATGGGAGATAAGCCTGCAGTAGAACTTGCAAATACGTTGAAGAAATATAATTTTAAATTAGGTAGATTGCGTACTGGAACTCCACCGAGGCTTGATCGTGGCACTATAAACTGGTCAATATTGCAAGAACAAGTGGGTGATAATCCACCTGTGCCGTTTTCTTATCTCACAGAAAAAATTAACCAACCTCAGGTATCATGCTTTATTACCCATACTAATGAAAACACGCATAAAATAATTAGAGAGAATCTGCACAGGTCAGCTTCTTCGTATTTGGATGATATTATAGCACCAAGATACTGCCCATCAATTGAAGTTAAAGTTAATAAATTTGCAGAAAAAAGTAGTCATCAAATATTTCTAGAGCCAGAAGGCCTGGATGATGATACTGTATACCCGAACGGAATTTCAAATTCATTGCCTATTGAAGTGCAGCGTGAAATGATAAAGAGTATCAAAGGACTTGAAAACGCAGAAATACTAAGGCCTGGATATGCAGTTGAGTATGACTATATTGACCCACGAGAGCTGTTTCATACTCTTGAAACTAAGAAAATTAAAGGCCTATATTTTGCTGGCCAAATTAATGGCACCACTGGATATGAAGAAGCAGCAGGGCAAGGAATTATTGCCGGGATCAATGCAGCACTTTCTGCATCTGAAAAAAAAGAAAGCTTTGTTCTCCATCGCACAGACTCATATATCGGCGTAATGATAGATGATCTAGTCATCAAAGGGGTGATCGAACCTTATAGATTATTTACCTCGCGTGCAGAATATAGGCTAGCTATCAGGTCAGACAATGCAGATAGAAGATTAACACAAAAAGGTTATGATATTTCCCTTGTTTCGCATGAGAGATACTCTGTTTTACAGAATAAACTTGAATCCATTAAGCAGCTTGAAGAGAAGTTAGGGAGTCTGACGATTACTCCTGAGCAGGTTAGGTCTTATGGTATCAAAATATCTTATGATGGGATAAGAAAAACGGCACTAGATTTACTTAGCTATCCAAACATCGACTGGAATAAATTACAAGAAATATGGCCGGAGTTAAGCAGCGTCACGCGCTGGAATGGCAAAATGGGACACACCAAAGCGGATAATAGAGCTAAGAATGAAATATGCGAAGCGGTTGAAATTGAAGCAAAATATAAACCCTACCTAATAAGACAAGAAGCAGATATGAAGTTTTTACGAGAGGAAATTAACACTCAAATTCCAATCAACTTCAACTATTCACAAGTTAAAGGCTTGTCAAGTGAGGTAATAGAAAAGCTACAAACAATAAAACCAGCGACGATTGGCATTGCAAAGCAAATACAAGGCATCACTCCCGCAGCGATAGTGAGCATATTAGTGTATTTGAGAAACAGGAAAACGAAAGTAGCTGCTAGTTTTGCGTGAGGCATTCCATGTCAAAAATCAAAGAATTTCGTTCTTTTATGCACGAAATAAACGTTGATGCATTTGTGTTACATACTAAAGACGAATATTTAAATGAGTATTCAGAGGAGCTAACAAAGCTGTGTGGCTTCACAGGAACAAATGGGCTGCTTATTGTCACAAAAAACAACAAGTGCCAATTTTTTACAGATGGACGCTATATCACACAAGCTCACAATCAGCTCGATCAGGGCAATTTTCAAGTATATAATATACAAGAAGAGGATCCACGCGAATGGATAAAAGCAAACTTAACATCGACTGCCTCACTAGGTTATTATTTGCAATATTTTACCATGGAAGATATAAGAAAGTATGAGAATATCTGTAAATTAATACCCTGTTTAGCTGGAAAAAAAAGTGACTATCGAAAACAAGCAGTGGTTTTACATTCTATTAAATATGCTGGTGAAAGTAGTAAGGACAAATGTGAAAAAGTCGCTAAAAGTATAGATAAAGAAGCTGAAGCAGTGCTTTTAACTGATCCAAATTCAATTTCATGGTTATTAAATTTAAGAAACGAAAATGCTAAATATACTCCATGTATATTGGGTCGTGCTATATTGTATAAAAGCGGTAATGTTGATTTGTTTATTCAAGATAAAGAACATTCAACTATAGAAGCAAATTTAGGCAATCATATAAATATTTTTGATATCAGTGAGCTAGAAAATTCGCTGCACAAGCTAAATTCAATAGTTATAGATCCAAACACAACTCCAATGAGTATCATGGCTGTAATAAAAGATAAACAGGTAGCTGAAAGAGAGGATCCTTGTTTAATTTATAAAGCAGTAAAAAATCAAACTGAAATAGCTGGGGCTATAAATGCGCACATCAGAGATGGAGTGGCAGTTACAAATTTTCTACATTGGCTTGAAAGTAATGTTGGTACAGAGCTTGAAGCTGAAGAAAGGATTTTAGAATACAGAAAAGAGCAGAATTTGTTTAAACAATTGAGCTTTCCAACAATTTCTGCATTTAATGAGAATGGGGCAATAATTCACTATCGTGCAAGCAGTAAGACGAATAAAGTAATTCAGAAAGATGGACTGTATTTGATTGACTCTGGTGGCCAGTACCTTGACGGCACAACTGATGTGACAAGAACTGTAGTAGTTGGTAATCCGACCAATGAGCAAATAACCCACTATACAATAGTACTCAAAGCTCACATTGCTATAGCAAGTGTCGTCTTTCCCCCCGGCACTACTGGTGGAGAATTGGATATATTGGCACGTACGCATTTATGGAAATTTGGAATGGACTATATGCATGGTACAGGGCATGGAGTAGGAAGTTACCTATCAGTACACGAAGGACCACAAGCAATATCAAAAAGTAATAAAGTGAAACTCACGCCAGGGATGATACTTTCCAACGAACCTGGCTATTACATTCCGGGAGAGTATGGAATAAGGATTGAAAATCTGATGTATGTCAACAGACAAGAAAACGGCTTCTTAAACTTTAAACAACTGACCTCTATTCCATATGATAGAAGACTAATAAATGTGCAAATGCTTACTAAGGATGAAATTGAATGGATAAATGGCTACCATCAATTTGTCTATAAAAACTTAGAAAATAGCGTCAAAGATAAGGAGTGGTTAAAGAAAGTATGTGACCCTTTATAAGCAAAGGAGCATTTTTTATTATTTAAAAAGTATTAATGCAATTGTGATGAGTATTTTGTATTGTTTTTAATTTAAAAACAATATATAATAAAGAATCGATATTTTCAAGTAGGTGTAATTATGACAGGTAAAGTGCAAGAAGATGAATTTATGAAGCAGTATATGGATACTTGCAAAGAGCAAATAGAAAAATTAGCCAAGGATCCTGAATTGCTTAATCAGACTTTAAAACCATTTATGCAAATGTCTCAGCAGCTTATGGCTCGCGGTATGCCAAACACGATACCTAATTTGGACAGCATGGATGCTAACAAGATGATTGCTCAGATGAAGGAAATGATTGACTACATAAGAGGTAACTATAAGGAACTAATGAAAGAGCGCAGCTCGCAAATTCAAGAGCTTGATGAATCCAGTAAGAAGCTAAGAGGTTTAGTTAAAAAATTGATAGAAAAGATCGAAAGTAAGTAAATAACATCTGGATTTCTGTCATTCTATATACAACTTTCTAGTTGGACGGTAAGTCGAGGTCAATTCTTGATGTCATGCAAGTAGTGTAGCTACTTGCATAGCATTTATACCAGTTTTCGTAAATAAATAAGGTACGTTGCTTAAGGCTGCAGTTATAGTGAGGTATTTTTTCTAGTTTGTTTTCTTATTTCTGAGGTTTATAGCTAAGGTTTTCCCTACGTCATACCGCGATTCATTCGCGGTATCTCAGCCGCTAACGAGTAGCGGAATGACGGTTTTTCAAATCGTCGATGAACCTAAGTCACTTTATCTGTAGTATCGGGAACGTAATTGCACATTGGTTTTACAAATTTGAAAATTAGTGTTAAATAAAAATATAAACGCAAAAGGAAAAGAAATGATTGAACTTAAAGGCCCAGAAATTTGTGCAGGCGGAAATAAGAAAAATTTGATTATTTTTTTACATGGTTGGGGCTCAAGTGGCGATAATTTCATTCACCTTGCTAAAGTTATGAGCAAGTTTTTACTGGGTTCATATTTTACAGTACCCAATGCTCCGTTTGAAAGAGAAATAGGTGATGGTTATCAGTGGTTCAGCTTGGAAGATCGTAGTGAGGAAGCGCTATATAATGGAGTAAAAAATGCTACATCAATTGTAAATCATTTCATTGATACAAAATTAAAGGAGCTTAATTTAAAAGATACGCAACTTTCTTTAGTTGGATTTTCTCAAGGAGCAATGCTTGCAATACATACAGCTCTCACCCGCTCTCAATCCTGTGCATCAGTTGTTGCATACTCTGGTAGGTTTCTTTCACCTTCAAAAACTGCACCAGAGATCAAATCAAAACCTAACATATGTGTTATCCATGGTGATGCTGACGACGTGGTACCTTTTTCGTCCCTCGACTTAGCGGTTAAAGCTCTGAAAGAAAATGGAGTAAATGTTGAAGGACACCCAATTCATGCATTAGGGCATATTATTAATGAAGAGGGAATAAAATTAGGAGTAGAATTTATCAAGAAGAATTTTAAAAATTAATTTTCATGCACTTGTTTTGCTTTGGTTATGGATATGTAGCTAAATTTTTATCGAAAAAATTACTGAACTTAGGTTGGAAAGTCAGTGGCACATCAAGAAGTAAAAATATACAAGATGTAATCCTCTTTAATTATGAGAAAGTTAGTCAAGATCTGCTTAAAAGCGCAACGCACGTTTTAATTTCTATTCCTCCAGATGGCGATGATGTTGTGGAGAGATACGGTGATTGCCTGCAAAATGTAAAATGGTTCGGTTATTTGTCTGCAACTAGCGTCTATGGTGATCACTCTGGTAATTGGGTGAATGAGGAATCTGAAACAAAACCTATAGAAATCAGAGGAGAAAAGCGCCTTAGATCTGAAAAGAGGTGGCTGAATAGCAGATTGCCTGTACATATTTTTCGTTTAGCTGGAATATACGGTCCTGGTAGGAACGTGTTAATTGACTTGCAGCTTGGCAAAGCAAGGAATGTGAAAAAAGAAGGGCATTTTTTTTCTCGTATTCACGTTGAAGATATATCAAATATTTTATTTTCTTCCATGCAAAACATAAAACCTGGTGAAATATACAATTGTGCAGACGATTTACCCACTACACAATCTGAAGTGGTAATATATGCGACCAAACTTCTCAATGTTAGCCCTCCAGAACCAATTGAGTTACCAGATTATGCACAGAGTTTTTATTTAGGATCAAAGAGAGTAAGTAATGTTAAAATTAAAAAAGATCTTAATGTCTCTCTAATTTATCCTAACTACAAGGTGGGATTAGAGAGTTTGCACGTAAACAAAACTGAAATCACATCAGAATGATAGATAGGCTTATTGTCACTGCCATTAAGTTAAGGAAAGAATGGTTAAAAACTGAACTAAAAAGTCAGAAATAATTAAGGATTTATGACAAATGCTGAAACAGAATAGAGTAAACTTTAAAGCAGATAAACTCTGAAGTGTAAATTACTTAAGAAATAGTGACCTTACCCAGAAAAAGTGGAGAGAAAGAAAAGAGTTTTTTTGGGTAAAATAAAATTTTGGAGGATTAGAAATGGTAAGAGAATATACAGCAGAATTCAAATTGGAAGCTGTTAAACTGGCAAATGAATAAAGAAAGGTAGGTCAACCAGTTGCAAAAGTAGCAAGAGATCTAGGAATAAGGGATAGTGTATTAGGAAAATGGATGAAGAAGAGAAAATCAAATAAAAGAAGGTATCGATGCATTTCCAGGTAGAGGTAACATGGCTCCTTACGACAAAGAGAGGTTTGATTTACAAAGCAAGAGTAACAAGGGAAAGAGACATTTAAAAAAAAGCCCTGGCCAGTCAAAAAGAGTAAAATATTTTTTTATATAGTAACTGCTATAAAGTACAGGAATTATGTAGGATTTTCTGCTAGTGGCTACTATAAGTGGACCACAAGAAAAATAAGCAGTAGAGAATCAGCAAATAAAGAGCTACTCGCAGCTATTCAAAAAATATATCAAGTTTCTAAATGTAGATATGGAGCTCCTAAAATTCATGCTGAATTGAAGGCTTTGGGTAAAAGTTGCAATTTGAAAACGGTGCAAAGTATTATGCAGAAAAATGACATCAGGGCTATACTGAGAAGAAAGTTTAAAATTAAAAAACAACAAACAGATAATAGAGCTGTAGCTCCCAATATACTAGATCAAAACTTTATTGTTGATCAACCAAATAAAGTATGGGATTACTTACATCAAAACCAAGGAGGGATGGCTATATTTGGCAGCAATAATTCTCACGTATGGTAGTTAATGAGTAGTGCAATAAATAAACAATTGGTTATGAACTCTTTATTAATGGCCATTAATAGGCGTAAACCTGTTAAAAATCTACTGCTGCACAGTGACCAAGGTTCACAATATACTGCGCAAGGGTATCAATATCTCTTAGCTGTAAAGAATATAGATGAGTAATAAAGGCTCTTGTTACGACAATTCTGTTGCAGAAAGCTTCTTTAGCTCATTGAAAAGAGAAATACTTATTGATACTTCACAACACTCTGCTCAACAAACTAGAACTGCAATATTTGAATACATAGAAATTTTTTATAACAAACAACGTCACTATTAACTATTGCATTCCAGAACAATTTGATGCATCATTCTTTTTGTAAAAAACATTCCACACTTTCTCTCCACTTTTTCTGGGTAAGGTCATATGTGTACATCCCCATCATGAATGCTATTTTCGGTAAAATCTCTTACAACGCTCAAAAGCAGAAAAACAAAACTTGATTTTCTCAGCTAAATAGTGGACCATCAAAAGCACGCATAAATATCTACAATGAAAGAAAAAACTTTCACAATCATCGATGGCTATGGTTTTCTTTTCAGAGCTTACTATGTACTACCTCACTTAATTACCACAACAGGAATGCCAATAGGTGGTGTATATGGCTTTCTGAATATGGTTCTTAAGTACATTGCCCATTCGGACTACTTAACTATAGCACTTGATGCAGGGAAAAAGAATTTTAGGCACAATTTATATCCTGAGTACAAAGCGAACAGAGTAACGCCTCCTGAGGATCTAACTCCACAGTTCACCATACTGAGGGAAGCGGTAGAAGCTTTTAACCTCAGCTATGAAGAGATTGAAGGTTATGAAGCAGATGATATAATTGCAACACTAGCTGCAAAATACGCCAACCACCAAGACTTTAAAGTGGTAGTCGTTTCATCAGATAAAGATTTATTTCAACTCTTGAACCACAATATTTTAATATTCGACCCCATTAAAAATATATATATAGATGAAAAACAAGTAATAGAAAAATTTGGCGTAAACTCACACAAGCTTCTTGATTTATTTTCTCTAACTGGTGATGCATCTGACAACATTCCAGGCGTTCCGGGAATAGGCCCGAAGACTGCAGCTAAATTACTAGATGAATTTGATTCATTGAATAATATTATAGAGAACATTGATAACATCGAGCAAACGAGGATTCGTAATATTCTTGCTGAACATAAGGAAAAAGCGCTAATTTCAAGAGAACTTTTATCACTATGCGAAAAAGTAGACCTTCAACATGATATTGCAAAATGTGAAGTTCGCCCTCCAAATATGGAAAAACTATTATCCTTTTTAAAGAAGTATGAATTCAATTCCTTGATAGGGAAAGTGGAAAAGCTTTTTTCCTATAGTGGGTCTAGCACAGAAGAAAAAATAGAGTATAGTAGTGAAGAGTTAGAGAAATTTTTAGAGCATTGTAGATATGAAGGCAAAATTGCAATTCATTACCACCTTGAAAACAATGTATTAAGTCTATCTTATAGCGAAAGTAATATTTTTTATATAGAGCAAGACAGCATACAAGATGCACTCATTATAATTAACTTAACTTTGCTCTCAAATGGAGTGCTTAAAATAATACATAACATTAAAGAGATCAGGAAAATCTTCCCTGCAATAGAGAAGATGTTAGATTCAGTTGATGATTTGATGATAATGTCGTATAGCTTGGATACAGGAAAGCATGATCACAGTATTCCAAACATAGTTGCGCATAATTTGAGTGAAAATGCAGAAATTTTCTCGGCAAAAACTTTAATAGCAATTCATGAAAAGCTAAAGCAAAGGTTATTTCAGGAAAAATTGCTCACAATTTACGAGCGCTTCGATAAGCCACTTATGAAAGTAATATTTGATATGGAGAAAAATGGGATATTACTGAACATACAAAAATTACAGGAGCTGTCCGATAAATTTCAGCAGGTAATTGCCGTGCTTGAAGATGAGATATATAATTTGGCAGGAGAAAGATTTAATATTGCTTCGCCAAAACAATTAAGTGATGTTTTATTCAACAAAATGGGGCTTAATAAAAAGAAAAAGTCAAAAAAATCTGGATCGTATAGCACCAATTATGAAGTTCTAGAGGCACTCGAAGAAGAAGGGGTAGAAATCGCAAGTAAAATCTTAAATTGGCGACATTTAAGTAAATTAAAAGGCACCTACACTGATGCATTAATAAAGCAAGTTGATCCACTTGATGGTAGAATACACACAAGCTTTTCAACGACTGCAACTGCAACTGGAAGGCTGAGCTCCAGCAATCCTAATTTACAGAATATTCCTATCAGAAGCGAAGAGGGAAATCTTATCAGACAAGCATTTATTGCGCCAAAAGGGCATAAGATAATTTCTGCTGACTATTCGCAAATAGAATTAAGACTCCTGGCACACGTTGCAAACGTTGCAGCATTTAAAGAAGCTTTTGCAAACGGACAAGATATTCATGAGATCACCGCAAGGCAAGTTTTTGGAGTGCAAGAAATAGATGAGCAATTAAGACGCAAAGCAAAATCCATCAATTTTGGAATTATATATGGCATTAGCCCATTTGGTCTTGCAAAGCGGCTTGGAATTACCATTGCGGAAGCTGCTGAATACATTAATTACTATTTTTCCTGTTACCCAGAAATAAAGGCCTATATGGAAAAAGCAGTGTCTATCGCAAGATTGCATGGTTATGTAGAAACTTTGTTTGGCAGGAGATGCTTTGTAAGAGACATAAACAATACAATTCCTTATATAAGACAATTTGCAGAAAGGGCAGCAATAAACGCACCACTGCAAGGAACCGCTGCTGATATAATAAAACGTGCGACAATTCAGCTTTTTGACCAATTGAAAGTAGGTAAAATAATCCTCCAGGTTCACGATGAACTACTGGTTGAAGTAGAAGACGAAAAGGTGCAAGAAACAGCAAAACTTATAAAAGATATAATGGAAAATGCAATAGAAATTTCTATACCACTTGAAGTAGAAATAAAAATTGGCGACAACTGGGGTCTAAATTCCCTTAATTATGACTTAAACATCGTGAATTCTAGGAGTATAGATTATTTGAATTAATATGAAAAATATGCTACAATTGAAGTATAGTAAATGTGAGTAACTCAGTTATGACAAAAATATTAACTCCACAAACAAAGAATTTGGAACCTTCAAATCAGGTAACTAACAAAGATGAGAAAATTTTTGAAAAAGAGGAACATCAGGTAATCTATGATTACTTTGTAAAAGTATTAGAAGGTAAAGCCGAATTAAAGGAGAACAAAGAAATAACTGATTATTTTATATCAGCTTATAAGGACATACTACTTAATAATGTCAATCCAAAAGATATAAAACCACTCAGTGAAGAGAATTTTTCTCAGTTTTTACTTTCTATGTTTAAAGAAATTAGAGAGCAAGGCTTAGCTAGAGAAGAGAAATTAAATAATGATAAAATACAACAAATAATAACCAAGTGTGTAGCTGATATACGTGGTACAGAAGCTAAAGATTCATCCATAAAGTTTGTATTGGAAATGCTGCTGCTGCTAATTGGAGGGATCAAAATAGACCCGAAAAATATTTCTGGCTCCTTTATGGATGGGATGAAAGAAAAAATACCATTCTTAGGTAAAGACAAGAAAGAAGAGGATGAACCACCACTCAGTGATGAAGAGATGGTAACAACGTTCTTAAGCAAGATCTTTTTTCCTGTCCTTCTTTCCACTATTCCAATGTTAATTTTTGGTCCTACTACACTCGGAGTAGTTCTTACTGCTATCGGCACAATATTTGCCATAAAAGGAGGAGTGGAGGTTCTTTTTTCAAATAACAAAAAAGGTACTTTGTATGACCCTAGCTCACAAGATAAAGATGATACAGAAAAGAGAGCAAAACTGAATGGAAAAATTCTCGAGGGCATTGATGATATTTTAAAAACCCCAGTTACAGAAGTTGAGAAAGGCACCTCTGTTTCTGAACAAATTTCCCAAGGAAAAGAAAAGAGTGAACAACAGCCTGTTCCTGAGCAAATTTCCCAGGTAGGAAACGAAAAAAGTGAGCAGCACGATCAATCTTGGACAGGAAAGGAAAACAAACGAAGGGAAAAACCACAGAGCAGCAAAGGTAAGACTACTCAGGTTTGCTAAAAGTGAATTGTGTAAGAGATCTGCTATTATTCTATAGCACATACAACAGGAGTATGGTCAGACGGATTTTCTAGCTTACGCAATCTATCATCTATGTAGCATGTTTCCAATTTATCTACAGCTTGTGGTGATAACAGCATATAATCTATTCGCATTCCTTGATTATTTCTGAGTGAATTGCCTTGATAATGCCACCAAGTGAATTGTTGCAAATTTGGGTGAGATATTCTAAACGCATCTTTAAACCCAAGATTCAAGATCGCTCTTAACTTCTCACGTTCTCTTATATGAAAGCACACTTGGCCATTCAATAAGTTTGAATCAAAAACATCAATTTCATCCGGTGCAATATTATAATCGCCAGCTATAATAGTTAACTCTTCATTCTTCAACAAAGTGCTCATCCTTTCATATAGGTTATCAAAAAACTTGAGTTTATATTCAAATGCGTGAGAGTCCGGGCTTTGACCGTTTGGCACGTATACACTTCCTACCCTTATCTTACTATTGGTATACTTTATCACGCACTCTATATAACGTGCTTCTTGATGACTTTCCACAATGTCAATTTTAAACTTCTCCAGTATCGGATATTTAGATAAAACACAAACGCCATTTCTTGCAACTTGTCCATAGATAGCATATTCATATCCTAACTTTTCTATCTCCGCATAAGGAAATTGCTCTTCCGTACATTTTATCTCTTGCAGCAAAACTATATCTATCTGACTATCAACTATAAAACTACAAAGTTGGTTAACTCTTTTACGTATGGAGTTTACATTCCAAGTTGCAATCTTTAGCATCAGCAATCCTTATTAATTATATCAATTAAACTCTCCCCAGTAGGCAACCTCGATGTTATAATTTTTTTCCACTTGATTAACTTTAAACTATCAGCAATGTTTTTACTCATGGTATATGCAACTGTATTATTCATCACATGAGATAGCCCACTTTTTAGAACTAATGAACAAAATACCCTTGCTGTCTGTGAGGAAAAAAAAGCAACACTACCAATTTTACCATCCAACAGTAAATTTTTACACCTATTAGTTAGACTCCTTTTAATGATTGTTTTATAGAGTACAACTTCTCTTACGTTAAAATCTTCTTCAGATAATCTCTTTTTTAGGTCACATGATACTTCTTGTCCTCTTATATATAAGAACTTTATTGCACTTGAATAGTGAGCTTTTATGAATGATATCAGACCATCAACGTTGCTGTCTGCTGAGATTATATCAGAAAATCCCAAATTTTTTGCAGCCTGCATGGTTGAATTACCAACTGTAATAATCGGAAAGTCATCCACTTTGCATATTTGACTAAAAGCCTTTACACTGTTTTTACTTGTGGATATTACAACGTCAAATTCGTGTGCAGATATATCAGGATTTAAGTACTTTATTGTGAATACTGGTTCTATATAAACTTTGTATCCATACTATCTGTTATTATTTGTTGTATTGAACGAATCCAATAAAGGCCTCGTTAATAAAATAGACTTCATTCTGATTTATTTCACTACTAGTAAAATAGTACCCTTTAGAT
>NZ_CP011148.1:956869-957871 GCF_001758565.1 Wolbachia endosymbiont of Drosophila incompta | reverse complement strand
TTTGATAGCTTGAGCAATTATTCAAGTAATTTATGTGGAAGTAGGAGTACTAAGCGCTCCTACCCCAATAAGCCCACAATTTCTGCTTACACTTTTTTGACGCTAATTACATCGAACTCTTTTGAATGGCTTCCTTCAGTGGAATTATATAGCTAATATTCCTGTATAAGTTAAATAAGTTAATACTTAAGCTTGTACTCTTGCAGTATTTGAAGAGAGATTCTCAAGGACGTTTTTTGTCTGTGGTTCACTAATCATAGTTTGAACGATATTAGCTGCCATAATAACACAGCCTAGAATAAAAAAAGGCGTAGAAACAAAATAAATAACAGAAGACTCAAAAAGCGACATAGATGCAATACCTCCTATTAGAAATGAAGCACTGGATGCTATATCAAGATAGATCTTTGTTAACTTTTTTTGTCCTGGAGTGTTTTTTATGCCAGATTTCTTATTAAGATTCTGTTGTCGGGAATGATCATTTAGTGACCATATATTTAAAGCAAACGAAAGTGCACTGAATATAGTGCCGGCAATACTAAAATACAGACTTAAGACAGGAATATTCAAGACCAATGCCGCTATGTATCCAATGAAAGAGATAGTAGATAGTGTGGTAACTAAGCGTTTCGAGTAAGTTCGTACCTTCTTTCTGTAGGCTAACTTATCTTTTTCACCATACATAGCATAAATATTACCTAATATGTTATATTATAACATTAATTAATTCAATAAGCAATATGGAAGCTAAGAGTGCCCGAGAGAAGACTTGAACTTCCACAACTTAAAAAGTTACTAGCACCTGAAGCTAGCGCGTCTACCAATTCCGCCACCCTGGCTTTTTATAGTTTACTATGTTAAAGTTAAATAATATACTTAAACAATTTTTAGTTCAAAGGTAATGCCAAATCTAGATCAAATATTTTTTGCTCAAAACAATGTTAATATTAATAACGTATATAAAATAGTCAATAACGCTTTGAGCAATAGCGATGGTGGTGA
>NZ_CP011148.1:955971-956860 GCF_001758565.1 Wolbachia endosymbiont of Drosophila incompta | reverse complement strand
AGAAGTTTGCCAGTCGGAGTCCCTGGTATTTGAGGATAACATATTAAAACACATGGACTTGAATACTAGAAGGGGATTTGGTTTAAGGTCTTTTTGTGAAGATAGTACATCTTTCGTTTGTTCTTCTGAGATCAGCGAAAAAGAAATTAGTAATGCTGCTTCTATGGTAAAAAGCTCAGTGTCTTTAAACAAGACAAATTCAATAAATTTAAACGAAGAGACAAAAAGCCTATATTCGAGGATTAACCCTATAAATGAAATGGATCTGAATTCAAAGATTAAGCTACTCAATGAGGTTAATGAGTATGTAAGGTCCAAAAATAACTGCGTGAAGCAAGTAAAAATAACTCTAAGTGGAGAATGGCAAGTTGTACAAATAATAAAGGGTGATCACAGATTAAGCGATATCAGGCCTCTGGTACGTTTTAATGTGCTAGTCATTGTAGAAAAAGATGGCCGTACCGAAAGAGGTTCTGCAGGGCATGGTGGAAGGGACTCTTATAGTAAGTTTATTTCTGAGAAAAAGTGGAAAGAAGTTGCAAACCAAGCGTTAGAACAAGCACTGGTAAATCTTGAAGCAATTCCAACTCCAGCCGGAGAAATGACAGTCGTTTTAGGTCCAGGCTGGCCAGGAATATTGTTACACGAAGCCGTGGGTCATGGACTTGAGGGCGACTTCAATCGCAAAAAAGTCTCAGCATTTTCAAATTCTGTGGGTAAACAAGTAGCAGCTAGTGACATCACAGTAGTTGATGACGGAACTCTGCCCAATTTGCGCGGCTCTATCAGCGTAGACGATGAAGGCACTCCACCCAGTTATAATATATTGATAGAGGATGGGATCCTAAAAGGATACATGCAGGATCATATGAACGCTAAACTCATGGGT
>NZ_CP011148.1:948979-955960 GCF_001758565.1 Wolbachia endosymbiont of Drosophila incompta | reverse complement strand
AGGTAATGGTAGAAGAGAAAGTTATAAAGAAGTTATTATGCCGCGCATGACAAACACCTATATGTTGCCCGGAAAGTATACACCGAAGGAAATAATATCTAGCGTAAAGAAAGGTCTATATGCAGTAAATTTCGGTGGTGGGCAGGTTGATATAACGTCAGGAAAATTTGTTTTTTCATCTTCGGAAGCTTACCTAATAGAAAATGGCAAAATTACACAGCCAGTAAAAGGAGCAACACTAATTGGTGACGGTCCAACAGTGTTGAAAAAAGTATCTATGGTTGGTAATGACTTAAAGTTAGATCCTGGTGTTGGCACATGCTCGAAAGATGGACAAAATGTGCCCGTTGGAGTTGGTCAGCCGACACTCAAAGTCGACGCAATAACTGTTGGTGGAACTGAGATATAGATAAGGGCTAAAACGGATTCCAGCGCACGGCGCACAGCTGTACAAACATTATGATTTGGAAGCAATTGCCACCAATAGGGTGTCATCCCAGTGTTTGAGGCAAAACTGGCTATAACATAAAACTGGCTATAACATTTAACACACTGCTTTCGCAAATAAATGTTCGTACAGTTATGTGTCAGCTACTTGGATGACACTTTTGTACTTGATGCAAGATTATATCTTGAAAAAATTAAGTTTTAATGCTATAAAATAATTGTAAATTTTGTCTCCGTGGTAGCTTTATGAATGTTGAAAGTAAAAAAATACACGATGCTAAAATAAAATTACCAATATTTCTTGATTATCAATCTACTACTAAAGTAGATCCCCGTGTTTTAGAGGTGATGATACCTTACTTTGGTGAGTTCAGCAATGCACACTCTCGCAGCCATTCATTTGGTTGGACTGCTGAAGAAGCAGTGGAAAAAGCAAGGAAACACATCGCTGATCTGGTGAACGCAGATAGCAAAGAAATTATCTTTACCTCAGGTGCAACTGAGTCAAATAATACGGCAATCAAGGGCGTTGCTCACTTTTATAAAAATAAAGGAAATCATATAATCACTGTCTGCACGGAGCATAAGTGTGTTCTGGATTCTTGTCGGCATCTGGAAAATGAAGGCTTTAAAGTTACATATTTGCCTGTTAAGCAAAACGGAATTATAGATTTATCAAAGCTTGAGGAAGCAATTACTGATAAAACAATTTTGATTTCAGTAATGATGGTAAATAATGAAATCGGAGTAATTCAGCCTGTAAAGGAGATTGGTAAAATATGCAGAAAGCATAATATATTTTTCCATACAGATGCAGCTCAAAGCTTTGGAAAAGTTCCAATTGATGTTAATGAGATGTGCATTGATCTTATGAGTCTCTCTAGCCACAAAATTTATGGACCTATGGGAATAGGCGCATTATATGTACGTAGAAAGAATCCTCGTGTTAGGCTGATACCACTAATTAGTGGTGGTGGACAGGAAAGAGGCATGCGTTCTGGAACAGTTCCAACACCTCTTGCAGTTGGTTTTGGTGAAGCGGCACGTATTGCTAGAGAAGAAATGAAAAAAGAAACAACTAGAGTGGAAGAATTAAGGGATATTTTGTATAACAAGATAAAAGAAGCGTTTCCTGATATCGTTTTAAATGGTGATTATGAAAATAGAATTCCTGGCAACCTAAACTTGAGCTTTCCCTATGTTGAGGGTGAGTCTCTCATCATGGCAATCAAGGATTTAGCAGTAAGTTCTGGTTCTGCGTGCACGTCTGCGTCTCTTGAGCCTTCCTATGTAGTACGGTCGCTAAATAATGGCCATGACCTTGAGCATTCATCAATTAGATTTGGCCTAGGCCGATTTACAACTAGAGAAGAAGTTTTGTATGCAGCAGATCTTGTTGCTAAAAATGTTGGCCGACTGAGAGAAATGAGCCCACTTTGGGAGATGGTACAAGAAGGAGTAGATTTGAACACCGTGAAATGGGACTCTCATTAAATGTATCCGTTCCAACTGCAAATGCACTTTGAAATTACTCTGTACCGTTCACACTTAATTCTTCAATCTCACTAATAGAAAGGCCAGTAAATTTGACAATAGTGTTGACATCAACATTGTTAGCCAGCATTGCTTTTGCGACTTCGATTTTTCCTTCAATTTTCCCTTCCTCTTTACCGATTTTGATGCCTCTTTCTTCGCCAATTTGGATGCCTTTTTCAGTAGCAAGGTCAAGTCTGTATTCAAGAATGGCTTCTTCTTTCCGTAGATCCATTATTCTTTCTTCATAAGCTACTAAATCTTTTTCATTCCAGCTAAACCTGTCTAATTCATCGTAGGCTAACTTTATTATTGGTGCTTTTTCTGCTATTTTCCTTAAGTCTTCTTCCGTAGTTTCATCTGCATATTTGAAGAAAAATAACCAACGATCCACTATGCTTTCTAGCTGTTCTTCCTTATTCTTAGGAAATTTAGGTAGTTCAATAAATACAAATTGAAAATCTTTTAAGTCATGCTCATAGGTTTTCTCATCTCTTATAGTGTGGCTGGATATATAATCAAGCTTATCAGGAAATAAATTACAATTAGAGATAGCAATAAAGAAAACCTTCTTTAAATCAATGTACTTACCAGATTTATCAGCTTGCCTTGAGTAAGCCTTAGCAGCATATAGTTGAGCTCGTTTTTCGAAGCCTTTATCGCGAGTGAGCTGGTTAGGTAAGGAAGTAGTATTGCTACTACTCCCTCCCTTAGAAACGCAGCATGCAGGTTTCCCCACACTACGCTTGAGCCCCTTATCTAAGTCCTTCTTTTCTCGAACCGGCTTGTCCTTGATGATTCCTCAGAAAACATCATTCTTAATGGTGACACCAACAGTAGAGAACCTTCTCTTGAGAAAGAGCTTGCTAACATTTTTGTTTGTTTCACTCTTTCATCAAAATACTTTTTCCATTTTAAGTCAAGTGGATTTGCATCCGCCCTGATTTTAACATGTCGTCTGATAGGTATATCAATCAACCTAAGCAGTCTTAAATACCTTATCTCTTTCGGTTTGTTCTTGCATATGGGTGCAGCAAAGACCCATTGGCGTTGTTTCATTACCTTGAAGTAACGATTCTTTATCCAACGTAATCCTTTACGAGGATGTCTTTTCTTTGCCCATTTCCATAGAGCACACATAATTTCATGGTCTATTTTGTTAAAAGCTCTTTTCGCACACACATGGCTGTAGTAATTTCCCCATCCCCTTAATAGGGAATTGAGCAACTTGATTAGTACGGCCTGAGTGTTCGCTATGTTTGCCTTTATCAATGTACGTGCTTTATTAAGAAGTTTCTTAATACTTTCTTTTGAAGGTTTTATAATTAACTTCTTATTATACCTGCGTACATTACAACCAAGAAAGTCAAACCCTGTTGTAATAGATGTAATTTTTGTTTTCTCTTCGGAAAGGATAAGACCTCTCTCCTGAAGAAAGGACGATACTAGAGGTTTTACTTCATTTTCCAGTACTTCACGTGTGATTCCTGAAATGATAAAGTCATCTGCGTACCTGATTACATTTACTCCACTTCTGATTTTGCTTCTTCTTTTACTGCCAAGTTTACCAAATTGACTTTCCAATGATTTTTCAAGTCCATTTAGGGCTAGATTTGCTAGTATTGGAGAGATGATACTACCTTGTGGGGTACCTGCAGTTGTGGAATACAGAGTTTTTGATTCTAGGAAGCCAGCTTTTAACCAGCTATGAAGAATTTTCTTCTCCATAGGAATATGCTTCATGAGCCATTCATGGTTAATGTTATCAAAACACCCTTTAATATCACCTTCGAGTATCCATTGTAGTTGGTTACGGCTTGCCAGTAACAATTGACAAGCCACAGTAGCGTCTGCGCAGGATCTTTTTGGTCTAAAACCATAAGAGTGACGATCACTGATCGTTTCAGCTATCGGTTCCAAAGCAAACAAGTATAATGCTTGCATGGCTCTATCTTTTATCGTAGGGATTCCAAGAGGTCTTCTTTTGCCATTAGACTTACTGATGTATATCCGTTTTAGCGGAGAAGGTTTGTATCCTCTTTGTTTTAATAGCTTTATTCCTTGAAATTTTGTGTTGCAAGTTGACCATATTTGACGATCTACACCTGCTGTGTTTTTTCCTTGGTTTTCAGTTACTCTCTTAACCGCCAAAGCTTTGCCGCTAAAAGAGCGTGTGAGAAGGTGTTGTAAAGTTTTCACCTTACCCCATCTGCCTTGTTGGACAGCCTTAACAATACGCCTCTGTAGCCTCATAACAACTTTTTGGCATTTCTTCCAGGGTAACTGGTTCCATGCTTCGGAGTTATTGGTAGGTGCACTTACAGTTGTACTTGTAATCATCTGCTTTCCTACCTTAAGTGGTTAACAAAGTTTCTTGTCATGAGGGACCAAATGGAAGTCTGCTCGTTTTCACGCGAATTAATGTTACAAATTCTATCCATTTCGTTACAAAATGGCATTCGCTTTCTCCATTATCCTTTACCTGCACATCCACCAGCATCTATTGCATTTTGCCTGCCATATAGGCGAAAATACAGGCTTATCCTGTTCCTTTTGTCATACAATAGTGGGTTAGGTGGCTTCTCTATACCGGTGGAATTATTATTTGCGTACATCCAGAAATGAAAAATGTCACATTACCTTTTGGTCGGAGCTTATCAGCATCTTTAGCTCTTTAATCGTTACGATACTTATGAAGCTTCACTTACGTTCACCATACCACTAAGCCTAGCCCTCCAACCACATGATGCTTGTAGTTTATGCTTTCTCTCACGATTGAGCATCTTCTTTATCAAGAGGAGGTTCATTGTCCGCGTCGCTCGGCACCAACTGGTTACCCAATTCGCACTGATGCGTAGACTCAGATGGCAAAACATCTGGTTCAATAAGCTTTAGAATCCTTTCAGTTTCTTTCTGAATGAATTCCTCTCCTTTTAAACAATATGACCGAAGGCTTTCAGGTCGCACCATTTCAATCACATACCTAGCCCCACTAGAGTCCCTGCAAAGAACATCAACTATACTTTGCTTATCAGAGGCAATTTCAGGATCCATTATAGTACTGAGGAATTCCACTTCTTGTATAGTATTTATCTCGGTAAACCCTAAAATATCATTCAAAAAATGTATGAGAATATTCTTATTTTTTTCAGTGCCAAATATTTTTTTGAAGGTTAAATCCAGCTTAGGGTCGAGAAACTTAGATAAAGCCATAGCCAAAGTGCTTAAAAATATTAATAATTATACACTATTATTAACAATTATTCAACCATATTTTTGAAGATAGCTATGCCGCCGCGAACCGTCATACCGCCGCGGTATCTCTAGATCCCGCTAACAAGCAGCGGGATGACGAATTACTTAACCGTCATACCACCGCGAACCTTCATACCGCCGCGGTATCTCGGCATAGATTCCGCTAACTAGTAGCGGAATGACGATTGTGTATCGTGTTTTGCTAAAAATCACAGAATGCAGTCTGGTTACATTACTCTAGCTATACGCAACAACTTTACTTTCAACAATTTTGTGAGCAATAATACGACTTTCATAATCAATATTTATTATATCAGATAGTGAATTAATATCAGTATAACTACCAAAACTTTCCATTGTTGATTCCACTACCTCTACTATTTTTAAAAAGCCGATTCGTGACTTCAAAAATTCATTAACAGCTATTTCATTTGCAGCATTGAGCACAATACTGTTTGTTTGTGGAGCAGAAGAGTTTAACACTGCCATGCTAAGCTTTAGCGCAGGAAAACGCTTATGGTCTGGTTCTTGAAAGGTCAATTTTCCTTGCTTTGTTAAATCTAATTTACGATTTAAAGCTGATCTTTCCGGCCAAGATAGAGCATATGAAATAGGAATTGCCATGTCAGTTTCTGCAAGCACAGCAAAGTTGAACCCATCCTTATAAGTTACAATTCCATGTACTATTGACTCAGGATGCACTATTGCTTCAATTTTATCCGGGCTGATATTAAACAAGTTATGTGCTTCTATTATCTCTAGTGCCTTATTCATCATTGTTGCGCTATCAACCGAGATTTTCTTTCCCATATTCCAAGTGGGGTGACTAAGCGCCTTATCTACCATAACATTTCTTAATTGCTCAAGGCTATAATTTAAGAATGGTCCACCAGAAGCAGTAAGTATGATCTTTTCTACGCATTTGTCGTCATTTTGCAAAATTTGAAAAATTGCATTGTGCTCAGAGTCAATAGGGATTATTTGTACATTTTTTTCTTTAGCTTTTTTGAGTAATAACTTTCCACCGCAAACAATGCTTTCTTTGTTTGCCAATGCAATGACTTTGGTACCGCTTTCTATAACTTCCATAACTGGCCCAAGGCCTGCAATGCCAACTATTGCAACAACTGAGAGATCAACAGGTATGGTAGCAATATTTGTAGCACCAATTGCTATTTTTACATCTGTACCAAGTAAACTTTCTTTCAAATCTTTGTAAAGCCTTTCATCGGAGATAGCAACATATTTTGCATTTAGCAGTTTTGCTTGGTGTGCCAGTAGAGCAAAGTTCGAATGGGCACTTAGTGCTTCCACTTGGTATTCTTCTTTTCTCTTTGAGAGCAAATCTACAGTCTTTTTTCCAACACTTCCTGTTGATCCCAAAACTGAAACCTTTTTCACTAAGACAAACTCATAACAACAGCAACTTTTCTTATTAGGCCTTCTTCCAACTATTCAATAGTTTTTAAGTGTTTAACCAAGTTCATGTCCGTGGTCATCGCCAACAGATGGTGAAGGACCAGGTGAAAAAGATTGACCATGGTGATCACCTGCATCATGCATGTCTTGCAAACCATCAGCATTATGAGCTATTTCGTTATTGGCATGAGGGTAATCATCTGAGTGATGTCCATCATCACCATGAGCCATATCCATTTCTTCTGATGGCATATCTTCCCCACCTCCACCTGAAAAATATTCTGCAAGGCCTTCAAGAAGTTTTATGCCAAACATATTACCTGACTT
>NZ_CP011148.1:947933-948909 GCF_001758565.1 Wolbachia endosymbiont of Drosophila incompta | reverse complement strand
CCTTCATGAAAGTTGAACAACCATTTCATTCCATCGACAACTGTTGAAACAGAGTCACTATGACCAAGACCAAAACCACTTTTCTCACCAGCAGCCTCTTGGTGTTGCTGCTGCGCTTGCCATTCTGCAATGTTTGGACCTTGAGCTTCACTCATAAATTTTTACTCTCAACCTTAAGCTATTATTTTATCACAAATATTGCAAAATATCAATAGAGCTTTTGAATATAGCTAATACAAACAATTTCTGTCATCCTATATATAGCTAAACTGACTTACGACAATTTGAAAAACGACAAATTCGTCATTCCGCTACTAGTTAGCGGAATCTATGCCGAGATACCGCGAATGAATCGCGGTATGACGTGTTAGCTATAGGATCCAGTTTGAAAAAAATCTGAATTCCAATGTTCACTACCTTTTACAAAGTTAAAACTTAAAAATATGACTGTTAGCAATAGTGTATATATCTTTAGCTATATATAATGAATGAATTTTTTTATATATTCGTTATTAGTATTTTGTATTTCCTGAACAGTTCCATGGGAAATGATCTCCCCTTCATATAATACTGCTATTTTATCAGCTATTTTAAATGCGCTATGAATATCATGTGTAATCGTGATAATTGTAGGGTTAAGATCTCTAGATAATTTTATTATTATCTCGTTTACTATATCTGACATAATTGGGTCCAATCCTGAAGTTGGTACATCCAAAATAATGATTTCTGGATTGTGTGCAATCGCCCTTGCAAGTGCCACTCTTTTTTTCATTCCACCTGATAGCTCTATTGGAAACATATCTGCTATGCTTTCCTCCAGTCCAACATCATTTAACTTTTCGATTGCTAGCTGTTTTGCCTCTTTTTTGCTGATATTAAAGCGCTTTTTATAATTAAAAGATATATTTTCCCACACTGTAACGTAGTCAAATAAAGCGGAATTTTGAAATAAAACCCCAAATTTATTTTTGCT
>NZ_CP011148.1:947252-947879 GCF_001758565.1 Wolbachia endosymbiont of Drosophila incompta | reverse complement strand
TTTTGTTAATACAGATTTGCCGCTTCCTGAGCCACCAAGTATGACTAATGATTCCCCTTTTAATATATCAAAATTTAGATCTTTTAGTACTGTCCTATCATCAAAAGATAAGCTTAAGTTCAATATTGATATTATGGGGTTACGCATGTATCAAAGTAATCATGTAGTTTGCTAAAATGATCAGTATGGACGATAAAACAACAGTTGATGTTGTAGCAACACCTACTCCTCGTGCACCTTCTTTGCAATGGTAACCGTAATAGCAGCTTGAGACAGAAATTATGGCGCCAAATGCAGTTGCTTTTATTAGCCCAGTTATAAAATCATACGTATTAAAGAACTGAGCTGTGTGTTTAATGTATATATTTAAATTGTGGTTAAATTCGAAGACTGCAGTGATGCATCCTCCAAATATTCCTATTAAATCTGCACATACTGTAAGTATGGGAAATACTATGATTGACGCTAAAATCCTTGGTGCAATTAAATATTTGAAAGGGTTGATGTTCAAAGTTGTAAGGGCATCTATTTGCTCGGTGATGCGCATCGTACCAATTTCTGCTGCAACTGATGATCCAACCTTTCCTACCATTATTAAGCTGATCAAAACTGGTCCTAACTCTTTAA
>NZ_CP011148.1:947102-947205 GCF_001758565.1 Wolbachia endosymbiont of Drosophila incompta | reverse complement strand
AATGGGTCACTCAAGCTACTTTGTAAAACTATCGCCGCTCCTATAAAAACTCCAGTGAGCCCAACAATTGGCAGAGAGAAAAAGCCTATCTCTATAATTTGTC
>NZ_CP011148.1:946148-947089 GCF_001758565.1 Wolbachia endosymbiont of Drosophila incompta | reverse complement strand
AAAATAATATGGTGGCACAAGGCAGTGGTATAGAGATTGAATAAAAAATATGAATGCACTACCAAGCCTTAACAAAAAATTGATAAAGTACCTACCAATTATTCTAACACTATTTATATCAAAAAAGCTCACTTTGTATTCATTTTAGCTAGAGGTTAGTCTTACTGATTTTATTAAAATTTTTATTAACTTTATCGCAAAGTATAGCTGAGATATGTTTTAAGTTCAATATACTTGATGTTTTAATTTAAAGCTTAACCCAAGAAAGGTTTCCCTACGTCATACCGCCACGGTATCCACAACTGTACGAACGTTGTAGTTTGGGAGCAATTCCCACCAGTGGGCCAGTGCCCAGACACTGGGATGGCTTTGTTGCATCGCTACTTATGAAAGGCTAACTATAATTAGGATTATAAGCAACTTATTGAAAATCTTGTTTTTTTGCAATCAATCTGATCAAATTTAAGAATAGTAATTTGTTATTTATATTAATAAATTTAATTCTATTGAAAATAGCTAAAGCATTGAAATTCTTGAATTTTAGCCAGATTAGTGAGTGGTAGTGAAATTTCTTTTACTCAAATTTAGGTATTCACTGACCGTTCTTGTTATAAATACCAGAATAATAAGCTACTGATATTCCCTATCTTTTTTATCTTTAATCCATCATAGCTAGCGATGCAACAAAGCCCACTGGGATCCAGCTTCTATGCAACTTAATTAAAAACGTTTGTTTTAGCATAAGACAACTACCTTTAGCTCATCAGCTCAGTTATAAGCAAAATTTCTGGATTCCAGACTGGAATGACATCATCTGTTGTGCAATTTACCTTCAAAAATGAATGTTCGTACAGCTATGGATTCATTCGCGGTATAGATTCCGCTAACGAGTAGCGGAATGACGGTTTTTCAAATTGTAGAGCCACTTTAGCTATAGAACT
>NZ_CP011148.1:945937-946038 GCF_001758565.1 Wolbachia endosymbiont of Drosophila incompta | reverse complement strand
CCAAAAAGAAAAAAGTCAAAGTCAAGGCGTAATATGCATCGTTCTCATCATGCTATTGAGCCTAAGAATGTTGTGGTATGTTCAACAACTGGGGAATTCAT
>NZ_CP011148.1:945547-945717 GCF_001758565.1 Wolbachia endosymbiont of Drosophila incompta | reverse complement strand
TATTTATGGAGATAAGGAAGAAGTATCTCCTTTGCTTTTGAAATATAAAAAAGTAAGTAACAATTCTGAATTTACTCATTGTTCTGACAATGTCCTTGCAAATGATAAGCCATCTTTTGCGCTGAGACATCGTAAAGACTCAAGTATGAAAGCTGCAATTGTTGCAGTGA
>NZ_CP011148.1:944823-945522 GCF_001758565.1 Wolbachia endosymbiont of Drosophila incompta | reverse complement strand
ATCTTCAGGCAACACCGGAGAGTTGATGGCAATTTCCAGATTTATTTTAGGAACATTACCAAACATTTATCGTCCTGCTATTGCCTCTATCTGTCCAACTAAGACAAAGAGCTTCGCTTTGCTTGACCTTGGTGCAAATGTTGATTGTAATGCCGACTCATTATTTCAATTTGCGTTAATGGGTAGTATATTTGCAAAAATAGCATTAAAAATTGACAATCCTGAAGTTGCTTTGCTAAATATCGGCACAGAAGAAGTTAAAGGTAATGACTCAGTGCGCGGCGCTTTTGAGTTGCTTAAAAACGCTCCAGGCATTAATTTCAAAGGGTATATAGAGGCAAGTGAATTTTTAGAGGGTAATATAGATGTAATTGTTGCTGATGGTTTTGTTGGCAATGTAATGCTCAAAACGGCTGAGGCAACCGCTAGTACCTTTATCAATCTAATAAAGCAGGAAGTATTCAATTCGTGGATAGCGAAAATGCTTGTTGGTATATTGTTAAAATCCAAACTAAATAAAGCTTTAACGCGTTTTAATCCCAAAATTAGAAGTGGAGCTATGTTTTTAGGGCTGAATGGTATCATCATTAAAAGTCATGGAAATTCTGATGCTATTTCTTTTGCCCATGCCATAAAATTTGCAGTAAATGCAATTAGTGAAAATTTAAATCAAAAGATAATTAACGGGGTAAGTCATAT
>NZ_CP011148.1:940327-944818 GCF_001758565.1 Wolbachia endosymbiont of Drosophila incompta | reverse complement strand
AAAAGTTTCATATTAAGCACTGGATCTTACCTACCAAGAAAAATGTTGAGTAACAACGAAATTGCATCGATAGTTGAGACGAGCGATGAATGGATAAGGCAGAGAACAGGAATAGTTCAAAGGCATATAGCAGATGAAGGAGAACTAACGTCAGATCTAGCTGTAAATGCAGCAAAAAGTGCTATAGAAAAAGCTAAAATTTCAGTAGATGAAATTGACTTGATTATAGTTGCTACAACAACTCCTGATAAAACTTTTCCTAGCTGTGCAACGATTGTACAAAGTAAGTTAAAATGTAAAAACGCATTTGCTTTTGATGTACAAGCAGCATGCTCTGGTTTTATATATGCAGTTACAGTTGCTGATTCGCTCATAAAATCTAACAATAGAATTAAATATGCATTGGTTATAGGTGCTGAAATAATGTCTAGGATTGTTGATTGGGAAGATAGGTCAACTTGTGTACTCTTTGGTGATGGTGCTGGTGCAGTGGTGATGAAATCAGAAATGGGTAGAAGCGGCATCATATCAACAAACTTATACTCTGACGGCAATGTGGACATACTATGTACGAACGGAGGGATATCCTCAACTGGTGATTCTGGAAAAATATGCATGAATGGAAGAGAAGTGTTTAAACATGCAGTGGATAAGTTAACAGCCTCAGTAGAGGAAACTCTGAAATGCAATAATTTGAAAATCACTGATATTGACTGGTTAATTCCCCATCAAGCAAACATTCGTATTATTGAAGCAGTAGTAAAGAAATTAGATTTTCCTATAGAGAAAGTGATTAATACCGTTGATAAGCATGCAAACACCTCAGCGGCATCAATTCCACTGGCCTTAGACTATGCAATACAAGAATCAAAAATAAAATCAGGAAATCTGGTACTGCTGATTTCAATAGGTGCAGGCCTGACCTGGGGTTCCGTGTTGCTGCACTATTAGACTTCCTGCATTACCTCCTGTCATCCAAGTACCCTCTTTGTCATTCCAGTGCCTCTTTCTCCTGTCATCCCAGTGCCCTGACTACTTGGATCCAGAAAAAAGAATGGTGTCATGAAAGTAGCTGATACTGGTTTTCATCCAAGAGGGTGTCATCTCAGTGCCCTGACTACTTGGATCCAGGAAAGTTTGCTTGTAAGCAAGCAAACTAGCACAGAAAGTGGTTACAACATTTTCGATGAGATTATATGGAAAACTAGATCCCAGTGTCAAGCACTGGGATGACAAAAAAAGGAGCACTGGGATGACAGCAGTCCTACGTCATACCGCGATTCATTCGCGGTATCTCTAGATCCCGCTAACAAGCAGCGGGATGACGGTTGTCGTTTAGCCATAAATATTTAAGAAATTTACCAAATGAAAAAAAAGGCAAAAGAAGCCCTGGGGTTATTATCCGCTTTAAAATATTGGCGTTTTTTATGTTTTAAACGCTTGACAAGCGAGATTAAGCTGCTTTTAATTGCAACTAACTTACGCTGCAAACGTTTAAGAAATTTACTAAGCAGAAAAAAAGACAAAGAATCCCCGAGTTAGCTAGTCTTTTACTATCTCTGTCGAGTATTGGCATTTTTTGATGTCTTGTAACGCTTTGTAAGCGCGTTCAGCTTATTTAGATAAAAATCTAGATGTAGATGAAGTTTTGTAAAGACATACAGTATCTATATACTGCAAAAAATTGAACATAAGACGCCGATACATTAAGTAATCCTTACCTTTTAATCTGCAGATTGGCGAAAGCAAATACAATAGCTTCAATTTTATGATAAGGGGGCTGGTTGAAGATGAGGTAAGCGGCAATCCTATAATCCGTGAATTCCCTTTGAGGTTGAATATTGAAAATTAACCGGAGAGTTGTGGATTACTTTGTATATGTCATAACAAGCCATGGCGCTCTCAGCAAAACCATTTAGTATTAATTTTAGTTTGCCTGAATAAATAGCTATATCTCCGATTGCATATATCCTATCTCTACTGGTTTTAAGTGTAGCTGGGTCGACAACTATGCGGCTATGTTCTAACTGTATACCCCAATTGTTTATTGGACCAAGATTCATTGACAATCCAAAAAATGGCAGCAAAAAATCAGCGGATATTTCTTTTTCTTCCTTAGAGGCAATGTTTTTTACTATCACTGCGCTCAACTGCCCATTACCTCCTGCTAGTTCGTGTAATTGATATGGCACTACCAGTTCTATTTTTCCATCAATTTCAAGTGATTCTAATTTATTTCTAGTTTCAGGAGTGCAGCGAAATTCCTTTCTCCTATGTATCACATAAATTTTCTTCGCAACTTTAGAAAGTTCTACAGTCCAATCAGCCGCAGAATCACCCCCACCTGCAATGACTATAGTTTTGTCCTGAAAATCAGAAATTTTATTTACACTGTAAAATACAGATTTATTTTCATATTCTAATATACCACTTAAGGGTGGACGGTTAGGTTCAAACATTCCGTTACCTGCAGCAACAATAACGGCTTTGCATTTTACCTCTGTACCTATGTTCGTTATGACAGTAAAGCTTTCACCTTCGTTATTTGAAATCTTTTCCACTTTTTGACTTAAATGGTAAACAGGCTTAAATGGCGAAGATTGCTCCATTAGTTGCTCAATTAATTTTTGGGCAGTGATTACAGGATAACCAGGTATATCATATATTGGCTTTTCTGGGTAAAGAGCTGTGCATTGTCCTCCTGCTTGATCCAAAACATCTATTATATGACATCTCATATCAAGCATTCCCGCTTGAAAAGCAGTGAATATTCCAACAGGTCCTGCACCTATTATTACTATATCGGTTTTCATATTCAGATGGTGATCTATTTATAGATATTAGCTTTCTTTGCTAACAAGGTCAATTTACAAAGGGATGTATTTTTAAAAGATGTGGCTAGATTAGACAAGATTTCCAGCGTTATGAACCACATAGTCCAAATAAGCTCTAAAAATCAGCCAGCATAGCGAGATGCTGTGCGGACGGAATGGGATTCGAACCCATGGTACGCTCATCACGTACGTCAGTTTTCAAGACTGGTGCCTTAAACCGCTCGGCCATCCGTCCATTTCTTTTCTATCACAACATTTGATTTTAAGCAATCTATAAAAGCTTTACTTGCCCACGCAAAAGTTGCTAAACACACTACTCAATATTTCCTCAACATCAATAATTCCAATCACCGCACCAAGTTCAAATGCAGCAAGCCTCAAATCTTCAGATATCAACTCAATTGGATTATCGATATTAAAACGTTGTAAATGTTCCAGTGCTTTCTTCATGTGATTCCTATGTCTTTGCCGAGTGATTACAGGAGTGTCTCTATCATGCCCAAATTTTTCCTCTGCCTTCTCTTTTATGAGAGAGATCAATTTGTTTGTACCTATTTCCTTTAGAATAGAAATGGGTAAAAGATCTATGCCATTAATTTTTATATTGTGATTATTGATAACATCGTCAGCTTTGCTCAATACATAAATGGTGTCATTTTGGTCTGATGTCATGCAAGTAGCTGACACTGGAATCCAGCTATGAACATTGTTTTCAGCACATGTTTCTAGAATCCATTGTCTATTGCATAATTTGCAAGTATTTTTATATCTGGATCCCAGTGTCAAGCACTGGGATGACACCGTTTGTTGATTACAATATTTGCATAGTTGTGTGTCAACGACAGATGGTATATTGCCTGTGGCTTGATAATTGACATCGTGTCGTTGTTCAAAAGGAAATAGCTCTATTCTTAAATCAGCTTCAAAAGACCTCTTTTTCGCTCGACTTATACCTTCTAATTCTATTGGATCTGAACTTTCACGAATTCCAGCAGTATCAGAGAGAATGATTGGGTATCCGCCAATGTCAATATGAGCTTCAAGTATATCTCTTGTTGTGCCTGCATATTCAGAAACAATAGCAATATCACGCTTGGCTAAGAAATTAAACAGAGTTGATTTACCGACATTTGGTTCACCAGTTATTACAATATGTAAACCCTCACGCAACCTTTCGCCCCGTCTATTATCATTTAAATGCTCTTGTATCAACTGCACGAGAGATTGCACTTCATTATTAATTTTTTCCAATTCACTTTTTTCTGCCCAAATGTCCTCTGGAAAGTCTATATATGCTTCGATTTTGGATTGTATCGTTATTAATCTTTGCCTCCAATTGCTGTATAGTCTCTCCAATTCTCCTGATATCTGCTTAATCGCTTGTTTAGCTTGCATTTTCGTCTCAGCATCAATTAAGTCTGCAATCCCTTCTATTTGCGTTAAGTCAAATTTACCATTTAGAAAAGCCCTAAGTGAGAATTCTCCAGGCTTGGCCATAACGAAAACTTTTGATAATTCCTCCAAGATGATTTTTATAACTGCCTTGCTTCCATGCACTTGTAACTCTATAACGTCCTCGCCAGTGAAACTGTTTGGAGCAGGGAAATAGATGATTATTCCATTATCTATCAATTGACTGGAATCATCATATAGATCA
>NZ_CP011148.1:940190-940312 GCF_001758565.1 Wolbachia endosymbiont of Drosophila incompta | reverse complement strand
CTTGGTTTAATTTCTTTCTTAATATGAAAATGATTTAAAGCTTTAAGCGCGTAGTTGCCTGAAATTCTGATTACTGCAACTCCTGACTTACCAAATACGGTCGATAAAGCGAAAATAGTTTC
>NZ_CP011148.1:935528-940101 GCF_001758565.1 Wolbachia endosymbiont of Drosophila incompta | reverse complement strand
TTATTTTGAAAACTGATAATATGATTTATAATGACTGACACAAGTTTTAAATATTTTATGCTCAAGAAATTAGCTTGGTACTGGTCTTTTGTAGAGTTAATTAAAGGGTTTGTTATTACATTAAAATATATGTTTAAGCCAAAGGTTACTTTGAGGTATCCTATGGAGAAGGGCCCTTTAAGTCCAAGGTTACGTGGTGAGCATGCGTTGCGTAGGTATCCAAACGGTGAAGAACGATGCATAGCTTGTAAATTATGTGAAGTTATCTGCCCTGCTCAAGCAATAGTTATTGAAGCAGAGGAAAGAGAAGACGGTAGTCGCCGCACCACGCGCTATGATATTGATATGACAAAATGCAAATACTGCGGACTTTGCCAAGAGGCATGTCCAGTTGATGCAATTGTTGAAGGTCCTAACTTTGAATTTGCTACTGAAACAAGAGAGGAGCTAATGTACAATAAAGAAAAGTTATTGCGTAATGGTGAAGTTTGGGAAGACGCAATTGCACTCAGGTTAAAAAAGAATAGGCCTTATTATTAATGTTCAGAGCTTATAACCCTGTTATCCATTATGATTTAGGGGCAGTTCCCACTAGGGGTGGTGTCATCCCAGTAGCTGATACACAACTGTACGAACATTTGTTTGCGAGGGCAGTATGTTAAATGTTATAGCCTGTTTTGCCTCAAACACAAAGGTGTCATCCCAGTGCTTGACACTGGGATCCAGTAAAATTGATTGTGAACAAGCACACTATGCAACATTTTCAATGAAATTACAAAAAAGCTGGATTCCAGTGTCAAGCACTGGGATGACACCATTTGCTGTGCAATTTACCTTCGAAAATGAATGTTCGTATGGCTATGTGCGTGACACTGGGATGACACCGTTGGAAGAAGCAAACCGCCTTCAAGCTACATGTCCGTATAGGTTTATTTATGGTTAGGGTTACTTTTTCAACCGAACAAAAAGTAAAAGAATACAGTGGTAAAGTCACTGGCTTTGATATATTACAACCGGATGCTTTGAAAGAAGTAGTTGCATTGAAAGTAAATGGTGAGCTATATGACCTCTCACGTGAAATTGAAGCTGATGCAGAGATAGAGGTGATACAACTGAGTGACGAAGTGGGTTTAGATATAATAAGGCATGATGCTGCTCATATAATGGCGCAGGCAGTGAAAGAGCTATTTCCTAATACTCAGATTACTATCGGCCCAACAATTCAGGACGGTTTTTACTATGATTTTGCTACAGATCGTACCTTCACTACGGACGATCTTACCGCAATAGAAAAGAAAATGAAAGAGATTGTAAAAAGTAACCACAGATTTGTTCGAGAAGTTTGGACTCGCAAGCAGTCAGTTGATTTCTTTAGTGGTATAGGCGAAAAATATAAGGTTGATATTATCTCATCCATACCAGAGGGTGAAAACCTAACTGTTTATAGGCAAGGTGATTTTGTTGACCTATGCCGTGGTCCGCACTCACCATCAACCGGTAGAGTTAAAGCGTTTAAACTTATGAAAGTAGCGGGTGCATACTGGCGTGGTGATTCTAAGGGCCCAATGTTGCAGCGAATATATGGCACAGCATGGGGAAATAAGGATGAATTAAACGCTTACCTTGAGTGCCTCAAAGAAGCAGAAAAACGTGATCACCGCAAAATTGCTAAGGATATGGATTTATTTCACATTCAAGAGGAAGCTGTTGGGCAGGTTTTTTGGCATGAACAAGGATATATTCTATATAATGTTCTTGAGTCTTACATCAGAAAGAAGCTAATAAATAATGGCTATTTTGAGGTAAAAACTCCTATTTTAGTAAGTAAAGAGCTGTGGGAAAGATCTGGACATTGGGATAAGTTTCGTGAAAATATGTTTATTGTTGACGAATCTGAGAATAAAAAGTTAGCAATAAAACCCATGAATTGTCCTTGTCATGTGCAGATTTTTAATTCTCACACCAGGAGCTACCGTGATTTACCAATACGTATGGCAGAGTTTGGCACATGCCATAGAAATGAAAGCTCAGGCTCATTGCACGGACTGATGCGAGTGCGTGGTTTTACGCAAGACGATGCACACATTTTTTGTATGGAAGAACAAGTGAATTCTGAGACTATAAAGTTTTGTGACCTTTTAAAAGAAGTATATTCAGAGCTTGGATTTAATGAAATTTCTGTGAAATTTTCAGACCGTCCAGATATTAGAGCAGGTAATGATGAAGTGTGGGATAGAGCTGAAAAAGCGCTGCTTGAAGCCGTTAAAGAAGCGGGCTTGAGTTATAAACTTAACCCTGGTGAAGGTGCATTTTATGGTCCAAAGTTAGAGTTCGTTTTGAAAGACGCAATAGGCAGAAATTGGCAATGTGGAACATTACAAGTTGATTTCATTTTACCAGAACGTCTGGGAGCTTTTTATATAGGGGCAGATGGGCACAAGCATCACCCTGTCATGTTACATAGGGCAATTCTTGGGACTTTTGAGCGTTTTATCGGAATTTTGATAGAAAATTATGCAGGAAAATTTCCAGTTTGGCTTGCTCCAACGCAACTTGCTATTCTGACCATTACAAATGAAGCTGACGGTTACGCCACAGAAATTAGCAATATTTTAAAAGAACAAGGTGTGAGAGTCAAGACTGATTTGACCAATGAAAAAATTAGTTATAAGATACGTTTGCATAGTTCAAACAAGGTTCCTATATTGTGGATTGTAGGCAAAAATGAAGTTACAAGTAAAACTGTGTCAGTAAGAAATTTAGGATCGGAAAGACAGGAGTCTTTTTCTTTGGAAAAGGCTAATGAATCGCTGTTAAAAAGTATTAATTTGAATTAAGGGAGTTAAAGTTTGCAAGTTAAAAAGAACAATAAAAACAGAATTAATGGATTTATCACAGCTAAGGAGGTACGCTTAGTTGATCATAGTGGTGAAATGGTCGGAATCGTGCCAATAGAACGAGCTTTGGAATTTGCACAGGGTGTTGGTTTAGACTTGGTGGAAATTGCACCTGATTCAACCCCTCCAGTATGTAAAATACTGGATTATAGCAAGCAAAAGTATGATATAAAAAAGAAAGCAAGTGAAGCAAAAAAGAAACAAAAAACATTAACTATAAAAGAAATTAAACTGGGTCCCAATATTGGTGATCACGATTACGGAACAAAATTGCGTCAAGCAAGAGACTTACTTGCCCACGGACATAAAATTAAAGTCACAATGAGATTTAGAGGGAGAGAGCTTATAAACACTGAAGTTGGACTGGAAAAATTAGAACGGCTAATTCGAGACACTGAAGATATCGCAAAGGTAGAATTGGCACCTAAAAGAGAAGGGAATCAATATTTTTTAGCTCTGGTTGCTAAGTAGCAAAACGGCTTAAGAAGTATAAGTAAAGTTAAATTATCGCTCTCTCTTTGATAACATGGCGAAAATGTCTTATTAATCCTTGAATCGGCCAAGCTGCAGCATCGCCAAGTGCGCAAATTGTATGTCCTTCTATTTGAGTTGTAAGGTCAAGCAGCTTATCTATTTCATCAGGCTTAATATCTCCTGCCACCATCCTCTTCATAATCCTCCACATCCATCCAGTACCTTCACGGCATGGTGTGCATTGTCCACAGGACTCATGCATATAAAAGTGTGATAACCTCTCTATTGCAGCTATTATATCAGTTGATTTATTCATCACTATTACAGCAGCAGTACCAAGCCCTGATTGTGCAGTTCTTAATGAATCAAAATCCATTTCAATAGTATCACATATAGATTTTGGAATTAATGGCACTGAAGACCCACCAGGTATTACAGCAAGTAAATTATCCCAACCTCCTCGCACTCCACCTGCGTATTTTTCAATTAATTCACGTAATGGAATTCCGAGCTCTTCTTCAACATTACACGGGTTGTTTACGTGCCCTGAAATACAAAAGACCTTGGTACCAGTATTATTTGGTTTACCAAGAGATGCAAACCATTCTCCTCCGCGATTCAGAATATCTGGAACCATGGCTATAGTTTCAACGTTGTTTATTGTGGTTGGGCAGCCAAAAAGTCCAACACCTGCGGGAAATGGAGGCTTCATGCGAGGAAAGCCCTTTTTTCCTTCAATTGATTCGAGTTGAGCTGTTTCTTCCCCACATATGTAAGCTCCTGCGCCCCTATGGATAAACACATCAAGATCATAACCTGATTTGCAGGCATTTTTTCCAATTAAACCTTCTTTATAGGCTTCCTCAAGTGCTTTTTTTAGAACTAAATATTCATTATAAAATTCACCCCTGATATAAATATATGCAACTGATGCGCTGATCGCTTTGCCGGCCAGGAGAATTCCCTCAAGTAACTTATGTGGCTCATATCGCAATATATCTCTATCTTTACATGTACCAGGTTCTGACTCATCTGCATTGACTACTAAATATGCTTTTGGGAGATTTTTGGGCATAAAGCTCCACTTAAGGCCGGTGGAAAATCCTGCACCCCCTCGACCTCTCAAACCAGATTTCTTTACTTCATCAATGATCTTTTCTGATCCTAAATCCAGTAATTCCTTTGTTTTTTGCCAGCTACCA
>NZ_CP011148.1:930849-935493 GCF_001758565.1 Wolbachia endosymbiont of Drosophila incompta | reverse complement strand
ACCATTTAGGTTGGTGAATATTTTGTCTTGTTCTTTTAGCATGTTTTTCAAAATTTGTGAGTGATCCCGACGCGATTCGAACGCGTGACCCACTGATTAAAAGTCAGTTGCTCTACCGGCTGAGCTACGGGATCATTTCATTTTTCAGCTATACTAAACATCAATACAGTTTTTATCCGTTTTAATCAAACTAAAATTTTCATGTGTGGTTAAATAAATTATATAATATACTGCGTTAGTGATAATTTAGTTAAAAAATCTATGAATAATTTAAAAAAATTTCCAAAGGAAAACTTCTTGTTAATTTTCAGTTCACAGATTTATTTGGATGGTGTGACGTATAACGCTAAGGAGACAAAAAAATAGAGAAGTGTGTACACCCTGCAGAATTTGTACACTATTTAGCAATAGCCTAATAGATAAATATTTCTTGCATTTCAGCCTGAGTGATTTATGCTTTAAGCAAGAATTACCTGGGGGTATAGCTCAGCTGGTAGAGCATCTGTTTTGCACGCAGAAGGTCAGCGGTTCGATCCCGCTTGCCTCCACCAGTCTATACAGCTCTAGCCGCCACAAAACCTGTCAAAGCAGCTTATTTTAATCTATGAGGATTTTATACTATTTCCCTGAAAATCTCTATTTCTTTTCGTAACTTTTCTCTACACAAGTAATGTTGGTTATTACAATTGTAATATATACTAACTTAACAATAAATTAATCAATAAATGTTAGAATACTAACAATTAATTTATTGGTAACGCCTATGAGTGGAAAAAAGCATGTTTTTAAGATGATACCTGGAAAAGAGGTGTTTAGAAAAACCCCGACTACAAGGATAAAGTGGCCTGAAGGTAATGATCCTACAATGCCTATTAAAAAAGTTGAGCTTGTATCGCTGGATGATAAAAACGATGTAGTACTAGGCTTATTGCCTATAAAACTTTGCAGCAGTTCTTGCCTAGACAGTTACATATGTCTGGAGGAAGAAAATGAAGGAAATCTGGTAGCCAAAGATTATAAAAGTGATTCTAACTTAGATTATGTAAAAAGTAACCATACATTTGTATATTACGGTAATGAGTTGGCTAAGTTATCATATACAAGAGAGCTTGTGCAGCCTTTCAAAACTATGTGTAGCAGTTCTATTAAATCAAAAAAATTGGAATACAAATATGTAACATGGGAAGATTCAGATACTGGCAACAATAAATATTATTTTTCAGACGAGGCAGGAAATATAATCGATTCACCTGACAATGAGGTATTACAAGACATTATGTTATACTACGGTGAGAGACATATAAGAGATGTGCTACTGTTGCTATCAAACGCGTTTACTAAAGTTTTTATTCAGGGCCTAACAGACGGCCAACTAAAAACTCTTGCCAATACTCTTAGTAACGAGCAACTGCAAAAAATAATTCCTGAACTGAGCTCAAGCCAGTTGCAGGCCTTAGCAGAGAACTTAACAGATGAACAACTCCAAGCTTTAGTGGATCATCTAACCAATCACCAGCTAAAAACCCTCGCTCAGGAACTAAATCCAGAAAAGTTACAAATAATTGTTCCTATTTTAAATGATACTCAGCTTGAAGCTCTAGTGAGAAAATTAAATTCAGAGCAAGTAAAAGAAATTTTACCTCACTTAAAAGTGGATCAGTTCAAAGCACTTATTAAAACTTTAAATGACGAGCAATTTACAGTGCTTGCAAAAGACTTGGCTGAGCACCACTTGACAATACTCTCCAAAGAATTAGAAGGTGATCAGTTGAAAGCTTTAGTAAATAGTCTGCAAGAAGAACAACTGAAAGACTTAGTTAATAAGCTTGATCCTGAGAAACTCGAAGCAATTGCTCAGGATTTAACTGATTCTAATAAGATTCAGATTATCATTAAGTCTTTAGTTGACAACCCAGACAAACTTCAAGCTTTTGCTCGCAATATGTCTAATGAGCAGTTTAAAGAACTTTTGGATAACGTAGGCGCAGAAGAGCTTAAAGACATCATTCACAAACTGCCTTATGAGAAAGTGACAGCTGTGATCGGTGATCTCAGCAATCAAGATCAGTCTAAAGCTATTATTGATGCATTAAAAGGGAAACTTGACGAGCAGAGTAAACAGAACAAGGAAATGATTGAGATGCTCAAGCAAATCAAGGACGATATGCCAGGCATTGCAGAAGCTCCAGATTTTACAATAGTAGAAAACAATAACGATTCAATGCTACTTGTATGGTAGCAATTTATGAAAATCAATTTTTTTATAGGAGGTAACTTATTATGAGTAAAAACAATGTAGAATTATATTTTGGTGACGAGCCTTCAGACCAAAGTAAATTACTAAAACTTGAGAGCCCGG
This sequence comes from Wolbachia endosymbiont of Drosophila incompta, assembly GCF_001758565.1. NCBI lineage: Bacteria > Pseudomonadati > Pseudomonadota > Alphaproteobacteria > Rickettsiales > Anaplasmataceae > Wolbachia > Wolbachia endosymbiont of Drosophila incompta. Next base: position 933,134 of record NZ_CP011148.1, on the reverse strand, counting down.
TTTTTACAAAACCAGATTTTGTAAAACCAAGTATAGATTCAGTAAAAATTCAGAATAAAGAAAAAGGTGCTAAGGAGTTAGATTTTGATATAAATCAGCCACTGGAAAAAATACCTATAGCGGAAATGAAGCAAACAGCCGCAGCTATAACATACCTTAAAAAGGTTTATGATGGCTTGATAGACAGTATTAATGAGTATAACACAAGTTTAAGCAGTAACATTACAACTGGCATAGTGGAGCCACTGTCAACAACTATATCAAATATAGGGAACAATACAACTGAAATAAAAAGTCAACTTCAAACTCTTCGAGATGAGCTTCAGGAATTTCGTGATGATCAGCCAGGCATTGCAGAAGCTTCCATATTCCCTCATGCTACTGGCGAAGAGAACGGGTTGCTTTAATAAAAAAGGTAATAGCTTGCTAGCTGTGACTCTTTCCACATACCACTTCAATGTAGCTGAATTGATTTTAAAATTATAATTTTTTATAGGAGTTAGCATGAATAATAGTAAACAAGAAAGCAAAAACGAACTTAAAGTAATAAGCAAAATAGAAGTTAACACCAAACCTAAAGGTTATGATGAAACAGTTGCGCGAAATCCAGCGCAGCTTGGTTATGTCCACAAAGCTTTAGATAAATTAATCGCAGAGCTGAACACGAAATTCGTTCCTGAATTGGATGATGTATTGCATAACAATAGCAACTCTATCAGTCAATTAAATGACATGCTAACAGAAGAAAGGAGTAAGCTTGACGAGCTAATTACAAAGGTTGGTAATGAAAATAGTGGTTTAGTACAGAGCCTGAATAACTTACAGACAAAAGTAGAGGAATTAGAAAACAATACCATTAATGAACCAGATTGGGGTTAAACTGGAAAGAGTAATAGTCTCTAGGCTGTGACTCTCTCTACATACCGTTTCAATACAGCCAGGTTAAGGAATCTATTTTAAAACTTTCGGCATATAGTTCTCATCATGTTTTGCAAACACTGTATCTGCAAGAAAAGTACTATTATCAAACATTTTACCTTGCACAACAACACCACTTTTTTCTGAAAACATTGGTGGAAGTATTCCCTGATATTTCACCATAACGCTCTTATTAAAATCTGTCATTTGAAAAATCACTTCACTTTCGTTGCGTATCACGCTATTTTCAACAACCATTCCACCAACACGGATTAGTTTTTGACCATTTGGTAAAACTATTGCCTCACTTACTGTATAGAAAAATGAGATATTTTCTTTGAGCGTTGTTAAAATAAAAAAAACTGCACAACTTAAAAAGCAGAAAATTCCTGAAGTTATAAGTAATCGCTTATGTTTCTTCTTCATGATTATCTTTCAGGCTTTCTAGAATTTTTTTACTTTTAGTATAACAAGAAATGGTAAAAATTAGCTCTCCAGCAATCAGCGTGAAACTAATAAGGTAAGCAAAAATTACATATGTATTCATAATGCATTATCAATAAATAACTCACCTGCATCAAAATAAATTAAGCTTCCATCCTTTTGCTGCAACACCAATTTACCACTTTTATCTATATCAGCAAAAATTCCTTCATACAATTTGTCAGCTAACTTTACACTGATTTGCTCATTCATTTTGAATGCTTTTTTTAACCACATTTCTCTTATAGCATAAAACCCATCAAGTAGCCATTGCTTTCTTAGCTTATTAAAATTTATTATTAATTTCTTTAACAGATCTATGTTAGACACAGACTCACCGTAATTGCTAATGCACGTTGTTCCTGGAAGTGGTGCATGACTGACATTAATTCCAATTCCTATAATGAGCCAATTCGAATTGGATCTTTTTTCAAGCAATATTCCACTTATTTTCTTGCCATCGATTAGAATGTCATTTGGCCATTTATACTGGAGATTTAGACCATTTATAAATGACAGTATAGCATTTCCAACAGCAAGAGCAGTAACAAAAGTCAATTCTGTTAATTTGCTAACTTGATTCATTAAACCTCTTTCTATCATCCCAGTATTTTCCCCAGTGCTTGACACATAACTATGCGAACATTGCAATTTGCAGGTGGTATGTGGTGTCATTCCAGTGCGTGAAACTGGAATCCAGTTCTTATTACACAGTTGCCTGATGTGCCCATTTGTAATTAAGTTTTCTGGATCCCAGTGCCAGGCTACTCGGATGACATCATCCTTGGTGGGAATACCACAACGTTTGTACAGTTGTGTGCTTGACCATTCTTCTTGATTTCTAGATTCCAGCGTCACGCGCTGGAATGACACCGAAAGCTTTA
>NZ_CP011148.1:930609-930825 GCF_001758565.1 Wolbachia endosymbiont of Drosophila incompta | reverse complement strand
GGCTTATTACCAAACTTGCATAAAAATTACCCTCTGGAGAAATCCAGTTTTTTCCGGTGCGCCCCCTGCCTTCTGTTTGTTTATCAGCAACAATAATAGTTTCATTTGATATTCCTTTATCAATTAAATCCAACGCTTCTTTATTAGTGCTTGAAACTTTTTTGTAATGATGAATATGAAAACCCTCAGGGGTCACCTTGTCAGCCCTTTAGTTCA
>NZ_CP011148.1:914592-930604 GCF_001758565.1 Wolbachia endosymbiont of Drosophila incompta | reverse complement strand
TGAGTAAAACGTACAAGAAAAGAACGAGGTTGATCAGCGAAGCCACCGAAGTGATAATGAATAGGCCCTTAGAATAAGCAACCTTATTACCACTAGCTTTATCGAAATACATAGCTTTTATAATATTTAGATAATAGTAACACGATACAACACTCGCCACCACAAGGGTCAAAGACAGGCTGATAAAGCCAGAATTTATTAAACTTTTGAATATAAAAAATTTAGCGATAAAACCTGCAAGTGGAGGTATTCCCGACATCGAGAGTAACAGTACAGAAAGATGAAATGCTACAATTGGGCGTTTCTTCCCTATACCAGATAAATTTGCAATATCACAATCTTCATCGTCAATTTGTACAAGATATGAGAATAGCCCTATGCTTGTGATGATATATATCACCAGATACATTAAGGCACTATCTGTTCCTGCTTGTGTAAAAATAGAAAGTGAAGCAAATATAAAACCAATGTGACCAATTGAACTGTAAGCAAGCAGCCTTTTTAAGTTTTGCTGACGTAAGGCCCCAAAAGCTGAGATAAGAACAGACAATGCTGAAACGTATAAGAAAATAGGCTGAACATAACTTTTTACATTTACTAACTCTTCATTCATCAATCGAATTAAAAATGTTACAAGTGCAGCTTTTGGGGCCGTAGAAAAAAACGCAGTTACTATGGTAGGTGCACCTTGATAGACATCTGGAGCCCACATATGAAAAGGAGCAATAGCAAGCTTGAAACACAAACCAATTAGGACAAAGACTAACCCAAAAACTATTCCATAAGTTATCTGATGGTTTTGCAAGAATGAACCGAGCTCAGAGAAATTGACTTGTCCTGTATATCCATAAAGCAGCGACATTCCATATAGCATAATGCAGGAAGATAATGCACTGAGTGTAAAATATTTCACTCCTGCTTCACATGAATAAATCGAATCTTTATTAAAGCTCGCAAGAACATACAAAGATATACTCATCAACTCAAAAGCTAAATAAAAAGAAATCAGACTATTTGCTGAAACCAAAGTTATCATGCCAAATAGCGCAAAAAGAATCAGCATTGAAAATTCATACTTATAGTCATATTTTGATAAATTCAGCATCAAAAGTATTAAAATTCCTGTGCTGAGAATTAACCCTTGGGCTGACCTGATGTATAAATTGAGTTTTAACAACGAATTAAAGAGAAAAATTTCATTGTTTTCTGCCGAAAGAATTAAAATAATCAAAGTTACCACTGTGCAGCCAAGTGCTAATAAGTTGATAGTTCTGCGGTTAAATATAATCCCAAGCAGCAGCAACACTAACGAGGAGATAATAGAGAACGTTTCCGGCAATATCTGTATATAATTCATAGCGCATTATATTTGACTAACAAATTTGCCATACATGGCTTCAAATAATTCAGTGCAAGGGTTGGGTAAAATCCAAGCAAAATAACAAACACTGCAAGCAGAATTAAGACAGAAAATTCTATGCTATCCAAACGGTTATTTAATAATTTAGAATAGCTAACCCCCCATATTATTTGCTTACATAAATTCAGCATATAAACTGCGCTTAAAATAGTGCCAAGTGCGATAAATCCTGTAAAAAACCCTATGCTCTTAAACATTCCAACCATAGCCAAAAACTCACCTGCGAACCCAGATGTTCCAGGTAGCCCTATTGAAGCCATTGAAAATAAAATGAACATAAAACCAAATTTTGGCATTGTGTTTACTATGCCAAAATATTTTGCAATCTCCAAAGTTCCAGTTCGAGTATATAGCATTCCAACACATAAAAATAAAGCAGCAGAAATAAGGCCATGACTAATCATTTGAAATATGCTACCCAGTACTCCTTCCTCACAAAATGAAAAGAGGCCAGCAGTAACGATCCCCATATGTGCTATTGAAGAATAAGCTATTAACTTCTTTATATCATCTTGAGCAAACGCAACTAGAGAAGCATATATCACCGCAATAATGCTCAGCACAACAACGAAATTTGAAAAATACAAACTTGCCTGAGGAAGCATTGGAATAGAAAACCTTAAAAATCCATATCCCCCCATTTTAATAAGCAAGCCAGCTAAAATCACAGATCCAGAAGTTGGTGATTGCACATGTGCATCAGGAAGCCAAGTGTGAAATGGAAACATCGGTACTTTTATTGCAAAAGAAATAAAAAATGCAATCCACAGCAATGACTGCACTTCAAGATCAAGGCTTGGCACTAATGTAGCTAATTTTTGTATATTAAACGTTCCAAAAATGTTATAGATGTAAACCAATCCAAGTAGAAATAATAATGAGCCAGTTAATGTATAAAGAAACAACTTAAACGTTGCATATACCCTGTGTTTTCCTCCCCAGATGCCAATAATAAAGAACATTGGTATTAAAACAGCTTCAAAAAACACATAAAAGCTTATAGCATTCAGTGAAACGAAAAAACCGACTACAAAACTCTCAAGCAGTAGAAACAATGCCATATAGGCTTTTAGGGTCGTATAACTCATTTTGCAGTTGTAGAGTATACAAATTACAAACAAGAAAGTTGTAAGCAGAAGGAAAAGCAACGATATACCATCTATCCCTATTCCAACATTTCTAATTGGGTAGCTGACAAACTGAAAGTCCGCATTGTTATAATCAAATTCTATACAAGCTACAATGCTAAGCAAAAATGGAAGTACAGCAAAAAATAGAGCAAGGAATCTTAAGTGTATAGATTGATGATTAATCCTGATTAAGGATAAAATCAACGCTCCTATCAGTGGAAGCAAGAATATACTAAGTAACAACACCTTCTATTTAATTCCAATAATATATAAAGCACCGATTATTAGAGTAACAAACATAATAAATGCATAATCAAATATATAACCAGTTTGTAACTTTATAGAACTTTTTGAACATTCATTAACCAACCTTACAACACCATTTGGTCCAAATGAATCAATAGCCTTAACATCAAACTTCCATAGAAGCCTAGATATAAACCTTATCGGTGCAATTATAACAAACTCATACACCTCATCAAAGTACCATTTATTCTGCAAAAACTTAAGTAAAAATTTACTCTTAATTTGCCTAATTACTTGATATTGGTAAATTAGGTACGCAAGTGCTATTCCACTTAGGCTTGCTAAGGTTGGCAGTAGTTTTATAAAGAAATTATGAACTCCATGCTCATCAATCATCACTAAACTTGATTTCCAAAACGCATTACTAGTTATGTTCAAAATATTTGCTCCCCATATTCCAGAAAATACTGATCCAAAAGCGAGTATCAGTAATGGTATAAGCATAATCTTTGGTGCCTCATGTATATTAATTTTACTTTGTTTTTGGCTGTGGAACACAAGAAGCAATAACCTCCAAGAGTAAAACGCTGTGAAGAATGCAACAACTAAGCTTATTACAAAAGCAAAGCTATCCGTGCTATAAGCATGTTCAATTATCAAATCCTTTGAATAAAAACCTGCAAATGGGAATATCCCAGAAAGCGCAAGAGATCCAATCCACATGAGAGCGTAAGTGCAAGGGATTTTCTTCCAGCAATTTCCCATTTTCTGAATGTTTTGCTCATGATGCATTGCATGAATCACATTGCCAGCACCAAGAAATAGTAGAGCTTTAAAAAAAGCGTGTGTCATTAAATGAAAAATAGCAACATTGTAAGCAGAAAGCCCACATGCCATGAACATATAACCAAGTTGACTGCAGGTTGAATAAGCAATTATTTTCTTTATATCGTTCTGAGTAATTGCAACGGTGGCTGCAAAAAAAGCAGTGAGTGCTCCAACGATAACTATTAATTCTCGTGCCACATTTGATAACTCAAACAATGGAGAACACTTTGCTACTAAAAATATACCTGCTGTTACCATCGTTGCTGCGTGAATAAGTGCAGAAACAGGAGTTGGCCCTTCCATTGCATCTGGCAACCAAACATGTAAACCAAGCTGTGCAGATTTACCCATACAGCCAATAAAAAGTAATATGCATATTATATGAGTTACTTTGAATTCACAGCAGAATGCCCTAATGTTCTGCGTGCCAAGAAGATCAGTTGTGTCAAAAACTTCAGTAAAATTCAAAGAGTGAAATGTATAATAAATAAGAAAGATTCCAATCAATAGTGCAAAGTCTCCTACCCTATTCACAACAAATGCTTTAATTGCTGCATTATTTGCAGAATATTTTTGGAACCAAAATCCTATGAGTAAATAAGAACATAGGCCAACCCCTTCCCAGCCAAAAAAAAGCTGCACGAAATTATCGCTTACAACCAGCACAATCATGCAAAACGTAAATAGCGATAGGTAAGAAAAAAACCTCGACTTCCCCTTATCATGCTCCATATAACCGATAGAGTAGAGATGTACTACCAGTGAAACGGTGGTAATAACAATAAGCATTAAGGATGAGAGAGCATCCACACTAATTGCCCAATTTACTTTTAAGATGCTCAATGAAAACAAAGGAAATAAACTCAAGTGATAATTTTCAGAGAAGGTGAGAAAAACATACCAAGATAAAACTGCAGATATTCCAATCCCTGCCGTTGTAACTAACTGACTTTTTCTAAAAAGTGCTGCAAATAGCGAACCAAAAAGTGGCAAAAATACTATTAATTTCAGTATATCCATCATACTTTCATTCTTTCATTAAATTTGCTTGTTCAACATCTATATTGCCACGGCTTCTATAATATACAACCAATATTGCAAGCCCAACTCCTGACTCTGCTGCCGCAACAGTCAACACAAACATCACAAAAATTTGCCCAACTATATCATTCATAAAGGCAGAAAAAGCAACTAGATTGATGTTAATCGCCAACAATAATATTTCTATTGATAACAATATATTGATTATGCTCTTACGGTTGATGAAAATACCGCACACCCCAACAGTGAACAAAATAGCAACAACTATCAAAAAATGATTTAATCCTATTTCCATTCCACTCCTTTTCCAAATTTAGCCTTAACCAATTTTACAGATGAAGATTGCGTCAATTGCTTTAATACATTCTGTTTTTTAACTCCTTTTTTCTTGTCCTGCAAAGTAAGAGCAATTGCACCGACAATTGCAACAAGTAGCAAAATTCCAGAAAGATGAAAAGCGTACATGTAGTCAGTGTAGAGCAAATTACCGATAGCTTTCACGTTATTGGCATTATAGTTTATAACATTACTTATATTCAGCGTTGAGCTGCGGATTACAAAACTGATAATCAAAAAAAACACACCACACAATATAGCACCAAGAGTGAAATGCTTCGCAAAACCCTGGCGCAATCTTATGTAGTCAATATCGAGCATCATAACTACAAAGAGGAACAACACTGCAACTGCACCGATGTATACTATCAGTACCATCATAGCGATGAATTCAGCTCCAAGGAGAATGAAAAGCACTGCAGAGTTAACGAAGGTGAAAATTAAAAATAATACTGCATGCACAGGATTTCTTACACTAATTACGCATACAGCAGATAAAATGCTAAGAATTGCAAAAAAATAAAAGAAAAAAGGCATTGATACTTTAACTGCAACAATAGTTACTAATTTAAAGTGACTATCGTTGTAAAGTCAATATTATATTAAACGTTTGAAAACATTGTACTACAAAGCTCCAGCTCCATTTTAAATTATTATACAGAGCGCTTTCTAAGTCCTTAATTTATCAATATATAATATGTGTATGTTAGTAATTAATGGCGGCTCAAAATGTACAACATATTTGGTTATTTTAAAAGCAACAATAGTTCTAACGCACAAAGTAGCAGACTAGATGGAGAAAGTTATCAATACACCACAAGAGACTATATGACAATTTACTTTAATAACACACTAGCAAGTTTCAGTAGATCATTGAGAGAATTTAAAGAAAAAGCGTATGGATTTATGTATGATATCGGAACTTGGTTGAAAGAAACATATGAAAATCTCACTGAACGACCTGCAACGCATAATCGCTATACCCCAAAAGAAAAACCCCTTGTTGAAGTTGAAGAAATAGAAATGAAGGAACTAAACCGTACATATAAGCCATTCCAAACTCCACTTATCCACCCAACAAGCAGAAGTTCTGGTGCCAATACCTCAAATCAAGTTGTTGTTACTCGACATACACCTGAAACTACTAAAACAAAATAGATGTAAAACCTACGTTTAAATATGTAGTACTTGAGTGAAGCATTCTTTAACTGTTCTATTCAATAAAACCTTTACAATATTTCAATCATAGGTTTAACTTTACGAAGTTATAATCTATAGGGCTACGATGAACGATTATCTCTCACTGCTAAATCCAGAACAACAATCAGCTGTAACTAACATAGATAGACCAGTTTTGATACTGGCAGGAGCCGGGACGGGAAAAACAAGAACGATTACTTCAAGAATAGCACACATAATTAGAAACGGTCACGCTTATTCTGATGAGATATTAGCAGTTACATTTACAAATAAAGCAGCAAATGAGATGGTATCAAGGGTACTTGAGCTAACGGGCACAAACATACCATGGCTTGGCACTTTCCATGCAATTGCAGCAAAAATCTTGCGCCTGCACGCAGAAATTGTGGGCTTAAACCCCAATTTTACAATCATTGGTGTGGATGACCAATTACAGGTAATAAAAAATATTATCAATGAAATAAATCCTGATTACCTATCAGAAAAATGTAAGACCATTATGAATATTATTCAGCAATGGAAAGAGAAGTGCTTATTGCCATCTGAAGTGGAAGATATTCAATCATTTAGGCCAGTATATGTAACTGCACTCAAAGTCTATCACCAGTATCAGGAAAGGTTGAAATTCCTTAATTCTGTTGATTTTGGTGACTTATTGCTATATAACATACAGCTCTTTAATCAAAAGACCGAAGTTCTGTCCTACTACCAAAACAAGTTTAAATATGTTATGGTAGATGAATATCAAGATACAAATGCGATACAATATCTTTGGCTAAAATACCTTGCAAAAGAGCACTCAAATATTTGCTGTGTAGGAGATGATGACCAGTCGATATATAGTTGGCGTGGTGCAGAAGTTGAAAATATTTTGAAGTTTTCTGATGATTTTAAAAATGCAAAAACCGTTAAACTAGAGTGTAACTACAGGTCAACATCCCACATACTTGCAACTGCGTCATATGTTATCAATCACAATAAGACTCGCTTAGAAAAAAAATTGTGGACAACAAACATTGAAGGGGAAAAGGTAAATCTAATAAAATTATGGGATGGGAAAGCTGAAGCAAGGTTCATAAGCGAACAGATATTGAAACTCAATAAATACAGATTTAGTGACATTGCAGTGCTGGTAAGGGCCACTTTTCAAACTAGAGTTCTCGAAGAGTATTTTATAAAATATTCAATTCCCTACAAGATTATAAGTGGCGTAAAATTCTACGAACGTCAGGAAGTCAGGGATATAATTGCATATTTAAGACTTGTTACAAACAATAACGATGACTTAGCTTTCGAAAGGATAGTAAATCGGCCAAAAAGAAGCATAGGAGCTACAACTCTAAAGAAAATATACACGACTGCTCAGGATAACAAAATTTCTTTTTTTGAGGCAGCAAAAATATTAGTTAATAGTAATCAGGTAACCGAAAGAATTAAACTCTCACTCAACGATTTTTTAAATAAAATTAAAGCTTGGGAAGAAATAGTAAGCGTAAAACCACTGCATGAATTCGTTAAAATCGTAGCAAACCAATCAGGATATATTGAAATGCTTGAAAATGGGGAGGTAACAGGCTTAGCACGAATAGAAAATGTTAAAGAGCTCATCTCATCTTTAAAAAATTTCGATAATGCCACAACTTTCTTGGAGCATATAAGTCTGGTGATGGAAGTGGATAATATGAATAACGATGACACCGTATATGTTATGACTCTTCATGCAGCCAAAGGACTTGAATTCCCGTGCGTGTTTCTACCTGGTTGGGAAGAGGGATTATTTCCTCATCAAAGATCTTTTGATGACAAAAGTGGTAAAGCTTTAGAAGAAGAAAGGAGACTCGCATATGTTGGCATAACCAGAGCCAAAGAAAGGTTAATCATTTCATGTGCAGATAGGAGGGAAATTAACAACCAGTGGCAACCGATGCGCACTTCTCGGTTCATTAAAGAATTGCCAAGAGAAAATGTTGAGGTAATTAAAAGCAACATTGCCTACTGTTGAAGCTATAATTGCAGATAAACATATCTTACAAATCTGAATTACTTTAACTATATGTTTCTCCTGGCAAAAATTCTGTAACCGTTCACACTTAATTCTTCAATCTCATACCAATTTCTATTACATAACAAACAAATAGACAATAGAAGTGAGAAGGTTATACTAAGGCAGTATAATGATGGAGTTTTGGAATGGCATTGGTATCAGGTTGCAATTTTAGCTTACATTATGCCAATCTTTCTTCAATTGCTGCTCGCATAAATTCTGCCTGTCTTTTAGTTCTGCAGTGCACTATCGCATCATCCACATATCTTTCAAATGGTACTGTTGGGTGATTTTGTTTCATCCATATATCAAATGCATGGTGCATAAATATGTTTGAAATGATTGGGCTTATTGAACCTCCTTGCGGAACTCCTTTTTTCCCTTACTGCCATCTGCTTGCTGAATAGGGGATTTCATCCACCTTTCAACATACAGTATGACCCATTTGCAGTCTGTGTGCTTCTTGATAGCCTGCAGTGCTAAATTGTGGTCCAGATTGTCGAAAAATCCTGTAACATCAACAGCTTTCTTGGTAATCGTATCCTGTCTCCAATAAACAGCGGTTTTGCTATGTATCCTTGATCAGCAAAAAACTTACGTAAAGTTGGAGCCTTGTATTTAGCTTGAGTGAAAAGATTTAGAGCACCATCACGATCTTGAACACTTGCACTATGAACATCAGCCGCAATAATTAAGCCCACTGTATCTACAACAATATGACGTTTTCTACCCTTTATTTTTTTTTCAGCATCATATCCTCTGGATCCCCTTTTTGAGTGGTTTTTACTGATTGACTGTCAATTATTCCTACTGAAGGTGTTTCATTTTTACCAAACATTTTTCTTACCTCTTTTACTAGCATATTATGTATTTTTTCCAATTTGCCATTACTACGTCACCTGAGAAAATAGTCATACACCGTCTTCCATGGAGGAAAATCTTTCGGCAGTTCTTGGCCTCCCTATCTTTCCTTGTGCAACATGTGACTCATACACCGTCTTCCATGGAGGAAAATCTTTCGGCAGTTCTTGGCCTCCCTATCTTTCCTTGTGCAACATGTGGCTCCAAAATTTCCCATTCCTTATCACTTATATCACTTGGATACAATTTTCCCTCCTATTTTTTACTTACACTATCATATTTTTTTCCTCATTCCTTTTTAAGACATACTCTTAGACAACTGGACGTCAAGCCTATCCTAGTGCTGCATATCAAGCTCATACTCAGTATGTAAATCTTTGACTAAAGCTACAGCGCATTCTTTTTGAACAATTATACTGATTTTGATTTCAGATGTTGTGATAGCAAGTATTTCTATCTTTTTTTCGCTTAAAACCTTGAGTGTGCGGTGCATCACTTCAGTGTTAGACATAACACCAATACCAATTATTGAAATTTTAGCTACATTATCGTTTATAGCATAATTTTCATTCTTATTCAGTAACTTTTCCATTAAATCAATATCAAATTTGGAGATAACAAAACTTGACCCATGTATCATATCAATTTTAACGTTTGCTCCTGCTATATCTCTTAAAGTACGCAAGTTATTTGCAAGGTTAGTGAAAGTTACAAGAGCTTCATTAGTGCTATAAGTTATTCCAGTAATTAAGTATCTCTCTAGTACATCCCTTTTGTGTAGCACTGTGGTGCCTTCTACTTCCTTAAAAGTGGATAGCACTTGCACTTTAATGTTATGTTTCATTGCAAGTTGTACTGAACGATTATGCAGTATTTTAGCACCAGATGACGACATTTCCAACATTTCATCGTAAGAGATAAATTTGAGCTTGCGTGCCTTTGGAACAATTCTCGGGTCTGCTGTATATATTCCATCAATATCAGTAAAAATTTCGCAAGTTCTAACACCAAAGGCTACCGCGAAGGCAACTGCTGATATATCAGAGCCTCCTCTTCCAAAAGTAGTGATTCTATCATCATTTATACCCTGAAAACCAGCAATGATCGCAGCAGTATAACCCTCAGCAAAAGATCTTTTCACACGTTCAATCTTTATTGTTTTTATTTTAGACTCAGAATAAAAATCATCAGTTACAATTGGTAACTGCCAGGCAAGCCACGATTTAGCATTAACTCCGATCGATTGGAGAGTGATAGCTAATAGACCGCAAGAGATTTGTTCTCCTGCTGAAAGCATAACGTCATACTCTGATAACTCTTGTCTATAACTTAAATTTGAGATTTGCCTAGCCTGAAAAACCATTTGGTCAGTAAATCCTGCAACAGCAGATACAACAACGATTACATTACAACCTTTCTCAATATCGTTTTTTATCAAATTTGCAACTCGGTTTAAATCAGTTAGCGAAGTCCCACCAAATTTTTTTATGATTATTTCGTCCATAGTTACAATATAACTCTCTTCTGAAGAAAAATATAGTTTTTGTAGAGATAGCAGCTTGCAAGCCATTCAGAAAAGGGAAGACAAAGCTATAGCTAACGCGTCATACCACGATTCATTCCATAGCTGTACGAACATTCATTTTTGAAGGTAAATTGCACAGCAAATGGTGTCATCCCAGTGCCTAGACACTGGGATCCAGAAAACTTAATTTCAACCAAGTGGCTGCATAATAAAGGCTGGATTCCAGTGCCAAGCACTGGAATGACACCCTCCCTTGTGGAAATTGCTCTCAAATCACAATGTTCGTACAGCTATGGATTCATTCGCGGTATAGATTCCGCTAACTAGTAGCGGAATGACGAATTTGTTGTTTTAAAATTGTCAGTAAATCTAAGTCAGTTTAGCTATATAGCACGAACTAAACCACTAAGCAGCAGAAGACCTTGCATGACCTCCAAAAAATGTTTTTACTCTTTCAAGATAAGTAAGTGGTTCTGCAGGAATTTCTATCTCGTCTATCTTATAAGATATTGCTGCATCTATGACTTCATCTGTTATTAATTCTCTTAGCCTTTGTTTTATTTGCCCTCTCCGAATATGTTCTCCATAGTCGTTATAAAACTTTACATATAATTCCTTAAACACAAATTCTTTTATAGCATCTCTTATATAAGAAATGCCATCCTTTACTTCATCACTCACGCTGCTCAAATCCACCCCAGAACTTGGTGAATACAAATTATCAAAATTTTCTTTCAAAACTTTTATTTTATGGTAGTGCTTATCCACATATTTCTCAAGAAATCTTTTAGTAGCATCACTAGCCAACTTTCCTATTGGCTGAGGCTCTAGTTGAGCTGCAAAATTATTTTCCGCTTTAAGACCACTTAATGCATAAATGATACGGTTGAGCATTCCAGGACCACATTGGCGATTACTTTCCTCAAAGCGAACCAGTAATATAGACTTCAATAATTCTATATCTGCATTTTGCTTTCTTGCCGCAATTAAAACTAAATTTATAGCCTGTGTCAATGTCAATCCGGTTTGTGAATCTGCCCAATTTACCCACTCCCCAGTTTCATAACCATCCAATCTTAGATAAGGTTCTATCATTGTTTCCGGACAACCTCTAAACCGCTTATATAACTTTTAAACTCTTCATCCAACTCATTTAACGGCGTACCATGTTCTTCCTTTAATTTTTTGGCACATTCAATAACGCTTTGCTGAAAACTTCTAGTATGAACGCTCTGACTACTAGTACCCACATCACTTACATTAAACAAAAAGCTTAGCTGCTTTACATTCAAACCCAAAGGTGAAAAGAGTTTTACTGATGGATATTTTATTAACTCAAGAAGTGCTACTGGAATTAGCAGTGCATAATTTAACAATAATAAACCAAAATTAAATATAAGAAACCCACGTAGAGCTGATACCTTTGATGCAATATACAAAAATGGAAGCTGTAGGTAATATATCAAGTGTATACTGAAGAATAAGATTTTGTCCTTTAATTTTATTGTTGGATCTTTATAAACCTCAAACAACATGCTATTGCTATCAATATTGTTGTTTTTAAAGGAGGTATAGTTGTTTATGATCTTCTCTTGCAAGGGAAGAAGCATTTTATTCAGGCAAATAAACGCAGCAATAACAATAAAACCTGTAGCCAAAAATGCTAGTGCAGGGCTAGAAGTGCTTGTAGATAAATAGGCATAAAGACCATCAACAATTAAGTTTTTGTATAATCTTTCAAAGGGACGAACTAGAATCGGGTCAAGGATATAGTTAACAAGAAGATTTAAATAATACACGAGAAACAAAAGTGCAATCAAAAATGCAATAATACTACAAACAACCAAAAATGCTTTTAATCTCGGATTCATAACCCCCTCTTAATAATCTGTTAATATAATCTATTTTAGGAATAAATTGAAAAAAATGCAAGTTTTTATGTTAAAAGATCAATTGAAATTTCTGAGTTTAGGGTATATTGTTAATCTATTTAGATAAGAATTATTGTGTCAAATAAAATAGGTTTTTGGGCTATTTTTGCCTTAGTGATTAGCAGCCAAATTGGCTCTGGAATTTTTATGCTTCCAATTAGCCTTGCTCCATATGGCATGTATAGCCTTATAAGCTGGATAATATCAGGGCTTGGTGCTATATCTCTTGCTTTAGTTTTTGCCTCACTCTGCGCAAAATTTCCGGAAACGGGTGGCCCTCACGTCTATGTAAAGCATGCTTTTGGCCCTGCTGCAGCTTTTTTTGTTGGTTGGACGTATTGGGTGATCTCATGGGTTAGCACAACAGCCGTAATAGTTGTGGGTGTTGGTTATCTTACACCATTTTTCCATGAAGATATTCAAAACGTACATCTGTTTTTAGAGATGTTATTACTTACAATTATTACACTAATAAATTTTAGAGGAGTAGCTACTGCTGGACGTGTTGAGTTTTTATTGACGGTGATAAAAATTTCTGTATTGCTTGTAATACCTATAGCAGCATTGTTTTTTTTTGATAGAAATAACTTCATCATAAGTGAAGAAATATCAAATCTTACAACATCGCAGATTCTTGCCCGTTCTACACTTATTACTCTATGGGGTTTTATTGGAGTTGAATTGGCAACAGCACCTGCAGGGTCAGTTGATAATCCAGCTAGAACAATACCAAGAGCTGTGGTACTTGGAACAATCTCTGTTGCTGTTGTGTATTTTATCAACAATCTTGCAATTATGGGATTAATAAATGGCAATGATTTAGCAAGTTCAAGAGCACCATATGTTGACGCAATAAAAATTATGGCCTCTGGCAATTGGCACTTGATTATTTCTATAACTGCGTTCATTTTTTGTGTTGGTACTTTAAACGCTTGGGTACTAGCTAGTGGACAAGTGGCCCTTGGCCTTGCAAAAGATAAACTGATGCCACAGTTTTTTGCTCAAAGAAACAAGCACGGTTCTCCTTTCTGGGGCATAACAACTAGCTCAGTTGGAACTGCAACTTTACTAATCCTCACTTCAAGCAACAATTTTGCTAAGCAGATCACATCAATTATCGACTTTTCTGTAGTTTCATTTTTATTTGTTTACCTTGCATGCAGTCTTGCTTTTCTCAAAGTTATTGTGCAAGAAAAGAGTTGTTACAAATTTTTAATTGGCAGTATAGCAACAACCTTTTGCTGCTGGGTAATATTTGAAACTTCTGTGAATACCTTGCTGATCGCAAGCTTATTCACTGCAAGTGGCGTACCTCTTTATTTATTTTGGTATCGCAGAGTTTCTGTATAGCAAATGTTATGTATCTGTTCAGCAGAGTGGCAAAATAAGGTAGACGAGAAAAGACAACTATAGGAAGAAATGGGTGTCATGCCAGTGCGTGACACTGGCATCCAGTTCTTTCGCGCAGTTCCATCAAAAACGTTGTAAAGGATTAATCGCTTTCGTGTTTACCAACTTAGTGCCCAATCTGGATCCCAGATACTGTCTCTGCTGTCAAACAAATTATCCAACAAAATTACAATTAAATGGTTGATTCTTTTTAAGAATACCAAAAAAGACATGCATTAATTTTCGCATTAACGCAAGAACTATGACTTTTGGACATTTGCCTTTACTTGCTAGACGCTGACAAAACTTTTGAAAATGATTATTATGGTTTTTGACTACTATAGCTGGCATATAAAGAGCTTTTCGAATACGCTCAGATCCTATTTTGCATATGCAACTTCTCTTACTTACTGACGATCCCGATTGATAATGTCCTGGATTTAGACCAGCAAAAGCTGTAAATTGTTTAGCATTGTCAAAGTTATCAACTGATGGCATTTCTGCGACAACAGCAACAGCAGTAAGATATCCTATACCTTTTATAGTCTTAAGGTTTTCCACCATATTTTTTAGATGTGGATAGTTATTTATATGCTCATTAATTTCTTTTTCGAGAACAATAATTTGCTCCTCTATTGCCAAAATTACTTTAGATATAGCTTCTTTGCAACTGGAATGCATATTTTTGTTTTCCAAGCGATTTGTCTGTTGCACCTTATCATCTTTTAGCGATTGCATGCAACGGTAAAGCTCCCTCAAATGCCTCATTTCAGGTGCAATGGGCTTCCAAAGAGCAGGTTTGTTTGCGATACAAAATCTAGCTATCATAGCTGCATCTGATTTATCTGTCTTATTTCTGAGCAGCTCACTTTTGCCAAAAGCTTTCTGGGTTTACTATACTGACATTATGTCCTAAATCGTGCATAAAAGTAGCCAAATCTTCTCCATACCAACTAGTTGCTTCAAGACATAAATGAGTAAGATTTGCTCCATGGCCATTGCACCAAACTACAAGTTTTGCAAAACCATCTTGATTATTTTGAAAGACTTTGTGTCGTTTTTTACTGTCCACTAACAAACAAACATCAAATTTCTTTTTTGAAATATCCACACCCAAAATAGCATTTACTTGCATAAAATTGCCTCCAAGACTATAAATAAACTGAGAGTTTAGACTAACCTTGTAATACGGGATATAATTCCAAAAGATACTGTTCAGTCTTTAACTCTATGGGAGGGAAGCAAAATCTGGCTTAATGGCATTAGTGTCGCATCAGCTTCACCCTCCCTGTGAGGTATTTTAGCTCTAATGCCTCACATCATAAAGATACAAGTGTCACGCACTGGGATGACGAGAAAGGAGCACTGGAATTTTTGTTTCAATATTTGTACATGAGCCATGCATCTGAACAGATACAATGTTATAACTAGAGATAATTTTTAAATGATTGATATTTATGAACTACGACTTTTCTTGTTGTCCACTTGTTCAACATTACCCTTCTCAAGTTTACTATCTACTTCTTTTGTGTGTTCATCATCTATACTAGTTTCATCTTTTATCTTACTAGGGTAATCTTCCTGCGATTTTTTATATGCTTCCATGTTGTCATATATAGGGTTACTGATGATTTCTATTTTTTCAGGTGTGAAAATCCTTGCTAAAAATCTCCTTATTATTGGTATTGACCTTAAGAGATCTCTTAGCTTTGAAGATTCTTGTCTTTTGTTTAGAGACTGTTGGTCTATTTTAGAGGTTTTTACACCATACTTTTTATCATCAAAATTTATTGTAGGCTTTCTTTTATTCGAAAGAACACTTTGGGCCTTTGATCCATTGGTTCCTTCAGGCCCTTGAGGTGTAGACATTGCAGGTTTAACCTTAGTTTCATCGTATTCCTTACTCATCTTTCATTTCATTATGTAATATTACTAATATTGCATAATAATAGCTAAATTACAATTAATTGCAAGGTAAAAATATTAAAACAATTGTAAATTTTGTCAGTAAAAATATAATAGAACTTTAAAATTAGAGGTTCATCTATATGAGATACAAAG
>NZ_CP011148.1:883495-914575 GCF_001758565.1 Wolbachia endosymbiont of Drosophila incompta | reverse complement strand
CCCGGAAGAGTAGGGCGTGAGGTATTAAGCACGCTTGCTGAATTTCAAGATGAGGCGATAGATTGCGTTATTGCACTTGCATCGAAAAAATCAGAAGGGAAGAAGGTGAGCTTTGGTGACAAAGAGTTAACAGTTTTATGCCTTGAGGATTATGACTTCGTTGGAACTAATGTAGCCATTTTCTGTGCTGGATCTCATGTTTCTGAAGAGTATGTACCAATTGCAACACAGGCTGGATGCATCGTGATAGATAACAGTTCCCATTTTAGAATGAAAGAGGGTGTGCCACTCATTATTCCAGAGATTAATAAAGAAAAAATTATGGAATATAAAAACCACAACATAATATCCAATCCAAACTGTACTACAATACAGATGCTGCTAGTACTACATCTATTACACCAAAAAGCAAAAATAAAGAGAATCGTTGCTTCAACTTATCAATCAACTTCTGGTGCAGGCAAAGCAGCAATGGATGAGCTCTATGACCAGACAAAAAAAATCTTTATGAACGAAGCTAAAAAACCCAAGATATTCTCTAAGCAAATAGCATTCAATTGCATTCCCCATGTAGGAGAATTCATGGAAAATGGCTCTACAGAAGAGGAATGGAAAATGCAAGAGGAGACAAAAAAAATTTTAGAGGAAGATATAAAAGTTACTGCAACTTGTGTAAGGGTACCCGTCTTTATCGGTCACGCTATGGCAGTAAATGTGGAATTTGATCAACATATCACTGAAGAACAAGCTCGTGAAGTGCTAAGTGAAGCCGAAGATAGTGGAGTTTTAGTGTACAACAGGCGTGAAGATAGTGAATACATAACTCAAATTGATGTTGTACAGGAGAATGCTGTATATGTATCGCGTATTAGAAGAGACAATACTGTTGAGCACGGATTAAATATGTGGATAGTGGCTGACAACCTGCGCAAAGGCGCAGCATTAAATATAGTGCAGATTCTTGAGATTTTGATAAGAGAGCATTTGTCAATCAAGTGCATATAGAGCGCACGTACGTTGTAATTCGAAGGAAATTGTATATCACATGGCAGCGCGTGACGCTGGAATGGCTTTGTTGCATCGCTACTTATGAAAGGCTAACTATAATTAGGATTATAAGCAACTTATTGAAAATCTTGTTTTTTTTGCAATCAATCTGATCAAATTTAAGAATAGTAACTTGTTATTTATATTAATAAATTTAATTCTATTGAAAATAGCTAAAGCATTGAAATTCTTGAATTTTAGCCGGATTAGTGAGTGGTAGTGAAATTTCTTTTACTCAAATTTAGGTATTCACTGACCGTTCTTGTTATAAATACCAGAATAATAAGCTACTGATATTCTCCACCTTTTTTATCTTTAAGACAGAATAGCTAGCGATGCAACAAAGCCGGCTGGATTCCAGTGTCAAGCACTGGAATGACACCATTTGCTGTGCAGTTTACCTTCAAAAATGAATGTTCGTACAGCTATGGAATAAATCGCGGTATGACGGTTCGCAGCGGTATAGTAACTCGTCACCCCGCTATTTGTTAGCGGCTGAGATACCGCGGCGGTATGACGTAGAAGCTATACTTTTATACTCACCAACTCAGTATCCAATCTGGATCCAAGTAATCAAGCTATTCGGATGACACCCTCATAAAGTGAAATGAGATCCCGCTAACACGTAGCGGGATGACGAGAAAAGAGGTACTGGGAGACATCCTTCCTGGTAGACCCAAATCACAATGTTCGCACAGTTGTGCGTCACGCGCTGCCGAACACTGTATGGTTATACAAGAAAAATTAAGGCTTAAAAGGAATTTTAAGTATCAGGACTCAAGGTTTTTATTCCTTCTTAATAAAACATAAAAAGCCCCTTTACCACCATGTTTTTTCGTAGCTTGTTGGTAGTATAGAACCATATGCTGGATTTTAGTGTCATTTAACCATTTATTTAAGTTACTCTTTATAGTATCTGTTTTGTTTGTTGCACTGCCGTATCCCGTAATTACCAATAAACATCTATTTCCTGCTCGATAATTTTTGATAATAAAATCTATCAATTTACAGTAAGCATCCTCTATATTATAGCCATGCAAATCGAGCTTATCGCTTATAAAATATTTACCCCTATCAACTTTTGATTTTGTGTTTTGGTCAAGACAAAATGATGAGTTACTATTATTGGTATTAAGAAAATTCCCTTGTAAGTCGGAGGTACCTTTATCAACCATAGACTTTATATTTACTTTATGATCAACTTTCAAAGTAACTTTTCCACATTTTATTGGCTTAACATTTTTTTGCCAATCCAACTCATCGTCCGACATAAACGCATTAATCGAATTGTATAATTTTACAACAATATTCAAACATAGTAAAATGTTGCTTATTCTATAAAAACCCGATTTTCAATAATACGATGAAATCGTCAAAAACTAATGAGAATTTTTGGCTGTATGGAAAGCACACCTGCATGTCAGCACTGAAGAATAAAAATAGGCGGTGTATAGAACTGTTAGTAACAGAAAATTTCTATAGAGAACACGAAAAAGAAATTAAGCAATATGCAAATAGTAAGGGCATTAAAGTTCGATTAGTAGAAAACAAAATACTTAATGACGTTTTACCCAAAGGTGCTAACCATCAAGGAATTGCTTTAAATGTTGCCCCTATTCTTTATAACTTAAGCATCGAAGAAGTAGCTGAAAGCTCAAACGACAGTTCTACTATAGTCATTTTAGATCAAGTCACTGACACGCACAATATTGGATCAATTTTAAGAACTTCAGCTTGTTTTAATGTCGACGCATTGGTTTTACCACATAACCATTCACCGAGTGAAAATGCATCTATTGCAAAAGCAGCAAGTGGGGCTTTAGATATTGTTCCGCTAATATACGTTACAAATATAGTAAAAACTATGCAGTATTTAAAAAAGGTCGGCTACTGGTGTTACGGGTTTGATTGCAATGCTAAAGAAAATATAGATGAAATAAAGAGTTTTGAGAAAAAAAGAGTAATTATTTTTGGTTCTGAAGAGAAAGGAATGCGGAGGTTAGTTAAAGAAAATTGTGATTATCTTTTAAAAATCCCAATGTCAAATGCAATTAACAGTTTAAATGTTTCAAACGCAGCAGCAATAGGCCTATATTCTATTTATATTAAAACAAATGCCAGCGCATAGCTGTTTATAATAAAAACACTTGATAAAAATATGGTTTTATATTATAATGTGTTAAGTAATGGATAAAAGGAGTTATATTATGTCTTATATGAGAAATGAACAGGATATTCGCTCTCAAGGCGTTTATTATAGTGCTGGGCTTAGAAGTTACCTAACTAAAGTATATAATTACATGGCTTTAGCTTTGGGCGTCACAGGGCTTGTTGCATTTTTAACAGTATTTTCTGGTCTTTTTCAAGTAATTTATTCTAATCCCGTTCTATCGCTTGTGGTAATGTTATCTCCGGTTGCATTGGTGTTCTACATGTCTTATAGAATTCAACACCTAAGTGCTCAGTCTGCCGTTACTATATTTTTCTCGTTCTCAGTGTTAATGGGGCTTTCCTTATCTTATGTTTTTATAGTTTATACTGCAGAAAATATAGCAAGGGCGTTTTTCATTACATCAATCATGTTTGGCTCTATGGCTTTATATGGCAATACTACAAAAAGAGATCTTACAAGTATGGGCTCTTTCTTGATTATGGGAGTTTGGGGGTTAATCATTGCGTCTATAGTAAATTTATTTCTTGGAAGTAGTCCTCTCCACTTTGCAATATCGTTCATATCAGTAATAGTCTTTACCTTAATGACTGCGTATGATGCTCAAAGAATCAAGGACGTTTATTATAAACATAATGACGGATCAGAAGTTGCTACTACTAAATTGGCAATACTCGGTGCAACTAATCTTTATTTTGACTTTATTAATATATTTCTCAATCTACTCAGGTTACTTAACTTGTTCAACAATAGGGATTAGATGTTTTCCTTTTTAAGGAAAGGCAGTAAGAATTCTATAGTTTTCTTTTTAGTATCTTTAGTTGTGTTGATGATATGTCTTGCATATGCATCGGTACCTCTATATAGCATTTTCTGTAAAGCTACTGGGTATGGTGGCACAATAAGAAAAGTAACTAACACAACAACAAATATAACTAACCAAAAGATCAGGGTCCATTTCAATGCTGATATAATGTCCGATCTACCTTGGGAGTTTAAATCAGAAACTAACTACGTTGACGTAAACATAGGAGAACAAAGTTTAGCGTTTTATTACGCAAAAAATCTATCTGATCAGCCTTCATTTGGTATGGCGGTGTATAATGTTACGCCTTTCAAAGCAGGTAAGTATTTCAATAAAGTTGCATGCTTTTGTTTTGAAGAGCAAATGTTGCTACCAAAACAAAAAGCAGCTATGCCCGTATCTTTCTATATAGATCCTGAGATAATGCTTGATAGTAATACAAAAGATTTGGGCGAAATAACACTATCATACACGTTCTTTAAGCTTAAGTAACAGAATGTTTGCAAACCGTGTCATTTCAGTAATCAATAGGGTGTCATCCAAGTAGCTGACACTGGAATGACAGGAGGTAACGCAAGAAGTCTATTGATTGTGAAAACAATAACTTTGCAAAATATTAATTGTTAGATAACATAATCAAAGTTTTTATCTTAATATTCATCATGGTTAGAGCTATACAAATTAAAAAAACTGGGGGACCAGAAGTATTAGAATTTGTAGATAAGAGTATAGGTGAGCCAAAAGGCGAGGAAGTTTTAGTACGTCACACAACTATCGGCTTAAATCGTTATGATTTAGAGCACAGAAGAGGTACGCGCAAAATTAAAAATTTACCATCAGTGCTTGGGGTAGAAGCAGTGGGAGTTATTGAAAAGCTTGGTAAAAAAATCAGTGATGGATTGAAGGTTGGAGACAGAGTTGGATATTGCACAGCTCCTCCAGGGGCATATTGTGAAAAGCGCATTATACACCAGAAATATCTGATAAAAATTCCAGATGACATATCTGATGAAGTTGCTGCTGCAGTGCTGTTTAAAGGTATGACAGCTCACTATTTAGTTAATCAATCTTATAAAGTTAGGCCTGGTGCTTTCGTGCTAGTTCATGGGGCTAATGGTGGTTTAGGACAAATAATATGCCAATGGGCAAAGGATAAAAAAGGTGTAGTGATAGGTTCTGTAAGCTCTGATGAAAAAATGAAGATAGCTTTACAAGGTGGCTGCACATACGCAATAAACTACAATGATAAAGACTTCGTTTCTAAAGTTATGGAGATTACGCAAAACAGAGGAGTAGGTGCAGTGTATGACCCTATAGGTTACGCTACAAGCAAGCTTTCTTTTGAATCTTTAGGCAGGTTCGGCATATACGTTTCCTATGGGCAGATATCAGGTAACGCTCCTATTAGTTTTTCTTTACTTAGTTCACGTTCGTTATTTGCAACTGGAACCTCAATATACCATTATAAGCATGATAGATTCACATTAGTGCTTACCACAATGGAAATCTTCGAGATGATAAGAAAAAAACTTTTAACTGTACGGATCAATAAAAAATATAAATTTGATGAAATAATTCAAGCACATCGTGATATGGAAAATAGAAAAGCGAGTGGGTTAAATATTATCAAAATCTCTTAAATAAATTAGTAATTTAAACTAACCATTCATTAAGTCATATCAACTAGAACTTCACATATTTAATTCTCCTTTTGGGGGAATTAAAAGCATATAGCTAAACTGACTTAGATTTACCGACAACCGTCATCCCGCTACGTGTTAGCGGAATCTATACCGCGAATAGACTTCTTGCATAACCCAAATTAAGTAGAAAAAGGTATCATCCGAGTAACTGACACTGGTTCCTTTATGACGGTAGTAGCCCCCCTTCTCCTGTCATTCCAGTGCTCCCTTTCTTGTCATCCAAGTAGCTGACACTGGGATGGCTTTGTTGCATCGCTCTTCGGATAGTAGGTAACGCACAATAAATTTATGAAGCTATCTCAAATTTAGCCATACCAATATCAGTGAATTTATTAAGCAAATAGCATTTAGTTCTTTTTCTCGATTTATCNNNGATTTATTCCTAAAACTAAACCCGAATGTTTGTTTCAGTTGCGAGAAAAAACTTTCTATATAAGATCTTTTTCCATAACTCATCTCTTTTTTCCACTTCTTTATACCATCTTCATCATATGACTTTATGAGCTTGACTGCAGAATTTCTCTCAGCCATATAGTCTAACTTTGGATGCTCTGCTGCGTTGTTTTTCGGAGGAATTTTCGTTTTTATACCATATTGATTACACAGCTTATAGAGCTTTTCTCTGTCATATGCCCTATCTGCATATAGTACTTTTATGACATACTGAAAATCGACTTCTTTTAGCAAATCACAAGCTCCATAGTGATCAGCCGTTACTGTATTTTACAGCTATGGCTTTTTTGTTGTTTATATTCAACATTACGTGCAATTTTCTCGTTTGCTCATAGCCACGATATTTTCTGTCAGTGCTATTTTCCTTGCTGTGTGTTGTTGTATATACTAATTCCTGTACTGTCTATAGCAATTTCGATATCTTCCATATTATTTTCTGCAATCATTTATCTTAATATTAAGTTTCTTTTGATGCTTGTGAATAGCTGCAAATCTCTTCCTATTTGTTGCAAATACCCTTTTATAAACCCGACTGTTTGTCTTAAACCAATTCTAAAGAAACTGACGATTATATGCACCAAAATCACAACTTTATCACTATAAATATAGTTGCCGCCCTGCATTTTTGGACAATTCTCGTACCAATTTTCTATGGCGTCATTGATATAACAAAAAATGCTTCCTCTTTCTTGGAGAAATTTGTTATATTCATGGCAGTTACTGACTCTCATTTTTTGTGGCATATTTTTTCTTCAACAGTTAAATGGCTATTTATAATGAATTTTGTCAGTAACTGCCAGTTCTTTTCGCTTGAGCGATGCAACAAAGCCCACTGGGATCCAGTTTCACCTTGTGATGGTGTCATGAAAGTAGCTGACACTGGTTTCCATCCAAGACGGTGTCATTCCTTACTATTACCCACAAATATAAATGGACTAAAAAGTAAAATATTACAATATTAAAGTTTGCAAATATTGAGGGTGTAAAATGGCAAGTAAAAGTAGTGAATGGGCTAAAAATGAATTTGGAGATAAAAGGTTAACTGAGCGATTAGTAAAGATTGCTGATATGTTTGACAAAATTACCTGAAAGAGGGAATATTATAGAATTTTACTTGTTTCCGGACAACCTCTAACGTTTTTTTCAAAATGAGAATGTAAAAGAAAGTGATATTTTAGCTACACATATTAATAAGACGGTTGAGAGAACAAAAGCTCACAAGAGGGTTCTTGTCATTCAAGATACCAGTTACATTGTATATAATAACCATAAAAAAACAAGCGGATTAGCAAATTTGTCCAGTTATGATACTGCAAAAGGTATTATAATGCATACAGCTCTTGCCGTTAGTATAGAAGGTTTGGTACTAGGGATACTAGATCAAAAAGTTTATTCAAGACCTGAAGAAACTGAGAACCTTAAAAAAAAGAGCGATCGCATTGAAGATAAAGAAAGCGTAAAGTGGTTGGAAACTTTAAGAAAAACAAATAATATTATTGATCCAACTCAAACTGAGACTATAACTGTATGCGATAGAGAAGCAGATATATATGACTTTTTTGAGCTTGCACATAATCTTAATTCGGCAGTGCTAGTTAGAGCATGCAGAGATAGAGCAGTAAATAGAAAATCTCGATATCCTGAAAAAGGTGAGCAGAAGTTATGGGCATTTATTAAATCCTCTCATTGTGCAGGTACGGTAGAAGTTGAAGTTCCTGTAAAAGATAATAAGCCAAAAAGAACAGCACGTTTGGAAGTTAGATTTGGAAAGTTTATGATGAATCCATCTAAGAATAATATTAGGCATAAGACGGAAGAACTACCTAAATTACCACTTTATGCAGTTTATGTTGTTGAGAAAACTCCCCTTCCCTTAAAAAAAACCGCTAGAATGGATGCTATTAACGAATCTTTCAGTTAATACTTTCGATGAAGCTGTTGAAAAAATTAGTTGGTATCAACTATGTTTTTTAAAAATTTTTTTATTTGTGTAATTTTGCAAATTATATGGGCAATAAAAACCCGTTTGTCATAGAAATAGAATTTTATATCAAACAGCTACCACAGCAATTTCTGCTTAAGCTAATGAATATGTGCTTTAAGTCTGTGTGGACGCACATATTCATTAGCCAATTTCAGTTACCGTTGTGAAGATTTTTAAGTATGCAAATTAATTGCTTCTTTAAGTCTTGTATTAGCAATTACTATAATTTTACGCATTAGGGCTGTTATAGCCACCATCTTCTTCTTACCACTTTCAACAAGCTTAGAATAAAAGGCGCCAAGTATAGATTTTGACCTTGTAGCAGCCATAGCGGCTGTAAAGAGCTTTGAACGAACGTTACTTCTACCACCTGTAATCCTTCGGTAACCAACAGCTTTACCACTTTCTTTTGGATGCGGTGCAACTCCGGCAAGACTTGCTACTTCTTTTCTATTTAAGTAACCAAGCTCTGGCATTAAACACAAAAAATCTTGTGATAACTTTTCCAGGAACTGTTTTAAGAATTTTTTGGCGTTGTTGTAATTCGCGGCTTTCATCAATAATCTTTTGTATAGTATCATTGAGTTCGTTTATTTGACTATCGAAAAACTCAATGGTCTTTTGACAGCTTTCTTTTATATGATCATTTTCCGGTGCTTCAAGTCTGCATTTTTCTTGAGTTCTCATTTGCGTAATATCATCACGACGTTGACAAAGTGCAGCCAAAGTTGATTGTTCTGTAGAGGTAGGTACAAATAGAGAGATAGTTCTATGGCGTTCAAATCCATATTGAGCAAGAGCTCTTGCATCTAGACTTTGCTAAAGTTCCGTGAGATAAAATAAAGCTTTTTACTTTACGAGTATTAGCTCGATGCACGGCAATATTTTTGTCGGTAAGAAAATGTGATAAGCCAAGCTCATATTTCCCTGTATTTTCTAAAGTCACTAAAGCATTAGGTAGAATATCTGAAAACTCTTGAAATAATTGTTGCCAACCAGAAGCATTATTATCAAATTCGACAGCATTCTTCTGTTTGTGAATTGCAACGATATTTTTAAATTTTCCGATGTCAATGCCAATAAAATTTTGATAAGATGTAACCATAATAAACCTCGATAGTTTTAGTTAATTTAAGATTGTAAACGGGTGCATATATATGTCCCAAGCAACTATTCAAACGTATCGAGAGATAGGGCTAGCGTACCTTGATACCAACGGTTGTAATACCAATTTCCTTTCGGTCGCGCACGCCCGCTATTCCTAGTGAGCAGGGTTATCTTTCTCTCTTATCTCTTTTATATCACGTTTTTAACTTACAATTGCCTTAGATGGAAAATAGAGATATTACATAAAATTTTAAATCCGGTCTCAAAGTTGAAGAATGTAGGCTTGGAATAGCAGAAAGACTAATGAGATATCTAACAGTTATGAGTATTATTGCTTGGAGGATCTTCTTTATTACATCAATTGCAAGAGCTAACCCAACATTACCATGTACTACCTTATTAGCTGAAGAAGAATGGAAAGTTTTATACGTTAAAATACACAGAAAACCATGTCCAAGTGTAGTTCCCAACATAAAAGAAGCTGTTTCATGAACTTGGAGGCCATTTAGCAAGAAAAAATGACCCAAAACCAGGACCAATTACTCTTTGGAAAGGATATAAACGTCTCTTTGATTTAGCAGAAGGATGGCGACTTGCTCACGAACCTCATATTTGTGGGTAATAGTAAGTTGTTAGGGGGATCTGGAGATACTGCGGCGGTATGACGTAGGGAAATCTTACTTATTATAGCTATAGTTCTACATGAATTACAAAAGTAATATTTACTAGATCTTAATATTTTAGATCTATATTTTAATAAATAATGAGCTGTAATTAGTATGAATAATCCATTTAAAAGTGAGAACTATAAAAAAAATCTCGATTCTCTGATCAAAGCTGTAAAGCTAGGAAATGCAGAGAAACAATATAACAAAACGTTAAGGGATTTATCTCATGCATTAGAAGGTTTTACAGGTGAGGCAAAAGGTATAGCTGAGTTTGTTATATATACTGACTTGAACAATTATGTAGAACAGCCATTAGGTCTTTTTAAAACATTAATGAATAGAATTTTGGGAAAAAATTTTCCAACCAAGAACAGTAGTATAAGTAATTTTGTAAATGATGAGTTGTCAAGTTTCACTTTAGAAACAGCAGCTAAGTATACAAGAATTTTAAAAAAAATTGATCTCTTGGAATAATTAGAAAAAGATTTCAGAAAAAATAATATTTTAAAAGATTCTTTAAATTTAGAACAAAGTGAAAAGAGTCAAGGAAAAGATAGATCACACGAAGTGAGTTTGGAAGGTAGAAAGCAAAAGGAAGGTACTTTTGAGCTGCGAAAAGAAGAACAGCCGAAAGAAAAATTAGGTGGTAATCGCATGAGGCAAATAAAGCGACCAACAACAGCACCTCCGGCTGCTCCAGATTCGAGGAAGGTACGCTTTAAATCAGAAATATCCTCAGATGGAGAAAGCAAGGCAAAGTCTACATCTTCTTTACTAAAAGGAGCTAATAGTTTTAGTATGCCTGATGCTAAGGAAAATCCTTCTGAGGATTCAGGCTATGAAAGTTCATTAGATCAGGGGTCTGAATATGAAGACATATCAAATTATCAAGAGAAAAAGCAAAAGGAAAATCCTTTATATGAGCAGAGAGAAGATTCAGGCTATGGAAGTTCATTAAATGAAGAGTCTGTATACAAAGAGATATCAAATTATCAAGAGAAGAAGAGTAAAATTTTAATAGAAAATTCGCAGAGTTCAAAATCGCCCAAAGAAGAGCCAATTTATGCAACAGTTCCTAAAGAACATATAGAAGCAAAAAGAGAACGTAAGCAGAAACAACAACCTCAATCCCTCGTACCACCAAAACCACCGCAAGTGCCAAAAAAAATGTTTACTACTGGTCAAGAAGTTAGACAAGAATCGAAAGTGGTAATCAAAGATAAACCTGCAGTACCGCCAAAGCCTAAAAATCTAAGCCGTGCTAATCAAAAAGTAAGCACAGAGCCAAAAGTAGTAGGAGTAATTCTTAAAAAATCAGCTGAAAGAGTACCACTAAAATCTGAAAATCAAGACAATAGGAAATCAGCACAAAAAGCTGCTGGTAAGGTGATACCAAAAGTAGCAGCAGCTACTATGAAAGGAGGAGCTAATCGCGAGATGGGCAGTAAAGTAAAGGCATTAAAAGAAAAATTTGAGCAAAATCAAGCAAAAGGAAATGCTAATGTACAGCTTGCTGAAAGCAAAACCACTCCAGCAGCACAAGCGGATATCGGTGTGAAGAAAAAACAATCTCATTCATTTCTAACAGAGAATAAAAGATCTGCAACGAAACACGTAACAGCAAAATCTGATCCAAAATCTCATGTCAGCAAAAATTTCCTTCTCACGCATGCAAATGTAAAGGAAATGGTTGCACAAATTGAGAAAGGAAAAGGAGGAAGATAGTAACATTTGGGAAAAAAACATATGTGTCAAGTCAAGAGATTGTGAGCAAATTTAGGAAATTATAGCTAAACTGACTTAGATTTACCGACAATTTGAAAAACCGTCATTCCGCTAACTATAGTATTTTCAAAAGCGAATGATAAAGGTATAATATGTTTTTTTAAAGTAGGGAAAGCGATGGTATATAGTGTAGATTTAAGGGAAAAAGCAGTGTCTTTGGTAGAAAAAGGAAAGTCAAAGGTTGAAGTTGCAGAGGTTTTTGAGATAGGGATAGCAACACTATATAGATGGCTAAAAAAGAAAGCTACTGGCCAAGGTCTCAAAGCGGTAAAAAGTACTGGTTTTATTCGAAAAATAGATCCAGAAATACTCAAAGAATATGTCAAAAAACACCCAGATCACACACTAGCAGAAATGAAACAAAACCTTGGCTTTGGGATAAGTGCAATTTGGTATAGATTAAGACAGCTAAAAATAACCTTTAAAAAAAGTCACATTCTATCAAGAGCGCAATCAAGAAGATAGGCAGCAATTTATCGATAAAGTCTCAAAAATAGACCACTGTAGCATTTTATATATAGATGAAGCAGGAGTTGATAATAGACTATACCGAGAATATGCACGAGCTCCAAGAGGAGAAAAAATATATGCTGATGTTCCAGGAAAAAAGCGGGAAAGAGTGAGTATAATAGGTGGATGAGAAGTTTATTGCACCAATGACCTTCACAGGAGGGTGTAATAAAGATATATTTAATGTATGGTTAGAGCGAAGATTACTTCCACAATTACAGCGTGATACAACCATAGTTATGGATAATGCTACATTCCATAAAACTCCCAAAACAAAGTCATTAATAGAGTCTTTTGGCTGTCATTTGCTTTATCTTCCAACATATTCACCTGATCTAAATCCGATAGAGCATTGTTGGCACACCATCAAAAGTTGCCTCAGACCTCTAATGCATCAATGTACAGACTTACACCTTTTAGTTGGTAATACCATTTTAGACGTTTATCATTCGTTTTAGAAAATACTATAGTTGAAATAGCGCAGTTACTCACCCCATAAATTTGGTGCTCTCTTTCAATCAAAGGTGTCTTGCTGCTTGAAATGTTTTCTTTGTAAAAATTTGGCTTATCTTTATATCATCTCATTCAAACAGCATTAACATAACTTATGCCTTTTTTGGATGTAGAAATTTTCTAGGAATTGTCTTTTTGAATTCTATGGTATTTTGTTTAACATTGAAACAAGAGGCCAGTGTCACGCACTGGCATGACACCCATTTGTTCCTATAGTTGTCTTTTCTCGTCTACCTTATTTTGCCACTCTGCTGAACAGATACATAAAGAAAGTGGAAAATTGGACATTCTCAACTCGGCTCCTGCAGATTAAAATTAAGTTGAATAAAAATTGGATTTGACGCAGTTTTTTCCCATAGTTTAAGAAATTAAAAGTTTAACGATTAGAATTATAATTACAAACCACAATAAAAAATAGACTTTTCCATTTGATTTATTTTTAATTTGGATGTTTTCTAATTTTTTATCAGCTATTAGGTTTAATTTTTCTATAAGGCTAAATATCCCTTGGATTGTTTTTACAGGATAAGAACTTCTAATTTTTTCCCTATACCCTATTTTATTTTCATGTTGACTGCTTATCCACGCTTCAACTACTTTCCACATATTGATTTCTGAGTAGATCTTTCTACATGTCCCTTCCAGTAAAATCATAGTTTTCTGCAGCAATAACAATTGTGTTTGAACTTTCATATCAAAATCACCAGTTATTTTTAATAGCTGAGCAAGTAAACTAGCAAATGAAATCTTCTGTATAGGCTGCCCAATAATGGGTTCACCTATTGCCCTGCAAGCTGTGACAAAATTTCTATGCTGTGATGAAACATAACCAGCCCTAAAGTGCATTTTTGCAACGTGATCATAATCCCGATTTAAAAAGCCTTTGAGTATCTCTATAACGTAATAGCATGTCTCACGATCTATTCTACCCATGATTCCACAATCCAGGGCAATAATATTGTTATTACTATCAACCATTAGATTTCCGGGATGCATATCAGCATGAAAAAAACAATCCCTGTATACTTGATTGCAAAACGATTCTATAAGATTGATAGCTATTTGCTTACGATTATTCAGTTTTTCAACTTCGTATATTGGCGTTGCTTCTATCCATTCTAATGTTAAAACCTTTTTCGAAGTTCTATTCCAATCTATTTCAGGTACGTAAAAACCTCTGTCATTTTTTGTGTTTTCCTTTAGTTCCGAAGAGTGAGCAGCTTCAAAACGTAGATCTAACTCTAATCGGCAAATTTCAGCAAAAGTTTTGACTAATTCAATTGGCCTCAGCCTTTTTGATTGTTCGCTAAATTTTTCTGCAATTTCTGCAAGCCAAGAAAGCATTTTTATATCCCTTGAGAATGTTTTCTCAATATTTGGCCTTAAAACCTTCACAGCAACTTCCTTACCCTCAGTTGTAACCGCTCTATGCACCTGAGAAATCGATGCTGCTGCAATTGGCTTTTCAGAAAAGCTTGAAAAAATGTCGCTCAATTTACAATTAAACTCACTTTCTATAGTTTTAACTGCTATTTTATGTGAAAATGATGGCAATCTATCACATATCAATAACAAGTTATTTGTTATATCCTCATTTAAAACATCAGTACGTGATGAGATAGACTGCCCAAACTTAATGAACACCGGACCTAATTTTTCAAGAGCACACTTTAGCTTGTGGCCTTGTATTTTATTTATTGATTTTTTTGATGGTGGAAGTAAATAAGGTAATATATTGTAACGCGTCAGCACCGTAGTTATGTGCAGAAGACGCAAAATATTTTGAATCATTTCGCTGCGTAACTGCTAAATATTTCATTTAGGGTCCTATTTTTCATAATCTCATCAGGCTTGCCTTGGCAATAGATAGTATTATTTATACAAATTATGTAATCTGAGGATGGTAGAGCAGAGTTAAGATCATGAGAAGTCATAAGAATCGATACCAATCGTTTTTTTGCTATTTTATTTATAATATCATAAAATTTAGCCCGCGCGTTAATATCCATCGCACTAACTGGTTCATCTAGAATGATCAAGTCAGGCTCTGCAATTAAACAACGTGCAAGCAGTAATAATTGTGTTTGCCCTGCAGAAATTTCTAACACTTGATTTTTCAAAATGTTACCGATACCAGCCAACTCTATCGTTTCTGTAATAATGGATTGATTTTTCTTTAGTCTTTTCAAGGAGCTATTTAAAAGAAAATATTCAACTGTTATTGGCATCAAATTACTAATACTAAAATTTTGCGGCATGTAGCTAATTTTTGTGTTCTCAGCTAACACAATATTTCCAGTATAATTTTTATTTATACCAGCAATTGCTTTCACTAAAGAGGTTTTACCTCCACCATTTGGACCAAGTATTGTAATTATGTCTCCTCTTTCCATGAACATATTGATATTGTCAAGGATTCTTTTACCATCATATGCGAGAGCAAGATTTTCTATTTTTAGAACACGATTATTGACATTATTCAATTTATTGACAAAATTTAACTTCTTCTCAACGTTTATATGAGACATTTACTGGCTTTTTTTCTATTACTTTCACTTACACTATACTATAATATTGCCTTTTCATCCAATTTAAAAGTTGTAGCTACAATCAAACCTATCCACTCACTTGTAGCTTCTGTTACAGAAGGGATTTTAGAACCGGAATTGCTTGGCTATGCAACATCTGCACATAATTATATATTAAAGCCATCTGATGCGAGTAATTTAGAATCAAGTGACGTTATATTTTATGTTGACGATAACTTAGAGACGTTTGTTCAAACTTTCGCCAAAAATAATAAAGAACTAGTGCAATTGTCAAAGGCAATCAACCTACTTCCTACTCGGCCACATTCATTTTCTAGAAAAATCACTCACATTCAAGATGAAAAAGATTTACACATGTGGCTGAGTCCCGAAAATGCAAAGAGCATGATACTTTCTATAAGTGCAACATTGTCTGACATAGATAAAGGAAATTCCCATCGATACAGTTCTAATGCAACAAAAGCTATAAAAAAAATAGACCAAGAAGTAAAAGAAATCATGAAAGAACTGAATGATTTTAAAAATCAAAAATACATCGTTACTCATGATGCTTATCAATATTTTGAAAAATACTTCGGTCTAAATCATCCAAGCGCTATTCTTTCCATAGAAGAGGATTCTTACATAGGTATGAAGAGTTTAATGAAGCTAAAAAAGATAATGAAGGAAGAAAACGTTAAATGTATATTTGCTCATTCACAGGAAGATAGCATAAAGCCTAACGCCCTTTCTAATGACGCAAAAATGGTAGTTCTTGATCCTATTGGATCAGACATAGAGCCTGGAAAAGATGCATATCTAGCTATAATCAATAGCATTGCACAAAATTTTAAGTCTTGTTTTGTTGAGTAATAAGTTCCCTTTTAGCTTACTGTTTTATTGTTCTACAAATCAAGAAGAAGTGAGTTTACAACAAATGGTGTCATTCCAGTCTGGAATCCAGCTTTTTCATAATCATCAAAACGTTGTATTTAACATAAAATGGCTGCTTTTATGCTTACTAACTTAATAAAATTCCTGGATCCCAGTGGGCTTTGTTGCATCACACTTTATGAGATGGTGATTTATGGTAAATTCATGTAACTATCTCAAATTTAGCCATACCAATATCAGTGAATTTATTAAGCAAATAGCATTTAGTTCTTTTTCTCGATTTATCTCAGATTTATTCCTAAAACTAAATCCGAATATTTGCTTTAATCTTGAGAAAAACCCTTCAATATAAGATCTTTTCCCATAATTTACTTCTTTTTTCCATTCTTTCATGCCATCTTCACCGTATAATTTTATTAACCTAATAGCAGCATTCCTGTCAGACATATAATCTATTTCTGGATGTTCTGCCGCATTGTTTATTGGTGGAATTTTTGTCTTTATATCATATTCGTTACACAACTTATAAAACTTGTGCCTATCACATGCTCTATCTGCATATAGTGCTTTTATGGCATGCTGAAAATCAACTTCTTTTAGCAAATCACAAGCTCCATAGTGATCAGCCGTTACTGTATTTTACAGCTATGGCTTTTTTGTTGTTTATATTCAACATTACGTGCAATTTTCTCGTTTGCTCATAGCCACGATATTTTCTGTCAGTGCTATTTTCCTTGCTGTGTGTTGTTGTATATACTAATTCCTGTACTTTCTATAGCATTTTTTTTCTGAAATCATCGAGCAAAATCTGTAACTCTACTTCATTTTTGGCTTCTGCAATTTTCTTCTTGGTAATGTCTTCCAACTCTTCACATTTAATTATTTCTTTTAGAGGTTGTCCGGAAACTAGTAAATTCAAGCATATTCCCTCTTTAACATAACCCTACTCATAGCTAGGTATATGAAATTCTCAGTGGATGTTGTGAGTAAATCATACTCCTTCGATAGCCTTCTATTCCTATTAACCCAAGCAAAAGTCCTTTCTACAACCCATCTTCTTGGCTGTACTTTAAACCCTTGTTCTCTTGTTGGTAGTAGCTCAGGTGGCGTATCTTTGTGCACCCAAAATCTACATGGAGGCCTTTTAACAATTTCAATATCTATGTCATATTCTTCCTTTATGTGATTCTTTAAATTTCTTCCTTGGTATCCCATGTCAGCCCACATTTTTTTAACTTTAGTATATTTTGTTCTCATATTGTTTAATGCTATTTTAATACCATCTCTATCATTTTCGTTAGCAGCGCCTACGTAACAACCTAGTATAAAACCCTGAGTGTCTGTAATTATATGCCTTTTTCTACCCTTTACTTTTTTACTTCCATCATAGCCTTTGATCCCCCCTTTTCTGTAGTCTTTACAGATTGACTATCTACTATACAGGCACTCGGCTGCTCATTCCTTCCTATTTTTCTTCTACTATATTTTGTAATTTCATAATTCATTTTCTCAAAAATTCCCTGCTTCTTCCATTGCCTGAACTGCTCATACACAGTCTTCCATAGCGGAAAATCATTTGGTAAATACCGCCATTGACACCCTGTACGCAATACATAGAAAATTGCTTCTAATATTTCTCTTTTGCTATACTTTGGCGGCCTTCCTCCTTTCTTGTATGATACTCTGAAGTGTTTTTCTATTCTTGCCCATTCCCTTTCGCTTAGATCTGTTGGATACTTTTTTCTCATCTTTACCCCGTACTAAAATTTCAGATATTATAGCCTTTTACTTGTTTCCGGACAACCTCTCAACCACTCTGGTTTAATTATACCACTTGAAAGCGGCAGAGGGTTATATGCACCAAAATCACAACTTTATCACTATAAATATAGTTGCCGCCCTGCATTTTTGGACAATTCTCGTACCAATTTTCTATGGCGTCATTGATATAACAAAAAATGCTTCCTCTTTCTTGGAGAAATTTGTTATATTCATGGCACNNACTGACTCTCATTTTTTGTGGCATATTTTTTCTTCAACAGTTAAATGGCTATTTATAATGAATTTTGTCAGTAACTGCCAGTTCTTTTCGCTTGAGCGATGCAACAAAGCCATCCCAGTGTCAAGCACTGGGATGACATCGTAGGGGTGCTGGCCTGATAACCGTCATCCCGCTACTTGTTAGCGGGATCTAGAGATACCGCGAATGAATCGCGGTATGACGGTTCGCGGCGGCATGACGATAAGGTTTATACCTTGTCATCCCAGTGCTTGACACCGAGATTGATTTATCTTGTCTACCTTATTTTGCCACTCCGCTGAACGGATACCATATTATGCAGGTTTAGAATTATGCTTTATTCTTACGTTTATGTCTTGGCCCAATACAATCAATAAGTTAAGCAAGTATTCTAAGGAGAACCCTTCGATTTTTGACCTATTGATTTGAGATACTTTAGGTTGATCAATCTTTAGAGCGTTTGCTGCTTTTTTCTGTGTTGTGTACTTCTTACTTATTAATTGTGCAATGACCTTTATTAATTTCAGTTTTGTATCTTTCACATCCCCCAACTCTACTATTATAGGATAACTTAATTGTAAATTTTGCATAATAATAAAATTCCTTATAAAAAAATTACTTTAGTTTTTCTTCTTTAAATAACACATGCCTTCTGACTACTGGGTCATACTTCCTAAACTCCAGTTTTTTGGTGAGCTTTTTTGGATTACGCTTTTTTACATAAAAATAGCCAGTTGATTTTTCTTCACCAGTTTTTGTTATCTTGATTGCAGTGCTGACTAACTTAACGAGCAAAGAAGCATTTTTTTTCGCCATACTTATAATGATATAATAAATTCTATGCGAGTTTATTACGCAAAATACTAAAAGTCAATCGAATAATGCAGATTGCAAAATCCTTGACAATCAACAGTGCATTAAGTAGCATAAAGTTAACTTCAGAATAAAAAGCAAACGGTAAATAAGTGACAAATAGTGGTAAAAGGGTATTATTGATAGAAAATTCTATCTGTTCTAATGAGGTAAGAGTTGCCTTGTCAATTAATAACAAGGTTGTAGAATTTGAACAAGAATTCAAGGAAAAAAATCAATTAAGGGGTAATATCTACGTTGCTTATATAAAGCGTATAGAGCCTTCTTTGCGAGCCGTATTTATTGAATATGGGAAAAATAAGCAAGGTTTTTTGTCTTTTTCCGAGATATCTCTAGATTACTTCAACATTCCAGAAAAAGAAAAGGAAACTATCTTTGAGGGCTACTCAAATGACGATTGTATAGAAGAAGCCTCAGCAAATGTTTCTTCAGATTCTGCAGCTAGTAAGAATGTCAACGGATCAGGTAGTGGTTTTGTAAGAGAGGTACCTTTATATAAAAAATACAAATTACAAGATGTTATTTCAGTAAATCAAAAAGTATTGGTCCAGCTAACTAAAGAGGAACGAGGCAATAAAGGAGCTTCATTTACAACATACATAACTTTAGTGGGTAGATACTGTGTTTTCATGCCAAATTCCATGAGCAAAGGTGGAGTGTCCCGCAGAATTGAAGATGCTAATGTCAGAAAGCAGTTAAAGGAGATACTGAGTTCAATAAACTTGCCAAAAAGATCAGGTTTAATAGTAAGAACTGTTGGTTCAGGAAAAAATAAGAAAGAAATTGAGCAGGATTACAATTACTTATCCTCATTATGGCAGAGCATTCAAAAAAATGCCTTCTCTGTAAACGTTCCATCATTAATTTACAATGAAGCAGATGTAATTATGAGATCTGTTCGTGATTTTTGTAGCGATGGTATAGAAGTTATAGTGTCTGGAAAGGAAGCTTTTGAGGCAGTTAGGCAATATGCTAACAATGCACTAAAAGGTAGTAAGTTGCGCTATAGATTGTATAGAGGTTATGCTCCGATCTTTACTTACTACGGAATCGAAGATCAAATTTCTGAGTTATATAGCAATAGAGTAGAATTGCCATCTGGTGGGTCTTTGATAATAACTTTAACTGAGGCGTTTGTTTCAATAGACGTAAATTCAGGAAAGATGACAGGAGAAGATAGCATAGAAGAAACAGCTTATAGAACCAACATGGAAGCAGTACCTGAAATATCAAGACAGGTGAATCTTAGGGGCCTATCAGGATTAATAGTAGTCGATTTTATTGATATGTTGAAATATCAGTATTGCAGAGCTGTTGAGTCTGCTATAAAGCAAGCGTTTAAAGATGATAAAGCTAAAGTTCAATTTAGCTACATAAATGACTTTGGTTTAATGGTATTTTCAAGGCAAAGAATTAAACCAAACATACAAGAAATTAATACTACAGAGTGTTTACACTGCAAAGGTACTGGAAGAGTAAAATCAAACGAAGTAATTGTTTCATCAATACTAAGGGATTTACAACATATTGCTAACAAGAATCGAAATAAGTCTTTTGATTTAGTAGCACACAGTGCAGTTATAGCGCACATTTTTAATAACAAACGCAATACAGTTTCTACAATCGAAAAAGAGTTTAATATTACATTGAACGTTAGTATTGATAACAGTTTAGATGTAAATACATTTGTTTTAAAACAAGGTGATGATGTTAATTTAAACGGTTATAAGCCATTACAGAACTCTGGATACCAAATTGGGGATAGCAGCAATGAAGAAGCTGATAATTCAAATAAACTACGAGGCAATTTTTGGCTGACTAAGTGGCTTTCGCGCCTTTTAAGTTCTAATAACTAATTAGAAACCTAAATTGGGCTTGTAATTAATGAGCCCTATACTTATATATTCTTATATCAGATAATATTTACAATGGGGTACTCATTATGGGAAGAGCAATAGGCATAGATCTCGGAACAACAAATTCTTGTGTTGCAATAATGCAGGGCAAGGATACAAAGGTAATAGAAAATAAAGAAGGGGCAAGAACTACTCCATCTATAGTTGCATTGACTTCTTCAGGAGAAAGGTTGATTGGTGCTCCAGCAAAAAGGCAAGCAACCACCAATGCAAGTAATACCTTTTTTGCTACTAAGAGATTAATAGGCCGTCAATATAGTGATCCTGAGATGAAAAATCTAAGTGTACCATACAAAGTATTTGCAGCAAAAAGTGGTGATGCATGGGTTAAAACAACTGATAATAAAGAATATTCTCCTAGTCAAATTGGTGCATTTATACTACAAAACATGAAAGAGGCAGCAGAAGCTTATCTTGGAGAGGAAGTAAAAGATGCTGTGATAACAGTGCCAGCATACTTCAACGACTCTCAACGTCAAGCAACAAAAGATGCAGGAAAAATTGCCGGATTAAATGTACTCAGAATAGTAAATGAACCGACTGCTGCAGCACTTGCTTATGGTCTTGATAAGAAACATGGGCACACAATAGTAGTATATGACCTTGGTGGTGGTACATTTGACGTTTCAATACTTGAAATAGGTGATGGAGTTTTCGAAGTGAAAGCAACAAACGGTGATACCCATCTTGGAGGTGAAGACTTTGATAATGGAGTAGTGAGTTATTTACTAGATGAATTCAAGAAAAGTAATGGCATTGATTTGAAAAATGATCCAATGGCTATGCAAAGAATCAAAGAAGCTGCTGAAAAAGCGAAAATTGAATTATCAAGTGCAATGGAAACGGAAATAAATCTACCGTTTATTACAGCTGATGCAAGTGGTCCAAAACACTTAAATATGAAATTAACGAGAGCAAAACTTGAAAGCTTAGTGAATGATTTAATCGAAAGAACTATGGCTCCTTGTAAAAAAGCTCTTGAGGATGCTGGTTTATCTGCTAGTCAAATTGGCGAAGTGGTTCTTATTGGTGGCATGACTCGTATGCCAAAAGTCATAGAGAAAGTTAAAGAATTCTTTGGCAAAGATCCACATAGAGGAGTTAACCCTGATGAAGTTGTAGCAATTGGAGCTGCAATACAGGCGGGGATCATTCAAGGTGATGTAAGAGATGTGTTACTACTTGATGTGACCCCAC
Source organism: Wolbachia endosymbiont of Drosophila incompta (assembly GCF_001758565.1). NCBI lineage: Bacteria > Pseudomonadati > Pseudomonadota > Alphaproteobacteria > Rickettsiales > Anaplasmataceae > Wolbachia > Wolbachia endosymbiont of Drosophila incompta. The sequence goes on along the minus strand of NZ_CP011148.1, from coordinate 892,402 downwards.
TTTCTCTTGGTATTGAAACTCTAGGAGGAGTATTCACTCCACTTATTGAGCGTAATACTACAATTCCTACTAAAAAATCTCAGGTGTTTTCAACTGCAGAAGATAACCAAACAGCTGTTACAATTAAGGTGCATCAGGGTGAAAGAAAACTGGCAGTTGATAATAAGCTACTCGGTCAGTTTAGTTTGGAAGGGATACCTCCTGCTCCGCGCGGAAGGCCACAAATTGAAGTGACATTTGATATAGATGCAAATGGAATAGCACACGTTTCTGCAAAAGATAAAGCTACTGGAAAAGAGCAAAAAATACGCATTCAATCTTCAGGTGGTTTATCTGATAATGAAATAAATCGCATGGTAAAAGAAGCTGAAGAAAAAGCGCAAGAAGATGAAAAGCGCAAAAAGTTTATTGAAGTGAAGAATCAAGCGGATAGCTTAGTCCATTCTACAGAAAAGTCTCTGACAGAGTATGGTGATAAAGTTTCACCAGAAGATAGATCTGCTATTGAAAATGCAGTTAACGAATTAAAAGAAGTTAGTAAATCTGATAACATTGATGACGCTGATTCAATACAGCAGAAAGTTACTAATCTTTCTCAATTATCTATGAAACTTGGAGAAGCTATGTATCAAACATCTCAACAAAATAGTGCTGAAAATGGCTTTTCATCAGAAGGAAATCCAAATGATAAAGAGGAAAAAGTAGTAGATTCTGATTATCAAGACATAGATAATAAAGAAGAGAATAAATAATTGTGATCACTTTTCCTGTCATCCGAGTAGCTGACACTGAGATGACAGGAGGAGCATATTGTTGCTTAAAGAAACCATTATGGACATTATTAAGGCAATAGAAGAAAAGATACGCGATTCGATAGATGTAATTGATATCAACATTATCGATGAATCAGCAAAGCATGCTGATCATTATTTTGCTTCATCTTCAACATTACCTTCGCACATTAAATTAATATTAATATCTGACGGCTTTATTGGAATGAGCGTTCTAAAAAGACACAAGTTGATTTATGAGTTATTGAAGGGTGAGATAGAGCTAATACATGCAATTTCTCTTCACTTGTATACGCAAGATGAGTACAATTTAAAAAATAAATAATAAAAATGTGAAGGAAGAGTCTATATTAGTTAAAGCAGGAAGACAATTTAATGACTATAAAGGTTCCATGAACCCGCCAGTTTATCATTCTTCTACCATATTATTCCCTACTTACAAGGACTACTTAAATGCAGCAAATGGAGAAAGTATATACGATGTAATCAACGATGGTGTTGCAAGGGATTATAGCTACAGTAATGTTGGTACTCCTACTGTTCATTATCTTTCAAATGCACTGGCTGAAATTGAAGGGAGTGGACAAGCGCTTATTTATCCTTCCGGACTATTTGCACTTACTTTTGCTATTCTAACTTTCGCTAAAGCAGGCTCGCACGTTTTAATTCAAGATAATAGTTATTATAGGCTTAGGAGGTTTGCAGAAAATGAGCTACCAAAAAGAGGAACAGAAGTAACTTTTTATGATCCAACACAGGATATAACTGATTTAATTCAGAGTAATACTTCATTGATAATGATCGAGACTCCTGGTTCTGTAACGTTTGAGATTTCGAATATAGAGCATATAGTAAAAGTTGCTAAGGAACATAAAATTGTGACCGTTTGTGACAATTCATGGGCCACTCCTTTGTTATTTAAGCCGCTTGATTATGGAGTTGATGTTGCACTATATGCGGTGACAAAGTATCTAGCCGGTCACTCAGATTTAGTGATGGGGGCTATTATTGCTGAAGGTGAAATTTTTAAATTGCTTTATGAGAGCTATAAAAATTATGGGGTAACCATTCAATCGCACGACTGCTACCTTGCACATAGGGGACTTAGAACATTGTACACACGTATGAAAAGGCACCAAAATACAGCAATGGAAGTGGCAAAGTGGCTAGAAAAACATTCAAAAATCAAAAAAGTTTTGTATCCAGCACTTCCCTCCCATCCTCAACACGAATTATGGAAAAGTTACTTCAAAGGAGCAAGCGGCACATTCAGTATAGCACTAGATAGAGAATATTCATGTGAAGAACTAAGCTGCATGGTTGATCACATGAAAATTTTTGGTATCGGTGCTTCTTGGGGAGGATGCGACAGTTTGATATTACCAATAGATCGTAGATCTATGTCAAGATCTGTAATGAATTCAGATTATGGTGGAAGTTTTATACGGATATTTTGTGGACTGGAAGATCCTGAAGATTTAATCTCTGATTTAAATGCTGCACTAGCAAGGTTGCCATGTTTGAACACTAAAACTGGCAGATGAAACTGAGAGAATTACTGCATAACATTATTGATGTTAACTTTGATATTGAAATCAAGGGCGTTACATGTAATCCCAATAGAGTAAAGGAAGGTTATCTTTTTGTTTGTGTGTCTGCGGTGTCATTCCAGCGCGTGACGCTGGAATCTAGAAAACCAGCATGTATCCAGATTTTTCCTACTGAATCCCAGTATCACGCACACGACTGTGTAGACGTTGTCATACAAGGAACCAAAAAAGATGTCATCCCAGTGCTTGACTACTTGGATCCAGAAAATTTAATTGCAAATGAACACACTAAGCAATTGCATAATAAAAACTGGATTCCAGTGTCAGCTACTTGCATGACAAATACTCCGAGTTTTGCAGTGCTTGACCACCCAAACCCTCAAGAAATATACAGAGAAATAGTCAGCAGGTTTTATCAATTCAAACAGCCCAAATATGTTGCTGCTGTAACTGGTACAAATGGTAAAACTTCAGTAGTAGAATTTTGCCGCCAGATCTGGCAAAACTCTGGCTATAATGCTGCGTCTATTGGAACACTTGGAACATGCATCAATAATGACAGAGAAGATAATAGCGATAATCTTACCACTCCAGGCGCAGATGACCTTTATTCCACATTATGTGGTATAAATAGTAAGAACGTAGAACAATTAGCATTAGAGGCTTCAAGCCATGGAATTGACCAATACAGAATTCATGGACTTAGGTTCACTGCTGCAGCTTTTACTAATTTCTCGCAAGATCATTTGGACTATCATAAGAGTATCGATGAGTATTTTGAGGCTAAGAAAAGGTTATTTTATGAGGTACTACCAGAGGGAGAAACAGTAATTTTAAATGCGGATATAAATGAGTACCATGCATTGCTTAAAATAGCTGAAAAACGCAGCAACAAAGTTATCACCTATGGAAAAACAGGTTCTGATATTACTTTATTAGAGCAAACACCAACCCCTAATGGTCAATACCTTACAATTAAAATTGGCGATGAAATTTATAACATGTTTTTTCCAGTTTTGGGGCAATTTCAAGCATATAATCTGTTGTGTGCAATTGGTATAGTTACCTCGTCTGGACTGAATTACAGAGAAATATCTATAGGTAAACTCGTTTCTCCACCAGGAAGAATGGAAAAAGTTAAACCTTTTGCATTCGTGGATTACGCACACACTCCAAGTGCGCTTAAACAAGCCCTGTTGTCTTTAAAATGGCACTTCAACAAAAAAATAGTCCTAGTTTTTGGATGCGGTGGCAATCGTGATCGGAAGAAGCGTTCAGAAATGGGTAAAATAGCACAAATGTATGCAGACAAAGTAATAATCACAGATGACAATCCGCGTGATGAAGATCCTGCAAAAATTCGCCACGATATTTTGCTATATTGTCCTAGTGCACTGGAGATAGGGGACAGGAAAGAAGCCATAGAAAAAGGCATAGATATTGCCTATAACGAGGGTATGATTCTGCTGGTTGCAGGAAAAGGACATGAGAAATTTCAAATCATAGGGAATCAAACCTTTGAGTTTAGTGATGTTGAGGTTATTAAAAGTAAAGTTTTATCTTGACCTATATACTCTGACCAATTTCCTGTACAGAGCTCTCTGTTCCTTCCATTTTAGTGTTAGGTTTTGACATTACGTACGCAATGCAAACAGATACTAATGCAATGGATACAGATATACCAATAGTTACTAGTATAGGTAATTCAACAATGTATCCAATACCCGCCACTATCAATGCAGTTGCAATACCACCTACAGCAATCATTTTTGCTTGCCTTTTTTTCTTACATTCCATTTCTCTCTTATGTTTTTCTTCTTCTGCTTTCTTTAAGACAGCAATCACCTCTTTGTCTGTAGCAAACATACTGGAAATGGAATTATTATTATCTAGTGCTAAAAGACTAGCTCCTTTATTTAACAGGCACCTCACTGCATTTATATGATTATTAGTAGCAGCAAAATGCAGCGGTGTTGAGCCAAGTTTAGAACATGAGTGAATACGTACTCCTTGCTCCAGTAGTAATTCTATTATTTCCGTATTACCGCTGCTAGCGGCACAATGCAGAGCAGTGTGTCCACCACCATCGCGTGTACTAACCTCTGCACCTTTCCCCAGTAGACGTCTTACTGTTTTTACTAAGCCTTTATGAGCAGCAATGTTTAACGCAGTAGTATAATACCTAGAAGCATGGGTAATCTCTTGCCGTATTTCAAATAAATGATCTATGTGAAAATTAAGTCTTTTCCACTGATTGTATGTATCTTGGTTACATGCGAGCAGCTTTTGCTTAATTTCTTCAATTATGTCACTTTCTTTTGATTCTTGCTCTATTTCTTGGAATATAGCATCAATTTCTTGCTCTTTTATACTCATACGCTCCCCAACAACTATTCAACTATAAATTATAATTTTATGGATATAGTAAAAGCAAGTCAAGATTTTATGTAATAGCCTCACAATCATTCACCGTTCTTGCAAGTGATAGCACTCTCACTTCTTTTGCACCGGAGTTTAAAATTTCCTGAGAGCAAGATCTTACAGTTGCTCCGGTTGTTACCACATCATCAACTAATATCACGATTTTATTTTCGATAATTTTCTTGTTGCTTGTTTTAAAAGCCTTCTTTAAATTTTTTTCACGCTGTTTAAGTGAAAGACCAGCTTGAGGCGTAGTATGGCGAAGGCGTTTTATTGCAAATGGCGTATAGGATAAATTGGACAACTTACTCAATTCTTTTGCAAGCAGTGCTGCTTGATTATATTTACGTTTAAACAAGCGCATTTTATGTAACGGTATAGGGATTATGATCTCTGCGTTCTGAAATGTATCCTGATTAGCTTGGTGTATCCACTTTGCATAGATTTTTACGTAATTCAAATTATCAAAAAATTTGAAATTTATAATCAGAGGTTGTCCGGAAACAAGTAAAAGGCTATAATATCTGAAATTTTAGTACGGGGTAAAGATGAGAAAAAAGTATCCAACAGATCTAAGCGAAAGGGAATGGGCAAGAATAGAAAAACACTTCAGAGTATCATACAAGAAAGGAGGAAGGCCGCCAAAGTATAGCAAAAGAGAAATATTAGAAGCAATTTTCTATGTATTGCGTACAGGGTGTCAATGGCGGTATTTACCAAATGATTTTCCGCTATGGAAGACTGTGTATGAGCAGTTCAGGCAATGGAAGAAGCAGGGAATTTTTGAGAAAATGAATTATGAAATTACAAAATATAGTAGAAGAAAAATAGGAAGGAATGAGCAGCCGAGTGCCTGTATAGTAGATAGTCAATCTGTAAAGACTACAGAAAAGGGGGGATCAAAGGCTATGATGGAAGTAAAAAAGTAAAGGGTAGAAAAAGGCATATAATTACAGACACTCAGGGTTTTATACTAGGTTGTTACGTAGGCGCTGCTAACGAAAATGATAGAGATGGTATTAAAATAGCATTAAACAATATGAGAACAAAATATACTAAAGTTAAAAAAATGTGGGCTGACATGGGATACCAAGGAAGAAATTTAAAGAATCACATAAAGGAAGAATATGACATAGATATTGAAATTGTTAAAAGGCCTCCATGTAGATTTTGGGTGCACAAAGATACGCCACCTGAGCTACTACCAACAAGAGAACAAGGGTTTAAAGTACAGCCAAGAAGATGGGTTGTAGAAAGGACTTTTGCTTGGGTTAATAGGAATAGAAGGCTATCGAAGGAGTATGATTTACTCACAACATCCACTGAGAATTTCATATACCTAGCTATGAGTAGGGTTATGTTAAAGAGGGAATATGCTTGAATTTACTAGTTTCCGGACAACCTCTCATGTTTCTACTATGTTGATCATAAGCAAAAACTGATCTTAATACTTTAAACGGTGGAGGATTGATGATGCACTTACCACACGTATAAATATTGTCTGAGATTACTACGCCACAAACATTGCAGTAATGCTTAGTTAGAAAATTGATTTTTTTGTTGCATTCACTACACAGATTAAGATTTTCATCAATGATACATTCGCAACTTACGCATACGCTTGGAAATATGAGATTTGTAGCTTTTTTTAGTAAGAGAAGGTTCACAACTCATTAAATATATTATAAAATAATTTATATAGTATAGCTAAAGTAACTTAAGCTTACACTCTTTCACTTTTTATTCCATTTCAATATAGTTCAAACTGAGCCACTGCTGGGTGCTGTAGCTAGTGCAAGTCAGGTTTTCCTACGTCATACCGCCGCGGTATCTCTAGATCCCGCTAACAAGCAGCGGGATGACGAATTTGTCGTTTATCAAATCGTCGGTAAACCTAAGTCACTTTAGTTATAGTATCAAACATAAAGGTTGCAATATTATGTTGGCTGCTAAAATAGCACCAAGTGCACACAATGAATACACTTTCTCTGCCCTGTGACCCACGTTTATCATTATCTTGATAATACTTGTTATAATTGTCTTTACTCTCAACTCCACAAATTACATCTTTCACAGGTCCTAGCACATTATCAACGTAACGTACAGATTTATAGAAACTATTTTCTGGAACTAGTGTGTTATCTTCTGCTTTCTTAGCAGGTACAACTCCATATTCAACGTACCTTCTAAAGTATCGATATACTGACATTCTTATCTCCAAATCATAAATATGCAACCTAGCCTAATATAATTAAGAAATAGTTTATAATAAATACGTTTTAAGATACCTGCCTGTAACACTTTCTGGAATTTTTACCACTTCTTCTGGAGTTCCAGTAGCAATCACTTCTCCGCCTTTTATTCCGCCCTCTGGTCCGATGTCTATTATATAATCTGCAGTTTTTATAACGTGCAAATTGTGCTCGATAACTATAACAGTGTTTCCCAGATTGACTAATCTATGGAGTATTTTTAGTAAGTTATTTATATCTTCAAAGTGTAATCCAGTTGTTGGCTCATCAAGAATATACAATGTTCTTCCGGTAAATCGTTTTGATAGCTCTTTGGACAGCTTTATTCGTTGTGCTTCACCCCCAGACAACGTTGTTGACGACTGTCCGAGTTTTATATAGCCAAGCCCTACTTCCTGCAAAGAAACCAACTTTTCTTTTACCATTGGAAGGTTTTCAAAAAAATCACAAGCCTGATCTATCGTCATATCAAGCACATCAGAGATTGATTTTTCTTTATAAGTAACTTCCAATGTTTCCCGATTATACCTTCGCCCTTTACATTGCTCACACTTCACATAAACGTCCGGTAGAAAATGCATCTCTATCTTTAAGTGCCCATCACCTTTACAAGCCTCACACCTTCCCCCTCTGGTATTAAATGAAAACCGGCCTATATTATATCCCCTTGCTTTTGACTCCGAAAGACCTGCAAACCAATTTCTTATATGAGTGAACATACCAACATATGTTGCTGGATTTGACGCAGGGGTTCTACCAATTGGCGACTGATCAACTTCTATAACTTTATCTATATATTCAAGGCCTTCTATTCTATCACACTGACCATACCTTGCAGACGAATGATGTATCTTATGTGCTGAATATTTATATAACGTTTCTATGACTAAACTTGATTTTCCCCCTCCTGATATTCCAGTAACACAAATAAGATTCCCTATAGGAAATTTAACGTTTACATTTTTTAAGTTATTTTCACATGCATTTATTACTTTTATGAACTGAGTTGCTTGCTTTCTTCTCCTTGGAATTAAAATTTTTTTCTCTCCACTCAAATATTGCCCTGTTATGCTCCCTGAATTTCTTTGCACCTGGTCTGGTGTTCCTTCTGCAACAACTTTTCCACCATTTACGCCAGCTCCAGGACCAATATCAATCGCATAATCAGCAGCCATTATTGTATCTTCATCATGCTCAACAACGATTACAGTGTTACCCATGTCTCTTAAGTTTTTTAGTGTGGCAATTAACCGATCATTATCACATTGATGAAGGCCAATCGAGGGTTCATCAAGAACATATAAAACCCCCGTTAATCCTGAGCCAATTTGCGAAGCAAGTCTGATCCTCTGACTCTCACCGCCAGAGAGAGTGCTAGATTCTCGATCAAGCGTTAGGTAATTCAACCCTACATTCTTTAAAAATGTTAGCCTCTTGATTATTTCACTTAGTATTTTATTTGAGATTTGCTTCTGTTGTTCTGTGAGCTTGTCTGGCAAATTTTCAAACCACTTAAGGGATTCATCGATACTAAGCCCTGATATTTCACCTATATGTTTGCTATCAATTTTTACTGTAAGCGCTTCTTTTCTCAATCTATAGCCAGTGCATTCTCTGCAGTGAGTGACAGAGCAATATCGCTCAACAAGTGTTTCATCATAATCCATCTGGTTCTCCAAGATACTGATCAAACCTTGAAATTTATTAGAGCCAAAGAGTATCATATCTTTTACTTCTTGATCTATGTTCTTCCACGGAATATCAAGGTTAAATTTGTAGTTTTCAGCCAGTGATAGAATTGCACTTTTTAGAAATGTGTGCACTTGGCGGAACATTGATCCCACTGGCTTTAAAGCCCCCTCAGATATTGAAAGAGTTTCATCCGGTACTATT
>NZ_CP011148.1:882162-883473 GCF_001758565.1 Wolbachia endosymbiont of Drosophila incompta | reverse complement strand
TTTTACCAAGCCCATTACACGAACCACATGCACCGTAAGGGCTGTTAAAAGAAAATAATCTTGGTTCTATTTCCTCAAGAGTGAAACCAGACTCGGGGCATGCAAAATTCTCTGAAAAAGTCAGAATTTGACCATTTTTATACTCGGAATTATGGTTGTCAGGTAGGTTTACTATTTCTACATACATTAGACCATTACCAAGTTTTAGTGCGGATTCTATACTACTTGGCAGTCGATTTCCTATATCGCCCAATATTGATATTCTATCTGCAACCACAAAAACGTCGTGTTTCTTGTTCTTATCGAGTTTAGGCAAGTCATCTACATTGTACACTTCACCATCTATTTTGAACCTTACGTAACCTTGTCTTTTAATTTCCAATATCTCTTTAAGATGTTCTCCCCTTCTACCACGCACAACAGGGGCAAGTATATATATCTTAGTTTCTAAAGGTAACGCAATTATAGTGTCTACAATTTGAGACACCGTTTGTTTTGTTATTGGTAATCCAGTTGCAGGTGAATAAGGAACTCCTATTCGTGCATATACTAAGCGCAAGTAATCGTAAATTTCGGTAACAGTTCCAACTGTTGACCTTGGATTTTTTGAGATCGATTTCTGGTTGATAGATATTGCAGGAGAGAGACCTGTAATCGACTCAACATCTGGTTTATCCTGAATGTTGAGAAATTGACGCGCGTAAGCTGACAGGCTTTCAACGTACCGGCGTTGGCCTTCTGCATAAATCGTATCAAATGCAAGGCTAGACTTGCCAGAACCACTTAGCCCAGTTATAACAACTAGCTTATTTTTCGGTATATTGACGTCTACACCTTGCAGATTATGTTCCCTTGCGCCCTTAACTCTGATAAAATCGTCCATATTATACCATATAACGTATTAACCATTATAGCCTCAAAATACGTGAATTTATAGTGATATATTGATTTTCTATTGATTTTTTCAACTGTTACGGAAAATTAGGCAGCGTTTGATAAATCGTCATTCCGCTACTTGTTAGCGGCTGAGATACCGCGACGGTATGACGGTTAAGTAGGCCACTGCCCCTATGATGTCATCCCAGTGTCAAGCACATAGCTGTACGAACGTTGTAGTTTAGGAGCAATTCCCACCAGTGGGCCAGTGCCCAGACACTGGTTCTATGCAACTTAATTAAAAACGTTTGTTTTAGCGTAAGACAACTACCTTTAGCTCATCAGCTCAGTTATAAGCAAAATTTCTGGATTCCAGACTGGAATGACACCATTTGCTGTGCAATTTACCTTCAAAAATGGATCTTCGTACAGTTG
>NZ_CP011148.1:880874-882152 GCF_001758565.1 Wolbachia endosymbiont of Drosophila incompta | reverse complement strand
ACTGGGATGACACCATTCTTTTTTCTGGATTCCAGACTGGAATGACACCCCCCTGATAGGCTCAAATCATAATGTTTGTACAGTTGTGGGTTTAGGCTACCTATAAATTCTAAACTGTTGTTACGCACCAAATACACCCCTAGGACCCAAAGTCAGTTTAGCTATATCAGAAAACAGGTTATGTGGAAATCTTAAAATACTTCTTGTTTGCCAAGCAAAATAAATACATTCCTACAAACAAACAGATGCTCAATACTGACGCATAAGAAAACTTAAAAATTAAGTCTCTAGTATATATTGATAGGCATTTACCTGCAGAAAATTTGTATAGTAATCCAACACATACAACGGCACTATCAACCACTGATGCTATAATCAAACTTCAAAGAAATTGACCATATGAAAATTCAACTTGGACTTCAATTTTTCAAAAATAATTATGCTTGAGAGAAGAGATACTAAAATTGCAGTATATGAAATCAATATCATCAAATTAAAACTTTGCCATTTAAAAACACAACATAGCGCTGTACACACTATTAAGTTGTACGTAGCTTTGCTTCTGCCATAAAATTCAACCATTGAATTTACAACTAAAGCAGCTCCCACAAATAAGGCAGCACATATCATCAATTTATTTGAAGTGTTGAGTAAAGAAAGACTGATAAACAGGAGTATCGATAAAATAGACATAATTACCTACCCAAAATTAATAACATACATTCATTCTAAATAAACATTACATATAGTAAAAGAGTTATTTAGCATAATAAGAAAAATATTTTATATTAGCATGCCACATCTTTCAGATCTACTTTTAAAACATCCTTTATGTTTAGCACCTTTTTCTCTGTTACTTTGCCAATACATGAATAAACTGCACCTTCAAACAATTCTTCAAACCTCTTCTGATTTTGTGGTGCAATAGTAACCAAAATTCTACTTTGCGATTCAGAAAACATTATTATCTTGTTTATTATGTCTGTATTTTGTATTTTTCCTATTGGCACTAGTGAAAGATCGATTTCAGCACCAAGGTCTCCTGCAATTAGCGATTTTGCCAGAGCAATAACTAATCCGCCTAAGTTTGGTGCAATTGCAGACGCAATTATGCCATCTTTTATTGCCTGGTTGTAACGCTCATACAACTTCCTAGCGCTCTTTGCATCAACTTTTGGTACGTTGTTATTACCTATTCCACTATATAACTGATATTCAGATCTACCAAGTTCATCAAGTGTTTCTCCAAGCACATATATCAAGTCCCCTGGCATTTTT
>NZ_CP011148.1:880232-880816 GCF_001758565.1 Wolbachia endosymbiont of Drosophila incompta | reverse complement strand
ATGAAGGTGGTGCAGAGATTATCACTTTCTCGCCATTTTCATCATATCCCTTGAAGTCATTGAACATACTGTCTTTTCCGGATATGAATGGTGTTTTAAATGCAGTTGCGAAGTCGTAACAAGCCTCTGCAGCTTTCTTTAGTTGCCACAACCTTTCTGGATTATAAGCATCACACCAACAAAAATTGTCGAGAAACGCTAGATGATTTATATTTCCTCCTGCGGCTACATAGTTGCGTATCGCGGTGTCAATTGCACATGCTGCCATGTGGTAGGTGTCAATTTCTCCATAACTTGAGCCAAATCCTTGCGATTTTACAACACCTTTATTTGAAGAAAGGATTGGCCTTGAAACAATAGCTTCACTGCACACTCTTCCCTTGCCCTGCAGTGGTTTCAGCACTGACGACCCTTGAACCTCATGGTCATATTGCACCACTATGAACTCTTTGCTGCAAATGTTTGGTCTGCTCAGCATTTCTTTTAGTTCAATTGCTAAAGAAGGCGAACTTGTTGTCATTCCAGCGCATAGCGCTGGAAGCCCCTTAGACCACGGTTTCGTCTGTAAATGCACTTTGGGATTA
>NZ_CP011148.1:879462-880209 GCF_001758565.1 Wolbachia endosymbiont of Drosophila incompta | reverse complement strand
GATGTCCATTATTACTGTCCCTTCAGGACATTTAACAACAGCTTTACCACTCTCATTAAACTCTCCAATCACACAAACCTCCACATCATGTTTTTTCATGATTTGCTTAAACATAGGGAGATTTTCTTCTGGCACTGCTAAGGTCATTCTCTCTTGTGATTCTGATATCCATATTTCCCACTGAGCCATACCATCGTTTTTAAGGAGAACCTTGCTCAAATCAACTTCAAATCCGTCTTTTCCCATTTCACCAATAGACGACGACAGCCCACCTGCTCCGTTATCCGTTATTGCATTATAAAGATCAAGATCTCTTGCTTTTATGACGGCATTGGATAATTTTTTTTGTGTTATAGGGTCACCAATTTGCACAATTGTTGAAGGGCTATTTCCCGATAAAGCCTCTGAAGAGAACGTTGCACCGTGAATTCCATCTCTTCCAACTCTTCCGCCAATAATTACAATCTTATCGCCATTTTTTGGTCCTTTAATGTGTGAAGGTGCATTATTTATATTGCGTGGAATAATTCCAATGCTTCCGACAAAAACTAATGGCTTGCCACAAAATCTATCGTCGAAATATACCGATCCAAGTTGTGTTGGAATACCAGAGCAATTACCAGCAACATTAACACCGTGAATCACTTCTTTCATTATATATTTTGGCGGTAAGATCTCATCAGTGCGCTCTTTATCCCTATAAAATCTGCCTTTTGCTTCTTTGGCAAAGCAAAAGTAATAGGTATT
>NZ_CP011148.1:878478-879441 GCF_001758565.1 Wolbachia endosymbiont of Drosophila incompta | reverse complement strand
CCCGAAACCCACTATATCGCGATTAACTCCAAGCACTCCGGTCATTGCTCCACCAAATGGATCAAGAGCTGAAGGGCTATTGTGAGTTTCAACTTTATCTACAATCAAGTAATCGTCATCAAAAATTATTCCTCCTGCGTTGTCGGAGAAAACTGACACGCATATGTCAGAATTTATCTCACGCGTTGCACGCTTAATATAATGAGCATATAGACCGTCTTTTATTTCATCAATAGGGGAGCAAAAAATATTGTGTTTACAATGTTCAGACCAAGTCTGTGCCAGAGACTCAAGTTCAATATCATATGGATTTCTACCAAGTTTTTTAAAGTAATCCTTTATAGCTTTCATTGCTGCCAGCGAGAGCCCTAAAGTGCCATTACCATCGATTCCATCTCTGCTGATTTTCTCAAGTTCTTGGTCACTTACATTTAAATCAACAGATTTAGCCCCATTACTACTTGATATCACTCCAGTGCTCTCTTTTGTCATCCCAGCCTTTTTTTCTGTCATCCCAGTGCTTGACACTGGGATCCATTCTTTTTTTTCCTGGTCACGCGCTGGAATGACACCGGAGTGGGTATTTAATGACTTATATTTACCATAATATTTCCAGCTATAGTTATTATTTTCTTTACAGATAAGTGTGCAATACTCAGTGATGGGGTTGAACTCTTGTTTTATATCATCTTCGGTTGGTAAATCTCCTTGACTTAGAATCAATTTTGAACTTCTTGCTTTGATCTCAATTGGTGTCATTCCAGCGCGTGACGCTGGAATCTGCGTTTTCTCTTTCTGGATCCCAGTGTCAAGCACTGGGATGACAAAAGAAGGGGCTGGGATGACAGGCTGGTCGATATAGCCTTTGCTTATTAAATACTCTCTAACAATTTGTTTCACTGTGTTGCCTACATTATCGGTCATGCCAGGTAGGAAGCTTATTTCCAAGCCCCACTTTGCTTG
>NZ_CP011148.1:877609-878370 GCF_001758565.1 Wolbachia endosymbiont of Drosophila incompta | reverse complement strand
TTTGGATGGTAATTCTTTGCGTATGTAAATCGAGTAAACGTTGACTAACCATCTGCAGCCAATTTGCTCGCATTTATTTAAAACTTCTATTCTAATGTTTGCCATGTAATGTTATAAAAAATTTTAATATATAATAGCATACAAGCACGTTTATATTTTGAATAATTTCTATACAATAAAATATTGTATTAATTGTTACTGTTAGTGGGAAGAGTTTTTACCGTTAATGTGGATGAATCTCTTTTTGATGTGCTGGTTCAGCACATATTTTCTGAATATGAAAGAGAAAAAATTCCTGAAGTAAAAATCATACTTCCTTGCAAGAGGGATGTGATAGCGCTGCTGAGTGCATTCAAGAATCATAACGCTAAAAAATGCATAATTTTGCCAGAGATAGTTTCGCTAGAGAATATTGATGAGGAAGATTTAATATTAAATCTTGATAGGGTTAAAGTTATCAAGCCAACAAAAAGGACACTGCTACTCATTCAATTCATATTGGAGTGGAATAGAAAAAATAATGATAATTTTCCAATTGATTTAGCTTATAGCCTGCCATCACTGCTTGATAAAATTCAATCTACCCAAACAACGGATTGTTATCAATTTGATGAACATTCAAAAAAAATAGAGAATTTCATAAGCTTACTCACTGAGACTTGGAGTAAAACTTTAAAAGATTTAGAAGTAGTAGATATATTAAAACATAAGAGTGATTACATAAACAATATGATAATCTCTTTACAAAAAGACCAATATAT
>NZ_CP011148.1:868474-877579 GCF_001758565.1 Wolbachia endosymbiont of Drosophila incompta | reverse complement strand
GTTAATTAGGGCTATATATGATCTGCCATTTGGAAAAATAATTTTGCCTAACTTGAATTTGAAAATTAAAGAGAAAGACTGGAAATCGCTTGATAAAAAACATTATCAATATTGCCTGAAAGATCTGCTCGATTATTTAAAAGTGGATAGAAGGGATGTGAGTTTTCTGCCAGAAGCGTGTTCTCCAGTGCCCAGACACTGGGATCCAGAAAACTTAACTTTAAATGAGCGCACCAGGTGGCTGTATAATGAAAACTGGATCCCAGTGTCAGCTACTTGGATGACAGAAGAAAGGGCTGGGATAACAGGAAGTCCTGAGGAATATCTAGATTACGTCTTTGATACAACTGCCGATCTAAGCAAAGTTAGTAGTGGACATGTTGGCAATATTGAAGTCATCACTTGTGATTCCAGAGAGGAAGAAGCACAAGTGACATCATTAATTATAGAAAATGAAGGTTATGAAAACATTTCTTTGGTCGTCTTTGATAAATTACTTGCAGCTCGTATAGCATGTTTATCAAGGCAACACAGTGCCATACCGGAAAATTACCCTTATATAACGCTTCTGCTTTATAGTATCGAAGTTTTGACCTCAAATTGGAGCAGTGTGTCATTACTTTCGCTCCTTAAACATAGGCTAGTGACTTTTGGTTACACTCAAGAAGAGTACACTCGGATTTTATCTGAATTTGAAATAGAGATATTACGCAACTTTAGTACAAATGGTCTGAGCATATTATAAATGCTATCAATGCCCATAAAAAGCTAAAATACAAAGAAGATATATTACTTATTATCAGTAAGTTAGAGGTTATATTTAATCCTTTACTTCGTTCTATAAATTGCTCTATTTTCGATGTGGTAGCAACTCATTTGCAGTGTATTAATATATTATCTGGTATAAATTTTTCAGAGCTAAATAGTGAAATAGGTAATTTTACCTGTAATTTCTCAAATGCATGTGAGGGTGTAGGAATTAAATGCTCCTTAGAGTTATATAGCCAAATTCTGACCTTATTTTTAGAGAAAGAGTTTTTCTTTGTAGCAAGTGACTTGAATAAATTCAGCTTATATCACAACAAAGTTGTAATACTTGCTGGATTTAATGAAGCGCCAAGCTTTCAAAGTCCGCTTTTGAATGCACTTACGAGAGAAAAATTTAATCTTCCTTCTGCACAAGAAGAGCAGGGGTATTTTTTTTATACTTTACACAATTTGTTTTGTGCAAGTAAGGTTTATATTACAAGATCGCTAAGCCATAGAAAGCCAATTCTATTGCAGCGTTTGGAAATTCTACTCAAGGAGGGGAAGCAGCCGTATCGTGATTGGCTAAGGATATTAAATACGCCTGAATGTACTGTTCCATGTACTCAGCCTATGCCAAAACCTCAAACCGAAGTTAGAAAAGAAAAAATGCAGGTGATGTCTTGCAGTGCAATAGAAAAGCTAATTCGTAATCCTTATTCATTTTACGTTGAATATATACTGGGTCTTAAACAATTAAGAGACTTGAATTTCAAGCCATCGATATTGGAATTTGGCACTATGGTACACAACATTCTTGCAAGATATTTACGCAACAAAAAATCTCCAATGAGCATTGCACGAGAAGCATTCTCGACTAGTCAGTTTAATTTTTCAAATATGTGGTGGGTAAGACTACAAAAGATAATTCAATCTTTTGTCGAATTTGATGAAACTCGAAGCAATTATGTTGAGTTGGAAAAGAACTTTTCCTGTCCGATATTTCATATTCCAGCGCGTGACACTGGTTCTTGTGATCAGTATGAAACTGCTTGGATGACAAATAAGCCACAAGAAATTTCACTGATAGCAAGATGTGATAGAGTTGAGTATCTACCAAGTGGGCAAGTGGCAATTATAGACTATAAGCTTGGTACACCACCTTCCAATGAAGAAGTAATGTCGGGATTTTTTCCGCAATTAATTTTACAAGCCTTAGCGGTAGAACATATAACAAAAAGAGAAGTCTCAGAACTTGCTTATTGGAAACTTGATTATGATAAAATAAAAGTTATTTCTATACAAAATTATAGATACAAAATGCAAGAATTAAAAAATGATCTGCCTGGTTTTTTATCTAACTATTTAAGTAATTCCACACCCTTTATTGCCTCTCCATATTTTGATAAATTCCTGAGATTTAACAGCTATAAACAGCTAGAAAGGGTAGGAGAGTGGTTGTAAATGGTGTCATCCGAGTACCTGACACTGGTTTCCATCCAAAAGGGTGTCATCCCAGTGCCCAGACACTGGGATGGCTTTGTTGCATCACACTTTATGAGATGGTGATTTATGGTAAATTCATGTAACTATCTCAAATTTAGCCATACCAATATCAGTGAATTTATTAAGCAAATAGCATTTAGT
This sequence comes from Wolbachia endosymbiont of Drosophila incompta, assembly GCF_001758565.1. Lineage (NCBI taxonomy): Bacteria > Pseudomonadati > Pseudomonadota > Alphaproteobacteria > Rickettsiales > Anaplasmataceae > Wolbachia > Wolbachia endosymbiont of Drosophila incompta. The sequence goes on along the minus strand of NZ_CP011148.1, from coordinate 875,185 downwards.
TCTTTTTCTCGATTTATCTCAGATTTATTCCTAAAACTAAATCCGAATATTTGCTTTAATCTTGAGAAAAACCCTTCAATATAAGATCTTTTCCCATAATTTACTTCTTTTTTCCATTCTTTCATGCCATCTTCACCGTATAATTTTATTAACCTAATAGCAGCATTCCTGTCAGACATATAATCTATTTCTGGATGTTCTGCCGCATTGTTTATTGGTGGAATTTTTGTCTTTATATCATATTCGTTACACAACTTATAAAACTTGTGCCTATCACATGCTCTATCTGCATATAGTGCTTTTATGGCATGCTGAAAATCAACTTCTTTTAGCAAATCACAAGCTCCATAGTGATCAGCCGTTACTGTATTTTACAGCTATGGCTTTTTTGTTGTTTATATTCAACATTACGTGCAATTTTCTCGTTTGCTCATAGCCACGATATTTTCTGTCAGTGCTATTTTCCTTGCTGTGTGTTGTTGTATATACTAATTCCTGTACTGTCTATAGCAATTTTGATATTTCCATCTTAGAGGTTGTCCGGAAACAAGTAAAAGGCTATAATATCTGAAATTTTAGTACGGGGTAAAGATGAGAAAAAAGTATCCAACAGATCTAAGCGAAAGGGAATGGGCAAGAATAGAAAAACACTTCAGAGTATCATACAAGAAAGGAGGAAGGCCGCCAAAGTATAGCAAAAGAGAAATATTAGAAGCAATTTTCTATGTATTGCGTACAGGGTGTCAATGGCGGTATTTACCAAATGATTTTCCGCTATGGAAGACTGTGTATGAGCAGTTCAGGCAATGGAAGAAGCAGGGAATTTTTGAGAAAATGAATTATGAAATTACAAAATATAGTAGAAGAAAAATAGGAAGGAATGAGCAGCCGAGTGCCTGTATAGTAGATAGTCAATCTGTAAAGACTACAGAAAAGGGGGGATCAAAGGCTATGATGGAAGTAAAAAAGTAAAGGGTAGAAAAAGGCATATAATTACAGACACTCAGGGTTTTATACTAGGTTGTTACGTAGGCGCTGCTAACGAAAATGATAGAGATGGTATTAAAATAGCATTAAACAATATGAGAACAAAATATACTAAAGTTAAAAAAATGTGGGCTGACATGGGATACCAAGGAAGAAATTTAAAGAATCACATAAAGGAAGAATATGACATAGATATTGAAATTGTTAAAAGGCCTCCATGTAGATTTTGGGTGCACAAAGATACGCCACCTGAGCTACTACCAACAAGAGAACAAGGGTTTAAAGTACAGCCAAGAAGATGGGTTGTAGAAAGGACTTTTGCTTGGGTTAATAGGAATAGAAGGCTATCGAAGGAGTATGATTTACTCACAACATCCACTGAGAATTTCATATACCTAGCTATGAGTAGGGTTATGTTAAAGAGACCATATTATAGCCTTTTACTTGTTTCCGGACAACCTCTTATAGCTCTTTTCATAGAAGTCCGGATGTGATAAGGATAGATAATGATAAGGAGGTTGAATGCCAGCAGCATATAGTTATGATTTAAGAAAAAAAGCAATGGAGGCGCTAGACGAAGGAGAAAGCAGAGAAACAGTGGCAGCAAGATTTAAGATTGGACGAACTACTTTATGGGAGTGGCAGCAAAGAAGAAAAGAAACAGGAGACTTTCAATCAAAAAAACTTGGAAATGGGGGTTACAATCACAAAATTACCGACTGGGATACCTTTGCCAAATTTGCCAGAGAACACGGAGGAAAGACTCTATCGGAAATGGCTAAACTTTGGAACAACGTTAGTATCCAAACGATCTATCGAGCCCTTAAAAAAATTGGATTTACGCGCAAAAAAAGACATATGGATACAAGGAAAGAAACGAAGAAAAACGTGCTGAATTTTTGAAAATTATAGCGACAAAAGAACCTAAAAACTTAGTGTATATAGATGAGTCTGGCATTGATAACACCGAACTACGGATATTGCCAGAAAGGACAGCGGTTTTATGCCTTAAAATCTGGAAAGAAAACTCAACGAATCAGTATGGTTGCAGCCTTAAGTGGAAGAAAGATAGTTGTTCCGTTAACCTTTGAAGGCCACTGTAATATGGATGTTTTTAATGGATGGTTTGAGCAATTTTTGACACCGATCTTGGAACCTGGACAGACTGTCATTCTTGACAATGCTACTTTTCATAAGTCTGATAAGATTATCGAGCTTGCTAAAGGGGTTGGTGCAGAAATTTTGTATCTGCCGCCTTATTCTCCAGATTTCAACAAAATTGAGCATCATTGGTTTGCTATAAAAAACAGAGCCAGGAAAAACATTCCTCTATTCGAATCCTTTCGTCGTGCTGTTGATTCTGCCTTCCTATGACCTGTTCGGACTATTATGAGAAATGCTATACTACATAAGGCCTAATTTCCGGAAGATCAACTTTTTGGTGAACATAAGGTTTTTCGCATATTACAAGCTCTCCTCCGCATTCGCAAATATTAGACAACTCTATTTTTACTACTTTATCCGCTTCCATTGTAGCATGAAAATTTCCTTTATGCCCAACCTGATCGCCAACATTCCTTTCGCTTTTTGGCTTGTCCTTTTTTGTTTTGTACAATTCTTTAGAGCTCGGTAGAGATGAATTTTTCGAGTTTAAACCAAGCCTTTCCTTTAATTCAGCGTTCTCTATCTTTAAAGCTTTATTTTCTGCTTTTAAGTTTTCTATCTCTGCTTTCAGTTTTTCTATTTTTTGCTGTAAATTTTTGCAAAGTTCTAAAAGTTTTACCACATTACCTCACTTTTGCTCTATGATTATCTTTTTAGATCACTTTGTCTACCTTATTCTACCACTCCGCTGAACGGATACCTTGGGTTAGCTATAGCTAACACCACAATTGTACTAACATTGTGATTTGAGAACAACCTTCACCAGAAAGGGTGTCATTCCAGTGTTAAGCACTGGAATGACGAGAGGTAACGCAAGAAGTTTACTCTTAATAAAAACCTGATGATGAATCATTATTACCAAATTTCGGCCTATTTCTGTTGCTGAAACCAGAACGAGGAGGCCTCTTATGGTGACTTCCTCCAGGTTTTCTACTAAATGAATTATTGTAATAATTATCCCTGTCATTTGGACCATCTTTCCTTTCCTCGTTGTAAAGCTCACCTTCAAAAAACTCTCCCGTCTCTTGATCAACCCGACGTCTTGACAACTTTGGACACCCACCTTTTTCGAAGTCAATTACTAGTGCTTTGAAAGTATCATCTTGTTTAAGTACGCTCTCTATAGAATCTATATGTTCATTAGCTACTTCACTTATGTGCATTTTTCCTTTTCTGCCATTAAGAAATTCAAGCTCTACAATAGACTTCTCTATCCTTACAACCTTGACATCAACTATAGAACCTTGTTCTAGTTCTGTTATTGAATCAATCATCATACTCTTTGCAATTTCAGCTTCAGTGCCACTCGTAGCAAAAACAGAAACTTTACCATCATCTCCTATTTCAATTTTTGCATTACTTCTTTCACACACACTGCGTATATTTTTCCCCTTAGAACCTATAGCAGCAGAAATTTTGTCTTTATCTATGTAAAATGATAACATCCTTGGTGCATGGTCTTTGACATCATCACTGTGTTCTGAAATCACTGCATTCATTTTTTCTAAAATATGTAATCTTCCAGCTTTTGCCTGTTCTAAAGATTTTTCAACAATTTCAAAGCTTATACCAGAAATTTTCATGTCCATTTGTAGCGCCGTAACCCCTTCACTAGTTCCTGCTACTTTAAAGTCCATATCACCAAGATAATCTTCATCACCAAGTATATCGGAAAGTATTACATACTCGTCTTTATCTTTGATGAGACCCATAGCAATTCCAGCAACAGGGGCCTTTATTGGCACACCCGTATCCATTAAAGCAAGAGAAGTCCCACAAACTGTTGCCATAGAAGAAGAACCATCAGACTCCAAAATTTCGGACACTACTCTTATTGTATAAGGAAATTCAGACTTATCGGGTAAAACAGGATGAATTGCTTTCCAAGCAAGTTTGCCATGACCGATTTCTCTTCTTCCTGGTGCACGCGCAGCAGAAGTTTCTCCAACAGCAAATGAGGGAAAGTTATAATGCAACATGAAATGCTCACGTCTATCCCCTTCAATATCATCCACAATTTGCTCATCTTGAGTGGTGCCAAGAGCAGTAACAACCAGTGCCTGAGTATTGCCTCTTGTAAATAGTGCAGAACCGTGAGTTTTGGACAGAATATCAACTTCAACTTCTATCTGACGTATCTCATCATGCTTACGACCGTCTATCCTTACACTTTTCTTCCTAATTATTTCACGTACTAAAGATCTTTCAAAGTTTTTTACTGCATACGTAATTAACTTTTCGTCTTTTCCAGTTTCTTTAAGAGTATTCAATATATTCTCTCTGATCGCTTCTAGAGCTTGAACTCGCTCTTGTTTTACTGTTTGCGAATATGCTTTTTCAAAATCTTTACCGTATTTTTCGAGCTCTTGTGTTATATCTGATGCATCAATAGGGGCAAAGCTCTCAGGTTTATTGCCAATTGTATCAGCAAACTCTTTTATGAGCTTAATGACAGGCTTAAGGTGTTCATGGCCAAATTTTATTGCATTAAAAACATTTTCTTCAGAGAGCTCTTTCACTTCTGATTCAACCATTAAAATTGAATTTTCATCACCAGACAAAAACAGATCCAAGCTGCTTGCTTTCATCTCTTGAACAGAAGGGTTGAGTATATAGTTATTATTTTCATCACAACCAACCATCACTCCAGCTATAGTAAAGTGAAAGGGAACACCAGAAATTGCAAGAGCTGCAACAGCACCAATCAATGCTGGCACTTCAGGAGGATTGACTGTATCATAAGTTAATAGATTGCACACCACACTAATTTCATCATGAAATCCTTCTGGGAATAGTGGTCTTATACTTCTATCTATTACTCTTGAGATTAAAGTTTCTCTATCAGATGGCTTGCCTTCTCTTTTAAAAAACCCGCCAGGGATCTTACCCATGGCATAGCTTTTTGCGATAAACTGCACATTTAAAGGTAGGAAATCAACGCTTTCTTCCTTCTTTTTACGTACAACAGTTACTAAAACAGAAGTATCACCGTAATTTACAACTACTGAACCATGAGCTTGGCGTGCTATTTTTCCTGTTTCTAAAGATAAGGCACGACCACCCCACTCTATAGATTTTTTTATAATTTTAAACATATTAAATTCCTCGATTATTTTCTAATGCCTAACTTCTCTATTAATTCCTGATAGGCTTCATTACCAAATTTACGCTTTATATAATTTAAGTGCTTGCGTCTTCTACCTATCAATATAAGTAAACCACGCTTAGAGTGATGGTCATGCTTGTGCACTTTAAAATGCTCAGTTAAGTTACTGATCCTCTCGGTCAAAATTGCACATTGTACAAAAGATGAGCCTGTATCATCTTCTTTAATTGCATATATATTTATCAAACTCTTTTTCTTTTCGGATGTTATCGACATCTAAACCTCATTTTAAATATTAAAAACACGAATAGGTTTCACACAACCATAAATAAAACTGCAGATTGCAATAGGTACACTACCCACCACCGTACAACAAATATCATGATTCTTTAAATTACGCAAGTTATTTAATACAACTTCCTGACCTTTTCTGATTTTCCCCGCATCTTCTAGGGAAATTTCAACTTTGAACATCGATTTTAAAGCCGATTCAATGGGGATGACGAAACTTTTTGTATTACTCCCTGTCACTCCATCATCTTCTGTCATTCCACCCCCCTCTGTCATCCAAGTAGCTGACACTGGGATGGCTTTGTTGCATCGCTCTTCGGATAGTAGGTAACGCACAATAAATTTATGAAGCTATCTCAAATTTAGCCATACCAATATCAGTGAACTTATTGAGCAAATAGCATTTAACAAGTAGTTCCTTCTCTCTATTTGTCTCAGATTTATTCCTAAAACTAAACCCGAATGTTTGTTTCAGTTGCGAGAAAAAACTTTCTATATAAGATCTTTTTCCATAACTCATCTCTTTTTTCCACTTCTTTATACCATCTTCATCATATGACTTTATGAGCTTGACTGCAGAATTTCTCTCAGCCATATAGTCTAACTTTGGATGCTCTGCTGCGTTGTTTTTCGGAGGAATTTTCGTTTTTATACCATATTGATTACACAGCTTATAGAGCTTTTCTCTGTCATATGCCCTATCTGCATATAGTACTTTTATGACATACTGAAAATCGACTTCTTTTAGCAAATCACAAGCTCCATAGTGATCAGCCGTTACTGTATTTTACAGCTATGGCTTTTTTGTTGTTTATATTCAACATTACGTGCAATTTTCTCGTTTGCTCATAGCCACGATATTTTCTGTCAGTGCTATTTTCCTTGCTGTGTGTTGTTGTATATACTAATTCCTGTACTGTCTATAGCAATTTCGATATCTTCCATATTATTTTCTGCAATCATTTATCTTAATATTAAGTTTCTTTTGATGCTTGTGAATAGCTGCAAATCTCTTCCTATTTGTTGCAAATACCCTTTTATAAACCCGACTGTTTGTCTTAAACCAATTCTAAAGAAACTGACGATTATATGCACCAAAATCACAACTTTATCACTATAAATATAGTTGCCGCCCTGCATTTTTGGACAATTCTCGTACCAAT
>NZ_CP011148.1:868186-868458 GCF_001758565.1 Wolbachia endosymbiont of Drosophila incompta | reverse complement strand
GATATAACAAAAAATGCTTCCTCTTTCTTGGAGAAATTTGTTATATTCATGGCAGTTACTGACTCTCATTTTTTGTGGCATATTTTTTCTTCAACAGTTAAATGGCTATTTATAATGAATTTTGTCAGTAACTGCCAGTTCTTTTCGCTTGAGCGATGCAACAAAGCCCACTGGGATCCAGTTTCACCTTGTGATGGTGTCATGAAAGTAGCTGACACTGGTTTCCATCCAAGACGGTGTCATTCCTTACTATTACCCAAAAATATAAATGG
>NZ_CP011148.1:864772-868156 GCF_001758565.1 Wolbachia endosymbiont of Drosophila incompta | reverse complement strand
TTTGCAAATATTGAGGGTGTAAAATGGCAAGTATAAGTAGTGAATGGGCTAAAAATGAATTTGGAGATAAAAGGTTAACTGAGCGATTAGTAAAGATTGCTGATATGTTTGACAAAATTACCTGAAAGTTAGATTAATCAAGCATGTGAAAGTTGGTCAGAAGCAAAAACAGCATAACGTTTTTTTCAAAATGAGAATGTAAAAGAAAGTGATATTTTAGCTACACATATTAATAAGACGGTTGAGAGAACAAAAGCTCACAAGAGGGTTCTTGTCATTCAAGATACCAGTTACATTGTATATAATAACCATAAAAAAACAAGCGGATTAGCAAATTTGTCCAGTTATGATACTGCAAAAGGTATTATAATGCATACAGCTCTTGCCGTTAGTATAGAAGGTTTGGTACTAGGGATACTAGATCAAAAAGTTTATTCAAGACCTGAAGAAACTGAGAACCTTAAAAAAAAGAGCGATCGCATTGAAGATAAAGAAAGCGTAAAGTGGTTGGAAACTTTAAGAAAAACAAATAATATTATTGATCCAACTCAAACTGAGACTATAACTGTATGCGATAGAGAAGCAGATATATATGACTTTTTTGAGCTTGCACATAATCTTAATTCGGCAGTGCTAGTTAGAGCATGCAGAGATAGAGCAGTAAATAGAAAATCTCGATATCCTGAAAAAGGTGAGCAGAAGTTATGGGCATTTATTAAATCCTCTCATTGTGCAGGTACGGTAGAAGTTGAAGTTCCTGTAAAAGATAATAAGCCAAAAAGAACAGCACGTTTGGAAGTTAGATTTGGAAAGTTTATGATGAATCCATCTAAGAATAATATTAGGCATAAGACGGAAGAACTACCTAAATTACCACTTTATGCAGTTTATGTTGTTGAGAAAACTCCCCTTCCCTTAAAAAAAACCGCTAGAATGGATGCTATTAACGAATCTTTCAGTTAATACTTTCGATGAAGCTGTTGAAAAAATTAGTTGGTATCAACTATGTTTTTTAAAAATTTTTTTATTTGTGTAATTTTGCAAATTATATGGGCAATAAAAACCCGTTTGTCATAGAAATAGAATTTTATATCAAACAGCTACCACAGCAATTTCTGCTTAAGCTAATGAATATGTGCTTTAAGTCTGTGTGGACGCACATATTCATTAGCCAATTTCAGTTACCGTTGTGAAGATTTTTAAGTATGCAAATTAATTGCTTCTTTAAGTCTTGTATTAGCAATTACTATAATTTTACGCATTAGGGCTGTTATAGCCACCATCTTCTTCTTACCACTTTCAACAAGCTTAGAATAAAAGGCGCCAAGTATAGATTTTGACCTTGTAGCAGCCATAGCGGCTGTAAAGAGCTTTGAACGAACGTTACTTCTACCACCTGTAATCCTTCGGTAACCAACAGCTTTACCACTTTCTTTTGGATGCGGTGCAACTCCGGCAAGACTTGCTACTTCTTTTCTATTTAAGTAACCAAGCTCTGGCATTAAACACAAAAAATCTTGTGATAACTTTTCCAGGAACTGTTTTAAGAATTTTTTGGCGTTGTTGTAATTCGCGGCTTTCATCAATAATCTTTTGTATAGTATCATTGAGTTCGTTTATTTGACTATCGAAAAACTCAATGGTCTTTTGACAGCTTTCTTTTATATGATCATTTTCCGGTGCTTCAAGTCTGCATTTTTCTTGAGTTCTCATTTGCGTAATATCATCACGACGTTGACAAAGTGCAGCCAAAGTTGATTGTTCTGTAGAGGTAGGTACAAATAGAGAGATAGTTCTATGGCGTTCAAATCCATATTGAGCAAGAGCTCTTGCATCTAGACTTTGCTAAAGTTCCGTGAGATAAAATAAAGCTTTTTACTTTACGAGTATTAGCTCGATGCACGGCAATATTTTTGTCGGTAAGAAAATGTGATAAGCCAAGCTCATATTTCCCTGTATTTTCTAAAGTCACTAAAGCATTAGGTAGAATATCTGAAAACTCTTGAAATAATTGTTGCCAACCAGAAGCATTATTATCAAATTCGACAGCATTCTTCTGTTTGTGAATTGCAACGATATTTTTAAATTTTCCGATGTCAATGCCAATAAAATTTTGATAAGATGTAACCATAATAAACCTCGATAGTTTTAGTTAATTTAAGATTGTAAACGGGTGCATATATATGTCCCAAGCAACTATTCAAACGTATCGAGAGATAGGGCTAGCGTACCTTGATACCAACGGTTGTAATACCAATTTCCTTTCGGTCGCGCACGCCCGCTATTCCTAGTGAGCAGGGTTATCTTTCTCTCTTATCTCTTTTATATCACGTTTTTAACTTACAATTGCCTTAGATGGAAAATAGAGATATTACATAAAATTTTAAATCCGGTCTCAAAGTTGAAGAATGTAGGCTTGGAATAGCAGAAAGACTAATGAGATATCTAACAGTTATGAGTATTATTGCTTGGAGGATCTTCTTTATTACATCAATTGCAAGAGCTAACCCAACATTACCATGTACTACCTTATTAGCTGAAGAAGAATGGAAAGTTTTATACGTTAAAATACACAGAAAACCATGTCCAAGTGTAGTTCCCAACATAAAAGAAGCTGTTTCATGAACTTGGAGGCCATTTAGCAAGAAAAAATGACCCAAAACCAGGACCAATTACTCTTTGGAAAGGATATAAACGTCTCTTTGATTTAGCAGAAGGATGGCGACTTGCTCACGAACCTCATATTTGTGGGTAATAGTAAGATTTGATATGCTGCCAACACTTATGTTCAAATTAAAAATGTCATTTATGATACTAGCCACTTCACGCTTTGAGTTTTTGTAAAATTCGCTGAGTGCTGCAATTATAGACTTAACCCTTGGACCAAATGTATCTGGCGTAACACCTTCTGGTAACTTGCTACTTTTTCTTTTTCTGCATCTCCAACAACGACCATGTTCCAATTACTACATAAGGCCTAATTTCCGGAAGATCAACTTTTTGGTGAACATAAGGTTTTTCGCATATTACAAGCTCTCCTCCGCATTCGCAAATATTAGGCAACTCTATTTTTACTACTTTATCCGCTTCCATTGTGGCATGAAAATTTCCTTTATGCCCAACCTGATCGCCAACATTCCTTTCGCTTTTTGGCTTGTCCTTTTTTATTTTGTATAGCTCTTTTGAGCTGGGCAGGGATGAGTTTTTTGAATTTAAACCGAGCCTTTCCTTTAATTCAGCGTTCTCTATCTTTAAAGCTTTATTTTCTGCTTTTAAGTTTTCTATCTCTGCTTTCAGTTTTTCTATTTTTTGCTGTAAATTTTTGCAAAGTTCTCAAAGGTTTACCACATTACCTCACTTTTGCTCTATGATTATCTTTATTAT
>NZ_CP011148.1:860904-864749 GCF_001758565.1 Wolbachia endosymbiont of Drosophila incompta | reverse complement strand
CCACTCCGCTGAACGGATACAATTTACTAAACAGAAAAAAAGGCAAAAGAAACCCTAGGGTAGCTAGTTATTCACTATCCATTTTTTAAGTTGGCGTTTTTTAATGTTTTAAATAGCGCATTTCAGCTTATATTAGGTAAAAACCTAGAAATTTTATAAAGAAATAAGGTGCACATAGTGCAAAAAATTAAGCATGATTTACGCCAAATACATTAAGTTTTTTGTCATTAATCCACTGCAGAGATTGCGAAGATAAATAAATAGCTTCAGTGTTATAATAAGGGGGCTGGCGAAGCTTGTCAAGGAAGTTTTTATGATTTATCTAACGAACTTTACACTTGCTAAAGTTGTACCATCTTGGTAACTTTAACTGAAAGAAGTTATTTTTTATCCAATATGAAAAAAGCCTTTATATTCACATCCTTAATAGCAATTATATTGATAGTTATTACTTATTTATACAGAAACGACGGAACTAATGACTCACAAGTGGTAAATGTTTATTCATCGCGCAAAGAAGAATTAGTACGTACTTTGTTTGATGAATTCACGAAAAATACAGGTATTAAAGTACGTTACATCATTGATGATTATTCTCAGCTATTTTCACGAATGGAAAACGGTGGTGAAGCTGACTTATTTTTGACTGCTGATGCAATCAACTTAATTCTAGCAAAAAAAAGAGGACTTTTATCTCAAGTAGATTCAGAGGTTTTAAAAAGTGTTATACCTGCAAGATTTAGAGACAGTGAAGATTATTGGTTTGGTCTTACAAAAAGAGCTAGGATATTGGTTTACAATAAAGAGTCAGTAGACCCTAAGGACTTAAGTACTTATGAAGATTTAGCAAATGAAAAATGGAAAGGAAAAATATTAGTGCGTTCTTCTACAAGTCCATATAACAGATCGTTAATTGCTTTTATGATTGCAAATAATGGTTTTGAAAAGACGAAAGAATGGGTAAGCGGAATTGTGAGCAATATGGCAAGAAAACCAAGTGGTGGTGATACTGATCAAATTTACGCCGTAGCAGCGGGTGAGGGAGATGTTGCAATAGTAAACAGCTACTACTTTGCGAGAATTCTTTCATCAGAAAATAAAAAGAATGTTGCAGACAAGCTAGGGGCTTTTTTTCCTAATCGCAACGATCACGGTGTAATGGTAAACATCAGTGGTGCAGCAGTAACAAAAAACGCAAAAAACAGGGAAAATGCTATAGTCTTATTGGAATTTTTAGTAAGCAAGCAGGCTCAAGAGTTATACGCTAAAAAAAACCAAGAATATCCTATTATTGAAGGCGTTGAAACTTCCGATATACTAAAATCTTGGGGAAATTATTCACAAAGTGATTTGCCTCTAAGTGAACTTGAGAAGCATCTTTTTGAGGCTGTTATGATAGCGGATGAGTGTAAGTGGAAGTAATCCCCAGCGCCACTAAACATTGGGATGAAAGATTTATGCTAATATACCTTACTCTTGACTCGCTGAACTTTTTCTTCCTTCTAACTTAATTTTGACTTTACTATCTTTTTCCGTTCTTTCACCAAAACAATTGCTGCACAAGAAGTCTATTGAAAAAAGGTAATAAGAAAGTAGAATAGGTTCAAGTAGTTGAAAAGGAAACTATGAACAAGAGAAGGAATTTGTTAAACATCTCAGACCTTACAGTCGATGATGTAGAAAATATAACTAAGTTGGCCAACCAGTACCTTAAAAAAGAAGTTGCAAATAGTCATATCTTGGAAAATAAGACAGTAATAAATTTATTCTTTGAAGATTCAACGCGTACACTTGCGTCTTTTGAAATAGCAGCAAAAAGCCTTGGAGCAAATGTTGTAACTTTGCCAATAAGATCTTCTTCTATTAACAAGGGAGAAGATCTAAAAGACATGATCAAAACATTAAATGCAATGAATCCTGATTACATAATAATCAGGCATAAAAGTAGTGGTATCATTAATACACTGGCAAAGTATGTTAACTGCTCGCTAATCAATGCAGGCGATGGAAGTAGTGAACATCCAACTCAAGCTCTTGCAGACTATCTTGTAATCAGCAATCACAAAAAGCAAATAAAGGACCTCAAAGTTGTGATATGTGGAGATATTCTGCACAGTAGAGTTGCAAGATCAAATATAAGATTGCTAAAAATGTTTGGAGCAGAGATAAACTTGGTCGCACCACCAACTTTGATTTGTAAGCATTTTCCTGAAGTAGATTCAGTCCATTATTCATTAATTGAAGGTATAAAGGATGCTGACGTAATTATGCTTTTGAGATTGCAGAAAGAGCGCATGAATAATAGTTCTTCAGAGAAAGAATATTTTTATTTGTATGGACTTGATTCACAAAAGCTATCATACGCAAAACCAGATGCGATTGTTATGCACCCAGGGCCAATAAACAGAGGGATTGAGATTAGCGGCGATGTAGCAGATTGTGTTATTTTACAGCAAGTAGAATTTGGATTGGCAATACGTAAGGCAGTGTTGCACTATTATAGGCCTTGCTAATATTAAAAGATGCTACACAACTAATGCAAAAAGGGGGGGCATGAAATGACAAGGCTTGTAAATGGTTTGAGAATGGCCATTAAGATGTTAAGGCCGAGGATATGGTGTGGAAGTTTTTACGAAAGCCTGAAGTCAATCAACAACCTTGCAGAACGGCAAATTAGACGGCTATCGTAAAAACAGCTTTTTCACCTGGTCGGAACATGGAGAAAGATTTGTGGAAAGAATGTTGTCGATATTTTTGACATCACGTCTCAATGGCCAAAATCCCTTCCAAAAGTTACGACTGCTTAGTTCTTTATTCATTCTCACAATCCGTGAACGGTTACAACCTAGATTCCAGTGGGCTTTGTTGCATCGCTAGCTATGATGGATTAAAGATAAAAAAGATAGGGAATATCAGTAGCTTATTATTCTGGTATTTATAACAAGAACGGTCAATGAATACCTAAATTTGAGTAAAAGAAATTTCACTACCATTTACCAATCCGGCTAAAATTCAAGAATTTCAATGCTTTAGCTATTTTCAATAGAATTAAATTTATTAATATAAATAACAAATTACTATTCTTAAATTTGATCAGATTGATTGCAAAAAAACAAGATTTTCAATAGGTTGCTTATAATCCTAACTATAGTTAGCCTTTCATAAGTAGCGATGCAACAAAGCCATTCCAGTGTCAGCTACTTTCATAACACCATATTACCTTAACAAAAGCAAATGTTTGTACAGATGTGCATCAGCTACTTTCATCTGCCACCTGCAAATTGCAATGTTCGTACAGTTATGTGTCACGCTACTTGGATGACACCGTTGAAAGAAATGAACCGCCTTTTCAAAATTGTTTTGAATAGAGGAATAACATTCACAAGTAAAATTTCATATTACCATTTTTTAATTTATGTATTATAATAAGCTTAATCTATAAGAAAAACAAAGTTGGAAAAGTTGGAAGAACTAAGCAAAAACTGGGTGATAAGAACGGGAAGATTTTTATCTTCATTGTTTTTTTTACTGTTGATTGCGCTATCAATACGTAGTTTTTTATTCGAGCCATTTCATATACCTTCTGGTTCAATGAAAAGCACCCTACTTGAAGGGGATTACATTTTTACTAGTAAATATTCATACGGTTACAGTAAACACTCCTTTCCATTTTCTCCAAACATTTTTAGCGGCAGGATTTTTTATACCCCTCCAAAGCGTGGCGACATAGTAGTTTTCAAACCCACAAGAAATGACAGCATCAGGTTTGTTAAGCGAGTAATAGGAACACCAGGTGACAAAGTGCAAATGATAGAGGGAGAATTATACCTAAATGATCAGAAAGT
>NZ_CP011148.1:849497-860891 GCF_001758565.1 Wolbachia endosymbiont of Drosophila incompta | reverse complement strand
ATTGAAAGTTTTTTTGATTATGAGTCAAATCGTAACATACCAAGATATATAGAAACGCTTTTAAGTGGCAAGGAACATGAGATTTTGGTAGATGACATTTCTAATAAGCTATCATATAACACTCCGGTTTATTATGTACCTAACGATCAATTTTTCGTTATGGGAGACAATAGAAATAATTCTTTAGATAGTAGGTTTCCTGAAGTTGGTTTTGTACCAATGGAAAATATCATTGGGCGTGTAAGCATAGTTGGTTTATCATTTAAATTAGGAAAGGTCGATTGGTTACCATTTAATTTCAGGTTACCTGTTGCTTTGAGATTAAATAGGGTATTGCACAAGGTTGTGTAAGCTTTTTCTACCTATTTGTTAATTCACACAACTCTAAAGAAGAATTTTCTAACTCGGCGATAGTGTTGTTAATTTCATTCAAGTCATTGCCTTGTAAAGCGTTTTTTGCATTTTGTAATAGGTTTTTCAACTTTTGATCAGTGGAAAGGTTATTATTGTTTTCAACCAAGTGTATGAGTTTATTTCCATTAATTTTAGCACCTGCAAGGGAACGAGCCTTCATATCTTCGTCAAAACTGTTTATTGACTGGTTAACCATATTTTGAACATCAGCTTCACTCAAGCCAAAACTTGAATTTACTTTAACTGTCTGCTCAATTCCAGTAGTTTTTTCTCTTGCAGTAACAGTCAAGATTCCGTCAACGTTAACTGTAAATTCTATTTCAACTCTTGCAGAACCTGCAGGCAGTGGCGGTATACCTTTTAGTTCAAACTGCGCTAGAGATTTGTTATCCTCTATCATTTCACGTTCTCCCTGACAAACATGAATTTTCATTGCTGTTTGCCCATCAATATAAGTTGTAAACTCTTTTGTTTCTGAAACTGGCAGTGGCGTATTTCTTGGTATGATTTTTTCAACTATGCCTCCCATAGTTTCTATGCCAAGTGATAGAGGTAAAACATCCAGGAGAATATTCCTATCTTTTGAGCTGGAAGTTAAATCATGAGCCTGCAGAGCTGCCCCAATGGCAACTGCTTTATCTGGATCCACGTCATTTAGTACTTTATTTCCAAAGAGTTTGACTAGTGAATTTTGAACCAATGGTGTTCTAGTTGCACCACCAACTAAAATTACTCCTTTTATATCATCAATTTTAAGATCTATATCACTTATAGTACGAGTGACTATATTGATAGTCTTATTGACCAAAGAACTGATTGCCTGCTCGAATTCTTCTCTGGTAATTTCGCACTCAAATGGCTTGCCGTTAACATTAAATTCGAAGATACCTATAGTGTGATTGCTTAGGTACTCTTTCACAGAGCGTGATCCGATAAGTAAGGAATTTAGTTGCTTAGCCGTCTTTTCTCTATACTTATCAATCACAATTGAACTCAGCAAATGATCAAAATCATCACCGCCGAGTTTGGTATCACCACCAACTGCAAGAACTTGAAACACTCCTTGATGCAATTTCAATATCGAAATATCAAATGTTCCACCACCAAGGTCATAAACTGCATATATTCCACTGTTATTGTTCTTTTCAATGGAGTAAGAAAGCGCTGCAGCGGTTGGCTCGTTAACGAGGCGAAGAACTTCTATGCCAGCTAATTTTGCTGCATATTTAGTTGCGTTACGTGCTGAATCGTCAAAGTAAGCTGGCACAGTAATTACTGCTTTTTTTACTTCCAGCCCCTTAGACTTTTTTACCCTCTCACATAAAGCTTTTAATATCTCAGCAGAAATCTCAACAGGAGTAAGATACTTTTCCTCCGAACATTTTACTCTAATAACTTTTTCACTTTCGTTATCTATTTCAAAATAAACACCCATCTTGTTCAAATCTTTAACACTTTTACCCATTAAACGTTTTATTGAGTGGATTGCATTTGAGCCAACATCATAGCCAGTTTTCAATGTATTATTTTCACATGAAATGATAGAAGGTAATAGCTCTCTTCCCTGTTCATCTTTAAATATCTCCACGTTGCCAGCTTTATTTACCATAGCAATTAAAGAGTTGGTAGTGCCAAGATCTATACCAAAAACTACTTCATTTGAATTTGGTTCAGAAATTTGAATTGGTTGCATTTTTCTTCATCTCCTCAAATGACTTGTATAAATATTTCAATCTTAAGACTTGTGTAGCAGCTCTATCAAAATTCTTTACAGCAAAAGTGTTAATTAGATTTTTAATGCAACCTTTTATTTTTTCATCGATCATCCTACTTGCAAATTGTAGATCGTCGCAGTCTAGTAAGTACTCTCTTATTTCCATTGATTCACTTAATATTTCAGAATTTAAGTAGTCCTTTTGGCTTTTCACATTAAAAAAATCCAGCAAATGCTCAGCACGTTTTAGCGGTGACTTTAGTATCTGATAAGCTCTGTTAATATTTTCCATGTTTTGGGACTGTCTTTCATTTATATCAGTCCTGCTTAGCTCAATATATTTTTTCTCTAACTCATCAAAGCTGATATTGAAAGCTGGTTCAATTTCAAACAATGCAAAATAGTTGCTAGACATGAAAACTCTCTCCACAACCACATTTTCCTTTCTCATTAGGATTTTTGAAAACAAAACCCGATGAAAATTTTTCTTCTACATAATCCATTTCAGAGCCAAGAATAAACATGACGGATTTTGGGTCGATCAACACTTTAACTTTTTGGCCATCACTACAGTTTTCTTCAATTACCGACTCTAAAGGACGAGTATCATATGCATATTCAATATCATATTTTAAACCAGAACATCCTTTTTGCTTAATTAGCACTCTTATTCCTATTGCTTCTTCCGGTTTCTCAAGGTTAGTATGCTTCTTTTGGTCCAATAAATACCTTATCCTTTCTACTGCTTCCGCAGTTATAGTGATAAGTTTTTTATTCTTTTTTACAGTTTCACCTCCGCCTACTTCTTGATATTCACCCATGTTCGTAGCTTCTTAATTCTTTTGTTTACTTTGATAGTCATGAATAGCAGCCTTTATAGCATCTTCAGCAAGTACCGAACAGTGTATCTTCACTGGAGGTAAAGACAACTCTTCCACTATTTGAGTATTCTTTATCTGTGTAACGTCACTGATGGTTCTTCCCTTTATCATCTCTGTTAACAAGGAACTTGAAGCAATGGCAGAACCACAACCAAAAGTTTTAAATTTTGCATCTTCAATAACACCTTTGTCATTGACCTTTATCTGCAATTTCATTACATCACCGCACGATGGTGCACCAACTAGGCCAGTACCAACATTTGGATCATTTTTATCCAGAGAGCCAACATTCCTTGGATTTTCGTAATGATCTAAAATTTTCTCATTATAACTCATAAAATTACCTGTGAACCGCTATTCTACATTATAACATATTTAGGTTAAAAACTAAAGTAAAATACACTCAAAAAGTGTAATTTTTGTAAGGTAAAATTGTAGTTTTTGAGTGCATTTTACTTTACAAATTCGCGTAGTGCATGTCATTCTTTATATTGTAATTAAGTTTATAATTTAAAAAGGAGTATCCCTTGAGTTTGTTTAGTAACCTTTATCAGGGCCTGTTAAAAACTTCTTCTCGCTTTANCGACGGGGTGAAAAGTATTTTTTCTGGCAAAAAAAAATTAGATCAGTCGCTTTTAGATGAATTAGAAGAATTGCTAATTAGCATGGATATTGGTCATAAAACTTCCAAGTTGATTATCGATAGGCTCACAAGCATCAAATTTGACAAGGAAGTTGAGTATAATACCATCACACAGCAGCTAATGAGCGAAATAGAATCGATATTGAACCCTGCTGTGCAACCGCTAATTTTAAACAAAAAACCACATATAATAATGGTATGCGGAGTAAATGGTAACGGTAAAACCACGACTATAGGTAAGCTCGCATATAAATATAAGGAAATGGGAAAATCCGTTATGCTTGTTGCATGCGACACATTTAGAGCTGCTGCTAGTGAACAATTAAACATTTGGGCAGAACGTTCTGATTGCTTGATTGTTACTGGAGAGTACGGTAGCGACTCTGCAAGTGTGGCATATAGAGCTGTAAGTCAAGCTATAAAAGATAACGTTGATGTTGTTCTAATTGACACAGCAGGAAGGCTGCAAAATAATGTGAACCTTATGGAGGAGTTATCAAAAATATATAGAACGATAAAGAAATTGGATGACACTGCCCCTCATGACGTTATTTTAGTTCTTGACGCAACTACCGGCCAAAATGCTTATAGCCAATTAGAAGCATTTAGCAAAATGGTTAATGTTACCGGGCTAATCGTAACAAAGTTAGATGGCACTGCTAAGGGCGGAGTGGTAATTGGACTTGCAGAAGCTTATAAGATAAAGTTACATGCTATAGGAATTGGCGAAAATATAGAGGACTTAAGGGAGTTTACTAGCAAAGAATTTGCTGAAGCGTTATTTAATTGTAATTAAAGACTTCTCTTAATTCCCTTACGTGACCAAGCTTGATTATTTCAATATCATGAGAAGAATAGTTACCATTTTTAGGCATAATTGCTTTTTTGAATCCTAACTTTTGTGCTTCTTTTAGTCTGAGATCAGCATGCGAGATGTTCCTAATTTCTCCTGAAAGTGCAACTTCACCGCAGATTATTGAAGAAGTTGGCAGCGGTAAATTTACTATACTTGAAATAAGGGAAGCAGCAACAGCAAGATCAGCCGATGGTTCCTGTATTTTGAGTCCCCCTGCAATGTTTAGGTATACCTCTTTATCATGCAAAAACATTTTGCAACGAGCATTTAGCACCGCGATGATCATAGCCAATCTATTAATATCCCACCCAACTACTGCCCTTCTTGGGGTTGCCATATTAGTCCCTGCTATTAATGCTTGCACTTCCATTAAAATTGGTCTTGAACCTTCAATTCCTGCAAATACGGCGCTGCCAACTACTTCTCTGTCATGGGCCATCAGAAACAATGATGATGGATTATCAACAGGCACAAGTCCTGCTTCAGACATCTCAAAAACACCAATTTCATTTGCAGGGCCAAATCTATTTTTAATAGTACGCAAAATGCGATATTGATTGCTATTTTCACCTTCAAAATATAATACCGTATCCACCATATGCTCCAGAGTTTTGGGTCCAGCTATTTGTCCATCCTTAGTTATATGACCAACTATTAAAAGAGAAACACCATATTGTTTCGCAAGAATAGTTAATTCATGTGCGCAAGTACGAACCTGAGTTACAGTTCCTGGTGCCGATGTAATTCTGCTATCATACATTGTTTGTATAGAGTCAATTACTAAGAATTTAATACTTTTGTTTTCCTTTATTGTTGCTACTACATCAGTTAAAGACACTGTAGATAAAAGCTTAATTTTAGGTTCATTTATCTTAAGACGCTTTGCTCTGAGACTCACCTGCTCTAAAGACTCCTCGCCGGATACATAAAGACATTCAAAAGAGGAAAGTTGCACAACATTAGCTGCAATTCTAAGCAAAAGGGTGGATTTTCCAATACCAGGTTCGCCACCAATTAAAATGCTAGCACCTTGAACGATACCCCCACCAAAAACTCTATCTAATTCTTCTATTCCTGTTAAAAAACGACTTGGAGTGATAATTTCGCTACCCGATAACGTCTTTATTAAAATTGGTGCAGATATACTTCTTTTGCCCGTTTTTACTGCTATTTCCTCAACAATTGTATCCCAATTGTCACATGCGATGCACTTCCCTACCCACCTACCAGTGCTGTGACCACAGGATTGACATACATATACAGTTTTCATCAAAGCCAAAATTATTTTGTTGTAATTGTAATAAAAATTAGCTGAATATGCGAAGTAAATCTATAGCTAACCCAAGAAAGGGTTCCCTATGTCATACCGCGATTCATTCGCGGTAAAGCATAGATCCCGCTAACACGTAGCGGGATGACGAGGTCATGCCACCGCGCGAACCGTCATACCGTCACGGTATCTCTAGATCCCGCTAACACGTAGCGGGATGACGAGGTCATGCCACCGCAAACCGTCATACCGCCGCGGTATCTCTTAGCCGCTAACACGTAGCGGGATGACGGTTGTCGTTTAGCCATAAACATTAAGAAATTTACCAAATGAAAAAAAAGGCAAAAGAAGCCCCGTGGTTATTATCCGCTTTAAAATATTGGCGTTTTTTATGTTTTAAACGCTTGACAAGCAAGATTAAGCTGCTTTTAATTGCAACTAACTTACGCTGCAAATGTTTAAGAAGTTTACTAAGCAGAAAAAAAGACAAAGAATCCCCGAGTTAGCTAGTCTTTTACTATCTCTGTCGAGTATTGGCATTTTTTGATGTCTTGTAACGCTTTATAAGCGCGTTCAGCTTATTTAGATAAAAATCTAGATGTAGATGAAGTTTTGTAAAGACATACAGTATCTATGTACTGCAAAAAATTAAACATAAGACGCCGATACATTAAGTAATCCTTACCTTTTAATCTGCAGATTGGCGAAAGCAAATACAATAGCTTTACTATCATGATAAGGGCGCTGGCGAAGGGTGTCAAGTAAGTTTTTTGTTTCTATTCCCAATGTTATATGGTTATGTAAGAAGTCTAATAGCAAATTTTTAAGTTCCTCTTTAACTCTTTAACCAGCGGGCTCGCATGAGGAGAGGAGAGTAAAGGTCCTCTTCCATAGATATCTTCACACTTTTTTCTTCTTCTGTAGTTGGCGGACGAGTAAGAAAGTGAATCTTTGGTGCGCCACTAATTATTGCCATTGGTGTTTGCTCCGCCCCTTCTCCCATAACTAAAACAGCAGTGACGTTACACAGATAAAGAATACTCAAATAGTGGAACTTGCAGTGGTTGATCATAAAGATCTGGCTTGCCTATATAGGAATAAAATGGTTCAAATCCACACCAACCAAGAGCAACGCCCGTAACCCAAGGCGCATAGGTGTTATGTTACTATCTGTAATCAAAATACCAAGATGTTTTATGCAGTGTTTTGTCTTGAGATAGTTCCATATGGATAGAGCTGTTTTCTGAACATCCTTTGGGTATAAAATATACATTTCATTACCATTTGATTCATCAATACCAGCAGATGGAATTAAGATATTGTCTTTGATTGTTAAATAGATGCCGTAAGAATTATGGTCTACATCAACAATTGCATCAGCTTCTCTTTTGATTAGCTCTTCTTTAGAACAAGCAGTTTTGCAAACCACTTGTTTTTGACAAATAGAAATGATTTTTGATGTGATAGCAAGAACAACTTCCTCTCTTAGCAACTCTGAAACATAGCGATCAAGAACCTGCTCTAATACTTCTCCACATTCAATGCGGTGGGTATAAATTGCTTCAACATGCATATTAACGTGTCAGCTTGCATATAGTATAATCTTTCGTTTTGGTGAGAATAGTTTTATGCCATCCATCAAGAAGTGTTAAGTTGAAATATACATCACCTTTATAGGGTTTGTGAATTTCTGTTATGATAAATTCTGAGATTAGATCATACTCCAAAAAAAGATGCGCTATTTGTGCTCCACCAATCATGAAGACTTTAGAATTACTTTGGATTGACAAAAACTCTTGCATAGAAGAAATAATAGTGCATTTTACTCCTCTGTTAAAACAAGAATTTAATTTGTCACGAGAAAAAACAACAGGGATACGATTCCCTAATATGTCTTGAGGCATAGTTTCAAATGTCTTTCTCCCCATAACAATAACTTGTTTTTCAGTCACCTGACGAAAATGATCTAACTCACTTGGATAATGCCAGGGCAATCCATTATTTATTCCAATTACCCCCTTGGGATCAACAGCCATAATTCCGATAACTATCATCCCTGTAAAGCAGCTTGAGCTACAAAAAATCGCATGTGATCACGCACATTATGCACTCGAAGGAAATCAACCTTGTTGTGTAATACAGATGATGTAGCAATTGTTTCTAAATCTCGGTTAAAGACAGGTTCTGTAGAAAAAGAAGAAATAAATGACTTTCTAGAATGGCCAACCAGAACTTTGCAGCCAAAATTTTGTAACGTTTCTATACTGCGTAAAATCTGGATATTCTGGTACATAGATTTGCCAAAACCAATACCAGGATCAATAATGATCGAGCTTTGATCAAAACCTAGAGCTAGTAATCTATTAATGTTCCTTTCTGCCCAATTATTTATGGTATCAATTGGATCAATGTCACTTGGGATAATGTTGTCACTATGTGGTGGTATGGAGAGTGAATGCATAATAACGATACTACATCCACTGCTAGCAATCGCTTTTAAGGTATTATCATCTAGATCTCCCTTCTGATCGTTTACCCAGGCAATGTTGTAGTGCTCCAAAACATTCAAAATAACATCTGGCCAGAAACTATCAATGCTGGTCTGGTAGAGTCACCAACTTTCATATACTGATTGAGATTATCAAGCACTGGTTTTAAGCGTGCATATTCTGCTTTTGGAGTTTGTATTGAGGAGCCAGGTCTTGTTGATTGAGCACCAAGTTCAACTATGCTTGCACCATCTGATAACAGCCGCAGTGCCTGCTTGGTTGCTTGATCTGCATCATAATAAAGACCACCATCTGAAAATGAATCAGGAGTAATATTGACAATACCTACAAGCTCTGGTGAAAGCGTAAAACTCCTTAAAAAGCAATCCTTAATGTTAGGGTTAACAGTACCAAACGTTTTGTTAACTACTGCCATAGGGTTCAGCATTGTCATCAAGTGAAGCAAAAATGGTCTGTTTATCAATTCTGGGTGAGGAATCTTAAGGTAGGGTGTATCAAGTGTCAGGTCATCCCATAACAAAATATCCAAATCAATAACGCGAGGTGCCCATTTTTCATAGACCTGCAGACGGCCAATGTCACATTCAATTTGTTTAAGGCCCTTTAACAGCTCTTCAGGAGAAGAAGAACAACTTCCATACACAACCATATTTAGAAATGGCCTGTCCCACCCAGGTGAAGCATCATTTGGTAAAATAGCCTTAGTTTCCAGAATAATTGAAGATTTTAAATTTTTAAAATAGCGCTCCTGCAGTAACTGAGCAGCCTTTTGTAAATGGGAAAAGCGATTTCCTATATTTGAGCCAACAGAAATGTAAATCATTCTTGCAACGCATTACGATAAGTAAAGAAAATACCTCCATGCACACTGGGGACAGGTGGTGCAACTTTGTGAATAGTTACGCCTATAGAAGAAATAATAAGCTTTTTTTGCATCACAAGGTTATTAATGGTCCTGTATATATCATGAGTTAAATGCTCGATTAAGTTGAATTGCTTGCTTTGAACGAGAGATTGAATACTCTGAACTACCTCCAAGTAGCATATAGTATCCTCAAGCCGGTCAGTTGTAAGTCCTAAAGGGGGGGATTTAAAGGTAAAATCAATATTAACACTAACTAATTGAGAATGATACTTCTCTTCTGCACTATAGCCTAAATGAACCCAAAGCCGTAAGTCAGATATAAGAAGATTACATGCAGACATTGCATTCCAACATCACTGAGTTTAAGCTACTTACAACTACTAACACACGCTAGCATTCATCATTCCATCAAGAAAACCCCACAAGAGCCTTGCTCCCTTTTGAGCACCCTGCATAACTTTATCTTGCTCTTTTTCATCTAGATCTTCAATAAGATTTGCACATTCCTCAGAATGCCATTCATCAGCATGCATATGGACCGTAAAAAATTGAAGAGAACGCTCATCACTTATTGAATAGTGTTTTTTTAAACCTTCAATTTTAGACTTGGAAACCTCTGGAGTTTGACGTTCGTAAGCGTACAAGGCTCCAAGACCTGCTGCAAAACCTGATCTTACAATGTCAAAGTAACCATCAATTAATTCTTGTGTCTCCTTAATCTGTGCAGTTTCACGAAGATCAGATCGCGCAACGCCAAGCCCTTCAGCAAAACGTTTCCATAACTCTGGATGATTTTTATCACCTTGTTCCTCTTCTATTAAATTACCAAGTAAAACCTGTCGCATTTTTAGATCTGGGCACAGAAAATGTATACCACTGATGTAACGAGGAAACGCAGCAACATGGTGATAATATTCTTTAGCATAGGTTTGTAAAGCTTGCAAGCTTAAGCTTCCTGTATTCCATGATTGGTAGAATGGATGATTTAGTAAGTGCAATTCATCTAACTTGTTATTTAGAGACTTAGTAAATCCCATCATTTCCCCCATTACATTAATATATAGTTCATATACTATAGTTTTCTCATTGTTACGATCATGCTAACAATGGTGGGATTGGTAGGACTCGAACCTACGGCCAATTCGTTATGAGCGAACTGCTCTAACCGACTGAGCTACAATCCCTTTTATCAATATTTATAATACACACAAAAGCAAATTTGTCTATTAGCTTATTTCACTATCAACCCAACTTAGCAGATCATTTGTTGCACCAATTTTGCGTGCAATTTCCTTACCATCTTGAAATATAATCAAAGTAGGTATAGATTGAACCCCATACTTACTTGGCACTTCAGTCCCTTCATCTATGTCGAACTTGCAGATCTTAATCTTGCCTTTTCTGTCTTTAGCCAACTGTTCAATACGCGGCATTAGACTTTTACATGGCCCACACCATTCTGCCCAAAAATCTACCAGAACAAACCCTTTATAGTCAGTGACTTCAGATTTGAAATTTTGATCATTTACCGGTGTAATATCATCACTCATAAAATACCTAAACTTAAAACGATTGCTTGTAAAATATAGCGTATCTATTAGCAGTTAATCAACTAAATTCTTACCGCAGAGCTTGAAAAATTGCCCTAAAGTGTTTTGCACAAACAAAAAACTTCTATTACATCTGGTGGTTAAAGATATCCACGTTTTCCCAACCCATTAAGTCTAATTCAATACGAGTAGGAAGAAATTCAAAGCACTTTTGGGCCAATTCTTTTCTATTTTCACGCTCCAGCATTAAGTCTAGCTTTTCCTTTATCCTGTGGAGATACAAAACATCAGATGCAGCATAACTTTTTTGTTTGTCTGTTAAATTTTCATTTCCCCAATCAGAAGATTGCTGCTGCTTATTTAGTTTGGTATCAAGCAGCTCTAAGCACAACTCTTTTAAGCTATGATTATCTGTGTAAGTGCGAACTAAACGTGAAGCTATCTTTGTGCAATAGCACGGAAGTGCCCAAGTTTCCAAGTAATAACGTATTATGCTCACATCAAATCGCGCGAAGTGAAATATTTTAGTTATATTTTTATCCTCTAATATTTTTCTTAAATTTGGCGCTGTATAATCGTTCTTGAGTTGAACTAAGTGAGCGTTGCCATCATTAAAAGAGAGCTGCACAAGGCATAATCTATCTCTGCTATGAAGTAGCCCCATTGCCTCGGTATCAACAGCTATAGACCT
>NZ_CP011148.1:831318-849474 GCF_001758565.1 Wolbachia endosymbiont of Drosophila incompta | reverse complement strand
CTGGCAAGTCGTCTTTATATAAAAATATTCCCATAAAATTAATACATTTTTTGGCACAATTGAAAACCTATGATAATCAAAAATGAGTCTTAAGTATACGAAAAGATCATAGAAGGAACCACGCAAATTTATGGGCTCTCACATTTTTCGTGTACACGGGGTTTACAAATCGCTGTATATGCCTATAATTAAGTAAATTTAGGTTAATTTAATTGCGGGAGTAGCTCAGTTGGTAGAGCGCAACCTTGCCAAGGTTGAGGTCGAGGGTTCGAACCCCTTCTCCCGCTCTTTGCTTTCAAAATCATTTCGTCAAAAATCCCTTGACAAACTCCGCCAGCGCCCTTATCATGATAGTGAAGCTATTGTATTTGCTTTCGCCAATCTGCAGATTAAAAGGTAAGGATTACTTAATGTATCGGCGTCTTATGTTCAATTTTTTGCAGTATATAGATACTGTATGTCTTTACAAAACTTCATCTACATCTAGATTTTTATCTAAATAAGCTGAACGCGCTTATAAAGCGTTACTAGACATCAAAAAATGCCAATACTCGACAGAGATAGTAAAAGACTAGCTAACTCGGGGATTCTTTGTCTTTTTTTCTGCTTAGTAAATTTCTTAAACGTTTGCAGCGTAAGTTAGTTGCAATTAAAAGCAGCTGAATTTCGCTTGTCAAGCGTTTAAAACATAAAAAACGCCAATATTTTAAAGCGGATAATAACCACGGGGCTTCTTTTGCCTTTTTTTTCATTTGGTAAATTTCTTAATGTTTGTGGCTGAACGACAACCGTCATCCCGCCACTTGTTAGCGGGATCTCTTGTTAGCGGCTGAGATATCGCGAATGAATCGCGGTATGACGTAGGACTGCTGTCATTCCAGCGCGTGACGCTGGAATCCAGTTCTTATTACCTGGTGTAAAGTTAAGTTTCCTGGATCCCAGTGTCTGGGCACTGGGATGACAAGAAAGGAGCACTGGGATGACAAGAAAGAGGCTACTTGGATAACAGAAGAAGGAGGCTACTTGGACAACACCCTGACAACCATCATCCCGCTACGTGTTAGCGGGATCTGGAAATACCGCGGCGGTATGACGTAGGACTGCTGTCATTCCAGTCTGGAATCCAAAAAAGGATGATGTCATCCCAGTGCTTGACACTGGGATCCAGCTTCTGTGCAACCTCATCAAAAACATTCATTTAGTATAAACTTTCCATGCTAGTTTGCTTGCTTACAAGCAAACTTTCCTGGATCCCAGTGGGCCTTGTTGCATCGCTCAAGTGAAAAGAACTGGCAGTTACTGACAAAATTCATTATAAATAGCCATTTAACTGTTGAAGAAAAAATATGCCACAAAAAATGAGAGTCAGTAACTGCCATGAATATAACAAATTTCTCCAAGAAAGAGGAAGCATTTTTTGTTATATCAATGACGCCATAGAAAATTGGTACGAGAATTGTCCAAAAATGCAGGGCGGCAACTATATTTATAGTGATAAAGTTGTGATTTTGGTGCATATAATCGTCAGTTTCCGGACAACCTCTAAGACAAACAGTCGGGTTTATAAAAGGGTATTTGCAACAAATAGGAAGAGATTTGCAGCTATTCACAAGCATCAAAAGAAACTTAATATTAAGATAAATGATTGCAGAATTGATAAAAATATAGCTCTTTCCATAGAAGTCCGGATGTGATAAGGGTAGATGATGATAAGGAGGTTGAATGCCAGCAGCATATAGTTATGATTTAAGAAAAAAAGCAATGGAAGCGCTAGACGAAGGAGAAAGCAGAGAAACAGTGGCAGCAAGATTTAAGATTGGACGAACTACTTTATGGGAGTGGCAGCAAAGAAGAAAAGAAACAGGAGACTTTCAATCAAAAAAACTTGGAAATGGGGGTTACAATCACAAAATTACCGACTGGGATACCTTTGCCAAATTTGCCAGAGAACACGGAGGAAAGACTCTATCGGAAATGGCTAAACTTTGGAACAACGTTAGTATCCAAACGATCTATCGAGCCCTTAAAAAAATTGGATTTACGCGCAAAAAAAGACATATGGATACAAGGAAAGAAACGAAGAAAAACGTGCTGAATTTTTGAAAATTATAGCGACAAAAGAACCTAAAAACTTAGTGTATATAGATGAGTCTGGCATTGATAACACCGAACTACGGATATTGCCAGAAAGGACAGCGGTTTTATGCCTTAAAATCTGGAAAGAAAACTCAACGAATCAGTATGGTTGCAGCCTTAAGTGGAAGAAAGATAGTTGTTCCGTTAACCTTTGAAGGCCACTGTAATATGGATGTTTTTAATGGATGGTTTGAGCAATTTTTGACACCGATCTTGGAACCTGGACAGACTGACTTTACCCAGAAAAAGTGGAGAGAAAGAAAGGAGTTTTTTCGGGTAAAATAAAATTTTGGAGGATTAGAAATGGCAAGAGAATATACGGCAGAATTCAAATTGGAAGCTGTTAAACTGGCAAATGAACAAAGAAAGGCAGGTCAAACAATTACAAAAATAGCAAAGGATTTAGGAATAAAGGGTGGTTTATTAGGAAAATGGATAAAGAAACACAACGAAAAAAGTCGGCAGCAGATGCATTTCCAGGTAGAGGTAACATGGCTCCTTACGACAAAGAGAGGTTTGATTTACAAAGCAAGAGTAACAAGGGAAAGAGACATTTAAAAAAAAGCCCTGGCCAGTCAAAAAGAGTAAAATATTTTTTTATAAAAGAGTATAGTAACTGCTATAAAGTACAGGAATTATGTAGGATTTTCTGCTAGTGGCTACTATAAGTGGACCACAAGAAAAATAAGCAGTAGAGAATCAGCAAATAAAGAGCTACTCGCAGCTATTCAAAAAATATATCAAGTTTCTAAATGTAGATATGGAGCTCCTAAAATGCATGCTGAATTGAAGGCTTTGGGTAAAAGTTGCAACTTAAAAACAGTGCAAAGTATTATGCAGAAAAATGGTATTCAGGCTATATTGAGAAGAAAATTTAAAATTAAGAAACAACAAACGGACAGTAGCTCCCAATATATTAGACCAAAACTTTATTGTCGATCAACCAAATAAAGTATGGGATTACTTATATAAAAACCAAAGAAGGATGGCTATATTTGGCAACAATAATCGATCTATATTCACGCATGGTAGTTAATGAGCAGTTCAATAAATAAACAATTGGTTATGGACTCTTTATTAATGGCCGTTAACAAGCGTAAACCTGCCAAAAATCTACTATTACATAGTGATCAAGGTTCACAATATACTTCGCAAGGTTATCAATATCTCTTATCCATAAAAAACATAGATGAGTTATAAAGGTTGTTGTTACGACAATTCTGTTGTGGAAAGCTTCTTCAGTTCTCTAAAAAGGGAGTTACCAATAGACACCTCTCGGCACTCTAAACAGCATATCAAAACTGCTATATTTGAATATATAGAAATTTTTTATAACAAACAACGTCACTATTAACTATTGCATTCCTGAGCATTTTGATTCATCATTCTCTTTGTGAAAAACATTCCAAACTTTCTCTCCACTTTTTCTGGGTAAGGTCAGTCAGCTACTTGGATGACAGGGGAGGGAGGTGCTACCCTGACAATCGTCATCCCGCTACGTGTTAGCGGGATCTAGAGATACCGCGAATGAATCGCGGTATGACGGTCTGCAGCGGTATGACGTAGGGCTGCACTAGCTATATCATGCATTTTATTAACCGACACTATAAACAATATCCTTACAATTATGAGATTGAACCACAACTTGCTCAAGCGTTAAGCTGCTGCGTTTAGCGTCTTTACTGTGATTTTCCCCAAGAACATTTGTTCTTTCTCGTTTTATTTCCTCAATGAATTTCCCATTAACATCTTTAGGATCAATCTCTTCTTCAGAATATATAAGGTTAGTGCAATTTGTTTTTCTATAATAATGCACGCCAAGACATATAATTGATAATGCAAGTATACCAGAACCTATAAGTAATGATAATCCTATGTTATTAGTCAAAGGGTTTTGGTAAAATTTTTGTACACCATTAACACCATGTGTTGCAAGTAGCCCTAGAGGAAACGCTATATTTGCAGCAACTACACCAGTAAATAATGCAGTAAATATTGGTCTGTCGTTAATTACTGATTTTATTTTATTAGTTCTAGTAATTACTTTTTCGTCAATGTTAGTGAAGCCTTGTTTAGCTTCCCAAGCATTAAGTACAAAATTTGAATGAGTGCCATTGCTATATTCCAGTCTTACAGATTTTATAGCTTTATCTTTTGGCTGGTGCTCCAACACCTCAGCTAAAATTTTATCCGCATCTTTTTTTTGAATGGAATGTTCTTCAGTATCTATAAATTGCCTTGTTGCAAAAAATATTGGACCAATTGCAAGCAATGCAGCAAGTGCGATAACTGGTATAGTGATATATTTTGGGCTGTTTGTAAAAAATGCAATAAATTTTGCTTTATCTTGTAAATATAATAAAGCTGCAGATATACTGAGTATAATAGCACTTGCAGTAAAAATTATAAAGCCCTTCTGCTGCATGGAATACTTTGCTCTTGGCAAGAATCTGTTTGTTTTTTTATTTGTTGTGCCACCTACATCAGAATTTAGTGACAAAGACTCTTCAGAGTCATCTGTCTTATATGATGGTGGAGAAGTTGAAGGTACATTGCTAAGTTTGTTACTTGATTCTCTGCTTAACCGTGTTAATGTTTTATCAAGATCATCAGGATCATCAAATACTGTCTCTTGAGAAGGGGATCTGCTTAGAGTTGAATTTTGTGGCACGTCAACATGAGTTTCTTCACCTTTTGTTTCTTCTAGGGAAGGAGGTGATACTTGAGTCTCAAGAGTTAACGGATCTCTTGAATTAGCATTGCTGTTTTTTTTCTCTTTAAATTCTTCCTCTAACAAAGCTTCTAAAGCTGTATTTTCATCATTTTTTTTCGGAGTACTTGTCCTAAGTGCTGGTATTGGTAAAATTCCTGGTGTTATCTCGCCATCTTCACTTATTGATGTGGAAGAAATTAATGTTACTGTTTGTTCTTCATTTACTGGTCCAGGCATATTCACTCCAAAGTTAATTACTATGCTGCATTGATTACGCTATAGTTATTAAGATATAGTAAATACCAATTTACGGATAATTATTAGTATAGAAATTGTCTATCAAAGATTCTTTCATTCAGAGGGTAATCTTTGTCAAAAAGCAAAGTTATTGTGTTTTCGTGGTCTTTTTGTATTTTTATCTGTGATATATTATGAAACTCCTTGTAATCTGATACTACAAGTGCTGGACGGTTTTTTGTGTCGTTAATGTCAATTTGTACGATTGTATCGTTTGATATTAACGCTCCATTCCAATGCCTTGGGTAATAGCTATTGATAGAAGTGAGTGCAAGTAAATTTGAATTTAGCGGCAAGATTGGGCCACCGGCAGAGAAGTTGTATGCAGTGCTGCCTGTGGGGGTAGATAATATTACTCCGTCCCCTCTAAATTTTTCTACTTTTAGCTTATCATTAATAGTAATATTCATCTCTACTATTTGGTTCGCTTTTCTAAAAACGTATACTTCGTTTACTGCTATGTAATGATATCTCTTGCCACTTGTGTCTGTTGCTTCCATTTTTAGCAAAGTTAACTGAGTTGAAGTTGCATGCTCTATATGATCAATTAAATCTTCACTGCAGCTAAAGCATTTATTCATCAAAAACCCAACATTGCCAGTGTTTAT
Source organism: Wolbachia endosymbiont of Drosophila incompta (assembly GCF_001758565.1). Lineage (NCBI taxonomy): Bacteria > Pseudomonadati > Pseudomonadota > Alphaproteobacteria > Rickettsiales > Anaplasmataceae > Wolbachia > Wolbachia endosymbiont of Drosophila incompta. Next base: position 843,720 of record NZ_CP011148.1, on the reverse strand, counting down.
CCCATACACATGCATGTTTTTATTTTCTATGACGTAATTGTGCAAAGTGCGTAGCATAAAGCCATCACCGCCAACAACTATCAATAGATCGATTTCGGACTTATTTTCTTCTGTTATATTGATAAAATTAAGTTTCTTTAATAGTTTAGATACTTCCTGCGATTTTGGTGATGGAGAAGCAACATAGCCTATATTTTTGTATTTATGCATGCTTCAGTAAACTCTCTAAAACTTAAAGAGGAGGAGAATTAGAAAATGCTTCCATATTTATCGTTAAACTTAGCTAATTTGCTAGTTTTACTTGCTAACCCGCTTGTCAAACTTCCAGTCCATGCAGGGTGAGTAAGAGGATCTCTATCAAGTTTTACCCTATCTCCCTCCTTTCCATAAGTGGAACGAGTTTCAAACTCTTGACCGTCTGTCATAACTATAATAATTTTATGATAATTCATTGTTGTTTATAAACTTTTAGTCAGCTAATATTCTAGTGAACTTAATTCACTAAGTCAATCATTATTCTAAAATATTGACAAAAAATAAATAAAGTAGTATATTTAATAAGGAATAAATAATAACTATCATGATTTTTGCTTTCCCCGGTCAGGGCTCTCAGTTTGTAGGAATGGGAAAGAGCTTATATAGTGAGTTTTCTGTTGCAAGACAAGTATTTAATGAAGTAGATAGCATATTGGATGGAAAGCTGTCTCATTTAATCTTCAACGGTCCTATTGAAGAATTAACCATTACAGAAAACGCTCAGCCAGCTATAATGGCAGTATCAATTGCAATGCTACGTGTTATGGAGCATGTGTTTGGCAAATCTCTTTTCACTGATCACAATGTTAAATATGTTTGTGGGCATTCAGTTGGCGAATATACAGCGCTGTGTGCTGCAGGAGCGTTAACGCTTGAGTCTGCAATCAAGCTGCTGAAAGTTCGCAGCGAAGCAATGCATGAAGCTTCACTGAAATGTAAAGGCGGAATGGTTGCGTTGCTTGGAGCAGAGATAAATGAAGTGGAAGATATATTGAAATCAGTTCAAATTGACGGAATTTGTGAAATTGCAAACGATAACGGTGGCGGACAAGTGGTTATAAGTGGCACTAGAGAAGCTCTTGAAATGTTACCCGATTTATTCAAAAACTCGAGTGTGAGGAAACTAATTAAATTACAGGTTAGTGGGCCTTTTCATTCATCTCTTATGAAACCTGCTGATGAAAAAGTTTTGGAGTTTTTGAAGGGTATTAAAATAACCCGTCCTATAGTTCCTTTGATATCAAATGTTACAGCTAAAGAGGAGAGTGATCCCAAAGTTATAAAAACTTTACTCGCCAAGCAAGTTGTAAGCAGAGTGAAATGGAGAGAAATGGTTTTGTATATGTCAAGCCGTGGCATTAACAAATTTGTTGAAATTGGCCCTAATAAAGTTTTATCTAATTTGGTCAAAAGAATTGACCAATCTATCAGTACAAAAAATATAGATAGTATTGGTGATATTGACAGCTTCTTTAATGAATCATTAGTACTAACAGCGAAAAATTTAAAAGTTGGATTAAGTTAAAACACATCTATTTGATGTCATTCCGGTGCATAACGCTGCCTAGCTGGAATGACAGAGGGTAATGCAAGAAATCAACGAACTGCCTGTCATTTCGTTTGGTTTTTTAATTCCAAGTAGCTGTAAAATAGTAGGGGCAATGTCAGATAACCTTCCGTCTCTTAGTTTTAGATTATCGCAAGACACAATAAATGGCACTTTATTTAGAGTGTGTGCTGTATGAGGTGTATTATTTTCTTCGTCGAACATACATTCCACGTTACCATGGTCTGCAGTAACAATTAATGCGGTGTTGCTTGACTTTTTAACAGCATTCAGCACTTTCGCAAGACAATCATCTACAGCTAGCACAGCTTTCTCGGCTGCTTTTATATTACCTGTATGCCCTACCATATCAGGATTAGCGTAATTTACAACTATCAGTGCGAATTCTTGGGAGTGAATTTTTTCTACAAGCTTTTCTGTGAGCTCGAAGGCTGACATTTCGGGCTGCAAATCGTAAGTTTGAACTTTTGGTGAGGGAATGAGTATTCTTTCTTCACCAGAGAAAGGTTCTTCTTTTCCACAATTGAAAAAGAAAGTCACATGAGCGTATTTCTCGGTTTCGGCGATACGTAATTGTCGTAATTTATTGTCTTCTATTGTTTGTCCTAGAGTATCAGCGAAAGAAGTAGGAGGAAAAATATAAGGAATTTTGAGATCTTCTTTATACTTCATCATACTTAAAATTGAAGAGAATTTTGCTACCTTAGCGTAATCTGTTTTGCCAAGCAAAATACTTGCTAATTGTATCATTCGATCAGCACGAAAGTTAGCCAACAGCACTCCATCTTCTGGTTTTATACCTTGATAATCACCTATTACTGCGGGCCTGATAAACTCATCAGTTATGTTATTTTGATAGTTATTCTCAATCAACGATACTGCATTATCATGACAAGGTGCCTTTGCAAATGCGATAGCCTCATAAGCTTCGATTGTTCTCTTCCACCTGTTGTCACGGTCCATAGCATAGTAACGCCCAGAAACAGTAGCAATTCTTGTGTCATTTCCCTTTATACTCTTTGTAAATTCTTGAATGCATTTTTTTCCTGACTTTGGCAATGTGTCTCTGCCATCTAAAAATGCATGTATCACCACTTTTATTCCATGCTGTGATATTTTATTTGCTAAAGTTGAAATATGCTTTTGATGCGAATGAACACCACCATCGGACACCAATCCCATTATATGGCATACTCCGTTCTTACTTTTTAGATCATTAATAAAACTTTGTAGATTTACATTGTTTTCTATTGTTCCAATCTCTTGATTAATGCGCTGAAGGCTTTGTATTACCACTCTACCACTGCCAATATTCATATGGCCAACTTCTGAGTTACCTATTTGACCACCAGGTAACCCCACATCAGCTCCACAGGCGGATAAACTGCATTTTGGATAATTAGAGCTAATATATTGCCAACAGGGTGGATTTGCGTTGCTGATAGCGTTGTATTTATTATTCTCTATTCCATTTCCCCAGCCATCTAGTATACATAAAACCACTGATTTAATGTTCATATAAAATCAACACTAGAATTTCACAGAGAAGAGCTCCCCGGGCCGGATTCGAACCAGCGACCAATTGGTTAACAGCCAACTGCTCTACCACTGAGCTACCGAGGAATAAACCGTTTTTAATTTACCATGTTGAACGTTGGTTGTAAACGTTTTTTGTGTAGACTTTAAGTCCAACTGACCCATAGAAACAAAAAAACTTACTTGACAAACTCCGCCAGCCCTCTTATCATGAGACTGAAGCTATTGTATTTGCTTTCGCCAATCTGCAGATTAAAAGGTAAGGATTACTTAATGTATCGGCTTCTTATGTTCAATTTTTTGCAGTATATAGATACTGTATGTCTTTACAAAACTTCATCTACATCTAGATTTTTATCTAAATAAGCTGAACGCGCTTATAAAGCGTTACAAGACATCAAAAAATGCCAATACTCGACAGAGATAGTAAAAGACTAGCTAATTCGGGGATTCTTTGTCTTTTTTTCTGCTTAGTAAATTTCTTAAACGTTTGCAGCGTAAGTTAGTTGCAATTAAAAGCGGCTGAATCTCGCTTGTCAAGCGTTTAAAACATAAAAAACGCCAATATTTTAAAGCGGATAATAACCTCAGGGCTTCTTTTGCCTTTTTTTTCATTTAGTAAATTTCTTAAACATTTATAGCTAAACGACAACCGTCATCCCGCTGCTTGTTAGCGGCTGAGATACCGCGAATGAATCGCGGTATGACGGTTCGCAGAGGCATGACGGTTCGTGGCAGCACGATAAGCTCGTCATCCCGCTACGTGTTAGCGGGATCTCTTGTTAGCGCCGCGGCGGTATATTTGTCATCCCGCTAGCGGGATCTATGTTGAGAGATACCGCGAATGAATCGCGGTATGACGGTTTGTGGCGGTATGACGATAAGACACAAAGCCTAATGGAAAAAACTGCGAACGCCAGTGAAAAACATAGCAATTTTATTTTCATTTGCAGCTTTTATCACATCTTGATCTTTCAGCGAGCCGCCGGGCTGAATTATAGCTGTAATCTCATGTTTTGCACTTTCTACTATGCTATCTGGGAATGGAAAAAATGCATCTGAAGCAAGCACTGCACCTTTACATTTTTCACCTGCTTTTTTCACTGCAATGTTCACACTATCTATTCTGCTTGTTTGCCCTGCACCGATGCCAATAGCACAACCATCTTTTGCTATAACTATTGCGTTGGATTTCACATGCTTACATATTTTCCAGGCAAAAATAAGATCTTTTTTTTCTTTGTCTGTTGCAGTGCATTCTGTTACTTGTTCTGCTTTTATTGTGTGGTCATTATTTTCTTGCACCAAAAACCCACCAACAACATTTTTAGTTTGGTATTTCACATTTTGTTGAAAAGATTTATGAATAATCACTCTTAAATTTTTCTTTCTTTGTAAAATTTTTAGTGCCTCATTGTTTACCGATGGTGCTATCACTACTTCCAAAAATATCTCGTTTAATTTTTCTGCTAGCTTTAAATCTATCTCCCGGTTTAAGGCAACTATACCACCAAAACTGCTTACTTCATCGCACGATAGAGCTTTTTCATATGCCTCCAAAGCATTATTACCAATAGCAGCGCCACATGGGTTATTATGCTTGATTATCACTGCTGCAGGTTCTTCGAATTCAGAAGTTATGTTAAGTGCGGATTCTATATCTACTATATTATTATAACTCAACTCTTTTCCATGTAGTTTTTCCAACGGATATTCTGTAAATTGATTACTATAAAATGCAGCTTTTTGATGGGGATTTTCACCATACCTGAGTTCTTGTACTTTATGCCCGTATAGAGCAAAAAACTCTGGTAACTCATTATTTTTACTCTGGGATAAAAACCAACTGTGAATATTAGAATCGTAGTGTGCAGTGAGAGCAAATGCTTTGGTTGCTAAGTGTTTTCTATATTCCAATGTTGTTTTATTGTTATTTTCTATCATCTCAGCTTTCAGTGCTTCATAGTCTTGAATGCTAGAAATAACTGAAGTAAAACGAAAGTTTTTTGCTGCAGCTCTAATTAACGCCACTCCGCCGATATCAATTTGTTCTATAATTTGCTCTTCATTTGAGCCGCTACTTACTGTCTCCCAAAATGGGTATAGGTTAGTTATAAGCAGTTCTATTGGCTCAATACCTAGATTTTGTATTTCCGTTTTGTGTTTTTCTCTATTGCAAAGTATGCCTCCATGAATTTTAGGGTGTAAAGTTTTTACTCTACCACCCAGTATCTCTGGAAATTGTGTGTAATCTGAGACCTCTTGTGTTTTTATTCCTGCACTAGATAGCACTTTATAAGTATTGCCCGTTGAAAGAATTTCTATTTGTTGTTGCGTTAAAAACGATGCAAGATCAATTATATTCGTTTTATCGTATACTGATATTAAAGCTCTTTTTATTTTCATTTTTATATGGAAAGTTTTTTAAGATTATATCTAAGAAAAGGAAATTTAGCTATTACATTTCTACACTAATTTAAAGCAGCCTATTCTATAAATTTTTTTACCATGCTTGATTTCAAGCCACGAATAAAATCTTCAATACTGCAAGGATTTCTCCCTTCCATTTGTACAACTTTAGGAATTAAAGTGCCACCTTTTAAACTTATGTGCATATTATCGTTAACAATCTTACCTTGTTCTGAAGCGAGAGCTTCAAAGTCAGCATCAAGTATCCTGATACGTTTATTTTCTATCTTAATGAATGCTTTTGGGTAAAACGCTTTAACTTTTCTATAAGCAACTTCACAAGCATCACTTGCATAAATTTTATAGTCTTCCACTTTGTCAGCGTAACATGCATCGTTATCGTTCTGTTTTAAGGGAAGCTGTTTTTCAATTTCGTTTAGCACTTTCAGCAGTAAATCACTGCCTAGCTTAGATAATTTATCATGCAATGTCTTGTAATTATCGTTCTTTTCGATAAGAAATTTTTCCTGTTTTAAAATAGTGCCGGAATCTAATCCTTCATCCAATTGCATAATGCTAACCCCGGTTTCTTGATCTCCTGCTAAAATTGTGTGCTGTATCGGGGCTGCACCACGCCACCTTGGTAGTAATGAAGGATGAATATTAATACAACCATATTTAGGAATATTCAAAATTTCTCTTGGAAGTATCAATCCATACGCGGCAACAACCGCAACATCTGGCTTGAAATTTCTAAATTTTTCTTGCTCTGCCGAGAACTTTAGAGAGATAGGAGTACATACCTCTATGTTACTTTCTTCAGCGATAACATGTACTGGAGATTTCGTTGGCTTCTGTCCACGCCCCGAAGGTTTTGGAGCCTTGGTGTATACTGCCACCACTTCGCTCTTTGATTTCAGTAACAAGCTCAGAGAATTAACAGCAAATCCTGGTGATCCCATGAAAATAATTCTCATGGTGTTTTTGCTTTAAGAATTCTCCGCTAATTTACCACTTACAGTTTCTACTAATTTGGCAAAATCATCCTTATAATTAACTGCCATCTCAGCAAGAATTTTTCTATTTAAATCAATGCCGGCAAGTGTAAGACCATGCATAAACCTACCATAAGTAAGCCCATGCTCTCTTGCTGCTGCATTAATACGTATTATCCATAAGCTACGGAAATCACGTTTACGGGTTCTTCTGTCTCTGTAAGCATATTGCAGTGCTTTTTCAACTCTTTGTAATGCAATTCTATAACAGCTTTTTGCACGCCCTCTATAACCCTTTGCCAGTTTCAATATTTTTTTATGACGAGCGTGAGTAGTGACTCCACGTTTTACCCGAGCCATTTTATTTTACCTCCATTTTGTTAAATACCGTAAGGCATATGAAGCTTAACTATACGCGAGTCAGATTTACCAAGAATCGTTGTACCGCGCTGATTACGAATATTAGATTTACTTCTCTTTACCATGCCATGCCTTTTGCCTGACTGAGTAGAAATAACTTTACCCTTAGCTGTAAGGTGAAAGCGCTTTTTCACAGAAGATTTGGTTTTTAATTTTATTTTCTTCATATTCCAAATAAATTTACAAGCACTACTATTGAATTCTTTAATAGTAATTAAGCATTAGTATAAATAATTTTATTAAAGAATCAAATTAAAATTGTATATTAAAGGAGTTTAAAAGTAATTACGCCCAATATGTGTGTTATACCTTCTTTATTCCCAAGTGGCAACAATACTTGCCTCATTTTAACACTTTCACTTTCTTCCTCTTCATTGATCGGGCATTTACTCTCTATTACAGTATCAAGTTTATCAATAACTGCATCTATTTTATATAGTCGCAAAAATGGTGCATCAATTGCATACTTATTATCAATGCGCGTCTTTTTCTCAAAACCATAGAATTCAACAGCCTTTTCTCCTGCATTTTCACAAATATAACCTTGATCCTTGACTTCAATGACAAAACAATGCTGCCATGATTCCATTATTTCTGCAGTGTCTATTTCATGCCTTTCTGGCCAATCTCTGTCTGATCCTTTTATGTCATTCCAGTGTTGAGTCACCACATTTGCTATTCTTTTTTCTTTGCCTACATAAATTTCCATTCCAATTTCCACATATAAAACACAGATATGAGGTAAATTTATCGTGAATATATTGATTTTTTCTTACCACAAGGTGCATGTCACTAGAAGTTCTGAGATCTAGAGAGTGGTATTGATTTTATTTCCATTACAACTTATTATTTATAGATAACCTCAATAAAAACGATGAAGCTAAACGAAATCAGAGAAAGATTTATAAAATTTNNNNTAAATAATGACCACGAGCAGGTTTCTTCTTCTCCTTTGATTCCAGAACATGACCCAACGCTCATGTTCACAAATGCTGGTATGGTGCAGTTTAAAAATATTTTTACTGGTGCTCAAAAAACTGAAATGAAACGTGCTGTCTCAAGTCAAAAGTGCCTAAGAGCAGGCGGTAAACACAATGATCTGGAAAATGTTGGCTATACAACTCGGCACCACACAGTTTTTGAAATGCTCGGAAATTTTAGCTTCGGTGATTACTTTAAGGAAACTGCGATAGAATTTGCGTGGGAATTTATCACTAAAGAGTTATCTCTTGATAAAAACAGACTATCCATAACCGTCTACCATACTGATGATGAGGCGTACGAGATTTGGCGTAAGATAAGTGGCTTTTCAAGTGATAAAATCATAAGAATTACAACGGATGATAACTTTTGGAGTATGGGAAGCACTGGTCCGTGCGGTCCATGTTCTGAAATTTTTTATGACCATGGGAGTCCTAATTTACAAGAGGGCGATAGAATTGTTGAAATCTGGAATCTGGTATTCATGGAGTTTAACAAAGATGAAGAAGGTAATTTACACAAATTGCCAAAAAAATGCATCGATACTGGAATGGGCCTTGAAAGAATAGCGGCTGTTATGCAAAACGTCCATGATAACTATGATATTGATCTATTTTCTGCTCTGATAAGTAAATCACAAGAGTACTGTGGAAGAACGGAAAATAAAATAGCGCATAAGATCATAGCAGATCATCTTCGCGCGGCTGCATTTCTCATCGCAGAAGGAGTGCTTCCTGGAAATGAGGGCAGGAATTACGTATTACGCAGATTAATTAGGAGAGCCACACGTTATATTCACCTGCTTGGATATAATGATTCCCTACTCCATCGTATTTTTCCAGTGTTGATAGATAGCACGAGTTCGGCTTATATGGGAGCTGAATTAGTCAGAGCTAAAAGCTTAATAGAAACGACGTTAAAATCAGAGGAAGAAAACTTTAAAGACACTTTGATGAAAGGTATCAATCTCCTGGAGAAATTCACTACAGATTTAAAATCGGGCGATACTTTGCCTGGAGAATCAGCGTTTAAGCTATATGACACCTACGGATTTCCTTTGGATATTACACTTGATATTTTAAAAGAGAAAAAAATAAATTTTGACCAGAAGGGTTTTGATGATGCAATGGGAGAACAAAAAGAGAGAGCACGTGCTAAATGGGCTGGATCTGGTGAAAAATCTGTTGAGCAAGTATGGTTTGATTTGATCAATAAATTTGGCAAAACAAAATTTGTTGGTTATGAGTTCAATGAAGTAAGTGATGCGAAAATACTAGCTATAGTTTCCTCTAAAAATGAAGTAATTGATTCTGCAAAGGAGGGAGAAAAGATAACCATTATACTTGATAAAACACCTTTTTATGGCGAGTCAGGTGGACAAGTGGGAGATACTGGCAGTCTGATCAAATCTGATAGAAGTATTATTATAGTCGAGAATACCAATAAGGTTAATGACCTATATTTGCACAGATGCATAGTTAAGTTCGGTTCAATTTGTAAAGGTAACACAGTTGCAGCAAGCATTGACAAGGAAAGAAGGCAAACCTTAAGAAGAAATCATTCAGCTACACATCTTCTGCACTTTACACTCAGAAAAATTCTAGGTGATCATGTCACTCAAAAAGGTTCCCTAGTTGCACCAGATAGACTGAGATTCGACTTCAGCCATAACACTCAAATGACTCAAGATCAGTTGTTTTGGGTAGAGGATATGGTAAACTCTCTAATCAGAGAAAATCTTTCCGCATCTACAAAAATTCAAAGCATGAATCAGGCAATAGACGAAGGAGCTATGGCGTTATTCGGTGAAAAATATGGCAACCAAGTAAGAGTAGTGAAGATTGGAGATTCAAGGGAACTGTGTGGTGGCACACACGTTGAACATACTGGAGAAATTGGTTTGTTTAAGATAGTAACAGAGAGTTCTGTTGCTTTTGGAGTGAGGAGAATTGAAGCTTTAACTGGTCAGGAAGCAATCAATTATGTACGTGATAATGAAATTAACTTAAAAAAAGTTGCAGAATTCGTAAAAGCGCCAGTGAGTGAAATAACAAGCAGATTAAGTATTTTAAGTCAAGAACATAAAAAATCCGAAACCAAAATAAAAAACCTGTATAAAAAGCTTGTGAGTGCAGAGAATATAAAAAGCACCGAAATAAATGGAATAAATTTTATAAGCCACACTTTCACTGATATTCCAGCAAATGTAATAAGAGAGTTTGTTTTGCAGCAACAAAAACCAAAAACGGTAATAGCTTTTACGGCAACAGAAAAAGATAAAACAGTCTTGATTATTAAAGTAAGTAAAGACTTAATCAATAAGATTAGCGCAAAAGAACTAATATCCATAGCAGTTAAAAAGAACTGTGGTGGGAATGCTGAACTTGCACAAACAGGCTGTGATAGCAATAAAATAGATGATGCCATTACAGCCATTTATAGCAAAATAACAGCTTCTAAGCACTCTACGTCATACCACCACGAACCGTCATACCGCCGCGGCGCTAACAAGCAGCGGGATACTTAACCATCGTCTACACCGTCATACCGCGATTCATTCGCGGTATCTCTTAGCCGCTAACAGGTAGCGGGATGACGGTTGTCAGGCTAGCTGTCATCCAAGTAGCTCGACTACTTGGATCCAGGAAAAAGAATGGTGTCATGAAAGTAGCTGACACTGATTCCTTTATGATGGTGTCATCCCAGTGCCCAGACACTGGGATCCAGGAAACTTAATTGCAAGTAATGCATTGGATTTGGTGAGTATGGGTTTTGCGTTATAGAATGAAGCACTTTTGGTGAATTTATAAAGAAAGCTGGATCCCAGTGTCAAGCACTGGGATGACAAGGTATAAACCTTATCTTCATGCCGCCGCGAACCGTCATACCGCGATTCATTCGCGGTATCTCAGCCGCTAACAAGAGATCCCGCTAACAAGTAGCGGGATGACGGTTGTCGTTCAGCCACAAACATTAAGAAATTTACCAAATGAAAAAAAAGGCAAAAGAAGCCCCGTGGTTATTATCCGCTTTAAAATATTGGCGTTTTTTATGTTTTAAACGCTTGACAAGCGAAATTCAGCTGCTTTTAATTGCAACTAACTTACGCTGCAAACGTTTAAGAAATTTACTAAGCAGAAAAAAAGACAAAGAATCCCCGARTTAGCTAGTCTTTTACTATCTCTGTCGAGTATTGGCATTTTTTGATGTCTTGTAACGCTTTATAAGCGCGTTCAGCTTATTTAGATAAAAATCTAGATGTAGATGAAGTTTTGTAAAGACATACAGTATCTATATACTGCAAAAAATTGAACATAAGACACCAATACATTAAGTAATCCTTACCTTTTAATCTGCAGATTGGCGAAAGCAAATACAATAGCTTCAGTTTCATGATAAGGGGGCTAGCGGAGTTTGTCAAGGAATTCTTATTAAAACTAAAGAGCTCAAATGAAAGGAGGTAAACTCTAAAGTATACATTTAGTAGCGCTTTCTATGAGAGAAATCGTATTACCTATTCCGTAAAGCTTTATGAAAGATCCCATTCTTGGACCGGTTTTTTGGCCAAGTAACGTTTCATATAATAGCTGAAACCAGTCACGTAAGTTGGTGTAATCATATTTTTTTCCAATAGAAAATACCTGAGATTGAATTTCTTCAGCAGTAGCAGTTGTAGATAGAGAATGTAAAGTGTCCTTCAAATCTAGTAACGCTGCTTTTTCTTTTTCATTTGGAGTTTTATATGATTTTGTTGGCTTGATAAAATCGTGATAATACTTTACTGCAAAGTCTGAAAGTCTATCAAGCATTTTATTATTTTCTGGTGTAACGTTTGGTGCATAAGAGGATATAAAACCCCATAGGATCTCTTTGTTTTCAGCATTACAAGCTGCTGCTAGGTTTAAAAGTAGTGAGAAATTTATGCCTGAAGTTTCTATACTGGGAACATTGCCCTGGTGAATGTGCCAAGCAGGATTATTTATATCCTTTTCTTTGTTCTCATGATAACGCTTTACAAATTCTAAATATTCATCAGTTGATTTTGGTATCACATCAAAATATAAACGTTTAGCTTTTTTAGGACTCTGAAAAATGTACAATGCTAAGCTCTCTGTTGGTGCGTAAGTTAGCCACTCTTCAATTGAAATACCATTTCCTTTTGATTTTGATATTTTCTTTCCTTCTTTATCAAGGAAAAGCTCGTAGCAAAACAGAAGTGGTGGCTTTTCTCCAAGTATTTCACATATTTGACTTGAAAGCACAGCAGATGGAGTTAAATCTTTTCCGTGAGCTTCGTAATTTACTCCAAATGCGGCCCACCTCATTCCCCAATCAGGTTTCCATTGCAGTTTACATTTTCCTTTTGTCACTGGAACTTCTATTTTTTCCCCGTTTGGATCTTCATATGTGATTGTTCCTTTCTCTGTATTTGTTTCAATTACTGGAACTTGTAAAACT
>NZ_CP011148.1:829506-831313 GCF_001758565.1 Wolbachia endosymbiont of Drosophila incompta | reverse complement strand
AGTTTTTGGGCATATTGGCAAGAATGGACTATAAGTCTGCTGTCTTTCTTCCCGAAATGATGGAAGCATTACGTCCATCACTTTATCATAATTTTTCAGTAAGAGTAAAAGTTTTTCATCGTAAACGCCAGATTTATAACACTCTGTTGCACTCCTGAACTCGTATTCAAATTCAAACATATCAAGAAATTTACACAACAATGAATTCATATGATGACCATAACTCTGATGAGTGCCAAATGGATCAGGTATCATAGTCAATGGTTTATTTAAGTGCTCTCTTAGCATCTCTTGATTTGGCACATTATCTGGTATTTTTCGCAAACCATCCATATCATCTGAAACTGCAATGATTTTGGTTTTTATACCAGGAGCTATTTTTTTTAATGCATTTACAATAACTGTAGTGCGGAAAACCTCTCCAAAGGTTCCTATGTGGGGTAAACCAGAGGGTCCATAACCAGTTTCAAATATTATTTCTTTTTTATTAGGAAACTCTTGCAATATTTTTTCTGCTTCTTGAAATGGCCAATTTGTCATTATCGGGATTAAATAATGTATCTTAACTTAAAGTGCTACTAGTTTCAATGGATTTTTAATATAATGATATAGTATTAGTGTTAGAGCTATTATTAGAAGGTTAAAGATATGTCCACAGGTAGTATACAAACAGATCAATTATTTAAAGGTCTTACAAGACCTGCAATGCTCTTTGGTGTGAGTTATATGTTTGCAATATTAAACGTCCTGATTTGCATGCTAATTTTCATTAATTCAAATGATTTAAGAGTGATTCTCTTAATGTTACCAGGTATACATGGACTTGGTTATATAGCTTCTGCAAAAGAACCGTTGTTTATTGAATTATTTATGGTAAAATTGGGAAAGTGCTCGAAATGTTTAAATCGTTTTTACCATGGAGCCAATTCTTATGATATTGCTTAACGTTGTTTGATGCTGAGGTTTAGGGCTATTCAATCAAAGAATAAATCTACTCTGAACAGGGAAGTTCACGCTGCTGAATTTATTCCTTATTCTTGCTATTGGAATAGCACAACCTTGATGACAAAAGAAAATTGGTTGGTTAAGGTTATAAAATTAAGTGGTTTTGCATTTGAAACTGCCGATGACGAGGATTTAGTCATACAGAACAACATCAGGAATCAGATGCTAAGAAGCATTTCATCTCCGGCATTTAGTTTGTATTTTCATACTATCAGACGTAAGAAAAATATTTTTTCTGATGAATTTGCAAGTCAAGGTTTGCCGAATTTTTTCGCTAATCACGTAAATCTAAAATGGAGAGAAAAACACGCAACAAGGCAATCATTTATTAATGACCTATACATTACGATTATCCGTAGAGCGGACACAAAAGGAGTAGAATTTTTGTCACATCTACTAAAAAAATTCGGACATGTAACTTCAAAACATGCTTGGGAAAGTGATATACGTGCCACGTATGAAGATTTAGAGGAAACGACAAATCGTGTAGTGACAAGCCTTAGAAATTATTCGCCTAAAATTCTTGGAGTAAAAGAAACTCCAGATGGTTTGTTCTGCGAAATAATGGAGTTTCTATCTAGAATCGTAAATTGTGGATTCGTTACAAATACGCTTTTTCCGCTAAGAACTGAAATATCAAGGTACTTACCAGTACATAGGTTATTCTTTGGCCGTAAGATGATACAGGTTGTGACTCATAATGAGAGTAAATATGCTGGAATAATTAGTATCAAAGAATATGGAAATCATACTTCTGCAGGAATGCTTGATTCGTTTTTACAACTTCCTTACGAGTTTATAA
>NZ_CP011148.1:811745-829452 GCF_001758565.1 Wolbachia endosymbiont of Drosophila incompta | reverse complement strand
TACAGCAAAATCGAATGATACAGTCTGCAGATAAAGCTATTTCTCAAATAGCAGAAATTTCTCAAGCGCTTGATGACGCAATGAGTGGTAAGATTGCGTTTGGTCAACATCACCTGACTATTTTATGTATAGAAAAAAGTCCTAAATCATTGGATAACGCTCTGTCGTTGGTAGAATCAGAGCTTTCTAATTGCGGTGTTTACCCTATACGTGAGAGAGTTAACCTTGAACCAGCATTTTGGGCGCAAATTCCTGGTAATTTCGATTATATAGTGAGAAAAGCTACAATAAGTAGTCTTAATTTGGCTGGATTTGCATCTCAACATAATTATCCTACTGGTAATAAATTCAATAACCACTGGGGAGATGCCGTTACAGTTTTTGACACGACATCTGGTACTCCATTTTTTTTCAACTTTCATATAAGGGATGTTGGACACACTATGATAATTGGCCCAACTGGTGCTGGTAAAACTGTTTTAATGAATTTCCTGTGTGCCCAAGCGATGAAGTTTTCTCCAAGGATATTCTTTTTTGATAAAGATCGCGGTGCAGAGATTTTCTTAAGAGCACTTAGTGGTATCTATACTGTAATAGAACCAAGAACTAAAACAAATTTTAATCCTTTACAACTTGATGATACCTCTGATAATAGAACATTTTTAATGGAGTGGATAAAGTCTTTAATTTCGGTATATAATGATAAATTTACTTCAGAAGATATTGCACGAATTAATGATGCAATTGAAGGAAATTTTAAATTAAGAAAAGAAGACAGATTCTTGAGAAACCTCGTACCGTTTTTAGGGCTTGCAGGTCCTGATACTCTAGCTGGGGCAATATCTATGTGGCATGATAATGGTTCTCATGCTGCAATATTTGACAATAAAGAAGATTTGCTAGATTTTTCACGAGCAAGAGTATTTGGTTTTGAGATGGCTAGCTTGCTCAAAGATCCTGTTGCTCTTGGACCGGTCTTGATTTATTTATTTCATAGGATTAGTATATCTCTTGATGGCACTCCATCTATTATCGTTCTTGATGAGGCATGGGCGTTAATAGATAATCCAGTTTTTGCACCCAAGATAAAAGACTGGTTGAAGGTACTGAGAAAACTAAATGCTTTTGTGATTTTTGCTACTCAGAGTGTTGAGGATGCAAGTAAAAGTACTATTAGCGATACGCTTGTACAACAAACAGCGACACAGATTTTTTTACCAAATCTGAAAGCTACTAGTGTCTATCGGGATGTTTTTATGTTAACTGAACGTGAATATATATTAATTAAGCACACAGATCCGAGTACTAGATTCTTTTTGGTGAAACAAGGAGTCAATGCTGTAGTAGCTAGAATAGACTTAAAAGGCCTGGATGATATAATCAACGTATTATCCGGACGTGCAGAAAGTGTTCTATTGTTACACGATATATTAAATGAAGTTGGGGACAACCCAAAAGTATGGTTGCCTATATTTTATCAGAAGGTAAAAAATGTTTAAGACTAAGCTGTCATTGCTATTAATTGCGATATTTTTACTAAATATAGACTTTTTACTCTCATATCCAGTGCTTGCAGATGGAGTAAGTGGTACTGACAAGACAGAATTTGTTAGCAGATTTAATTCCACTGGCAGTTTTAGTCGTGCCTCTAATCCTGATTGTGGAGCGTTTAAAACAGCTGCAGCACTTGCTGGAATAGCGATTGCTGTTGGCGCAATATTTACTGGCATTGTTTTGATCGTTTCTTCTGCTGGTTTGTTTACCGCTCTTGTTATTGTTGGAATGATAGCTGCAATTGTTGGAGTCTGGAAAGCGATAGGAGGGCTTGTTGTTTGTGAACATAGTTTTGTTAAACACCCAGTTGCACGTGATCATGATGGAAAATACAAAAATTTTAAATTAGAAGACACAGGTTATAGTGGCTGCACCAATGAAAATTACCAAACAGAAGAGGAATATTTTTCTTGTTTGCAAAATAAAGCTCGGGAAGACGTGAACAAAAAAGATTATGACGGGAAAAGAGCAGAAAAAGAAGCCTTAAATTCTAACGTTCAGGAGAGTACAGAGAGTTATTACTGGCCAAAAAATGGTGTGCAATACAGTGAATATATAGAAGTATGTCATCGAAACCCTTTAACTTTTGGTAATCTTTTTAATAAGGTAGACTTTAATTCCAGAGGAAAACCTGGATACATAGACTTTGATGTCAGGGAGAAAGACACTGGATACGTAGATGGGTCATGGTCCTCGAAGGTTGATGGTGGTCTGGAATGTAGAGTTCTCAAAGCAGGACAGAGCGAACCCATACATGGAGCTACATTCAAAGCAGTGAGAAAAACGGGCAGATTATGTGTGGAGTTAGCCAGTGTTAGCATGCTTGGTATCGAAATGACTCCTTGGCCGCAAGGGGTTGATATGGGGTGCACGGAATTGCCACCTGACCCACTTGCTCCTATGTGTGAAAAATCTGTGATGATATTCAAAAATAAAGATGGTACAGGAGAGGAAAAAGTTCCTATTGGTAATAATGATGACTATAAAACTATTATCAGATCTAAAGAAAAAAGACTCAACGGACAAGGGGGGAAAATTTTTGTAGGTTATGATAATGCTGGCTGTTTTAGCTCGTATGTTTCTGAAGCTTGTTATAACCAGGCAGGGAGTAAATCATTAGCTCCTATTCCCGTAACTTCTATGATAGTGCAATGCATTAAGGAATCGTTAGATAATTTAGTTGCAGGTAAAGGTGCACCAAATGGTGAGAGTTTTATATCTGTAGCACAGAAAAGGCTGAAAAACACTGTAACTGCTGTTTTAGTTTTAGCTTTAATACTGTTCTCTATAAAAGCCATGTCTGGTGGAGTTCAGAGGCCTCAAGAAATGTATATGTTGATCATAAAATTCGCTTTAGTGATTTACTTCACAACAGGCAGTACCATGTCTCATTATTATGGAGAATTAACTCGTCTCTCAAATGGTTTGTCAGAGATAGTGCTAAAAGCATCATCTGAAAGTAAAGGCATATGTAATTATAAAGCAGGTACAGATTATGAATATACTCGTGCAGGAAAGAGGGTATCTTACAGTTATCTTGCACCTTGGGATAGGCTTGATTGTAGAATTTTATTTTATTTAGGTGCCCCTTTAGATGGAATTGGTGGCAAAATTGGTACTGGAGGTGTTGCAACGTTAGCAGTCTTGCTTGGTGCTGCTCCTGTCTTATTAGTTGCAGGTTCGGTAATCGGTATTATTTTTGCTGGTGGACAAATTTTAGTAGCTCTTGTCTGTATATTTATGGCCGTTCTGATGATGATGGTTATTTTCTGGCTGTGCTATGTATTTATTTTATCTCTAGTTGCTTTAAGTGTAATCATCATTTTATCACCTTTGTTCATTCCTATGGTTTTATTCCAACACACCAAAGGATATTTTGAAGGCTGGGTGAAAGAGTTGATTACCTATAGCTTATACCCGGTTATCCTTTTTGCGTTTTTGTCCTTTATGTTCATAGCATGTGATAAAATCTATTTTAAAAATTTAAATTTTGAACTGGACGAGTCATATAAAAATGAACAACCGGACAAGTCATATGAAAAGAAACAAGCAGAAATCTCATATAGTAAGAAAAAACAGTGGTTTAAATTGAAAGATGGGGAATGTGATAAAAATGAAACTACTCTTGCATGTATGATGCAAAATTATAGCTTTAAAAAGAGCAGCATACTTGGTCTATTCGACTTTACATACATGGAGTTTGGCAGCTCTCTCATCGGAGAATTATTAAAATTGTGTTTAGTATTATTCCTCTTTTACCACTTTTTAAACATTCTTCCTGGCATGGCTGCTGAACTTGCTGGTAACCATAGAGCAGCACTTGGCTCAGGTCAGACACCTGGACAAATAGTGGGCAAAGCTTTATCTGCTGCCAAAGCTGCTGCTGGGGGTGTTGCTGGAGTTGCTGGTGCTGCTGCTAAGAAGTTGAGTGGTGGAGACAAGAGTAAATCTCGAGGTTCTGGTTCTAGTAGCTCCGAGAGTGTTAACAAAAGCACTGAATGAGTTGGATTTATGCTAAAATTTTTGCTGATAATACCGTTTTTTTTTCTGTCAGGCTGCGGGGAACATCACTGTATTAAGCCAGAAAATTTATCAGGTTTGCGTGAAAAACTAGATATAGTGTCAACAGAGCAGAAATGGGTTGATTCTGGTGTTAATATCTCAGATAGAATAAGAGTAACAGAGATTGATATAGTGCCTAGTAAGGTTAATTTTTGTCCTAAGCAGTATGCAGATTTTGCAATTGGGCCTGGGAGAAATGACGTTGCATTACCATTTGCACTTAAAAAAGGCGATACGATAAGCTTTAGTGTGATTGGAAGTAAAGTGTGTAAAGATAAAGAGAGTGAGACAAAAATCAGGTATTTGAAAATCGACGAAAAGTGTAGCGAGCAAGAAACGGAACATTTTGCACATGTTTTAAATCAAGAGAAATGCCAAGGTGGCAAGGATGGGATATGTCCTAATAAATATATAATAGGCGATGCGCAATGGTTGAGTGGAAGAGAGTACTGGTTTTCGAAGTTAGATCAAGATGAAAGAAAAAAGGAAATTGAAAATATTATTAACTCTATAAAACAAGGAGAGAATATAGATTGCAGTAAGCTTTCAGAGAGCAGTGCAAGTAAGATAGATACGCACATTTTAAATTCACTCTGTAGACGTATATGTAAATTTTCTTCTGGTCGTAGAGGCGAGGATTGCGTGTATATTGAATATAATAATATAGAAATTGAGCTATTCAATGCTTTAAATTCTAGTGGTGAATCTGTTGTTGCTGAAATTATTAGTAACGTATTAAAGGGAAAACAGGTAAAAACTGACATTACATTTCTAAAAGTTGGTATGGATAATGAAACTCTTGAACACATTCCAGGTGGTGGTTTATGTACTAGTTGTGATCATAAGATGGAGAATGACCATCAAATACCAAGTTTAACTTTTAGTCTATGTAGCAGAAATGACAAGAGGTGCTACAATACAAATGACAAAGGCGGGTTCAACATAAGAGTAACGAAGAACCATAGTCTGGAAAATAGCTTGTATATAAGTGTTTCCGATAAATTCCCTGAGCATAAGCCTGGTGAAAATCAAGCGGATATATCTGTAGATATCAGCAAAGTTCATGACATGGAAAACTTGAAAGGAAAATTAAAAGACAAAACAGGCACCATATATTACGGAATAAGAGACCATGGCTGCGATTACAAAAATGAAGGTCAATTTAGTATTAACCTAACAACTAAAGAGCCACCTACAAAAACTTTTAGTGCAATATATAATTTCTTTGATGAAAAAGTGAAAACTGCATTTTTCGGCTCTAATTATAAAGACCCTAACGCAATTCACTCTGATACTAGTCCTGTAAAGTCTCTTTACGAAAGTTTTATAAAATCAAGCAGAACAAATACCATTAGATCTACTATAATATCACTATTAGTACTATATATAATCTTATATACTCTTTATTACTTTTTTGGATTAACTCATATTTCTATATATGAGTTTTTAATTATATGCGTAAAGATAGGAATCATCGCCCAGCTATTGCAGGATAATAGCTGGGACTTTTTTTATAACAACGCATTCTCTATATTTATTAACACTCCAAAACAACTAATAGAAATAGCAAATTTTAGAGGCACTACTTCAAATGTTTTTGAGTTTCTTGATTTGCCGCTCAATAGGTTCTTGTCATCGCATTCAGTATTGTTAATAGTATCTCTTATATTTTCTGGCCCTTTGGGCATTGTATCTTTTTGCTTGGTGATTTGGGGTTTAATCACAGTGAGCTTATCTATTTTTAATGCCTTATTTTCTTTTATTACATCTATAGCAATAGTTGCGTTATTGCTTTCTTTAGCACCTATTTTTATTATTTGTCTTTTATTTGCGTATACTAGGCAGATGTTTCACAACTGGGTTAAAAATTTAGCAAGATTTGCGATTCATCCAGTAGTGCTTTTAATTTTTATATCACTGATAAGCCAGGTTATGGATTATATTGTGTATTCAGTATTTGATTTTGAGGTCTGCTCTACATGTATACTTAATATTAACTTAAAGATTTTTAACCCTTGTATTTTTTATGGTTATGCTTCCAAATATACACCTAATATTACCGCTATGATGGCTTTTGTTATTTTGGGACACGCTATGAAAGCTTTAGTTGAAGCTTCTTCGACAATATCTGACTCGTTGTTTGGTGCTTATGTACCAAGCGAACCTGGAAGACAGTATCAACAAAGCTTAATGGGAACAGTAGGGTTAGATGAACAAAGCGTTCAAAGAAGAGAAAGAGGAGGTGCTTCTCAACAGTCAGGTACGTCAAGACCTCAAATACCACAAGGGACTCAAAGGTCAACGCCTCAGATACCACCACCAGGAAGACAGCAATGATAAGTAAAAGATCACTATTGTTGATACTGTGTCTTGCAATCACTGGTTGTAACATGGATTGTGTCGAACCTGGGTTGCAGAGCAGAAACACTAGTGTTAACGTGGATGTTCCAGTTCATAAAGCTGGTGAAGAAGTTAAAATTCATTGGGTTGATTCTGGTCAAGTAATTAGTAAGGGTGAGGAAATCAAATTCACCCTCGATGGATCAGTAAATTTTTGCCCTTTTAAAGAAGACAAAAATCCAAGGAAAGTACTTGTGCCAGCTAGCTTTTGTGCTGATGGCTCAGAACCAAATTATAGTAAAGCTGCAAATATTAACGATGTGCCTAATAATTATGGCGTTGATGAAAAAGGCGTAAATAAAAACGAATTGTGCGGTGGTAAAGGATTTGGCAGCAATAGACGTTATGTAGACACTGGAATTAAAGTAAATCCTGGTGATAAGTTAAGCTTTAGCTTAGTTCCCAAAAAAATAACAATTGATTATGACAATCCAGGAGGGAAAGGTATCAGCTTTGATGACAATTGTTATAGAGCTGAAGAAGGAGGTGAAAAAGTGTCAGAAAGTGAAATATTGAATGTTAGCAAGCAAGAGGGAGAGGAATTTTTTTGTGAGGGCAAGGATGGAAAGAGAAATAAAATAAAATTTTTACCTCTTGATAAAACAAAAGCAAAGGAAAGCAAAGTGCTAGTTGGCAATGGGTACACTCCATATGATAATAAGGTACATTTTAATAAAGGTTATGTTAAAAACAACGAACCATGGATACATGGCTCGCTGTTCGATTTACGCCGAGCTAAAATAGGATTGAATGAGTTATGTGATGGAAAAAACTGTAGTTTGGATGAGAAAAAAAAGTACAGTTCTTATGAGCTTAATTGTTACTATCAGAATATATGCTATACTAGAAAAGGTATATGGAGCTATGATTCAGGTCGAGCAGGAGAACGGAACTGTGTCTCCTCTATAAGGTATAAGAAGTACGATAAAGGAAATAAATGTGATATGTATTCTTATCTAGAAAAAATGGAAGGGAATGTTAAAGCAGGTAGTTTTACTGAAGATGATAAATCTTGGGCTGAGGCTCTTGTTGCAAAAATTGGTGATCTTGGTGATCAAGATACTGATAAAGGTATGCAATGTCTTCCAGATAATGAAGTAGGTGCAAGAAAGGATAATGTGTGTTCGCAAATTAGTGACAATTTCGAGGATTTTTCTCTGAAATTAAATAGTGACTATGCAGTAAATGACAATGTAAAATATGGTAGTAGTGTGATGCTTGCTATAGCAGATTATGGTTACTATGGAGCTAATAGGGGCGGGTACCATGTTAAAGTGACTAGATCGTGTGAATATATCAATGGTGAAAAACTGTATGTGTATTTGGGTGATAACCCGCCAGGGGATCCATCTGCTCCAAAGACTAATGATTTCAAAAAAGTAGAGCACTTAGATAAAACAAAGGATAAGGTATATTATATAATAGATGGAGGTCTTTTAACAGATGAATGCAAAGACAAAAAACCTATAACAGATGAATGCAAACCTAAGAAGATATATTTCGGCATCAATGTAAGCAACGTAGAGAAAGATGACATTACGGACAAAAATGGCAAATATTACGAAAACAATAAGTATAGTGTAACTTTATTTGTCAAAAGAAAAATTAATGATTTTATTTCATCGAATGTAAACGGGGTATTTAAATTTATAAAAGAAGAAGTAATTGGGGACAGCGTTAAAGATTCATACAAAGGATATGCAAGAGGTCTTCTTCAGGGGGTAAGAGCTTTACTTACTCTATACATTATATTTACTGTCATTGGCTATATGCTTGGAACAATACAGCTAAGTAAATTTGATTTCATTGTAAGAATGTTCAAGATAGCATTTATAGCTTTTGCCTTTAGCGATAGAAGCTGGGAACTTTTTGGTACAACTTTATCCAGACTTTTTATAGATGGTAGCACTTATTTGGTTGATAGCTTTTCTGGCTATATAGGGGAAGGGGGGAGAAAATTTGCATTCTTAGACTTGACAGCAGGAGTATTATTCACAGCAGAAACTTGGTTAAAGTTTTTATCATTGATGCTCTCTGGTCCTTTTGGCTTTATTGCATTTTTGGCAATACTCTACGCTACTTTTATTTTCTTAAAATGCATTATTAGCGCTACGTTTAAATATGTAATATCTACTGTTCTAGTGGCGTTTTTACTGTCATTAACACCTTTATTTATCGTATTTATTCTATTTCAAAAGACTAAACCCTTGTTTGATAATTGGATAAAAACGTTGGCTCATGTTTCATTAGAACCAGTCATTTTATTTTCATTTTTATCTCTTTTAAATCAGTTGATGTATTCAGTTTTATATAACCTCACAAATTTTTCTGCATGCTATCAATGTTTAATTAGCGTAAATTTCTTATCGTATGATCTGTGCTTGATGAAATCAATACTGCCTCTTGGATACAGTCCTGGCACTAGCGTTGATGTTGCACTCAGTACCGGAGAAAGGGCTGGTGGACACTTTGCAGCATTACCTATAGACCTAATCCAGGCGTTTATATACCTCATTATTGCCGGTGCAATGGAAGCTTTTGTTTCTATATCGGAAACTATGGTACAAACACTATTTAGCTCTGGTTATGGAGTTACTGGCGGTGTTGGTACAGTTGCTAAGAGCGCATCGCAAGCTATGCTGTCAACCGTTGGCCTTGATGATAAGACCCAAAGTATGATACAGAGTATCAAGCAGAAAATGAGTAAAGATCGGGGAAAAATTGAGGCTAAATTACCTAACACGCCAAAGCAACCAGACAAAAAAGAAGATTCTAAAGGAAGTTCTGATAAAACAACGAGTGATAGACCTGAAACATTAAAACAATCAGATCAGCAAAAAAATTCTGATGAAACAATAAGAAGTGATCCTAGTGCTAAAGCTAAAAACAAGGAAGAAAATGGAGAGGAGTAAGATATAAATGATATTATGGAGTAACTAATTAAAAAGATATTTTAAGTAAAGTTTTAGAAATTTATTCTGTATTTGGAAAAAGTTTAGATATGCAATCACGTTTAGGCAAATGTTGGTTTAGGGTATTACTTCTTGCAGCTTATGTGCTGATCACAGGTTGTAGTAAAAACGATATGCCTTTTCCAAGGTGTATATCTGCTGACTATTTTGGTCCTAAACCTATTGCAGTAAGCGCTCATTTTTCAAGCGACCACGATGCGTTTATTCCAGGAGATGGAGAAGTTATTGATCCTGAAACTGGCGAAATTAATTATGGTTTTCACCATAACCAAGTGGTGAAGTGGGAGGATACCGGACTCGAAACCAATGGAGATAGTTTAAAAGTGCGAGTTAATGGTGCATGGACATCTTGGAGTAATAATAACAAGAAGGAATCTAAAAAAGGCAGTTATACCTTACAAAGCTTGGAGCAGTTAAAATATGCAACTAAATTTGAAGGTAAACAAAGTGATAATAGTTTACCTAATTTTCACTTAGTTTGTAATGATTATAAACCTAGCATACAAAAATTTTCAAGTAAGCCTAATGCAAGTTGCACTGTAAATTGCAAGTGCATTAATGAAGATGATAGTGCAAATACAGTATCACGTGGTGCTCCATGTTGGTTTACCAACGGTCATGGTGCTTATCTTTTGTTTCAAACGGGGAAAGATGATCCTAACGAAAATCTAAAGTTAATGCGCGATCCTCAATATCCTACTGTACATCTAGGTTATAACTCCACAGCAGAGGGCGACAATGGGTTTTTTACTTTAGACAGAGATAACACTAAATTAAAGGACAGAAATTGTAATGAGTTGAAGTTAAAAAAGGGATGGAAAATATATGTAAAAATATTAGATAGATATTACTTAGATAATGTAGGTGGCTACTCTTTTGAGTTCTTAAGTGGAGTGCAGCAGCCAAGTAGTTTTGGGTTTTTTGATTACATTTATAACTATCTAAAATGTGTATTATTGATTAACGAAAATTGCAAAGAACATTTTAATAGCAATGATCCTGCAGTTGCACAAGCTATGTTCGAAAATATAGCTGAAAAAAGTACGAGCTTTCACAATTTTGTTCTTTCCTTGCTTGTTCTATTTGTAATGATTTCATCGCTTCTTTATCTTTTTGGCATGATACGAGAAACTAAGCATGATATGCTCATCAGAATGATGAAAATCACTCTAGTAATAGTGCTTATATCTCCTGGAAGTTTTAGATTTTTCTATGATCATTTTCTTGTTTTATTCGTTAAAGGTCTTGAACAATTGATAAGTGTAATTACTAACTTTGCTCCCAACATGAACACCGGAAGTATTGCTCAAGGAGATGAAGCTAAGTTGTTTAGCTTCATGGAGGACATGTTCAATAAATTTTTTGCTTATTCTGTTTGGAAAAAGTTTGCAGCGTTTTTACATTACCAAATGTGGGCAAGCCTTCTTATGATACCGGCAATTTTCATAGGGATTGTACTATACTTCTTGTTGTGCTTGTATGCTTACATAATATTTCTCTCTGGCTTTATGGGTATAGCTTTTCTTATAGCTATCATGCCACTGTTTCTAATTTCTATTTTATTTTCACCGCTGAAAAGTCTATTTGAAGGTTGGATAAAATTCTGCATCAGTTTTTGTTTACAATCGATTATGATATTTACTCTCTTGTCATTGTTGGCTTCAATGATAATGAACACCTTTTATAGACAACTAGGTTTTACTGTATGCTACAATAAATGGTTCGAGGTAAAGTTATGTGCTCCAAAATGGGTGTTTGGCGGTTTTTGTATCGTTGATAAGCAGTACTTTGGTTGGACCCCAGGGCAAATTTTTGTACCTTACACTCTTGGAGAAGCTTCTTCTCTTAACATAGATAAAAGTATAGAAGGTATAGAAAAGATAAGCAGAGAAGGTGGTACAATAAAATTTACTGGTGGTGCTGGATATATCCCGCTTCCACCAGATTACCCTAAAGATAAAAATGGTGAACATATAAAAGGGTTTCGTTATATAGATTATCCTTTCTTTAATCCAATTCCTGGAACTAAAGATAATCCAGCAGACCACTATATTGCAGAAAGTGATATGGTAGTTAGTAATGGCTGTAGTGAAAAAGATCTAGTGCGCTTAACAAATAGTTTATCTCATGCATCAGAGAGGGCTGACATTATATTACTGATCAACAATATAGAGAAAAGGATAGGTGATGTTAGTGAAATAATAAAACGCTACTGTCAAGATATAAATAAATGCAATAGTTATAGGGAAATAATTAATGAAATAAGATCTTTAGTGCGGAGTGCGGTAGAAAAACAAGGTTGTAGAATACTGAAACTTCATGATTTATATAAGGATCCCAACAGTGAATACTGTCAGAAATGTAAAGATTGTGAGGATTGCAAAAATTATCAAGAAAATAGCGATTACCAAAGGGTGCAAGACATACAGAGAGGTTATTTAATCAATGCAGGGGAAATCTTTATACTATTCTTGCTTTCATTTTTAATGTTCTCCTTACGCACGTTCGTACAACAAATGGGCTCAAGTATCGCTGGTGGTGGATTCAGCGTTTACAATATATCTAGTATGTATCAGGCATCGCCTTTGACTGGCATAATGGAAGGATTCAAACAGCAGTGGCAAAATTTTGCTGGTAGAGGACTTGAGTCTTTAGGCAGTTGGGCTACTCATTTACCGGATAGATTAGCCGGAGGTGCAGCTAATCTGCTGGGGAGAGTACCAAGAGTTGGAGGAGTGCTGAAATACGCTATTGATGTGCCACGTAAATTTGTAGGTGCTACTATTGAAGCAACGAGGTTTGCAACATCGCCTGAAAATGATGTTGATAAGCTCGAGGAAAAAATTTACAGGGCATTTGGAGTTGATAAGGAAGATATTACACACAGAAGGATCGGTAAATATTTAGATTATTATAAAGGATACGTAGGATCACATTTGGGCTATACAATAGAAGATGCTATGAAGTTTACTTGGGAGCATGGTCTTGACTCTATAGGAAAGCATGGCTATGATCATAACCTACTCTATAGAGCAAAAGAATATAGGCGAGATTTCTTAGAGAAGCTTCATGATTACACTATCGGCCGTAAGAGAGAACCAGAAAAAGACAATCCTGATCAATCAAATAAGGTAGAACGAGAGTTAGGCACGGAACTAGTAAGAGATAACCATGATCAGCCACTAGAAGAAGGCGACCCTCTTCGACTACGAGGGGGAGGTCAGCCAGATAAGGTAGTACGAGAACTAAGCACAGAACAAGAAGACAAGCCTAATCAACTACAGCATGATCAGCCAACAGAAGAAGATAAGCCTGATCAATCAAATGAAGTGACACGAAATTTAGGCACGGAACCAAAAGGTTCAGATGAAATTGATGATTTTGGATCTGCTTTTGAAGGTATGGAAAAACGTGCTGAAAGAGAAGGCAGAAGAAATCAAGATAAAGTTTACAACCTCTCACCACTTTTTGAAATGAACACTCCAGAAGCTGTAGAAAAACGTGCTGAAAGAGCTAGAAGAAAAGAAGAAAGAGATCGAAAAGACGAAGTTTATAATCTTAAGCCTTTATTTAAAGAACCAAAAAATCCAGAAGAGTACGTTAAGGCACTTTTTGAAATGAATACCCAGGAAGCTATAAAAAAATGTGCTGAAAGAGAGGAAAAAAGAAATCGAGAAGACAGTAAAAGGAAATTACCGGAACCAATGAGGAAACCAGATGCAAAAGGAGATGAGAAGAGGATTGAAGATGAAGACTAATAAAAATTTCAAAGGCCTTGATTATTATAAATTGCAGCAAGACAAAGATGGCAACATAAAGTTAAATGACTACGACGACATTTTAAATGCGCGTAGGGCAAGGGTAGACTTGTTGCGGGATAACACATCACTTGACAAGGATGTCAATTTTGCTAAATTGAATAAAGCTTTGAGTGAGAAATTTGTAGATAATCATAGTTTATTGTCTGAATTTGATAAGGAAGACAAAGAGATTGTACAAGAAAGGATTAAGGTGTTTAGTATTTTAGAAAGTCTTGAAGACCTTAAAAGCGTGAAAAGTGAAGATCTGTTAGAGGTTAGCTTACTGCTGTCAGATCTTAGCTTCATAGAGAGAAATGTTGTACTAAATACCGATCAGAATTCTGATCTAGCAGGATTTAAAAACCTATTTATTGAAAAAAAAGCATCTGGTGAAGAGTATAGTGAAGAAGAATGTAGAGGCTTTCTTGATAATATAGATAAAATCAATACTATAATTAAGTTAGAGTTAGAAAGCAGAATTGAAGGGCTAAATCATGATGAAAAAAATGATCATGATGATTTACAAGATGAGATTGGTCAAGCAATTAATGCAGCAGGCAAATCAGAAAAAGATAACTGATGAGTCTTGTGTTTGTGTTTTTCTTACAAGCGACTCGATAGCTTCTCTCTATTAAACTGCTAAAGCCATATTGACATTAATCATATAGTATAAATAATTAATTATTTTGGAGCTTATTTAATATGCTACGCATCATTGCAGGCAAATATCGCGGAAGAAAAATAACTACAGGTAAGCATTTAGCTGCACGACCAACTATGAGTATTGTTCGAGAAGCAATATTTAGTATACTTTCCTCAAGAAAACCTATTTATAACTTGAATGTACTTGATTTGTTCTGCGGAAGTGGCTCTTTTTCATTTGAAGCGCTTTCTCGCGGCGCTAAACATGCATTCATGGTGGATTCAGATTATTACAATTTGCAACTGCCTAAAAAAACAGCAGAAGATTTTGGAATTACGGACAATGTTACGCTAATTTGCTGCAGTGCTAACTGCTTACCAAAACCTATTTCAAAATGCGACATAGTTTTTATAGACCCACCTTACAATAGCAATCTAGTTGAATCAACGTTGAATGGACTAGCTAACTCAGGCTGGTTAAGTGATGATGCATTGATAATTCTAGAGATTAGGAAAAACGAAGGTTTTGAGTGCAATAAAGACTTTAGTATAATCTTGGAACGTATTTACGGTATAGCAAGAATAATTTTTCTTTCTCTATCAACTTAAACTTGCATATACTTTTCATTGATGAGTTCCAGTTCTATTTTCGTCAAGTTTCCGGAGAAATTACTTATTCTGTACTGCCCTAGATCAAAATTTTTATTAAATTCAGAGTCTATTAAATGTTCATGTGCTTCTTCAATAAATTTATTTTCTTTTTCTTCGTAACTGGTGTATTTTGTTGTACCATTATTATCCTCACAATAAACTAAATGTTCTTTATGATCAGCATGAATATTTTTATTTTCACAAACCTTTTCAGGATCGTGCTCAAGTACTTTTCTACCAACAATCAATAGCTTATAAGAAATTTCCTATGATTCCTTTTAAGCGAGTTTTGAATTTTTGAAATGTCATGACATTGTTGATACGGTTATCAAGAAACGATAAAGTATCCACAAAATCTTCTGAATAATCATTGATAAAAAAAAGTATCGTACTTAAGTACACTCCAGCTAATATTGCTCTTTTTGTATAGTAGTTAAAATCTGTTGATTGGTCATGAATGCCATACCAAATCGCACTAATAGTTCTGTATAAAAGTTTACTAGAAAAATATGTATTTTTTGGTGATACGGAGAATGATAAAACATTTTTTAAAAGTTCTCTATAATTCGGTAGCTTAGCATAGTTTGAAAGGTGTATTTGAATAGCTAACTTTACTCGCTCTCGCACTTTCATATCTTCTAAATTAGAATTTCTTAATTCAGCTTCCATTGAGCTATTTAAGTCCTCTGCTATGTGCTCCAAAGCGCTATATATTCCATTCTGAAATTTGCAAAAGCTATTAGCTAGATTAAGGTCAGTGCACACCTTTAATAGGGTTTCATCGCTTATCCCTTCAAATGGAATAACCCTAATTAGCTTATCTATTATTAACTTTTGTTCCACGCAACATCATACTAAACAGCATGTGTGATTGTACCTGAGATTTTCAAACATTCTACAAAATGCTTCACCACGTTCCTCGAAATTTTTCCATTGATCAAAAGAAGCACACGCGGGAGAAAGTAATATTGTTACTTCTTCTGCGCTATTTAAGGCCTCTGCAAAAGCCAATCTGAATGCATCTTCTAGATTGCAACATTTAACATAATCTACTTTATTCTCCATAACATTTGCAAAAGCTTCGGTTGATTCTCCAATAAGAAAAGCTTTTCTAACCCTTGTAAAATGCTTGCTTAATGATTCTATTCCACCTTTTTTGCTTCTTCCACCAGCGATCCAATTTATGTTTTCATAAGATAAGATCGCCTTTTCGCTCGATTTTGCATTAGTTGCTTTGCTATCGTTCACGAAAAACACATTTCTTATTTTGCCAAGCAGTTCATTCCTATGCCTCAGTCCTGAAAAGGACTTGATTCCATTGATAATAGTGTTGCTATCTACTCCAAGTACCTTACATACGGCATATGTGGCTGCTATGTTTTCTGCGTTGGATATTAGGTTTATTTTCACGTCGCTTACTGATAAGCTATGATTCTCTAGTTTTAACGAGATCTTCTGGATCCCAGTGCCCCTTTTGTCATCCAAGTAGCTGACACTGGGATCCAGATAATTTCGATCTATACCAGTAATCTGTTCACTATAATCAAGCAAATTGTTACCTGCCAATGATATTAGATCTCTTGCACCACCCTCTGTCATCTGAGTAGTTGGCAATGGTTTTTCTTTTCTGGATTCCAGCGTCACGCGCTGGAATGACATCGGGGAATATGTTACTGAGATTGGAATTTTGTCTCCAGTGAATTTGTTGAATATATCAGCAGTAATCTCATTGTCACATCCTATTACGGCAACCTCACTACCGTTTATCAGTTTTAATTTAGTTGCTATGTAGTTCTCCATACTTCCATGCCTATCTATGTGATCTGGTGTAATATTGAGCAGTGCTGAAATGTCCACGTTAATTTCATTCATCAACTCCAATTGAAAAGAGGAGAGTTCGATTACATAAATTTCTGCATCTCTTTCTAGATCCAAAACAGGAACGCCTAAATTTCCACCAATAGCTACTTTTTTCCCTGCAGATTTTAATATGTGCCCTATTAGTGATGTAGTGGTTGATTTACCATTTGTTCCTGTGACGCCTATTACCTTCTGGTTCGTAGTTTTAGCTTCAAGAAATAGCTCAATGTCTGATTTTATTTTGCAATCAAATCTCCTTGCAAGTTTTACTATCCAATGTGGCTCTGTTGGCACTCCAGGGCTTAAAACCAATGCACTGACCTCATGCCAATTGTATTCCTTGGGATGAATAAAATTACATTTTTTATACATCATTTTTGCATTTGCTATTTGCTCTTCATGATCATCCCATGCATATATTCTTCCACCACTCTTTGTTAGAGCGTTAATGGCGGATAAACCAGTTTTACCAAGACCAAAAACTGCGACGTTTTGATTTTTGTATTTGTTTAGTTGCACTGCTAGATAACTTATGCGAACCATTTTATAAAGATATCGTACAAATTACAACAGACTTCTTTCGTAGGTTACAACTGTCATTCAATAGAAACAAAAAACTTACTTGACAAACTCCGCCAGCGCCCTTATCATGAAACTGAAGCTATTGTATTTGCTTTCGCCAATCTGCAGATTAAAAGGTAAGGATTACTTAATGTATCGGCGTCTTATGTTCAATTTTTTGCAGTATATAGATACTGTATGTCTTTACAAAACTTCATCTACATCTAGATTTTTATCTAAATAAGCTGAACGCGCTTATAAAGCGTTACAAGACATCAAAAAATGCCAATACTCGACAGAGATAGTAAAAGACTAGCTAACTCGGGGATTCTTTGTCTTTTTTTCTGCTTGGTAAATTTCTTAAACATTTGCAGCGTAGGTTAGTTGCAATTAAAAGCAACTGAATTTCGCTTGTCAAGCGTTTAAAACATAAAAAACGCCAATATTTTAAAGCAGATAATAACCACGGGGCTTCTTTTGCCTTTTTTTTCGCTTAGTAAATTTCTTAACGTTTGTAGCTAAACAACAACCGTCATCCCGCTACTTGTTAGCGGGATCTCTTGTTAGCGGCTGANNTACCGCGAATGAATCGCGGTATGACGGTTCGTGGCGGTATAGCAGTTCGTCATCCCGCTACGTGTTAGCGGGATCTAGAGATACCGCGGCGGTATGACGTAGAGCTCGCGTTAGCTATACTTTTATGCT
>NZ_CP011148.1:811112-811696 GCF_001758565.1 Wolbachia endosymbiont of Drosophila incompta | reverse complement strand
CAAGAAGAAGGCACTAGGATGACAAGAAGAGGGCACTGCCGTCTTGGATGGAAACCAGTGTCAGCTACTTGCATAACACCCTTTTTTCTGGAAACCAGTGTCGGCTACTTGGATAACAAAAAATAGGCACTGGAATTGTAACGAGAGGCAAAAAGTAGTTATTACCTGTAGGATATAGAGAAATTAGTAAGGATTTTAATAGGAATAATATGCCATCTGTTACTTTTATTTTACCTGATGGGAGTAAGAAAAGCTATGAAGCTGCAGAGGGAGAAACTCTGCTCAATTTAGCCCACAGAAGTGATCCAGATCTGCTTGAAGGTGCATGTGAAGGTTCTCTTGCTTGCTCTACATGCCATGTAATTGTTGATCCAAAGTTTTATAATGCTGTAGAAATACATAACCCTATATCTGATGAGGAAAATGATATGTTAGACCTAGCTTTCGGCTTAACAGAGACATCAAGACTTGGGTGCCAAATAAAAATCACAAAAGATATCGACGGCTTGTGTGTAACCATACCAAGGGGTACAAGAAATATATCATTGGATAAACAGGGGAGTGATTAGCTATGCGTAAGATTT
>NZ_CP011148.1:810889-811035 GCF_001758565.1 Wolbachia endosymbiont of Drosophila incompta | reverse complement strand
GTAAAAAATCTTTTAGCTGAAACAATACTATACATTAACGACGAAAAATTTGATATTTCACATGATTTTAGTGGATTTCCTTCTAACCTAATTTTTCGTGTGACAAACCCAAAATTTTCCAATGAGCAATTAACCATCTCATCTGA
>NZ_CP011148.1:802607-810879 GCF_001758565.1 Wolbachia endosymbiont of Drosophila incompta | reverse complement strand
ATAAAAAATAGATTGTTTGATAAATCAGTATATATCTACATACCAAGCAATGAAGTCAATATTGCTGTTCATGGTGATGAGAAAAAGAATATAAAATGCCACACAAACGATAGCAGCCACTTTGTTGTTAGACTAAACGATTTACCATCTTCATTGCGATTCAACAAAAATAGTACCGTGATAGACTATATAGATACACTTCGTTACGAAGATTATGGATTAAAATGTGATGTTTTAGAAAATCAGCAAAGTGTTATAACTGAAGTGAATGATAAAAGCAATTACATTCAATTTCACCTCGATAAAGAACTGAGTGGAAATGCTAAGCTAGGATTTGATTTGTATACTTATCGGTATAAAAATACTGCAAGTCCTGAAAGTTACCTTAGTATCGACATTAAATTTGATTATGAATTTGTAAACGACATCTCGGCTTCCAGAATTAATTTCAATATAGAGAAATTTTTGATTCAAAGTAATAATTTTTCTTTTGCTGCAGATGGTGGGGTAAACAATTACAACTTAGTTACATATTCATTTAAAGACAAAATCAACGTGGCTATATCAAATTATAAAGAATTAATCTCGTTTATGATTGGTGACTCAAAAACTTCAGATGCGTTCGAAAAATTAGTACCTTCCTTATCAGAAAAAACAACTGATAATGGCATTCAATTTTCAATAAAGTACGATGATGATGTAGGGTCAAGCTTTATTGGAAAGTTATCCATCACTGATTTTATGAACCAACTCAGTAAAATAATCCAATTAACCAAGAATGAGAATAGTAATTAGCTTACTTTTCATATTGATATTCCACTCAGGCGTAAACGCTTTTACTCTGGATAATAAACTCAGAGATAAAAGCATGGAAAAACGAGCAACCAGTTTATTTGAAATAATAAGGTGTCCAATATGTTCTGGCGAATCATTGTCTGAATCTGGATCTCAGATCGCGTATGATATGCGAGAAGCAATTCGTAAAAAAATCAATGATGGATACACTGATGAAGAGATAATCTCAGAGTTAAAAAATTCTTACGGCAATTCAATTATAATCGTACCACCTAGCACTTACATTTTGTGGTTTATTCCACTTACAACTCTGCTTATTGGGTGTTTTTTAATACAAAGATACATCAATACAACCACTTAAACCTTTTATATATAGCTAAAGTGACTTAGGTTCTCTAATTGCACATAAGTCAACAATAATTTTCACACAAATCAAAACAGCATATCTTCTCCATAATCCTTGGTAATTTTACATAAGTTAAAAGTAGCATATGGTTCTCTCCGCGGTCTGAGATGACAATAAATTTGTCAAGCCGCATTATACTTGTTAGGCGGAAGTGGACGGCAACATGTTTACCACGAAGTCTAACTAAGTTCTTGCTTGTCCCTTCCATCGGCATTGCTATCTTTATTTTCAATAAAATTATTGTCCTATGCTCTTTTGATGTTTATTGATAATAAAATTCTGTTTTATCAACCAACATCCTATGCATAATTACAGCTAATTTTCTTGCTACTGCTACAATTGCTTTTTTCATTCCTTTTTTCTTCGCAACTCCAGTTTTTTAATTTAAATGTCCTCTTGGTAACTGTAAGCATTGTTTGTGCAGCTTCATATAACATACTTCTACATTCCGCTGGTCCCATCTTTGATATGCTGCCATGCCGATCAACTTTTCCAGAAGAATATTGCCTTGGTGTCAACCCTATATACCCCAGTTGCGGATTAGCCAACGAAGTAAAGCTTAGAAATGCAGCGGCTGCATGGAATATGAAACAAGCGTAGAAAAAATGTGTACCAAAAAATTTATCGGTGATCTGTGGCGAGTATGCTCAATCTCAAATTTGTTTTTCAGAGAGCCAAAAACTGTCTCAATAATCGATCTTTTTCTTAACAAAATCTTCTCATTTAGCACCATTAATGAGTTTTTCATACCCTTTTTATACTGGTTACAAGCTTTAACCCTCTATCGAATAATTCGTGAAAAAGATCTTTTTTGATATATCCTTTATCTCTAAACAATAATCCAGTCAATTTCTGAGTTAAATTTGGCACAGGTATCAACGTTGCCTTTTGTCACCGTAACCCCTTGAATTTCGCCAGTTTCGTTGATTACTAGATGTACCGAAAAACCACCCATAAGTAGTCTTTCCAATCTTTGCCAACCCTTTGAAAACTTTGTTTCTCGAGGTCCTTTTTGGATGGCAAACAGCGATAGATTATGTACGAAATCCCTGTCACTTTTGACTGTTCGCAAAACCATTGCATTAAGAGCGCTAAATACCATAAAACCTGCGATTTTAGCCTGATAAACCTACTATAGGATGGCAATTTTGGAAACGCTGATTCGTATAATAATTTCAAATAATGCACATAGAAAATTTTAAAATTGTCGCACTTGATATAGCAATATTATGGTAAAAATCTCTGAATGCGTAATCTCTGGCGTCCTGGTTGGTTTTTTGCCACTTGGTAGAAGTTTTTCTGCAAAATTTTCATCGACTGTATTGCAAAAATCATCGACTATACAAAAGATTTCTGTTACTTTCTCTTTCATTGGTAACCTCCTATTTTAGGAATGAATATCAAATACCTCGGAGTTTACCCTATTTCCTTACCTTTTCTATTTTTTCTAATTTACAACTGGGGTTAGCAGTGCTGTGAGAATGGTTGAAAGCGCAAAAGAAAACCTCTCGGAAGTTAAAAATATACTGGTCGATGCAGGTTATACAGGAGAAAATTTTGCAACTCAAATAAAAACGATTATTGGAGCAACTGTAGAAGTAATAAAACGAAGTGAATTACATTCCTTTGCTGTATTGCCACAAAGATGGGTTGTAGAGCGATCTTTCGCTTGGTTAGAAAAATGCAGACGATTGTGGAAAAATTGCGAGCGAAAACTTAACACTAGCCTACAAATGGTCGTTCTTTCCTTCATTTCTCTTCTATTGAGAAGATTTTAAACAGGTTCTAAATCTTTATTTTAAAAATGTCATATTGACCACCGGTACCTGAAAATACTATTCCAATTGATCAGAGCTATCCATTTCCTTAATTTTTGTAACGTTGTCATAGGAGTACTATAATTTAGTATCAACTATGTTTTATTGTTTTTGCATCTAAAAAAATTTAGCTTATTCAAGCAGCATTTTGCCTTTTTTTGGATGTAGGGATTTTTTAGGAATTGTCTTCTTGAATTCTATGGTATTTTGTTTAACATTGAAACAAGATTCCAGTGTCAGCTACTTGCATGACATTGTTGGTTAATGTTTTATGGCTTTACGATAGCTATACAACTTATCTTAAAAGCAATATAGTGTTCACTATGCAATGAATCAAAGATAGTAAGTAAAGTCTATGAAATTTCAAATCACTACACATTTTCAACCTGCTGGAGATCAACCGCAGGCAATCGATAGTTTAATTGCGGGGCTAAATAGCAATAAAAGAGACCAAGTTTTGCTTGGAGTTACTGGTTCTGGGAAAACTTTTACTATGGCAAATGTTATTGCAAGGACAAACAGGCCTGCATTAATTATGGCACACAATAAAACTTTAGCAGCACAGCTTTATGAGGAAATGAAAGGATTGTTTCCCCATAATGCTGTTGAATACTTCATTTCTTATTATGATTATTATCAACCTGAAGCCTATTTACCACAAACTGATACTTATATCGAAAAAGATTCTGCAATTAACGAAAGAATTGAGATGCTGCGTTATTCCACCGTCTGCTCCCTTTTGGAGCGCAGGGATACGATCGTAGTTGCCAGTGTTTCCTGCATATACGGTCTTGGTTCGCCTGAGAGCTACCGCAGCATGATCATACCGCTTAGTGTTGGAAATAAAATTCGTATTAATGATTTCCTGAGCAACTTAACTGATCTTCAATACAAGCGCTCTGATGCCAGGTTTGAGAGAGGATATTTCAGAGTGCGCGGCGATATTGTTGATATATTTCCTTCCCATTATGAAAATAAAGCTTGGCGTTTATCGTTATTTGGCGATGAAATAGAAGAAATTTCTGAAGTTGATGCTATAACGGGCAATGTTACCAAAGGCGTAAATAAAATCACCATTTTTCCAAATAGCTATTACATAACCCCGCGTGAGGCTTTGTTGCAGGCAATTGAACTAGTCAAAAAAGAGCTGCATGAACGCTTGGATTATTACTACTCGCAAAACAAGATTGTTGAAGCAAAGCGCCTCGAGCAACGCACTAATTTTGATATCGAAATGATGAGAACAACAGGAATATGTAAAGGTATTGAAAATTATTCGCGTTATCTCTATGGAATGGAAGCTGGGGATCCACCACCTACTTTGTTTGAATATTTACCTAAAGACGTAATTTTATTTGTTGATGAGAGTCATGTCACCGTTCCTCAGGTTGGTGCGATGTACAGTGGTAATGAGGCGCGTAAAAAGAAATTGATTGACTATGGCTTCAGGCTCCCTTCCGCTTTTGATAATCGTCCATTAAAATTTGAAGAGTGGGAGGGAGTTAGGCCGCAGACTGTTTACATTTCAGCCACTCCCGGAAAGTATGAGTTGGCAAAGACCAGTAATGTATTTATAGAGCAAGTTATCCGTCCAACAGGGCTTACGGACCCAATCTGCATTGTAAAACCAATAGAGAGTCAAATTGATGATGTAATTCATGAGGCACAAGTGACAATAGGGAAGGGATTTTGTGTTTTAATCACTACATTGACGAAAAAAATGGCTGAAAATTTAGCTGAATATATGAGTGAAATGAATATGAGAGTGAGTTATTTGCATTCTGATATTGCTGCGCTGGAGAGAATAGAAATTATATACAAATTGAGATCTAAAGAAATCGATGTTTTAGTAGGTGTTAACTTGCTGAGGGAAGGTCTTGATATTCCAGAGTGTGGGTTGGTTGCAATTTTGGATGCTGATAAAGAAGGATTTTTGCGATCGGAAACTTCATTAATTCAAACGATTGGTCGTGCTGCGCGTAATGCTGAAGGTAGAGTAATTTTGTATGCAGATAAAATCACTGGTTCTCTGGACCGTGCATTAAGAGAGACCGAAAGAAGAAGAAAAAAACAAGAAGAACATAATATATTGCACAATATTGTCCCAAAGACTATAATAAAACCTATATCAAACACCTTACAGGAGAGGGCAATAGCAGAACCGAAAGTAAATACTAATAAGGATGATTTGAGAAAGCAAATGATAGAGCATGCTGAAAATTTAGAATTTGAAGAAGCAGCAAGAATAAAAAAATTATTGTAAGGTTAAATAACACATGATGTAATGTGCATAGTATAAAAATGTAAATAATTTTATTGATATCTTTATATTAATACTTTTTAAACATTTAGTACCGCGCAATATCTGCAATGGATGAGAAAAACTAACACCAGTGCCTTTAGGGTCAGGGACTTTGCCCTAACCCTAATAAAACGCTTAGGTGGCTGAGAGCGGTGGATTAGATCAATTGCTTCTAAATTTTTTTATGGAAGAGTGCTGCTCGGCCTTAGTGGCATACAGGTCTGTGGATGTTGTCAATTCTTCCATTCTCACACTCAACTCTAGAGTACGTTTTGGCGATCCTCCTCTAGTATTCTCACAATCCATAGACTCATA
This sequence comes from Wolbachia endosymbiont of Drosophila incompta, assembly GCF_001758565.1. Classification (NCBI taxonomy): domain Bacteria; kingdom Pseudomonadati; phylum Pseudomonadota; class Alphaproteobacteria; order Rickettsiales; family Anaplasmataceae; genus Wolbachia; species Wolbachia endosymbiont of Drosophila incompta. The sequence goes on along the minus strand of NZ_CP011148.1, from coordinate 805,244 downwards.
ACCACTTGTTGTTGCCTCAGCTTTAGAGCTTACGTTTTCAGCATCAGTCGCCTCCGCTGAAGAGATACCGCTGTCTTTATTATCTTCGGACTTCATCTTTTCAGCTTTTGACGTACCTTTAGCAGGCCATTGCTCTTTCCTAAACGACTCTACTTCCGAACCATCATAATCACGGTTAATCCAGTATCCACCTTTGTCTTTTGTAATTGAAATATATTCTAATACGCTTTCATCGGGATAACAGGTTTTAATTGCTTTTTTAGGGGATAACCCATGTTCTTGCACCTGAAAATTTACCCATTTGTCCTTTTCAGATTTCACTGCCTTTTCGACGATGTTAATGTCGATATCTTTTATTTCTACTTTTCCCTCATGCTCCCGACTAAAAAGTTCTTTTAAGTTAAGTAAGGCACCACGACTTATATTAGCAACAACTGTTGTTTCTTGGTTTTTCTCACAATTAGAAAGAAATTGAAATGGAAACTCATTGAGATCATAGGCTTCTTCCTTATTGACACGATACTCTTCTTTCGTTTTATCTATTATCTCCTCTAAATACTCTTTTACATCAACACTATCATCAATTAAACTAGCAATCTTCCCATTTTTTACAATAAAGTTAGTATGAGGAGGATCCAAAGCATAATTATTTAAGTTAAACCAATAAAGCAATGCTTTAAACAACTTTTCTTCTTCCTTTTCCTTAGTAACTTGCTGTTTTTTAGGTTCCTCATTAGAAACCTCAGGATTTAAGAATGTTGAATCATCCCATGCTATAGGAGAAGAAATCGATGATGATCTACTCAAAGATAGCTGTGATTGATCACCAGTGGATTGACTTGAATCTATTTCCCCCGGCACCAACTGAAACAGCCCCCCTTTTCCTTCCTCTCTTTCTGATCCTTTCCTGGGAGGCCTCTCTAACCCTTCACCACGACTTCGCTTAGGAAACTCCTGTGTCGGTGATGACAATTCAGTTAAGCCAGAACTTGGACCACCACTTGAAGAACCAGAATCGTTAAGTTGTGGAGGTGAATCACCAAGACCACTATCTCTGTCTCCTCTAGATTCAAAAAACCTAGCTCCAGTTTGTTCAAGCGGTGTTCTTGGTGGCTCTGCATGTGTAGGAGAATTGAGTGGAGAAGTTACCGTTGAGGAGGATCGACTCGAGCTACGTCTCTTAAAATTCTCAAGATCAACTGCAAATTCAAAACGTCCGTTTATTTGATTATATGCAATTGGAGACCCCATAATTTTAGGAAGTAACTGAGCAATCTGCTTATTAGAGAAAGCATAAACTGGCTCTTTACAATTAGCAAATTGTGGATTTGCAGTTTTGCCTCTAATATCACTTATACAATGAAAACCATTAAATATTCCTCCATTAATCTTTGATGCATCCCTAGAACTTAAAGATTTCAACTGACCATTCTCTTCTATAAAAGGTATAAGAGCAAAACTATGCCCATTCTTTATTTTGTTTTTGTTTGTAAAGTCATCATAATCATACCCGTCAACAAACTTTCCTGTCGCTTTAAGAATTAGTTCACTCAAAACATTTTTACAATTTTTAACTTTAGACTCTACGCTGCCTGGAGTTCTAAAATCAAGCGCTACTCGCCCTTTAACATATCCTGTTACACTCCTGACTACCTTATCACTCACATTTTTAATGTATAACATACCATCTTTATATTCATAAAAGTCTGAACTCTTAAGACCACACGCCTCTAATCTTGAGTTAAATTCACTGATATAAAGACTCTTCAATAGCTCAAAAATCCTCGAATTATACCTTTTTTCGAGGTACTCGTTGCTAAAAGCTATACAGTATAGATAAGGACTACCTATCGCTCCTGTTCCAACAGTTCCATTGACCCATTCATATGCTTGTTCCTTCGTTATTCCTACTAATTCTTGTAGAAGTGCAGCCACTTTAGATCTCACAGCCCCCTCAAACTCATTAGCAAAATGAACCTTCAAGTTACGAATTACTCCATTATCTGTAGAATCTGCAAGCTTTACTTTCACTATGCCATTACCTAAATCCTCTTTATCAGGATTAGCATCTAGAACAAATGGAAAATAGTTTAAGTTATAATATTCACTTGCTACCTCAGTTCCATCACTGTAGTGCTGCTTTATTATCTCCTCTCCTATTCTTCGCAGGTATTCTTTTGTATTAGTACCACTAGCAAATAAACCAACAATCTTTTTACCTCCTACAGTAAAATTAGTATTGACCTTATCGATACCATAATTATTTAAGTTAAATGCGTTAACTAGCTCTTTTGTAGAATTACCCATAACTCTCCCTACTAAAATTGTGATGAAACAACATTACTTACTTTTACCTTTACTACTGCCAGCACTAGTAGAGCTACTACTCTCCATTTGCGAGCCAGGCTTGCTACTTTCACGTCTCTGTCTTTCACGTGCCTCAAGCATTACCGGATTAGAACCGCTATACTTTTCATACCTGCTGCTTGGAGTAAACCCTTTATCGCTATCTTTTTTATCATTATTACTATACATATTTACCCCTAAGTAAAAATATTATGTAACTAGTATACTAAAAATAAATTGTAGTGCAAGCACTTTTTTTATATTTTTTAGTATAAATTTTATTCGTCATTT
>NZ_CP011148.1:797564-802574 GCF_001758565.1 Wolbachia endosymbiont of Drosophila incompta | reverse complement strand
ATGACATGGTGAGGCGTCATCCAAGTAGCTGACGCTGGTTTCCATCCAAGAGGGTGTCATCCCAGTGCCCAGACACTGGGATCTAACTACCTTCACGATTATGTCTTTCCTACTGATTGACCTTCTACACATTTCTCAACTTTTACATCATTAGTCAATCCTCTTGGTGATTGAGCATCATTCACAGAACCTTCATTCTCAGCACCATTCCAAACACCTATTTTAAAATTGGCAAGTTCTTTTGCAAGTTCGGTGTAAAGGTTATCCGCTTCTTTCTTATTAACATTACCATTCAGACGGCTTGCTGCATAACTAGCAGACTCGTTTTTCTTCCCATTATCAAGCTTGTTTCCTTGTCCATTAGTGGGTGGCGTGGTTCCTCTTCCATTAACACTAGTATTCGCATCCCTTTCTCGGAAACCAATATTCTTTATTTTATTAAAATTAATTTTTATCCCACTTGCCACAGGCTTCTTGTCTGGAAGTTTCGGTGGACACACCTCTTTCTTCGGTTCAGGCTTCGCTTTTTTCTCTTCATTCACTTTTTCTGGTTTTTGTGAATTTTCATGATATTTTCTTTCAAGCTCAGCAAGACGCAATAGATGTTTCAAAGGATCTAACGCAATTTCAAGTTCTGGTTTGCTCAGAACAACCGGTCTTACAAATCCTGGTGAAATTTCAAAAAGGAAAACTGGCACTTCAGGTTTTTCTCTTTCATCCACTTTCATTTCTACGTTTTCGCAAACTTCTTTAGTTGCTTCTAATGATGTTTTTTCTGCTTTTTTATCTTCTTTTTCTGTAGATGCCTCTACCGCAGCCGCCAACTCAACTCCAAACATCTCTGCGAACATTGTAACAATCCATCCGACAACGGCCATTTGTAACCTGAGTTTCAGATCTTGCAATGCAGTTAATCTTTCTAACGCCCTTGCAAACTCTTCTTCTGATAACTCACCACTGCCTAATTTTTCCTGCAATTCTTTTATCTCTTTGTCCAACTTCTGATTGAAACTTAAATCGCGTGCAAAAATCTTCTTGATTAACTCCTTAAGCTTATCACGCAAAAACTTCATTATCGCAGCAATCAGGTTTTTTTCTTCCTTCTCCTTGAGCATTTGGTAGATTTTCGGATCATCTACATCTACTTCAAAAAGGTTGAAGAGAGATTCAAAGAAATTCCAGAAATCTCCGAGTACTCTTCCTTTTTCACCAGTGAAGTAATCCTCATCATCACCTTCTCCGATATGTAGCTCTCCTTGAGATGATATTTCATCGATACAACTAGAAGCCTGACGCTCACACTCGAGCCTCCTGAGCAAATCTTGTCTGGTAAGCTCCTCTATGGCTGCTTTTAGTTCATTTAGCTTCTGCTCTGCAGAGAAATCTTGCTCCCTGATTTTTCCTTGGAAGATTGAGCTACCGTTTCCGTTATTATCTGAAAAATTTTCCATTATTTTTGCCTCCTCAATAAAATTACTGCCTTTGTTGTTACCTGAAAAGCTTTCCACCATTTTTACTTCCTTCATAAAACTTAATAATTTAATTCTACAGTACTAAATATTTAAGAACTATTAATGTAAAGATGTCAATAAAATTATTTACATTTTTACACTATATATATATTATATCATGTGATATTTAACCTCTCAATAATATTTTTTATTTTTACTGCTTCTTCAAACTCTAGTATGCGCTTTTCTTAAATTATCCTTATTAATATTTGCTTTTGCCTCTATCCCACTTTTTCTTGTAAAGTATTTGATATAGATTTTATTATACTCTTTGACATAACATTTGTAACATACTTTATCTATAAATGGAAATTATTATACTTGCAGCTAGACACAATTTGAAATAATTTACACTATAAAGTTAAGGAACGAGATCCCAGATACAAGTGTCTGGGCACTGGGATGACAGGAGGGGGGGTTGGAATGACACCAGTATGGTTATTAATTGAATAAATAACCTCCTTATTTTCAGAAATCATTGGCAAACAAATGTGATGCCATATGTTTTTTGGCTTAGATAAGAGGTGCCCAGTTAAGTCTTCCAGGTGGAGCCTATGCATCACAAGCACAATTACTCCTTTTTTTCTATCGTTGAGTCTCGTTACTAAAGTCTGATCGAACCAGTTTGTGGCACGTTTTCTAAATGTTTCACTCAAAGCTTGAGCAGGGTTAAGCGGATCATCCACAATAATAGAGTCACCACCTTCACCGGTTAATGTTCCTCCAACTGATGTTGCGATTCTGTATCCTCTCTGCACTGTTTGGAATTTATATTTAGTGTTCTGGTCTTTGGATAGTTCTACCTCTGGAAATAGTTCTTTATACCAATCAGATTGCATTATGCACCTGGTATCAAGCGAATGTTTTTCACTAAGCAACTTAGAATAACTTGCAACTATTATTCTTGCAGTTGCCCAGTATCCATGCAGGCCACGCAACACTCATACATATGGACTTCATTGAACGCGGAGGCATATTGAATATTATGCGCCTTACTTCGCCAGCATTCGCTGCTTCCAGCCTTTCTGCTATGACTTTTATGTACTGATAATCATTATACTCACATCCCGGCACCACTGTTTGAAAGCACAGTTCAATGAATTTTAGAAAATTTATATTATCCATATGTGTATTTTAGTGAATGGAATGTAGACTTTAATAGTTTTGATTTGTCTTGTAAGATTGAGGTGTTACAGTGACAGGCTTACAATGCTGCTAATTTAGTAAATAACCTACGAGTGCTATTTCTTCAACTTTATCGAAGTAAAGAATTGATTTCCATTGCGGTAAATGAGCAACATTATTGAATCTTTACCGTTTTTCTTTACTGCTGAATCAACTTGTTTTTGAAAATCATTAGTATTTTCTATATCGGTTCCATCTAATTGGATAATAATGTCTCCTTTTTTAATACCACGCAACGTGGCATTACTGTTACTATCTACATTGGTAACTATCACACCTTTTGTAGGTACATTATTTTTACTTTCTTTTGATTCTTTTGGCAGATTTGAAACAGTTAAACCGGTTACATAATCAGATGTTGATTTATTTTCTTCTTGATTGTTATCTTGGCCATCATTTGTAGATTCTCCGATCACAACTTTAATATTAACCTCTTTGCTCTTTCTAAGTAACTTAACTTGCACTTTTTTCTCAGGTCCAGCTCTTGAAACCATTTGAGGTAATTGTGTCATTCTATCGATTTTTTTACCGTCAAATTCTAATAATATATCACCTACTTTAATCCCACCTTTTTCTGCAGGACTATCCTTTACTATACTTGCAACCAATGCGCCTTTTATATCTTTTAAACCCAAGGACTCAGCAAATTCTTTCGTTATAGGCTGAACTTGCACACCAAGCCAACCATGTTTTATTTTTTTGCCACTTTTTAATGTGTCAATAATTGACATAGCTAAATTAGATGGTATGGCAAAACCTATACCCACGTTGCCGCCAGACTCAGATGGAGAATAGATAGCAGTATTAATACCTATAACTTTTCCATTTAAATCAAATAACGGTCCTCCAGAATTACCCCTATTAATTGCAGCATCAGTTTGAATAAATTCATTCATAGTGCCAATACTAATGTCCCTGGACCTTGCAGATATAATTCCTGTGCTTACAGAGCCACCCAAACCAAATGGGTTACCTATTGCCATAACCGTATCACCAACCCTTGCTTTATCAGAATCACCAAATGCAACAGAAGAAAGATCTTTATCAGAATTAATCTTAAGCACAGCAAGATCAGTTCTTGCATCATAGCCTAAAACTTCTGCTTTGAAATAAGTATTATCGTTCATAGTAACTGTGATATCTTTGGCGTTTTTAATAACGTGATAATTGGTTACTATAGTTCCACCTTTATCTATAATAAACCCAGAACCAAGCAACACCACCTCTTTGTTAACACTAGGGCCCCTATCCATAAAAAACTGATCAAAATGCTCAAAAAACTCTCTAAAATCATCAAAAAAATTATTTCCTGGCATAGATGGAACTCTAGTTCTGCTGTTATTTTCTTGTTTGATGATTTGTTCGCTTGAAATATTTACAACCGCAGGAATGAGTTCTTCCACTAAATCGGCAAGTCCTTGATTACAGTTGCATGCAGTAGTGCTAGCATCAACGACCTTTTTTGCATTCCAATCAAACATATTAGCATACGAAGAAAACGCAATTAGAAAATATGCAAATATAGATAAAATAAATGCCTTACTTTTCATAGACTATTTCCACCCCTTATTTAAAATATCTAAAAAGTTATTGTTTGGTGAAAGTACAAATTTAGTATTATTTTCGGCAAATGATTTACTGTAAGCGCTCATAGAGCGATAAAAGTTAAAGAACTCTTCATCGACCTTAAATGCCTCATTATAAATTCTAGTTGCTTCAGCATAACCACGGCCCCTTATTTCGTACGATTCTTTTACTGCACTGGAGATAATTTCCCTTTTTAATTTATCAGCTTTTGATCTAACTTCCTGCCCAGCTTGCTCTCCTTCTGCTCTAATTTCTTTTGCTTCTTTTTCCCTTTCAGTTTGCATACGGCGAAATATTGCAGAACTATTTTCTTCTGGTAAGTCTGCTCTCTTAATTCTTACATCTATTATTTCTATGCCAAATTTTTCAGCTTCAGAATAAACTCCACGCTGAATCAATTGCATAACCTCTGATCTTTTTTCATTCAACAAGCTAATCAACGAAAATCTGCCTATATTTTCTCTTATGTGTGCTTCTATAACCGGATATAATCTTCTAACCAGACCTGATTCATTCCTCACAGCCTGGTAAAAAGTAACAGGATTTGTTATTTTATATTTTGCATACGCATCTACTATAATACGTTTTTGATCCGCTGTTATCACTTCCCTTGGGATCTTATCAGGACTTAAATCTAAAACTCTTTTATCAAGAAACTCTACACTATTTATGAATGGCAACTTAAAATATAAGCCACTTTCCCTAACATCCCTTACAACTTTACCGA
>NZ_CP011148.1:795841-797535 GCF_001758565.1 Wolbachia endosymbiont of Drosophila incompta | reverse complement strand
CGCACAACAAATATTGAATTAAATAAAACAATCAATAAAACAACAAATACAGAAACAAAAACAATTTTAATATTACTACTCATGGTTATTTTCCTAAATTTGTAAGAGGTAAATAAGAAAACATACCTTTCAGATCATCAGTTACAACAACTTTGTCTACCTTACTGAAAATATTTTCCATAGTTTCAAGATAAATACGATTCTTAACGAGAGAAGGATTCTGTCTATATTCCTCATAAAGAGATAAAAAGCGATTTGCATTACCTTTTGCTTCATTTATTATTTCATTTTCATATGCTTGTGCATCTAATTTTATCTTTATCGCTTCACCCTTTGCTCGAGGTATAATATCATTATTATAAGCATATGCTTCGTTTATAGTACGCTCTTTGTCTGCACGAGCACTTTGTACATCTCTAAACGAACTGATTACTTTTTCTGGTGGATCAATTTTTTTCATTTGAACAGATAAAATCTCTATACCCATTTGGTATCCATCAAGAATCTGCTGCAATAGAATTCTAGTATCTCTAGAAATTTCTGGTCTGCCTTGACCAAGTGCAAAAGAGATCGTATTTTTACCTATTATTTCTCTCATGGCACTTTCAGCAGCATTTTTAACACTGAAACCGGGTTTGTAATCCCGCACTTTGAATAAATAGTCCTTAGCATCTCTAACGCGCCACTGAACCTCGAAGTTAACGTTGACTATATTTTCATCTCCAGTTAGCATCACGCCTTCACCGCGATCTGTATCTCGCCCATAAGAACTACTTACCCCAATTTCTTCACGATTTACTTCCTTAACGTTCACTTTAAAAACCTTGCCAATAGGGTAGGGGAAGTGATAACGCAAACCAGGTGTTTCTGTATTAGAATATTTACCAAAGGTAAGTTCTATACTTTCTTCACTAGGATGGACAATATAAAAGCCAGTGCAAGCATAGAACAGCAAAATAATGAAAATGATGAAATAAGGTTTTTTGCCCCTGTTTCTGGTTAATCCATTAAGAAAGAACCTTATATCAGATACAGCTTTACTTAAAATATCTTCATTATTAGGAGTTTTGTTCCCTACCGGTTTCTTTCCCAGATTCCAAGGATTATTATCATCAAACATAATGATTGATTCTATAATTAATACGCTAATATTACTTCTTTAATAAGAAAATGCAAACATAAATTGCTATTTTATTTACAAATTAATCATCAGGATGGAAAACATGATCGTACACTTCCTTTTCTCTATGTAATATGGTCGACTCTATGGAATTTTCTGGCTTTTTTTTGAATTCTTTGTTGTCACTCTTTAAGTGCACTACGTCTTTGTGAAAATGGGAATTATACCTAAATAGTAAAGCTATTATTATTAAAGTTATAACAGCCAAAAAGATGAGTGTTCTTTTTCTATACTTCATAAATGCTGCAGCTTCTTGACCTAATTTTCTATGTTACCACAAAACACGTCAAGCGAAATTATTTGAAGACAAATAAATACTGGCAATCAATTTAACACTAACTTAAGAATCAAGGAATACAATTATAATATATTTAATTAATAGTGAGGTTTAAAATGTTACATAATGAAAAAAATTCAAATTCTGTTGGAACTCAACAAAACCAACCAGAAGATAGTTTTGATTTGAATAAAACGATGCAAAATCTACCAAATTCAGATATTGCTAATGGCCATC
>NZ_CP011148.1:792980-795786 GCF_001758565.1 Wolbachia endosymbiont of Drosophila incompta | reverse complement strand
AGATGAAACAAGGAGATAAGATTCTTGTAGTAAGTACAGCAAGTGGATTATTTACGGCAGTACTACCACTTTTGGCAGTTGGTGCAACACTTGCTATACCGGGTGCTATAGTTGGTCTTGCTTTATATTTCGCTGTAAAAGTCGCTGTAAAAGCAGTTCAATCTGGATATAAAGGGCTCAAGTGGTCAGCAGAAAAAACAGTTGATGGGGCGAAATATACTGCTGGGAAAGTTAAGGACGCATCAACATACGCTGCCGGAAAAGTTAGAGATGGTGCTATGCATGTTAAAGATAAGGTGAAAGAAGGTTATGAACATTCAGTAGATTCACTGAAAAAAGGCGCTAGTTTTGTAGGCGAAGGAGTGGCAAATAAGTTCCATAAGGCATCTGGTGAGACGGACTATTTAGATAAGGTAAAAAGGTTTACTCCAGATGCAATTAAGAAATCTGACGAAATAAGAAATGATATGAAAGCAATTTTTGCTGATAAAGGAAATAATTCTGGGTTAGTGAAAAATATACTTTCTGGAATATCGTCAGAAATTGATTTAAAAATGGCAGAGAAGGCAAAATCAGGGGAGATTGAACATACTTCTGGATGGCAAGTACAGAAAGAATTCATTAATAATTTAAATGAAAAAAGCTTGCATAACTTGTTAACACAAAGGTCATTACCTAAAGGTAGTTATTTCATCGACAGTGTTTTCTCTGAACATCACGATGAAATTAAGAAGGTTATTAAAGAATGTAGAGAAAATCATTTGTACTCAAGCGTAAGCAATATGTTTGACAGAGCAGAGAAAAAAGCTAACAGGCCTTCTGTCAAAAGTTTAACTAGGTCTGTGTCATCATCATTCTCTTCACTGGGAAGAAAAGGCTCTGAACAATCTAACAGCTTGTCAAAAAGCAATTCACTAAATTCTATAGGAACTGAAAGTACTGCTACTGTCTCTGATTCAGATTCTCAGAACTTTGCAACAGTCCGTAGAAGCAATTCATCTAGTAGCTTAACTCCTAAGCTTACTCCAGTTGCTCCACCAGAACTACCTAGAAGCGCCTCATTGACTAACTTAAATGGACAAAGTTCTTTCAGTGAAGATGTTCTCAGTGATCCTATTGTGGAGCAAAACCTGGATAGTTTGAGTAACAGAACTCTCACTCACAGTAATTCTACTGATAGTGGAATGGGTTCTGGTTCTTCTACGCTAACAAGAAAACAAGTTCTTCCTTTAAAAGAAGAATTTGACAGAGAACTCGAAGAAAAGTTGGCAAAACGACGCGCATCTCTAGATCAACCTAGTGCAGAACCTGTCAACTCAAGAGCTACAGCAACTCCAGGAACAGTGTAATAAGTAAAACTTCTACCTTCTCCAAAAGGATGTTACTCAATGAGTAACGTCCTTTTTTTGTTTTTAAACTATAGAAAAATCCTAGATCCCAGCGGTATGCGTACAACCGTATGAACATTGTGATTTCTCTGCTAGGAAAGGTGTCATCCGAGTAGCTGACACTGGGATCCAGGAAAGTTTGCTTGTTTACAAGCAAACTAGCATAGGAAGTGGTTACAACGTTTTCGATGAGATTATATGGAAAACTGGATTCCAGTGTCAAGCACTGGAATGACATCACAGGGGCACTGGGATGACACCTTTACGTTTGAGGCAAACTAGCTATAACACTTAACATACTACCTTTGCAAACAAATGTTCATACAGTACGCGCTGGCGTTATTTTCTCTTGATGAATAAATCTCGGTAGAGTATAGTAGCAATGCATTTATGTAGCTACTAATGAATAATTTAGTTTTGGTTTATACAACTTTTTCAAATTTTGAGGAGGCTAAAACTGTTTCTGAAGAATTGTTAAACGAGAAATTAATTGTATGTGTAAATATATTTCCCGAAGTGAATTCTCTGTATTTATGGGAAGGTAAAATTAGTAATAGTTGTGAAGTAGTGGCAATTATGAAGAGCAGGAATGATCAAGTTGATAAAATTGTAGAAAAAATCGAAGCAATGCATTCTTATGATCAGCCAGCTATTGCTGTGATGCCCATAGAAAAAGCAAATAAATCTTTTACTAATTGGGCTAATAGTGTTATTGATGTAAGTAGTATTGGGGTGTAGCCAAGTGGTAAGGCAGCGGTTTTTGATACCGCCACGCGAAGGTTCGAATCCTTCCACCCCAGCCATATTGAAGTGGGTGTGAAATGATATCACTTTTCTATAAATTAAGATTATTGAATTATATATTAGGTAGTCTAAAAGATATAATTGTGAAACTGTTTCTCTTCACAATGTATCTTTACACATTCAGCATTGTGCTCATGTTTCTCAGCAATGGTTTTTGGTATGCTGTAGAATTTTGCTCTTTCAAAAATGCGTTTTACCGTTTGTTTCAATATTGCAAGTGGTATTATGAAAATAGGGAAGATCTCGGTTACGGAATTTCTATTCGAATATTAGTGGCGTTTCTTACTCCGCATTTTCTCTATAAATTATTACTTGGCACAGGCTGGAAGTCCTTTTTAAAGGAAAAGATAATACAGATACTCAACACAAGAAGAAAAAAGGGTAGTGAGTTCAGTAACAGTAGCAAACCAAGTGGCAGTAGTTATAGTGATAAGAATAATTACAGCAATAACAGTGGTAACAATGAGCGTCAAGCTCAAGATGCAAAGCGAAAAGTAAACATGATAAAGCAGCTATTAATCAAAGATATAGAGGCAACTATAGATAGGAGATTGAATTATATTTTTTTCGGTAAAAGGAGTAAACCTCATTAAGAGGTTGTCCGGAAACTAGTA
>NZ_CP011148.1:779754-792972 GCF_001758565.1 Wolbachia endosymbiont of Drosophila incompta | reverse complement strand
TAAGGTTGGCTGTATTTATTTTTTACGTATACCGGATCACAATCAGCCAATATACATGTGTGCACAAAATCTTGACTCAAGTCTGACAACCAAGAAATTGCCTTACGTTTTTCTACCAAGCTTTCTGTTTTTTTACAGTTACTTGCTGCATCAATCATTGCCTGCGCTATTACTGATTTCCACAGCAAATAATACCTTTGTATATCATCTGACGTACTATTTGTTTCATAGTGGTTAAAAAATTCTTTAAAATTGAAGTTGTTTGACATAATGATACCTCTTTGGATTGAAATTTGAAATGATTTGAGTTTATGTCGCCACAGCAGATTCCGCTAACAAGCAGCGGGATAACGAATTACTTAACCGTCATTACACCGTCATACCGCGATTCATTCGCGGTATCTCGCTAACAAGCAGCGGACCGTCATACCGCCGCGGCGCTAACAAGCAGCGGGATGACGGTTGTCGTTTAGCCATAAACATTAAGAAATTTACCAAATGAAAAAAAAGGCAAAAGAAGCCCCGTANNNTGAAACAAAAATTCCAGTGCTCCCTTTCTTGTCATCCCAGTGCCCAGACACTGGGATCCAGGATTTTGATTAGCACTAAGTTGGTGAGCATATAAGTGTTATGTTAAAATATAACGTTTTTACGGAAAGTCTGGATCCCAGTGTCACGCACTGGAATGACATCGTTTACTATGTGCCATATTGCAATGTTCGTACAGTTGTGCGGGGTATAGATTCCGCTAACAATCGGAACGCCGCCACGAACCGTCATACCGCCGCGGCGCTAACAAGAGATCCCGCTAACAAGCAGCGGGATGACGGTTGTCGTTTAGCCATAAACATTAAGAAATTTACCAAATGAAAAAAAAGGCAAAAGAAGCCCCGTGGTTATTATCCGCTTTAAAATATTGGCGTTTTTTATGTTTTAAACGCTTGACAAGCGAGATTCAGCCGCTTTTAATTGCAACTAACTTACGCTGCAAACGTTTAAGAAATTTACTAAGCAGAAAAAAAGACAAAGAATCCCCGAGTTAGCTAGTCTTTTACTATCTCTGTCGAGTATTGGCATTTTTTGATGTCTTGTAACGCTTTATAAGCGCGTTCAGCTTATTTAGATAAAAATCTAGATGTAGATGAAGTTTTGTAAAGACATACAGTATCTATATACTGCAAAAAATTGAACATAAGACGCCGATACATTAAGTAATCCTTACCTTTTAATCTGCAGATTGGCGAAAGCAAATACAATAGCTTCACTATCATGATAAGTGGGCTGGCGAAGGGTGTCAAGTAAGTTTTTTCGTTTCTGTGGGCTACCTGGTTTTCCTACTGAAATTTTGAAAAATGTAATCTACTCCTATATTCAAATATATCAAGCAGTAATTCAAAATCAGCCATTGCGCCTTTTGCGTTATTATACGCGAGATTGAGCAGCTCTTTGTCCTGATATAAATCAGCAAATTTAAATTCCATACATCCTGATTGTTTTGTGCCTAAAATATCTCCACTGCCTCTTAGCATCATATCCCTTTCAGCAATGTAAAATCCATCTTGTGACTCACACATGATCTTTAACTTTGAAGATGAGCTTTTACTTAAATTATCGTATAATAATACACAAAAAGATGGCTTGTTTCCTCGCCCTACTCTGCCTCTTAACTGATGCAATTGTGATAACCCAAATTGCTCTGCATTNNNTATAATCATGATGGTTGCATCTGGCACATCTATACCAACTTCTATCACAGTGGTTGCAACAAGCAGAGAAAATTCATTCCTTTTGAAGGAAAACATAACTTGATCTTTCTGCTCCTGAGTCAATTTTCCGTGTATTATCCCGACTTTATCAAGAAATGTTTTTTGTAATTCCTGAAAACGCATCTCTGCTGCAGCAATATTGGTCTCTTCGTTTTCTTCTATATATGGACAAATCCAATATGCTTTTTCGCCCCTGTTTATAGCACCTTTTAGCTTTTCAATAACATCTGGCACCCTACTAATGTTCATAGTTACAGTTTTTATTGGCAATCTGGATTTTGGTTTTTCTTTCAAAATTGAACATTCAACATCACCATACATAGCTTGCTGCAAGGTTCTTGGAATGGGAGTTGCAGTAACGAAAAGTATATCGGCATTTTCTCCTTTTCCTACCAAGCGATTTCTCTGCATCACTCCAAATCGCTGTTGTTCGTCTATGACTGCAAGCCCTAAATTTTTAAATGTAACGTTAGCTTGAAATAGTGCATGAGTGCCAATCACTATATTTAAAACACCACTTGCAAGTTCGTTCATGATAATCTTTCTTTCCTTGCGCGAAGTTTTACCAGTAAGCAGCGCAACTTTTATATCGGTACAGGATAAAACTTCCTCAATCCAATTATAATGTTGCTCCGCCAAGATAGTAGTCGGTGCCATTAGAGCTGCCTGCATGTTGTTTTCTACCACATTTATCATTGCAAAAAGTGCAACTACGGTTTTGCCACTACCAACATCACCTTGCAGCAAGCTTATCATGCGATACTTGGATTTTTGTCTCTCTGAGATCTCATCTATTGCACGAGTTTGATCATTTGTTAATTGAAACGACAATTCATTTAAAACTTGCTCTTTGTATTTACTCAATATTATAAATTCTCTTCCCCTTTCTTTCACATGATTTTTTCTTGCAAGTTTCAGCGCTAGCTGATACGCAAACAATTCATCATAAGCAAGCCTTTTTCTACAAACCTCAGCTTCCACCAATGAGCTTGGTCTGTGCAACTTTATGATGCTTTCCCTCCAACTTAACCATTTTTTTTGCTTGATTAATGTATCATCTATCCACTCTGGTAAATCAGGCAATTCCTTTAGATTAGAGCTTATTATGTTCCCAATGCGCTTATTGGTAATGCCACGGCATAATTGGTAAACTGGCTCTATGCAAGCTATTTCTTTAAATTGGTTGATGTCAAGCGACACGTAATCTGGATGAGTAATTTGCCAATGTTCAGCAAATTTTTCGAGTTTGCCACTGATGATCACATTCGCTCCAATTGGAAATAGTTTATATAAATACTTAACTGAGTAATTAAAAAAGACTATGAATATATACTGACTCTCACTTTCAACGACTATTTTATATGGTCTACCTCTAAAAGTGGGCGACTGATGCTCATAAACTTTTGCAATGAAAGTTGTAAATTCTCCAACTCGAGCATCAGATAGTAACTTGCTTCTATCCACATAACTAAGTGGCTTATAAAACAGCAGATCCACCACCTTGTCCCCACCACAAAGTTTAGGCAATATTGCGGAATGGAACTTAGGTATATTCTCCAGCCTGCTATTTAGAAAAATCTGATTGCTCATTGAGATTCATACATGTGTAAAACTGTTATAGAGCCTTTTTAAAATCTTGTCACCTTATGGTCAGGTATGCACTATAGCTAGCACAGCTCTCTAACGTTATACCGCGATTCATTCGCGGTATCTCAGCCGCTAACACGTAACGGAATGACGAATTTGTTGTTTTTAAAATCGTCGGTAAGCCTAAGTTACCCCTAACTATATTTGCTATCATAGGGCTTATAGTAGGTATTTTATTAACTTATTAATCATTTTTATGTATTATTATACCATTAGCAGTCTATATCAAGGTATTAATGATGAACGGCTCTACACCAAAAGAAAAGGAAAATCCAATAGTTACACTAAGAGCTCAAGCAGAAAAGTTTGGTTTTAGCAGGTTGAGGGCTGGTAAAGATAATGCTGAAGCGAATTCTGGTGCAACTATGTACGTAGATCTTCCAAGAATGAAACTTGTTATTCAGAACAAAGTTATAACAAAAGAGCTTGTTGATGAATTATATAATAAACATACCAACCTCATTTCAAATGACAAAAATAAGTACCGCCAATTTGTAAAACAAGTTTTTACAGAGCTATTTGAATATGCTGAAGCAGAAGTTCCAAATGATTCTATTCTAGAAGAACTAATCACTAATTGTAACCAGGCTGCTTATGTGGGTGCATTGTATGGTAAAGGAGGACCTATCCTTCATTTAGCTGAAACATATGGGTTATTGTTTCAGTCTAATCATGTAACACATATTAATTGTAGTGATCCAAGTCATGCGGCAATCAGAATTGAAGAAAAAATTGCAGTTCGCACTTTTGCAGAACTGGAAGAAGAATTATGTAAATTGGATAGCTCGCTAGAATTCACACTTAAGTCTCAAGGTGATAAAAATGTAACATATGAAGATGGTAAATTGTCACTTACTGTTCCTAAGAGACTGAAGGACTATAATATAGGTGATAAAAACTTGTTTGACGTTATAAAAGAGTGTTTTCAGAAATTTTGCGAGAGGCTTGGATTTTTTAAAATAAAAATAGAGCATGGCTTGGATAAGCCACCAAAAGTGAACAGCCATCTGGAAAATATGGAACCGCCCATTCATAGCAATGAGTATGGAAATACACCTGGAAACTAACAATTAAAATATTTCAAGCGCTGTTAGCTCATTTGCACAATCAATGACTTCAGAACTTGGGAACTGGTTTTTAAACCAAGTGTACTGGCGTTTTGCGTAGTGTCTTGTGTTTGTTTGAGCAATCTGTATCGCTTCGTCTAAAGTAATCTCACCTTTCAAATACTTTACAATTTCTGGCACTCCATGTGCTTTCATAGCTGGCAAATTTGGAGCTAAGTTCATACTAAGTAGCTTTTTTACTTCATCAATTGCTCCATTTTCGATCATTTTGATAAAACGAGAATTTATTTTTTGGTATACATCCTCACGTTTAGGCAAAATTGTATATATCTTAAAATTATCGAATAAAGGAGGCTGTCTATTTTCTTGCCATACAAAGATTGTCTTACCAGTTTCAGTGATAACTTCAAGTGCTCTTGAAAGACGGTGCGAGTCATTAATACAGATTTTATCTTGAACTTTTGAGTCTTTGCTTAATACTAATTTATAGAACTCCTCTTTACTTAAATTTTTCCTGAGCTCACTTACGTTTTTTCTCACTTCCTGACTTATTTGTGGCATTGATGATAAGCCTTTGATGAAACTGCTGATGTAAAGCCCGCTTCCTCCAGTGATGNTAGGTATTTGAGCATTTTCTAATGCGTGATTAACTTCTTTTTCTAAATCCTCTAACCATAGACCCACGGAATAATTTTCTTTTGCTGAAACATAACCATATAATTTATAAAATTCTTCTTGCTTTAGTGGTTGAGCAGTAATTATGGGAATTTCTTTGTATACCTGCTTTGAATCACAATTTATTATACTAATATTTCCATATTTTTCTCTCAGGTTATCGCATAATTCTGATTTACCTGAGGCCGTAATTCCTGTAATAATTACTATATTATTTTTCATTTATATTAATTTAATTAACATATGATAAAGTGTAGTAAAAGTTTGGATTCTACAATCTAAAGTTTGGAGATTTTTATGGCAGAAAACAACGACAATAATTCATTTACTAAGCGTTTCACAAACAGGACTCCTGGCGGTACAGGGGAAGGTTTTTCCAGTAAGTATTCGTCTCAAAACACCAAAGAACGGGCATTAGGGGAAAAAGGAAAAATTTCTGAATTAGCAGGCAAAAAAACCGAATCCAAGGAAGCTTTTTCTGAAAGTGGCGGCATAAAAAGTAAAAGCAGAACTGTCAATGAAAGATCTTTTGCTGATGCAACAAAAAGAAGTAGGTCAGATCTTATATACTTAGTCCGTGGTAAAGATCGTGGAAAATCAGCGTGGCATTATGTATTAGTTGATAAAGAGAAAAGAGAAATGTTTCTAGCAAAAAGCAGAACTGGCTCTATAGATGTTGCAGACTATGGAGAGATTTTGTATTCAGGATGGGGAGAGGATCCACCACAGGCAATAATTGATAAAGTCAATGAAGAGTTTGGGTTGTAGCAAATCTGCATAACAAATGGTAAGCTGCGTTGCATTACGTTTACAAAAACTAGCAGTTACTATATAAGATACAGTGCAACAAAACTGATCTAGTTGTTATGAATAAGTTTTTAGCTATATGGTATCTAAAATAATAAATGCAATACAGAACAATTTATTAGTGTGTTTTCCAACAGAAACAGTGTATGCTCTTGCTTGTAATGCACTAGATAATGAATCTATAGGAAAAATATATCAGATAAAGAAACGCTCTCAAAATAAACCACTGTCTATATTTGTTAGTGATATTTACAATTTGACAAAAATAGCAAAGGTAAAGGAAAGATATATTGATTTAATAAACCACTTTTCTCCTGGACCAATTACCTATATTTTACCACTTAAAAACAACAACATATTGCCAAACGAATTCTTTAAAGATAGTATAGGCATCAGAATTCCTGAGCATCCTATTGCAATTTCAATACTAAACAAACTGAAAGTTCCAATAGTTGCAACTAGTACAAATATTTCAGGAAAAGAAAGTGTATGTAAGGCAAACGATATACCACAATCCATTAAGCAACATTTATCTGTAGTGATTGAAGATGACGAACTAGTTTCTGGTATAGAATCTACTATTATTGACTTAACCGAAGATAAGATTAAGGTTTTAAGGGAAGGTGCAATTTCATTACAAACAGTAAACAACGCATTTTCAAACTAAAATCTATAGGAGAAAGAATGAAAAAAGTAATAGGCCACAACCAAGCCAAAAAAAAAATAATGAACAACTTATCTGTTCAGTCTTGGCTGATCTGTGGTAAAAAAGGTATAGGAAAAGCAACACTTGCAAAATCCTTCTCCAATTGGTTACTCATAAAAAACTATAATGAAGTAGCATTGGACTTACACATTGTTGAAGGTGATACTATCGGAATAGAAAAAGTCAGAGAAATGAAAAACTTTCTATACTTAAGTCCCATTCAATCAGAACACAAAATAGCTATAATAGATAGCTTAGAGGCAATGACTAATAACGCTAAAAACGCAATATTGAAAATATTAGAAGAGCCGCCAAAAAATTCTAAGATATTTATAATTAGCCATAAGCCATATGATATACAAACCACTATCCGGTGTAGGTGCTTTCAGCTAAATTTACTCCCATTAACTTATGATGAAACAAAGCAAGTTGCTTCATCTCAATGTAAATTTGATAATCAAACGTTTGACGAAATGATTACTTTATTTCCTGGAATGCCAGGAATGATAATAAATACAATAAGTAGTGATGCTTATGAAGCATACAAATGCTTTTATAAATTTCTTCATGATTTAAAGAATCCCAATATGATTAATAAAGTAATTAATAGCGAAATCGAACTAGAACTAGCATCATATATAATTCAGGCCTTCATTTTAGAAAGCATAAAGAGAGAGGTAAATGGTGTTGAAATTCTGCTAAGTCAGTGGAAAAAAATAGATGAACTTTTCGTTGCCGCAAAGCAACTCCACTTAGATAAAAAGCATGTTTTAGCTAATGTAGTTAATATCATGACATAAGTTTACAAAGTATAATACTTTTAACATAAATTCATGATAAAATTCTGTTAATTTAATACTCGAAGTATATAATTTGACTGATAATAAATTAACTGTATGGCAATCAATAGAAGTTTTGACGAAAGCCATATTGAACATGCAGAAAAAATTAAGCTTAATTAAGAATATAGCTTCAGATCAAGACATAACCCTAGAAAAAGGAAAGGAGTTGTTAAGTGGCATTTATGAAGCAAATTTTAAGCTAAACAAGACAATCAATATAGCTACTTTGCCAAAAATTGGCTATCATATGCTAAATGGTGAGCTTGTTGTACGTAATCATATTACGGAAGAGGAAGTAAAGATTCCTGGAGATTTTCATTACCTTAAAGTCGTAAAATCCGATCATGATAATTATAAATTAACGTTTTGTAATTTTTTAGGTAATGAGTTTTTTGAATATAAAAAGTATGATCCACAATATTCTGGTATTTCAGATGAATATAAATTTGTGGATTTTGGTAGTGTAAAAAAGACTCATAATCTAAAATTTAAGGAATACATTGGTCATGCACCTAAATTTTTTGCTGCAGAAGGGCCTATTGAGCCTGGATCCCAAAACCATGTAATTGATCTATTTGAGCTAGTCAAAAGTGGTAAAGGTAGAAAAGTGGGAACCTTTGCTGATGAATTTGGTTATTTTGATGATCAAAATAAATTACATTATTATAATTATCACAAAAGTGTAGAAAGTAATACTTATGATCCTGAAAATTTCAGTGTAAAAATGATAAATATAGATGTGAGCAAAATCGATAAATTCTACCTCATTGCAGAACAAGGTGATATAATCATTCATCCTATTTGGGAAAATTTAGACATATTTTAAAGTTTTTTTTAGAGTATCTAAGCTTATTGTTATTATAATGATCCGATTAGGTCTGGTAGTATTGTGTTATGGAAGATAAATTGCTTGAATCAGTAAAAAACAAAAGTTATTTCAGTAAAGCAGTCGAATGGTACTGCCATAGGTATCTGTTTTGTGTAGCAGAAAGATCTTGGATGGCATTAATAGTATCGCTTCTCCTAGTATGCTTATGTTTATTAACATTAAACATATACCTGTTATTTCCTATTAAAAAAGATTTAAATTTTGTGAAGTATATGGACCACACAGAAGATGAGTTCTCTGCAATGCATAAGCTTAGTTTCAGTAAAAAGGAAGATGAATACACTTCCACAGCGAGGTACTTAATAAGTAAATACATTGAAATATACGAGTCCATTAAGATCGTTGAACCGAAGTACCAAGAAAATTTTATAAGAAATAATTCTATACATAAAATCTATCAAGGCTTTCAGGAAAAAACGAATAATGAAGCTGGTAATTTGTCTTTATCTAAAAGAAAAATCGCCAACATAAATGTAATAACATTATCTATTGATCGATCGACCAAGGACTTAGTTACATTTGCTGGAAATGCTACTGTAGTTTTTACAACCGAGCAAAATAAGGAGGATACTGTGGAGATTAGCTTCACTTTGTCGAATATAAAAGCAACTCTGGCTGGTATAATACCATTTAAATTTATTGTTAATGGTTATAAATACAGATTTTAAAATATTACTTGGTAGCTAAAAAAAATAACCAAAGTGCACATAGCAGTAATAACTGGAGGTAAAACTAGAAGAATTGGTGTTTTTTTAATAAAGTAATTCTGAGAAGGTTTTAAGAAAAAGGCGTTGTAAATTATCGGTAAAAAGTACAGAGCGTTGAGTATAGTACTAACAATTAACACTAGAGTTACAAACACAGAAAGTATTACATTGCCAGAGTTGAAAACAGCTTGAAAAATGAGAAATTTACCCCAAAAAGTCGGAGCAGGCGGCACCCCTATCATAGACAATGCACCTATAGCAAATGCTGTCATGCTAATTGGCATACTGCGTCCTATACCGTAAATCTTATCTATATATTTCTCACCTGCTCTCGTTATTATTGCTCCGGCAACGAAAAACAAAGTGATTTTTGCAAATGCGTGGCAAACTAATTGAAAAATTGCAACCCTCATGCTGAGATCACTAAAAATTGAAGCGAATAATATAATATACGACAATTGAGAGATGGTAGAGTAAGCAAGCAATTTCTTTAATTCTTTTTGCTTTAGTGCAATCAATGATGCAGTAATAATAGTAAATCCAGCAGCGTACGGAAGCCACCCTCCAGCAAACCAATTTTGCTGCACAAAACGTTGCATATTATCGACGCCGAAAGTGTATAATATAACTTTTATGATGATGAAAACTCCGGATTTCACAACAGCAACAGCGTGCAGTAGTGCACTCACAGGAGTTGGTGCAACCATTGCTTTTGGTAACCAAAAATGCATTGGCATTAATGCAGCTTTTCCTATTCCGTAAATCAGCATAGCAAAACACACTGCAATGAAAGTGATGAGTGAAGTATCAAATTTGAATATTCCACCGCTTACAAAGTCTAAAGTATGAAATTCATGATATAAAAGGCCTATTGCAGGAAAAAATAATACCAAAGAAGAGAAAAATAGCACGCCAAAGTAATAGCGTCCTGCAATCATTGATTCATTTGTTGAGTTGTAAGTAACCAGAGGGTATGTACTAATAGTTAGAAGCTCATAAAAGACAAATGTAGTGAGCAAGTCTCCAGAAAAAGCAATAAACATTGCACAGCCAATCGATATTGAAAAAAAGCATAGAAAACTTGAGTGATTGCTATCAGCATAGTTATTCTGCATATAACATATTGCATATATACTGGTCAGCACCCATAAAAACGATATTAATAAACTGAATATTACTCCGGTAGACTCTAGCTTTAAACTAATGTGCAAATTATTACCAAAATCCATGAGAATAAATTGAGAATGATCACCATATACCCAATATAAAGTGCACAGACACGTATACGTAAACAGAAGTACAGAAGAAGTGACAGTAATACTATTGTTCACTCCGGGCCATTTACCAGTAAAAAAAATAACTAACGCACTTAAAAGTGGAATCAACGCAGTAATTAATAAATAATTCTCAGTAATTGAAAATGGTAAGGAAAGAGACGTTAAAACACAGTCCATTAAATAATTCATCTTTTTGTTTAGGTAAAGCTAGAATTATACTAAAATCATAGAAAAACCGCTATGTTTTTTTGGCAAACTAGTCGTTTGTGTATGCTATAGCTATACTGCGATTCATTCCACAACTGTACGAACATTTGTTTTTGTTAAACACAACAAAGATGTCATCCCAGTGCCCTGACTACTTGGATCCAGGAAAGTTTGCTTGTGAGCAAGCAAACTAGCATAGAAAAACGTTTTCGATGAGATTGCAGAAAACCAGTGTCTGGGCACTGGGATGACAAAGGAGGACAGTGTCAAGCACTGACCATTTGCTGTGCAGTTTACCTTTAAAAATGAATGTTCATACAGTAAGCCATAAGATGACAAAAGAGTAAACTTTATCTGTGTGAGCTATAGACGCAAATTACAACAAATGCAGTAGCGTAATCTCCATCGTCACTTAAAGAAAGATGAATTTTGGAGATAAAATCCTTGCTAACGGTAAGATATGGCTTGCCTCTTACATCATTGTATATTTCTATATCTTTCATTGTAATACCCTGACCACTACCTCGTGCTTTAACAAAAGCTTCTTTTGCTGCAAAGCGTTTAGCAAAATACCTTGCTCGCATTTCTTGACTATTATACTTTCTACTTAGCTCTATTTCCTTTTCAGTGTAGATTCTATTGAGAAATTTTTCCCCGTATTTTTGTAATATTCTCAATATTCTTGGTATATATACTATGTCAGTGCCGATACCGTGTATCATTTTGCGCTAAAGTGATTTATTGCTTCCTCAATCTGCATTTCCTTTACCTCTCCAGTTGCTCTATTTTTTACTTCAACTATATTTTCACTTACTGCTTTCTTTCCGACAATTATTTGCCACGGCAAGCCTATCAGATCCATTCTAGAAAATTTTACTCCTACACTCCCTTCCGTATCATCGTAAAGCACTTCATCGCTCTTCAAAGCTTTGTATATTTTATCTGCAGCCTCCGTTACTTTCGTTTGTAAATTGATTAAACCAATTCTGAAAGGAGCTACCTCCTCCGGCCAGATAATTCCCTTATCATCATGAAAAGCTTCTATTATCGCACCAACAAGTCTTGAAACCCCAATGCCATACGAACCCATATGTATATTGACATTTTTTCCATCTTGAGAAGTAACACTTGCCTTCATAGGCTTTGAATATTTGTCGCCAAAATAAAAAATATGCCCTATTTCAATACCTTTACTAACATTTAACTGCTCTTGTGATATAGGGCAAGTCTCAGGATCATGCATATCATCTGCAACTGCGTATATACTCTTTAAACTTTCAATATCTTCACTCTCTAGTAGTTCAGAAAATTTATTGTCATAATATAAAGTGCTCTCACCAGTGTTTGCCAATATATGAAACTCGTGGCTCAAATTTCCTCCAATTGGCCCCGTATCAGCTCGAACTCCAATTGGAGTA
Source organism: Wolbachia endosymbiont of Drosophila incompta (assembly GCF_001758565.1). Taxonomy (NCBI): domain Bacteria; kingdom Pseudomonadati; phylum Pseudomonadota; class Alphaproteobacteria; order Rickettsiales; family Anaplasmataceae; genus Wolbachia; species Wolbachia endosymbiont of Drosophila incompta. The sequence continues at coordinate 780,964 of NZ_CP011148.1, read as the reverse complement.
AATCCCATGCGTATGAAGATTTTTATGTAAGTTTTGTACATCAAATTATATGAATTCAGTGCACCTTCGTAATCTACATCAAAACTGTATGCATCCTTCATCAAAAATTCCCTGCCCCTCATAACACCATAACGTGGTCTTACCTCATCACGGAATTTCCATTGAATTTGGTATAAACAAAGTGGCAAATCTTTGTAACTTTTTACCACATCTCTAATTAAATCAGTTGCTATCTCCTCATGCGTTGGACCAAAAAGCATATCTTCCTCATGCCTATCCTTTATGCGTAGCATTTCCTTACCGTAATCATCGTAACGCCCTGATTCTCGCCAAAGACTTGCTGGTTGCACACAAGGCATTAATGCTTCAATAGCACCGGATTTGTTCATTTCATCTCTGATAATATCTTCAATATTCTTAAGCACTAAGAGACCAAGTGGTAACCACGTATAGATGCCAGATGCTATCTGCTTTATTAAACCTGCACGCAAAGAATATTGATGGGAGATAATTTTAGCATGGGCAGGCTTTTCCTTTAGAGTTGGCAGGTAATATTTGGATAAGCGCATATAATAGATCTGATTGTATTAAGTAATCTTAATACAATCAGACCTGTAGGTAAACTTATTTTGAAAAGGAAGGGAAGTGCATGGCTGACCATTTCATAGTTATCATAGTCCTTGTACAACATTTTCCTTTTGGCATCGCAACGCTTTTCCACCAAACTGTGCTATGCGATCCTCAACAGAAAGAGGAGGTGAATCTTGCACCTCATTATCCACTGAGTCAACATTATTTACTTGTGGTGAATCAACATACGAACTTGGCGGTACCGGTGACTCCTCTTCACTATCTGAGAATTGCATGACTGCTGCTCTCTCCTTAAGTCTCTTTGTCCAATCTGAATAAGAACCATCCGACTTCTTTCTCTCTGCTTGCTCCCTATCTATTCTTGCAGCAAACTCTTCTGGTGTTTCTTTTTTGTCAGTGCCCCCACTATTTTCTAATTTTGCTTTCAATTCATTTGTAAAATTTTGTTGCTGCCCACTCTTTTTAACGTAGTACCTCCTCTTATCTGTTCAAACAGAGTAGAATGATTATTATTCTCAGGTTCACCAGCCTTCTTCGGTGCATCATTCTTAGGTTGCTCCGTACGCTTGGAAGCTGTAAAAAAATGCGGAGGCGGAGGTGGTAGTGCAGCATCTTGTGG
>NZ_CP011148.1:778853-779623 GCF_001758565.1 Wolbachia endosymbiont of Drosophila incompta | reverse complement strand
CTTGAGATGGAGTATGGCCGAATTTCTGTCCATTAAGACCTACTTCTTTCTTATTATCATCTCTAGAAATAGCCAGTTTAACAAGATATGTCACTGAAATAAGTGCAACAACCGTAGAAACAGCAAAAATTGCTAAAGGAACTGCTGCAATAGGACCAGAACCAGAAACTGCTATAATAACATAAGGAAGATATTGACCAGATATGAAACTAAATATAGATAATAATGAAACAGCAATTAAAGGTTTCCATATAGTCTGCTTAGTTTTAGTAAGCTCCTGACTATCTTTTAGCAATGAAGAATTATTGGATATCATCATTTCTTTGCCTCACTTGTTAACGATAATTTAATAATAACCCAATTAATAATTTCTGTCAATAATTAATTATGAAAAACAAAGTTGCAATTTGAATAGATAAGCTATAAGTAATATACGACCAGCAATAGCCATACAATAGACTTCTTGTATAACCCACACTAAGTAGAAAAAAGGTGTCATCCAAGTAGCTGACACTGCTCTCCTTTGTCATTCCAGTGCTTGACACTGGAATGACACCGAAGGGGCTACTGCCGTCTTGGATGGAAACCAGTGTCAGAACTAGTTAACCATGGGGCTTCTTTTGCCTTTTTTTCCATTTGGTAAATTTCTTAAATATTTATGGCTAACATGAAGCTAAGTACGAACTTTGTTAAACATAACAAATGGTGCCATTCCAGTGCTCCTTTTTTTGTCATCCCAGTGCTTGACACTGGGATCCAGTTTTCCATAT
>NZ_CP011148.1:778632-778847 GCF_001758565.1 Wolbachia endosymbiont of Drosophila incompta | reverse complement strand
ATCGAAAATGTTGTAACCACTTTCTGTGCTAGTTTGCTTGCTTACAAGCAAACTTTCCTGGATCCCAGTGTCTGGGCACTGGGATGACATCATAGGGACACTGGGATTACACCCTGACAATCGTCATCCAGCTACTTGTTAGCGGCTAAGAGATACCGCGAATGAATCGCGGTATGACGGTTCGTGGCGGCATGACGATAACCTCGTCTCACTGC
>NZ_CP011148.1:777229-778624 GCF_001758565.1 Wolbachia endosymbiont of Drosophila incompta | reverse complement strand
TAAGGAAAAAAGATAGATTTTATGGGATAATGATGTATACCAATAAGTTTAAAGGTAGTATGAGTAAAAAAGGCAGTAATAAAATTTATTCAAAATGAATTGGCAAGTCTAGAATTTATAGAATCCCATAAATCATCTTCAAAAGATTTTATGAGAAAGAGGAAGTTATCTTTTATTGACATATTTATCTTAATTTTAAGAAAAAGTGTAAAGTCGCTGCAAGTAATACTAAACGAATTTATTTTATATAGGAAAAAAGACTATACCGTTACTGCTAGTGCTTTTAGTCAAGCAAGAAAAAAAATGAAACACAGTGCATTTTCAGAAATTAACGAAGGTGTGGTTTCCTTGTACTACCAAGACCAAAAATTTAAAACTTGTTTTGGCTTTAGAGTGTTAGCTCTTGATGCCTCCAAAATCATTTTACCAACAAGCGTTGAAATAAAAAATGAATTTGGCTCAAGAAAAATACGTAACCAAAAACCAAAAGATTTAGGTGATTATGCAAGTGCAACCTTTGCGGTTTGTTAAGATGTGCTAAATAATGTTGCCATAAGGTCAGTGTTAGATAGAGGTAACACTCATGAAATTAACTTAGCAGATGGAATGCTTAAAGTTGTAAATACTAATGACTTACTGATTTGTATATTTATCTTATAAATTTCTTTCTAGCCTTACAAAAAGAAAAATTGCTTATGTCATTCGATGTCCCAGATCATCTATTAATGAAGTGAATGCTATGTTTGAAGAAAAAAGCCCATCTAGTGTTGAGGTTACCATATGTGCTCAGCGTAAGATAAAACAAGAAAATAGTGGAATAACGCTTCAAAGTGGTACTGCCATCTGGTGAAATTGAAGTGTTAGCTACATCATTAATGGATGAACAAAAGTTTCAAACTGGAGGATTTAAGGAGTTATATTTTTTACGCTGGGGAGTTGAGACATTTTTTGCAAAACTCAAAGGAAGACTAAGTCTAGAAAATTTTACAGGAAAAAGTGTTGAGTCTGTTAAACAGGATTTTTGGTCAGCTATCTTTATTAGCAACCTAGAAAGTGTTATGACAGAAGATGTAGAAGAAGCGTTGAATATGGACTTAACCGATGATAAGCTTAAGAGGAGCATTAACAAATCTGTCTCATTTAACGCGATCAAAAACTTGGCTTTCGACATTTTTGCTACGGAATCAGATACTGACTGCATTATGGATCAATTATCAAAGCTATTTTTGATGAACACTTTGGCGGTAAGAAAGGGAAGGAAAGTTGATCGTCATAAGGTACCTTATCTTCGTTCGTTCAATTACCAAAAAAGGGTTAGAAAACACATATTTTGACTAGAGGTAGTATTCATATCTTCTGATAATAACTGGGTAGCTTATTGCCATAGCTCCTGTA
>NZ_CP011148.1:776942-777204 GCF_001758565.1 Wolbachia endosymbiont of Drosophila incompta | reverse complement strand
TTAAGTAATTTACACTTCAGAGTTTATCTGCTTTAAAGTTTACTCTATTCTGTTTCAGTATTTGTCATAAATCCTTAATTATTTCTGACTTTTTAGTTCAGTTTTTAACCATTCTTTCCTTAACTTAATGGCAGTGAACCTCGTCATCCCGCTACTTGTTAGCGGGATCTCTTGTTAGCGGCTGAGATACCGCGAATGAATCGCGGTATGACGGTTCGCGGCGGTATGGACGTAGGAAAACCTTTCTTGGGTTAGCTATAGA
>NZ_CP011148.1:773063-776934 GCF_001758565.1 Wolbachia endosymbiont of Drosophila incompta | reverse complement strand
TCTTTAGCGAGCTTCAAGGTAATTGGTTGCTATTTGCGAAAATATTCGCATAATTTAAGTAACATTACTTAATAAAAATTAACTATGGAGCTTAATAAGATTGCAGCATCGATTTTACTTTCTGGGCTAATCTTTATGATAGTTAGTAATGTAGTTGATATGCTTTACAGTCCAGAAGAATATAAGATTGAACACCAAACGATAGTAGCTGCTGGCAGCAATGAGTTCCAGCAAAAAATCGAGCAAGTGGCGCTTGATATTGGAGCGCTCATGCAGAATGCTAGCTTTGAGAAAGGTAAATCAGCAGCAAAAAAATGTATAGCCTGCCATAGTTTTGAGANNNGTGGAATGAATAAAGTAGGACCAAACTTATGGAACATAGTTGGAAATAAAAAGGCCCATCTTGGTAACTCATTCAATTACTCAAAAGCAGTGCTTGAAAGAGGTGGAAAATGGGGGTATGAGGAGCTATTTGCCTTTTTAAAGAACCCAAAAGCCTATATAAAAGGTACACGTATGGCATTTGCAGGTATTTCCAATCCACAAGAAATTGCAGATCTAGTTAGTTATTTGCATCAATTGAGTGATAGCCCGGTTGCTTTGCCAAAGTAGTATGGATTATTGTAAATTGTTTGATGGAAATAATGGTCACATAGCATATCGAAAGCTACAAGGAAAGAAAGCTTCTGTAGTTTTTTTCGGTGGATTTGCATCCAATATGGATGGAACTAAAGCAACTGCTATTTACAAATTTTGCCAAGAAAATGACGTAGCACTTGTGCTATTTGATTATTTTGGTCACGGTCATTCAAGTGGTAATTTTATTGATTACACGATAAGTGATTGGCAAAAAAATTGTGCTAAAGTAATGAGTGAATTAACTAGCGATAAACAAATAATTATAGGTTCAAGTATGGGAGGATGGCTGATGTTGCTCACTGCCCTTCAATTTCCAGAAAAAATTGCAGCACTAATTGGTATATCGTCTGCTCCCGATTTTACTGAAGATTTGATATTCAAGCAATTGTCAGGCAAGCAAAAAGAAGAACTAGATTCTAAAGGTGTAATAGATTTTACTTCAGAGCATTGTACATACAAAATAATTTAAAGAGTATATACGCAGTTGCAGAAAGAACCTTCTTTTAAACAAAAAGACAATAGATATAAACTGTCCTGTGCGCTTGCTGCATAGCATTAATGATAAAGATGTTCCTTATCAAACTTCATTGAATTTAGCTGAAAAAATTAAGTCAACCGATGTTGAAGTACACTTAATAAAATCAGCAGAGCACAATATGTCTGACAATCATTCACTGGAAGTTTTATTTAAGACCATTAGAGAATTTTGTAACCAGACTGCATTCTGTGATTTTTAGCAAAACACGATTTTTCATTTGAGCTTTCTTCAACTTAAAATAAATACAGAAAATTGCTGCCTATGGCTAAACTGACTTAGATTTACCGACAATTTGAAAAACCGTCATCCCGCTACGTGTTAGCGGCTGAGATACCGCGGCGGTATGACGGTTCGCACCATCACACTTTGGAACCTTACAGATATTGAGCAAATCCAATAATATCCTTGATTTCTTTTATATTATGGGTTGCAATTTCTGCTGCTTTCTTTGTGCCTTTTTTTAATATTTCATGTAAATGGAATTGGTCTTTTAAAAGATCATTCATTTTCTCACGTATGGGTGATATAACACTGATAATTAAATCAGCTAACTCTTTTTTGAAGTGCTTCATGTCATGTTTGTTCACTTCTTCACATACTTTTTTCACATTTACATTACTAAGCACTGAATAAATGTTTATCAAATTGCTTATTTCTGGTCGGCACTCTAAAGTAGCAAAGCCTAGAATTGAATCTGTTTTTGCTTTTTCTATTTTTTTGACAATTAAGTCATCCGTATCATCAAGGTTAATGCACGAATGTTCTGAAGGATCAGATTTACTCATCTTGCTTGTACCATCTCTTAAGCTCATTATCCTTGATGTGCAATCCAAAGTTAAGATTTCAGGTACGATGAAATGATCCAGCTTATAATGATTGTTAAAAGCTGATGCAATATCACGTGCAAGCTCCAAATGCTGTTTTTGATCATCACCAACAGGAACGTATTTAGTTTGATACAACAATATATCTGCAGCCATAAGTACTGGATAACTATATAATCCAAGAGAGGCTTTTTGTTTATCGCTGCCAGCTTTATCTTTAAATTGAGTCATGCGATTAAGCCAACCAATTGGTGTATAGCACCCAAGCAGCCAGCCCAGTTCTGCATGACCACTAACTGTGGACTGATTAAAAATAATGGACTTTTCTGGATCTATTCCACATGCAATATAAGCTGCTGCTGTTTTGAAAATATTACTTTTTAATTCACTTGCGGGAAGCTTATTTGCTGTGATTGCATGTAGGTCGACAATACAAAAAAGAGATTTGTATTTATCCTGTAAGTCTATCCACTGTTTGATTGCACCAAGATAATTACCTAAATGTAGTACGCCACTTGGCTGGATACCTGAAAAGACAATACTTGTCATTATACATTTACCTCATGCTAATCGTTTCCACAATCAGCAGATTTCTTAGAAAGAATAACCATTGCAGGGCGGAGCAACCTATTTTTGATAGTATAACCAGTTTGTAGTACCTCTACAATGGTGCCAGGCTCTTTTTCATTGTCTTCTCTTTCCACAACAGCTTGGTGTAAATTACTATCAAAAAGCTCACCAAGTGGGTCTACTTCCTCTATTCCATGTTTTTTTAGATCATTTATAATTTTTTGATAAGCTACTTTAATCCCCTCATGAACAGGATCACCGTCTTTCAAAATTTCCATTACTCTTTTTAAATTGTCGCACGAGTTGATCATATCACGTGCAAGTTTTGTGACTGCGTAGTCACTTGCATCGCTAATTTGCTTTTGCATTATACGTTTGACGTTTTCATTATCTGCAACAGCACGGCGTAAATGATCTTCAAGCTGAACTGCACGTTCTTTTAATGTATTGAGATCTTCATTTAAATCATCAGTTTGCTTATGGTTATCACTTTGTTGGTCGTCACCTTTCTGCCTACTTACCATATCAGCAAACTTCTTCTTTTTCTCCTTACTGCTATCTGACATATCATTACCCTTAAGAATCTAATAAATATATAACAATTAATCTGAAAATATCAAGCGCCAGCTACATTCGTCTTTCTATGCTCGCATTTAAAAAGTTAATTAAAGTAGTTTTATAAAAAGAATCAGAAAAAGTACTAATATCATTTTGTGCCATATTAATGTAGTGTCTAGCTTTTTCCATAGAAAGCTGAATGGCATTATGGTGATTAATATAGTGTAATGCTTGGTCAAAATTGTGTCTAGCTGAAGAAAAGCATTTTTCCCAGAATTTTTGCTCTGCTGGACTGCCCTTTTCGTATGCTATAATAGCAGGTAAGGTGACTTTACCTTCGAAAAAGTCTTTTCCGACTTGCTTTCCAGAAGTACCTTGATTAGCAGTATAATCGAGCATATCATCAACTATTTGAAATGCCATACCAAAATTAAAACCAAAATTCTTTAGCCTCTCTGTTTCGTCATTTGTTGCACCAGATACTGTTGATGCAGCTTCACAGCATGCAGAAAATAAAGATGCTGTCTTTTCTCCAATGATATCAAAATAATTTTCCCTGACTGTGTGGGGGTCAAAGCGTGCTGTCATCTGCTTTATTTCACCCTTCACAAGTAAATGCGATGCTTTAGATAAAATAGAGAGAATATTTAAATTTCCACACTCTATAAGCCATCTAAATGCTAGAGTCAACAATAGATCACCAACTAAAATGCTTGATTTATTTCCCCAAATCTTTTTCGCT
>NZ_CP011148.1:772211-773035 GCF_001758565.1 Wolbachia endosymbiont of Drosophila incompta | reverse complement strand
CATCGAGCACATCATCATGAAGTAAAGTAGCATTGTGTATAAACTCTACCGATGCAGCAACGTTGATCCTATTCTCCCCAGAATAGTTTAGCATTTTACATATAATAAAAACTAGTTTAGGCCTTATTTTTTTTCCACCTGACCTAACAAGATGAGATATAATATCAGTAGCAAGCTTAGCATCTTCATCATTGACATTTTTGAAGACAAAGTCATTCATAGCTGACAAATCAGAAGATACAATATCGTCTAATTTATCGCTGTTTGTTAAATCAGTATTTAGCATTTTAAGAGACTTATGCCTCTTGCCCTTGTGCTTTCTCGTTCTCTACTTTCTTCTTTTCTGTTTTCTTTGGTTCTGTTTCTAAAGTTACTATGCCTTTTTTGATAAACCACAGTACTCTTTCAGTTGCCTGCGCGCCTACACTTAGCCAATGTTTTAATCTATCAGCTTTCACCACAACACGATTTTTATTGTCTTTTGGTAACATTGGATCATATTGTCCTATTTTCTCAATAAAACGCCCATCTCTTGGTGCTCGTGAATCAGCTACAACTATCCTATAAAAAGGGCGTTTCTTTGCGCCAAACCTCGCCAACCTTATTTTAACTGCCATGTTAACCTTTATTCATATATTAGCCACAATTTTATACAATGAGCCGTTTTAAGTCAAATGAATTATACAGCTTTTGCACCTTATAATATAATTACCAATAATGTAGGGCAGTGCCGGGCGCACAGCTATACGAACATTCATTTTTGAAGGTAAATTGCACAGCAAATGGTGTCATTCCAGTGCTTGACACTGGAATGGCTTTGTTGC
>NZ_CP011148.1:769970-772196 GCF_001758565.1 Wolbachia endosymbiont of Drosophila incompta | reverse complement strand
GTATTTTAACATAAAACGGCTACTTTTATGCTTACCAACTTAATAAAATTCCTGGATCCCAGTGTCTGGGCACTGGGATGACATCCTTTCTAGTGAAGATTGCTCTCAAATCGCAATGTTCGTACAGTTGTGTGTCTGGGCACTGGATGCGTTTGAAGCAGCTTATAAGATTTTTGATTATATATCATCAAGTATAGCGTGATTAACTTCGACTTTATACTTTGATTCCAGATAGCTAATTAATTGCTCTTTTAGCGATATCATCACACGTTTTCCGGTGTCAAGCGTGTTTAATTTGCCATTTGATGAATGCATTTCTTTTAGAACACCTATTATAATTTCATTATTGTATTGAATAGGATCTGTCACTGAACCAGTTGTTTTCATATTGAAAATCTCTTCTACAAAAGAAAAGGGGTAGTTTTGTTGATCCACTTTATTGCGGTGCATCTGCTGACCTTTAACTAATTCCACACCTTGAATTTCTTCCAAATCTGTTTTTTCTCTTAGTTGAACTGCAACCTCTTGCCCGAATTTAAACATTCTTTCTTTTATAAACTCACTACGCCAAAGCTCTACCGCTAATGCCTTGCCTTCTTCAAAACTTTGCAATTTGGGTGGAAAGATATCGACGATTTTTACACTAACAACGGCGTCCCCAACGCCCTTAAAATAACCTTTCTGATCCTTTTCTCGCGAAAAAATGAAAGAAATCAAATCACCAGAATCTCCTACGTTATTACCGCTTTGATCTTTTCCACTCGCATCTACTGGACCAATAGTTTGTATAGGTAAATTATATTCACTCAATATTTCTTCAATTTCTGAACCATTGTATATCTTATAGTTCACTTGGTTTATGAAATCATTGACTCTTTCAAAAGACTTTTGGTTAGTTAGAACTGACTTTATGTCTTTTTTTAAATCAACTAAGTCTTCATCAGAGATTTGATGCGCACTTTCCACTTTTACTATGTGCCAACCAAAACTGCTTGCTAAAACTTCACTTACTTCACCTACTTTAAGAGCAAATACCTTCTCTCTCACGTCTTCTGGTAAAAAATCCTTAGTTATATTATTTACTCTAGTTTCCTTAAGTTTTGCTTTGCCAAACTCTTCTACTATCTGTTCAAAGCTTGTTTTACCCTCCTCAAATGCTCTTCTTGCTGTCTCAGCTTCTTCTTTGGTAGAAAATATTGCATTGAATATATCTCTTTGATTTTTAAGTTCTTGTTGTTCTATTATACCATCAACTTCTTCATCTGAGATCTTGATTTGATCTTCAAAATACTTTTGGCCTAGGGAAATATATTGCGCAGTTCGATACTCAGGATAATAAAAATGGGATTTATTTCTTTCGTACAAATCAAGTAAGGCTTGATCATCTGGTTCAGGAATGTTTGTAACTGCATCTTCAGTTATTTTAACAATATCAACTACTCTAGTTTGGTAGCGACTTTTGTATATCTGCTCATCAATTTTCTCGCCAAAAGTTACTGGATAATTATCTTTAAATAATGAAGTCATGAACATCATTGCAGGCAGGACTTTCTCTAGCTTTGCTATATACTCTTTCTCTGTCATATGCAGGTCATTTAGCGTTTCATAGAATTTATTTTTGTCAAATTCACCTTTATCATTTTGAAAGTATTTGGTGTTTTTAATATGGTTTTTTATAGATTCTTCTCCAACTGTCAACCCCAGCTCACTAGTTAGGTTAAACAATAGTTTTTGCTCTATAAGTGCGTTAAGCAAATCATATTTCAGCTTTTTTACTTGTTCTCTACTCGCATCAGATCCAGAAATTTGTTTTCCATAATTTTGATATAGCGACTTATACTCATCTGACGTTATAACTTCTTTTCCAACCCTAGCTACCTCTTCTTTTTCATCATCACCTGATAAAAGGTTGCCAATTCCCATGAAGATTAACAAGCAAGCTAAAAGGACAACGGTTACTTTAGTGAAAAAATTTTTAACATTCATTTTAAACCCAGTTAATTAATGATTAATTATAGAATAGTGATAATTTAATGCTTGTAAACCTGTTGCTTTATTAGCTAATATATATAATATTACAATATATTAACTTAAAATTTAACTCTCTAATCTTAAATAGGAACATATGTTTAACTGAGTTATACTATACCTTAGGAAGGGGAAATATTTTGTTTGAAATATGCTTAAAGGTAAGCGCATTTAATTAACTTAAGAGGTGGGAAGTGA
>NZ_CP011148.1:765532-769948 GCF_001758565.1 Wolbachia endosymbiont of Drosophila incompta | reverse complement strand
CAAAATTAATGCTTTTTTAGTTTTAATAGTTTATATTTTAGCTCTGTATAACAGTAAGGGATACTTTAAATGGGAGATGCTTTTTTGATGTCAATGGAATCTTCTAAGGGCAATAACGATAGAAATAAACAGTTTCTAGTGCAAATAGCTGCTTGGTTAGTAGACAACACTGGTTTAACTTTTAATCAAATAGCACAATGTTGCAGATTGGCCCTTGAAGAAGTACAAGACATAGCTGATGAGGAAATAGAAGTAGAAAAATATAACCCTATTATTTCTGGAATAATTACTGAAAAAGAAATCGATGATTGCAAAAAAAATCCAAATCGTGTACCAAATTTGATTATAAAAAATATAAAAAAAAGGAGTAAAGCGATTGGTAGCATTCTTGGCTTTGCCTCTACGGCAAGACGTAGAGATAAACCTGATGCGATTTATTATTTAGTAAAAAAATTTCCTATCTTGGACAATAACGTTATAGCTAAATTAATTAGTACAACAAATTACACAGTTGAGCAGGTAAGAGATGGATCTCATCATAACATGCAAAATATAAAACCCCAAGATCCTGTACTACTCGGCTTATGTAGTCAAGAAAATTTAGAAGCAGAAGTGGAAAAAGCAAAAGTAGAAGAGGAGAAGCAAGAAAGGTTAAAAAAATATAAAGAATAGCTATTGAAAATCCTCAAATTTTTGTGTTTTGTTAACATTAAATTAACTTGACTTGCTAGTGTTTATTGGTATAATGTAAGTAAAGTACGGGGTTTAATGATAATTAAGCTTAATACGCACTGAAACTAACTCAGCCTAATTTATTATCTTATAGTCACATTTTAGGTTAGTAAGCATCAATTAAAATTTTTGGAGGATTATGACAACAATCAATGAAGATGTTTTGGCAAAAGGAAAGGTTACAGCTCAACCTGAAAAAAGTGAGCAAATTTACAATAACGATACAGTAAAACAGATGGTCAATGAAGGTACTGAGAAAAACAGAAAAACATTAGATCTGAGCGAATTAAAAGAGAAAACAGCAGAAGAATTGTTAGAGTTAGCTGAAGAAAGAAAAATTTCAACTAACGGTAAAAGCAATGGTAGAATGCTAAAGCAGGAAATAATATTCAGCTTAATGAAAAAAATGAGTGAAGAAGGAGGCATAACCACAGGGAGTGGAATAGTGGAAATATTGCCTGATGGTTTTGGTTTCTTACGTTCAGCAAGTGTAAATTATGCCCCAAGTACCGATGATGTTTATATTTCTAACGGGCAAATAAAGAAGTTTAATTTACGTACAGGAGATATGGCATATGGAGAAATAAGGCCACCTGGTGATAAAGAGAGATATTTTACTTTAACTAAGGTTCAAAGTATAAACTCTACTGAAGTAAGTGAATTAAGAAAGTACGTCCATTTTGATAATTTGCTTCCTCTTTATCCTGAGGAAAGCATAGTACTTGAGTGTAATAATGGTGATGATAAAAAAGGCTTAAGCATGCGTGCTATAGATATAGTAGCTCCTCTTGGAAAAGGGCAAAGAGCGTTAGTAGTTGCTCCACCTCGCACAGGAAAAACTGTATTGCTTCAGCAAATGGCTAACTCTATAGCTATAAATCACCCTGAAGTAGAATTAATAGTGTTACTTATAGATGAAAGACCTGAAGAAGTAACAGATATGATACGTTCTGTAAAAGGTGAGGTAGTAAGTTCTACATTCGATGAGCCTGCTTACCGTCACGTACAGCTTGCTGAAATAGTAATAGAAAAAGCTAAAAGAATGGTTGAGCATAAAAAAGATGTGGTAATTCTACTTGACAATATTACTAGACTTGCACGTGCTTATAATGCGGTTATTCCTTCGTCTGGGAAAGTTCTAACTGGTGGTGTAGATTCAAACGCACTGCAGAGACCAAAACGCTTTTTTGGAGCAGCTCGTAATATTGAGAATGGGGGTTCTTTAACTATAATCGCCACAGCTCTTATAGAGACTGGTTCAAAAATGGATGAAGTTATTTTTGAAGAGTTTAAAGGTACAGGAAATGCTGAGATCATACTTGATAGAAAACTTTCTGATAAACGTATATTTCCAGCTATTGATATTACAAAATCCGGAACAAGGAAGGAAGAGCTATTAGTTGATAAGGCTATACTAAATAAAATATGGGTGGTGCGTAGGATACTCAATCCTATGGGACCCGTTGAAGCAATGGAATTTTTACGTGACAAACTACTTTTAACAAAGAGCAATGCTGACTTTTTTAACTCCATGAATCACTAAAAGTAAGCCAGTTATGATGGATATGCTGAGCAAAAAGTAAAACGCTCTTATAGCTAAAATAATTTGGATTTACCAAAATATATTTATAGTTAAGTTGGCAATTTACCTTAAGTTAGCGCGTGACACTGGAATGACACCCTTGGTGGCAGACAGCTAAAGGAAAATATCAACTAGGTTTATAATCTATCACTACCGTGTTTGCAATTTTGTCGTGAAAAGCTTGTTTATGTTCATCACCTACTGCACATACTAAAACTAAGATTAGTATAGCTAAGAATAAAATGGGATTACAAAGTGATATGCAATAAATTATAAAAAGAGCTATAGTCCTTTTCATTGCTTGCATTGTAGTGATTGACTCAAATGTATCTTTGTCTTTTACACGCATGCTAAATAACAAGTGTCCTGGAGTGCCGCCAAATTTTACTAGCATGAATATATGAAATATACATGGTATCATTAAAAATAAAGAAAATACAATCGTGGTGATTACAATTATTGCACCCATGATCCCTTGTATTGCGTGTGTAAGTGAGAAATCCACCGCCATTAAACCAAATGGTATTGCGATAAATAAAATACAATCAACTATAAATGCTAGAGTACGTCTTGTCATCGTTGAGTAGTTTACTTTTTTATCCATGTACTACCTATAAAGAAAAATATCAACTAGATTTATAGTCTATCACTACTGTTTTTGCAATTTTATCGTAAAAAGTCTGTTTGCGTTGATCAAATACTGCAAACAAAAATAAAATTAGCACAATTAAAAGATATAGAAAAGTATAACCATGATAATGCAGATGAAGCAAAAAGCGAAAAATAATCCAGATGCTTCCCTTAGAAATACATCTTATTGTTGCTTGCATAAGGGTAACATTTGTAAATGTATTAGCATCTTTAATATGCATACCACACAATAGTTTTCCTGGGGTACCACCAAGTTTTGTTACCATTAATATTTTGGATATTGTTAGTACTAATGTTGCGACTACTGTAGAAACTATAAATGGTATTTCTGTTGCTAGTTGTGCAAGTTCCTGAAAAGAGTCTTTATCTTGATCTTGTAATGATACGATGAATACACCATAGATAAAACCGAAGATAAAATGAGGGGAAAATATGATGAGGTCAAGTATTTCTGCTACAATACGCCTTGTAAATCCTACATAATTTACTTTAACATTTATTTCAGTATTCATAACCCCACCTATATTTCATAATATCATCATATGATATAAAAATACGTTATTAAATAACCGTAAATATACTAACTTGGGTAATATTAGCTACTTGTGCCACTCTATTATTTAAATTAATATTAAATCATTTATAACTAGGGAAGTTATGTCAACACTAATCACAGTTGCATATGGCGACGGTATCGGACCAGAAATCATGGAAGCGGTGCTGTCGATATTGCGCGAAGCAGAAGCGGAAATCTCAATAGATATTATTGAAATAGGGGAGCGTGTTTACAGTAAAGAATGGTCTCACGGAATTTCTCCAAGTGGTTGGGAATCAATTGAAAGGACAAAAATATTATTAAAATCTCCGACAACAACTCCTCAAGGTAAAGGGCACAAAAGCTTAAACGTTGCACTCAGAAAAAATCTAGGGTTGTATGCAAATATCAGACCATGCATTTCATATCATCCTGTTATAGAAAATAAATTCGATAAGTTTGATATCGTAGTGATACGTGAAAATGAAGAGGACGTTTACACCGGAATAGAGCATAGGCTCACTGGTGACTCTTACCAATGCACTAAAATTATTACTAGATCTGGCTCAGAGAAGATATGCAGGTACGCTTTTGAATATGCAAAAAAACACAACAGAAAAAAAGTAACTTGCCTGACTAAAGATAACATCATGAAAATGACTGACGGAACTTTCCATGCCGCGTTTGATCGCATTGCAAAGGAATACCCAGATATAAAGGCAGAACATTATATAGTTGATATTGGAATGGCGCGTGTTGCAACAGAACCGGAGAATTTTGATGTTATAGTAACCGAGAACTTATATGGCGACATATTATCAGATATAGTCGCACAAACCTCTGGATCTGTGGGGCTTGCCGGAAGTAGCAACATCGGGAATGAATACGCAATGTTTGAAGCAGTGCACGGTTCTGC
>NZ_CP011148.1:759665-765509 GCF_001758565.1 Wolbachia endosymbiont of Drosophila incompta | reverse complement strand
TAGCCAATCCTTCTGGTCTTTTAAATGCTGCAGTGCATATGCTAATTTACATAGGTCAAGTGGGTACTGCAAAACTAATCTACGATGCATGGCTCAAGACTTTGGAGGATGGAATACACACTGCCGATTTATATAAGGAGAAAAGAAGTAAACAGAAAGTTGGTACAAAAGAATTTGCAGAAGCTGTTATAGACAATCTAGGAAAAAAACCGAAAACATTATCTGAGCTTATAATTGGCAGTGATCCAAATAGTAAAGTGGATAAAATACAGGATAATTATGAACAGGATTATAAGATTAAAAAACTAGTGGGTAGCGATATAACGCTTGCCTGGAGTAAGCCGGCTGACTTTGACCAAATAGTGAAGTTGTTTGAAACAAGTAATCCGCAGATTATAGCAATATATTCAAAAGGCCTTGCGATTTGGCCAGGAAGTTCAAAGTCTTCAAGTGACCAAATAACCTGCAGGTTCATTGCAAATAATGAAATTACAAATAGTGATGTGAATAACTTGCTAATCAAATTTGAGGAACATAATTTTGATGTGGTGAGAATGGATAAGTTGTATTTGTATGATGGGAAAGAGGGTTTCTTCTCTTAGTGGTTGCTTGATATTTTTATGCTTGTGTGAAACATTAAATATATGATACTAATAGTATCGTGTATTTATGTGAGGTGTAGTAATGAGTCAACATTTTAAGTTAACTGGTCAGGAGTTTTATGATAATAATGATCTGTTTAACGTACTAGAGAGAAAAGCTGAACAAATTGTAGGTAAGGATTATCAAGCTCTTAGCAAGTTTCTGAAAAAACAATATAATAAATTGATACTTGTAAACCATCCTGACAAAGGTGGAGACAAAAATAGATTTGATCAGATTTATAAAGCTTATCAAGAGCTAAAAAAGTACATTGAACCTTTAGAGTCAGGAAATCCTTGTGTTAAAGTCAGTGTTGGTGCTGAAAGTGATGGGCGTTTAACGGCAAGAGAGTTTCACTATAGGAGAAGTTTGTTTAATAAGCTAAAAATAAGTTTAGAGGAAGATGCTGTAGGTAAAGATTTTGATGGATTGATTTCTATACTAAAAAGAAATGACTATTCGTTTAAAAAAGATCTAGAAAAATGCATGAAACTCCAAGCTCAAATAAATAGGATTTTGCAAAATCCAAATTTAGATAATTTTAAGAAGAGTGTAGAAAGTACAAAATTAATGAAAGAGCTATATCAATATATAACAAAGCCAAGCATACAATTATTCAATTATATTACTCCTCTAGAAGAAAAGAGAAGCCTAGTTAAAGAAGATAAGAAAGCATTAGCGTTGAAATTTATAGAGCGTAAAAATGCTCTACTGCTTGTCCCAAAAATAAGTCTTCTGCCTTTAGCTCTATTAACTACAGTTACTATAGGTTGCTATTTTTCATGGTGGATCATAGGATTTAATATCATTGCTGGTAATGCCTCTCATTTATTAGTAAATTATTATATGAAAAAGTATAAAAATTCAGAAATTTCCACTGATGAATTCATGAGTAAAATAAACTATATCACGCTAGGCAATAAGCTTCTTATCAACTATCCTTTAGCTGCTTTTTCTGTTTATCTACTTACAACAAATTTCATTGCTAATAGATTAACTGTTGGTGGAACCATACTTGGTTCACTATTGTTATTGGCAGTATTAATTGAAATGTTAGCTCCTGTTTTCTCAAAAGGCTGTGAAATATATGCTGAAAAGCACACAAAAGATTTACTAGAAGAGGATCCAAGAGATAGGGTACAAAAGGAAACTGACCTGTTAGGATGGTATGATCCACGAAAACTGTTAATGCCAATTGTTATGCCTCTTATTAAAAAGTGTTTTGCGGAAGTGGTAAGCGAATTTGCTGAGAGAAATTTTGATGAAGTGAACACTAATGTGTCTGATGTTAATACTGAAGGACTATCTAAGCCTCAAGGAATTGAATTTGCACAGTAACCAGTGTAGTATAGGCTTTTAGCTCTATGCATGGACTCAAAAAAAGTAGAATTGATATTTGAAAAGTTTCAAGAATCAAATTCTGCACCAAAAATAGAGCTAAATTATATCAATCATTATACGCTTCTGGTCGCAATAGTTTTATCAGCACGGACGACCGATGTAAGCGTTAACAAAATTACAAGAGAACTTTTTAATATCGCTGATACGCCAGAAAAAATGCTGAATCTTGGGCAAAACGAGCTAAAAAAACGTGTAAATAGTATCGGTTTATATAATTCCAAAGCAAAAAATATAATCGGGCTCAGCAAAATATTGATTGAGAGGTACAATAGCAAAGTGCCTACTGATTTCGATGATTTGGTGTCTTTGCCGGGAGTGGGAAGAAAGAGCGCTAATGTGTTCTTAAATTCGGGGCTTGGCATTCCAACATTGGCAGTTGATACTCACGTTTTTAGAGTGAGCAATAGAATTGGGCTTGTGAAAGAAAAAGATGTGTTTAAAACAGAGCAATCTCTTTTAAATGTGGTTCCCAAAAAATACCTGCTTTATGCTCATCATTGGCTAGTTTTGCATGGTAGATATGTTTGCAAAGCACAGAAACCTTCGTGTGAAACGTGCATAATTCATGATTTATGTGAATTTGAGTGCAAAAGGTATAAAGTCTAGTATTTCTTCTTTTGTCATCCAAGTAGCTATAGAAACGAAAAAACTTACTTGACACATTTTGCTGGAATGACACCAGTTGTTATTCAGACAACAGTTATGCAAGAGATCTGATTACATCTAAGCTAACAATGGACCACTAGATATATTACTAACTACGTTGACCTGATTCAATATTTTATTAGTGGGATTGAAATAAATTTCTATAAATTCCTTATATATAGCTGTTAACTTGTGTATATCGTTTACTGATACGCATTCGTTTATCTGATGTGCAGTTTTGTTGATTATACCAAATTCAATCACTGGACAAACATCTTTGATAAACGCAGCGTCAGATGTGCCACCACTTGTGCTAAGTATAGCATCAATGTTGGTAACCTTACTTATTGCATCAAGCATAATATCAGTATTTCTATCGGGAGTAGAGAGGAAAACGTCCCTGCTGCTATGCATAGAAAGTTTATAATCGTTAGTTACACTGGAGCATATTTCATCAATCAGCTTATATAAGCCACCCGGTGTTTGTTCATTGTTATATCGAATGTTAAAACGTGTAGTTGCTGAGCCAGGTATTAGATTGCTAGTATTATTTCCAACATCGATAGTAGTAACTTCGCAATGTGAAGGCTGAAAATATTTATTACCATGATCAAAAGTAGTATTTTTTACCTTACTCAATATCGATATTACCTTATATATTGGATTGTCTGCTAGGTCTGGGTAGGCAACGTGCCCTTGTTTTCCATGGCAAATTAATTCAAATGTTACAGAACCTCTTCTGCCTATTTTTATGGTATCACCTAATTTCTCACTACTGGTTGGTTCGCCAACCACACAAAAATCTATCTTTTTCTGCTTATTTTTCATCCATTCCAAAACTGCCTTTGTTCCATATTCTTCCATGCTTTCTTCAGCACTGGTAATCAATGCACTTATTGAACCATTAAATTGAAACTTCTCTGCAATCAAATTTACCATAGCAGCAATAAATGCAGCTACTCCGCTTTTCATATCAGCGGCCCCTCTTCCATATAGCATTCCATCCCTCACTTCTGGTTTAAATGGACCAAATGCCCAATCTTTTAACTGACCCGGTGGTACAACATCAACATGCCCAGCAAAGCACAAATTTGGTACTCCATTTATATATTTCGCATAAAGATTTTTAACTTTATCACCAAATTCTAAAATCTCACAATCAAAGCCGCTCTTCTTGAAGATTGTTGCTATATACTCTATTGCCCCGCTGTCTTCTGGTGTTATACTCTCAAAAGAGATCAATTTCCTAGTTAGCTCTACAGGGTCAATTTTCATGTCAATCTTAAAATACTTATACTGCTATATTGTAAACACTCTATGCACTATTTAAAACAAATATTACATCAAACCGAACAAACTTTTCTAAGGGAAGTAATAACAGATTACCACCTTGCTGATGATATCTATGAAATATGCACACAACACGGAAATGACATCTTTCTAGTTGCAGATGAAAATACAGCAAAACTTTTAAACAAAAACGTATTTAATAAAATTTCTCATTTAATTATTCCAACCCCACCTGCCATTCCAGTGTCACGCGCTGGGATGACATCAAGTAGAGAAATGACACCAAGCAGAGCTGCCTCTCTTGAAACCGTAAATCTAGTGAGAAACAAAGTAAAAGACAGTGACTTAATAGTTGCATTTGGTAGCGGCACCGTTAACGATATCTGCAAATATGCAAGCTACCTCGAGAAAAAAGATTATATATCCTTTCCAACAGCCGCTTCTATGAATGGATATACATCCGCAAATGCTTCAATATTAGTAAATGGATATAAAAAATCGTTCAAAGCACATCTTCCAAGAGCAATATATATAGATATAGACATACTTGCCAATGCGCCACTGCGCCTCACATTAAGCGGATTTGCAGATTTCATTTGTCGTTCAACAGTTCAGGCTGACTGGCTACTATCTCATTTGTTGCTTAGCACAGAATACAATGAATTACCTTTTACACTTGTTCACGATTTGGAGCAAATTTTGCTAAGAGAATATACGGCGCTTACTAAAAGAAGTGGAAAAGAGGTCCTATTACTTATGGAAGTTCTACTAATTTCAGGACTTGGAATGGTGATGTCAAAAGGCAGCTATTCTGCAAGCCAAGGAGAGCATATGATAGCTCACGCAATGGAAATGGTAACAAAAGATTACTCCTCACTACATGGTGAAAAAATTGCTGTCACAACGATTACTATGGCTAATTTACAGGAAAAGATATTATCAATACAAAACCCGATTATCAAACCGACCACTTTAGATGTAAAACATATAACTCAGTACTTTGATAATATCGAATTTGTAAGAACCTTTGAACAGAAGCAAATTATGCAGCAAAAAATCCAAGAGATTATTTGTAAAGAATGGCATAATATTTCCAGTTTAATTAAGCAAAATTTACTACCTGCAAAACACCTGCAAAAAATATTTGAAGATCTATCAATTCCACACTTACCAGAGCACCTCAGTTGGAATAAAGAACAATATTGTAAAGTGGTCGATCTTGCGTTTACAACAAGAGATAGATTCACCTTTCTTGACTTAGCTAACTGCATAGAAGAAAGTTAAGTTTTGTAGTGAAATTCTGTCATTTAAAGAGATCATAGGCCAAAAGCTAAACCCTTTTCACAATCTCTTATCCATTGTCTCCTCACCTGAGTGGATATACAACTCATTCCAAGTAACTGACACTGGGTTTCACCAATAGCACTGCTTTGCTAAACATAGTTTAGTTCGAGTGGCTGAGGAGGGACTTGAACCCCCGACCAAGAGATTATGATCCTCCTGCTCTACCAACTGAGCTACTCAGCCTAATTAAAAACCTTATTATACACACGATCTATATGTTTCGTATAATACTTCAAATCAAACAAAGATTCAAGTTTTTCCGAGTTAATAACCTTAAGTAAGGGTTTATCTTGTTTCAATTCGGCCAGAAAATCACTGTTGTTTTGTTTCACTTTCATTGCATTGCTCTGAACAATTTTATACGCCTCTTCCCTCGCCAAACCACTATTTACTAACTCAAGCAATACACGCTGTGAGAAAACTAAACCTTTTGAAGAATTTAAGTTCTTTTCAATGTTTTCCTTATTGATCACCAATTTATCTATCAAATCTGTTAATCGCACTAAAGCAAAATCCATTGTT
>NZ_CP011148.1:755179-759657 GCF_001758565.1 Wolbachia endosymbiont of Drosophila incompta | reverse complement strand
ATCAGGAGCAATGCATCTTTCCACAGACGAGTGTGATATATCACGTTCGTGCCACAATGCAACATTTTCTAACGCAGGAAAAACATAACTGCGTATTAAACGTGAGAGTCCAGTCAGATTTTCACTTAAAATAGGATTACATTTGTGTGGCATAGCAGAGCTTCCCTTCTGCCCAGTGGAAAAATGCTCAGAAATTTCGCCGATTTCAGTTCTTTGCAAATGACGAATTTCAACAGCAACATTTTCTATTGAACTTGCAATTACTCCCAAAACTGAAAAGAACATGGCATGTCTATCACGAGGAATGATTTGAGATGATATGGTTTCAGGTATGAGTCCCATTTCTTTCGCTACATATTCTTCAACAAACGGATCAACATTTGCAAAATTGCCTACTGCACCTGATATTTTACAAATTGAGATCTCTTTTTGCGCGCTAATTAATCTCTGATAATTGCGTTTAAATTCAGCATAAAATCTGGCAAATTTTATTCCAAGAGTTGTTGGTTCTGCATGCATTCCGTGACTGCGTCCAACACAAACAATATCTTTATAGTCCTCAGCTTTTTTTTTCAATGCTGCAAGTAAATTTTTTAGATTCTCGAGCAAAATATCACAGGACTCTTTCAGTTGCACCGCAAGGCATGTATCCAAAACATCAGAACTTGTCATTCCATAATGAAGATAACGAACATCAACTCCCGCTTTTTTAGCAATATATGTCAGAAAAGCTATAACATCATGTTTTACAATGGATTCAATTTCGTTGATACATTCAACATCAAATTCAATAGCACCAGAGAGGTTCTCAGCAATATTATTCGGAATCACTCCTAACTTTGCTTGAGCTTCACACGCTAATTTTTCTATTTTAAGCCATATATTAAATTTATTATTTTCCTCCCAAATGGAAGACATTTCTTTTCTGCTATAGCGGGGAATCATTTTTGATTTATTCCAATAATGGTGTCATTCCAGTGCGTGACACTGGAATCCAGATATAAAAGTATTTGCAAATTATTCAATGGAAAACGGATTCTAGAAGCATAAAATAATGTCCATGATGAAATAAACTGGATCCCAGTGTCACGCACTGGGATGACATGAGGGAAGCACTGGGATGACACCAGCTTAGCCATGGCAGAAATTTCTTTACGGCTATAGCGTGGGATCATTTTTGATTTACTCCAATAATGGTGTCATTCCAGTGCGTGACACTGGAATCCAGGTATAAAAGTATTTGCAAATTATTCAATGGACAACGGATTCTAGAAGCATAAAATAATGTCCATGATGAAATAAACTGGATCCCAGTGTCACGCACTGGGATGACATGAGGGAAGCACTGGGATGACACCAGCTTAGCCATGGCAGAAATTTCTTTACGACTATAACAAGGGATCATCTTTGATCAGCTATCATCACCATCAGTAGCTTCTTTATTCGCATCTTGCTCTGCCTCTTGTTGCTCAGACTTCTGATTTTGCAATTTTACTTGCCTTAGCTCATTTGCATCTGTTTCGGATTTCACGACGTATATAGTAATTGGTACTACTACTTCACTATGTAATTCTACGTTTACTTGGTGTTCACCCAAGTTTTTGATGCTTACTCCACCAAAAGATAAACTACGGTGATCTATCACATGTCCTTCTTGTAGTAAAATTTTCGCAATTTCACGTGTTGTTACAGAACCAAAAATTTTACCATCCTCTGAAGCTTGCTTTATTAATACCACAAACTTATCATGTAGTGACAACGCAAGCTCTTTTGCTACATTTAATCTTTTTATATTCTCTTCTTCCAGTAATAAACGTTGCTCCTCTAGCTTTGTTAAATTTTCCTTGGTAGCTTTCACCGCTTTTCTTTGTGGAAAAAGAAAATTACGTGCATAACCTGGTTTAACTTTGACAACTTCACCAAGCTTACCTAAAGTCCTTATATTTTCCTTTAAAATTATCAACATAAATTACCTAAACTTTTTTAGTACAGTAAGGAATAAGAGCTAAAAAACGTGCCCTTATGATCGCTAAGCGTAACTTCCTTTGTTTTTTTGCACATACGCCTGTTAATCTTCTAGGTAATATCCTACCATAGTCAGAGGTAAACTTGGATAATAAATCTATATTCTTATAATCTATGTCTTCATCTTTAGACGCAGCAAGAGGGCAAACTTTAGAACGCCTAAAGCCAGTCCTATTATTTACAGATACGTAAGAATTATTAAAACTATTTCGTCTTTTCATCATTATGCGCTTTGCTCCTCAATTTGTTTATTCATCATATGAGATTTACCTTCAAAAATTTTATCAACCTGCACAGGAAAGTGGCGAATAACGTTCTCATTAAGTTTCATTCTACGCATAAATTCATCCAGAATGCTTGCAGTAGAACTTATGCACATTATACAATAATGACCGCTCTTCATTTTATTTTTGTGATATGCAAAATCCAAAAGACCCCAATGTTCATACTTGATTAATCCTGATGCTTCAATGTTTTTCAAAAGCATTTCCAACGCTTTGCTCGATTGAGTTGGACCGTTTATTCTAAAATCTTTCAAAATATCTTGAAAAATCTTTATTAGATGTTCTGAAATATTTCTCTTCAAAGCATTTACTGCGTTATGGATAAACGCACTTTTAGTACTGCCTCCTAGAAATTTTGTAAAATCTTGCGTTATTCCTAAATCTTTTAGGTCATCTTTCAACTCTTTATCGATTTTTGACTTCACTTCTTTCAAATTTGAAAGATCTTCTTCTAATTCAACCCATAAAATTTTTGAAGATAAACCAAGAAATCAGAGTAAGCAACTAGACTTTCTTTAATGTCCTCAGCAGGCACTTCTAACTCTTGTTTTGTAAGCTTGTCATTTCCTTTTTTCAGAATATCCCTGATTTGCTGGAACATAATATCTGCTTTAATATTTTTCAATGAAACAGCTAGCTCTTGGACCATCTCCTCTACTTCTTGCTGTAACAATCCTTGTTGTGCTATAAAAGTAAATTCATAAAGATTCACTATATCTTCCTTTAATACCGATTAAATATTTCATTATATAAAGCTTTTTTATATAAGCAAGTTATTTGTATTAATTTCTACGCCTTTAATCCAGCTTAAATTAGATATTTCATAAATTACTTGAGGAGCAATTGAGTATGCACCTGGTAATAAGATGCTCACTTTATGTTTTTCGAGAAGAAGTTTTAGCATTATTTTGGTTCTGCCTTCATCTTTCAATATTGTGTTTAATTCCATAGCGGCTTTTTGCGAATCCGTGCACTCAGTGGTGAGAACTAATTCTTTTATTGTAGAAGTGACTCTTTTTGTAAACTCAGATATATCCTTGCCTGCTAATCTTGTTGTATTTTCCGAAGCTTCAAGATCAATTATCACAAATGTTCCTGGTGAAAATAAATCTCTTTTTTCTTCTATTATTTCATTATTATAGAATGCTATTTCAGAAACGTTATGGGGATCAGAAAGTGTGAGGATAACAAACCTTCCACGCTCTGAAGTTCTCATACGTGCATTTAATATTACCCCAGCAGTTTTTGCTGTTCTATTTTCTCCGATAAACCCAATATTTAACTTTTCCAGAAGAGTTCTAAATTTTTCAAGCGGATGATTAGTTAAATAAAATCCTAGTGAAAATAACTCATGTTCTAATTTTTCCTCTTCATCAAAATCTTCCACATTCTCAAGTTTCGGTTTGAGGACATCAAGACTACCAAACAAAGCAGCTTGACTTGATTCTCTATCCTGTTTGTTTTTATTTGCAAAGTAAATCAGCGTGTCCATTGACTCATATAGCTGCTTTCTGTTCTTATGCACGCTATCGAATGCTCCGGATTTGATCAGGCTTTCTAGCGCTCTCTTATTTATTATATGACCTGAATTTTGAATGAATTCCCATATGTCCTTACAAGCGCTTGAACGTACGTTCACTATTCCTTCCGCTATAGAAAAACCAACATTCCTCAAGGCAGCAATACCATAACGTATGCGTTCATCCTCTATTGAGAATTCAGCTTGAGACTTGTTTATATCAGGTGAAAGAACGGTAACGCCACTAAACTTTGCTGCATGATAAAATAAATTCAGTTTATCTCTATCATCAATATTCAGATTCATTAGTGCTGTAAAAAATTCTAATGGATAATTAGCTTTAAGGTAAGCCGTTTGATAAGATATCACCGCATATGCTGCAGCATGAGATTTATTGAACCCATAACCAGCAAATTTTGCAACAAGGTCAAAGATATAACTTGCCCTGTCGTAATCAACGCCATTCTTCGTTGCCCCTTGGATGAAAAGTTCACGTTGTTTATCCATCTCTTCCTTGATTTTCTTACCCATAGCACGTCTCAGCAAATCTGCTTCCGCTAAGCTATACCCGGAAAGAATACGGGCTATTTCCATCACTTGTTCTTGGTAAATTATTACCCCAAATGTCTCTTTTAATACTTCCTCAAGTA
>NZ_CP011148.1:754922-755149 GCF_001758565.1 Wolbachia endosymbiont of Drosophila incompta | reverse complement strand
CGTGTTTTCTTGCAACATAAGTTGGAATGTTATCCATAGGTCCTGTACGATAAAGGGAAATTAAAGCGATAATATCTTCAATGCAGTCCGGTTTTAGTTTAATTAAAGCTTCTCTCATTCCCGAACTTTCAAGCTGAAACACTCCAATTGAATCACCGCTTGAGAGTATCTCATAGGTTTTTTGGTCATTTAAAGGAACTGAAGAAATATCAATCTTTTTTCCATCA
>NZ_CP011148.1:754383-754913 GCF_001758565.1 Wolbachia endosymbiont of Drosophila incompta | reverse complement strand
AAACGACATACATGATCTATTAGCGTTAGCGTACCAAGCCCAAGAAAATCAAATTTTATTAGCCCAGCTTTCTCCACATATTTCATGCTGTATTGAGTGATTGGCAAAGCCGAATTTGGATCATAGTACACAGGAACAAAATTTTCCAACTTTTGATCACATATTACAATTCCAGCAGCATGAGTTGAAACGTGACGATATATTCCTTCGAGCCTTAGCGATATATCAAGAAGCTTTGCAATTACCTCATCACTATCCCGCTCTTTCTGCAGGTTTTGATCAAACTCTATCGCTTGTGATAAAGTTACAGGATTTACTGGATTAAATGGAACCATTTTAGATATTTTATCCACTTGAGAGTAAGGCATTTGCAATACTCTACCAACATCACGCAATACTGCCCTTGCCTGCAATTTACCAAAAGTGATTATTTGAGCAACATAACCGTACTTTTTCTGAACATAATCAATAACCAGGTCCCTTTTCTCTTGGCAGAAATCGATATCAAAGTCAGGCATCGATACACGATC
>NZ_CP011148.1:751915-754318 GCF_001758565.1 Wolbachia endosymbiont of Drosophila incompta | reverse complement strand
CCCAAGCAACAATTGATCCAGCACCAGAGCCTCTTCCTGGACCAACTGGAATGCCATTTGCTTTGCTCCAACGAATGAAATCAGAAACTATCAAAAAGTAGCCAGCGTAGTTCATCGAAGTTATCACACTCAGTTCGTAATTCAGCCGATCGTAGTATTGTTTAAGGTCTATGTCTGTCTCATTCGCAATACGGAATTCTAATCCTGCAACTGCCTGCTCCCTCAGTTCTTCATTCTCAGTTTTATTTTCTCGACAAGGAAATTTAGGCAAAATAGGCTGCCTGCTTCTTGGCATGTAAGAGCACCGCTTAGCTATCACTAAAGTGTTATGAATTGCTTCGGGAATGTCGCTGAACAGCTCCTCCATTTCTGCCACAGACTTGAAGTAATGCTCGGTAGTTAACTTCTTTCTGTTATTCTCCAGGGCATAACTCCCCTCCGATATACACGTTAATATATCATAAGCCTCATAGTCAGACCTATTTGGAAAAAACACATCGTTCGTTGCAACTAGTGGTATATTGCGCTGATAAGCAAAGTCTATCAAAGCTTCTTCAAGCTCTAGCTCTTTATTCAGCCCATGACGCTGCAATTCAACATATAAATGACCATTAAATGCTGAAAGCAGTTTTTCAACCGTTTCTTTATCTTGCCCCAACAATAGTTGAGCCAAACATCCACCGGTTAAAGCGATCAGACCCGTACTTAAATTCAATAGCTCATCAAAATCAACGTAAGGAATATCGCTGTTATTCTTGCGCTTTCTAAAAGACTCACTCACCAAAGTGACTAAATTAGTGTACCCTTGCTCATTTTTTGCAAGCAATAATATAGGTAAATTTTGTTCTGAATGTTTAACTATAATATTGCATCCTATTATTAGCTGTATTCCCCTACTTGCCGCATATTCTGCAAATTCAAGTGAGCCAAACAAGTTACCTGAATCAGTAATTGCAACCGCTGGCATTTTATTTCGCAANNNNAGGCCGATCAGCTCCTCAATTTTAACCGAGCTTTCAAGCAGCGAATAAACACTATGAACACGCAAGTGTATGAACATAAAAAACTTTAGATCAACAAAAAAGGATAACATTAATTTACTCATGAGAACATAATTTTCATGAGAACAAAAGCCTATAAAATTCTAAAATTAAAATACAAAAACTTACTTGACAAACTCCGCCAGCGCCCTTATCATGATAGTGAAGCTATTGTATTTGCTTTCGCCAATCTGCAGATTAAAAGGTAAGGATTACTTAATGTATCGGCGTCTTATGTTCAATTTTTTGCAGTATATAGATACTGTATGTCTTTACAAAACTTCATCTACATCTAGATTTTTATCTAAATAAGCTGAACGCGCTTATAAAGCGTTACAAAACATCAAAAAATGCCAATACTCGACAGAGATAGTAAAAGACTAGCTAACTCGGGGATTCTTTGTCTTTTTTTCTGCTTAGTAAATTTCTTAAACATTTGCAGCGTAAGTTAGTTGCAATTAAAAGCGGCTGAATCTCGCTTGTCAAGCGTTTAAAACATAAAAAACGCCAATATTTTAAAGCGGATAATAACCCCAGGGCTTCTTTTGCCTTTTTTTTCATTTGGTAAATTTCTTAATATTTATAGCTAAACAACAACCGTCATCCCGCTGCTTGTTAGCGGCTAAGAGATACCGCGAATGAATCGCGGTATGACGGTGTAATGGCATTAGCTATAATTCTTTAGTTTTCACTTTTCTTTTAACCTTGCAATGATATTTTCTTTGCCGATAAAAATTAATAGTTTAGCGAGCTCTGGTCCTGTTTCTGTTCCTGTTAAAGCTGAACGCAACTGCGTAAATAGGTTTTTTGCCTTTATATCCACTGTTTGTCGAATAGTTTTGACCCATTCTGACAACGTGTTTTCATTACAATCACCTTGGGGCAATGCATTGAACGCAATTTTTATAAGCTCCTTATCAAGAATCACAGGCTCTATATCAGATTTGCATATTTTCCACCACTTGGCCACCTCAGAAAACCTTTCTATATTGTTCCTTATAAAATACCAAAACTCTGAGGAGCCCACTCCAATTTGATTTAAACGGTCTTGCACCATTTCAAATAGCATTTGTTGCAGCACTTTGCTATTTAGCTTATACATTTCACTCAAGCTGAATTGTGCAGATGCTGAGCTAAATTTTTTAATGTCAAATGAATCAATCAAAGATTGCATACAGGCGCAAGCTTCAATTGGATTGGATGTTCCAAGCTTCACTAAATAACTAACTAGTGCCATCGGTTCAATTTCATCTTCTTTTATAGATTTGATATCCAGCCCGCCTTTCCGTTTCGATATCTTGCTATCATCAAAATGTAGCAAAGGCAGGTGAGCAAATGTAGGGATTTTCGCTTTTAATGCTTT
>NZ_CP011148.1:751760-751878 GCF_001758565.1 Wolbachia endosymbiont of Drosophila incompta | reverse complement strand
TCTTCCCCGCGTACAATATGAGTTACATTAAAGTCAACATCATCAGTAACAGAAGGTAACATGTATGTGTAAATTCCATCTTCTCTTTTTACCACAGGGTCGCTGACGCTACTGGTTG
>NZ_CP011148.1:751291-751721 GCF_001758565.1 Wolbachia endosymbiont of Drosophila incompta | reverse complement strand
CAACTTCATTTCTATCCAATTTAAATCTAAAATGTGGTCTTCGTCCTTCTTGCTCATAACGAATTTTCTCTTGCTCAGTTAGAAGTAACGCGCTTCTGTCATATACCGGGGGAAATCCTTGTTTTAACTGCAATTTTCGTTTAATGTCTAACTCTTCTCTTGTTTCATAGCATGCATAAATATGCCCTTCTTTTATTAACTGCAAAAACACCTCATTGTAACGCTCAAAGCGCTCTGATTGCTTAAAACTTGCATCCCAATCTATGCCAATCCATTTTAGGTCTTCTATGATATCATTTATATATTTGACATCTGAACGCTGAAGGTCAGTATCATCAAAACGGAGTAAAAATTTTCCGTTTTGATTGCGTGTGTACATCCAACAAACCAAGGCAGTTCGTACGTTTCCTACGTGGAGGTAGCCAGTTGG
>NZ_CP011148.1:750168-751215 GCF_001758565.1 Wolbachia endosymbiont of Drosophila incompta | reverse complement strand
GGCTAGAGCAAGCGAGATCTGCTAATACAATTGAGCAAGAGAAGAATAAGTATGGCTATAGCATTGTGGCACCTTTGATATTTGATGGATTAAGACCATATGATAAATTCAAGAAAATTCACAGCTTGACGACAAAGGCTAATGTAGCATTATATTGGTATCATGACTAACTTAGAAAAGATGAGAGAAAAACTGCAAGATCAAATAAATTATCATAATGTTTTGTATCACCAAAAAAATAAGCCAGAAATAAGTGATGCTGAATATGATGAACTGAAGAAAAAGTTAGCTGAAATAGAGCCAGAAATTTATGCAACACAAGATAGTGTTGGTGCTCCACCTGATGAGAGGTTTTCTAAGGTGGAACATCAAGAACCTATGCTTTCCCTTGAGAATGCTTATGATGAACAAGGTGTAGAGAAATTTTTGTCTAAAATAAAGAGGTTTTTAATTGAGGACAAAATAGAGATATTATGTGAACCAAAAATTGATGGGTTGTCGTTTTCTGCAATTTATGAGGATGGAAGATTTGTTAAAGCTGCAACTCGAGGTGATGGTTTTGTAGGGGAAGATGTCACTCACAATGTTGCAACAATAAAAGGCTTTCCTAAGTTTTTGCAAGGTGTGCAAGGAAGACTAGAAGTAAGAGGTGAGATATACATCAGTAACAGCGACTTTTTAAAGTTAAATGAAAACGATGAATTTGCCAATCCTCGAAATGCAGCCG
Organism: Wolbachia endosymbiont of Drosophila incompta; assembly: GCF_001758565.1. Classification (NCBI taxonomy): domain Bacteria; kingdom Pseudomonadati; phylum Pseudomonadota; class Alphaproteobacteria; order Rickettsiales; family Anaplasmataceae; genus Wolbachia; species Wolbachia endosymbiont of Drosophila incompta. The sequence continues at coordinate 750,488 of NZ_CP011148.1, read as the reverse complement.
CTGGTTCTCTAAAGCAATTGGATGCAAACATTACAGCAAGCAGACCTCTTAGATATTTTGCTTATTCTTTGATTGGTGGAGCAGAGAAAAGTCAAAGTGAGGTACTAAATAAGCTTGAGGCACTTGGTTTTTGCGTAAATGAGCATCAGTCCTTAACGAGTAGTTTAGATGGAATGCTGAAGTTCTATAATGAAGTCTATAACTGTCGCTATAACTTGGATTATGATATTGATGGAATAGTCTATAAAGTAAATGATTTGGTACTACAAAATCGTCTAGGGAATACTCACAAAGCACCGCGCTCAGCACTTGCATACAAG
>NZ_CP011148.1:749856-750055 GCF_001758565.1 Wolbachia endosymbiont of Drosophila incompta | reverse complement strand
AGTTAGTAGAGCAAGTCTGCATAACCAAGATGAGATAAAACGTAAAGACATAAGAGAGGGAGATATTGTAACAATCAAAAGGGCAGGTGATGTAATTCCCCAGATCGTTGAAGTAAGCAGAGATTCTCGTCTTCCAAATACACCTGAATTTGTGTTTCCTGAAGTATGCCCTGAATGTGGTAGTAAAGTACGTCAGGTT
>NZ_CP011148.1:749701-749802 GCF_001758565.1 Wolbachia endosymbiont of Drosophila incompta | reverse complement strand
ATAGAAAAACTAAAGCATTTTGTATCGAAAGATGCATTTGACATTGTTGGCCTTGGTGATAAGCAGATAGAGTTTTTTTACGACCTTGGTCTGATAAAACA
>NZ_CP011148.1:743156-749628 GCF_001758565.1 Wolbachia endosymbiont of Drosophila incompta | reverse complement strand
AAATCTATAGCTAATTTGTTAAATTCTATACAAAGCAGAAGGGTAATAACTCTAGATAGGTTTATATTTTCTTTAGGTATTAGATTTATTGGCCAAGTTGCAGCAGAATTGCTTGCAGATTATTATGTTTCTTATAATAACTGGTATAATTCGATGATTGAACTGTCATTAGATAATACTGAGCTAGTAGGTATAGATGGCATAGGAAAAAAAGGGGCTGAATCTTTGGAATCATTTTTTTCTAAGGAACATAACATCAAAATGTTAAATGATCTTACTGCTTGTCTTCAAATTCTTCCTGTGAGCTCCAACTCTAGTAACTCTGTTTTAAATAATAAAATTATAGTGTTTACTGGTAAGCTACTTGCTATGAGTAGAGGAGAGGCAAAAGTAAGAGCCAAAACTCTGGGAGCAAAGGTCAGCTCACATCTTTCTGCTAAAACTGACTACCTAATTGCAGGAGAAAAACCAGGATCCAAATATAAAAAGGCAGTGGAATTAGGTGTAGAAATTTTAGATGAAGACCAGTGGCATAAAGTGATAAGTTTGGGAGTGTTCAAATGAAACTTGGATTGTATATTAAATCAAAGTTGCAAGACTATTTAGAGAGTAGCCAATTCTTTCCATCCAAGAATCATTTTATTGACTTGCCTCAATTTTTCAACAGAAGGCAAGTCTTCTGTGCTGAGCGGTAGGCGGACAGTTTGATGTTCTATGAGCCCAATATCATGCAAAAGTGCTTTAGTGGGTATTGGGTTGCTGGCAATAAATAGGGCTTCGCAAGCCTGTTGCCAGATATCTGCCTGAGGGTTCCTGCCATTGAGGCACTTCTTAACATATTCATGTGCTACATATGGCCAAACATTGGAAGCAACGGAAACCAGGCCAGCCGCACCATAAGCGGCCATATCGGATATCATATTATCATCTCCACAAAAGACCTCAATATTTGGTGCAACTTTCTTATACTGAGCTAAAGTATCAACAGTGCCACTTGAATCTTTGATAGCCCAAAATTTTTCGTGGCTGGATAAGTTGCGTACAGTTTCAGCGTGAAGATTTATTCCTGCTCTTGATGGAATATTGTAAAACATAACCGGCACATGTGCTTTCTCAAGCAGCTTTTCAAACCATAAAGTCTGCCCCATAATTCCGGGCTTTGCATAAATGGGAGTTGTCATTAGATAGCCATGAATAGGCATACCCTTGCAAAAATCAAGCCATTCAAGAGTCTGATATAGATTCACTCCTGGTACGCCAATTATAATTTTCGTATTTAATTTTAGCTTACATACGAATTCAACTAATGTACGCTTTTCAGAATCAGTAAGCGATAGGCTCTCACCTGTGCTACCCAGCAACACTACGCCATTTTCAGCTTTAACTTGCATTGTCAGTAAACGCTGCAAACTGCTATAATCTATACTATCTCCATTGCAATTAAAAGGAGTAACACAAGCAGTCCATAAAAATGTAGATTTCAATTTAAATTGTTAAAATGGTATTTCATCGTCGAGTAGTTCATCTTTTATATCGTTGTCAAAACTTTCGTGTTTATCTTTTTGTTCTGTTTCACCTTGTTTGTATTCACTTGGCTTGTAATCAGAATTTGGCGCACTATTTCGTGAATCCAAGAGAGTAAGAGCGCTATTAAAATTATATAGAACCACCTCTGTTGTGTATCTTTCACCACCGTTTTGGTCAGTCCATTTTCTAGTTCTCAAAGAACCTTCAACATAAACTTTACTGCCTTTACGTGCAAAATCTTTGACGATTTTTACTAATCCTTCACTAAAAATTACGATATTATGCCACTCTGTCTTTTCAGAGCGCATACCGGAAAGTTTGTCAGTCCAACTTTCAGACGTGGCTATTGAAAAACTTGCCATTTCTTTTCCATTTTGTGTAGTCCTAATTTCAGGATCTTTTCCTAAATTACCAACTAGTATGACTTTGTTTATGGTACCACCAGACATAATTATGCTCTAAATAAATCCTTTTATTATCTTATGTGAAAATACTATTGTCAAATTTAATTAAAAGTGCGCTTGGAGGGATTCGAACCCACGGCCTTTGCCTCCGGAGGGCAACGCTCTATCCAACTGAGCTACAAGCGCATATATATTTAAGTTATTTAATAGATAAGCCATCCAAGTCAAATTTTTGTTTTGGATAAAGCGTAAACATAATACTCCCATATCCAAAATATACATTTTGAGAATCATTCGCATGCTTTTTTATTGCTTTTTGATCTACGGTCCATACAAAAGTTACATAATTTTCAGTGACTGAGTGCACTTTTAAATCCTTAGTATTTATAAACAGTTTTCCATTTACCCATATTTTCCATGTATCGGGAGAAAGATATAAAATTGAGTCTAAACTCACTACCTTACCGTTGAAATTATCTGATACCTCCTCTTTTGTAGCTCTTGAAGATCGTAAATTGAACTTTTCCATTTCATTGACCATTCTATTAACTGGCTCTTCATCAAAAAAAATGCTTTTTACGTTACTATATTGTGACAAAACGTCAAAGTCACTTTCCACTGCTTCTCTTATTATATCGTCCCGATCTGTATAGCTTAGTTTTTGATTGTTGATAAAGAAACACTCTTTTGCACGCAAATTTGCTATATCAATAAAATCGTCGATTTCTTGATTGCCAACTTTAAGAATACTTTCAAAATATCTTTTTTCTATCATCATTCCATACTGAGAATGATGACAAACCATTTCATCATTACCTTGTTTTTCTATATATACGCATAAATTTCCACTATTTAATCCTAATATTTTATGCTCAATAAAATCTTCATTGCCAATATATTGTCGGCAAGAATACTCCTTACAAATTTCTATGCTTTCTATGATATCTTCACAACTGCAATATGCATTAACATTGGAAATGAGTAGCGTAAAAATAAAAAACAGCTTTATGTTCATCACCTTATCTACTTAATATAGTATACCAATCAAAGACTATATTAGCTCTCACTATCTCTATCATATTACCATTCAAAATCTGATTCATAGTTGCAGCATCAATATTTCTCTGCTTATTTAAAATAAGAGATTTGATCATAACATAACCTGGCAGATTTGGAATAGACTGTAGAAATAAAAAAATATGCTTATCGCTGATTGAGCTTAAATTTAGGATCACTTCACTTTTTATTACTTTTGTGCGTTCACTTTTGTTGTGGAGCTCAACTTCTTCGGGTATAGAAATTGATATTTCAGGTTCTAATATATAGTACTTTTTATATAACTTGCTAAGCTCGAAATTTAAATTTGCAATGTATCTGCTACTATGTAAATTTGAAGAGGAAATTTTTTTCCATAAATCTAGGTTTTTATTTAGAACAACTTCCTTTTTTTGAATTCCAGTAATCTGTAAATTAATAGAACGTATTTTATCAATCGCAATTTGGTTTTTATTATAAATCTTTTCGTTATAGATAACAACATATGTTAATAACCCTATTAATCCAACAGATAATAACAAATACGATATAAACTGAATTGTAGCTTTTCTTTTTAATTGAGAGATAGTCATTAATCTACATTGCCTCTCCTATTTCAACATCAATAGATAGATTTTGCTCTTTAGCAGCAGGTAAGCTAGAAATATTAATGTCATAGGTACGAAAATTATCGTTTAAATTTTTTCGTAGTTTCTCGTATTGATGAGAAATATTTTTACCGGATTGAAAATTAAACTTTAAAGTTGTGGTAATATAACTTTTTGCCTCATTATAATTCCATTCAAATGATCGAAGCTCTATACCTGGTATTTTTAACTTTTCTACATACTTAACTTGTGTAAGAGGAGAGTATTCTATTTTTGATAAAATATTATTGATATTAATAAAATCATAAATTTCATCTATTTTTTTTACATTATAGCTTTGGCTAAGTTTTGTTAATTGGTTATTTAAGGTGTTCTGCTTTGCTGATAAATTATCAGCGACATTGAAATTTGAATACAAATTTAGCAAACAAAGGGTGTTTGTTATAACTAAAACCAGGGCGAAGTATAGAAAAATTCGAGGAGAGTTTAAATAAAGGTAATTGAATAGATAAAATTCTTTAGTTTCCTTTGTATTAAAAATAGCTGCTAATTTATTCTTAAAGCTATGAAACAAAATTATGGTATCGCAAAAGTTATCTTTTTCACTTATAGCTAGTTCTGCTCCTAATAGTTTGCCTAACTCATATGGAGTTAATATGTTCACACTGTTCTCTGAAAAATTTATGACTGATAAACTAGCTTTGATATCTTCTGACACTATGATACAAAGGTCGATAGGGTTATTTTTTTCAAACCCAAACTTAGTTAAGGATCGAATAGTATCTTGCACTTCCTGATATATTCCACCAGCGATAATTCCTGGTAAATTATCATTAGTAAATGATGTTAAGCGCGTAAATACCATTTTATTCTCTTTAAGAACCACTTGTCTATAGCCTCCCGTTTTAGTTGCAGCAACTATAATTTTCCAATTATTAGGATCTTTATGTAGAATCTTTTTTGTTATATTACTTATTTCTATAGGAAACATTAATATTCCCTTAAAGTTGGAGCCTATCTCAATAAACACATTCAACCAATATTCTACTAAATGCTTTGCTTTTGATGAAACAAGAAGATAGCACCAGTTTTGATTGAATTTGTTTGGCTTCTCAACCAAAAAAACTGAACTTATGTCATTATTACGAGAAAAATGCTCCATCTTTGTTTTTGCTGATAGATAGGCACTAATCTTGTTTGCCCTTGTAATAAACTGTAGCGAGTAATTTTGATCTGCATGATTAAGCACCAGGTATAAAGGTGCTTTTTTATCTGACGAAAGACATGAAATTAAATCGGAAACTGCTTTATCGTTTTTGCCCTTAACAAAATACCTTTTATTTAAAGTATTATTTTTAAAATATAGTAACATTATGCCTTCTTCTCCAATAGAAAGCATAAACTTACTTTTGGATTTTGAACTAAACATATTAACAAAGCATATACTTATCTAGAATTAAAAAGGCAATTTATTGAAATTCATTAAACGTTAGAGGGAAATATTGTTATAAATTTTCGCAGCAACATTATTTATATTATAATTTTTTTATAAAATTACCACTAATATTAAGTTATTTAGATAACAAATTAAGAAAATTCATTAAGACGAATGTGTTGTTTTTCAAATTGTAGGTAAACCTAAGCCACTTTAGCTATATCTGCCGATTGACTTTAATTAATAAGAGTTATTAATCTATTTACTATTCTTGTAATATTATTTCTAATGGTAAAGAAATATATATTTTTCTGGAACAGTTGTTATTTCAGATACAGAATTTATTGTAAGTAAACTAACCATTTGCTGAAGAGCGCTCATCTTCTGTGGTACTTGATGATGGAGCAACTAATTTGCTCAAAATCTCATCTTTTGGTCCCATAGCGTAAATGATACCATCTGACATGAGGATCACCTTATCAACTACGGACAATAACGGTAGCTTGTGAGTGATGATAACAGTAGTAGTATTTTGTTTTCTTGCAATGCCAATTGCATTAATTAAGCATGCCTCTCCATTGCTATCTAAGTTAGCGTTTGGTTCATCAAGTACTAAAAGTTTTGTGTGACCATAAAAAGCTCTGGCAAGTCCAAGAAGCTGTTTTTGGCCGCCAGAGAGCGTTACTCCTCCAGGACCTCCTATTGTTGTATCATATCCATTTGGTAAGCTTAGTATTAGTTCATGTATTCCTGCAATTTTTGCTGCTTTGATTATTTCTTCAGGATTTGGATCTGGCCTCATGCGAGCAATATTAGCTTTGACACTAGTGTTAAATAACTCAATATCCTGAGGTAAGTAGCCAACATAATTACCAAAATTTTCTCGATTCCAAGTATATACATCAGCGCCATCTAGTCTGACTACACCAGATATTGGCTTCCATACACCAACAGTTAATTTTGCGATAGTGGATTTACCAGAAGCACTTGCACCAATAACACCAACTACATCTCCAGGATCTATAATGAATGATATTCCTTTTACTGTCGGCTTATTGCTTCCATAAGGAGTAAAAAATACTCTATCAAATTCCAATTTTCCTTCAGGTTCTGGTAGAGCCATCGTTTGCTCTCTTTTTGGCGATGTTAATATAAGTCTTTGTAGCCTTCCATATGACATTCTAGCCTGATTTAAAAACTTCCAAGTATGAACCGCAGCGTCAAATGGTGCTAATACTCTACCCATTAAAATTGAAGCAGCGATGATGCTACCGGCAGTCTTATGAGCTGTGATTGCAAGTAATGCACCTGTTCCAATTACTGATATTTGCAGAGTTGAGCGCAAAAATTTAGTGATTCCAGTAATTACATTAGAGCGATTTTGTGCTTTAATTTGCATTGCTCGGTTCTGATCATTTCGTTTACACCAATCAGAGACTATGAATTCTGACATGCCCATAGCT
>NZ_CP011148.1:740347-743120 GCF_001758565.1 Wolbachia endosymbiont of Drosophila incompta | reverse complement strand
GCATTGATATTCCGTATAGTTTCTTCGTTGGTTTCTTGTAATATTCGTTTAGTGGCAAGTTCATTCCATATTGCCATAGAGACTAATATAATAATTCCAGTAATAGCTATAAACCCCGTGGAGGTATGTATCATGAAAATCACAACAAGGTAAATTAACGACCATGGAGTATCAAACAGTGAGAATATACCATTTCCTGTAATGAAATTTTTTATCACTCCGAGATCTCGTATTGCTTCACCACTTGAAGTTGAGCTCTGCACTGACGTTAGCCTGATTGACCTTACTATCAGATCTGGTGTTGCAGTTTTATCGATCCAATCACCTATTTTTGCCATGGCTAAATATCGACAAGTTTCAAGCATTGCAGAACATGCAAATGCAGATAAAGTGATAATTGTCAGCATAGTTAGTGTTGATACACTTTCGCTCGATATCACCCGATCAAGCACTTGAGAGGTATAAAGTGGTAGGAATAACATTAATAAATTGATTCCCGCACTAAACCAAAAGATAAACCAAAATGCACTTTTGCATTTTTCTAGGCAAACATATAGAGTACTTTGCTTCAATTCTTTTTTTATTGATGGCGTAATTTCCACAATCTTCCTCTTAATTTGATTACATGCACCATATACAATTTTTATTACAAAAATATTAATAACGGTAGTTAGCTTACTTTAAGTGAGTAAAATATTAATATATGTGAATAGGAAATATAAACAATGGTAAAAAGAAGTATAGTTAATATTTCCTTCATTGCCTATAGCGAAGCTACGTCATACCGCGATTCATTCCATAGCTGTACGAACATTCATTTTTGAAGGTAAACTGCACAGCAAATGGTGTCATGAAAGTAGCTGACACTGGGATGGCTTTGTTGCATCGCTACTTATGAAAGGCTAACTATAATTAGGATTATAAGCAACTTATTGAAAATCTTGTTTTTTTGCAATCAATCTGATCAAATTTAAGAATAGTAATTTGTTATTTATATTAATAAATTTAATTCTATTGAAAATAGCTAAAGCATTGAAATTCTTGAATTTTAGCCAGATTAGTGAGTGGTAGTGAAATTTCTTTTACTCAAATTTAGGTATTCACTGACCGTTCTTGTTATAAATACCAGAATAATAAGCTACTGATATTCTCTACCTTTTTTATCTTTAATCCATCATAGCTAGCGATGCAACAAAGCCCACCGATTCATTCTACTGCAACGCAGAAAATTCGTACAATTGTGCATAATGTGGGGCTTCTGGCTACATTTTTCTATTGAACTCACCTTTTCTCTATGTGACAGATTTCGTATTAAATTTTAAATTTAATGCGCCTAGATATACAAGCATTCCTAGCAAAACCATAGGTATAGAAAGCAACTGCCCCATAGTTAAATCAAGCCACAAATAGCCAATTTGATAGTCTGGTTCGCGAAAAAACTCAACGAAAAAACGTGCTATTCCATACCACATAACTGCAATACCAGTTAACGCACCGTGATACAGTCTTATTCTAGTTAAGAAAAACAGTGAATTTGCAACTGCAAAAAGTAGCAGTCCTTCAAAAAGTGCCTCATAAAGCTGGCTTGGATGATGCAGCAAATTATCACCACTCTCTGGAAATACCATACCCCATGGCATAGTTGTAACTCTGCCAAATAACTCTCCGTTTATAAAATTGCCTATGCGACCTAAAAATAAACCTATGGGAACTCCGCAAGAAACTAGGTCCAGTGCATAAAATGTAGGGATATTATGTCTTTTACACGAAATTATTACTGCAAGCAAAACTCCTATAGCACCACCATGAAATGACATCCCTCCTTCCCAGGTCTTCAATATCTCAATAGGGTTGCTTATATAAAGAACTGGATCATATATCAATACGTAGCCAAGTCTACCTCCAAGGATAATACCTACAATAGTGGCTGTTAATAACGAATCGTAAAAATTCTTAGTAAATATTTTTTGGTCATCTAGCTTATGTAAATACCAATATGCAAACACTATACCCAAAACGTAGGCTAAGGAATACCAATATATAGAAACAGGACCGATGCTGAAAATTACTGGATTTAAAGACATATTTTGCTATAAATTATTCTTAGACAATCTACTTTTTTCACGATCCCACTCTCTCTGTTTTATGGTTGCTCTCTTATCGTAGAGTTTTTTTCCTTTTACAATGGCAATTTTAGTTTTTGCAAATCCTTTATCGTTAAAATAGACCGAAAGCGGCACAACAGTTATCCCAGCAGTCTTGATTTGACCAATTAGTTTATTTATCTCCTTTTTATGCAAGAGTAATTTACGTTCCCTTTTTGGTTTATGATTTTTTCGGTTCGCAGCTTTATATTCTGCAATATGCATATTGTGCAGCCATACTTCGCTATTCTTTTCAACAACGTAGGCGTCGGAAATATTTACTTTTCTTTCTCTTAGCGATTTAACTTCACTGCTTAATAAGACCATACCCGCTTCAAATTCTTCTAAGATGAAATATTCAAACCTTGCTTTCCTATTTTCTGCAATAACTTCCATATCTAAAGATATCTTTAAGCTTCAATATATTACAGAGTTTTTGACTTAATTCATAATAAAACAGTTATCCCAATAAATATAAGGTGCCAGGCTAGTCTGATAGCAACAGGATAACAAAAATCAAGTAAGTGCTTTTTCTGTCTCTCTAGGCACAGGTTCCTTTACTTCTTTCATTTCAGGTTTAGGCTTTGACATTATATATTGACCAGCACCAACTATGAGCGCAGATACTG
>NZ_CP011148.1:739969-740328 GCF_001758565.1 Wolbachia endosymbiont of Drosophila incompta | reverse complement strand
TGGTACAGATAGGGCAGTAGCAAATGCAAGTGCAACACCAACTATCACTGCAGTTACAAAACACACAATAACACCTTTTACAATTGCATTTTTTGCAGATTGTTCTTTTTCTTTCACAATTGCATTTTTTCCAATTTGTTTTTCTTCCTTTTTCTCTGGAAGCTGCATTACATCTTTATTTTCAGTAAGATCCTTTGGCGTTTTTTTATTCTCATTTTTTAACGTTTGCTTTTTTTCCGCTTCCTCTAAAAGCTGAATTATACCTTGATCTTTAGTGAGGTCTCTTGGCGTTTTTCCATCAACATCTTTTAATGAAGGGTCTGCTCCAGCTTCTAGCAGAACTTTTACTATACCTTCGT
>NZ_CP011148.1:739833-739934 GCF_001758565.1 Wolbachia endosymbiont of Drosophila incompta | reverse complement strand
CTATCACCATTTTTTGCCTTAACCTTTGCTCCTTTTGCGATTAGAGTTTTTACTACATCTTCGTGGCCATTCGCAGCAGCAACATGCAAAGGAGTCCATCT
>NZ_CP011148.1:732802-739804 GCF_001758565.1 Wolbachia endosymbiont of Drosophila incompta | reverse complement strand
GTTACGCTATTCTGAAACTGTTGCAATTGATTAACTAAATGTAGATTTTGGGTGCACAAAGATACGCCACCTGAGCTACTACCAACAAGAGAACAAGGGTTTAAAGTACAGCCAAGAAGATGGGTTGTAGAAAGGACTTTTGCTTGGGTTAATAGGAATAGAAGGCTATCGAAGGAGTATGATTTACTCACAACATCCACTGAGAATTTCATATACCTAGCTATGAGTAGGGTTATGTTAAAGAGGGAATATGCTTGAATTTACTAGTTTCCGGACAACCTCTTACTTTGTTTGCAATTAGAGTTTCTACTACATCCTTATGGCCCTTTGCAGCAGCAAGATGTAAAGGAGTCCACCCATCACTATTTTTTGCATCAACGTTGATTCCTTCTGCTTTTGATAGAACTTGTACTATCTCTTTGTGGCCATTTGTAATAGCAAGATGTAAAGGAGCCATCTTATTATCATGTTCTGCATTAATATCTGCCCCGTTTTCAATCAGAGCTTTTGCTACATTTGCACAGTTCCAATAAGAAGCAAGATGTAACAATTTGACTTCCTTAGAATTTTGACCACGAGATATAGTAAATATGTAATTTATGCCAGATCCACTATCATTGTCAGGTTTACTCTTTTCCCACTCTTGACATAAATCTGGATCTTCTTCTTGTAACTTAGCTTTTATTTTTTCAACTATATTGTCCTTGCTCAAATCTGAAAGGTCATTTATTTTTTTTAATATTTCCATAAATTTGTCATATTTCATAACTTCCTCACTTAAAATACATAACTTAGTTGTTATATCTTTTAACATAGAAGTCAAGAACCTAAATATTCGTTATTATCTTTCCTTAAAGAGTCATTTAAGTTATATTACAGACTATGAAAAACCTCAACTTTAGGAAGGAAATCAAGTTTTTTTCTCTGTCATTTATAATTTTATTTGTTCTATGGACTGTATTGTCTGGTTATTTTGAGCCGTTTTTTATTTTTTGTGGAGTGTTTTCCTCTATATTCACATCGTTTATCTTTAGAAGGTTGATAAACGCTGAAAGAGCTCTTAGCCAGATTTTAAATAGTACGAGTAGACTGTCGTTTTATAAGTTAGTAAGTTATATACCATGGTTAATGTACCAAATCATTTTATCAAGTGTTTATGTAACAAAAAAGGTGCTACAACTCAAATCTAAGCTTGAGCCAATCATTATTCTAAGAAAATGCAAAGGGCATAATGATGAAAGCATTGCGTTATTTGCCAATTCAGTCACAATCACTCCCGGAACTTTAACTATCAATGTTGAAAGTAAGCAGAAAACATATTTCTCTACCATGTATTTGATAGATAAAGATCTTGAAAGCGGCATTTCTGAAATAGAAAATAAAATCTTAAAAATACTACGTTCAGTTAAGTAATTGCTTTAAATAAGTTAACAGCATCCTTATATTCCCTTACAAGACTTTCAAGCATTTCTTTTGGAAGGCTATTGTTAACAATAGAACATAAATAATTATACAAATCTTCTAACCTTAATACGTTATTTCTCTTCTTGCTGTTGAATTTATACGGAAAAATACCTTCCATAACTTCAATAGTAGTAGCCTTGTTTAAAAATACATTTTCACTTGTCACGCTTATTCTTGCTAAAACAGTGTTAATTTCAGGTTCGTCACTCGTATAAAAATCTGATAGCTGAGTTATTCTAATAACGTACAAAGTTACTATTTTTGACAAGCAATTATCAGCATATTCACAATTTTTTATTACCTCCCACTGAGTAACCTGAGATTTACCTATTTTTGCATTGTTCGGTAATTTACTCATTGAACTTTCTCCATTTAATCCAGTGTAATAAATTATACTAATACTTTGTTAAATAAATAATAACGCGATTACAAAAATATATACTTATAGTAGTATATTATACAAAAATAGCACAATATCTAAGCATTAAAGCTAGTTTTAGCTGGGTACATGGGGCTATTCGTTATTTTGTGTTGTCCAGTGAGGTCCAAAATTAGAGGTCCACTTATATAAAGAGTTTAGTCTGCCTTCTTTGCTATAAAATAAGTTTTCCTTTTGAGCTGTTTTGTTAGTATTAACTAAATTCTAAACTAACTGTGCTATAATGAAAAAGATAAAACTCGGAATACTAATTTCAGGTAGGGGGTCGAATATGCAGGCCTTAATAGAAGCATGTCAAGATCAGAATTTTTCCGCAGAAGTTGCATGTGTTATCACAAATAATAGCGAAGCTGCTGGTCTGAAAATAGCAGAGCAAGCAGGAATCTCAGCGTTTATTGTTAAAGATAAACCGCTTGATGCTGGTAAAATTCACGAAATACTTGTTCAACATAAGGTTGATTTAATTTGCCTTGCAGGGTTTATGAGAATTCTCAAAGCTGATTTTCTGAGTAAATGGCATAACAAGGTGATAAATATTCATCCCTCTTTACTTCCGTCTTTTAAAGGCCTAAACGCTCAAGAGCAAGCTCTAAAAGCAGGTGTAAAAATTACAGGTTGTACTGTACATTATGTCACTCCTGAAGTTGATGCTGGAGCCATAATTGCTCAAGTTGTTGTACCAACGTTACCAGCTGATGATATTCAAAGCCTCTCAGAACGCATTCTAGCTGAGGAGCATAAGTGTTATGTAGAAGCAGTAAGGTCAATAGCAGAAGATATATGACTGTAATAATTATTGACCTTGAGCGTTTTTTCCAACTTCAACAAAAAATAAATTTTCAGGTTCCAGTAAAGAACTTGCCAGTTCGTTTACTTCCTCTAATTTAACATCATTAATGATATTCGCATAATTATTTATACGGTTAACATCACGATCATTTATCTGCATATTATCTAGCAGCGTTGCTGTATTTGTGTTATTGGACAGGAAAAGGACAAGATTATTTACCAAGCCAATTTTTGCATCCTTGAACAATTGTTCGTCAATTCCTTGCTTTTTTATTCTGCTAAATGTATCTTTTACTGCTGATATAGCTTTGCCAGCAGTAGAACTATCAGTACTTATAAATCCAGATATAATATTTCCATGTTTATTGGAAATAATACTTGCATAAACACCATAAGTAATACCCAAGTTTTGCCTCAGTTCTGTCATTAATATTGAATTCAGCCTCATGCCACCAAGTGCATCAATTAAGACACCAGCGTTATAATAATTAGGATCTTCATAAGCTATACCTTTTTGAGCAAAAAGTATCACACTCTGTGGTATATCCATAAAAATATTCTTACTTTCTGCAGAACCAAAATTATTTTTTACAGGTATTTTTCTAACTTTTGATCTTTTTGACGGCAATTTAGATAAATATTTATCTAATAGCGTAATAATTTCTTCTTTTTTTGTACAACCAGCAACACTGATAACTATGTTATCTTTAGCAAAATTACGCTTTATGTATGTTAAAACATCGTCTCTAGTAATGCTCATTATAGTATCAAGAGTACCGTACACACTTTTTGAGTAAGGATGTTTTTTAAACAATAACGTATCTAATTCTTTTCCAGCAACAAAATAAGGATTTTTTTCAAGATTATTAAAATCAACTTTGGCTTCCTCGAAAACTCTATTCAACCCTTCAGGGTCAACTTTAGGACGCATTATAGTATCGCTCAGTAATGAAATTGCTTCCTCTAGATTGTCAGACAAAGTATTTAATGAAACCCTAAATGCTTCTAAATCAGCAATAAAATTTAAACTAATCCCTTTATCTTCAAGCTTTTTCGCAAAATCTTTGGCATCATTTTTTCCTGCCCCTTCTTGGATTACAAGAGAAGTAAACCAAGCAAGCCCCTGTTTTTCCTTATTCTCATACACATAACCTGCATCCTTGAACGATATATTTAGTGAAACTTTTGGCAAATCATGATTTTCTACAAATAAAAACTTAAATCCTTTACGGGTAGTGACCTCCTCTATATTTAGGTTACCACTTGCTTGTAAATTAAAGCCTAGACAGAAAAAAAATAGAAATATAATTTTACTTATTCTCATTATTATCTCCTTTTGGTAATAAACGACCAATTAACTTATTAGCAGAAAAAATAGCACGGATTTTATTATTTACATCCTCTAGATTGACATCATTAATCTTGCTATATGAAATATCTATTTCATCAAGTGGAATACCAAGTGCAAGGTGTGGCACATAGAACATCGCTATATGAGTTAAGTCAGATAGATTATCAAACTGTGCTGCCTTATACCTATATTTTGAGCTTTGTAATTCCTCGCTCGTCACCCCTTTAGATACGAAGCCATTAATAGCATTATCTAACTCTCTTTCAACAATATCTAAATTAGCGCCACTTTTTGGAATTATCATAATATCAATGTAGCCATCACTAAAAGCTAGGCTATTATAATAAGCAAACACTGATACTGCCACATCTTTATCTAAAACCAAATCTTTATACAGTTTGCTGGATTTGCCGCCACCTAAAATGTCAACCGCTAAATGAGCAGCAGAGGCTTCATTTATGTGATCAAATAAGGGAACACGATAACGAAAATATAAAACTGATTCTTTTACTTCAGTGCTCTCTAAGGTCACCGATAGACCTGCATTATGCACTGGATCCTGATTTGGGTAATTTCTCATTACAGGCTTAGCTTTAATTTCGCCATATTTTTCTTCTGCTAATTTCACTACTTCATCAAGTTCCACATCACCCACAATCAGTAATATTGCATTGCCGGAGTGATAATAGTTATCATGAAACCTCGTTATGTCATCCAAATTGTAAGTTTTGATATCGCTCTCCCAGCCGATAACAGACCTACCATAGCCAGTACGGTAAAATGCACTATCCATTTCTTCCCATAACAAGTTATGAGGTTGGTTATCAAATCTCATCTTTCTTTCTTCTAATACGATGTTTTTTTCTCTATCTATTTTGTCTTGAGTAACATTAAAGCTGCCCATTCTATCTGCTTCAACTTCCATTGCAAGTGGTAAATCTTTTTTGGGGATCAACTCAAAATAACAGGTATATTCTTTAGTGGTAAATGCGTTAAATTGAGCCCCAATGCTACTCATAGTGGCTTCTATATCTGTGAACTTCCCTGTAGTTTCAAACATTAAATGTTCAAAGTAGTGAGCCAATCCTGCTTTGCCGATTGGATCATCCATTCCCCCAACTTTGTATATTACTGCATGTAAAACGGCTGGAATCCGATGATTAGAAACAACATAAACATCTAGTCCGTTACTGAGTTTAGTATATTTTATGTTGTGCTCTATGTTTAAAGCATTCGAAGAAATTGGGTAAGTAAAAAAAAGTACAGGTAGTATAAGAAAACTAAAAAACTTATGAAGCATTATTTCGACCTAATATAAAAACAATTATTTTATTCCTCATTTTGTTTAGAAATAAGCATATCGTATATATACCACTTATATAACAATGTAAACATTCCACAAACTATAGATAAATCTGCTAAATTAAAGGCTGGACAATACCAATCATCAATATGAAAATATATGAAATCATATACAGCTCCCCAATAGATCCTATCAACTACGTTTCCGATTGCTCCACCAATCATCAGAGAAAAACCAAGGTAAGTTGACTGATCGTCAGACTTGTATATCAAATATGCAAGTATACCAATTATTAGTATTGAAAATGCTGAAAAAAAGAAACCGCCATGTGGTAAAGCGCTACACATTCCAAAACTAATACCTGAATTCCAAACTTCAACTAGTTTTATAAAACTAGCGATCTCAATTGATTCTCCTTCATCAATCAATGAGTTTATGTACAATTTGCTCGTTTGGTCAATCAATACTATAATTAATATAACAACTAAGCATAACTTTTTCATAAATTTGCCTTTAACCTATAAACTTTAAGTATATCATAATTTATCTGTTTTGTTAACTCCTCAATACTATGGAATTTTTTTTCTGACCTTATGAATTTTAAAAGTTGTATATTGACTTTATGACTATATACGTCTTCATCAAAATCGAATATGTGCATTTCTATTATAGGCTTTTTCAGATCCTTAAAAGTAGGTCTTATACCAATATTGACTACTCCATATAACCAATTTGGATTACTATCAGGAAAAGTCACTCTAGCGTAATATGTGCCAAACTTAGGTTTTATCATGCAATCTTCTATAGGAATATTTATGGTTGGAAATCCTATTTCTCTACCTCTACATGCACCTTTTGTCACAACACCAGAAACTTGATAAGGCCTGCCGAGCAATTTATTAGCAATTTCTATTTCGCCCCTTTGTACATACTCCCTTATTGAAGAAGAAGAGCAAATTTTGCCGTCAATTGTTAATGGCTCTAATTTAGTCAAAGAGTATCCATATATTTCAGAATATTTCTCTAGAGTTAATATATTACCCAATCGTTTATGACCAAAAGTGCAATTTTCTCCGACAATTATGTGTTTAGCGCCATATTTATCTATTAAAATCTCACTGATAAAGTCATCGCAGCTAACCTCAGAAAAACCTCTATTAAAATTAATAATATATAAGTAATCTATACCATAGCTGCTGATTAGTTCCTTTTTTTGTTCTTGGTCTATTAACCTAAAATTGTTTCTACCAAATAAAACAGTTGATGGGTGAGGCTCAAAAGTTAAAACTGCAGAGGGTAATCCTCTTTCTTGTGCTACCTTCTTTAGAGTAGAAATTGCAAACTCGTGTCCTAAATGAATGCCATCGAAATTTCCGAAGGTTAGTGCTATATTATTTTCTATTCCTTGCTCACAATTATAAATAATTTTCATACAATTTGATGTTTTTACATGTTTCTTATATATAATAACTATATTTTAGTAAGCTACGGAGATAAATTGTGAAAAATGTTGTGATATATGTAAAGAAGGGCTGTCCATACTGCATAAGGGCAAAGGATTTACTAGATAAAAAAGGTGTGAAGTATGAAGAAATTGATGTGCTCAAAAACTCAGATCTATTTAACGACATAAAATCAAAGTATAACGTTAGAACA
>NZ_CP011148.1:715215-732744 GCF_001758565.1 Wolbachia endosymbiont of Drosophila incompta | reverse complement strand
TTGAAAAAGAAGGAAAGTTGGATGATATGCTAAATAATAATGACAATCACACTGATGTCACAACCTACACAAACAGCAATGATGAATGTGGAGAGTGTGTTATACCACATGATGATTTTATGTAACTTTTTATCTTGTTTTGTCGTGTAATACGTAAATGAAAACTAGTATGCTCACTTTAAACAATTCTTAATGAATTAAAAATACAATTCATTCAGTGAGTTTTTTTAGTGGGAAAAAATGACAAAAAATATTTCAATTATTAGCAGAAACTTAATTAGTATCGAATTAGTTAACAAACAAGATTTAGAGAATTTCATCAAGATTTTCACAGTGCTTGATAAACATATAGCAGCTAAAACACTTTTTACAGAAGAAGTGAGAATAGAGTATAAACAACACAACGGCATAGAAGTTGTTGAATTGCTAAAAGATACAGACTTTACATATCATGAGGTTGAAAATGTATTGAACCACCTGAGTAAACATGGAATGAAGGTGCCCAGCAGTGTTATAGCACACACCCTTTTTGCTGCATACAATCATGCACTTGAATTTAAGGATGTAGCATTTTCCTTTTCTGAAGGCTCTCCACAATTTAACATCAGAGTGAGTAAGAACACCTTCATAATAACTCCTATGAGTGAAGAGAATTTGGAATTGAATTCACAAAATAGCAGAACGCTTATAGAGTCACTAAAGAGCGAAAAAAGTATTTATGATTGTATAGTAGAAGAAAATACCATTAAAGTTATAGTGCATTCTGAAATGCATCAAGCTATAAATTTGATTATAAAATCACTGATAAAGTCTCGCCTTTTAGCAAAAGAGGAAGAAGGAAAATTCAAAGAGAAATTGAGACAACTTGCTTTTAAGGATCAAGCTTTTGTTGAGTATTCTAGCATCAGAACTATCAATAGGTATCCACATAATCATCCTCTGAGGAAGCATGAAAGTGTTACTAAGGATATAGAAAATATTTTATGTGATTTCATAACAAATGAGAACAGCGAGTTTGCTATAGAGCGACTAAATAGGCTGAGCTCAGCAGTTTCTCCGGATACTCCAAGAATCATCACTAAAACTATAGATAAACTTGTTAAGTTTCACTAAGGTATACGAGAGCCAATAGACTTCTTATATTACCTTCTGTCATCCAAGTAGCTTGGCTACTTGGTTCTTTTTTTGAGTTCCAGCTATGTACATAGCTGTATGAACATTGTAGCCGTTATTCAAGTAGCCCGCAGAAGCGAAAAACTTACTTGACAAACTCCGCCAACTCCCTTATCATAAAACTGAAGCTATTTATTTATCTTCTCTGTACAGATTAAATGACAAAAAAACTCACGTATCTGGCGTCTCATGTTTAATTTTTTGTACTATGTGCACCTTATGTCTTTATAAAACTTCTAGGTTTTTACCTAATATAAGCTAAAATGCGCTTATAAAGCATTTAAAACATAAAAAAACGCCAACTTAAAAAATGGATAGTGAATAACTAGCTACCCTAGGGTTTCTTTTGCCTTTTTTTCTGTTTAGTAAATTTCTTAATGTTTATAATTTAGATTAGTTGCGGCTTAAAAGCAACTGAATCGCGGTTATTAAACGTTTAGAATAAAAAAACGCCATACTTGAAAGTATAATGTAAGTAATTAGCCAACCACGGGGCTTCTTTTGCCTTTTTTTTCGTTTGGCAAATTTTTTAACATTTATAGCTAAACGACAACCGTCATCCCGCTACTTGTTAGCGGGATCTAGAGATACCGCGAATGAATCGCGGTATGACGGTTCGTGGCGGTATGACGGTTCGCGGTGGCATGACGATAAGCTCGTCATCCCGCTACTTGTGAGCGGCTGAGATACCGTGGCGGTATGACGGTTCGCGGTGGCATGACGTAGAATTTTATACTCACCAACTCAGTATTCCAACCTGGATTGTATCTTATCGGTAAAAAAGAAGAGCTATTTTAGGAAGTTTTTATAGGACTAAAACCAAAGAAAACTTGCATATAAGTTTATCAAGATGTAAAATTAAAGTTATTTTAAAAGAATAGGTTAATTATGAATCTTGTAACACAATCTGCTATCGATTTTACTGCTTCATCTGTTCTCTCTGACGGAGAAATTGTTGATGATTTCTGTCTGAGTAAGCGCATAAAAAATAAGTATGCTGTCCTTTTTTTCTATCCACTTGATTTTACTTTTGTTTGCCCAACTGAATTGATATCGCTCAATAATAGAATAAATGAGTTTGCAAAGCGTGGTGTTGAAGTGATAGGAATAAGTGTAGATTCAAAATTTTCACATTATAAATGGCGAAACACTCCAGTTAATGATGGTGGTATTGGAGAGATTAGCTACACTTTAGTGTCTGATATCAAAAAGTCTATATCAAGAGACTATGGGGTCTTATATGATGACTCAATTGCGCTGAGAGCAACTTTCGTTATTGATGATAAATTTATTGTACGTCATCAATCGATAAATGATTTGCCTTTAGGGCGTAATATCGATGAATTCGTTAGAATCGTTGATGCAATTAAACATAATGAGGAGCATGGTGAAGTATGTCCAGCAGGGTGGAAGAAAGGTAAGCCAGCAATGCAGGCAAGCGATGAAGGAGTAGCTGATTATCTAAACTCATACAGTGAAGAATTATAAATTTAGTACAAAAGTTCTTATTATTGGATCTGGGGCAGCGGGTTATGCTGCCGCTATATATGCAGCACGTGCAAACTTAGAGCCAATTGTAGTAACGGGAATGCAGCCTGGTGGTCAGCTTACAATTACTACAGATGTTGAAAACTATCCTGGTTTTGTTTCAATACAGGGTCCAGAACTAATGGAGCAAATGAGGTTTCATGCAGAAAAGGTTGGAGCAAAAATAATAGATGATGAGATAAAAAGCGTTGAACAACTTGAGGACTTTAATGAGTATAGATTTAGATCTTCTGGTAATATCAATGACTACTATTCAGATGCAATTATCATTGCATCTGGTGCGCAAGCGAAGTGGCTTGGTTTAGAAAGTGAAAAGAAATTTCAGGGTTATGGGGTTTCAGCTTGTGCGACTTGCGATGGTGCATTTTTTAGGAATAAAGTTGTAGCTGTGATTGGTGGTGGAAACACTGCTGTTGAAGAAGCAATATTTTTAACTCGATTTGCCAAAGAAGTGATATTAATACACAGGCGTGATAAATTAAGAGCGGAAAAAGTAATGCAAGATAGGCTCTTTAAAAATGATAAAATAAAAGTAATGTGGAACCATACCGTAGAGCAGATTCTTGGAGAAGAAAATCCAAAAAGGGTTGCTGGTATTGCGATTAAATCAGCAGAGATCGATAAAACCCAAGAATTAAAAGTGGATGGAGTGTTCATTACAATCGGGCATGCACCAAATACGGGTATTTTTAAAGGCTTTGTTGAAATGGATGAGCAGGGTTACATCATTACAAAACCTGGAACAACTTTAACTAGTAGGGCAGGAGTGTTTGCTGCAGGTGATGTTCAAGATAAGGTATATCGTCAGGCAGTAGTTGCAGCAGGAACAGGATGCATGGCTGCGCTTGATGCAGAAAAGTTTTTAGAGTCGTAGTTAATTCTAGGATTTTGAATAAATCGCTTGCAATTTTCCTTTTCTTTTTCATACTTATATTAGTAAATTATTAGGTAGGTTTAATATGCTTTATGGAGGGGATGGGATAAATACTAATGGTTATAGATATAATCAGACAACTTCAAGACAGCTCGATGAACCAACACAAAAGTTATTTAAGGCTATTGATAACGAAAACCCGGAAGCTTTTAAACAAGCTCTGAAAGAAGGTGCGGATGTTAGAGGTTTGACAAGGAGGGCATGACACCTTTGATGTCTATTGTCAATGTCTGCGCTGTCAGCGGTGATGGACAGGCTACGTTAGAGAAAATGGCTAAATTGCTTATACAAAACAGAAGTATCAATATTAATGCTCAGAGTAAGCAATCTGTGTCTACAACACGGACGAGATATGATCCTAGTACACAAAGTGAAATATCAGAATTTATAACAACATCTAATATGCGCAAAGACACAGCTTTACATATTGCTTGTCAAGTTGGGGCTAAAGATGTGGTAAAAATATTGCTCACGCACCCAGATATAAAAACTGATATCAAAAATTATGAATATAAAAGCCCTGAAGATTGTATTGCAAGAGGATTTGAGCGCGTAATAAAATTAGAATTTAAAAAAGCACAAAAAGCAAACGAGTTGTTAGGTGCTCTTTCTAGCAGAAACATTTACCAAGCGAAAAGACCATTAAATCAAGAGTTCAACCCTAATTGCTGGAAAAGAAGCCGAAATGAAGAAATAGAAACGCCGCTTAGCTTAATTATTCAATCATGTTTACAAGGAATAACATCAGATAACAAAGAAGTATTGACAAAACTTTTAAAACATAAAGAGCTAGATTTTAGTCAAATAAAGCCAATACAAGCTATAGAGCAAAATTCGTGGGTGAAGCAAATAATTGAACAAGCCATTACAGAGCGATTAACCGCTACTATTAATAAAAAAGATTTAGATGATGTAAAAAAATTAGTAGAAGATAATTGCTTCATGAGTCATGCAATTGTTACTGCTGCATTGAGGGGTGTTAATAATCCAATCGAATCTATTACAAATTATCTAAATGAAAAATTTCCTGCAAATACATTACAACCTTTGGCAAGTACGAATGATATACCGGTAGGTTCTGAGCAAGTTATACAAGAACTTAAAGGTGAACTTGAAAGAACGAAAGCTCAACTCATAGAAAAAGAACGAGAGCTGGATAGGGTCGTACGCGAAAGAACGAGAGGCATTAAAAAATTTCACAGTTAGAAGAAGATTTAAGGCAGGAAAAATCGGCTCAAAAAACAAAAATCAATGATCTAAATAGTGAAGTAACTCGACTTAATAGAATTGTGTATGGAAGAGCAAGCGACACTGTCGAAATTTCACGATTAAAAAGAGATTTGAAACAAGTAAGGGAAGAAAGAGATAGGCTTTCATCAGAAAATAGACTGCTCCGTAGTAATAAAAACGAAAAATCCTCGCAAGCAATTTCTTCTGGTAGAAAACTGAGCAACTACGCTTCTGCATGTTTTATATTGCTTGGAGTATATACTGTTGTTGCATGTTTAGTAATAGAAGATTATCCAGGGATAATAAGTGCTTTCTTTACAGCAGTTGCACTGGCTTTTTTTTTATTAGGATGTTGTAGTTTATATAAAGCAAACACAATACTTAGTGATGTTGAAAGCACTCAGCTTGGTGGTTTAGAACGAAGTTAAAGTTTTGATTTCTTCTCCAGGCCCTGCTGAAAATTTTTGTACATGTTAAAAACATCTTGATAATTGAGGTGAGTGTAAATTTGAGTAGTTTCCAGGCTTGAGTGACCAAGCAGTTGTTGTATTGATCTTATGTCAATATCTGCCTGAAGCAAATGAGTAGCAAAACTATGGCGAAATGCATGTGGAGATAAAATTTCTGGTAAATTTAACATTCTCCTTATTTTTTGCAAACGATTGGCCACATAAGTTCTTCCCAATTTTTTTCCTCTTACTCCCAAAAAAAGATATTGTGTTTCATTATTAGTGCCAAGATAAGGACAGGCTTTTACATATTCTTGTATACACTTTTTTACTACCGGAAGAATGAATACCTGCCTTTGTTTATCTCCCTTACCTGTTACTATTAAACTTTCATTGTTAATATCACTAACCCTAAGGTTCAACGCTTCGCTGCTTCTTAAGCCTGTACTATATAGCAGGACGATAATCGCAATTTCTCTTTTTACCACCCAAGATTCGCCCAGATCGGATAGTTTCATTTCTTTCAATAAAGTTTTTATATCAGGTATTGATAATGCTTTGGGCAAAGTTCTTCTCTGAATTGGCCTTGATAAGGAAAATACAGCTTCATTGTCTATATTGTGGTTATTTTTTATGTACTTGAAGAAATTTCTGATTACTGAGAGTGCTCGAGTGTTGGATCTTGCGTTTACACCTCTTGCGTAACGAGAGGTAAGCCAACTTCTTAACTCAGGTACGCTCAATTTTTCCAAAGTGCCGACATTTACTTCTCCACCAATGTGAGTATTTAGGAAACTTATAAGATCCTTCAAGTCCCTCATGTATGACTCTAAAGTGTTTGGTGAATAAGATCTGTTGCACCTCAGCCACTCATACCATTTTTCAATGATTGAACCGAGGTCCACAATTATTTTTTAAAGAAAGCATCGATGCACGCATCTCGAAAGGCTTCATTTATATCAGGATGAGAGTGACAAATTCTGTATATATCCTCTGCTGCTGCGCTATATGCCATTGCAACTGCTGCTTCGTTGATTAGCGTATCAGCGTATGCTCCTATGATATGCACACCTAGTATTGTATCTGCTCTGCTACAAGTCAGCACTTTCACGAATCCTTCAGCATCATCAGTGATTTTTGCTCTGCCGTTTGCAGCAAATTGACATTTACCAACTTTGTACTTACGGCCAGCATTTTTGAGTTCCTCTTCGGTTTTACCAATCGAAGAAACCGCAGGGTGAGTGTAAATGACAGATGGTATGATTCCATAATCAACGTGAGGTGACTGTCCTGCTATTATCTCTGCAACTGCCACTCCTTCTTCCTCTGCTTTATGAGCAAGCATTGCTCCACCGATCACATCACCAATAGCAAATATTCCTTTCACATTAGTTTCATATCTGTTGTTAACTTGAACGAAACCGCGATTATCTTTTTCTATTTTTTCATCAATACCAAGATTCTCAGTGCATGGTTTGCGTCCTGCTGCCACCAATACCTTATCCGCCTCTATAGTGTTTGTTTGATTATCTTTTACAGAGCAAACTTTCACACTCAAAGAATTACTACTTTGTTTTATCTCCTCAACTTTAGTGCTAAGTAAAAATTTTATTCCTTGTTTTTGTAGACTAGAAAGTAGAGACTTACTTAATTCTCCATCCATTGCTGCAGCGATTCTGTCAAAAAATTCTACTACAGTGATTTCAGACCCTAGCCTCCTCCATACAGAAGACATTTCAAGCCCTATTGCCCCGGCTCCGATTACGACAAGTTTTTTTGGTACTTCAGTTAAAGATAATGCACCAGTTGATGAAATAATACTTTTCTCATCGATATTAATTCCTGGCAAAGAAATAACGTCAGAACCGGTTGCAATTACTATATTTTTTGTCTTCAGCACCTTACCTTCAACTGAAACTTCAAGATTACCTTGGTCAAAAGAAGCAAGCCCATTGATTTTAGTGATTTTGTGAAGGTTAAACAGATATTCTATACCTTTTCCAAGTTCCTGAACTCTGGCGTCCTTATAGCCTAGCATTTCTTTTAAATCGAAACTTGCATCCTTAATTTTTATGCCAAGCTTCGACAGATCATTTTTCGTGTGAGCATACTGATAGGAAGAATGAAGTAGTGCTTTGGAAGGTATGCATCCAACTCGCAAGCATGTACCACCAAAAATGCTATTTTTATCTATGCAGGCAACTTTCAATCCAAGTTTTGCAGCAGCGATAGCACACTTATAGCCTCCTGGGCCACCACCTATAACAATTAAATCATAATCAGTCATAAAAAACAAACCTATTTTCTAAAGAATAAACACCTTTTCCCTCAGTTGTTACATATATCTTATTGCGAGTAAACACTGGAGTGTGAAACACATTACCAGGTACTTTGACTACCTTTCCTGCACTTTCAGATCCCGGAAAAGCAAACATTGAACCTTTATTGCTTGTCACCCACAGTGTATGGGCATGCATAATTGGAGCAAACAATTGCGTATTTTCTATTAAATCAGATGCCCAGACTGTTTCTCCATTTTTTATATCCAGGCCAATTATTTTATCGTCTTTAGTAACTATAAAAATTCTTCCGCCTTCTTTTTGTTTCTCTGCAGGAATAAGAGGACTATAATATGATTCAATGTCTGATACACTTTTTACTTGCAGTGACTTTGACCATAAAATATTTCCTGATTTCACGTCAATGCTATAAATATAAGAATTATTTGTAGCTATTAAAGTATCGCCAAGCACTCTCGGTGTAGTAGTTACATCTGTGAGCTGTGTATCCAAAAGGTTTGTAGCCAATTTTTGGCTCCACAATTTTTTACCGTCTTCATTAAAAGCTATTAACTCACCATTTGAAAATGGTGCTATTATTTTATCATTAGAAATTGCTGGCGATATGGAATACAAACCTCGAACCTCATTGATGCCGTTTTGATAAGTCCAAACGAAGCTGCCATCTTTTATATCAAACACGTACAGATAATTATCAATAGTCAATACTACCAATTTATTGTTTATTACTGCTGCTTTCCCTCTTACTGGAGCTCTCAATTCTTTTTCCCACTGAATCTCGCCGGTTTTTGCATCTATTGTGTGTAGAACGTTATCCACTATAAAGAAAACGTTTCCTCTGTGACGCAATAGGCTCATGTTACTAATTTTTTTTCTGTGTGAGAGGTGTAATTTCCAATTCATAGCCTTTGAGTTATCAATATCAAAGGAATATAAAGCGCCGTGCTTGTCTGATAAAATAACGCTATCTTCTGTAAGCACTGGAGCTACATATCCTTGAGATAGTTTTTTATCCACTAGACTTATTCTCTCGCTTGCCATTGTGTAACTGCTACACAATAACATTATCATGACAATTATTACTTTCATTATTTATTGAAAACAAGATTCATTAATATACATCTTAAGAACCTTAATTACAACGGAAATGTTCTTGCTGCATGTTAAAAACGTTGATTTATGAACGAAATATTATATTATTATGTGAGATAATGTATACTCTTAGAGGTAGTACACCTCATCCACTATGCGGCAACGTGCATAGCTGTACGAACATTGAGATATAAAAGTAATTTATACCAAGAAGAAAGATGTCATCCAAATAGCCTCTTTTCCTGTCATCCCAGTGCTTGACACTGGGATGGCTCTGTTGCATCGCAACTGAAAAAATCTGGTGGCTACTGACAAAATTCATTATAAAATAGCCATTTAACCGCTTAAGGAAAAATATGCCACAAAAAATGAGAGTTAGTAACTGCCATGAATATAACAAATTTCTAGAAAAAAGAGGAAATATTTTTCGTTACATCGATAAAGCTATCGAAAATTGGTATGAAAATAGTCCAAAAATGCAGGGCGGCAACTATATTTATAGTGATAAAGTTGTGATTTTAGTGCATATAATCGTTAATCTTTTTAGAATTGGCTTAAGACAAACAGTCGGGTTTATAAAAGGATATTTGCAACAAATAGGAAGAGATTTAGCAGTTATCAACTATTCGCAAGCTTCAAAAAAAACTTAATATTAAGATCAATGATTGCAGAATTGATAAAAATAATATGGAAGATATCGAAATTGCCATAGATAGCACAAGCATCAGCATTTATAACAACACACAGCAAGGAAAATAGCGCTGACAGAAAATATCGTGGTTATGAACAGACAAGAAAATTGCATGTAATGTTGAATATAAACAGCAAAAAAGCCATAGCTGCAAAATACAGTAACGGTCTGATCACTATGGAGCTTGCGATTTACTTAAAGGAGTTAATTTTCAGCATGCCATAAAAGCACTATATGCAGACAGAGCATATGACAGACATAAACTCTATAAATTGTGTGATGAATGCGGCATAAAGACAAAAATTCCTCCAAAAAAACAATGCAGCAGAGCATCCAAAGTATGGCAGAGAGAAATGCTGCAATTAGACTAATAAAGTCATACAGCGAAGATGGAATGAAGAGGTGGAAAAGGCAAACAAACTACGGAAAAAGATCTTATGTAGAAAGTTTTTTCTCGCGACTGAAACAAACATTCGGGTTTAATTTTCGGAACAAATCTGAAATTAATCGTGGGAAGGAACTGCTACTCAAGTGTTATTTGCTTAATCAATTTACTGACATTGGTATGGCTAAATTTGAAATGGCTACATGAATTTATCGTAAATTACCACCGCATAGTTGTAACATTGTACCATATTACAATGTTCGTACAGTTGTGTGCGCGACCGGGGGTTTTATACTATTCTAGAAGTAACATACGGAAAAGGGGGGATTCGAACCCCCGACATATTTTCATATGTGCACGCTTTCCAAGCGTGTGCTTTAGACCACTCAGCCACCTTTCCATGCTTATTCATAATATTGAAAATTGTACTGCTAAACAATATAAAAACCTGGTATATAGGGTTCACCACGAAAATTCACAGTATTGTTAAACTTGCTTCTGCAAGTTGGAAATGTTTTATCGCAACCTGCGAGTATTGAATATTTATCTCCAGCAAAAATTTGGTATGGAGGCGAAGTAAACAACGTAACTACTTTATTTTTATATTCTTTTACTACACCTTCAAACGCTATTGAGCCAAAGAATTTTACTACTCCGTGCTTATAATATTCATCACTCTCAGTTAAATTCGTGTCTTCAAATCTTCTTTCGTCTATTACTTTAGTGATTGTACTTATTTTACTAAATTTTTTAGTATCGGCTTTACATTTATCATCGCAAAACTGTGCTCTGCATGCAGGAGAGTATAATTCTGCTATGCTTCTCTCAAGCTTTGCTGAAAGCCCTCTAATTTCAACAATAAATCTTCCACTACTTAATGTCACTTTACCAAAAATTCCTGAATGTAGATTCATTGTTCCCTGGGTCAAGTCTTTATAATTCACAAGAAATATTTCAATATTTGCAAAGTCGTACTTTCCTGATAAAACATCTTCTTCTTTAATATCAGCACTATTTAATATCCCTTCAATTTCTAGATTATCAGTTTTCAAATCGCTGTTTAATATTATACTACTGGCTGTAAATCCACTTGAAGATTTATAGAGTATATTATCAATATTTAAATCTTCATCATAGTCAGTGAATCCCATTACTTCTCCACCTGCGAGCTTTAATTTCCAGCACGTAGCGGTGGTAAGTAATTCTCCAGCTAAATGATTTTTTAGTGTGGTTTGCATAGGGGCCTCCTGCTTAATTGATTAAATTTGAAAGTAGCTATACGGCCAGTAGAATAAGGGCAGTGTGTTCTTTTCTCATCATCTAAGTAGCCATAAAGCGTCATTCCGGTGACCATAGGGTGTCATTCCAGTGCTTGACACTGGAATCCAGGAAATTTTGCTTGTAAGTAAGCAAACTGATTTGGTGAGCATAAAAAGTGGCTGATCTTATGCTGAATAAACGCTTTTGATGAAGTTGCATGGAAAGCTGGATCCCAGTGTCTGGGCACTGGGATGACATCCTTCTTGGTGGAGTGTCCTCAAATCACAATGTTCGTACAGTTGTGTGTCACGCACTGGGATGACAGGAGAGAGGACACCATATGTTTATTTGATCGACAAATAAACACTAACAGACAAGAATACACCACAGTTAACTGTGGTGTGTACTGGCTGGTTAGAAAGAAAACTTCACACCAGTAAGAAGGAGAATTCCTTGGTTAGAAGGTACATCAGCATCAGACTCATCTTTCAGCTTACCTGTTTCGTTAGTCATAAAATAATGGAGAGCTGCGTAAGGAACAAATTTGCTCTTACTGCATGCAGGAGACAGATCATATTGAACGCCAAGTGCACCATCATGAAGCATATCTTTGTCATTCATTCTGCTGCCAAAATACGTCAAACTTGTGTAGATATTCTCATGTTGATACCCAGCTCCTACAGTCCAATACATGGTATCTATACTATCTTTACCAAATTGAGCTTTCAGCCCTTCCACTCTTTTGCCATCAGTAGCATCTTTACTATCAATTTCCGTGTAGGTATCACCAATTAATTTTTTAATACCCTTCGGTTGACCAGATTTGCCCAAGTATGCAAAAGAGGCAGCAAACTTTACGCCTTGATCTTCATTAATCTTATAATCAGCGCTTACACCAAAATTAACACCCATCAGGTCATTATACTCCACAAATTCCTTATAAAGATGCTTATCTTTACTTGGTTGCTTTGGAAAGCCATATTCACCAACTGCAGAAGTTTTAACTTTTATGTTATGTTTATCAAAGTCATATTCATATGATGCACCAGCACTTACTATGTGCTCATAGTCTGGGCCGACATGCTTTATCGTTTCCTTATGTTCTATCTTACCGCCTTTATCTTCTGAAACTGTTTCTTTTACAGTAAACAAACCACTATCATAACGAGGTGAGTAGCTGATACCAAATCTTGCGCCCATATAATTTGGTGAGTAGTAAGCAACTCTAAATGGCAGTGTAGTCATAACGCCTTTGTTATATTTCCCTGCCATGCGGAAAGAGAATTTTTCACTTTCACTCGAAAAACTTTCAGTGTAAAGACGTGGTGTTACATAAAATGGAAAGCTAGCAGCGCTTCCTTCTAAGTTCACTTTTCTGAACCAGTCACTATCTGCAGCTCCGTCAACAGTCGCAATTCTTGTTGCATCAAGCCTCATCAGAGCCTCAGGACCAAATTGGTAACCAAGCTTCACGTCACCATATTTTGAGTTAACAAACACATGCGCACTTCTGCCTTTTGCAGCATAAACACCCTGTGAAGCTCCCTTACCTTCGGTCACTGGAACATGAAACTGCACGTCAGCACCATAAAGAAGACCTAAATCTTCATTCTTATTTTCTGCTCTGAGGTGCAATATTGCATCAGCAATCATACCCATATCGTTGCTGTAATCACCAATATTTCCTATTCCTTCATAGAATATTGGATTTGCTCCTCTTGTTATATCTGGAGTGGCATTATAATACTCTGTAGATCTGTTTGGCATAACGTTATAACGTTTATAATCTGCGCCACTTGGTCCAGCTTTGCCATAACCTTGAGCATCAACAACACCACCAAAAGTTATTCTTAAATTACTTTGCCCTTGATTGGTATCGATAATATCAACTCCACCAACTGAAACAACAGGACTTGCCTTACCTTTTTCCTCTGTATTTTTGTTAACAACTTTTATATCCTTCTTTACATCTTTAGCTTCAACTTTAGCATTCTTAGTTTTAGAACGCTTAGTTTTTGAAACTTTACCTTTTTCTATATTAGAATTCTTAGCGTTTAGAGCTTTCGCTTTTGAATCCTCTATAAGCTTTGCTTTTTTCTCATTTGCTAGCCTGATCTCCTCTTTTTTCTTCTGCTCGGCTGCTAATCTTAGCTCCTCTTTTTTCTTAAGCTCTTCAGCTTTTTTTCTTGGATCAGCATTACATATTCTGTCCATCTTTTCTTTCAGTTTTTTATTTGATGTTTTCATAACTTCCACTTTTCCGGAAGTTTTTGTGCTCTCTTGCTTTTTTATTTCCTTCATACTCTCATCAGGAAAGTCAGCTGCAAAACTGCTGAAAGAACATAAAGTTAATAAAGAAACTAGAGCAGTTCTAGTATACATAGACTTTTTCATGAAGTGCCCCCAAAAAATTTCGAAATCATATCTTAAATGTAAATAGTATAAAAATGTTGAAAATTCAACTTAAAGCAACCTTATAACGAAAATAAAAGTAAAATGCAATACCTTAAAAGCAACTTTCTTAATATGCTCAACGTGTATATTAACCAAAATTTAGTACAGAGGTTCGCTTGTTAGTGCATTATAACTCGACTATTTATTCTATGGAAGTAAAATTTTTCCACCACAAGTTATTTGCCATTCTTCTTTAAATTTCTTTAGGTATTCTTTTTTTTCGCACTCTAAAAGTAGCTCTTCCACACTTTTGTTGTAGCTTTCAGTAGTAATCCTTCCCTGATGATGCATGAACCTTAAGTAAATCAAATAAGTGTTAATTACATCTGTTTCACAATAATCTCGAATCTCTTGTATCTTGCCGCTATCGTATAAGTCCATAACTTGTGACCCATCAACTCCAATCTTACCAGGAAGATTAAATGCTGCACAAACTTCGTTCATTTTTACTCTCGCAGAAGCTCCAAAATCAGAGAGGGATTCAAGCAAATCACAATGCCAATCACTGCTATATCTCTGATTGTAACTATTCCACTTATCGCCAGCTTTATGAAAATATTCTGCTTGAATGCCATGGACCATAGCACGATACTTCAGCACTGGTATATCAAAAGTGCGTCCGTTGAACGAAACTAATCTTGGCTTTTTCTCTGATATGTAGTTAAAAAATCCTTTCACTAGATCCTTTTCACTGGAATTTAGTGTGCCTCCAGATCTTATTTCTTGCAGTGTGAACACCTCATAACCACTCTGGTAGCTTATATTGCAAAGTAAAAAACTAATAACTACAACAAGGTGAAAAGGCTGACGCAGAAAAGAGTTTTGCCCGTTTGTTATTTCAAGATGATATTTTGTTAATGCATCCCTCTTCTCTTCTACACTACTATCATCACTAATATTGAGTAAATTTTTGCAGGAATTTACATCTGGTATAGTTTCAATATCAAATACCAATAAAGAATTAAGCATTGCCTATATACTCCTCCGGACGGTCGATCCAAGGTCGCACTTTCACAAATAAAAAGAGGTGTACCTTGCACTCAAATAATTTTTCTAGTTCAGCACGCGCTTCGATATTAATTTTTTTAATATTACTTCCATCTTTTCCTAGTACTATTTTTTTATGACTATCTTTCAACACAAATATGATCTGTTTGACGACTAAACTCTTATCTTTTTTTTCCTCAAATTGTTCAGTTATAACAGCTGTAGAGTATGGCAATTCTTCACGCAAGTTCAAGAATAATTTTTCTCTCGTAATTTCTGCTGATAAAAAATTTGTCGAGGAATCGGTTATTTGATCTTCTTCATAAAACCAGGGGCTCACCGATGCAACTTCAGACAAGTAATTCATCAAATCAGAAAGTCCATCATTCTTTAATGCTGATATCATAAAAACCTTTTCAAATTTATAAAGCAAATTCAGATGCTCATGCGCCATCTTTAATTCAGGCCTTTTTACCAAATCAGTTTTATTGATAACCAAAATGCATCTGCCTTTTGTGCGCTGCAGCCGCATAAATATAGTCTTAATTCTTTCTATATTTTTCAAATAATTGCTTACATCAACAAGCAACAAAGTGATGTCACTATCCTTAACTGCCGACCATGCAGATTTGACTAAAGCTTTTTCAAGTTTTGTTTCTGCTGAGAAAATTCCTGGGGAGTCAGTAAAGACAATTTGTGTGTTGTTGCATGTTGCAACACCCCTTATTTGCGTCCTTGTTGTTTGCACTTTAGGGGTGACAATTGCAATTTTCTTGCCTATGATGCTGTTAATTAATGTAGACTTCCCAGCATTTGGTAAGCCAGCTATGGTTACAAATAAGCATTTTTGTTCTTTCACAAAGAAAATTATAAAGAAAACTGAATGCCCGCGTCAAGCTACTTATATGACAAGAAGGATGACAGAACCCTTTTTGGTTAGCATGCAAAAAGGAAAAAAACTTATTCTACAAATTAAAAATACAATATACTCAAAAACTTTTCAGAAAATCCATAGGAGGGTTTGCTAATGAAGGCTCTTGAGTTGACGCCATTGCCTGAACGACTGCTTGATTTAAGGGTAACGTTTTAACCATAAGGTCACTAACTCCTTAATATGTGTGTTCATAATTTGATTTTCCACGAAAGACATAATAGCAATAACCAGTGTAAGTTAAAATGATTGGTAAAAGCGGTATTATAACAATGAGCATTAAAGATAAACTTGGCCCAGAAGCAGCTGCATCCAGAATGGTATATTGAAAAGGTATAATCCATGGGTAGATACTAATTCCTAAACCTAAATATCCCATAAAAAAAATAGCAATACTGAGAAAGAATGGACGGTACTCCCGTTTAGTATTCTGAAGATCAAACCACAGCATGAAAAATAGCCAAGATGTGAGTAATGGAATAGAAAATAAATAATAAAAATTTGGCATGCTAAACCAAAAGTTTTTAATACGTTCATTTAAAAATGGTGTCACTACACTCACTAGTCCCATGAAAATACCTACAAAACCAAGCGTATAAGAAGCAACCTTGCGTGCCCATTCTTGTGTTATATTTTCTGTCTTCATTATGAGCCATGTAGAACCTAAAAGTGCATATCCAAATATCACAGCAATGCCTGTCATTACACTAAAAGCACTTGCCCAATCAAATTGGCCACCAGAAAAGTTGCGTCCGTTTACTTCTACACCATGTATAAATGCACCTAAAATCATGCCTTGGCAAAATGCAGCACCAAGTGACCCAAAATGAAAGGCATAATCCCATAATCGCCTGTATTTTCCTTCTGCCTTAAAACGAAACTCAAAGGATACTCCGCGCACTATAAGGCCAAGCAGCATAATAATGATTGGAATATAAAAAGCAGGCATTAATATTGAATATGCAAAAGGAAAAGCAGCAAACAACCCTCCACCACCCAATACCAACCATGTTTCGTTTCCATCCCAAAATGGTGCAATTGAGCTTATCATGTGATCACGGCATTTATCTGACGGTGCAAAAGGAAGTAAAATACCAATACCTAAATCAAACCCATCCATTAAAATATACAGTAAAACAGCTATGGCAATTAGTAATCCCCAGATTAGGGGTAAATTAATTAAGGAAGAAAAATCAAACATGATTGTTGTCCTTTCCAGATGTACCAGCATCAATCACTGAAGCTCCAATACCGTGTTTATAAAATTGCTCTTCTTCTTTAATGACAGGAATTCCTTTGTATATAAGTTTCAGAATATAGTAACTACCTGTTCCAAATATAAGGGTATACATAACGATAAATGCAATCAAAGACCATGCAACCTGAGGACCGGTAATCGCAGATGAAAATGATTCAATTGTGCGCATAATTCCATATACAGTGTAAGGTTGACGGCCAATTTCAGTAGTAAACCAACCTGCAAGTAACGCTATGAACCCAGACGGCATCATTGATATCCACCATCCATGTAAGAAACAACTTTGGAATAATTTGCCACGAAGATACTGTATAACACTTACTGACCCAATTATGATCATTAAAATTCCAACTCCAACCATTATACGGAAGGACCAGAATACCCATACTACAGGTGGTCTATCTTCTTTTTTCCATTCCTTTAATCCTTTTACTTCTCCTAAAAAATCATGTGTTAAGATCAAGCTGGCAAGATTAGGAATTTTTATCTCGTAGTGATTAATTTCATTTTGCTGATCCGGATAAGCAAATAAAAGTAAGCCAGCCCCTTTTTCGGTTTCCCATATACCTTCCATTGCAGCAATCTTAGCAGGTTGATGCTTTAGTGTATTATAATCCATGCCTATCTCCCATGAACAGCTGAAATGGTGCAGCTAAAGCTACCATAATGGTTGCCATACCAAGCATAATTCTTGCTTGAGGAGCATGTCGTTTTCTCCAAAGATAAAATGCTCCTACACCACCAACCACAAAAGCTGTTGTAAGATAGGCTGCTGTTACCATATGAATAAAGCGATAAGGGAAAGAAGGATTAAAAATAATCTCTAACCAATTGGTT
>NZ_CP011148.1:711655-715162 GCF_001758565.1 Wolbachia endosymbiont of Drosophila incompta | reverse complement strand
ACTGTTGGCCGCAATAATCCAAAAAGCTGAAATAAGCGTTCCCACTGCAACAATACAAGTAGAAGCAAAGTGCATACGAGAACTTACTCTATTCCATCCAAATAGCATAATACTCAAAAAAGATGCCTCCAGAAAAAAGGCTGTTAAAACCTCAAAGGAAAATAGAGGGCCGAGAACATTGGCTATGCGGTCAGAAAAAATCGACCAATTGGTACCAAGTTGATATGACATTACAACTCCAGATACCACTCCCATGCCAAAAGCAACGGCAAAAATCTTGATCCAGAATTTATAAACATCACGGAAACGTGTATCACCAGTCTTAAGCCAACACCATTCCAAAAAGGCTAGAAAACTTGCAAGCCCGATCGTGAAAGCAGGAAATATAATGTGAAAGCCTATTGTGAAGGCAAACTGAATTCGAGCTAGCAGCACAGAACTAAATTCAAACATTTTATCCAATACCCATGTATTACAAATAATAGCCAAATCTACCTATAATTCAATCCATTTTTTCACAAAATTGACCTTACCCAGAAAAAGTAGAGAGAAAGTTAAGACGTTTTTGTCATGAGAATAAATTGTGCAGGAATACAACTGTTCTCCCTTGTCATACCGTCACGGTATCTCTAGATCCCGCTAACACGTAGCGGAATGACGAATTACTTAACCATCATTACACCGTCATACCGCGATTCATTCGCGGTATCTCTTAGCCGCTAANNNGTAGCGGGATACTTAACCATCATTACACCGTCATACCGCGATTCATTCGCGGTATCTCAAAGCATAGATCCCGCTAACACGTAGCGGGATGACGGTTGTTGTTTAGCTATAAATATTAAGAAATTTACCAAACGAAAAAAAAGGCAAAAGAAGCCCTGGGGTTATTATCCGCTTTAAAATATTGGCGTTTTTTATGTTTTAAACGCTTGACAAGCGAAGTTCAGCTGCTTTTAATTGCAACTAACTTATGCTGCAAACGTTTAAGAAATTTACTAAGCAGAAAAAAAGACAAAGAATCCCCGAGTTAGCTAGTCTTTTACTATCTCTGTCGAGTATTGGCATTTTTTGATGTCTTGTAACGCTTTATAAGCGCGTTCAGCTTATTTAGATAAAAACCTAGATGTAGATGAAGTTTTGTAAAGACATACAGTATCTATATACTGCAAAAAATTGAACATAAGACGCCGATACATTAAGTAATCCTTACCTTTTAATCTGCAGATTGGCGAAAGCAAATACAATAGCTTCAGTTTCATGATAAGGGGGTTGGCGAAGGGTGTCAAGTAACTTTTGCATTTAATCCATTTCTATGGCTTATATAATAATCGTTATTGTAGTATAATTTAGAATAATGCAATAGATACCTAAATGTTTTAGCTATTAATTATATGTTGCACAAAAGCATATATTGCCCTACCATCCAAGTAGGTTAGAAATAAAGAGGTTTTTATGAGTTTTACTTTACCTGAATTACCATACGATAAAACAGCTTTGGAGCCTTATATATCTGCAAAAACCTTAGATTTTCATTATGATAAGCACCATAAAGGATATTTAAATAAACTCAATGAGCTAGTTGAAAATACGGATTATCAACATGTAAAAATTGAGGAATTAATAACAAAAGTGCATGGTAATAGCGGCAACTTGCCTATATTTAATAATGCAGCACAAGTTTGGAACCATACTTTTTATTGGAATTCAATGAAAAAAAATGGTGGTGGTAAGCCTAAAGATGGTAGTCTTCTAGCAAAAAAAATTCAAGACGATATCGGTGGCTTTGATAAATTTTATGAAGAATTTTCGAGTCATGGAGTAAGCCAGTTTGGCAGTGGATGGGTATGGTTAGTGCTCGAAAAAGGTAGGTTAGGAAAGCTCAAAATCACCAAGACTCCAAATGCAGATTTGCCAATAATTTATGGCCAAGTGCCACTACTCACTATGGATGTGTGGGAGCACGCCTATTATTTAGATTGTCAAAACCGTAGAATTGACTACATAAAAGTTTTCCTTGATCATTTGATTAATTGGGATTTTGCAGAAGAGAACTTAGAAGAATATATGAGATGAATATACCCCGGGTAACAAAATTAGATAATGGTCTGCGCATAATAACTGAGCAGGTGCGTGATATTGATTCCGTAGCTTTAAGCATACGAGTTGGTGTTGGCAGTAGAGCAGAAAGTGCAAAGCAAAATGGAATATCCCATTTTTTAGAACACATGGCTTTCAAAGGGACGAAGACAAGAACTGCCTTTGAAATTGCAAAAGCTTTTGATGACATAGGTGGAGTTTTCAACGCTAGCACCGGTAGGGAAAGCACCACCTATTATGCAAAAGTCCTCAAGAAAGACATAAAAACTGGTATTGATATATTAATAGATATATTGATGAATTCCACGTTTCCAGAAGATGAATTGGAACGTGAGAAGGGTGTTGTAATACAAGAGATTTTTCAAACTAATGATTCACCAAGTGACATTATTTTCGACAAATATTTTGAGGCAGCTTATAAAGACCAACCATTTGGTAGGTCAATCTTAGGCACGCAAAATACTGTAAAATCTTTTACTCGAGGAGATCTAGATAATTACATAAATGAGCATTACTTTGGTGAGAATATGCTATTTGCCGTTGCAGGAAATGTTGAACATGAAGAAGTTGTTGCATTAACCAAAGATTTTCTCTCAAAGATTCATTCTAAAAAGCTGAAAAAAAGCCAAAATGCGAGCTGTACTGGTGGTGAGTATTTAGAACATCGTAAATTAGATCAGGTACACTTGCTAATTGGTCTACCTAGTGTTTCTCGCCATGACGATAAATATCACACGTTTCAAGTGCTTGATTCTATATTAGGGAGCGGAATGTCATCACGTTTATTTCAGGAAGTAAGGGAAAAGCAGGGATTAGCTTACTCTGTTTATTCATTTAATTCCAGCTATACTAATACAGGAATGTTTTCCATTTTTGCTGGTACAGACAGTAGTAACTTAGATAAGCTTTTAAAATCTATAACGACAGAGTTGAAGAAGTTGTCTACAGATGATCTGAAGGAAGAAGAAGTAAATAGAGTGAAAGAGCGAGTAAAATCCCAAATTTTAATGTCACGCGAAAGTGTTAGCTCACGTGCTGAAACATTGGGACACTACTACGGTAACTATAATAGGTACATCAGTAAAAATGAATTAATAGAAAAAATTAGTGCAGTTACCACTGCTAACGTAAAAAAAGCAGCAGAAGAATTGTTATCTCAGCATGAAAAAACCACTCTAGCTGCAATTGGAGAAATTGAATCATTGCCAAGTTACGATAAAGTGGTTTCTATGCTTAAAGCTTAGTGTACTTTAATTATGTTGCTTAAGCTCACTAAAAAGTTCAATGAACGGTTGCAAAATCCTTTCTATAAAAAGTTTGCTTTCTGGTTCATCGCGTGTATTACTTATCAGTTTATTCAAAGTTTTCTCGCTGTTTCGTAAAAATAAATAGCTTTCTACTGCTTGC
>NZ_CP011148.1:709536-711642 GCF_001758565.1 Wolbachia endosymbiont of Drosophila incompta | reverse complement strand
CAGTCAAAATTCCTCCTATCACTAGACAAGCAGCTATAGCAGGTACGGTACCCACTGCAATTGCAGTTGCGATTAATGATAACCCAGCTAAGAATGTAACGGCTGAAACGCAAAACGCTATTTGATGTTTTTCTTTATTGTTAACCATAAATACCTCACAAAAACTATATTTTTAACATACCAGTGTTGTCATGTATTGTCAAGTTTTTAAAGAAGATTAAAAAATGCAACGCACATGTGCAAAAAACGCTAACTATGGATTAGCCAAGGAAGAAAGAGTAGGAAGAGGAAGGCTTTTTCTGTTTTAGGGAATATAAAATAAGCGTAGAAAAATATGAACTAGGTGTATAATTCACAGTGTAGTGGTGTCTCACTAATCCAATTATTTTTCTCCCGATCTAGCCTATCATCTAATATAGCCTGCCTTATTGATGCCATTAACTTATTCATAAAGAAAATATTATGAATGGTAACGAGCGTGTAAGCCAGGAGCTCTTTAGCTTTCAGTAAATGGTGTATATAAGCTCTTGAATGTTTTCTGCAGGTAAAACATAAACAGTCACTTTCAATTGGGTTGTTGTCCAGCTCAAATCGTTGATTCCGCAAATTAATATGCTCTTTGCACTTTGAAGAAATAGAATTTCTGTTTTTTACTTTAACAAGTGCGCCACCATGCCTTGCTAAGCGGGTTGGATGCACGCAATCAAACGTGTCAATTCCAAGCTCTACTCCGCGAAAGATGTCCACAATTCCACCAATACCAAGCAAATGAGTAGGCCTGTCTTTTTTCAGGTGGTCCATAGTGAAAGAAACTACATCATGCATCTGCTCTTTACTTTGACCAAGTGATCCACCTATTGCTTGACCAAAAAATGGCAAATCGTTGATAAAATCACAACTTTCTCTACGTAAATCTTGATACACTCCGCCTTGACTAATTCCATACAGTGCCTGCTTGCCATTATTGTTTTTTTCAAATTCATTTAAAGAACGTTCAGCCCATCTGTGGCTCATGAGCATTGATTTTGCTGTGTATTCTTTGCTTACGTGAAATGGAGTGCATTCATCTAAAACTAGGATTAAATCTGCACCTAATTTCTGTTGAATTTGTACAGATTTTTCAGGAGTTAAGCAATAAATTTTACCATTAATGTAAGAACGGAAAATTGCCCCATCCTCATTAATTTTGATCAAAGTTTTTTGTTTTTTTCTTATTCCTTTTATCTCTTCCGAAACTGATCCGTGGCCTAAGCTAAATATCTGATATCCACCTGAGTCAGTTAGCATTGGCCCATTCCATCCTATCATCTTGCGCAAACCACCAAGTTTTGCAACAGTATTCTCTCCTGGTTGAAGCATTAGGTGATAGGTGTTGGAAAGTATGATTTGGGTACCAGCTTCACTTATTCTTTCAATATCTGCAGCTTTAATTGCAGCTTTTGTTGCGCAGAATATAAAAGCGGGGGTTTCTACGCTTCCATTTGGAGTTTTAATTGTTCCAACTCTTGCAGAACCTGATTGCTTGATTCTCTTGAATGAAAATTCTTCTTTCATCTATTTGCCTGAAAGTTCTGTTATGATGTTTTCTACTTTCTCAGGAGTAAGATTTTCATAGAAGTCATTATTGATCTGCACAACGGGAGCATTAACGCATGCACCTAGGCATTCAACTTCTTTTAAAGTGAACAAATTATCTTTAGTAGTCTCACCGATATTGATTCCAAGTTTTTTTTTAAATGTATTTAAAACTTCTTCACTATTGCACAACCAGCAAGGAGTTGTTCTACAAATTTGTATTAGATATTTGCCTACTGGTTTTAAATTATACATGGTGTAAAAATTTGCCACTTCATATACACGAATATGTGGAATATGCAGCATATCAGCAACATAACGCATAGCAGATTCAGAAACCCATCCGCATTGCTCTTGAACCAGATATAGTAAAGGCATAACAGCACTACCTTCTCTACCTTTGGGATACATCTCTATAAACTTTCCCGCTTTCTTGAGGTTTTCTGATGTAAAACTAAACTGCTCTTCTTTTTCTATCATTCATGAGACTCGTGTAAACTTTAACAGATTATACCTGTAGAACCAATGATT
>NZ_CP011148.1:699531-709526 GCF_001758565.1 Wolbachia endosymbiont of Drosophila incompta | reverse complement strand
GTTTTTGAGAAATAGCATAAAGCTTCTTAGCCCTCTTCAAGCTTATATTTACCTTTTAGTATAAAATATTATATTAATTTTTTAATTTTAGTTAAAATTTTCATTGACATTAACACACAGGAGTAATCATAATAGCATTTTATTAATATTTTAAATAAAATTATTTCTATATTAAGAAGATTGCTCGGGATCAACTCAAATAACCGGAAATTAAAGAAGCGATAGGTTTTAATCCAACAAACGTAGAATTAATTGAGGGGAATGGAGTTGCTTACGGACTCAGCTATCAAGATAATGGGAATGGGAGCAGTAAAGTAAAATTACTTATTAGTCCATTATATCAATCAAAAACATACGAATGTGGTACAAATATCAGCGTAGCAAATGAATTCAAAGATCAATTATCTCTCACATTAATAGAAGATTCAGCTGAAATAGATAAAGTTGGAGTTATCTTTCCTGAAGAAGGAATTAGCGAAGAAGGAGAAAAATGCGTTAAAGGCTTATCTTTTAACACTTACGGAATTAAACAATCAGTTAATACTCCTTCAGTTGAACATTTAGATAAAAGAAAATTACAAAAGAATATTGATAATAATAGTCTTGCAAATGTGGGCAATAGTTACTTTCAACCAAGAGCAGTGAAAGTTGGTAATGGTGACGTAATTGTAATCGCCCATAACTTAAAGGATCAAACTTTAGTTTCTTGGTACTTAAAGTCAAGCGAGAGCGGAAAATTTAAGGTATTGACTGGAGAAAAAGGTGTTACAGAAAGAAAATTGTTCAATTTTGATAATCAGGGGCAATTGGCATTAAATGGAAACACGATGCTTTATTCGCAAGTGAGCAAAAGGATTACTAAGGAAAATCAAGAGGTGAGAAAAACACGTATTTTTAAATTTGATATGGCTAAAGTGATTCAGGGTCTGAAGGATAGAGTTAATGGCTTTTTACTTGGTAATCGAAAAGGTCAAATAGATAATAAAGCACTATCTCTTTCTAGAGAACATGAAATAAGCTTTTTGCAGTATGTTGAACAAACGGAAGGAAATGATCTAGTTGCTTTTCTTGAAAATGACCAATCAGCTAATGAGCAGAGGTTACATATAGCAACTCTACTTAAAAATGGATCAGTGTCAGATTTTCCTATCTATCAATTTACAGATCCTATAGAGCAATTATATATTAAAGGCAACGGTCAGGGTGGTTTTATCGTAACTGCGGTAAGTGGAGAAAATATTGTAACTTTTAATCAAAACGGCTCTGGAAAATCTTCTGAAGCAACAATAATACCGGCAAATAGCATCAAAACTCTCAGTGATTTTGTTAATATCATTAACGGTCGATTAACGCCAGATATTATTTCTAGTAGTACCGTGGCTCCTATAACTGTTGCAGAAACGGTTGTGACTTCTAAGAAGACGCCGACTGCTGCAATTACTAGCACAGCAGAAACCGACGCTGTGAAGACTACTAAATTGACAACGGAAGCCGTTGCACCTACTTCTACAATGAATAAACCTTCAACAGAGTCAACGACTCAAACAAGTACAGTAACAGTGGAGCCAACAACAGCAACAAAAACAACTGCTACTTCACAAGCAACCACGATTACTGCAACGTCAACTAATGTGCCTTCGGAAACTGAAATAAGTACTGTAAAACCTACAGCAGCGACTGGTGCGTCGACTTCTACGATGAGTAAACCTTCAACAGAGTCAACGACTCAAACAAGTACAGTAACAGTGAAGCCAACAACAGAAGCCGTTGCACCTACTTCTACAACGAATAAACCTTCAACAGAGTCAACGACTCAAACAAGCACAGTAACAGTGGAACCAACTGCGCCAACAACAAGCTCAGAGAAAACTACACAAACAGTATTTAGTATACCAAGTACTAGAACAAAAGAGTCAACAACTCCTATATTCACCACGACTTTACTTCCTCAGTCTACTTCTTCACCACAACCTACTCAACTTGCTATAGGGTCTAATAAGGCAGGAATGATAGGGGGATCTTTGGTTGGAGCAATAGGTATTGTTGGAATTATAGGATTCATAGCATATAGATATGTTAAGGGTCGTAATGCTTCTCCTGTATTAGAACTAACTGATTTGGGTTATAGAAGGCGAT
This sequence comes from Wolbachia endosymbiont of Drosophila incompta, assembly GCF_001758565.1. Lineage (NCBI taxonomy): Bacteria > Pseudomonadati > Pseudomonadota > Alphaproteobacteria > Rickettsiales > Anaplasmataceae > Wolbachia > Wolbachia endosymbiont of Drosophila incompta. The sequence goes on along the minus strand of NZ_CP011148.1, from coordinate 707,390 downwards.
CATCTTCAAGTAGCGATGAAGAAATTTTTACCACTGGTAACAGAATGCGAACTATATATCAATCTGAAACAGTGCTAAATAGTATATCAGTAGAAAGTAGTAGTCGATCAAGAAGTAGCTCATCGTCTTCAAGCGGTGGACCAGGCTCTTGACTAACTGAAGCGGAGTCTAAAAGTGAAAAAAGCTTATCTTGGGATAGTGATGATGTGCCGGAATATCACCTTTAGCTATTTGTCTAAATGTTTTTAATATGTAGACTGTTAGGAAATTGTCTTTTGCTTTTGTGATTTTCATGTTAAAGTATAATTCCTAGGTGAAATAAGTAGCTGCTGTTGTGTGATAAACATAGCAGAGGAAAGTCCGGGCTCCAAGGAAAAATAGTGACGGGTAATGCCCGCCGGAGGTAACTCCAGTTATAGGGCTACAGAAAATTACCGCCTAAAATATTTTTAGGTAAGGGTGAAAAGGTGTGGTAAGAGCACACCGTGGCAATGGCAACATTGGTAGTCGAGTAACCAACACTAGGAGCAAGATTAAATAGAAGTAGATTTTATGTTTTCCTCATATCTACTCGGGTAAATCGCATGCGGTAAATGGTAACATTTACTCCAGATAAATAGCTACATAAACAGAACTCGGCTTACATTTCACCTAGGCGTTCACATGATACGTGCGATATAAGCCATGCTATATTTAAATGTGTAGGCATTTCATGCGTTGTCCTTCACTTGTTCTGCTTGATAGCCATCACTACTTTCGCCTACATTAACATTAGAATATTCATCATCATCAATATACTCTTTCAGAACATACCCTCTGCCCCAAACGGTTTCTATGTGGCTTTTTCCATCATTTGCACTTTCAAGTTTCTTACGTAATTTGCACATAAAAACATCAACTATCTTGTTATCTGAAGGTTCATCCAAGCCATTGTAAAGATGATTTAAGAACATTTCTTTTGTTAGTACTGTTCCTTTACGCAGTGCTAGCAATTCTATCATAGAATACTCTTTATTAGTAAGGTGAACCGTTTTACCTTTCACCTCAACAACCCTGTGATCAAAATTGATATTTATATTACCAATCTTTATCACCGATTCAGGATGGCCTTTAGTACGACGCACTATGGCCTTAATTCGAGCTAATAACTCGCTTTTATGAAATGGCTTGGTTAAGTAATCATCGGCACCATACCCGAGTCCTTTAGCTTTGTGATTGACAGCGGATATGCATGAAAGTATTAAGACAGGAACTTTGATTTTTGCACTTCTTAGTCTTAACAATATATCATATCCGTCAATATCACCAGGTAAGTGTATATCTAAAATAACTAGGTCATAGTAATCTCCGTTTGAGGAAACCATATTATTGTTATAATCTTGTGCAGAAGTAACAACGTCACAGAAGTGTCCATCAGAAGTTAAGGCGTTAACTACAGTCTTTGCACTTACTTGATCATCTTCAATTAATAATATACGCATATTTTACACCCCATAAATAATTTATAATTTTAGTAATATATATAACTAAAGAAAGTAATAAATCAAATTTTTATTAACAAATGATCAAAATTACACTTATTAATTAATAGTAAATATATTGTTCCAAAGTTATATAAATAGATCTAAAATATAATAGACATACCATGATAGTAATAATATTTTTAGTAAATATTGAATTAAAGTTACTATTATTAAAAGAATACTTCGGTTAATAAATATTTAACTATTCTATATGTCTGTGTTATATTTTTAATTTACTTATCCTACTATTTTAAAGTATAAGTAATATTTTCAGGAATATTGTGTGGCAATATCAATTTTAGGTGCTGGTGCATGGGGTACAGCAATCGCAATTTCATTAGGTAGTAAGAAAGATGTGATTTTGTGGACTCACAATGAAACTACATTTGAATCAATCAACGGGAAAAGAGAAAGTGACAAGCTACCCGGTTGTCGAATTTCTGATAATGTGTCAGTAAAATTGGCTATTGAAGACATAATTAATGCTTCAGTAACAATCCTCGCTGTTCCCACTCAGTCTCTGAGGAAGGTATGTCAGCAATTGCATAATTGTAATCTGAAAAAAGATGTAGCAATAATTTTAGCTTGTAAGGGAATAGAAAAGTCTACATTAAAATTACCTAGTGAAATAGTAAATGAAATTTTACCTAACAATCCTATTGCTATTTTTTCAGGTCCTAGCTTTGCTGTAGAAGTTGCAAGAAAATTACCCTATTCAATGGTTCTTGCATGCCAAAATAACACATTAGGTTCAAAGCTAGTATCAGAGCTGCAACAAGAAAATGTTAAATTGGAGTTTAGTAACGACATTATAGGAGTACAGATTTGTGCAGCGTTAAAGAACGTTTTTGCTATAGCGTGTGGGATTGTTCTAGGTAGTAAACTTGGGTTTAATGCTCATGCAGCATTGATTACGAAAAGTATGAGCGAAATTAAGGCTTTATACTCAGCAAAAATTGGTGACGGTAGTGTGGATATAAATACACTACTTGGGCCAGCATGTCTGGGTGACCTAATTATGACATGCACATCCTTGAATTCAAGAAACTTATCTTTTGGGTTTAAAATAGGTAATAGTGACAATGGCTTTAATGTTCAGCAGATTTTGTCAGAAGGCAAGTCAGTGATTGAAGGTTTTAGCACTGCTGAGTCCATATTTAATTTAGCAGGAAAGCTAAAGATAAAAATGCCTATATGTGAAGCGGTCTATAGATTATTGTATGAAAGCGCCTCTATAGAGGATACTCTTTCTGTTCTTATAAGTTAATTTTGTATTTGGATATATTGTGAAATTTTTATATAAATTAATATCAACGTGGTGGCTGTCTGGAACAGTAAAAAAAATGCCAGGTACTGTGGGTAGTTTGGCTTCTTTTCCGCTTGTTCCTGTAATCCTGAGCAACAAAATTTTAGGTGCAGCAATTATTTCTTTTTTATTCTTAATTGGATTATGGTCTACAGGTAATTATATAAAACATTACAAGACTTCATGTGATCCAAAAGAGGTAGTAATTGACGAAGTGGTTGGTCAATTGCTGACGATACTTTTAGTTTCGATATTGTTAAGCCAAGAGATGAATTGTTCTTCATTGTTGTTGTGCTTTTTTTCTTTTAGGTTTTTTGATATAATAAAAACGTGGCCTATAAATTTAATCGATAAAAATACCAAAGGTCCTTTAGGTATTATGCTAGATGACGTTATAGCTGCAATTTTAGCCTGTGTTCTTATAGGAGCCTTTTATTGTTTATTGTTGGTGTATGCAGGATAAAAAAATTTATTATTCAAGCTTAATTGTTCAAAATCTAAAGGATTATATACTGTACACAGCGAATTTATCTGAGTGGGAAGTACACGATGAATTTGATAACATCATATTTACAATAAATGGTACCAGGGAGTCATTATTTAATTTTGTGTTCTGTGGAGATCAATGTACCGAGCTTTCTATACAAAAAACTCTAGATTATCTCAGAACAAGAGATATAGAAGCAACATGGGTAATAAATTCACATATGAAAATAAGAGATATTTTAGAAAAGTGTGAAATAAAACACGTTAGCACACCAAAAAAAGCTTTACTTAATATGAAAAATTACTTTTTACCTGCTGATGTTATTCCAAACTTGAGGTTAAATGCTGTGAATGGTAGCAACCTCTTAGAACAGTTAGATCTACACACTTCTAAAATTTTTTATCATGGCGTTGGAATTGTCAGCACATTTTTTCGCGGATTATCAAATTATGATGATAAGAACTCAAGATTAAGATTTTTTCTTGTAACACTAAATAATGAAATTATTGGGACATGCGGTCTTTATGTTCAAGATAGCGTAGCTGGTTTTTATAGTGATGGAGTTTTACCAATTTACAGGAATCGTGGAATAGGTACCCAAATGGTTTTAGAAAGAATAAAGATAGCTAAACAGCTTGAATGCAAATATATAGTAGCACATTGTATGAAATCTTCTGTGAACCTTTATAAGAGATTGGGCTTTCAAATGTTAGGCAATCTTTACTTATATACCTCTTCAGCATAATTCTGAGCGGTTACAAATTTTTACATTTGTTTTAAAAGTGCTATGTTTTTTTTGTATGAAGTGGTTTTAATATTGATTCTAATATTATTCTTTCTCTCTTATTCTAAATTAAAAATTAGTAATAAGATTAAGAACTTACAGCATCAAAATGTTATCATAAATAATTTAATTGATACTGTGAATGATGGGTTTTATATTTGGGATGCAAAAAAACGTATAGAAAAGTTCTCTCCCAATTTACTAATTTTGCTTAATACTGTTTTTTACTCATTTAATGAGTTTGTGAATTTTTTTGAGCAATCAGAAAGCTTAATCAAAAATTTTGTTGAGGCAAAGGAAATAAATAAATCTTTTACTCTAGATTTAAAGTCAAAAGACAGTGAGGTTTATTGCATATGTTACGGTAGAAGCATAATAGATGATTCTAACAATGTGATAGGTGTGCTGTTATGGATAAGGAATGTCTCAGACTGTAAGATAAAGGCTAACGGACTTGAGTTAGAAAATAGTAAGCTTACACAGGAAGTGGAGAGCTATAAAAACGTTTTCAACTCTTTACCATTTCCAATACTAAGATATAACAAGAGTAGAAAGGTGGAATTTTATAACTTGTTTTATGATAAATATGTAGATGGTTCTAAGAAATTTGCTATTACCGGTAGCGCTCATAGCACAAAACCAGGAAGACATGTCATAACTTATAAGAACGAACCTAAGGTTTTCGATTTTGTTAAAATTCCAATACAAGTTTCTGGTAGCATAGTAATGTATGGGAAAGATGTTAGTGATGCAGAGAAATTATATACTGAATTAAACAGTTATTTAGCTACACAGAAAAATTTGCTTGAGAGGTTACCGGTTGCTATAGTAATATATAGTAAGAATCAAAAGCTAAAATTTTATAATAATGCTTTTATAAAAACCTTTCAATTTGACCCAAAATTTTTGGCATCTTACCCAACTTATCACGAAGTTATGCTTTACCTCTTCGAATCTAAAAAGCTTTTAGAAAAAGAGGATTTTCAAACTATTAGTAACCAAAGACATGAGTTGTTCAAAAAATTATTTGAATCGTACGATGATACGATGCACTTCACAAACGGAAAAGCGTTCAGGGTATTAACAATACCCTACGCTTCGGAAGGTTTGCTGTTCTCTTACGAAGAATGCAAAAGATAATACTTAAACTCCTTCTCTCTCTACCATGAGCTGTTTTACTTTCGCTATTGCTCTTGCTGGATTAAGTCCTTTAGGACAAGTTTTTGTGCAATTCATTATTGTATGACAACGATACAACTTGAATGGGTCGTTTAAAACATCAAGTCTTTCACCTGTCTTATTATCACGGCTGTCAGCAATCCATCTGTAAGCTTGTAATAGTATTGCTGGTCCTAAAAATTTATCACTATTCCACCAGTAGCTTGGGCAACCAGTCGAACAGCAAGCACATAATATACAGTCGGACAAGCCATCTAATTTTTTTCTATCTTCAGAAGATTGAGAGTATTCTTTATTTGGTAGGGCAGGCTTATCTGCTTGTAACCAAGGTTTAATTGATTTGTATTGCTCATAAAATTGGCTCAAATCCGAGACTAGGTCCTTTATTACATACATGTGAGGTAATGGATATATTTTTACGTCACCTTTTATATCATGTATAGATCTAGTACATGCAAGAGTATTGGTTCCGTCAATATTCATGGCACAAGATCCACATATGCCTTCTCTACAAGAACGTCTGAAAGTTAAAGTCGAATCTATTTCATCCTTTATTTTTATTAATGCATCAAGTACCATAGGGCCACAACTATCCATATCAATAAAAAATGTGTCTATTCTAGGGTTTTTCTCGTCATCAGCAGACCAACGGTAAATTTGAAATCTTCTGATGTTTTTTGCTCTAGCAGGAATAGGATAAATTTTGCCCTTTTGATTAATTTTAGAATTCTTTGGCAAAGAAAACTGAACCATATCACTTACCTTTTATTGTTTATAGCTAAAACCCTTTGTAGATAACATATTTTATTATCATCTACTATATTTTTATTAAATTCCTTTTAAATCGCACACATATTGTAGCCAAGCGAAGCTAAAATCTCTCTTTCTAGATTTTTCATTATAATTTCTTCATCTTTTTTTTGGTGATCATAACCAAGTAAATGCAGTAATCCATGCACTAACATGTGTGCAATGTGAGCAAGAATGGGTATATAATACTCATGCGATTCTCTTTTTATTGTGTCTATTGAAATTGCTATGTCTCCTAAATCGCACTCATTAGACAATTGTTCATACGGAAATGATAGTACGTTAGTTGGCTTATCCATTTCTCTAAATTTTAAATTAAGTTGATGTAGCAAGTCATCATCAGCCAGAGCTATTGATATATTTGGTTTATAGTGGTCTATTTTTAATTCTTTTAGAGAAGCATTGATGACACCTAATACAAAATTTTTAGGATTTTCTATAATGCTGCACCATTTCTTGTCAAGAATATTTACTTCTAACATGAGTGACACATCAGTAAGGGTGTCATGCAAATAGCTGACACTGGAATCCAAAAAAGAAGAGTTATAGACCCTTGTGTCATGTACACAACTGTACGAATATTGTACACTAGAAGGATGTCATCCCAGTGTCTAGGCACTGGGATCCAGGAATTTTGATTAGACATCAAGTTAGTGAATATAAAAGTAGCTAATCTTATATTAAAACACAACGGCTTTAATGTGGGTGCATTAAGGCTGGATTCCAGTGTCAAGCACTGGAATGACACCTTTGTGTTTGATGCAAAATCGGCTATAACGTTTAATGCACTGCCTTCGAGACAAATATTCATACAGCTGTGCGTTGTGTGCTGAGATGACATCATTTAGGAACTGAAATGACAGGTATTACACATCACTCATCCTTATTATTTCATTCCATTCAATTTCCGAAACTGGGGCAATTGATAAACGTGGTTGTTTTAATATAGTCATATTTTTCAAAAGTGGGTTTTGTTTTATATTATTTAACGTTACTTGGTTATTTAAAGGTTTCAAAAACTTTACATTCACTAATCCGAACTTGGGATCATTAACATGATAATACTCTTTAAATACTTCAACGATTCCAAGTATTGCTTTCTCTTTACCTGTATGATAAAAAAACGCAAGATCGCTTGCTTTCATAATTTTCATGTAATTTTGAGCTTGATAATTGCGCACACCATCCCACTCAACTACCTGCTCCTTTTCCATTTTTTGCCATGAGTATTCACTTGGCTCTGACTTAAGTAGCCAAAATTGCATTATTTTTTTCTTCTTAAGTAAGCTGGTATATCATAGATATTGCTGCCCCACTTAGCTCCTTCGCTTACCTGTTCAGCTGGTTTTGTTTCCAGTGTTTTGTCTTGTGTACTTTCACTTTGACTATATGGCCACTTAAATTTCTCTTTCTCTGAGTCTTCGCTCTGACTTATAGGTGAAGTTTCTGATTTATTATTGCGACCATCAATGCCAGTTGCAAGAACAGAAACTCTAACTCTTCCCTCCATCGCTTGATCAAAAGTAGCACCAAATATTATATTTGCATTTTCATCTACTTCTTCACGCACTCTATTGGCTGCAGCATCAACTTCAAACAGAGTCATATCTCCGCCACCAGTAATGTTAATTAATATTCCTTGCGCACCTTTCATTGATACATTATCAAGCAATGGATTAGATATTGCAGCCTCTGCAGCACTAATTGCTCTATCTTCTCCTTCTGCCTCTCCGGTGCCGATCATCGCTTTGCCCATCTCGCTCATTACTG
>NZ_CP011148.1:699341-699524 GCF_001758565.1 Wolbachia endosymbiont of Drosophila incompta | reverse complement strand
ATCAGCGAAGTCAAGATTGATAAGCCCTGGCATGACCATCAAGTCAGTTACTCCTCTGATGCCAATGTGCAGAACATTATCAGCAAGTTTAAATGCATCAGAAAATGTAGTTTTTTCATTTGCAATTCTAAATAAATTCTGATTTGGAATGACAATAAGTGTATCCACGTATTTTTGCAGTTC
>NZ_CP011148.1:698662-699312 GCF_001758565.1 Wolbachia endosymbiont of Drosophila incompta | reverse complement strand
GGCGCACACCTTCAAAACCGAACGGTTTAGTTACAACTCCAACAGTCAATATCTTTTTTTCTTTTGGCGCTCTATCCTTAACTGCGGCTCTTGCTTCTCTGGCTGCTTTTGCAATTACCGGTGCTGCACCGGTTCCAGTACCACCGCCCATTCCTGCTGTGATGAAAAGCATATGACTATCTTTTATATGCTCCATAATCTCATCAATTGACTCTTCTGCTGCACCTTTGCCAACATCAGGCAAAGCACCAGCACCAAGCCCCTTAGTTAAATTAATGCCAAGCTGAATTTTTTTATCACATAACGACTTTTCTAGTGCTTGAGCATCGGTATTTGCGACAACAAAATTCACTCCTTGCAAATTAGATTGGATCATGTTATTCACAGCATTTCCACCAGCACCACCCACTCCCACAACGGTAATCCTTGGGTGTAATATAGGCAACTCCGGCAGACTAAGATCAATAGACATTTAAATTACTCAAATTTAGCGAATTCACTTGATAATAAGTTACCGCTTTTTTAATAATATGCAAATACTTTTCACTTCTATAGGCGTAAATAGTAAACGGGATTTACTTATTCTTAACATTTATACTAATAAGTGCCGTTAATTATAATAACTAGATTCTTAGATGACATCACTTAAC
>NZ_CP011148.1:698433-698639 GCF_001758565.1 Wolbachia endosymbiont of Drosophila incompta | reverse complement strand
TATAAAAAGGGACAGAAACCTATCCCTTTTTATTTTGTTGAAGATTATTATATTGTCTGATCTTTCCCTTTCAATGCTTCAACTGCAACATCTTTTAATTTTGAGGCAACTTGATATGTTCCATAAACAGCAGCAACTGCAGCAATTGCCATTATGGCACCCGCAACTATCTGACCAGCAACACCTGTTCCGATAGATCCAGGTAA
>NZ_CP011148.1:697220-698382 GCF_001758565.1 Wolbachia endosymbiont of Drosophila incompta | reverse complement strand
AAGAAACCCAGAAGCTTCTGCTGCACTAACAAAGCCTGCTTTCATATGCATTGCTGTAAAGACAACACTTGCAACTGCAAGCGGAAATAATGCTGTTCTCCCTTTATTATGCATAGCGTACTGACCAGCTCCACCAGCAGCACCAGGAATTCCCCAGTATTTTTCAGCTTGTATATATCCTCCTGAAATAGCATGAAAAATGCCATCCTCTTTTCTATACTCATAATTTGTTAATGCCATAACTCTACTCCTTAAATAGAATGTTAAAATTTCATTAAGGAAGTATATAGTAAAAAAAATTGCCTGTCAAGTAAACTAATTTTTTAATATACCTTTATTCTGTAATTGAGCGCTTCAGCAATGTGTGCTCTTTTTACTTCTTCACTTTTTGCAAGATCTGCAATAGTTCTTGCAACTTTTAATACGCGTGTGTAGCCTCGATTGGAAATGTAATTTTCTTTCAGTACGTATTTTAGCAATTCTAACCCTGCCTGATCTGGTTCAGTAAATTTATTAAATGCTTCACCGCTTACTTCTGAATTGCAACGAATATTTAATTCACTATAGCGCTCAGTTTGAACTTTTCTTGCTGCTATCACTCTTTCTCTTATAATTTTAGTACTTTCTCCCTCCACAGAGATTTCAGGAGAGAGTATGCTAACGTTTGGCATTTCAATGCATATGTCTATTCTATCAAGCAATGGGCCTGATATTTTGTTTTTGTAATCTGTGCCACACTTTGGAGCTTTGTTGCACGATCTGCTTGCATCACCTAAATAACCGCACCTGCAAGGGTTCATTGCAGCTATCAGTTGAAAATTGGCAGGGTAGGTTATGTGAGCATTTGCCCTTGCAACGGTAACTTTTCTATCTTCAAGTGGTTGGCGCAGAGAATCAAGCACGAGTCTTGGAAATTCAGGTAGCTCATCAAGAAATAACACGCCATTGTGAGCCATGGTAATTTCTCCGGGTTTTGCATTCTTTCCTCCTCCTATCATTGCTGGCATGGAACATGAGTGATGAGGTTCACGAAAGGGGCGAGTTACTTTGAATATTTCATTACCAGTTTTTGTTATGCTGGAAATAATATTAACATCAATCATCTCCTGTTCGGTTAAATCAGGCAGCAATCCTATAAAGCGCTTAGCAAGCATTGATTTTC
>NZ_CP011148.1:696551-697157 GCF_001758565.1 Wolbachia endosymbiont of Drosophila incompta | reverse complement strand
TTTTTGCAACAACTTGGCCTTTAATATCCTTCATATCGGGAACCAATCTTTTTTCTTTGGGTGCATCACTATATTTAAAAATTACTGGCTGAATTAATTGCTCACCCTTAAAGTGTCTGATAATATCAGTTAATTTCTCTATAGCTAGAATTGAAACATTCTTTACCCATGAAGCCTCTACTCCATTTCCCCTTGGGCAAATTACTCCTTTATTTGCCTGTTTTGCATTGATCGCTGTTGGTAGCACTCCTGAAACTGGAATAACTCTGCCATCAAGGGCAAGCTCACCCATAATGATATAAGACTGAACTTTTTCAACTGGTATCACATTCATTACAACAAGTAGTCCAATAGCAATAGCCAAGTCATAATGACTACCTTCTTTCAGTAAATCCGCAGGGGAGAGATTAACTGTAATTCTTTTTGGAGGTAGTAGTAGATTGATTGAATTTAACGCTGCTCTGATGCGTTCTTTGGATTCCGCAACAGTTTTATCTGGCAATCCAACAATATTAAAAGCTGGAATACCATTTGCCATATGAATTTGTGCATTGACATTTACTGTGCTAATTCCCTGAAGCGCAACGGTATTTATATTTGCAATCA
>NZ_CP011148.1:695819-696461 GCF_001758565.1 Wolbachia endosymbiont of Drosophila incompta | reverse complement strand
AAGTGTAGTATTCTATCACTTTGCTGATTACAAATGTTTATAAGGATAATCACTTTTTTCTTACTATATTCAAGTACGGCTTTTTGTAGTGATTGTAATTTTAATTTACCATACTGTGGGCTCAGTTGTAATCTAGATCTATCATATAGAAATTTAAGTAATATAAAAAAATTATTGAATAACGACGATAAGTTTGTTGCGCTTACGTTTGATGATGGACCGTCTAACAATAGAGTAAACGATATTATTAATGTTCTGGAAAGCTATGAAGCAAAAGCAACATTTTTTGTGCTTGGTGAACGTATAAATGAAAAAACGTCTGAAATAGTAAAGAAAATTCATGAATCAGGTCATGAGTTAGGCAATCACTCTTGGTCGCATAGGAAGTTGACATCACTTTCAAGTGAGGAACAATTGCAAGAATTGGAAAAGACAAATACAGCAATTAAAAATGCAATAAAACAAGATGTAAAATGGTTTCGTCCGCCATATGGATGTTATGACGATAATCTGATTGAAAATACTGATCAATTAAATATGTATTCAATATTATGGACAGTTGATTCGCTAGATTGGCAAGGTGATAAGCCAGAAACTTTAGTTGAAAGAGTTTTAAGTAATGTACATAATGGAGCAGTTATA
>NZ_CP011148.1:693029-695784 GCF_001758565.1 Wolbachia endosymbiont of Drosophila incompta | reverse complement strand
TGAAGCTTTACCTCATATTATTAAAATACTAAAAAAATCAGGTTATAAGTTTGTGACCTTAAGTGAGTGGGAAAAAAGGGTTTGTAATACGGTAAAAGCCAGAAGTGTAACAATAAAAGAGGGGAAAAAAGTGTGTTTTGAAGGAATGTTATGTGGACAAAAAACAAAGTCTTTAACCGCAGAGCATTCATATTAGGTGGTATTCAGCTTACCATTTCTGCGGTTTTTAGTTGCAGGTTATATAATTTACAAATACGAAACAGACAAAAGTACGAAGCACTATCTAATAGTAATAGAATAAGAGTTGCTACTATTATGCCTAAGCGGGGCAAAATTTTAGATAGGAATAGCATTGAACTTGCGGTAAACAAAATTTCGTATGTTGTTTTGTTTGATGGTTCTGGTAAGGAAGTTGATTTGCAGACATTATCAGAAGTCGAGTCTAAAATAGCAAAATCGTCAGAAAAAATAACTGCTCTTTATAAACGTTATTACCCGTTTGGTTCAATGTGTTCTCATGTAATCGGATATACAAAAAGACAGCAAGGCATAAGCGAAGTAGGAATCAGCGGTATTGAATATACATATGATCATATATTGAAAGGCAAGTCAGGAAAATCTGAGCAGGAAATAAATTCTAAAAAACGCGTCATAAAAGAATTATCAAGCATACCACAACAAGACGGACAAGATGTACAACTGACAATTGATATTAATCTGCAAGAGAAAACCGCAGAGGTATTTAAAGATCACCAAGGCTCCGCAGTGGTAATTGATGTAAATAATGGAGAAATTTTAGCATTATATAATTCACCTTCTTACGATAATAATCTTTTTGCTAGCAGGCTATCAAATGAGACTTGGGAGAGCTTGAATGCTCCTTCATTGCCGCTCGTGAATCGTGCGTTATCATATCAAATTCCACCTGGTTCAATATTTAAAGTAATAGTTGCGCTTGCGGGTTTAAAAGACGGGATAATAACACCAGAAGAGAAATTCTCGTGCAAGGGCTATATGAAAATAGGTGAGCGGAAATTTCGTTGTCTGAAAAGCAAAGTCCATGGGTATGTATCTTTAAATGAGGCAATGGCATTATCATGCAACACTTACTTTTATAATATAGGGAAAAAAATAAGTGTAGACTCTCTAGTAGAAATGGCCAGAAAATTTGGTATTGGAAGTGGGCCACTGATTGGAACGTTTAAAGAAGAAGCTCCAGGGTTGTTGCCAGATAGAGATTGGCGTACACGAAAGCTATATTCGCAGTGGTATTTAGGTGACACTATCAACTTAGTTATAGGACAAGGGTATATGCTTACAACACCACTACAGCTTGCAGTTCTTGCAGCGAGGATTGCAACAGGAAAAGAGGTAATTCCCCGCATTAAGATGAATGAAACGATACAAGATTTTCCCGATATTGATGTGGATTGTGAGCATCTTAGCATAGTTCGAAAAGCTATGTTTGACGTGGTGAATTCTAAAACTGGAACCTATAAGAAAGGGCTAAGCGGTATACAAATTGCTGGCAAAACCGGTACACCAGAAATAAACTCTAAGGGCGAAAGTCATAAGTTATTTATCGCCTATGGCCCTTACCATAACCCGCGCTATGCAATCTCTGTGTTTATAGAACACGGCAAAGCCCCACGCCAAGATGTTGCTATAGCTAATGAAATATTTCAGTATATGCTTGAAACTATGAGTATTAAACTTCTTGCATAACCATATAACAAACTTTTATTGGGAATAGAAACGAAAAAACTTACTTGACACCCTTCGCCAGCGCCCTTATCATGATAGTGAAGCTATTGTATTTGCTTTCGCCAATCTGCAGATTAAAAGGTAAGGATTACTTAATGTATCGGCGTCTTATGTTCAATTTTTTGCAGTATATAGATACTGTATGTCTTTACAAAACTTCATCTACATCTAGATTTTTATCTAAATAAGCTGAACGCGCTTATAAAGCGTTACAAGACATCAAAAAATGCCAATACTCGACAGAGATAGTAAAAGACTAGCTAATTCGGGGATTCTTTGTCTTTTTTTCTGCTTAGTAAATTTCTTAAACATTTGCAGCGTAAGTTAGTTGCAATTAAAAGCGGCTGAATCTCGCTTGTCAAGCGTTTAAAACATAAAAAACGCCAATATTTTAAAGCGGATAATAACCACGGGGCTTCTTTTGCCTTTTTTTTCATTTGGTAAATTTCTTAATGTTTGTGGCATATTTTTTCTTAAGTAAATCGTCATTCCGCTACTTGTTAGCGGCTGAGATACCGCGAATGAATCGCGGTATGACGGTGTAGATGATGGTTAAGTAATTCGTCATCCCGCTGCTTGTTAGCGGGATCTATGTTAAGGTATAGTAGGGGATCTATGTTAAGAGATACCGCGAATGAATCGCGGTATGACGGTTAAGTAAGGTGTCATTCCAGTNNTAAACACAAACAGGACATAGCGCAAGGTATAGTAGGGGGATCTATGTTAAGAGATACCGCGAATGAATCGCGGTATGACGGTGTAATGATGGTTAAGTATCCCGCTACGTGTTAGCGGGATCTATGTTGAGAGATACCGCGAATGAATCGCGTTATGACGGTGTAGATAGCATCCCGCTGCGTGTTAGCGGGATCTATGTTAAGGTATAGTAGGGGGATCTATGTTAAGAGATACCGCGAATGAATCGCGGTATGACGGTGTAATGATGGTTAAGTATCCCGCTACGTGTTAGCGGGATCTATGTTAAGGTATA
>NZ_CP011148.1:692072-693024 GCF_001758565.1 Wolbachia endosymbiont of Drosophila incompta | reverse complement strand
GGATCTATGCTTTGAGATACCGCGAATGAATCGCGGTATGACGGTGTAATGATGGTTAAGTATCCCGCTACGTGTTAGCGGGATCTATGTTAAGAGATACCGCGAATGAATCGCGGTATGACGGTTAAGTAAGGTGTCATTCCAGTGCTCCTTTTTTTGTCATCCCAGCGTCACGCGTTGGTTTCAACATTATATCATGAACTTTCTAAAATTCATTGAACTGTGCTTTCAAACGGTAGTGCCGGGGTGTGAGTATAACGATTATCAGTATATAAAAGTCATAGCAGACAGGCTGGAAGCAGCGAGCGCTGGTGAAGTGAAACGAATAATATTCAATATGCCTCCGCGCTCGATGAAGTCCATGTGCATAAGCGTTGCGTGGCCCGCATGGATACTGGGAAACCAACCAACTGCGAGAATAATAGTTGCAAGTTATTCTCAGCGGCTCAGCGAAAAGCACTCGCTCGACACCAGGTGCGTGATGCAGTCTAGTTGGTATAGAGCGCTATTTCCAGAGATAGAACTATCCAAAGACCAGAATACCAAATATAAATTTCAAACAGTGCAGAGAGGATACAGAATCGCAACATCAGTTGGTGGAACACTAACTGGTGAAGGTGGTGATTTTATCATTGTGGACGATCCGCTCAGTTCTGCTCAAGCTTTGAGTGAAACGCTTAGAAAGCGTGCCACAAACTGGTTTGATCAGACTTTAGTAACCAGGCTGAACGATAGAAAAAAAGGAGTCATCGTTCTTGTAATGCACAGGCTACACCAGGAGGACTTAACTGGACACCTTCTCTCCAAGCCAAAAAACATATGGCATCATATTTGTTTGCCAATGATTTCTGAAAATAAGCAGGTTATTTATTCAATCAAAAAGCCAATGCCTCCCGTTCCTGTCATCAGAGTAGCTCAGCACTGTGCGACCAGGCGATTATATAATAAACCA
>NZ_CP011148.1:671858-692065 GCF_001758565.1 Wolbachia endosymbiont of Drosophila incompta | reverse complement strand
CTGTAAGGATATTATATTCAAGAGAAGAAGGTCAGTTGTTATATCCCCTCGATGGAGGAAAAGAAGAAGTTGAGATAATAAAAGCTGAACTTGGGAGTTACGCTTTTGCTGCTCAATATCAACAAAACCCTCTGCCGCTTTCAAGTGGTATAATTAAACCAGAGTGGTTGAAACGCTATAAAAAATTTCCTGATAATCTCTCGCATATAACACAAAGTTGGGATACTGCGGTTTCAACAAGTAACATGAGCAACTTTAGTGTCTGCACCACCTGGGCAAAAATAGATAATAAATTCTATTTACTCGACGTATATCGCGCAAAGCTTGAGTATCCAAAGCTTAAAGAACAGGTTTTGTCACTAGCTGCAAGATGGACGCCACACGCAATTTTAATCGAAGCAAAAACAAGTGGTCAACAATTGGTGCAAGAGCTAAAGACAAACAGTGATTTACCGATTATTGAAATAGTGCCACATGATGACAAGCTCACTCGATTTCATCAAATTGTTCCGATTATAGAGTCTGGCAAGGTTTTTCTGCCACATCAAGCAGTATGGCTGAACGATTTTGAGTATGAGATTTTAATGTTTCCTGAAACGCGCCACGACGACCAAGTGGACAGTACCGTGCAATATTTGCAGTGGGTGAGAAACAGTACCTCCAGGGTTGCAGCTATACGAGCATTGTGATTTGAGTCTACCAGTACTGGGATGACAGCTAGGAGACAACCGTCATCCCGCTACTTATTAGCGGCTGAGATACCGCAGCGGTATGACGGTTCGCGGCGGCATGACGATAAGCTCGTCATCCCGCTTTGTTAGCGGCTGGGATACCGCGAATGAATCGCGGTATGACGGTTCGCGGCGGCATGACAATAAGCTCGTCATTCCGCTACTCGTTAGCGGAATCTATGCTGAGATATCGCGGCGGTATGATGTAGGGAAACCTTTCTTGGGTTAGCTATATCAATAGCATTGCTTTAAAAAGAGTGCCCATATTTTCAGTCAACCTTAAGAATTCACTAAAGATCCTATTCTTTTGTTCATCACTTGCGCTTTTCATTAAAGCCTGGGTTCTTTCTTTTATGCCAAAAAGATATAAAAATTCCCTTTGAGTTAAAATCTCACAATCTACATGCTTTAATGGATCTCTTAACGCTTGAAAGTTCACAAGTGCGGTAATATCACTATTACCAACATTCTCAAGAAAATTAGCATACTTATGTTGTTTTATCGATTGCAAAGTGCTCTTATATGCGGGGTATACATAACCGTAATCTACAATCAAAGCAGCTCCTTTATTATTATATATCTTCTTCTCAAGTTTTTTTAATATTTCAACCCCAACTGAACATATTTCCACCACTGCACCATTAAAAAATTTTCCATTTGTCATCTGAGTAACTGACACTGGAATCCATGATTCTTTTTTTCTGGATTCCACTGTCACGCACTGGCATGACACCAAGAGACTGCAATCATCTTGTTTTGTCACCATATTTTCATACCACCCCTCATCATGATATACAAACTGATCTATCGGAAGAGCGTCAAAGAACTCATTTGCTAAAAAAATGGTTGGTTGTTCTGGTAGGTTGTCAATATTTTTGTGCCAATTAACATCTAAGCTTTTTAATTTTTCCTTTTGTATCTTCCGTAAAGTAGGGCTTATTTCAACTAAGTGGATCAACATTGAATTAAAAAAGCTGCTGTATTTTTTAGTGACTCTTATTATATCGTGAATGAGTGTTCCTTTGCCTGGCCCAAGTTCAACTAGAGAAAATTTTGATGGCTTTCCTAATTTTTCCCATGTATGCATTATCCAAACTGCAATTACTTCACCAAATAATTGGCTGATCTCAGGTGCGGTAGTAAAATCACCATCCTTACCAAGCGGTAATTTACTTGTATAATAGCCGTATTTTTCATGGTACAAAACGGCATTCATGAAATCACTGATGGATATTGATCCTTGACTTTTGTCAATTAATTCGTGTATATAAGTGAGCATGTTATTAATAAATGTTTAACTATAGCGTGCCATAATATAAAATAGTAGAGTATTTATATATATAGTATAAACTTAAGTTTGTGAGTAATAGTGCTTCAGTTATGGACGACAAAAACACCGATTATGTTGCCCTTATACCTCAAGATGATAGTATTGAATACAAATTTGAAGAAGCTGTCAATTTTATAGAAAACAAGGTTATAAATGCTGATGGGCTAACTTTAGCGGAAGTGTTTCAAGTGCTAGTTCAAATGCTAAATGGTGATCTAGAATTGGTAAAAAAAGTACTAGCATGTGCTAATATTATGGCAAAGCATGGAATGAAGGTAGCAAAAGAGTCGCAATTAAGCAGAGCTGATGTTCGCCGAGCTTTGGAAGGTAGAGAAAGTGTTGTCAATAGACAAGATTTTATAAAGAAACCACCTCTTCCACCTGCTATAAAATCGACCAAAAAGAAAAGTAGAGGTCTTTAAATGGCCGAATCTATAAAAAAATTTACTGTACAATGTGACTTCAAAGGGCAAAGTTCACCTTTTGCAATATATATAGGAAATCCAAAAAGCGATGCTCATCCAATTCATCATCAAGATTCCTGGCTTGTAAAAGAACGTGGAGGGAATATCCCTAATAAAGTAAAAGAAAGTCTACAAAAATTATATAAACTATCTCAAGAAAATGGAGTCTCTTTCTCAGAGTTATGCGCGTATGCCATTACTGTGGTTAGTAATAATGATAAAAAAAGTGACGACAAGGAGTAAGATAGTTTAATCCCTCAATATTTCATTTATAGAGATTTTCGATCTCGTCTTTTCATCCACTTTTTTTACTATGACTGCACAATAGGTTGAAATATTATTTTTAGATGGAATAGACCCTGGTACCACTACAGAATAAGGTGGCACTTCGCCGTAAAATACCTTGCTAGTTTCTCTATCAATAATCTTTGTTGATGCCCCAATAAACACGCCTATGCCAAGGACTGATCCTTCTCTCACTACCACACCCTCGGCCACTTCGCTACGTGCTCCAATAAAGCAATTATCTTCTATAATGACAGGTGAAGCTTGAATAGGCTCAAGAACTCCACCTATTCCCACTCCACCAGAAATATGACAGTTTTTTCCTATTTGCGCACAGCTACCAATCGTTGACCAGGTATCTATCATTGTTCCTGAATCAACATATGCACCAACGTTGATAAAACTTGGCATTAGAACAACATTTGTACCTATATAAGCAGATCGGCGAACAAAACACCCAGGAACTGCTCTAATTTTTAACCGGCGAAATTTCTCCTCATTCCATTCACTAAACTTGTTACCGATCTTATCAAACCAGCAATTGGTATTATCTATTATTTTATTTTCTTCGGTGAGAAAATGTAATAATATTGCTTGCTTTATCCACTTATGTACTACCCATTCTCCACTTGATAGCTTTTCTGCTACTCTAATTTTGCCACTATCAAGGAGCTCAATTACCTCTTTAATTGCTATTCTTGCTGTTTTCTTTAGATTACAGTCATTAAATTTTTCTCTATTTTTCCAAATATCTTTTATCTCACTCTGTGTTTTTTTTAGTTGCAAACCTTCCATTTGTTATATATATATTGATATTAAATTTGTAGCTCGTATCATTTGGGCTTGTTACTACTTATATGTAAGTGCTATGAAAATACAATGTAATAGTTGTACTAAAACTTACTTAGTATCTCCTAAGCAAATTGGCGCGTCTGGAAGAAAGGTAAAATGTACGAACTGCAATCACATATGGCATGAATATCTAGAAGAAGTGTCAAACAAATCGCACTCTGCTAATATACAGGAAAAAAAAGTTAGTGGAAGGAATTTTTTACAAAATCTAGCATTTACCACTCTAGCTTTTGCAACAGCTACAGGGTTATGCGTCGTAATTGCTAACGGCATCTTTCCTAGAGAGATGAACAAAGCATACAAAACGATCAGTTTATACAAGGATTCAATAAGCTATAAATTAGGGTACAAAAAAGAACAAACAGAAAGTCCAAATGTAAAAAAACTTGCTGTAAATAAGTTTTATCAAGACTACCTTTTTTTATCTAATTTAAGATCTAGTTAAATAGGCATACCGATATCGGTCTCTAGCTACTCAGATGGTGCTTAGGGTGACAGAGTTTTGAAAATAAGTTATTTTTTAGCAAAAAAGGCAGCTCATGAGTATTAAAATTGCACCTTCTATACTTTCAGCAGATTTTGCAAAATTAGGGGAAGAAGTAAGAAAAATTAGCGATTTAGGTGTGGATTACATACACATAGACGTTATGGATGGGAATTTCGTTCCAAATATTACAATTGGTCCTAGCGTTGTTTCTGCAATACGTAAATATAGCAATCTTCCTTTTGATGTGCATTTAATGGTCAAATCTCCTGGTAACCACATTGAAAGCTTTATAAATGCTGGTGCTGATATTATCACTGTACATGCAGAAGCAGAGACACACCTTGAGAGGTTGATAAGAAAGATAAAGTCATACAAAAATGTAAACGACGAAAAAAAACCGATTCAAGTTGGAGTTTCAATTGTTCCTTCAACTTCTCCAAGTGTGCTTGAATATATAATACATGAGCTAGATATTGTGCTGATTATGACAGTCAACCCTGGCTTTGGAGGGCAGGAATTCATTCATTCACAGTTGAACAAGATATCTACTATAAAAAAAATGATACAAGAGCGTAACCTTAAAACACAAATTTCAGTAGATGGTGGAATTAACTTTTTTAACGCAGCTGATATAATAAAAGCAGGTGCAGATATTTTAGTTGCGGGATCGGCGATATTCAAGGCTGAAGATATTAAGAAGGCCATAAACTATCTTAAAAATCCATCGTAGTAATCCTATATAGCTAAAGTGGCTTAGGTTTACCTACAATTTGAAAAACAACAAATTCGTCATTCCGCTACTCGTTAGCGGAATCTATGCTGAGATACCGCGGCGGTATGACGTAGAAAAACCTTTCTTGGGTTGTATCCGTTCAGCTAAGCGGTGTGAGAGATGATAGATAAGAGGTTTTGGAAAGGATTGAGACCCCTTTGTTTCCATGTCAAGTATAATGAAATTATCCGTTCAAGTTCCCCACTTCGATTGGGTAAAATATGAATTTTTGCGATAAACGACATAATGCCGTATCTGCTGTTCAGCATGGTTGTTTGTCAGCGGAATGTTTTCTGGGTCATCTAAAAATTTCCACATCATTCTTTCAGATTTCAAAATATTCTTTGCAACTCGAGAAGCTCCAATTGCTTCAGGTAAACGGCTTCAAGTAATACCTTGTACGTTTTCGCAACTTTCTGGCACGTCTGGTAAATCTAAAAACATCTATCTCATTTTTTAGCAAGGCCTTTTTTAGTGCAAATAATTCAGTGGCTACGTTTCTTAAGTAACAGCCCAGAACTTTAACTTCAACTATGTGCTAATCTTTCAAAATCTCTTGATAAATGTGCCCAACAGATTTGCCTATTCTTATCGGCAAAGTAGTTGTATGCTGCGTACCTGTCGTAAGCTATTGCGATTGCAGAACTTACTATTTTGTAAAACCTTCATTCCTCTTGACTCTGTCAATTTTATAAAACTTGCTGTATTACTGGCAAACATCCAGCACCAACCAAGTTTACCTTTGTTATAATGGCTCGTTTCATCGATATGCAGAACTTCACTTTTACTTACTTCTTGCTCGATTTGCTCATATGCTTCTTGGCATTTTTCTGCAACTCTAGCCTCGCTATTTGACACGCTACCAACACTGATGTCCAGGTTGAAAATATTTTTTATAATATTTGCTACTTCTCTTTTCGAGTTCTTGTAAAATCCGCTCAGCGCCGCAATTGTTGACTTAACTTTTGGACCAAATGTATCCGCAGTAACACCTTCTGGTAGCCTGCTACTTTTTCTTTTTCCACACTTGCAACAGCGGCCATTGGTATTCCACAACATAAGCTGGCAAATCAACTTTTTGATGAATGTATGGCTCTTTCGATATCGCAATTTCTCCTCCGCACTCGCAAGAACTCTATTTTCACCACTTCATCTGCTTCCATTTTAGGGCGATACTTTCCTTCATGCCCAATCTGTGCCCCTATTTTCCTGTCACTTTTTTTCTTTTTCTTCTTTAGCTTGTATAACTCTTTTGAGCTCGGTATCGATGAATTTTGTGAATTCAGACCTAGTCTTTCTTTCAATTCAGCATTTTCGATTCTTAGCGCCTTATTCTCAGATCTAAAATTTTCGTTTTCTATCTCTAACCTCTTTATCTCTGCTTTTAGTTGCTCTATCTCTATTTTAAAGCTTTCACAGAGCTTGAGAAGACTAGCTAGTAGATCAGACATATTTACCACACATACTACTTGTGATATTATGTTTTTAGCACTCCTTGTCTACTTTTTATTTTACCGCTCCGCTGAACGGATACCTTTTTTTTACTGTTTGAGTATGTAAGGATTATGACGACCTATCCCAAACCTCAACTATATCCTCACTAAACTCTATTATCTTTGTTTTTTTAAACTGATAACAGTTGTTAATGAATTGAATCCCTAAATCTCCTACAAAAGGAGTGGCATCATTGCCTAAAATTTTACCACTGCGGCATATTATCAACCTGTCGATTAAATTACACTTTAATAGTTCTGTGATTAACACTCCTCCACCTTCAACTAATAATCTTGTTATACCAATTTCTGAAACAAGTTTTAATGCCATGTCCTTTAGGCAAACCTTACCTGCGTTGCTTGAATTAACTACTAAGTAGTTAATGTTTTTTATTTTTTTCTCTACTTCTTTATTTGTGATGACCCAAGTTATTACTTTGTCTGCAGTCTTTGCAATGTTATGCTCTTCCTTTAATCTCCCTTGACTATCTATAATTAGCCTTATTGGCGATCTACTTCCGAGTCCTGGTAATCTGCAAGTTAAGAGTGGATCATCATTAATAAGAGTATTGCTGCCAATCATAATTGCATCATATTTCGTTCTGAGCTCATGCACCCAGTTTCTCGTATTTTCACTTGTTATCCATTTGCTATCGCCTGTAAATGTTGCGATTTTTCCGTCAAGAGTTGTTGCGACTTTGCAAGCTATAAATGGTCTATGTAATTCTTTAGTGGTGAAAAAACCGACATTCAGTTCTTTTGCCTCTTTTTGCATAATACCTTGCTCAACTTCAATTCCTGCTTCTTTCAGAGCTTTCATGCCTCTGCCTGAAACTCTACTATCTGGGTCAATAGTTGCAATTACTACTCTTTTTATGCTAGCTTTTGTGATTTTTGCAGTGCAAGGCCCCGTGACTCCGTGATGACAACATGGCTCAAGAGTGATATATATAGTTGCGCCATGAGTTGAATCTTTAGCGTTTTGCAAAGCGACTACCTCCGCATGCGGACGCCCACCAATCCCTGTGTATCCCTCACTAACAATTGTACCATCCTTTACAATAATACACCCGACAGCAGGATTTGGTGCAACATTTCCAAGATTTTTTTCTGCAAGCCTTAATGCAATTGACATGAAATGATCATCAGTCATTAGAAAGAAGTCATTTCGTATGAGGTATCAAAAATTCTTCTGTGCTCGTGTATAGCAAATCTATCTGTCATACCTGAGATATAGTCACATATTATTACTGAACGCTGAGATTCACAAGCGAGTTTGCTCCACTCTGTGGGAAGTAATCCTGGGTTTTCATAAAAACATTGAAAGAGTTCCTGTATTATGCGTTTTGCTTTGTTCATCGTTCTACTCAGTTTATAGCTTCTGTATATTTTCTCCATGTTGAATCTTTTCATTTCTTTTGTAGCATTCGCAACTTCTGGTGAAAATGTGACTAGCATTTTATTTAGACTTCTTACGTCTTCTACGCTTTTTATTTTGTGATCTTCAATATTTCTTTCAGTCTGAGAAACAACATCACTTATCATAGTTCCTATAGTTCCACTCAGTGATTCATGTATGAGTTTGCTCTGAGGCAATTCTGAATATCTGCTCCTTATGTCTTTAAACATTTTTTCAATTAAAGGAACATTCAGCAAATCTTCGATGGTTACTAAATTCGCCCTGAGTGCATCATCAAGATCGTGAACACTGTAAGCAATATCATCGGCAATTGAAGCAACTTGCGCTTCAATGCTTGAAAATTCTTCAAGTTTTAGATCATATTTTTTGTTGTATTCTAATAACAGCTGATTATTTGTAGAAGACTCCGCGTTTTGACCAAGCAAGGGACCGTTATGTTTTGCAACTCCTTCAATCACCTCCCAACTTAGATTCATACCATCAAAATCAGCATGTTTTTGTTCGAGGTAAGTTAAAATCCTTATAGCTTGAACATTATGATCAAACTCATACTTCTCGTTATCAAGATTCAAATCTTGAACTGATTTCTTTAGAGCATCTTCACCTGCATGACCAAATGGAGGATGACCAAGATCATGTGCGAGCGCTATGCATTCAGTGATATCCTCATTTAAGCCAAGTCTACGCGCAATGGACCTTGCAATTTGTGCAACTTCAAGGCTATGAGTAAGCCGAGTGCGATAGTAGTCGTGCTCATAATTGATAAAAACTTGTGTTTTGTACTCCAATTTTCTAAACGCATTAGAGTGAATGATACGGTCCCTATCACGCTGAAAGCAGCTGCGATTCTCATCTTCTGGCTCTTTGAAGTATCTCCCTTTTGTTTTGCTTGGAAAACATGCATAATTTAATAGAAAGTTATTGTTTGACATGTAAAATTTCTACTATAATAAGTTATCAATAATAAACGGTGGTTACTATGTCAACAAATTACAACATCAACTTAACTGATAATGCACTAAAAAAAATCCACTCTCTTGCAGAGCAGGAAGGGGATAAGAGTTCCATTTTACGGGTTGCAGTTTCAGGTGGTGGATGTTCTGGCTTCAAATACAATTTTCTTATGGATCAAATGAATAAAAATCTATCTTTGGATGATGAAGACGATGATTACGATGATGAGTTTGATGACGAAGACGAAGATGATGACTATGAAGAAAGTGAGGACTATAGAAGCCACTCCAGTTTTAGCGAAAAAGGTAAAGATATAGTAATTAATGATGAAAATGGAAACCCTGTATTAATGGTTGATAATTGTTCAGCAAAATTTTTAAATAACTCAGTTATAGATTATACTGAGGATCTCAGTGGTTCTGGTTTTCAAATAAAGAATGCCTTTGCTAAGTCTCAATGTGGTTGTGGTAACAGTTTTTCGGTTTAATTATTACTAAAACTTAGATGCCTTCTGGATCTTTTAAACATGGGTGGTAATGTAGCACTAGAACTAACTTCCGTAGATAAAAGCTTCAAGAACAATTCTGCTGTTGTAAAGGATATCAACTTAAGTGTCACAAGAGGGCAAGTAGTAGCGCTGATTGGCGATTCAGGTGCAGGGAAAACAACTATATTGCAAATCGCAGGCTTGTTGGACAAGCCAACTTCAGGTATAGTTACGATAGATGGAATAAATTGCACACAAGCCAGTAATAAGCATAAAACTCATGTAAGAAGAAATTTTCTTAGTTTTGTTTATCAATTTCACTATTTGTTACAAGAGTTATCGGTGTTGGAAAATATTATGCTTCCTCAACTCATTGCAGGAAAAAGCAAAGCTGAAGCAAAAAAAAATTCGCAAGCAATGTTGGAAAAATTTGGTCTGGAAAACAAAGCAAGTAGCATGGTATCTGAAGTTTCGGGTGGGGAAAGGCAGAGAGTTGCAATTGCAAGAAGCATTGTAAATTCTCCAAAGCTTTTACTTGCAGATGAGCCAACAGGAAACTTAGATCCAACAAATTCTTTTAACGTGTTTTTACTGCTACATTCATACGTAAAGGAAAATAACAGCTCTATGCTTATAGTAACACACAATCATCTCCTTGCAGAAAAGGCAGACTGCATTTTCCAATTGAGAGATCGATCATTAGTGAAGTTGTGAATAGGAAAAATAGCACAATTTCTATGCCTTATACTTATCTAACCAATGATCATTAACAGAGTACAACTCGCATGAAATGCTTTCATTGCTTTTTATACACGGACTTTTTAACTTACGCTGTTTACTTAGGGAACACCCCGATAACATAAACACAGCTAAAACAAAAAATAATAGCTTTTTAAACATAACAAAACCTTTTCATTTATATTACTACACTCATTTCTCTTGTTTGTAAAGATTAGGCATATTCTTTTACCCTTACCTCTTTTTTGACCTTTTGAAAAGAAATAGTTGCACTATTCAAGCGCAGTTTTATATAATTGTCCACGATTTGAGTCACTTCCTCTTCTTTATCCTTTAGAAAGTGATTAGTATCATCTATTATATAGTATTTCATGTGATCACTTCTTACTGAATTTATCAACCTTTTTGCTAATTCTGTTACATCGCTTTCTTCTGAGATTGTATCATTACTGCTTTGTATTATAAGCCCAGAAACTGGACAGGGAGAAAGAAAAGAAAAATCGTACTTAGTTACCGGAAGAGAAAGAGCAATAAAACCCACTATCTCAGGGCGGCGCATTGTTAGCTGCATAGCCACCCATGCTCCAAAAGAAAAACCAGCGATCCAAATTGGAACATTGCTAGGATTATGTTCCTGAAGCCAATCAATGGCTACCGCAGCGTCAGTTAATTCTCCTATACCCTTATCAAAAGTTCCGGTAGATTTTCCCACACCACGAAAGTTAATTTTCAATGCAGAAAAATTGTTATCGATAAAAGACGTATATGTACTATGTACAATTTTACTATCCATATTACCACCATATTGAGGATGATGATGTAAAACCAGCACAACCGGCGCGTTGGCATCTTTGCTTTGGTGGTATTCACCTTCTATCTTTCTTGTTGCATTATTCAAAAAAACTTCAACCATGGTAACCCCTAATAAGAACCCGCTTGACAGGTATTAATGACGTGAGTTATTAATTATGTATTAATTTCGCTGTTTTTGCAATAAATTTTTTATCGTGTTAAAGCTAACGTACATAGTTATGGCTATAGTTGATGGTAAACTTATTTAAGTGACAGATGAGTCCATTCTCTTTAGAAAATAGTGGTTGCGTATATGCTGATTACAATGCAACTGCTCCAATTAGTGAAAATGTAAAAAAAAGTATATTTGAGGTCTTGTTAAAACAAACGCTCAATCCATCATCACTACATAAAAGAGGACAAGAAGCGAGGAAGATTCTTCAGGATGCAAGAGATAACGTACGTGGTGCTATTGGCGTCTCAAGTGATAAAGAAATAGTTTTTACGTCTGGTGCAACTGAAGCGAATAACCTTGTTATGAGAGGAATAGCAGGCTACCTGCATATAATTTCAGCTATAGAGCATCCTTCAATTCTTAATTCTGCATGTAATCCATATATAATACCTGTTAATCAGGAGGGCATTGTTGACTTTTTAGAGCTAGAAAAAATTCTAAGCGAACTTAAAGGAAACAAAGCAATAGTTTCAGTTATGATGGCAAATAACGAAACCGGAGTTATTCAACCTATTGAGGAAATAGCTGAAATAGCCCACAAATTTGGAGCAATTTGCCACACTGACACTGCTCAAAGTGTTGGGAAAATTAAAGTTAATATGGAAGATTTAGGAGTGGATTTACTCACTTTATCCGCCCATAAATTTGGCGGTGTAGCAGGCAGTGGAGTTTTAATATTCAATAAAGAACTTGCGATAGAACCTATTATAATAGGTGGTGGACAAGAGAAGGGATTTCGTGGTGGTACGGAAA
This sequence comes from Wolbachia endosymbiont of Drosophila incompta, assembly GCF_001758565.1. NCBI lineage: Bacteria > Pseudomonadati > Pseudomonadota > Alphaproteobacteria > Rickettsiales > Anaplasmataceae > Wolbachia > Wolbachia endosymbiont of Drosophila incompta. The sequence goes on along the minus strand of NZ_CP011148.1, from coordinate 680,272 downwards.
ATATTGTTGCGATTGCAGGCCTTTCTGCTGCACTGCAAAATATTCCAGACCTTCTATCAAAAATGGATGAAGTAAAGGAGCTACGTGATCAATTAGAGTGTGAATTATTAAATCTTGCCAGTGACATAAGAATCTTCGGTAAAAACTCTAAGAGGCTGCCAAACACAAGTTTTATTTATATGCCAGGAGTAAAGAGTGATGTGCAGCTTATGCATTTTGACTTGAATCATATTGCAGTTAGTAATGGCTCCGCATGTTCTTCTGGAAAAGTTGAGCCTTCCCATGTTTTGCTTGCAATGGGGGCAACAAAAGAGCAAGCAGAGTGTTCAATTAGAATCAGTATAGGTCCAGAAACTAAACCACAAGACATAAAAAAAATAGTGGATTGTTGGTATAATATCTACAAGCAGAACACCTTGGTATAGATAATACGTGGTATCATGCAGGCACTGGCCGAGCATTAGATGTAAAAAATTACTTTACAACCCCGCGGTATCTCTAGATCCCGCTAACAAGCAGCGGGATGACGGTTGTTAGGCTAGCTGTCATCCAAGTAGCTGACACTGGTTCCTTTATGACGGCAGTGCCCCTATGGTGTCATTCCAGTGTCCTGACTACTTGGATCTAGCAAGCTTTGCTTGCAAATAAGTCTAATACGTGTCGCGTTTTATGCCAAAACACAATTGGAGTTACATGCAAAATAGATCCCAGACTGGGATGACAAAAAAAGAGCACTGGAATGACACCATTTGCTGTGCAATTTACCTTCAAAAATGAATGTTCGTACAGCTATGGATTCATTCGCGGTATCTCACCATAGATCCCGCTGACAAGCAGCGGTATGACGGTTATCAGTAAACATGAATTACTTTAGCTATGCAATCAGGCTNCCTAAAAACACTTTGTAGCCAATCAATTCTTGAGTATAAAAAGAATTCCTTTAATAATAAGGTATGCTAATCAGGAATTTAATAAAACAAGCAACTCAAGTAGGAAGCAGTGAAAATGCAATACGGTATGTCGAATATCTCTATCAATTTGAGAAGTTTAGAAACACATTAAACCTCACTTTATCACTAATAAAGCAAAACAGGCTCTCATTTGAAATATACCAAGAGGGATTAGTGGATATGGAAGAGGGAGTGTGTAAGACAATCAGGTCTTCCAGTGTAAATAGATATGTTATTGTACTGAGGAAGTCAAACCCATACATTATAGTGCATGAACTTTCACACATGGTTGAAAATGAACTGAACTTAAGTTTGGAACAGGAATTTCTCCATAAAGTTTACCAGGATATTGAGCAGAACCTAAAGCAAGCAAATATTCTTGTGCAGAAAATTATCGGCCAAGTTATATTTAAGGAGATACAGGCTTATCAAACTGCAAAATCACGTGCATCTGAATTATTTGCACGCTATTTTGAGCTATTTGCTTGGGCGCAGGAGGTTTACCCTAAAGATAAAGAATACTTAATCCGCACTCAAGACTTAAACAAAGTGTTCCTTGCTACTGGCCAATGGAAAAAGAGCTACCTTGATTCACAAATGATGGAGAGAATAGATAAGGAAATCAAGGAATACAGCAATAAAACTGCCACTAAAGACGTAACCAAAGTGCAAAGCAGTTGGACTAATAAATTTTCTCCTGGGGGCAAAAAAATTAGCTCTATATTTGGAGATGATGATTAGCTTATAGTGCAGGTTTTCCTACGTCATGCCGCCGCGAACCGTCATACCGCGATTCATTCTTTTGGTGTACGAACATTGCAATTTGCAGGTAATTTGAGTAGTAGATGGTGTCATTCCAGTGCTTGACACTGGAATCCAGGAATTTGGATTGGGCACTAAGTTGGTGAGCATAAAAGTGGCTGATCTTATGTTAAAACACAACGTTCTTGATGAGATTACGGCAAGGCTGGATTCCAGTGTCAAGCACTGGAATGACACCATTTGCTGTGCAGTTTACCTTTAAGAATGAATGTTCGTACAGTTGTGCGCGGTATCTCATCAGCTAACACGTAGCGGAATGACGGTTGTCGGTAAATCTTTTAGCTATAGAAGTTAACTTTGCAGTTAACTTCTACAGCGTTTCAAAGTATAGTTTTGGTAATACAGTAACTAAATATACATGAAAACCATTTTAGCTGTTGAAACAAGCTGCGACGAAACTGCAGTAGCGATTGTAAATAGTGACAAGCAAGTCCTTGCTCACGAAATTCTCTCCCAAGCAGAACACAAAAAACGTGGTGGGGTGATCCCTGAAATAGCTTCACGTGCTCATATGGAGCATTTAAGTGGTCTAATAAAAAGCGCCGTGGAAAAATCTAACCTTAACTTTTGTGACCTCAATGCAATTGCAGCAACATCAGGACCAGGACTCATAGGTGGATTAATAGTTGGTACAATGATGGCTAAAGCAATTGCGCATGTAGCACAAAAACCATTCATTGCAGTGAATCACTTAGAAGCGCATGCATTGGTTATTAGGTTACTGCATGAGGTAAAATTTCCATTTTTAGTCCTACTAATATCAGGTGGTCACTGTCAATTTTTAATTGCACAGGATGTAGGTAAATACATTAAACTTGGAGAAACGCTCGATGATTCACTAGGAGAAGCATTTGATAAAGTTGCTAAGATGCTGGGTTTAAGCTACCCAGGAGGCCCATTAATTGAAAAGTTGGCTAAAAAAGGCAATGGCACAAGATTCAAACTGCCAAGGGCAATGATAAAACGTTCTGGATGTAACTTTTCGTTTTCTGGGATTAAAACAGCAGTAAAAAACTTAGTACAAGAACTTAAAATGAGCGAGCAAGATGTGTGTGATGTATGTGCTTCGTTTCAAGAGTGTATTAGTGACATACTGCTGGACAGGGTTAGTAATGCAATTATTATGGCCGAATCTTTAAATATCAAAATCAATGACTTTGTGATTACCGGCGGAGTTGCAGCAAATAATTTCTTGAGAGAAAAATTAAAACAACACATAAACTTAAACATATTTTTTCCCCCTAACGACCTATGTACAGACAATGCAATTATGGTTGGATGGACAGGAATTGAAAGGTTACAGAAAAATTATATAGATCCACTTAATTTTGCACCAAGACCTAAGTGGGAGTTAGAGAGTTATTAAAAGCTCTCAATTCTGAATTATAGCTAAAGTGACTTAGGTTCTCTAATTGCACATAAGTCAACAATAATTTTCACACAAATCAAAACAGCATATCTTCTCCATAATCCTTGGTAATTTTACATAAGTGAAAAGTAGCATATGGTTCTCTCCGCGGTCTGAGATGACAATAAACTTGTCAAGCCGCATTATACTTGTTAGGCGGAAGTGGACGGTAACATGTTTACCACGAAGTCTAACTAAGTTCTTGCTTGTCCCTTCCATCGGCATTGCTATCTTTATTTTCAATAAAATTATTGTCCTATGCTCTTTTGATGTTTATTGATAATAAAATTCTGTTTTATCAACCAACATCCTATGCATAATTACAGCTAATTTTCTTGCTACTGCTACAATTGCTTTTTTCATTCCTTTTTTCTTCGCAACTCCAGTTTTTTAATTTAAATGTCCTCTTGGTAACTGTAAGCATTGTTTGTGCAGCTTCATATAACATACTTCTACATTCCGCTGGTCCCATCTTTGATATGCTGCCATGCCGATCAACTTCTCCAGAAGAATATTGCCTTGGTGTCAACCCTATATATGCTCCAACTGTATCAGATTTCTCAAACCTATGTGGGTTATCAATTGCAGCTTTATACGTCATTGCTACTATAATCCCCACTCCTGGAACAGTAGTTAACAATTTACAATCATCGTCTTTTTCACCTTGTTCTGAAAGCATTTTGTCAAGCTTTCTTAATGACTTTTCTACTGCTTCCAAACTACAAACTAACGCTTCAATTGAACTCCTACTGATTTCATCCAAATTATTTATTGCCTCTTGTATTCTTAAAGCGAAAGTTTCAAATTTTGATCCTTTACCGACCATGTATCTTCAACAACCCTCTTATTGTTCCAATAACCTGCTGTTTGCTACACATTAGCTGTCTTCTGCTTCCAAGCGCTATTTTAATTTGACAACTGATTTTACTAACACTTCTCATCATCTGCGCTATACCCCTCGCATCGTTTTTATCATTCTTATTGATTCTTGCAGACAACGCTGCTGCCATATGCCTTGCATCTACACAAATTACTGGTAATCCAAAACTCCTTAACTCTTTGCACATTGATATTGACAACTATCCACTTTCTATTCCTATGGGTTCGTATTTTTTGCCTTGGCTAATCTGCTATTGCCTTACTTTCGCTTGCAACAACTTCTTCCTTAACAACTTTTCCTTTCTCATCAACGATACTTATAAAAGTTTCTTTTAATGAGATCGCTATAATATTTCATGACCTACTGTAAAAGTTTAAATTATTTTTGAAGAACCAATTCATTGAATTTGTTACTTCGTGCTAAAATAATGGAGTATGTCTCTCCATCATTCAATAGCAATTACAGTATGTTTAGCTATAATTTGAAAAACAAAAATTCGTCATTCTGCTACTAGTTAGCGGGATCTAGAGGTACCGCGGCGGCATGACGTAGGATTGCTGTCATCCCGCTGCTTGTTAGTGGCTAAGAGATACTGTGAATAAATCACGGTATGACGGTTAAGTATCCCGCTACGTGTTAGCGGCTGAGATAACGCGAATAAATCGCGGGATGACGTGTTGCTTGGGTCAGCTATAGAAGCAAAACTCATCATTTTGAAAGAGGAGGAGATTTTTCCGGACCCTCAGCAGGGATTGATTTTGGATCTGATAATTCTGTATTTACCTTGATTGGCTCTAATGGAGTTTTCTGCTCTTCCGGTTTATCATCTGGAATTGGAACAGGCCAATCCATAATGTTTTGCGGTATAACTTTTGCTTCTTTAGCTTCTTTTTGACCTGTTGAAGATGATGCATCAACTCCTGCATTTTTGGTAACTTCTTGTTTTAGTTGTTTATTTTCTTCTTGCAGTTGCTTTAAATTTTTCTTTAACTCGTCAATCTCTCTTATTTTTTGTTTTAATTGTTCAGATATAGTTAGTTTGTCTCTAGTCAATTTTTTGTTTTCTTGTCTTAACCCACTAGCTGTTCTGCTTGAGTTGTTGTTTACAGCTTGTATACCTTGGTCTTGCTGCTGCATGCTTGTTCCTCTACTTTCATATTCAACTTCAGTTTGAGTTGCCTGACCTTTTTCCTGCTGTAATATGTTCTGCAGTTGCTCTAGACTCTCTTTGACAGATGCCAGCTCTTCCTGTGTACACGTTAACATCCCTTCCTTTTCCTTAAGTTGATATTGAAGTTTTTCTATTTCCCTCTTCGTATTTTCTTCGCTTAGCTCATCTGCAAGTGATCTTCCAGGTTCAAGTTGTCGAATTTCCCTCTCTAAATCTTCCTTTTCTCTCTGTAATTCATTTAATTCTTTAGACAATTGGCTCGCCGTTTCAGCCAATGTATTGTTTTCCTTTTTTGTTTCCATTAACTGTTCTGCCAACTGCTTTTTATGATCATCCTTTAAACCTTCCACTATTTTCTTCAGGTCATTCTCCAAATTTGCATTCTTTTCCTTTAGTACAGTTAAATTAGCTTCACTTTGCTTCAATTTTCTCTGTAATTCTTTATTTGCCTCATTTGTTTCACCTTCCTTATCTTTCAACTGATCATTTAAGTTCTTTATTACATCATTTTTATCCTGTAGTTCTTCCTCTTGTTCCTTTATTCTTTGACCTCTTTCAAATATCGCTCGCTGTTGTTCATTGACTTTATTTACTAGTTTCCGGACAACCTCTTAGATCCTCAAGCTGCTTTGCCTGCACTGCAAAATATTTAGCAAATGTTTCTTTTTCTTCCTCTAATTCCTCAACTTCATCTTTTAATCCTTCTTGCTCATACTCTTCTTCATCACCAGACATATCATCCTCAAATATTTCATCTTCATCACTAAATTCACTGCTGGTGGATATAGAACTTCTACGTGAAGAAGGTGTGCTAGGAGAGGAATACCCACTGCTGCTTGGTGTAGGTGACTGTGGTGATATATGTAGATCTTTTGTAAATATTTCCTCTGCTGGTACTTGCTGATCGTCTACACTCTTGGATATGCCAGTAAAAGCTTGATACAGAGTTTTTCCGTTGATAAAAACTTCTTTATTTTGTCCAACTAACTTTAATACTTCTTCTGAACTCGTTATTCCTCCAAATTTTGGCTCACCAATAACACTCTGTATACCACCAGAATCCAATTTTACGGTCATGCTACAGTCTATGCTGTTACCTTCAGAATCCTTAGCCTGCCAATTAATGGTCATTTCACATGAGCTTGAACCAGTAAAATCATAGTGCCTTTCGCTGCCTTTTTTGGTTGCAGTTATTTGACTATCTTTCCCTAAAGATATGTTATAAACCTTACCTTCACTGCTGGTCCTTAAAATATTGCTAATTTCTATTGGTTTTTCTTCATTTTCAAATCTAATTTTGAAGTCATTATCCTTTGTTGGATACACTAAGAAATTTTGACCAGGCAGAGACGACTTAAGTTCTTTATGCATTGCGTCTATTGATTGCTCAAATTTTTGGAACTCCTTTTCCCACTTTAAATTTATCTGTCCTGTAATGTCCTCATCTTTGCGTAAAGGACCAATAAAGTACCAGATTAAATTTTCTTCCTCCAGTCTTTTGATAAAATCCTGAAGATCGTTGCAAGATTCAATGACATTTAAAGTATCATTTTTCTTTTGTTCATCTACATCTAAACTTTGACTTTCAGCTATAAATACATTTTCGTTTTCCTGTGGCATAATTTTACATTTTAAAAAATATACTATGATATTAACAGATTTCTTTAAAAAATCAACTAATTGTTGGATAAATAAACTTGAGCATTTGGCCAAAATGTTATATAGTAGTCACTTCAAGAAGTACAGTATGGACAATACCATTATAAGAAAATACGATATTAGAGGTATAGTAGGCAAAGATTTGCAGATTAATGATGGGTACGAGATAGGTAGAAAGTTTGGCCAAACCGTAGCTAGTGTTTGTGTCGGCTACGACAGCAGAATAGATTCACCAGGTATAGAAAGAGAATTAATTAGGGGCTTAACTTTATCCGGTGCAAATGTTATACGCGTTGGGCTATGCTCTTCACCTATGCTTTACGCTGCAACACAAATCACACAGGCGGATCTTGGTATCATAATAACTGCCTCTCATAACCCCAGCGAATATAATGGCTTTAAATTTTTTAGTAATAAAAAAGTCTTCTCAGATCAAGAAATGAAGGAAATTATAAGCAGTCCAATTAAAAACAGCACAAGAATTGGAAGCTTAATTAACATAAATATATATAGTGAGTACATTAGCATATTGAAAAGTGCAGTGAAGAACGATACTACACAGAAATTAAAAATAGCCTGGGATTGTGGAAATAGTCCAGCAAGTGGAATTATAAGGTATATTGAAAAGATCTTGCCTGGTCATACGCACATCGTAACCAATAACTCTATAGATGGGGCATTTCCACTGCATGATCCAGATCCCATAGAGGAAAAAAATCTTGCTCAATTGATTGACATTGTGAAGGAATATGGATGTGATCTTGGCATTGCGCTAGATGGCGATAGCGATAGGGTGCGCTTAATTGATAATAAAGGCAACGTTGTTTCCAATGACCATTTATTTATAATTTTTGCACGTGAAGTGTTGGAGGAATATCCAGAAAGCAAAGTTATTGCTAACGTAAAAATGAGTATGAAAGTGCATGATTTTGTTAGCAAGTTAGGAGGGCAAGTTATCACCTGTGCTACTGGACATTCACTAGTTAAGAAGAAGATGGTAGAGGAAGAGGCAAAGTTTGCTGGTGAATTAAGCGGGCACTTCTTCTTTTCTGAGCTAAGTTTTGATGATGGGCTATATTCTGCTGTTAAAGCAGTTGACATTTTGCTTAAGAAAAACCAAAGCCTATCTCAGGTGATTGAGGATTTACCGAAGTTATATATCACTCATGAAGTGAAGATTGTAGTGAAAGATGAGAAAAAGTTTCAAATAATTGAGTCAATAAAGAAAACACTGGAGCAGCAAAATATTGTATTTTCAGATCTTGATGGTGTTAAGGTAACCGATAATAAAGGTTGGTGGCTTCTTAGGGTATCAAATACGCAAAACTGCATTACAGCAAGATGCGAAGGAGAAACTTTAGAGGGTTTTGAACTTACTAAAAAGGTTTTGTTCCATTACATTGATGAAGCAAGGTCTTTAAATTGTAGCTACTCACAGAAATAAATTTGATTTATAAAATTGACATGAAAGTATAAGAGGTTGTCCGGAAACAAGTAAAAGGCTATAATATCTGAAATTTTCGT
>NZ_CP011148.1:668602-671659 GCF_001758565.1 Wolbachia endosymbiont of Drosophila incompta | reverse complement strand
TCAGTAATACAATAGACATCTTGAAATACAGCCAAGAAGATGGGTTGTAGAAAGGACTTTTGCTTGGGTTAATAGGAATAGAAGGCTATCGAAGGAGTATGATTTACTCACAACATCCACTGAGAATTTCATATACCTAGCTATGAGTAGGGTTATGTTAAAGAGGGAATATGCTTGAATTTACTAGTTTCCGGACAACCTCTAAATGTAAAATAAAAATCTTTTAAATCATGTTCATAGCTATCTTTGTCTAACATTACATGATCTGACTTATACTCAGATTTATTAGGAAAGAGAATACAATCAGCAATAGCTATAAAAATGATTTCTTTAAGACCCTGATATTGATCACCTTTATCAGCTTGCCTTGAATAAGCTTTAGCAGCGTAATATTGAGCGCGTTTTTCAAAGCCTTTAGTTTTGGCAACTTGGTTAGGTAAGGAAGTAGTATTGCTACTACTCCCTCCCTTAGAAACGCAGCATGCAGGTTTCCCCACACTACGCTTGAGCCCCTTATCTAAGTCCTTCTTTTCTCGAACCGGCTTGTCCTTGATGATTCCTCAGAAAACATCATTCTTAATGGTGACACCAACAGTAGAGAACCTTCTCTTGAGAAAGAGCTTGCTAACATTTTTGTTTGTTTCACTCTTTCATCAAAATACTTTTTCCATTTTAAGTCAAGTGGATTTGCATCCGCCCTGATTTTAACATGTTGTCTGATAGGTATATCAATCAACCTAAGCAGTCTTAAATACCTTATCTCTTTCGGTTTGTTCTTGCATATGGGTGCAGCAAAGACCCATTGGCGTTGTTTCATTACCTTGAAGTAACGATTCTTTATCCAACGTAATCCTTTACGAGGATGTCTTTTCTTTGCCCATTTCCATAGAGCACACATAATTTCATGGTCTATTTTGTTAAAAGCTCTTTTCGCACACACATGGCTGTAGTAATTTCCCCATCCCCTTAATAGGGAATTGAGCAACTTGATTAGTACGGCCTGAGTGTTCGCTATGTTTGCCTTTATCAATGTACGTGCTTTATTAAGAAGTTTCTTAATACTTTCTTTTGAAGGTTTTATAATTAACTTCTTATTATACCTGCGTACATTACAACCAAGAAAGTCAAACCCTGTTGTAATAGATGTAATTTTTGTTTTCTCTTCGGAAAGGATAAGACCTCTCTCCTGAAGAAAGGACGATACTAGAGGTTTTACTTCATTTTCCAGTACTTCACGTGTGATTCCTGAAATGATAAAGTCATCTGCGTACCTGATTACATTTACTCCACTTCTGATTTTGCTTCTTCTTTTACTGCCAAGTTTACCAAATTGACTTTCCAATGATTTTTCAAGTCCATTTAGGGCTAGATTTGCTAGTATTGGAGAGATGATACTACCTTGTGGGGTACCTGCAGTTGTGGAATACAGAGTTTTTGATTCTAGGAAGCCAGCTTTTAACCAGCTATGAAGAATTTTCTTCTCCATAGGAATATGCTTCATGAGCCATTCATGGTTAATGTTATCAAAACACCCTTTAATATCACCTTCGAGTATCCATTGTAGTTGGTTACGGCTTGCCAGTAACAAGTGACAAGCCACAGTAGCGTCTGCGCAGGATCTTTTTGGTCTAAAACCATAAGAGTGACGATCACTGATCGTTTCAGCTATCGGTTCCAAAGCAAACAAGTATAATGCTTGCATGGCTCTATCTTTTATCGTAGGGATTCCAAGAGGTCTTCTTTTGCCATTAGACTTACTGATGTATATCCGTTTTAGCGGAGAAGGTTTGTATCCTCTTTGTTTTAATAGCTTTATTCCTTGAAATTTTGTGTTGCAAGTTGACCATATTTGACGATCTACACCTGCTGTGTTTTTTCCTTGGTTTTCAGTTACTCTCTTAACCGCCAAAGCTTTGCCGCTAAAAGAGCGTGTGAGAAGGTGTTGTAAAGTTTTCACCTTACCCCATCTGCCTTGTTGGACAGCCTTAACAATACGCCTCTGTAGCCTCATAACAACTTTTTGGCATTTCTTCCAGGGTAACTGGTTCCATGCTTCGGAGTTATTGGTAGGTGCACTTACAGTTGTACTTGTAATCATCTGCTTTCCTACCTTAAGTGGTTAACAAAGTTTCTTGTCATGAGGGACCAAATGGAAGTCTGCTCGTTTTCACGCGAATTAATGTTACAAATTCTATCCATTTCGTTACAAAATGGCATTCGCTTTCTCCATTATCCTTTACCTGCACATCCATCAGCATTCCTTGCGGGTTGCCTGCCATATAGGCGAAAATACAGGCTTATCCTGTTCCTTTTGTCATACAATAGTGGGTTAGGTGGCTTCTCTATACCGGTGGAATTATTATTTGCGTACATCCAGAAATGAAAAATGTCACATTACCTTTTGGTCGGAGCTTATCAGCATCTTTAGCTCTTTAATCGTTACGATACTTATGAAGCTTCACTTACGTTCACCATACCACTAAGCCTAGCCCTCCAACCACATGATGCTTGTAGTTTATGCTTTCTCTCACGATTGAGCATCTTCTTTATCAAGAGGAGGTTCATTGTCCGCGTCGCTCGGCACCAACTGGTTACCCAATTCGCACTGATGCGTAGACTCAGATGGCAAAACATCTGGTTCAATAAGCTTTAGAATCCTTTCAGTTTCTTTCTGAATGAATTCCTCTCCTTTTAAACAATATGACCGAAGGCTTTCAGGTCGCACCATTTCAATCACATACCTAGCCCCACTAGAGTCCCTGCAAAGAACATCAACAATACTTTGTTTTTTAGAGGCAATATCAGGATCTTGAATAGTACTTAAAAACTCTATATCCTGTATTGCGTTTTTGCCAGTAAAGCTCAGAATATCATTGAGGAAATGAATGAGGATATCTTTATTCTTTTCAGTACCAAAGATACGCCGAAACGCAACATCATTTTTTGGATCGAGAAACTTAGAAAGAGCCATAAAAAAATTTTTAAATGTATCTTTATATTATATATTCTTATTAATAATAATTCAATAATTTGTCGTCTTTTTTGTTAACTTTACTG
>NZ_CP011148.1:632119-668596 GCF_001758565.1 Wolbachia endosymbiont of Drosophila incompta | reverse complement strand
TTGTAAGGAACGTTGTTGCAAAATTTTGTAAAATTTATTATCCTAAAGTTGAAGTTCTCACAGGTTTATTGGAGCTATATGTACAATGTGTTTATCAGTGAAAATCCGGAGAAAATGATGGGGGAAAAGTTAATACATTACTTTAGCCAGGGTAAATGCGAAGGCAATGCAGAAATGAAAAATCTGCTGGGAGGAAAGGGGGCAAATTTAGCAGAAATGTGCAATGTTGGCATTCCTGTTCCACCTGGTTTCACAATTTCCACCTCTGCTTGCAAAGTCTATTATCAAGACAATAGATCTTCTGTTATCCAAGTAGCTGACTACTCGGNTCCAGAAAAAAATGTGGTCACGCACTGGAATGACATATGTAGTGGAATCAAAAACTACATGGCGATGCTCGAAAATGACATCGGTTGTAAATTTGGGGATTTAAATAATCCCTTATTAGTTTCCATACGCTCTGGTAGTGTTAGTTCAATGCCGGGCATGCTTGATACTATTTTAAATGTTGGTCTAAATGATGAAACCGTTGTTGGGCTTGCAAAAAAAAGTGGCGAACGTTTTGCTTACGATAGCTACTGCCGTTTCATCATGATGTACTCCAATGTTGTACTACAGCTTGATCATCACCTATTTCAAGATGTTGTTGATAATAAGCAGCAAAAGAGTGGAGCAAAAAGCTTAGCTGATCTTGATGTTGATGTTTTAAAAGAAATTGTTAACAATTTCAAAAGGATAGTACATGAAAAAACAGGAAAACATTTTCCGCAGAACGTTGAAGAGCAATTGCTCAGCTCAGTGAATGCAGTATTTGCTTCTTGGAAAAATGATAGGGCTGTTTCCTATAGAAAAATACATAATATTCCTGAAAACCTTGGAACAGCGGTCAACGTGCAAGCAATGGTTTTTGGTAATTTAAATGATAATTCTGCAACTGGTGTGATATTTACACGAAATCCTTCAACTGGAGAAAAAAAATACTTTGGTGAATTTCTGATTAATGCTCAGGGTGAGGATGTGGTTTCTGGTGTTTATACTCCTATGCCAATTGACGGAGAGCAAAAAAACACCATGGAGAAGTTGCTGCCAAGTGTCTACCGAGAATTATGCGTGGTATGTGAAAAACTTGAAAGGCATTATAAAGACATGCAGGATATCGAATTTACTGTGCAGGACGGTAAGTTATGGATTTTGCAGACTAGGTCTGGCAAGCGCACGGCTGAAGCTGCTATTCGCATAATAGTTGATATGGTAAACGAAGGAACGATTACAAAAGAAGAAGGAATATTGAGAATTGATCCAAAAACCTTTGACAATTTATTGCATCCAGTTCTTGACGTTAAGAGTGACCAAAAAGTAATAGGGAAGGGGCTGCCGGCTTCTCCAGGGGTTGCTTCTGGATATGTAGTGTTTAGTGCAAGTGATGCTGAAAAAGCTGCAGAGCAGGGCAAAAAAGTGATTTTAGTAAGGTCAGAAACGAGTCCTGAAGATATTAATGGAATGAATGCTGCAAGTGGCATAGTAACAGCACGGGGAGGGATGACCTCGCATGCTGCTGTTGTAACCCGTGGAATGGGTAAGCCATGCATTTGCAGTGTGAGTGGACTTTATATCGATAAAGATGGAACTTTCTTTTCTGTAGGGGATACAAAAGTAAATAAAGGTGAACCAATTACCATCAACGGAGGAACAGGGGAGGTTATGCTTGGCATTCTCCCTACAATTTCACCTGAATTATCGCAAGAATTCAAAACGGTAATCAACTGGATAGATGAAATCAAAACGGTCAAAGTGAGAGCGAACGCTGATACTCCAAAAGACGCAAAAATTGCAAAAGAATTCGGTGCAGAAGGTATAGGCTTATGTCGCACAGAACATATGTTTTTCGCTAGTGATAGAATCGAATTCATTCAAAAGTTGATAATAGCTGACGATGAAAATGAAAGGGCAAATGCGCTCATTAAACTAGAAGAAATGCAAAAGTCTGATTTCAAAGAAATATTTTCTATTATGGAGGGCAGGGAAGTCACTATACGGTTGCTTGATCCACCTTTGCATGAATTTTTACCCAATGATCAGTCTACTATAGAAAAAATTGCCAAATCACTTAGTAAGTCAGTTGAGTCAGTAAAAAATAAAATAGCACAGTTATCAGAAAAGAACCCAATGCTTGGCCATCGAGGTTGTAGACTTGCTATTTCTCATCCTGAAATATATAGCATGCAGATTAGGGCAATACTTAGTGCTGCAAGTGAATTAAAGAAAGAAAAGAAGATAGAAGTGGAGCCTGAAATCATGATTCCTTTTATCATGAGCGAGAAAGAATTTATTCTGATATGCGAGCTAGCAAAGAAAGAATCCTCTGTTATCTCAGCTGGGATCCAGACGCAGATTCCAGCTTCACGCGCTGGAATGACATCAGACAAGGCTTATTCAATTGGAACGATGATAGAACTACCAAGAGCAGCACTGATTGCTGATAAGTTAGCAAAACATGCAGAGTTCTTTAGTTTTGGCACTAATGATTTAACGCAAACAACCATGGGACTTTCAAGAGATGATTCAGTTAATTTCCTCGATTCTTATAAGGAAAGCAACATATTCGAAAACGACCCATTTGAAGTGCTGGACATCGAAGGGGTAGGGGAGTTAATCAAGATGGCCATTGAAAGAGGCAAAAAAACCCGAAAAGAAATAAAACTGGGTATATGTGGAGAGCATGGAGCAGATCCAAAATCTATAGAGTTTCTCATCGAATCAGGGGTGGATTATGTTTCATGCTCACCCTATAGAGTACCGATTGCAAAGTTAGTGGCAGCACAGTTTAGTGTTAGATCTAAATTTGCTAGGTAAGTATAGTGGCAGTGTTGGCTACTCATATGGTTTGAGCCCACCAGAGGGTGTCATTCCAGCGCGTGACGCTGGATCTAGTTTTTATTATGGCTTTCTGGATCCCAGTGTCTGGGCACTGGGATGACATCCTGTTACACGTTCAACTTCATTCTCTCTCATCTCCCTATAACTTGGTAATGTAGAATTTTTTACATGCAACCCGGTGTATATTGCAACCAAAGCAGCTATGACACTGCAAACTACTGCACCAGCTACAAATGGAACCATTACAGCAGCAGTAATGAATAATCCTGTAATAACAACTCCAACAACATCTTTTGTCAATGAGGTGTAAAAATCCTTTTTGCTCTCTTTATATTTAGTTTCTTGTTCATTTGGCATAGAAAATTGAGCATCTACGAAGCCGTTAGCTTTATTATCATTATTTGGTGTGGCAGTTTGCTTAGTATTTGTTTCCTCTGGTATTACAGGCGTTTTGTTTTTGTTATTATGATTATCACCATTGGTACTGGTTAGAGGAACTGTTGCTATAGGTCTACTACCAATGTTCCCATTACTGCTGCAAGGTTTTGCTCTGTTTTCTTCATTAAGCTTACCACTATTCAAGAACGCATTAACAATTTCAGTTTTACCTACCTGTATGGCCACTTCTAAAGCCTCTTTCCTGTTTGCAGGGCTCACGTAACCTAAAATTAGCTCAACTTCTTGGACATTACCTTGAACAATAGCAGAATTCAAGGCATGCAATTTTTCTTCTTCATTAAATTTGCCACTATCCAAAAGTACCTTAACAACGTCAGCTTGTTTTGTTATTGCAGCTATATCCAATATAGTCCTGGAAGCAGTATCTGTAAGATGGATTACAGCATCTAAATCTGTAAACAATTTTACAACATCTAGAAATACGCTACGATCGCCGGTAATATTGGACTCTCTTACAGCATTTGCAAACGAGTCAAAAATTGCCGAATTTGTTTTTTTCCTTGTATTAGTTGCCCGTAAAGTACTTCAGCAGTCATACCAGGGTTTATGGAGTTACTAGAATCTACTTCATTACTGTCTGCTCTATTCTCTTCCACATTAGGTGCCTCTTCTTCCTTGTTTATCGCTGCGGTTATTTGCTCTTGTTGAAGGGGTTTACACCCATTTTGGAGGAGAAAATCCTTAACGCGTGTGTTGTTATTTTCGGTTGCATGTTTTAGAAGTAAGTCTTCTAATGAATTGTCTCCTTCACATTTATCTTGGAAATTAACTTCTTTCCACTTTGGTTCCTTTTGCAAATCTTTAAGACTAGCAATTCCCTTATCATCATATTTTACAATTGTAGCTATCTTTCGATACAACTCTCTAATATCATCATTACTATATACCATAACTAAACCTACTACTATATGTTAGTTTATTACAGCAACTTTCCCACAACCAGTCAAGACATATTGCAGTCTAAAGTTGCATGATATATATTGGATTCTTTATTTATGATTCTCGAGCAAATGATGGAAGATTTAGCTTATAAATTAGTTAAAGTGACCGAAGCTGCAGCACTTGCTGCATATAAACTAGCAGGCTTCGGCGATGAAAAAAAGGCTGATCAGGTTGCAGTTGATGCAATGCGTACAGTATTAAATTCAATGGAAATAAATGGTACTATCGTAATTGGTGAAGGTGAGAGAGATGAAGCGCCGATGCTATATATTGGCGAGAAGGTTGGCACTGGAAATGGTCCTGAAATCGACATTGCCGTTGACCCACTTGAAGGCACTACGATTTGTGCTCATTACAAATCAGGGGCAATGTCCGTTCTTGCTGCAACGAAAAAAGGTAATTTTTTACATGCACCTGATGTTTATATGGAAAAGATAGCAGTAGGAAAAAATCTTCCAGAGGGTGTAGTCTCACTAAAAAATAGCATTGAAAAGAATCTAGACAATTTAGCCAAGGCAAAAAAATGCAAAGTGAATGATCTCGTGGTAACTGTACTTAAACGTGAAAGGCACAATGAATTAATAGAGAAAATCAGGAAATTAGGAGCAAAAATTAAACTAATAGATGATGGCGATGTTGCAGCCGTAGTTTCACTAGTAAATGGCAATCATGATATGTATATCGGAATAGGAGGGGCACCAGAAGGGGTGCTTGCGGCTGCAGCGCTGAGTTCAATCGGTGGGCAGATGGAGGGAAGATTAATATTTGACACGGATCAATTAAAAGAAAGAGCAAAAAATTTAAATATCCATGACCCAGAAAAAATCTACACCGTAAAAGATATGGCAAGAGGTGAATCAGTGTTTATTGCAACTGGAGTAACAAGCGGAGAACTTGTGGATGGAGTTGATAACATATGTTCAACTAGTTCTTTAATAATTCTACCTAATAAGCTGATAAAGCTGCAAACAATGCAGAACTTATGTTAGCTTTTTTAGTTTCTAATTTTAGCTTTACAACATTTAGCATTAAGATATAATCAAGTTTACTTATAACAATAGAGGTGTGAAATGTTTTCTAGTATTGTAAATCTATTGAATGGTTTTTACAAAAATTCGAGTACCAAGGAAAGTGAAGAAAAGTTGACTCTTCTATCTCCTCAAGCAAATCTTCAATTCGATGAGACTCAGGTACAAAGTGTGCTCTCAGATTTTGAGAAATTGGAGTTTAAGGATAATAAGTGTTTTGACAAAATAGCAGACGATTATGAAAAGAAGGGGAAGAGTTCCCTCTTTAATTACGTGATATTGAATAAGCGGAAAGAAATAATCGATATATTAGATAGGAATATTCCTCTTCTCGAAGAACAGGAGGAGTTTAGAAAGAAATATAGTCAATATGTTTTTCAAATTGACAAAGGAATGAGTTATGGAAAAGAACTTCAAGATAGACTTCAGTCTTTTAAAGATAGGGCAGAAGAAGTGTTATCAGATTTTGAAAAATTGAATTTCAATTTTAAGGATAATAAATGTCAAGATTCTTCTGATTCTGTAAATTATAATAACGGCCGGCCAGCGGATCCATTTGACAAAATAGCAAACTATTATCGACGGGAGAAGGAGAGCATTTTCCTTTTTAACTATGTGGTATTAAGTAAGCAAAGAGAAATAATGGATATATTGGATAAGAAGCTTACTTCTAAAGATCAGGAGGGGTTAAAAGAAAATTTTAAAAAGAGGTTGGGTAGATATCTTCTTCGAATTGACGAAGGAATGAATGATGCAAAAGAATTTCTAAACAAAGATGATCTAATTGGTTTCTTTGATGGATGTTATTGGCCAGACAAAAAGGCAGGACATCTTGTTAATCATTATGATAATCTTAGTATCAACATTACTAAACCTGGACAGAGTTTAGAAACTAGTCGTCTTTTTAGCGAAAAGATTAAAAGGATGGAAACAATTAAAAATGAGGTACAAAGAGTAAAAATATACAGTAATGATAAAAGAATAGTAACAATTGAGAAGAATGAGAAACAACAGAGGAACTACTCCTTTACAAAATTTGCAATATGTGACATCGAAATTAGTTGGGATGCAAAAGATGAATCTGGAAAAGACCTTAACTGTACTGTTGTTCTAAATATAAATTTAGGTCAAGTTAGTATTAAAAAATCAACTATTGACGGTAAAGATGTTGAACCAAAGAAAATTTTAGAGTTAGCTAAGCAAAACGAGGCTGTGCTTATAAAAGGTAAAGCTTTACATGAAGTTTTAGCAGCACATTTCATTAAGCAAACACCATGTGAGGAAAAGAAGGATATGCAATCGCACGAGAATATCTGTACCTGGTTCCGGTGCACCTCGCTCTATTAATGAGGAAATAACTGTAGAGCATCCGTTCGGGAAAGCGGCAAATAAAGATAATCATAGAGAAATGTGAGTTTACAACAAATGGTGCCATGAAAGTAGCTGATACATAACTGTACGAACGTTTGTTTGCGAAGAAATGTTATAGCAGGTTTTGCCTCAAACACAAAGGTGTCATTCCAGTGCTTGACACTGGAATCCAGCCCTTTTACGCAGTCCCATTAAAAACGTTGTATTTTAACGTAGGATTAGCTACTTTTATACTCACCAATTTAATCTCTAATCAAAATTCCTGGATCCCAGTGTCTGGGCACTGGGATGACATCCTCCCTAGTGGATTCAAATCACAATATTCGTATAGTAAGCACTGACCACTTTTGCTTCAATATTTGCGATGCCCCTGAACAGATACAATTATTCTATTATCAGGAGGATGCCATTAATCGCTTTATATAATGCTACTTGTAACACTTATGCCCTGAACGGAGACAGTTTAGGCTGTTATGCCTGGCGGCTTTGTTGGAATAAGTTTTTCAACACTGCTAACAATAAAATTGATTGTATCGTCAGCTACCTTATCGAATTTATCATTTATCTCTTTTCCTATTTCTTGATTTTTAACATATTCGTGTAGAGCTAAAGCAGTTATAGCTGCACATGCTGCAATTAAGCCAGTTTGTGCTATAATGAATAGTGATAATCCTCCTACGAATATAGATGTTAATCCAATAGCCAGGTTTATAATTTTACTTTGTGTTGTTTGTTGCGTCGCTTGGCTTTGATCTGCCTGTTTATCCTCTAAAGCATTCGATATTGTTTTTAAGGCAACTTTTATCGCTATTGCTGCAACTGAAACCATAATTAGCCCTATAGCTATTTTTGCTAAAAGAAGAATCGACGGTAGCATCATTACAAATAATAGCGCGCCAATTCCTCCAGCTAACCACTTCTCATTTATTTTTTTTGATTGATTTGTACCAGTGTTCATTATTACCCTCCACTTTACTTATGATTTACCTATATCTAATACGAAATATGAAGGTAGTCAACTATATATTTTATATGAAAGATTGTATTAAAAGTTTTTCATGTTATTTTTTGCTGCTTCGTGATCAAAGCTGTTAACGTAGAAAGAGTTACGTATTATTTGAAATTCTTGTATACTGTTTTGAATCAGTTAAATAGATAATGAAGTGCAGGACGCAGTTTTAATTTTACAAGATGGCAAGTGCTTTTGGGGAAAATCAGTAGGTAAAAAAGGCAAGTGCATAGGCGAGGTTTGTTTTACCACTGGTATGACCGGTTATCAGCATACTATAACTGATCCTTCTTTTGCCGATCAAATTATAACGTTCACTTTTCCTCATATTGGTAACATTGGAATAAATCATAAAGATAATGAAGGAAAGAAAATTTTTGCAAGTGGTGTGGTTATGCGTGAACTTTCTTCTATGTCCCACCCTTCTTCATATATCAGTTTAAATGATTGGTTAGAGAAAAATAACGTGATTGGGATATCAGGAGTTGATACTAGAGCTTTAACAAGACATTTGAGAGAACATGGATCTCAAAATGGAATGATATGCTCATCGAGTAAGGCGCATGCATTAGACAAATTGAAGGAATACAAACCTGTAAATGGGATAGAAATAACTAATAAGGTTAGTTTAAATAACAGTTTTGAAAATAATAGACTAGCGGAGCACTTTGTCATCCAAGTAGCTGACTACTCGGATCCAGCAAAAAATATATGGATTCCAGTGTCACGCACTGGAATGACATCAGATAGAGCTATTGACCTTAATGCAAAATATAGGATTGTAATCGTTGATTTTGGCGTAAAAATCAGTATAGTTTCACGCTTAATAGAACTTGGTTGTACAGTTGAATTAATCAGACCAAGCACAGGTTTTGCTCAAAAAGTGTTGAGTATGAATCCAGATGGTATAGTGCTTTCAAATGGTCCTGGTGATCCGCAAGAAATAGGAGAAAGTGTAGTTTCAGAAATAGACATTATTATAAAATCTAAAATACCAATTTTTGGCATATGCATGGGCCATCAATTACTTGCGATTACTTTGGGGGCAAAGACCATCAAGATGGATATAGGTCACCGAGGGAGTAACCATCCAGTTTATGATGTAATTAGTGGAAAAGTTGAGATCACTAGCCAAAATCATGGTTTTGTTGTTGATTCAGCTTCTCTTCCAAGTAATGTTGAAATTACTCACATTTCTCTATTTGATAATAGTGTAGAGGGAATAATGATGAAAGATTACCTAGTCTTTTCTGTGCAATATCATCCAGAAGAAGCGCCAGGTACGCATGATTCGCATTATTTGTTTAGGCGTTTTATTGGCAATATTGTGTTATATAAAATGAAATCTGCATGATTTTAATCAGGGTAGGTTTTATTGCTTGATTTTTTAATTTTAGGCGTTTAGTATTAAATACAATAAGAGCTTAAGTTAAGATGCTAAAATAGTATTCTCTTAACAAATTTTTGCGGAGGAGTGACCGAGTGGTTAAAGGTAACAGACTGTAAATCTGTCCGCGTGAGCGTACGTAGGTTCGAATCCTACCTCCTCCATTGTGCGGGTATAGCTCAATGGTAGAGCTCTAGCCTTCCAAGCTAGTGACGTGGGTTCGATTCCCACTATCCGCTCTTTTTTTTGTTGTATTTTTATAAAATCAACATATTATTTATTGATGTATTTGTATTTTAGGTAGAAAAGTTTAAATTATGACAGCAATAGTGGAAGCATTTGGAAAGCCGCATGTAAATGTGGGAACAATAGGACATGTGGATCATGGGAAGACGACGTTAACAGCGGCGATAACGAAGCATTATGGAAATTTTGTAGCGTACGATCAGATAGACAAAGCGCCAGAAGAAAGGAAGAGGGGGATAACGATAGCAACAGCGCATGTTGAGTATCAGACAGAGAAAAGGCATTATGCACACGTTGATTGTCCTGGACACGCTGACTATGTAAAGAACATGATAGTAGGTGCAGCACAGATGGATGCGGCGATATTGGTAGTGTCGGGGGTTGATGGGCCAATGCCACAAACGAGAGAGCATATATTGCTGGCGAAGCAGGTAGGTGTTGGATATATCGTGGTGTATATAAATAAAGCTGATGTTGCTGATGCTGATATGATAGATTTAGTAGAAATGGAAGTGAGGGAATTACTGAGTAAATACGGATTTCCAGGGGATGAAGTGCCTGTGGTGGTTGGTTCAGCGCTCAAGGCGCTGGAGGATGACAGCAGCGAATATGGAAAGAAATCAATAGATAAATTGATGGAAAAGTTAGATGAATATGTAGCGGTTCCACCAAGGCCTGTGGATTTATCATTTTTATTGCCAATCGAAGATGTATTTTCGATATCGGGGCGAGGAACAGTGGTAACAGGAAGAATAGAGAAGGGAGAGATAAAGACGGGAGAAGAGATAGAGATAATAGGTCTGAAAGCGACGCAAAAGACGATATGCACAGGTGTTGAGATGTTTAAGAAGTTGCTGGATAAGGGAAGTGCAGGACTCAATGTAGGAATATTGTTAAGAGGAACAAAAAGAGAAGAAGTGGAGAGAGGGCAAGTATTAGCGAAACCGGGGACGATAACACCGCATAGAAAGTTTAAGGCGGAGGTTTATATATTAAAGAAAGAGGAAGGAGGAAGGCATACACCATTTTTTGCGAATTACCAGCCACAGTTTTATTTGAGGACAACGGATGTCACTGGGAGCATAAAATTGCTAGATGGGAAGGAGATGGTAATGCCAGGAGATAATGTGAGTGTAGAAGTAGAATTGCAAGTACCGATAGCAATGGATAAGGGATTGCGTTTTGCGATAAGAGAAGGCGGTAGAACTGTTGGTTCTGGTGTTGTTTCTGAAATTTTGGAGTGAGTGTAGTAACTAAGATGAAGCAAGATATATACATTAACATTAAGGCTTTCGATTGTTCTTTATTGGAGGAGTGTGTTCGAAAATTTGTTGATGAATTAAAGCGGTCCAGTGCAAAATTATCTGGTCCGATTGCGTTGCCAAGGAAAGATTCTAAATTTATTGTTAATAGATCTCCTCACGTTGATAAAAAATCTCGTGAACAGTTTGAAATGAGAACTTCTAGGCGTTTGATTGTTTTACATGATCTTACTCCTACTATGATGCAGATGCTTACAGGTTTATCTTTTTCTGCTGGCGTAGAAGTGGATTTAAAAGTCAAGGAAGTTAAGGTTTAGGAGAAGGAAAGGAAATGAAGAGAATAAATTCGCTGAGGAGAATTGGTTTACTAATGATGAATATTGGTCATACTGCTATGTATTCTGACAATAGTCGCATGGCTGTAACTTTATTGCATCTCAGCGAAACTCATATTATTGATATAAAAGGACAAGATAAATGTGGCTATAATTCAGTCATTTTAGGCACAGGAGATTTTAAAAATATAGCAAAACCTCAGTTGGAATATTTAAAGAAAAAGGGTATAAATAATAAATGTAAGTTATACGAAAGTAGATTAAATGACCTGTCGGGAATAAAATGTGGTAAAAAAGTGGGAATCAATCATTTTGTGGTTGGTCAATATCTTGATATTACGGGTTATTCTATAGGTAAAGGATTTGCTGGTGTGATGAAGCGGCATAATTTCAGTGGGCTTAGGGCATCTCATGGTGTTTCTATTGCTCACAGATCACAAGGTTCCACTGGCCAATGTCAGGATCCTGGTAGAGTATTCAAAGGAAAGAAAATGGCTGGTCATTTAGGTAACAGCAGGATAACTGCACAAAATATGAAGATATTATCCATTGATCATGAAAATAGTATAATTGCTGTGAAGGGTAATAATGTTCCTGGGTTTAAAAATTCCTATGTTTTTGTAAGAGATGCAGTTAAAAAATCTTTACATAAAGATGTTCCTTTTCCGGTAGGTTTACTGTTAGATGTAAATGATGATGCTAGTAATTTGGTAAGTTAGTTATGGAATGTAATTTAGTTAATCTATCTAATGATAATGTAGGTACTGCTCAGCTCAATCCTTTGATATTTTCTGCTAAGCAAAAATTGAGTATTTTGCATGATATAGTGAGATGGCAATTAGCGAAGAGAAGAGCTGGTACTCATAAAACAAAAGGTATTAGTGATGTCTCTGGTACAACAGCTAAACCTTATGGTCAAAAACGTACCGGTAGGGCAAGACAAGGGAGCTTGCGATCTCCTCAATTTAGAGGTGGTGGGATTATTTTCGGCCCTGTTGTGAGGAGTCATACTTATTCTCTTAATAAGAAGGTACGCAAATTTGGTTTAAAAATTGCTTTATCTCTAAAGTATTTAAATAATCAAGTAATTATTCTGGATAATTTAAATATTGATGTGAAGAAAACGTCTGAAATGTGTAAATGTATTAAAAATTTTAAATTTTCTTCCTTTTTGATAGTTGGTGATTATGGAGATGATTTGTTGCGTGCGGCTAAAAACTTGCACTATGTAGACTTAATCAAACCTATTGGGTTAAATGTTTTTGATATATTGAATCACGAATGCGTGATGTTGACAAAGGATACTTTAAAGCATCTTGAAGGTAGATTGTTATGATCAAATATAATAATATAATAAAATCTTCTATAATTACAGAAAAGGCCTCTTTTTTGAGGGAGAAGTTTAATAAATATTCTTTGTATGTTTTTGTAAATGTAAATAAGCGTCAAATAAAGTTGGCAATAGAGTCTCTATTTGATGTTAAAATTTCTTCTATAAATGTTGTTAGAATTAAGCCTAAATATAGGCGTTTTAGGGGTGTGGTTGGTTGTGAAAAACAGAAAAAGAAAGTTTATTTTTCTTTGATGGATGGTCAAAAATTAGATATAATGAGCGTTTAGTATGGGTATGAAATTTTTTAATCCTGTTACTCCGTCTTCTCGTGGGACTGTGTTAGTAAGTAAAGTTGGTTTATCAAAAGATGAGCCAGAAAAGTCTCTTACATCCGGTAAAAAATCCAGTGGTGGAAGAAATAATCATGGTAGAATTACAACTCGTCATAGGGGTGGTGGTCACAAAAAGAAGTATAGAGTGATAGATTTTAAGCGTAATAGAAGTGGTCAAGGTATAGTTGAAAAAATAGAGTATGACCCAAATAGAAGTGGGTTTTTGGCGTTAATATCATATAAGGAAGATGATATTAAGTCTTATATATTAGCTCCTCAAGGTATGAAGCCAGGTGATGTTGTTACAGCTGGGAATGATGCTGATATTTTGCCAGGGAATTGTTTACTACTCAAGCATATACCTGTTGGTTCTTTCGTTCATAATGTTGAGCTGAAGCCAGGTAATGGTGCTGCGATTGCTAGAGCTGCTGGTTGTTATGCACAAATCGTTGGTCGTGATGGCCAATATGTTTTATTACGACTCAGGTCTGGTCAAATTAGGTTGATTTTATCTTCTTGCAAGGCTACTATTGGTGTAGTATCTAACCCTGACCATAAGAATAGAAAGTTGGGTAAAGCTGGGAGAAGTAGGTGGCTTGGGATTAGACCTACTGTACGTGGAGTTGCAATGAATCCAGTTGACCATCCTCATGGAGGCGGGGAAGGAAAAACCTCTGGTGGTCGTCATCCTGTTACTCCTTGGGGTGTTGCAACAAAAGGAAAGAAAACTCGAAGGAGAAATAAATCTAGTGATAAGTATATAAAACAATTGAAAGGTTAGTTTATGAGTAGATCTGCATGGAAGCCTCCTTTTTGTCATCCTTCTATATTAAAGTCGGTGAATAATGCTTTAAACAAGGGGTTTGTTAACATGGCTATAAAAGTTCATTCCAGGGCTTCTGTAATTCTTCCTAATTGTTTAGGTTTAAAGTTTGCTGTTTATAATGGTAAGGATTACATTCCTGTGAATGTTAATGATCAGAATATGATAGGTCATAAGTTTGGTGAGTTTTCACCCACTCGTAAATTTACTGGGCATAGTGGTGATAAAAAGGCGACAAGAAGGTAATTGATATGAAAAACAGAGATGTAATAGTTAAAGCTGGTTCTAGGGTTTTAAAATCAACTCCTCGTAAATTGAATTTGGTTGCTGGTTTAGTACGTAATAAAAAAGTTTCTTTTGCCACTGTGCAATTAAGATTTTGTGAAAAGAAAGCTGCAGGTCTTATAAGGAAGGTATTAAATTCTGCGATTGCTAATGCTCAAAATTATGGATTGGATATCGATAATTTATATATAAAAGAAATTTTAATAGGTAAGTCTCTTACTTTGCGTAGGGTATGTCCAAAAGCTATGGGTAGAGCTAATAGAGTTAGTAAACGTTATAGTAATATAACTGTAAAATTGGGGGAAATTATATGATTCATAAAAATAGAAAATTAATAAGGAAAGTGCAAAAATATGGGAAACGTTAATCCTAAAGGATTTAGGTTAAAAATAATTAATACTTGGTCATCTATTTGGTATGCTGAGAAGGGTTATAAACAAGGGTTGCATCAAGATTTATCTATTCGCAGTTATATAAATGAATCTTTTAAGCATGCTGGTGTTTCTAAAGTAATTATAGAGCGTACGATCGATTTGGTATCTGTAATAATACATTCTTCTAGACCTGGAGTGATAATAGGTAAGAAAGGCTCGGATATTGAGAAGATAAAGCAAAAGATAGCTGAAAAAGTAAAAAACAATGTGGAAGTGAATGTAGTAGGGGTTAAAAGGTCTGAAATAGATGCAGTTTTAATATCAAACAGCATTGCACAGCAGTTAGAAAAAAGGGTTTCATTTAGAAGAGCGATGAAAAAAGCTATTCAAAGTTGTTTGAGGATGGGTGCTAGAGGTATTAAGGTAAGTTGTTCTGGGCGCCTTGGCGGAGCTGAGATAGCTCGTACTGAGTGGTATAAAGAAGGCCGTTTGCCTTTGCATACTTTACGTGCTAATATAGATTATGCTTTTGCTGAAGCAAAAACTATATATGGCATCATAGGAGTTAAGGTCTGGGTTTATATTGGTAACTAATTAGGTATATTGAAATGTTTATTCCTAAAAAAAGTAAATATAAAAAAGTATTTAAAGGACGAATTAAGGGTAACACGAAAGGTGGTAGCACATTATCTTTTGGAGATTATGGTCTAAAGGCTATGGAAGCAGGTAGGATTCAATCTAAGCATATTGAAACTGCAAGGCGTGTAATATCTAGAACATTAAAACGCTCTGGTAAAGTGTGGATAAGAATTTTTCCTGATACCCCTGTTAGTAAAAAGCCGGCGGATGTGCGTATGGGTAAAGGGAAAGGTAGTGTTGAGTTTTGGGTATTTAAAGCTAAGCCCGGTAGAATGTTGTTTGAAATTAGCAGTGATGTTCCCATGCATTTAGCAAGATTGGCGCTTGAAAAGGCAACTGCTAAGCTTCCTATGAAGTGTAAATTTGTATCTAATCATAATTAAATGGAATTGCAATGGATATAGCTGACATTGAATCGAGGTCCTCGCAAGAATTGCATGAAATTCTTGTGAATTTGAGAAAAGAGTTTGTTAATTTGGTTTTTCAAAAGAAGCTGGGCCAGTGCAACAATATTTCGCGTTTTAGCTTAATAAGAAAGAGCATAGCTCGTATTTTAACTACATTAAATAAAAGAAGAAGAGAGGAAAAGAATGCCTAAAAAGGTTTTTTGTGGTACTGTAACTAAGGCTAAGTGTGATAAGACTGTAAAGGTTTCGGTATTACAAGTGTATAAGGATGAGCTGTATAAAAAGGTTATAAAAAAATACAAGAAGTATACAGCACATGATGAGAATAATAGTTGTAAAGAAGGGGACAAGGTTTTAATACAAGAACACAAGCCTATTTCTACTACTAAAAAATGGGTTATTGTTAATAGCTCACATTGAATAGGATATTTATATGATTCAAAAAAATACATTGTTGGAAGTAGCTGATAATTCTGGCGCGCGTGCAGTGCTTTGTATTGGTTTATTGGGTGGTAGAAAGTCTGCATCTATAGGTGACACAGTTATTGTATCTACTAAATCTATTACTCCAAGAGGGAAAGTTGAGAAGGGAAAAGTATATAGAGCAGTTGTGGTGAGGGTGAAAAGCCCTATTAGGAAATCTGATGGTTCTGTAATTCGTTTTTCTAGCAATGCTGTAGTTTTGATTAACGATCAAGGTGAACCACTTGGCACTCGGGTGTTTGGTCCGGTAAAAAAGTTATCATCTGGTTCTTTTATGAAGATAATGTCATTAGCTGTTGAGGTTTTATAATGAGTGCTAAAATAAAAAGTGGTGACGACGTTATAGTTTTAACTGGTAAAGATAAGGGAAAAATTGGTAAGGTAATCAAAGTTATAGCACGTGATGCTAAAAAGAAAGTAATTGTTTCTGGAGTGAATGTGCATAAGAGACATACTAAACCAAAAGCTGGTAGTAGTGGTGGTATATTAAATAAAGAGTTAGCTATTGATATATCCAACGTTGCAACATTGGACCCTAAATATAAAACTCCAACTAGAGTGGGGTTTAAGGTTATAGACGGTAGAAAAGTGCGTTTTGCAAAAGTTTCTGGAGAAGTGATAGATTAGGTTGATATGTTTAAAGAATTGTATAAAGATAGCATAGTAAAGTCCTTGAAGGATAAGTTTAATTACGGCAATATAATGCAAGTGCCTAAACTTGTCAAGGTGTGTATCAATATGGGCGTTGGAGATGCTGCTACAGATAGTAAAGCAATAAATGAACCACTTGATAGCCTATATTTGATTGCTGGGCAGAAGCCTTTATCAACTTTTGCAAAAAAATCTATTTCTGGCTTCAAGATCAGAAAAGGTGCTACAGTAGGTTGCAAAGTAACTTTGCGTAGAGATAAAATGTATGAGTTTTTAGAAAGATTGATATATATTGCTTTGCCAAGGGAAAAAGATTTTAGAGGATTTAGTGTGAAGCAATTTGACGGTAATGGTAATTTTTCCTTTGGTATAAAGGAACATATCTCGTTTTTAGAAATAGACTATGATAAAATAAGTAAAATTAGAGGTATGGATATTAATATTATAACAAGTGCAGTTAGTGATAAGGAAGCAAAGGAATTATTACTGGCTCTTAAATTTCCTTTTTTTGATTAATTGAGAGGAGAAATATATGGCAAAAAAATCTATGATAGAAAGAAATCTTCGCAGAATAAAGTTGTGCGATCAATATAAAGAAAAAAGAGAAAAATTGAAATCTATAATAAATAATAAGAATTTGTCTATTGTAGAAAGGTTTACAGCTCAAAATAAATTAATTAAAAAATTGCCTAGAAATTCTTCTAAAACCAAAATTAGAAATAGGTGTGCTTTAACTGGGAGACCAAGAGGAGTATATAGAAAATTTGGTTTATGTAGAATTGTTTTGCGTGATTTATGTTCTTTTGGGCAAATTCCAGGAGTTACAAAGTCTAGTTGGTAAATATAATATAAGGAGTATATTGTGGCGTTATCTGATAGTATTGGTGATTTTTTAACAAGGATACGTAATGCTCAATTGGCAATGCATAGGGCAACAAGGGTACTATTTTCTAAGATGAATTCTTCTATATTGGAGATTTTAAAAGAGGAAGGGTATATCCTTGATTATGAAAAGCAAGTTGTAGATAACTTACCTTCTTTCATTGTAAAATTGAAGTATTATGAGAAGTCACCTGTAATTAGTGACATAGTTAGGGTGTCAAAGCCTGGTTGTCGTCGTTATTCTAAGTATAAGGACATTTCTAAAGCATATAATGGTCTTGGTATTTTTATTATATCGACACCCAAAGGAGTGATGACTGATTATAATGCACATAAATTAAAGGTTGGTGGAGAAGTTTTGTGTCGTGTGTTTTAAATAATAGGAGAAATTCATGTCTCGTATAGGTGCTGCTCCTATCAATATTCCTGCTGGTGTTTCAGTTGAATATAATAATGGTAGTATGTTAATAAAGAGTGCTAAGGCTGAAAAGGAAGTTAGCTTGATCAGGGATGTTGTGTGTCAGATTATTGATAATCAGCTATTGCTTTCTGTTGATCAAGATAAAGATAATTATGATAAAATAAAGCCTATGTGGGGCACTTATAGGAGTAATATTAATAATATCATTAACGGCATGGTTGATGGTTTTTCTGTTAATCTTGAGATTAACGGTGTGGGATATAAGGCAGAGTGTGATGGTAAGTATTTGACTTTATATCTTGGTTATAGCCATAATGTTAAATATAAAGTGCCTAAAGATGTTGAGATTAAGTGCATAAAGCCAACTCACTTAGTAGTTAGTGGTATGGATAAGCAGAAGGTCTATATGGTGGCGTCTGATATATGCAAAATTAGAAAATATGATCCTTATAAAGGTAAGGGTGTTGTAATAAAAGGCAAATTTATGCTGCGTAAGGTTGTAAGTAAAAAGAAGTAATAAAAATGAAAAGATCGTATAATTTTTTAAGTAATTCTGAAAAAAGGAAGTTACGTAATAGAGCGAAGCTTGACAAGAGCGCTGAACGTTTACGTATATCCATATTTAAATCTAATAGGCATTTTTATGTCCAGTTAATTAATGATGTAAAAGGAATAACTCTCACTTCAGCTTCTACTTTGGATGCTAAAATTAAGGATGTATGTAAAGGGAAAGTCAACGCTGAAACTATAAAACAGGTTTCTTCTTTAATGGTTGAGCGTCTGTCTGGCATGAAATTAGAGCAGCAGCTTACGTTTGATCGTGGAGCGTATAAATACACAGGATTAGTTTCTCAATTTGCTGAGGCTTTAAGAAGTTCTGGATTTGAATTTTAGAAGGTTTTGAATATGGCTATAAAGAATTTACAAAATAATAATGATTTATCAGAGCTTTTAGTTTCGGTACGAAGAGTGACAACGGTTACCAAAGGTGGTAGAAGATTTTCATTTTCAATTTTGGTTGTTGTTGGCGATGAGAAGGGTAGGGTAGGGTGTGGAATAGGTAAGCACGCAGAAGTTGCTGAAGCAAGAGTCAAAGCTGTAAATGCTGCAAAGAAATCAATGATTAGAGTGTACTTGCGTGAAGGTAGAACTTTGCATCATGATATTAAAGCTAAATTTTGTTCTGGTGAGATAGTTTTAAGAACCGCAAGAGCCGGAACAGGTATTATTGCTGGTGGAGCGATTAGATCAGTTTTTGAGGTGTTAGGTATAAAGGATGTGGTAGCTAAATCCACTAGATCAAATAATCCTCATAACGTTATATGTGCGGTGTTTAAGGCTTTTGATAGTATGTTATCTCCTCGTCAGGTAGCAAGCAAAAGAGGCAAAAAGATTAGCGAGATAGTTGGAAACAGGTAAAGTATGAATAATGCTGTAAAATTAAACTCTATATTTACTAAATTATCTAAGAAAAAGAAGCCTAAGTTGCTGGGTAGAGGTATCGGTTGTGGTAAAGGTAAAACATCCGGTAGAGGGCATAAAGGGCAGAAGGCTAGAAGTGGAGTTTCTATAAATGGTTTTGAGGGTGGACAACAGTCTATATATACTCGTTTGCCTAAAAGAGGTTTTAAGCCTATACGTAGGAGCATATACTCTATAATTAATGTTGGCGATATACAGCGCTTAATGGAAGCTAAAAAAATAGTGAAAGACTCTGTTATAGATAAGGAGAGGCTGTATAAATTAGGTTTTATAAAGTCTATTAAGGATAAAATTAAACTTCTTAATAAAGGTAAGTTGAGCGAAAAATTTGTGTTTCATGTTGATTTTGCGTCAGAAGCTGCAAAAAAATCTGTAGCTTCAGTTGGTGGTAGTGTGGAAATACTATCGTAAGTCATGGGCAATAAATCAGCATTTAATAGCTTGGATCCTACGTTGTTATATAAAGGCGATTTATTAAAGCGTATATTTTTTACGCTAATAGCTTTAATTTGCTATCGCTTGGGTACTTATGTGCCTATTCCTGGAATTAATCTTGATGTAATTAATGATATATTTCCCAAAGATGGCTCAGGCGTTTTTGGAGTATTTAATTTATTTTCTGGTGGTGCATTGGCTAGAATGACAATTCTAGCATTGAACGTTATGCCATATATAATGGCTTCTATCATTATTCAGTTACTTTCTTCTGCGATTAAAGGAATGAAGGAAGTTAAGAATGATGGAGAGTCAGGCCGTAGAAAGATGAATTCTTATATACGCTATCTGACCATAGTAATTTGTGTATTTCAATCAATTCCAATTTTGGTTGGATTGGAAGGGATGAATAGGGAAGGGGTATTGGTTGTAATCGAACCTGGTGTTATGTTTCGTACAATAGGTGTTTTCAGCCTTTTAGGTGGAACTATGCTTTTAATATGGCTTGGTGAACGAATCAGCGCTAGCGGTATAGGCAATGGTATCTCATTAATCATTTTCACGGGTATAATATCAGAGTTACACAGCGCTTTGTCATCTTTGTTAACGTTAAATAAAAACGGTAGCGTATCGTTATTTATTATCCTTTTTGTTTTGGTATTGTTTTTTTTGCTGCTACTCTTAGTCATTTTTGTAGAGTCTTCTTATAGAAAGGTTATTGTTCAACATCCTAAAAAGCAATTTAAAAGATTACATAATGACGATTTTACTTATATTCCATTGAAGATTAATTTATCTGGTGTAGTACCAACCATTTTTGCTAATGCAATTTTATTGACACCTATTTCAATTGCAAATTTCTATAAGGGGCACGCTTTTTCTGATTTTATTTTGAATTACTTTATGGCAAATAAAGTAGTATATATTGTAGCCTATTTGGTGCTGATAGTATTTTTTAATTTTTTCTATACCAATTTTATATTTAATCCAGAGGAAAACGCAGATTTTCTTAAAAAAAATGGTGGTTTTATACCTGGTAGAAGGCCTGGGAAACATACTTCTGATTACCTTCAAGATATAGTTTTTAAGTTGACATTCATTGGCTCTGCGTATTTGGTAGTCATATGTACTGTACCTGAAGTTATGAGATATTATTATGATATACCATTTATTTTTGGTGGGACGAGCTTACTGATTATAGTGAACGTTATTACTGATACTATTATGCAAATACAATCTTATATTTTTTCAAATAGGTACGACAACTGGATAAAGAAATATGAGTCTAAAACGAGGAAAGTAAGATGATCATTACGATTTTTGGTCCTCCAGGTTCTGGTAAAGGTACTCAGTCAAGCTTGTTAATAGCAAAATATAATTTAAAATTAATTTCAGTAGGGGATTTATTAAGGAATATTATATCTAGCAGTAGTGAGTTAGGTAAAAAAATAAAGGGTACCGTGGAATCTGGTAATTTAATTCAAGATGAAATTATATGTGGATTATTACGTGACCAGCTTGCATTAGTGGATGATAATTGCTTATTAGATGGTTTTCCGAGAAATTTAAACCAGGCTCATTTTTTGACTCAAGTTTTGCAAGAAAAATATAATAGGGATGTTGACATTGTAGTTGAGCTGCAGCTTGACGATAATATTGCAATCGATAGGTTAAAAAATCGTCTCGCGTGTTTGGACTGTAAAAGCATATATAGTGTATCTTCTTTTAAGAGTACTACTTGTGCTAAATGTAAAAGTACGAGGTTAGAGAAAAGAATTGATGATGCTGATATGTCTGCAATTAATAAGAGAATAAGTGAATATCACCTTCAAATGAAAGGTTTACGCGAGTATTATAAAGGCAAATTATTAACAATTGACGCTAATTTGAGTGTTGATGAGGTAACGCAAGAGATTGAAAGTAAAATTTCTTGTAATTTGGTTTGACTCTGAGTTGTTTTATGGTATAAATTAAGAGTTGTTATTAATAAAGTATCGAGGTACCAGTGGCACGTATTGCAGGCATAAATATTCCAGTGAGGAAATGTGTTCCTTTTGCATTAACTTATATATATGGTATAGGTATTGCTACTGCGAATGTAATTTGTCACGCTTGCGAAGTTGATAAGCGCAAACGTGTTTCAGAATTACGAGATGAAGATATAGAAAAGATCAGCGGTTTCATTAGACAAAATTATGTTATAGAAGGTGAGCTCAGAAAAGAAGTGGCTATGAACATAAAATCTTTAGTGGAAATGGGATGCTATAGAGGGGTGAGACATAGAAAAGGTTTACCTGTGAGAGGGCAAAGGACTCATACTAATGCTAAGACTCGTAAAGGTAGATCTCGGTTGCCTATTGCTGGGAAAAAATAAAATTTATTATTATTGTGAGTTTTAATGAAAAAAGTCAAAACGGTTAGTAAGAGTAAGAAGGAGTTTATTACTGGTGTTGTCCATATTCGTGCAACTTTTAATAATACTTTTGTAAATGTAACTGATGTTCATGGTAATACGCTATGTCAAACTTCTGTGGGTGCATGTGGTTTTTCAGGTTCGAGAAAATCCACACCTTATGCTGCAGGTAAGGCTGCGGAGTCTGCTGCGAAGAACGCAATGGAGAGATTTGGTATGAAGGTTGTCTCTGTAATAATTCGCGGCCCTGGCTTTGGTACCGAAGCTGCGGTTAAAGCACTTCAGAGCTGTGGGTTGACTGTGACTTCAATTGCAGATAAAACCGCAATTCCTCATAATGGGTGCAGGTTAAGAAAAAAAAGAAGAGTATAGGATATTTGAAAAGGTTGTTTTATGTATTATAATAATGATGTTTCTCTCTGTAGCAATTTAGATAAATTGATTAAACCTAGTTCAGTTAAGGTAATATCAGATGATTCAAGTGAAAAAAGTGATATAGTGCTAGAACCGTTGGAAAGTGGTTTTGCTTTAACATTAGGCAATGCATTAAGACGTGTAATGTTATCTTCTCTTAAAGGTAGTGCTGTTTATGGAATAAAAATTGAAGGTGTAACTCATGAGTTCACTTCAATTCAAGGGGTGAGAGAAGACGTAACTGATATAGTATTAAATATGGGTATGTTGAGGTGTAAATTAAATGGTGCTTCTAATAAATGCTTAAATTTAAACGCTAAAGGGCCTTGCCAGGTATTAGCTGGGATGATAGAAACTGATGATCAATGCTCTATTGTTAATAAAGATTTGTTAATATGTACGCTGGGGCAAAATGTGGAGCTTAACATGACCATATATGTGGCTAGCGGAAAAGGTTATCTTCCTGTAACTAAATATAAAGAAAATGAACTTTTGAAGCTTATGAGTGAACAGGATTTAATTGGTTTTATTCCAGTTAATGCTTTGTATAGCCCTGTCAACAGGGTTTCGTACAGGGTAGAGAACAGTCGTGTTGGCCAAGTGACTGATAAGGATAAGCTGATATTGTCAATTGAAACTGATGGTACAATTTCTCCGAGTCAAGCTGTTGACTCTGCTGCAAGAATATTACAGGAGCAACTTCAGCCCTTTATTAGTTCTGATGTAAGTTATAAAAAATCGCAGGTTTCTTCGTCTAGTGGTGCTAAAGATTTGGGTTATGACCCTGTCTTATTGCGTAAGGTAGATGAAATGGAATTATCTGTCAGGTCTCATAACTGTCTGAAAAACGAAAACATCACTTATATAGGTGATCTTGTACAAAAGACAGAAGGTGAAATGTTAAGAACTGCTAATTTTGGCAGAAAGTCTTTGAATGAGATTAAGGCAGTTTTGACTAATTTTGGCTTGTCTTTGGGTATGAATGTGCTAAACTGGCCACCTAAGGATATAGATGAGTTGGCTAAACAACATACTGATGAAGATTAGGTGATATATGAAACATGGAATAAAAAAACGTAAACTATCTCGTTGTACTGAACATAGATTATCGACGTTAAAGAATCTATCTATCTCATTAATTAACCATGAGCAGATTGTAACTACTTTACCAAAAGCTAAGGAACTTCGTCCATATGTCGAAAAGTTTATTACAATTGCTAAGAATAAGAATACTTTACATGGTAGAAGACTTTTGCTTTCACGCCTTCATAATAGTAAGTTAGCAGTTGATAAGTTATTAAACGTCTTAGCCAGCCGTTATCAAGATCGTAAAGGTGGGTATTCTAGAATAATAAAATTTAGCACTCGAAAGGGTGATTGCGCTTCAATGGCAGTGATAGAACTGGTTGATAGGGATATTGCAGCAAGAGGTAAGGTTTATAGTAAAAATAAAGAAGGAGGCAAAGTAGTTACACAAAGTTAATTGTTATCATAATTGTTCTTCTTGTGGTAAGTAGGTTACGCTACTTTGTAGGTTACTTTGGCGAGTTATTAGTTTTAGTATATTTAAAACTGAAATGGTATAATGTTATAAAACGCCGTTACCGTTGTAAGTTCGGTGAAATTGACTTAATTGTATCTAAAAAAAAGGAGCTGATTTTTATAGAAGTTAAAACAAGTTTACTTGGAAAAGAAATACCGATATCTCATCTTCAATGTCAGTCTATTATAAATTCTTCTAAGTATTTCTTAAGTAAAAACCTTAGTTTTTTAGATTATTCAGTCAGATATGATTTATATTTTCTTTCCTTAAAGAGAAGACCTGTTTATATAAAAAATGCTTGGATTGAAGAATGAAAGATTTGTAGCTGAATTAATTTAGATTTACTGGATTTAATATGAAAAAGACCCAATACAATAATTTAGTTTCATCTTACGCTAGAGTGCTATTTCATGTCTCAGGAAGCAGGTTAGGTATTATAAGGAAAGAAGTAGAATTTTTGTTGGCTTTTTTTAAGGATCAACGTGATGTTTTTGTGTACCTATCTCATCCTATGATTTCTTTTGCACACAAAAAAGAAGTGATGCTTTCTATAAATGAGCACTTGAGTGAGAATTTAGTAAAATTTATTATGGTTATATTTGCAAATAAACGCTCTAGTTTATTGATCCTTATATTAGAAAAATTCTTAAGTCTTGCAAGAGAAAATGAAAATGAATTCGAAATTACTATAAAGTCAGCAGAAACTTTAAAGGAATCTGATATAAAAATAATTACTGAATCTTTGAGCTTTCTTGGTAAAATAATAAAAGTAAGCAATGTGGTTGACCCTTCTATACTAGGTGGCTTCGTAGTTAGGTATGGTTTTAATTTGATCGATGCTTCGCTAAAAAGTTACTTGGATAGGTTAGTTGACTTAAGTAAAATGGAAATATTAAAAGTAAGGAATTTTGTATGAAGAACAGTATGAATGTTTCTGAGATAGCAAGTATAATAAGAGAAAAGGTTGAGATGTTTGATAATCCTATAAAGCGGGAAAATATAGGTGAAGTAATTTCAGTAACAGATGGTATCGCATTGGTTTATGGGCTGGAAAAAGCAAAATTCGGTGAAAAGGTATTTTTTGCAAGTGGTGTAGAAGGAATAGTTCTCGATTTAGATCATAATACGGCTGGAATAGTTGTGCTTGGTAATGACCGTGATGTGAAAGAAGGGGACGTTGTAAAATGTAGTGGTGATGTTGTGCAGGTGCCTGTAGGGCATGAATTGTTAGGGAGAGTTGTAAATGCGTTGGGCCATCCTATGGACGACGGTGGGGAAATTAGAGCCAAAAACAGAATGGATATAGAATCTAAAGCGCCAGGCATTATTGATCGTAAGTCTGTGCATGAGCCACTGCAAACAGGAATTAAAATTATAGATTTGCTAATTCCAATAGGTAGAGGGCAGCGTGAATTAATTATTGGTGATAGACAAATTGGTAAAACTACTATTGCGCTTGATACTATTATCAATCAGAAGAAGATTAACGATGAGGTAAACGAAAATCAAAAAGTTTACTGTGTTTATGTTGCTATTGGGCAAAAAATTTCAACAGTAGCAAAAGTGGTAAATAAGCTGAAAGAAAGCGGAGCATTAGAGTATACAACTGTAGTTGTGGCTAGTGCATCTGACTGCGCGCCTATGCAATTTTTAGCACCTTATGCTGGTTGCACTATTGGGGAATTTTTCCGTGACAATGGAATGCATTGTTTGATTATATATGATGATTTATCTAAGCATGCTGTGGCATATAGGCAGATGTCTTTATTGCTCAGACGTCCTCCTGGTCGTGAAGCTTACCCTGGAGATATATTCTATGTACATTCTCGCTTGCTTGAAAGAGCTGCTAAAATGTCTGATAAAAAAGGGCAGGGTTCTTTAACTGCTTTGCCAATTGTCGAAACTCAAGCTGGTGATGTATCCGCATATGTGCCAACAAATGTTATTTCAATTACCGATGGGCAGATCTTTCTTGAGTCTGAATTATTTTATAAAGGATTTCGACCTGCAGTAAATATAGGTTTGTCGGTTTCACGGGTTGGTTCTGCTGCACAATTAAAGTCTGTGAAAAAAGTTGCTGGTTCTATAAAGCTAAGCTTAGCTCAGTATAGAGAATTAGAAGATTTTGCAAAATTTGGTTCTGATCTTGATGCTAGTGTTCAATTATCCTTGAATAAGGGTAAATATCTTGTTGAGTTATTAAAGCAAAAACAACATTTACCTATGTCAATAGAAGAGCAAGTAGTGCTGATGTATATTTTTTCTAACCTGTATAATCAGTTAAGTAAAATACAAATAAGTAACGTTAATAAATTTGAACATGATCTTGTTAATTATTTTCGTACTGTACACCCTGGGGTTTTAAAAAAGTTGTCAAATGACATGAATGGTGATATAAAAGGTGATATTTTTAATATTGTGAGTAATTTTGTTACTCAATTTAATTGCGTTTAGGTGGTAATTATGGCTTCATCTATTATTAATAAATTTCCTATGACGAGGGAAGGTTTTGAGAATATGCAAGCCGAACTTGAAAAATTAAAGGAAGAAAAGCCTTCTGTTATACAAGCTATTTCTGATGCTCGTGATCAAGGTGATTTGTCTGAAAACGCAGAGTATCATGCTGCACGGGAAAGGTTAGGTTTTATTGAAGGCCGTATAATGGAGATAGAAAGTAAGCTCTCACATGCGGAAGTAATAGAAGTAAAAAATTTGTCTGGTGATTCAGTAATATTTGGTGCAACTGTGACATTAAGAATGTTAAGTGATAATAACGGTGAAGTGGAATATGTTTATAAGGTTGTAGGCGAATATGAAGCTGATGTTTCAAAGCAGTTAATATCTACTAGTTCACCACTCGGGAGTGCCTTAATCGGCAAAAAAGTCGGTGAGTATGTGGAAGTGACAGTGCCAAATGGAGAGAAATTGTATAAAATAGTTAAGATTGAATTTAAGTAAATTATTATGGTACAGGCCACTTATGCTTCAATGAGTCTACCCGGTATTTCTTCTGTGGAAGATGTATTAGAGGATGCTCGTTCCGGTAAATTCTTCATTTTAGTTGATGATGAAAGTAGAGAGAATGAAGGTGATTTGGTTGTCTTAGCTGAAAAAGTAAAACCAGAACATATGGCTTTTATGGTTAGATACGGTACTGGTATTGTATTTTTAGCTATGACAAAGCTTCATATGAGTAAACTAAATCTTGAGTTTATGAGGAAGAGCAATGTAGATGAAAAGCTTACTCCTCATACTGCATTTACTACGTCAATTGATGCGCGTTATGGCATTACAACAGGTGTTTCTGCTCATGATAGAACGCATACGATACTTACTGCCATTGATGAAAAGAGTACTAAGGACGATATTATTACTCCAGGGCATGTTTTCCCTATTATTGCAAATGAAGGCGGGGTTTTAGCACGCAATGGTCACACTGAAGCAAGTGTTGAAATAGCAAAGTTGGTTGGTCTTAATCATGCAGCTGTAGGGTGTGAATTAGTGAATGATGATGGCTCTATGATGCGCTTACCTCAGTTGCTTAAATTTGCTGAACAACATAAAATTAAGTTAACTACCATCGACAAACTTATCAGTTACGTTAAAAAATTAAACTAGCGTTTATAAATTTGTATAATTTAAGTGTTAAAATATAAAATTCCTGTAAATTATACAAGCACAGAATTTTCATGTTTAGAATTGCTAAGTTTTTGACCTTATTGTTCTTTCTTGCATATTATAATAATGCTTACTCTATTAACATTATTAGAGATAGTGAGGTGGAAGCAATAGTGAAAGAGCTAGCGCAACCTTTATTTTCTGCTGCAGATATTGATCATGATCAAGTGAAAGTTTTTGTAATTAATGACAGTTCGATTAATGCTTTTGTAATTAACAATAACAGTATCTTCATTCATTTAGGGCTTTTACGATATTCGGCTAAACCTTATGTCTTGCTTGGTATATTAGCACATGAGATTGCTCACATATCTGCTGGTCATATATTGCAAATGAGTAGTGCTATGGGTTATTTTCAATCGATAGCAATGATTAGTTATATGGTAGGATTAGTTTCTAGTATTATCATTAACCCTCAGGTTGCTGGTGCAATTTTGCTTAGTGGTGTAGCACTCAGTTCAAGGCTATTTTTTAACTATTCTCAAGAGCAAGAAAGTGTAGCAGATAGCTATGCTTTAAGGTACCTTGATGAATCTGGCTATAATAATTCAGGTATGAAAGAGATTTTTGATTATTTTAAAAGTATTGAGCATGAGAATACCGAGGAATATTTCCGTACTCACCCACTTAGTGAGAAACGTATATTTGCTGTACAGAATTATAAGGTCAAAAACAACGTAAAACCAATTTTTGCGGATAAGTTACTAAAGTTTGAGCGTGTGGTTGCAAAGCTAGACTCTTTCTTTGCTCCTATTCATGTGTTATCTAATAAATATGAAGATAATTCTGAGTATGTAAATGCTATAGTTTGCTATAGGCAAGGAAAGATAGAGGAGGCTATTGCTAAAGTTAATTCATTGATTCAAGAGTCACGCAATGACCCATACCTATATGAATTAAAAGCAGAAATGCTATACAAGGCTGGAAATTTAAGTGAAGCAATAAAAATGTATGAGGAATCGCTTAGGTATTTATCTGAGAAAAACAGTTATTTAGTGAAACTTGCATTATCTCATACTTTATTATTACACGGTGATGCAAAAAAGGCAATTTTTTACCTGGAGCAGATTTTGAATGTAGAACCAAATAACGCTTTTGTCTGGAAATATTTAAGCGTTGCATATAAATGTGACGCTGATACGGCAATGCATTATTTTGCTTTGACAAAAAAGGCTTGTATTGAAGGTGATTTAAAGCAATTTACAAAATATGCTGAGCTAGCTGTTAAAACTTTACCAAAAGATAGCCCTTATTTGTTGCAAGTTGAAGATATGAAGCGATTTAATGGATAACAAAAAAGCATTTCTGTACTTTTATGGGTTTCTCTTTCCACAATTTTCCAACATAGCTTTTGCTTCATCGCTTACATTGGGCATAATTTTCGTTATGATAGTTTTAGCGCCAAAAAATACACCACAGAACATGCCAAGAGCAAAGAGGGCTGGCCACGGCATCCTGCCAAATATTGCAAGCAAAGCTGCACCAATTATTACTACCGTCATAAGTGGACCGCCTATCCCCCAAACATAACCAATAATATTGCATATTACTTTAGTTGTGTCATCCATATCAGGGTCAGCTGCATAACCTGAGAAAGAGAAAAGCAATACTACGCAAAAAACACTAAAAAATTCCATTATAGAGCTCATTTTTTTGCCTCTAAATAATAAATTAACGTAAACCTACACCTACACATATTTTTATTTTAAAGTAAAAATTATAATTTGTCCATACATAAGTGTTGCTACATAAATAACCCACCATTAATGTTAAGCACATGCCCTGTTATATATTTTGCTTCATCACTTGCTAAAAATAAGACCCCTGCTGCTATTTCTTCCCCTGTTCCCATTCTTTTCATTGGAATATTATCTAATATTTTTCCCTTTTGCACTTCATTTAAAACTTCAGTCATTTTAGTATCTATAAACCCAGGAGCAATACAATTTACTGTTATATTACGACTTGCAACTTCTTTTGCTATAGATTTGCTCATAGCTATTATTCCAGCTTTAGACGCTGCATAATTTGCTTGCCCGGCGTTTCCTGTCAGCCCTATTATTGAGGAAATATTTATAATTCTTCCCCAATTATTCTTAATTAGTTTCCTGCATGCTTCTCTACTCAGCTTAAATGTAGAACTCAAGTTAATATCAATTACTTTTTGCCATGTTTCATCTGTCATTCTCAATAATAAACTGTCTTGCGTAATGCCCGCGTTGCATACAAGCCCGTCAAAGCCTTCCATCAACTCACTTGCTCTGTTTACTAGTTGATTTACTTCCTCAGCATTTGATAAATCACAAGGGAGTACGTGCATATTTTTTTCATATTGTTTAGCAACTTCTTCGAGCACTTCTTTTTTTGTGCCAGAAACACATAAAGTTGCTCCGGCTTTGTGCATAATTTTTACAATTGCTTGCCCTATTCCGCCTGATGCACCAGTAATCAGGAACTTTCTGCTTTCCAATCCAAACATAATAACTTTATATTATCTTAATTCCTAACAGAATATTGACTAGTTGGCAATAGATTCCTTACATAATATAAGTAACTCAGATATTCACAAAATAAAGGAAAAGTTATAATAAAGTTAAACGTCAAAAAATTTTAAAAACATAGTTATGCAGGAATTGTTACTAAATAGTTTATTCTGGTGCTCTACAGTCTAAATGGAATGCTTAAATTATAGATTCTTTGTTTTTGTGTGTTATCTTGAGTTAACACAAATTCACAGTAGTATTATGATCAGTAAGTTAAAAAAGCTTAGCACTGGATTTTCTTTGACAGGCTTGATTGGCCATAGTGATAATATAAATATGCAAGGAGCAAAAAATAAAAAGAAGAAGTACCCAAAATTTTTGGATAAGACGTTCGCATTGATTGATGCGATGATAAATTTTATTTTAAAACGTGAAAGTGATAACGTAAATGAAGTTCTGAGAGTAACATGGGGACCACTATTTTTTGGTCTGGTAGTAATACTTATCTTTTTTGGGATAGGTGGTATTTGGTCGGCTATAGCTCCAATTGACGGTGCGGTGCATGCAAGTGGAGAAGTTATTGTATCTTCAAATAGGAAAATAGTTCAACACTTGGGTGGAGGAATAATAAGCAAAATTTTAGTCAAAGAGAGCCAAGCAGTTAAAAAAGATGAGCCTCTAGTTTTGTTGAGTGATGTTAACGAGAAGGCGAATTTAAGTATTATCAAAGAGAAGCTCTTATCATTTTTAGCAACAGAAGCAAGGCTTCTTGCAATCAGAGTAGATTTGGACACGCTCGAGTTTCCTGATGAGGTTAAAAAATTATCTCACGATGAACTTGTAAATAAAGCGATAAAGAATCAAGTAAAGTTGTTCAACTCTCAGAGAAAGAGCATATTGGGAAAAACAGACATACTGCAACAACGTATAAAGCAGTTAAATGATGAATTAGCGGGGCTAAACTTTCAACTAAATGCAGCTCATAAGCAATATGACTTGATAACTGAGGAGTTGGAAACAAAAAGACAATTACTTGATAGTGGCCATATAAGCAAACCACACATTTTAGCTTTAGAAAAGCAGTTTGCTGAAATTGAAGGCAGAGTTGGACATTACCGTTCTGCAATATCTCAAGTGCAGCAAAAAATTGGAGAGAACGAATTAGAAATTATAAACGTGAGAAACGATTCTCAAGAAAGAGCAAACGCTGAACTTAAGGAAGTTAGTACGTCTATTGCAGACTTGAAAGAGAGGCTGATGGTTGCTGAAGATTCATTAGCACGTACAATAATTAAATCGCCTCAAGATGGGATAGTCACAGATATAAGATACCATACTGAAGGTGGTGTTATACAATCTGGAGTTCCGATCATGAGCGTAGTGCCATCGGATGATGACCTAATAATAGATGCTAAAATTCAGACCAGAAACATAGAAGAGGTACTGTCGGCACAAAAGAAAGATAGCAACATAGTCTCTATTGATGGGCTAGAAGGGCTAAAGGTTAAAGTCCGGTTAAGTGCTTACAGTGCACGTCGTTTAAGTTTAATTAGTGGTATAGTAAGCCATATTTCTCCTGACGCTCTTGATGATCCAAGACTAGGGCGTTATTATTCAGTACGTGTAGTGATACCAAAACCAGAGCTTGCTCAGTTTAAAAACGTATACCTATACCCTGGTATGCCAGCAGAAGTGTACATAGTTACTCAATCTCGTACTCTTTTATCATTCTTGTTTACGCCTATAATTGCAACAGTCGATAGGTCTTTTATAGAAAGGTAGCTCACTCGTTAAAGTAGTAGTGAAAGTGCCGTAATAAAATTTAGGTACATAATTAGACAATAGGCTTCTTGACCTTACCCAGAAAAAGTGGAGAGAAAGAAAGGAGTTTTTTCGGGTAAAATAAAATTTTGGAGGATTAGAAATGGCAAGAGAATATACGGCAGAATTCAAATTGGAAGCTGTTAAGCTGGCAAATGAACAAAGAAAGGTAGGTCAACCAGTTGCAAAAGTAGCAAGAGATCTAGGAATAAGGGATAGTGTATTAGGAAAATGGATGAAGAAATATAACGAAAAAAAGTCAGCGGCAAATGCATTTCCAGATGTAGCACCTTATGACAAAGAGAGATTTGATTTACAGAAAGAGTTAGCAAAAGTAACAAGAGAAAGAGACATTTTAAAAAAAGCCCTGGCCAGTCAAAAAGAGTAAAATATTTTTTCATAAAAGAGCATAGTAAACACTATAAAGTGCAGGAATTATGTAGGGTTTTCTGCTAGTGGCTACTATAAGTGGACTACAAGGAAAATAAGCAGTAGAGAATCAGCAAATAAAGAGTTATTAGCAGATATTCAAAAAATATATCAAGCTTCTAAATGTAGATATGGAGCTCCTAAAATTCATGCTGAATTGAAGGCTTTGGGTAAAAGTTGCAACTTAAAAACAGTGCAAAGTATTATGCAGAAAAATGGTATTCAGGCTATATTGAGAAG
Organism: Wolbachia endosymbiont of Drosophila incompta; assembly: GCF_001758565.1. Classification (NCBI taxonomy): domain Bacteria; kingdom Pseudomonadati; phylum Pseudomonadota; class Alphaproteobacteria; order Rickettsiales; family Anaplasmataceae; genus Wolbachia; species Wolbachia endosymbiont of Drosophila incompta. The sequence continues at coordinate 636,112 of NZ_CP011148.1, read as the reverse complement.
AAAATTTAAAATTAAGAAACAACAAACGGACAGTAGCTCCCAATATATTAGACCAAAACTTTATTGTCGATCAACCAAATAAAGTATGGGATTAGGGGAAGAAATAGCAGCAGGGNNNNCTATATTTGGCAACAATAATTGATCTATATTCACGCATGGTAGTTAATGAGCAGTTCAATAAATAAACAATTGGTTATGGACTCTTTATTAATGGCCGTTAACAAGCGTAAACCTGCCAAAAATCTACTATTACATAGTGATCAAGGTTCACAATATACTTCGCAAGGTTATCAATATCTCTTATCCATAAAAAACATAGATGAGTTATAAAGGTTGTTGTTACGACAATTCTGTTGTGGAAAGCTTCTTCAGTTCTCTAAAAAGGGAGTTACCAATAGACACCTCTCGGCACTCTAAACAGCATATCAAAACTGCTATATTTGAATATATAGAAATTTTTTATAACAAACAACGTCACTATTAGAGGTTGTCCGGAAACTAGTAAATTCAAGCATATTCCCTCTTTAACATAACCCTACTCATAGCTAGGTATATGAAATTCTCAGTGGATGTTGTGAGTAAATCATACTCCTTCGATAGCCTTCTATTCCTATTAACCCAAGCAAAAGTCCTTTCTACAACCCATCTTCTTGGCTGTACTTTAAACCCTTGTTCTCTTGTTGGTAGTAGCTCAGGTGGCGTATCTTTGTGCACCCAAAATCTACATGGAGGCCTTTTAACAATTTCAATATCTATGTCATATTCTTCCTTTATGTGATTCTTTAAATTTCTTCCTTGGTATCCCATGTCAGCCCACATTTTTTTAACTTTAGTATATTTTGTTCTCATATTGTTTAATGCTATTTTAATACCATCTCTATCATTTTCGTTAGCAGCGCCTACGTAACAACCTAGTATAAAACCCTGAGTGTCTGTAATTATATGCCTTTTTCTACCCTTTACTTTTTTACTTCCATCATAGCCTTTGATCCCCCCTTTTCTGTAGTCTTTACAGATTGACTATCTACTATACAGGCACTCGGCTGCTCATTCCTTCCTATTTTTCTTCTACTATATTTTGTAATTTCATAATTCATTTTCTCAAAAATTCCCTGCTTCTTCCATTGCCTGAACTGCTCATACACAGTCTTCCATAGCGGAAAATCATTTGGTAAATACCGCCATTGACACCCTGTACGCAATACATAGAAAATTGCTTCTAATATTTCTCTTTTGCTATACTTTGGCGGCCTTCCTCCTTTCTTGTATGATACTCTGAAGTGTTTTTCTATTCTTGCCCATTCCCTTTCGCTTAGATCTGTTGGATACTTTTTTCTCATCTTTACCCCGTACTAAAATTTCAGATATTATAGCCTTTTACTTATTTCCGGACAACCTCTAATGCACATAGTGTAAGTATATATTAGCTAATAAGGTTTTGCGACGATTTTGTAGTTGGCTGCGAGAGGGAAGAAGACGCAAAAGAATTTCTAGAATTACTGAAACAAAGACTAAGTAAATTTGGGTTGGAAATAGCTGAAAATAAAACAAAAATAGTAAAGTTTGGTAAGAAAGAATGGTATCAAGCAGAAAGAGAGAAACGTAGGACGGCTAGCTTCAACTTTCTAGGATTTACACATTATTGTGGAAAAAGTCGTAATGGTAAACTTATGATGAAGCAGAAAACTTCAAAAATAAGCCTAGCCAGAAAGATTAAAGAAATCAAAGAATGGTTGAAGATGGTACGAAGTCGTATCTGTCTCAAAGATTGGTGGCAGAAACTTAAAGCCAAACTAACAGGACACTATAGCTACTTCGGAGTTAGCGGAAATTATCGGTGTTTGATTCAATTCTATCGACCGGTAACAAAGTTAGCATTTAAGTGGATAAACCGACGTAGTCAAAAGAAAAGTATGGATTGGGAACAATTTATACACTATTTAAAAGTAAATCCATTACCAAAACCAAAGGTATATGTTTCTTTATACACAGGAGCACTAGTGTGAACGCTGTATTGTGGAGCCGTGTGCGGGAAATCCGCAAGCACGGTTCTTTTGGGGAGACTATGGTTATGAGACCAAATCGCTGGTTTCAAGGTCATGAGTCTCTACCAGACCTATTAATATAGAAGTTACTGATAATATTAATAAGGTAATTGAAAATGTAAATGCTGAAAGGAAAAAAGTGGAAAAAGCAGCGGTGAGGGCATTGAACAAAACAGCACTATGGTTAAAAACGCAAGCAGCTAAGGAAATTAGTGAGGAAAAGAAGATAAAATTAACGGTAATGAGAAAAAGGCTAAGAATTTTTAAGGCTAAGACAAGTAGGTTAGATGTATTAATGAGAGCAAATTTATATGATATTAGGGTATCAGCAATTGGCAAGATGAGACAAACAAGAAAAGGAGCGAAAGTAGGAAAACATAAGTTTATAGGAGGATTTATGGCAACACAAACAAGAAAAGGAGCGAAAGTAGGAAAACATAAGTTTATAGGAGGATTTATGGCAACACAAGAGGTAAAATTAGGACTGGAACCAGAAGCATCAAAAATAATAAAGGAGCTAGTTAATTATGAAACAGAAGGGATATTTGAGAAATATTTTGAGCGTGAATTAAACTATATTGTAAAAGTATGATTTTAATTGAGTTGCACAAAGCAATTTGCAGAATGTTGAAGAAAGAAATACCAGCGATACAGACATGTGAAATATATCCAATGATAAGAAGGGAAATAGTAGCACCAGCGGTATTTGTGGAATTGTCAAGTTTAGAGCAAGGAAAAGATTCAGGAACAGAAGAATTAGCCCTGAAAGCAAGATTTGAGGCACGAATTGTGATTGATAGCACAATAGAGAATGCAGCTATTATTGTCAGAGAATTAGCTGCTGAGGTTGCGAGAGTAGTAAATAAAAATACTTGGAACGTAAAAAATGTTTCGCCAGGTGAATTTATATCAGCAGAAATTGACGGATTTAGGCCAGAATTAGACGCGTATTTAGTGTGGATGGTAGACTGGGTGCATGAAGTACACTTGGGTCGATCTATTTGGGAAGAGGGAAAATTTATGCCACACAAAATAGAAATCGGTGAAATAAATGTTGGAAAGTAATTTTGCTATTTCAGAGTTGCAAAGAAAGTTAGCTAACATTGTACGTATTGGGCTTGTGAAAGAGGTAGATTATGAAAAAGCGAGAGTAAAAGTGCAAATAGGGGAATTTTTAACAGATTGGTTGCCATGGATAACAAGTAAAGCAGGAAAAGATAGAAATTGGTCTCCTCCAGATATCGATGAACAGGTTATTATACTTTCTGCGCTAGGAGAACTATCATTAGGGGTGGTATTAGCAGGAATATATCAGGAAAAATACCCTGCACCAGAGAATAAAAAAGAAATAAATAGTGTAAAAATTCAAGATGGGACAAGATTGTTATATGATAAAGAGAAGCATCATTTAGAGATTGAAGTAGTGGACAAAATAACATTGAAAGCTGGGGAATCAAGTATAGAGATGACAAGGAGCGAAATAAAACTGAAAGCAGATAGAATAGAACTTAATTAATTGGAAAATGAATAAATCAGTTGTGCGAGTAGGAGATTATTGTGGAGAAGCAACACCACATTTTTGCATTAGCGGCAGTAATAATGTTTTTGTAAATGATTTCCCAGTCTGTAGGAAAGGAGACAATTTTAACGAAGGAAAAGTAATGATTCAAGGATCAAAAACAGTGTTTGCAAATGGTCATGGTGTAGGAAGAGTAGGGGATTCAGTATCTTGTGGGTTAAAAGTAATAAAAGGCAGTAAAAGCGTCTTTGCAAAATAGAAATGAAGGGTATGGATGGTAAAACAGGAAAAGCGTTAGAAGGAATAGAGCACTTAAAGCAATCAATAGTAGAAAACGTGGAATTAATAACCCAACAGAAGACATAGTTGTGAAAGGAAATTAGTGAGGAAAAGAAGATAAAATTAACGGTAATGAGAAAAAGGCTAAGA
>NZ_CP011148.1:598957-631347 GCF_001758565.1 Wolbachia endosymbiont of Drosophila incompta | reverse complement strand
AAAGCGTCTTTGCAAAATAGAAATGAAGGGTATGGATGGTAAAACAGGAAAAGCGTTAGAAGGAATAGAGCACTTAAAGCAATCAATAGTAGAAAACGTGGAATTAATAGAGCCAAGAGAAGACATAGTTGTGAAAGGAAATGAGTGCGCTTTCTTAAAAAGTTTAAATGTTGAGTTAAATTAATGCTATTACCGCCAAACGCAACAAAAAAGGAAAAAGCGCTGGTTGATGCAATAGATTACAAAGTAGATCCTGGTTGTATCAGAGGGTTTAAATTTAGCCAAGGGGAAAAAGTGTTGCCATGGATAATAGAGGAATATGGGCTAGGAGAAATCCTACATTGGGTAAAAGACAAAAGAAAGGCGATAAAAAAAGGGATAAAATTTCAGCGTTTAAGAGGAACACCTGCTTCACTGAAAATAGCACTAAAATGGGCAAATATAGAAGATATTACAATTATCGAAGAACCATCTGGCAAGCACTTCTTTGAACTGCAGATAGGGATAAAAGATGTTCCGAATGACTTCTTCGTTGATGCAGTAGTAGAACTAGCAAAACTATCATTGCCTGCAAGATCGAGGCTAATGAGGATTTTTAACGATTATTACAACATTAGCAGGTTCATATTGGATGAGAGTTTTTTCGGAAGTTTATTATCGGATTATTCCGGGGTAAAAATAGAAAAAGATGGGCCAGTTTTATCATTTGGAAGAGTAAATTTTTTCAGGTCTCATGGTCCGGTTATTAGGATTGTAGAAAACTATCTACGCGATCATTATGAACGAGCTTTAAGCAATGACATATATCGCTTGGATGTAGCAATACTTGGAGAAACCGAGCCTCATACTAAGAACTACAACGGTATTTATGAACGAAATCATGTGTGGTATAACTTCAAAGCGCTATATCCGCTACCACAGAGCTTATTACCTAAGATTAAGTTTGCTAAAGCGCAGATAGTATTATCAGATAGCTGGAACTTAGGAGAAATAAACGCGTGTTTTCCGGTTACGAGTGGAGAAGAGAAAGGAAGTAAATTTTTACTAGGAAGTGATAAACTATCTGAACAACTGTGGAATTTAAAACACAAGCCAATTTTAGAAAGGTTTAGCGTTACTCACCACTACAAAGTAGAAGATTTTACCAACCAAAAAGTTATAATATTTGGTGTGGCAGAGCACAATATTCATTTTGAAAGGGATTTAAATTCAGAGCAAAAGGATTCAATACATGAACCGGAAAATTACGTTTTAGTGTTTTACCCAGGCGTACTAACGTGGCACGAACATCGTCATTTGAACAGAGGTTGGGAAGAGAAACAAGTAATATGTTTAATGCATTAAGCATATATATTTATATCTTCATATACTATATTAGTATTTAGTTAAAAAGGTGTACTACGCGAAAAAAGACTTGCCTTTTTATGCCAAAACGCACATAACTTGAATAGCAGCAGGTAAATATAAGAAATTTGTCTGGCGCTAGAAAAGATAATTTTGTGAGGTATGAAATGGGGTTCAGCGAAGAAAAGAAAGAATCTTTTAACAAGTTTTTTAAAGAAGTATCAAGGAATGGATTTAAAAATATTAATAAAAGGGATGAAAAAGGAGAAACAGTATTGCACCATGCAGTAGAAAATTCCGATCACAAAACAGTGAGGTTATTAATAGAAAAAGGAGCGGAGATCAATGCAAGAGATAAAAATGGTTATACGCCACTGCACTGTGCAGTATTCGCAAAAAGTTTAGAAAATGTAAAAGTACTGCTAAGGTCAGGAGCGGAAATAAATGCCACTCAATATGTCAGTGGATGTACGCCACTGCACTCTGCATGTAAAATAGGAGGAGCAGGAGTTGAAATAATAAAAGAGCTAGTAAAAGCAGGATCTGAAGTTAATCAACTGAATAAGTATGGTTCAACACCAATGTATTACATATGGGAAAGTGAAAAGTATTGTCTATGTGATAGGGAAGAGAGTGAAAAGGCAAGTAAATTTTTGAGAGCAAAAGGTGGAGTAACAAAAAGTAGAAAACTGACGTGCTATGGAATAGAGGGGCTAGTGGGAGAAATAGCAGACAAGTTGGATAGGAGCTATATGCCAGAGCTAAAAATAATGGAGATCGAAGAAATAAGGAAGAGAGACAAATCATTAATAAAGAAAGAATGTCAAAATTTAGCAACCAAGATAATGTGCCAAGTAAACGAAATGATAGATAAGGTGGTGAGAATTAAAAAAGGGACTTAAATTTAAAGAAAAGGTGAGGTAGGTTATGAGTAAAAAAGAAAAAGAGGATGCACTAAAAGAATTATTAGAGAACTCAGGTAAAAATATTAAGGGGACAAAAAAGGAACTGCATTATGCAGTAGACGGAAAAACAGTGAGCTTATTAGTTGAAAAAGGAGCGAATGTGAATGCAGCGGATGTAGAAGGATATACAGCACTGCACCTAGCGATAACGGAGAAACGTCTAGAAACAGTTAGAGAATTGATAAAATCAGGAGGGAATGTAAATGCTGAAGAGTATGGCAGTAAATGCACACCGCTGCACCTTGCATGTATGGTGGGGAAAGTGGAAATAGTGGAGGAGCTAGTAAAAGCAGGGGCTGAAATAGAACAAGCAGATAAATTTGGGATGACAGCGATGGATTATGCGAAAAATAGTAAAGAGGTAACTGAAGTATTGAAGAAAGAAACAGACAGAATAGAAAAGTTATTTGAGAAATTATGAGAGGCTGAAAATATGGAAAGAAAGGAAGAAATAGAAAAGAAAGTAATGAATTTAGAGAAAAAAGCGTTGGAAGAGGTGAGGAAAATATGGAAAAAGGTATATGGAGAAGGAGCGCCTAGATACTCAAAGAAATACCTGATACCAAGATTAGCTTATAGAATGCAGGAAAAAGCGTACGGAGAAATATCAAGAAAAGGGGCAAAAAGACTAGAATACCTGGCAGATCGACTAGAGAAGGGAAAAAGGATAAGTAGCGATAAACTGCCAGTAGAGGGAACAGAGCTAATATTAGAAAGAGGGGAAGAGACGCATGCGGTAATGGTAACAGATAAGGGTTTAATCTATAAAGAAGAGTTTTATACGTCATTATCAGCAGTAGCCGGCAAAATAATGGGAATGAGTTATAATGGACCGCTCCTATTTGGAATGAGAGATAAGGAGAAAGAATGCTGAAAGAGGTAAGATGCGCGATATATACGAGAAAATCAAATGAAGACGGGCTAGAACAAAAGTTTAATAGTTTAGATGCACAGCGAGTAGTATGTGAGAAGTATATAAAAAGCCGAGAAGGGTGGGTAGCATTGGCAAAAAAGTACGATGATGGAGGGTTCTCAGGGAGTAATTTGAATAGACCAGCGATAAAGGAATTGTTTGAAGATGTAAAGGTAGGAGAAGTCGACTGTGTAGTAGTATATACGCTAGATAGGTTATCAAGAGAAACAAAGGACTGCATAGAAGTAACATCATTTTTTAGAAGGCACCGGATAAGTTTTGTAGCAGTAACACAAATATTCGACAATAATACGCCAATGGGAAAATTTGTACAAACAGTGCTATCAGGGGCGGCACAACTAGAAAGAGAAATGATAGTAGAGAGAGTAAAAAATAAAATAGCAACGTCGAAAGAACAAGGGTTATGGATGGGAGGAAATCCACCGCTTGGCTATGATGTAAAAGAAAAGGAATTAATAATAAATGAAAAAGAAGCAAAAATAATAAAGCATATATTTGAGAGGTATATGGAGCTGAAGTCAATGGCAGAATTGGCAAGAGAGTTAAACAGAGAAGGATATCGAACGAAAGCAAAATCAGATATCTTTAAAAAGGCAACAGTGAGGAGAATAATAACAAACCCAATATATATGGGAAAAATCAGGCATTATGAGAAACAGTATAAAGGAAAGCATGAAGCGATAATAGAAGAAGAAAAATGGCAAAAAGCGCAGGAATTGATAAGTAATCAGCCATATAGAAAAGCAAAATATGAGGAAGCACTGCTAAAGGGAATAATCAAGTGCAAGAGCTGTGATGTAAATATGACTCTGACATACTCAAAAAAAGAGAACAAAAGGTATAGATATTACGTATGCAACAATCACTTAAGGGGGAAGAATTGTGAATCAGTAAATCGAACTATAGTAGCTGGGGAAATAGAAAAAGAAGTGATGAAAAGAGCCGAATGCTTATATGGGGATGGAGAAAATTTAAGCTTCAGAGAACAGAAAGAAGCAATGAAAAAATTAATAAAGGGAGTAATGGTAAAAGAAGATGGAATAGAAGTGTGTTCTGAATCAGAGGAAAAATTTATACCAATGAAGAAGAAAGGAAACAAATGCATAGTAATCGAACCAGAAGGTAAAACAAATAATGCACTATTGAAGGCAGTGGTGAGAGCCCATTCCTGGAAACGGCAATTGGAAGAAGGAAAATATAGAAGTGTGAAAGAGCTGAGTAAGAAAATAAACGTAGGTACAAGACGTATACAGCAAATTTTAAGATTAAATTATTTAGCACCAAAGATTAAGGAAGATATAGTAAATGGGAGGCAGCCAAGGGGTTTGAAGTTAGTTGATTTAAAAGAAATACCGATGTTGTGGAGTGAGCAAAGGGAGAAATTCTATGGTCTTGATTTATAAAAGCAACAGAAAAGGGCCACACAAAAAGATGTTGAAATTGATATAGAAAAGTAAGTCAATGTTACAGAATCAATTATGCGAAAATATCAATATAAATAATGAAGATTTTAGCATATCAGATGCAATAGTGATAAAAAATGTATCCAACTTTAACTGCATATTTTAATAGTAGATTTGGAGGAAAATTCTGTAAACATCAAAAAAAGCAATACTCTAAACTGCAGCACACAACTCCACGAAGTAGTACATGTCGAGCAATCTATAGCCTCTTTGAATCTGAAAGTGTACTTGAAAATTCATAAGCACTAAGTAAGTTTTTTAAGTAAAATAATTTCTTTTTTAACTTAATAAATAAACTTTCCCCTTCATTGTTGTGTAACAAGTCATATACAAAGCTATGGTCTACTTACAAGCAGTGCCTTATGTTGGCTTTTTCTATTTTTAACTCATCCATACTACAGCTTGGCAAGCTTGAATAGCATAAGGAATCTTTTTGTTCTTGCGTTTGTTTTGCCAAGGCCTTATTTCTATAAAGTAGGGGTTGAAAATGATCATGGCCTCCATTTACCATATGTAAGGCACTATTGTGACTATAATCTATCTTACCTGCTTTTGATCCTGAGCTATCTATTAACTGATGCAAGAACGGATCTTGTTGCTTATCAATAGTGTGCAATGGGTTACTTTCTGCAACATGCAATTTCACACCATACTTATCACAAAGTACTCTGCCCTCGATATCGGAACGTCCCCAAAATTCATTCTTTCCAATGCTATTGATATATTGGTTACACGTAATTCCACGATTTACGAGCTCACTTTCAACCTCATCAAAGTCATTGCCAATTTTACTTATAAACCACTCTGGAGGATTGTCTTGCGCAAATCTCTTACACTCATTCCTTAACTGCTCTACAGTAACTTTGATTCCCTTCTGTTGTTCTAGACTTTGCCTGAATGAATCAAAAAAACAGCTTCCATTATTGATTGCGTGCCCTAAATAGAAGTCATCAGGTATGTTTGATTTTTGCTCTTTATCACCTTGTTTTTCTACCTTTTCAATAATTTCTTCCTCTAAACCAAAAATCTTACTCCAGTTGTATTTACCTTCTAACCCCAATTTTTTACTTTCCTTTTCTGCTGCTTTAGCTAAGTCTGTTTTAGAAATATCCCCTTTTTCTTCATAGAACCTAGATAAAGTTTTAAAGATGTCTATCAGGTAAGTTTTTATGTCAAAATTCTTCCCCTTTTGTACAATATTAGACTCAATATTGCGTAAATCTTGTAATAACTTATGCCTTCTAGCAATTTCCTCCATAGAATCCCTTCTTAACTCTTCACGTTCTGTCCATTTGTTGTTAGACTCGCTTATTACTTCAGGACGCATTAATTTTCTAGACCTTTCAAAATATCCCTGTTCAATAGCATTGTAGACCGAGTAGCCACCGAGCGCGCAATCATTGCCTAACTCTTCTTCGCGACCTTTGAATTTTTCTAATATTTCTTCTCTATTACTCACTTCTACTATAATCTTGCTTTTATCCTGTATGTCAGGATACAGTCTAAGGTCTATATTTCCCAAACTAGTATAGAAAGTTAATACTATATCGCTGCCTTCTGTAAGATCTGTGTAATACCTTATGCCGTTTTCGGTTATAATTTCCATCTTACTTTTGCCAATTTTTATTATATCCCTTCTATATGATTCCTGAATTAGTTCCAGATTTCTTGTTCTATCTGTGATTCTTGCAACATCTATTATACTATCCTCTGAGTATTCTAAGTAAAATACATTATTATCGATTTTTCCATCATATAGTTGACCGCTGGTAGCAGCCTTTGCAATTCTAAAAAATTCCTCAGTATTACTAACATACTCTAAATGAGCACTGATCATATTAGCCTTATGAGCTTTGAACTTTAATTCTATTGTATCAATGACTTTTAAACTTTCTGACCTTTTTAACTTTGCTCCTCTTGATATTAATGTACATACTATATCACTGGCAATTCCATAGCTTCCTTCTAGCTGAGCAATTTTTTCTAGTACGTGATCTGCAAAGTAATAATCTTTGTCTTTAGCAAAATTTAATCTCATTCCAGAAGCTATAATCTCATTTACAACTTCTTGTAATTCAATCATGCTTTTAGCTTTTACTACCTTACTTAAAAACTCATTGCGTTTAGCAAGGTAATTTATTTGATAAATCTCTGATAAAAAACTATCGCATTTTTCATAATTGTCTTGTTTTTTACCTATAAAATCAGCTGCTCCTGCTTTTAAGAGCAAGGCTTTTACATTAGGAAATTGACGAGATGGCGAATCAAGAAGTACTGAACTATCATCCTTAACATTTAAAACTATCTTTAAGTCGTTGTCATTTTCATATTGATTTAAAAACTTTCTTAGATTTTCAACCTCTGGATCATAAGCATTATCCCAATCTTCATCAGAACTTGTAGCGAGAAGCATTTTACCTAGTTGCTCTCTTAATTTTTTTTGACTATTAGTTAATAAACATCCTATAATGTTGTCATTATCAATTGCAACTTGCAGTGGAGTTTTTCCATCGTTATTTTTTATGCTTAAATCAGCTCCTTTGCTTATGAGCAAATCCATAGTTTTTCTGCTTTGATCACTACACTTAGCAGCATAATAGTGTAAAGGTGTGTTACCTTTTTCATCTTGTATATTTGGATCAGCTTTTGCATCTAAGAGATACCCAAGATCTTCATATCCACTAGAATAAATAGCAGTATCATGCAAAAGTGTTTTACCTTTATTATCCTGCATATTTAGATCAGCACCAGCTTTGAGAAGAGAAGGAATAATTTCGTCGTATTCGAGAAACACGTTCAATATTGTTGTTCCTAGATGCCCTCTTTTTAGATTAAGAACGTACTTCAGGTCTTTATTTTTCTCGTTACTTTCTAAAAATTGCTTAAGATTTGAAAATGAGTCATAATTTCCCATATTAAAATCTTTTATAATACTATTGAGTAATTTTTGATTTAACTTTTTTTGACTCTCTTCCAGTCCTAAGTTAGGTGCATGAATAAGCCACTCATCTATTAAATCCTCTAAGTATTTTTTATCATCTACCAAACTTCTATCAGCCGAAAATAAATCTCGCTTAATGAATTCATAATAACTATCTACTGGTAATCCAGTTGCTTCTGTTTTTGGGCTACCTATTTCTGAAAACTCTTGTCCAGCACTTAGGTCACACTTCAGTTTTTGCTCATCAGTGTGTTTGCTTTGTTCACTGATAGGTTCTGCAATATATTTTACTGACCCTGTATCCATATTACCTCCTAGCTCTAGATATAGAATATATTATATAGAATGTGTAGTATGTGTCAAGTTAATTTCAACATAATCTTTTTACTACTCATATTTTTGTTAAGTTTTTATGGTGAGTACTGCTAGGTTAAAAGTTGTTTATTACTGGAAGTTTTAGCCAATTTTACTATAGATCAACAAAATTGAGAACACCAGCTATATTTAATATATAGGAATATGATGCTTTAAAGGAGTACAAAAACTGCTGAAGCTTATACAGTAACCTGCGGAGCTACTTCAGCAGAACAAACAAACATATGCTAGTATTAGTAGAGAATTATTTATAAGTCAACTAACTTTTTAAAAAAATATTTTAGTGAAGATACCATGCTAGCTAGTGTTATAAGGAATTGAATTATTGACTCTTCCTAAGATTGCAAAAAAGGTCGTATATTTGTGAGAACAAGCCGCGTAAAAATAAGGTTATAAAAATAGAAGATTTAAATTATTTCAATAAGCTTAGGCAAAAAAGTTCGTATGTAGATATGGATGAAATGGGCTAATATAGCTAGTTTTAGCGTATAGTTAAATTGTTATATTAAAAAGTTCGCACGGATCTAGCGGTAGACCATCCCATCCCAAAGAAAAATGTTCTCACGGGTAGCGGTTTTTGTTGCTGGAAATGGTTGGATTATTTAAGTTATTAGCAATATATAATACTAAATTAATAGTAATTCATTTGAGAACAAAAAGAAAAATTTATGATAATTTTACATTTCAAATGGATATTGTTCTTTTTATAAAAAATATTCCTATACTATGTAAGGTCAAGTTCTAATCACATCAATTTTTCTTCCAAATTAAATCTTATCTTTTACAGTGGATCTTACGTTTAAATTATTTTATATCCAAAATTAAGGAAGTTATTCTAAACGGTACACAACTTCAGCATCTAAAGCTAGCTGATTTTAAGAAAATATCGCTCTCATGAATGTGCTTTACGGACAAAAGCTTTATTAATATCTTCTATATTATTGTTAATAAACAACCCCCCAAAAAAAATATGCAGAAATAAATTAAAAGACCCATTACAACCAACGCGTAAATATGGAGTAAAGAAATACTTCATTCACCTATTAACCTCTACCTACTGCCTCTACCATTGCTATGATCATAAACTCTATTCACTCCATCAATTTCATCCAATACAGATTGCGGACCAAAATCAATTGATATCACTCTTTCTCCGCCTAATTGCAATGCTCCCCCACCTCCACGCTGTGGATATTGGAGTTCTAAAAATTGTAATAGTAATGGATCAATTTCATGTTGAATTCCTGGACGACCTTGAATCAATCTACCCCTAGGAGAAGATAGAGAATCATTTTGGAATAATTGTGAAATATTTCTTCTCCGATTTCTAAAGTATTGTTCATTTCTTTGAGGTTGTCTAGTGTCATTTCCAATTCCTGCACTAAGAAGACCACGTATATAACCTATAATACCTTCACCTTTCTCTCCAAAGTTACTATTTCCCTGTAAAGCTTGATCAATAGCTTGGTTAATATCCCTAGCATTTTCGTATGCCCATATGCCACAATTATGGCCATCTGTTTGCTGATGAACGGAAACATCATGGACATTATCATCGCTAATATCACATTCTCTTAAAGCTCCTCGAATATTATTGTCAATACGACTATCTGGACCAAGTGAATCAGCATAATACCCATAATAATTTCCATTTTGGTGGACAATAACTAATGTAACCCAATGACGATTACCTACATTAATAATAGCAGTTAATCTATCTTTTTCACCCGAATCTACTTTTTGTTTAAAGTTATCTATGTTACTACTTAATAAGTCCCTACCTGTTGGATCATTTTGATTTCCATCGACTCCTACTGAAGTTATTGCAAAATCATGACGATCATTAGTTGGATTAGATCGATCATCATGGAAAGTATATTGTCGTGCAGCGAAAAACATGTCATGAGTTTGTAGCCAATAACGGAAATTTTGATTTTCTGTTGCAAAGTCTAGTGCAAGTAGATTATGCACATCTTCTATTTCACGAGCGTTGTTTCTACGAAGGATAGTGTTTATTTGTTATAATATTCCTTGTGCTGTAGAAGTACCACCTCCCCTTATTCTTGACCTTAATGTTTCTATTGCCTGTGCTCTAGTACCTTGCAAGTAACTAAATGGAACGTGCAGATTATCATCTATATCAAGCAAAAAAATCGAGTTCTGTCCTGGTCTTTTTTCCATGTAAAAGCGCCTGAAATTTTCACGAGTTTGATCTGACAATAGATTTTCTGGTGGATTTTCATCAATAACACTTTCAGGTCCCACTAATACTTCTGGTCTTGAGTCATGACCACGACGATCAAGTCTATGTACATACACTGCTTGTTGTGGAAGAGATATAAAGTCTTCTGCTCTCTGTGCACCTCTATTAAATACAGCATAAGACAAAACCACCTCATTTCCAGAAGTAATAGGCAAATATCCCCTTTGTTTGCTCATCAATTCTGTTATTTTGTACCTTGCCTCGTCTTGCTCCTGTTCTACTTCTTCTGCATTATCAGCAAATCCTAATACATATCCAATTGGGTGAGTATCTGCTGTAGGTTGTCTTAATAATAGAAGACCTAGTCTCTGTTCTGTAACTCTTGTAAGTATTACCCTTTCTCCTTCTTCTTCCTGCCACCTTTTTAAACTATATGTTTGACCAACTTTATACATAGCAAGCACTTTATAAGGATTATCACTAGCATAAAATGTACCATGTAGTATAGAGCGAAACTTATCTTTGCTATTTACATCTATTATCATATTGCCATGCGTATCTTCTGGCATTAATACTGCAGAAATGTTTCTAAATAATTCTTGATGCTGAAATCTATCTTGCCAGCCATCATTCATAACTTGATTTAAAGCATTATGCACATTTCCAGCATTAGGCACTTGCACAAGATTACCACCAAGAAAATTATTTGCATTATTATTTTGGTAATTGTGATATAAACCAAGGTTATCTGTATGAATATTAAGGCCAAGTTGATTATTAAGTGTGCATGAAACTTCCCGTACATGAACATTATTTCCGTCAACATTAAGATCTTGTAAATTGATGGCTCCTTGTTGTACAGCGTTGTTATCTCTAATATGAAGTATAACTATATCAGAACCTTGAGTATGGAAGACCATGGTTAAAGCATGATTCTCATCACCATATCTAAATATATACTTTCTTACACGTTGTTGAACTGCGTTTACTAATCTGAACTCTTCTAAAATACTATTCCCAAAAGCAAAACCAGTTATGCAATCAAATATTCTGTTATAATTCTCTGCATTTCTTGGTATTTCGTTAGGAAGATGTTGAAGCAAGAAATCTCTAATATTTTCTCTAATTCCTTCATCCTCCAAACACTCAAATAATCTTTGTACCAAAGGAAACCTATTCTCTAAAAACTCTACTGTATCAATACTAAAAGGATCTATATTCAGATTAAAATTTAATCCAATACAAACAGCATTTCTTGATTCAGTGTGAATAGATATAAATGAAGAAGCATGTAATCTTTTAGCATCAGCTCTAGCGCGGTTTAATGCAATATCAGACGATGTCCTCCATCTAGTAACATTAATAACGATAGGAATGTTTTCTCTCTCTGCCTGATGACATATAAGAAAAGCAACATATGAATTTCCAGGAGACAAGTCAAGGTCAATATCTATTGTGTAGAGATGAATAAAATTTGCCAACAAACCTAAGAAAAATCCGTGACTCTCAAACTTTTGACTGCGATTTTGAATGTCATTTTGTAGGCTGCCTAGGTAACTACGATAGATTCGAGTTATGTATGGCAAAATTCCTTCATTTATTCCACGTTCTATATTTATTCTTTGGTTACTTGCTAGCACTTCCATAAAACTGAAAATCCCTTGCTGACCCGGTGCAACTTGCACAAAATTGACCAAATGACCAAGCTGTACTCTCTGATCTTGATTGAGTCGTATACTTCCTATTTCCTTAACTGTCAACAAACTGCGTGGCGCAGGCGCATTAATCCCATTAAGCCTATTGCGTTCTATATGCCTAAGAAGGCTAATCTCAGACGCTGAATATTTAGCAAATCTATCTCTACCTTGAGAATCTTTTTCACGAATCACCTCGAATACTGTTGCAATCGCCTCTCCCTGACTCTTGCCCTTTCCATGCATGCATACTTTGTATTGCTCAAAATTTAGGTCTTCTTCCCTTAAATTTGGATTTTGCCCTCTAATCTCTCGCACTAGAGCATTTCTTTCCCTTGTACTGAACCTTAACCCATCACTATTAAGACGATCAGAAATACTGTAGCATCTGACAACTTGCTGTCCGTCACGATAAACAGCGACTTTTAGGTTCCCTGTATTTCTATTTCTACCACCTGTATCAATACCATGATTATCAAAACGAAAATACACTCTCTCATTTGCTTTTAAGATATTAGCATCATGAGCAGTAGCAAACATACTGAAAAAGAATACAGGAAGGAAACGTCCTGTACTTACATGATACAAGAAAAATGGACATTGATCTAAAAAGGATTCAAACTCTTGTCTAAAACCATCAAGATCTCCATCCACTAAACTTCTTATTAAAGACACAAAGCACCTCTCTATTTGCTAAGACCAGAAAAACCACTCACATTAATGAGTAGACTAGATTCTTCTTTTCTTATGAGAACCAGAAATACCACCCACACTAGGAGCTTCAAACTCAGACTGTGGGCCATCACCAGAACCATCAAGTGGCAAAGATACCTTAGATTGAGACCGCAAATTATTCCAAGGACCATCACCTACAGAAGGTAAAGTTACTTTCTCTAACTGAAGAAATAACTCTTCTGCAAACTTGCCGTAATCTACACCTTTCCTCTTTCCTTCCCTACCACATATTCTAAGATTTTCTATCATGACTTCTTTAAAAAGGTCAAACTTTTCAGGAAAGCAACCTTTGGCAAATGAAATCATATCTAATATTTCTTCTTTCTCTATTTCCCTATCGGGCTTACAAACATCTTCTCGTTTCCAATTAATGATTAATCCCCCAAGTACACTCTTTATAGGAACTGTATAATTAGAAGTATTAACAGAGGTCTCTCTGTATTCAGCAAAGCGTTCACATTTCCAAATCTCCATAATAAGGGATCTAGCTTGAACACTTAACTCAGGATTTTTCAACATCACATTTGAAAGTGAATAAAGAAAAAGTTCATAGTCTTGCTGTGAGAATATCTTGTCCGAACAGTCTCCTCCTGCTGAAACGCCTTTATAACACCAGCACTGTACCAAATCATGAACCGTATCAAAAAAATATGACTCTATTAATTCAGCAAGAAGGGAATATACTCCCTTATCTTTCTGCAATAATTTCTGTAAAAGAGTATCTTTATCGCCTATATTCCTTACACAAAAATCTAAAATAGGAGCGTCTTTCTTAACAGATTGAGGACGAGAAAGAGCAACAATAGCTTCTGTAAGCTTCTTCTCCTTATCTTTTTCCTCTAACTGATTATAAAAATACTCTACCCCTTCGCTCCACTTAAGTTTTACAGCACTGTCAAAACCTTCTACTGCATCATACTTCTTTAATTCCCCAGATTCTCTATCGATCCAGAAATCAAACACAGGACCATTTCTCTTCATGGATGATAGCAGAATGTTTCTTACATATTGATCACTGATCGGATTACCTTGACTATCTACCTCTTCTGAAGTAAATTGACCTCTAGAGAGTACAAACTGTTTGTTGAAAAAATCACCTATCTTGCCCGTTATACAGTACCTAGATGCCATACCATACCTTGGTAGTGGGTTATCGATTTCTCCTATTTTCTCTTCAGTCAATTTCTGACCTAAAACAGTATTATTTAACCTTGTACCTAACCAACAACCTTCATCTCGAAAAACATTATATAAGAATTCCAGCTTATCATCCTTAAAAAGTTTGATATACTCTATATAGGTCTCGACCCACCTTTTAATAGCTAACTTTCTTCCAGCCGCAATGTCACGATCTGTATGTTTTATCACATCTTGTAGCTTTTTAAGCACTTCAGCCTGACGTTTTGTTTCTATTGGCATTTAAACCTCCCTATATCATGAAAACAACGCTATGGTACTAAATTTGTAACTAAGTTACAACACCTCATTACTCCAGAAAGACCTATTTGATACCCAAACGTTCTGGTCAGGCCTAGAGAAATCTGTCTGGAATTATTGAGTATTTTCTAGAAATCTTAATTTGACAGCTAACACCAGGTTTTCTGGAGACTATAGGTGATGCACTTTTTCTATTTATATTCCCAAGAATAAGGTCAGTAGATATGTTGTTTTCCAGAAGAATATTAGTAAGATTAATTGGAGAAGTGCTTATGACTTTAACTAAGTGTGTTTTAACTTCGCCCTTAAGTTCTGATCAGCAGTATCTGTTAGTGTTAGGTAAGGTTATGGTTGTAAATACAAAATCCGATCAGCAGAGGGCTGAAGATGATCTATATACTGTTTTGAGATTCAAAGAAAAAGGAGATTTTGAAAGACGGATAAGAGAACTGCTTGTTAACGATTATAAGAAACTTAAAAAACCACTGAGCAAACTCCTTGGTAAGTTAGAAAGTAAAATAAGGACTGATAAAGAGAATAACCAAGCAGCCAGAAACGTTTATGATCAAATCAAAAAATCTAAAACTAATGAAGATAAATTAAGTAATTTATTGAACTTTAAAAAACAGCTAAAAGCTTTCCTAAAAAATCAAGATGATTGTAGTATTGTGTTAAATGCGATTGACTCTGCAAGTGTTATCCCTGTTATTGAAGTTAATGGTGTGCATCCAAAAGATAGTGAGATCAAAAAGTTAAAAAAAGCTCAACCTCTCACCTCTAACAGACAAGACTTTGAAGAAGCTCTAGGATACATAGAATCACAAGAAAAAGTTATGGGGATTACATTAGAGGAAATTATGGAATACAAGCAACACTCTGTTAAGATTTTTCTACTGAACCGTGTTCATTCATGCAAAAATGGGCATTCTCAATTGCATCCTGATGTAAAAGAAGCTATAGCAATATTATCAAATGATAAGCTGAGAGCTTTCTACGATGAAGAAGTAAAGAAGAAGACGCTACAACCAATATTGTCCTACAAAGAATGTGAACAATTATATGATAAAATTAACTATGAAAAAAATGAATCTCGTATTATAATCGAAAGAGAAGAACTTGGAGAGAATGTTAGGAGGGTAATGGGAGTGAAGCGCTTTACGAATGAAAGCAGTAGAGAAGATCAGAAAAATGGTACTAGTCCAACAGGAACTTCTACAAATTATAGACAAGAGCAAGTTGCCTCTAGTGGTGATAGAACACTTTATAATAGTGATATACCTTCACTAGGTAGATCGATTAAGAGCAGCCGAAGTGAACTGTTTATGCCATTTGGAGCTTCTGTTGATACGAGTACCCCGATTAAACCTGCCAATCCATCTAACCTAGTTACCACTGGTGAGAATTATACTAGTAATGCAGATCTGAGTGATGAATTGAACGTAAGTGAAGTAACTAAAATTGTTGAACGAATGGAGCTATTATCCAATAGTTTAAAAAAAATCCAAGAAATTGTGGAAAAGCTGGGTAATACTACACTAAGTGAAGAAGTGATAGTTCATGAGAGACATTTCAAAAAGTTTATGGATTTTGTAGGAGAAATTCTCGTAGATATTGGTACAAGATTACCACAAAGTGATTCTAAAAGCATGTATCTTCAACAAAAATTGAAGGGATTGGAAAAGATGAATGAATCCTTAGATAACAGTGTTCAAGAGTTAGAGAAAAAAGTAGATAAACTTGAAAAAGAGAATAAAGATTTTCTAGCAGAAAATGATGAACTTAAGGAAAAACTTGCTACAGCGAAAGAAGAAAAGGAATTGCTATTTAATAAAAAAGAAAAGATGCAGGAAGTTATAAATGGGCTGAATGAGAACAATCAACGATTAATGCAAAAAATAAATGGGTTAGAAGATGATTATGAGTATTTGTTAAGAGCGGAAAAGACAAAAAGAGAAACCGAAGATTTGTGTATACAAGCGGAGGATGCAGATATACCGGAAGGAAAAGCTGAGTTATGTAAAGACTATGAAATTAAACTAGTAAAGCTGGAACAAGAGATAGATGCAAAAGGGAAACAATGTGAGGAATTGCTATTAGAAAATAGTATATTACGAGGAAATATAGAACGATTAAAGGAAGAGAATAAACGATTAGAAGGCATTGAAGAAAGCTTTAGTATCGATCCCTCACATTTTTGCTCTGTAAAAAATTTGCATGATGAGCTTATTCTAGCTAATGAACAGCCGGAAAATATTGATATATCAATCCAGGATGAGATGGATTCAAAAGTTGCCACTGAGTCTGTGGGTGTTAATGTAAAACAAGGTTATAGTAAAAGGACTAGCAACCTATCTCGAGTCTCTGAACAAAGTTCAGCAGTAAAATCTCAATTCTCAGAAGCAAGAGCTCAGAGTAGAAAGCAAATAATTTATGCCTCTGCTTCTCTTATATTATCTGGAGTATTTGCTGTTGGCACAAGTTTAACAATGTCTCATTTAGGAATATCTATTTCACTTGCTTTGACTGCATTAACTTTCCTTACATTGGGATGTTATTGTTCATATAAGGCAAGTACAACGCTTAGGAATATTGAACTTGATCGAACTTTTAAAATGGCTGATCATGAAGCTGTTTTTATGGTTCCCAGCTTATAACTATGTGGAAAAATATATTGTTTTACTCACCCCAAGAAAAGAGATAATGGGAAAGATAAAAAGGTCTATCAGTTCTCGGTGCGGCAGATTAATTTCTGACGGTGATATAGAGCATTACTTATTTCTCTAGAGAATAGGGAATTGGCGAATAGAGTTCTAGGTGTAGAAGGAGATATAGATGAAGAAAAGACCAGATTTAGTAGAAAAATATAAGGGCTTCTTTGTAAATGATAGTAAGGGAACAGCAAAGTAGTTATATTAAGGGACTGGTTTTATGTTCTGAACTCAGATTTTCGTTAGGTTATAAAAGAAGTAATATCGAGACCTTACTTTGAAATTCCAGATTATCAGAGTACTTTGCTCTTCTGAAGTGAGTGATGTTGGAATACCTCTGGATCGCAGTACTAATAACCAAAATTAAAGAGTAAATAGTTTATAATTTAAGTATTTATAATAGAGAAATTAGCATGTATCTAAATTTGAGCAGCAAATACCTTGAAATTACCATCAATTCAGTAAAATTGAAGAGTTTTAATGGTTTAATCATGTAAAGTATTCAATAAACTGCCGTTTTTAAATTTTATCAGACTCAGTTAAAAGAGTGGAGATTTTAATGATTTACCTCAAATCTAATTAAGAGTTAAAGTGAGAAGATGTTTTAGTTTTTATGCACCTTCCTCTCTACTAATTAAGGCGTTCTTTTTATTTGCGGCTTTTCAGACGTACGATTCTGCTTAGCAACCAATCCGGTACTTCTCTACCCTTTTCCCACTTAGCAAACCTCATCTTTTCTTTTAGGTAGTACTCTCTGTAAGCTTTTACTGAATGACTAGACTTATATTGATCTGGTAACGCCTGTACAAAAGGCTTTATATCGGTTGATTGAAAAACAAGCAAATTCTTATTACTATCACACCAATCTATAACTTCTTCTGATCTATGTTTTCTTTTATATCGCCAAGTATACTCTTTGCACAGTTCCCTTCCGTATTTTATTAACCAGAAAAAGTTCCCTTTGGATTGTCTAGCCCATAGAGAACAAGGGTGGTTTTTGTGAGTAAGTTTATATGGAACTTCTATATTCTGGTCTGTGATGCTGACTAAAGGATTTGGCACTTTTAATGCTATTGAAAAAACATTACTCAGTAACTGAGCAGTTTCTAATAGCATTTTTACTATATGCTTATCACATAACATTTTTGCCGCAATCTCTGGGTTTTCATCTAGTACAAAGATGTTCATCTAAACATCCAAAGAGCTTAAGTCTTTAATTTCATTAGCTGTAAGACCAGTAGTTTGAGCTATGATATCAATAGAAACTCCTGCTTTAAGTAGATTCTTTGCAACTTCAATTTCCCTCTCTTTTCTGCCTTTTTCATGTCCGATGAGGATGCCTTTTGCAGTAGCATCATCAAGTTTTTGAGCAAGGACAGCCTGTTCATCAAGAATACGTTTTATTTCCTGTTCATAGGCAATAAATTCTTTTTCTGACCAGTTGAACCTATTTAGTTCTTCATAGGCCTTTTTAATTATTAGATCACTACCTATTATTTTTTCCAGCTCTTCTTCACTAGTCTCATCTGCATATTTAAAGAAGTAGACCCATTTCTCAACAATACTTGAAAGCTGATCTTCTTTGGTTTTTGGAAATTTAGGCAACTCAATAAATATAAAGTAAAAATCTTTTAGATCATGTTCATTAGTATCTTCATCGCGAATGGTATGCTTTGACTTATACTCAGACTTATCAGGAAATAAAATACAGTCTGCTATAGCAATAAAGATAATTTCCTTAAGATCATGATATTGATCGCCTTTGTCAGCCTGTCTTGAATAGGCTTTAGCAGCATAGTATTGAGCACGTTTTTCAAAGCCCTTAGTTTTAGCGACCTGCATTTCGACTATCACTTGCAGCCCATTTTTATCTCTACAAAGAACATCAACAATGCTTTGTTTTTTAGAAGCAATATCAGGATCTTGAATAGTACTTAAAAACTCTATATCCTGTATTGCATTTGTTCCAGCAAAGCCGAGAATATCATTAAGAAAGTGAATAAGGATATCTTTATTTTTTTCAGTACCAAAGATGCGCTTGAACGATATATCATTCTTGGGATCGAGAAACTTCGAAAGAGCCATAGGAAATCCACTTAAAAAGCATTAATAATTATACACAATTGTGAAGAAATATTCAACTAAATTCAAACATAGAAAGAAGCATCCCTTTTGTATATCTTTATTTGGTAGTATTAACCTGTATAATATTTATGGCAAATATCTCGATAAGGTACAAAATAGCACAAAAAGTAAGGAGCTGGAGGTTAAAGCGAGGTTATACTCAAAAAGATTTAGCGGGAAAAATTGGCGTAACGTATCAAGTAGTACTACAATATGAAAAAGGAACACGTAAAATTTCGATTGAGAAATTGTATGCTATAGCAGAAGTGTTATCGGTTGGCATCATAGATCTTATTCCTGTATCAAGTGAAAAAATTTGCCTTAAAAACGAAGAAGAGGAGATATTAAATCTAGTAAGAAAATATAAAACGATTAATGATCAAGAGTTGCGCAAGGTGTTTTACTTGCTAACAAAATTTACCCGAGTTGGTGAGAAAAGTAGTAAAAAAGCAGAGAAGGTAAAAATTGCAAAGGGTATGGTTAAAGCAGGAATTTCTGTTGATATTGTTTCACAAGCAATTGGCCTCTCTGCTAATGAGTGTGTTGAAGAAAAAACAGGTTCTATCTACTACCAAATAGGAAAAAAGATAAAAGAATGGAGGCTAGTGAGAGAGTATACTCAAAAGGATTTAGCAGAGAAAATGAATACAACACGTGATGAAATAAGCAACTATGAGCAAGGACGTGTGGCCATTCCACTGGAAAAATTATATGCAATAGCAGAAACATTATCAATTAGCATTACAGATCTGCTCATAGAGGAAGATGAGATAGTAGAAAGTGAGCTACCTGATTTAATAAAAGAATACAAAAAAATTGAGAGTCAAGAATTACGCTATGCGCTAATAAAATCTCTGTTTGAAAGCATACAAATTTGCGAAGAAAAAGTGAAAAGAGCAGAAAAGATGAAAATTGCAAAGGATTTAGTGAAAGGAGGAATTTCTACCGATATTATTTTGCAAATAACAGGCCTCTCTTTAGGCGAAATTCAACAGATTTAAAATAAAAAATCAGTATATATTAATATCTTTACTCTTAGATGAAAAAATAAGTAAAAAAGATTGAGAAATTGATTTGACTTCACTCGAAAGCTATGGCTTTATGCCAATGCTGATAAAAAACAGCAGTAAATATCTAAAAAAAGTTTGTTGTTAGTGAAAGGTAAATTATATGAATAAAAGTAAAGAAGAAATCGAATTCAGAATATTAGAAAGCAAAGGCAAAGCTCTACTTGATCGTGAAATAATGGAAACATTTCTAAGTGCAGTACATGAAAGGCCACAAGCTCAAGAAATTGCTAAAAATCTGGTGCATACTTATGCAGGAGTAGGAAGGATTTTAGGTAGAGAAATGGATGATCTGAAAGTTATAGAAGGAGTAACTGATTCTGCAGTAGCAATGATTATGTGTGTTAAGGAAACACTAGAAAGGGTACTGAGAGAAAAGCTCAAGGGAGAGCCAATAATGGACTTACAAGGGCTAGTAGAGTACTTGAACGTAAGTATAGGCCACTCAGAAAGGGAATGTGTAAAAATACTGTACTTGAATAAAAGGCGTCAACTAATTGGAGAAGAATCCTATATTGGTGAAATGGAAAAAGCACCAGTATACATAAAGGAAATTACAAGAAAGGCATTAATGAAAAATGCAACATCAATAATAATGTCACATAACCATCCTGGAGGGAGCTTAGAGCCATCAGAAGAAGATCAAGCAGTAACGAAGAGCTTAGCAGCAGCATGTAGTACTGTAAGCGTAAAATTGTTTGACCATATTATCATCACAAGTGGAGGCTATTTCAGCTTTCGAGAAAATGGATTGTTATAGTAGAAAGTATTTGTAAATCTACTCATTATAATTTATAATGAGTAGTAAGATGTATAAAGTTTATTGTACGCTTAAAAAGTATTTTTAATATGAGGTTTATATGACTAGTAAAGATCGGAATAAAAAGACTAATGTTAATCACAAGAAAATATTTGGTGCTCTTGAAGGCGTTGATATAAAGCAGTCTAAATTTGTGAGTAAAATTAATAACCAGAAGGAGATAAACCGGGAGGCCTCCCCTAGCAGAAACATTCGCGAAAACAAAATCAACTACGGGAAAAGCCTTGACTATGTTTATGGCACAAAACCTGTGAGTGATCAAGCAGATTATCCGGAAATGTTAAACCCATTTGCTTCATCTTTGCAAAAAATAAAGCCAAGTGCAAGCGAAAGTGAAAAGTTGAGCTGGTTTAAGAGTGCTGTGGTAGAGGCAAAGAACATAAATGAATTGCACAAAACTATAGACCAAGTATTAGCCTCTGGAGCAAGAGTAAATGCATGTAATGATGGGGAGTGGAGCTTCGCAGAATACATGATATTGGGCACACACTTTCACAGATTAGAAAAAAGTGATCGAAAAAAGATAATGCGTAAGCTAATGCTAAGTGGTGCAGAGTTTCATGATACTCTACTACAGAATAAACTGATAAGTGAAATCTATAATGAGCTACAACCAGAAGTTCAGCCACAGATAGATGAGAGACTAGAAGAACTAGAGAAAGCTGGCGAAAGTGCTGTGCAAGAAGGAGAATTAATAGATGTTGAGATAGATAATACAACATCGTACATAGAGTTTTCTGGGAATAGCAAGGTAGAGGTAGCCAAAATACTGAGAGAGTTAGGGAGTAACATTTTAAAAATGGGTAATAATGCAGTTGAGATCAGAAGGGAGGAAGGAGGTGCAAGAAATTACGTTGATGTATCAGATGGTAGCTCCGTTGTGTTAGAATTTCCTACAAGCCTTGGTAAGCTAAATATTGTATTGTACCAGGACGTAAAAAACTGCAGTCAGGTACAAGTAAAAGTAGCGGATAATGAAATGTGGGCTGAATTACAAAAAAGAGGAGAAGAAATTGGAAAAAATTGCCTTTTTGGGGGAGTGAAACTTAAGAAAGTGGTAGAAAGAGGTAATTTCACTAGGTGCGGCATATGGAGTGAAAAGCAGAAGGAAGTAAGTGAAAAATTGTTTTCATGGGCAGACAAAGTACGTGAAAATAGTAAAGAAACTTGTAGGGCACTTTAATTCATCAATTTAAAGGTTCCAGAGTCTGGCTATTATATCTGGAGCCTTTGAGCTATAGTATAAAATATTATATGTATGGTTCTTTTTGTGGAAAAAAGTCTAGATTATAAAGTGGGAGAAAAATTAAAAAGTTGGAGGTTAGAGAGAGGGTATACTCAGAAAGATTTAGCAGAGAAACTTGGTGTAAAGTACTGGGTAATACTTCAATATGAAAAAGGGAATCGTAGAATTTCAATTGAAAGGTTATATGCTATAACTGAGGCACTATCAATCAGTATTACGGATCTAATTCCTATATCAAAAAGCTGTCTTGAAGATGAGGGAGAAGAAATCTTAAATCTAGTAAGAGAATATAAAAAGATTAATGACCAGGAGTTACGTAAGATGTTTTGTTTACTAACCAATTTTGTCCAAGTTAGTGAAAAAAGTAGTAAAAAAGCAGAGAAAATAAAGATTGCAAAAGGTTTGGTTAAAGCAGGAGTTTCTGTTGATATTGTTGCAAAAACAATTGGCCTCTCTGCTGATGAATGCGTTGAAGAAAAAGGAGGTTCTATTTACTGCCAAATAGGAAAGAAGATAAAAGAATGGAGGCTAGTGAGAGAGTATACTCAAAAAGATTTAGTAGAAAAAATGAGTACAACACGTGACGAAATAAGCAACTATGAGCAAGGAAGGACTGCTGTTCCACTTGATAAATTATATGAAATGGCAGAAGCATTATCGATTAATATTACGGATCTACTAATAGAGGAAGGGAGTAAAGTGAAAAATGAGCTACCTGATTTGATTAAAGAATACAAAGAAATTGAGAGCCAAGAACTACGGCATGCACTAATAAAGTCTTTGTTTGAAGGGATACGGATTTGTGAGGAGAAAGTGAGAGAGATAGAAAGGATTAAAGTTGCAAAGGATTTAGTAAAAGGGGGAATTTCTATTGATATTATTTTGCAAATAATCGGTTTATCCGTTGATCAAATTGCATGAAAATTTATTTCTAAGTAAGGTATATATGTTTGTTTCTGTAAGCGATATTAGTTCTATAAGCTACAAAATAGGACAAAAAATAGAAGATAGCAGGTTAATGCGAGGGCATACTCAAGTAGAATTGGCAAGTGAAATAGGTTTAACATACCAAGAAGTAAACAGCTATGAAAATGGGTATATTCCTATTCCAATTGAAGTACTATATGTAATAGCAAGAGTATTGTCAGTTAATGCTATAGATTTATTACCCGAACCAGTAATAGTAAGGGAAGACAGCTATGAAGACGAGGAAATACTCTATCTAACGAAAATATATGAGAATCAAAAGTTAGGCAAAATAGTGCCTTCATTAGTCAGGTTTGTTCATATTAGCGAAAAAATTAATCAAGAAGAGGCAAGGTTGGAAATAGCAAAAAATCTAGTGAAAGAAGGAGTTTCAGTTGACATAATTTCCCAGGCAACCGGCTTATCTATTTACGAGTATGATAATACAGAGAGAGAAATCTGCACTGATTCTATATATTACAGAATAGGGCAAAGAATAAGAGAATGGAGGTTAATAAGAAGGTATACTCAAAAAGATTTAGCGGATAAAGTTGGCGTAACACTCAAGGAAATACATGAATATGAAAGAGGTTATACTACCATACTATTTGATAAATTATATGAAATAGCAGGAGCATTATCAGTAAATATTAAAGTCTTGCTACCTGAAACGAGAGAAAGTAAAAAGCTATTGAGTTTAATAAACGAGTACAGAGAACCGGAATCATTAGATGCGTTAGTCAAATCTCTATCTGAAGATATGAAAAGCGGCAAGGAAAAAGTTAAAAAAGCAGAGAAAATCAGGGTTGCGAAAAATCTAGCAAAGGCAGGTGTTGCAATTGATATTATTGTGCGAGCAAGTGGCCTAACTGCTGATGAGTGTGAAAATTGAATTGTGTTAAAGACGGTACTGAGAAACATTATATTAAGATATAAGTAAAGATGGTTACGTATTTAATACATCTATTCTGAAAATTTGTTTAGCTGACTCAACTGAAGCATTTTCGTAAAGTTTTGCTGCTAATTTGCTTGTTTGATAACTTTCTTTAACGTCTTCACAGCTAACACTGAAAACACATATTGCTAATGCTAGCAGAGAAGCTAGTTGGCACAGCCGTCAGTACTCCCGATTACTTTTCCTGATAATGTGATAGTATTCGCAAGTATTATCATATATTACAAAAAAATCAGTTAGAGGTTGTCCGGAAACTAGTAAATTCAAGCATATTCCCTCTTTAACATAACCCTACTCATAGCTAGGTATATGAAATTCTCAGTGTATGGTTAAACAGTAGATAGAGGAAACCTTGTCTATTATTGATCTTTTTTATAGTAAAGTTATCTCATAAAATATTAAATTGGGAGTTTTATGGATCACAGACTAAGAGCTTATTTGCTTGGAGTTATCTGGTTTATACTTAGCTTACTTAGTAGTGTAGCTAATGATACTATATCAAAATATCTAAGTTTACATCTTCAGAGTTTTGAAATAATTTTTTTCCGCTTTCTGTTTACCACTATTACCCTTGTACCTTTTATGTTTTACTATGGAATAGAAACTTTTAAAACAAGTCAAATATCTACTCAAATAACCAGGGGTGGGTTGTTATTTTGTGGAATGACCTTATGGACTTACGGGTTGACTGTTTTCCCCATAGTAACTGCAACGATTATAAGTTTTTCTATACCATTATTTGTTATACTTCTTGCAATCCCTTTACTAAACGAAAATATAATTTGGCAAAGATGGATAGTAACTGTTATTGGCTTTGTTGGTATTGCTATTACTACCAAAGCTCATAGTGAAGATTTTAATCCTAAAATTCTTATTTTTATTGTATCTGCATTGATCTTTGCTATATTAGATATACTTAATAAGAAACTTGTAATAAAAGAGTCAGTAATAAGTATATTATTTTACTCAGCTCTAACAACAACAATTTTTTCCACTCCATCTTTGTTATTTTATTGGCATATGCCTTCCTTGTTGGAGTTAGTATTACTGCTAATTTTAGGAATAAGTTCAAACCTAATTCTGTTCTTCATGTTAAAAGCTTTTGCTCTTACTGATGCTACTGCACTTGCACCGTATAGATACATAGAGCTAATAATTTCTGCAATAGTAACATACGTTATATTTAATGAATTACCTGATAAAAGTGCTTTATATGGTACTTTGATATTAATACCATCAACCTTATTTATAGCTTATTCGGAAGGTAAGGCAATTAAGAAAAATAATGTAACAACAAAAGTTTATAATTGTTAATGGTATTTATTTTAGATGCTAAGCTATATTTTTAAGGTGATAATAAAATGCACATAACTATTAAGGTGATAATAAAATGCACATAACTATTATAGGAGTAGGGTATGTAGGATTAGTATCTGGTACAATGTTATCGGAGCAGGGCCATAAAGTTGATTGCATTGACATAAATACTGAGAAGATTGAACTTTTGAAATCAGGGAAAATTCCTCTATATGAACCTGAATTAGCAGATTATTTAGAGAATAATATAAAGTCACAAAGGATAAGATTTTTTGATTCGTATTCTCAAATAAATCCCAATACAGAAGTAGTATTTGTAACTGTAGATACTCCATCAGACTCTCTAGGAAATGCAAATTTAAAGAATGTATATAATGCAGTAAGTGAAGTTTCTGAGAGAGTTAATCAAGATTGCTTAATAGTGATAAAGTCAACTGTTCCTCCTGGTACTGCAGAAAATATATATAATTATTTATCTAATAAGGGCTATAACTTTGATTTGGGGGTTAATCCAGAGTTTCTCAAGCAAGGCTCTGCAGTATCAGATTTTTTATACCCAGATAGGATAATAATAGGAGTAAAAACTAAGCTAGCTAGAGCAAAACTAGAAGTTATATATAGATCATTTATAGATAAGAATATTCCGTTAATAGTCACTGATACAGTTACTGCTGAAATGATTAAATATGCTTCTAATGCTTTTCTAGCAACAAAGGTTGCTTTTATCAATGAGATGGCAGGTTTATGTGAGCTATTAGGAGCAGACATTGACCTTTTAGCTAACAGTATGGGAATGGACCATAGAATAGGTAAGGAATTTCTCAAAGCTGGTCCAGGATTTGGAGGATCATGTTTTCCTAAAGATTTGTCAGCTTTAATAAGGCTTGCTGAAGATCACAATGTCAAGCTACAAATTTTAAATTCAGTTAAGGAATCTAACTATAATCATATAACAAACATTGCTAAAAAGGTAGAATATGTATTAAATGGAGTCCAAAATAAAAAAATAGCGATATGGGGGCTAACTTTTAAGTCTGGTACTGATGATGTAAGAAATAGCCCAGCTATAGATATTGCAAAATTGTTAGTGAATAACAAGGCTAAAATTACTGCATATGACCCAGTAGGGATGGATAATGCTAGGCAAATTCTAAAGGATATAGAGTACGCGAACAGCGCTATAGGAGCTGCAAGAGACGCGGAAGCCTTATTATTATTAACGGAGTGGAAAGAATTTAAAAATCAAGATTTTGCAAGTTTAAAGAGTATTATGGCTGCACCTAATGTTTTTGATTTCCGTAATTTATTAGATAGCGAGCTGTTACTAAGATATGGTTACCATGTTTATTCCTTGGGTAAAAAATCTATCTACAAAGTTTAACTGTTGAGAAATGTTTTTTACACCGCTTTACTTAGTTTTTTAAGATCTTTGCTTGATAATATGGAAAAGCAAACGAGTGCAATAACAGAGCAAATGGAAAAAAATGAAAACATAATACTGTTACCACAGTGCTTAACAAGTACTCCTAAGAGCACGCATGAAAATATTGAACTTGCAATATACCCAAATAATCCTGTTAAGCTTACAATTGCACATACATTATTTTGTGGAGCAATTTCTACAGCTATAACACCTGTCAGTACTTGCACTCCAAATATAAAGAATCCTGATAAGATTGCACCAAGGTTCATAAGAATTATGTTTTGACCAAAGTTCATTGCAATAAAAGTGAGTGCTATACCCAACATGTAAAATAATGCCAGCAAGCTTCTATTTTGAAAGAAGTACATATCACTAATTCTTCCTGTTATTAAAGTTCCAAGAATTCCACCTAAATCATATACACCTGTTATTAGTGAGGATTGTACAAGAGAAATTTGTAATTTATCCCTTAAAATTATAGGAAACCAAAAGAAGATTCCCATTTTTATAATATAAGCACAAAAAGTAGCACAACATAGAAACCATATGGAACTTGTTACCTTGATACCTATTTGAGATTTATGCACCTTATAATAGGTAGTAAAGTTGGCACTTTCTTTGTAATATGCTTTTAATATTATATAAATTCCAAAAAGTAAGGATAAGAGACCAGAGTACAAAAATGCACTTTTTGCATCATATATTTTAATTATACTTGGTAATACAATTAAAGTAATACAAGAACCAAGTTGCTGAGATGCGCTCATAACTCCCCATGATGATGCAATTGAAGAGATACTAGAGTTTGTAACCATAAACTTGGTAATAGCTGGCCAACCTAACCCTTGTGTCCAAGCTAATAATATTAATGTTAACAGTAATAAAGTTAGATTATTATATGATAAAGTTATGCCAATGGTTAATAATCCAGTTGCAATATTGCATAGCCCAAACATAAATAATGGATTATTTTTGGAGTCCATGACTATTCCATTAACGAATTTTGATACTCCATAAAAAAAAGAAAAGCAGGCAAAAAAATAGCTTAATTTTACATGGTCAGTATCTATTAACAGTGGTAGAGCAATTGGTATACTTTGTCTTGATAAATAAAGCAGCATATATCCACAGAAGAATAGTAAATATTGAAAGAAGACAAAGTTCACACCTATTCCCAAATAGCTCTATGTAGATGCCAGCATAATACTATATTGGTATAATATTGTTTGACAAGCAGTTTGTAAACAATTAGTGCAGAAAATTACTTAGTATCTTTCTTATAGCAGATACAGTAGTATTAATATCTTCATAGCTTATATCTCTATGTGTTATAGCTCTGATTTTACCTTTGATGTTAGCCATTCTAATTCCATAATTTTTCATTAGTACGTTTATTAATTCTTGAGTAGATATACAATTAGTACGTAATGAAAAATACGCTATATTAGTTTTGTATAGGTCGATATCAATTATAACTTGATCTATGGAGTCTAGGCCTTCTATAAGGTGCTGCATCTTTTTATGATCTTCCTCTAAACAATTTACATTATTACGTAGAGCATATAAACATGCAGCTGAAATAATGCCAGCTTGGTGCATACCTCCGCCAATTTGAAACTTATAGTACCAAGCTTTTTCAATAAACTCTTCACTTCCAAGCAATATTGCGCCCATTGGAGCACCTAATCCTTTACTAAAATCAATGAATACCGAATCAAAATAACTTGCATACTCCTTTGGAGATATTTTAGTATGAGCACAAGCGTTGAACAGTCTTGCTCCATCTAAATGAGTGAATACGTCATTCTCTTTACAGAGACTTGAGATCTCTTGAATATATTCTAAAGGCCACACAGCTCCACCACCAAAATTTGTCGTTTGTTCGATAGAAACAAGCCCAACTCTCGGAATATTTCTTAAACTAGGACGAGTAATAAACTCAACAATTTGTTCTCCAGTAAATATTCCTCTCGTACCTTTGATGGGCAAAGGAGTAGCATGTGCCTGGGCTGCGATCAAGCCAGATTGTACTATGAGCGGATGTGAAGTTTCATCAAGCAGCAAGTAATCACCAGGTCTTTGAATGTGTACTTTATAAGCAATTACATTGGACATCGTTCCTGAAATCAAAAAGATTCCTGCAGGTTTACCTAATATTTTACATGCGGTTGCCACTAATTCGTTCACAGTTGGATCTTCACATGCAGCTTCGTTTCCAACTTTTGCTTTAGCCATCGCTTCCCTCATTTTAGCTGAAGGGTCAGTGTTTGAATCGCTAAAGAAATCTATTTTTATTCTCATATTAAATTTAACACAACCTCCTTTATAATTTCAGCAGCTTTCATGATATCTGTTTCCTTTATGCCAAGGTGAGTAACTGCTCTTATATGAGACTCGAGCCAAGGAAAAAGCAATAAACCATAGGCTTGGCATTTACTCAAAAAAAACTCATTAGTCACATTTAGTTCTTTTATACTAAAGCTTACTATGTTAGTTTCTGGATAAGGTAGTATCAGCTTTACATGTGGAATTTCTTTAATCTTATCTGCAAATAATTTAGCAAGCTTATTATCTTCTTTAAGCCTAGAGATATTATTCTGTAGTACATATTTTGCTGCATTAGCACAATACCCTATCTGATGATAACCACTACCTAGCCAAACCTGTAGCTTTTTAGCCCTTTCAATTATCTCTCTTTTACCCATAAGCATTGAACCAAAAGGAGCGCCAAGTCCTTTAGTAAAAGAAAAGCTCATTGTATCCACATATTTAGCATAATCTGCTAAAGCAATATTTGTTTCGATATGGGCATTAAATATTCTTGCACCGTCTAAATGAAGATTTACATTGTGAGCTTTTAAAAAGTGATATAACTCGACTTGTTTTTCAAAAGGATAAATTTTACCATTAAACCCGTTTATACTATTTTCTATAGAAACAAGACTCACCTGAGCAAAAATTTTATACCTCGGCTTAGAATTAATAGCATATTCTACTTCAGCAACATCTAAGATTCCGCTGTTATTTCTAATGCAATTAAATACGATATTATTTACTTTTGCATTGCCTGCGCTATCGAAAAAATTAACGTGATAATTATAATGAGTTATTAGTTCATCACCAGGACTTGTTTGACTGGCAATGGCTAATCTATTTGCAAGCATACCGCTGGTTACAAATAATGCTTCTTCTACTTTGAATAATTGTTTGCAATATTCTGATAAGTCATTACAGCTTTTGTCTTCACCATAAGCAAAATCTCCAACAGTTGCATTACTTATTGCATGTATAACGTTGGAGCTCTGCAGAGTTGTAGTGTCACTTCTCAGATCAATAATTTTTTCCATCTTATTTCTTGCCATTCAAACAACCAATTTGAGCATTCCAAAGTTCTTTATAAAGACCGTGCTTAGAAACTAGTTCAGCGTGTTTACCATCTTGGACAATTTTTCCTTTGTTAAATACTAGAATTCGGTCCATATGTAAAAGTGTAGAAATACGGTGTGCTATAGTAATCGTAGTTTTATTTTTCATCAATTTGAATAAACTCATTTGAATTGTTTTTTCTGTTATAGAATCTAACTGACTAGTTGGTTCATCGAGAAATAATATTGGAGCGTTTTTTAAAAATGCCCTTGCTATTATTATTCTTTGTCTTTCTCCTCCAGATAGCTTGATGCCTTTTTCTCCGACTGTAGTTTCATATTGATCTGGTAGCGCCATAATGAAATCGTGAATACCAGCCAGTTTTGCAGCTCTCATTATTTCTTCTATAGTAGATTGAAGTTTACCATATATGATGTTTGCTAAAATAGTATCATGAAATAACAATGGGTCTTGAGGTATTACAGATATTTGTTGCCTCAAAGAACTCTGTGTAACTTCTGATACTATTTGATTATCAATCTGTATATTACCTTTTTTAACATCAAATAGCCTTAGGATTAAGTTTATAAAAGTAGATTTACCACCTCCAGAATAACCAACTAGGCCTACCTTTTCGCAAGGATTAATGGTAACTGAGAAATCTTGAAATAATGACTCCTGACCTTCATAAGAAAAAGAAACATTATTAAACGTTATTCTTCCACTTAATAAATTTAATTCTTTAGCATTTTCCTTATCTTGAATTTCTGGTACAGTATTCAAGATTGGCAATGCATCTGAAACTTTGCCGAAATGAGTAGAAAATTGGGTAAGATTCCTAGTTAGATGGTTAAGAAACTCTATAATCGATATATTAATTCCAAGTACAAGAGCAATATCTCCTATTGCGACCTTGTTCAATTGATAATCATGAATTAAAAAATACAAGTTTACTGCTTGGAGTATATCGAATGAATAGCCATATATAAACCAAAGACAAAAGTATGCCCATTGTAATTTTCTCTCTGCAATAGTTCTTTTCTTGCATATTTGAAAAAATTTGTGTCTCTCATGTGCTTGCTGAGAAAATAACCTTACTGATATAACATTTAAAATACTATCTGCTATACTAGCTATTACTTGTGAATTTTGTTTAGAGTAATTATCAGCTAGTTCAGTAAGTACACGAAAGCTGAAAATCGATACTAAAATAAAAATGCTTACCCAAGTGAATGTAGCGATTGCAAATTTTATGTTTACTAATGATAAGGTATAAATCGCTAAGACTAATGCTATGCTGTAACTGAAAAAACAATCTATAAGCAATCTTATTAACTCTATCACACTATCCATTAAGTTACTGACCTTATGTACTAAGCTTCCAGATAAATTGTTCTGATAATAGGAATGGTCTTGCTGGAGTAGCCTACAAAAAGACATATCAGCTATCTTTTGACGCATTAAGGTAAACATTCGAATGTCAACAAAATAGCCATAGAATCTAAAAGCAGTAGTGATAAGTAATGCCATACCAAGATAAGCGCTTACAGGTAATAAAAGATTTTCAATTACATTACCTTCCTGATATTTTACAGCTGTATCTAGAATATTTTTTACTAAATACTTTCTAAAAGACAAATCAACAGCTACCACCAGAGCAACTAAAGACATTATAAGTACATTAAGCTTGAATTTAGATACTATATTCAAGATGAACATCAATACACATTTGAAGCTATCAACTCTACTTCTGTTCATTTATAATGCTAGCTCCACTACGTTGACTTTTTTATTGAGAAATACAAGTAGTGAAAACCATAAATTTTTGTATATTTTTCCTGAGATGTCTCCAGCATCATGTAGTGCTGATGCTCGATTCAGAATAAGTAGCTTATATAAATCTCGCTTAGCCTCAGTAGTGTCGATCTCAGAAATATTTGTAGTTGTGTCTGTAATAAAGGCTAACCAGCTCTTGATAAGTTCTTCCATGTTTTTTGCTTTTACACTTTCCTGGTAGCCAAACAATGACAAGCATTCTCTCAGTACAGATTCTGTTAACTCACCACAATTGAGTATACCAAAAACTGAAGGCTGAGGTTTTGGCACATAGGGAAGATCTTGATCTTTTATAATCCACCTTGTTACATAAGCAAATCTATCTTTAGCATCTGTATTCTTATCACTACCATGCCATAACCGTGAATCAAAAACTATTGCATCTCCTGCTGAAATAGGTAATGACTTAATTTTGTAATTTTCCCGATTATTTGAGTACTGATCAAAAAAATATGGGTACCAAAAATCAAC
>NZ_CP011148.1:596979-598860 GCF_001758565.1 Wolbachia endosymbiont of Drosophila incompta | reverse complement strand
TAAGGATCATTGAAACTATAGGAGATGTCTTGATGGAAGGGAACTGCATCTATTAAATCAGCAGTTTTACATATAACATTTGATTTTTTCTGCAGTATCTGACACTGAAGTGACTTTTCAAGGTAATTTTTAATAATTTCATCTAATGCTTGAGAGATAATTCTAGTTACTTGAGATGACGTGCCCCATCTGCCGGTACAGTTTAAGTAATCAGAAGTTGAAACACTTAGTTCTTGGGATAGCTCTGATATCTTATTTGTTATATCATTTAAAGACTGAGTTATTAGCTCTAAAGGAACCAGATTTTTGATAATAAAAAAACCATTTTTTTGTAATGTTTCCATATGATTAACACCTGACATCAATAACTGATAAGTAATCTGTTAAAGGTATAACAGCAAAAATTTTGAATCCTTTTACTTGTTTGAGTATTTTTTCCCAATCGCTTAATGTTCTTAGTTTACCTCCTGTTTCAACCATTACATTAATATCTACAGAGCCTCCAGCTGGAGAGCGGTAATCTAAAATAGTTTCTATCAATAAAATACGAGATATTCCTTTGACCAATTTTAAATAAGATAATACTTTATCATCATCATAATGCTGTAGAAAGCGGCAAAAGACACCTAATTCATAATTTGTAGCTGATAGTTCTTTCTGAGTTACAAGTTTGACTTTTAAATTTTCTACTAACTGTCTTGGCACTTTATGTTCGTTATATAGGCCTATAGAACCTTTATTGTGTATATCAGAATAAGCAAGAAATAAAGAGTGTACACCAAATAGCAATATATTCTTAGCACCATCTATATTAATCCTAGAATTAAACTCTTTAGTATCAAACCTAGAATATCCTAGCAATGCTTGGTAAAACGCTATTTTCTTATCTTCTGATGCTTCTCTTTCCTTAAAAGATTCAAATGAAGAGATTGACTTCTGTTTTAGTATATCGGCAATCTTTAACCAATTCTTTTCAGCCGCAACTCTCGCCCACATTATTGATGCTTTTGGCAAAAATGGTATTTCCTTAAAACACTTACCTTTTAATGATAGTTGCCACAAGTCGTTGTTCTTATCATAATCAATAAACCCTATTTCCCACAACGCCCTTAACAGCCTTTCTAGATTTGGTACGATAATGTTTAACTTTTTAGATAAAACCGGCATAGTTGCAGGTAAAATATTTAACAAATCAAGTTCAATAGCAACGCTTGTTAGGTACGTTTTCCAAAAGGCTGAAAGTTCTGCAGAAATCCTATGCACTTGAGATTCTTTACCTAAATCAAAAATACTAAACTTTACATCTCCGGTAATATCGATTTGTCCTAACACACCTTCAAAAGTTTCAACTTTTGCCATCCCATTATAGAATGCTTCTACCATTTTAAATCTCTGCTGGTAAACAGGATCACCATTAATATCTATATGAAACCAACCATGTTGATCTTCTGCAATAGAATACCCTTTATGAAAAACATTAAGTTTTTTATACCATTTATTATGTACTAACTTTCCATGATGATTAATATGTGTAGCTTTGCCATCCTTATAGACTACAGCGATACCATCCTTAAAATCTCCAACATAATCATATTCCTCCTGATAAATTCTGTTGCCATTTAAATTAATATGAAAACATTTATCATGTCTTCTAACTACACAAGCATCTTCCTGATAATTTCCAATCCATTGATAAGACTGTTTGTATACTCTACATCCAGATGAATCAATATGGTAACACCCTGTATCATCTTCTACGGCTGCTCTATTAAAGTAGAATCCAAAAGTTTTCAGAAATC
Source organism: Wolbachia endosymbiont of Drosophila incompta (assembly GCF_001758565.1). Lineage (NCBI taxonomy): Bacteria > Pseudomonadati > Pseudomonadota > Alphaproteobacteria > Rickettsiales > Anaplasmataceae > Wolbachia > Wolbachia endosymbiont of Drosophila incompta. The sequence goes on along the minus strand of NZ_CP011148.1, from coordinate 597,061 downwards.
TATTATGATAAACTGCTTCTCCTCTCACATTGATATGATAAGCACCTGTCTGATCATGAACCGGTGCAAGACCGGGCTCATG
>NZ_CP011148.1:574544-596876 GCF_001758565.1 Wolbachia endosymbiont of Drosophila incompta | reverse complement strand
TCTTTGATTAATTGATCAAAGGTTTTCTCATGTTGCATGTTTTGCATAATTTGTAATTTAAATAATTCTTTTGTAAGCTTAGGTACTCACTACTCTGCCATATTTCCTCGAGTTTAACCTCATTAACATTACCAAAATTTCCTAATGTCTTACGGAGTTCATCTGGAGCACAGCAAGGACTAAACTTTCCTTCATTGTTTATCCATGCTTCTTTACCTAAAAATGGGCATTGACCACCTGGAGCCAAATCCTTAATACCTTCTTGAGAAAGAATTGTAAAATTTTCTAATTTTATCTTTTTACCATTTGGTAATAGCATATTATCTCTAAGCTCATATAACCTTCTCACCTCTGTATTCCATCTACTAATTGCTAACTCATCTCTTCTCATAGATAGATCCTTAATTTCCTCAAAATGTGCCCAAAGATGATGTCCTTTAACTCTATCTATGCCGTTTTTTATGGCCATCTTAACTATGTCATAGAGTTCATGTAAATTACTTTCCAAAAATGTTAATTGTAAAGTAACGGTACACCTTTCACCTGTATCGCTAAAGTATTTATCTCTAACTTCAAGGAAAGTTTTTAAATTTTCTGTCACTACTTCCCATTTTGAACCTTTCATGATTCTTTCATGAGTTTCTTTAGTTGCCCCATTCCAGGAAATCTTAACATCAGATAAAATTGGTACCAATAGTTCAGCCCATTTTCTAGCTCCTTTAATAGGAAAAGAACCATTGGTTGTGAGGTTAAGCTTAAGGTTGAACTCATGGCACAAATTGATTATTTCATCAAAGCTTTTATACATTAAAGGCTCACCCATAGTAGAAGGAATGATTTCCCTTAAAGGTGTTCCAGCTGCTTCCTTAATTACTTTTCTGATAGTTTCTATCGACAGTATCTTAGGTTTTATTCCTTTAGCTTTCTTTTCTTCTTTAACTTTGCTGTATGGTGAAAAACATTCGCACATTATACAAGCAAAATTGCAGTAATCTGGATTAGTATCAAAAGTAATTCTCCAAGGACCGGGTTTAACAGCTACTGATTTGCCTTTCTTTTCAATAGCATTACGGTAAATCTTGTTAAGTTTTTCAGTATGCTCACTTATAGAAGGTATATTTCCATTTTCAGTATAAGGATAGCCTTTTTGGGTAAGTTTATTGTATAACTCCTGATTTGTAGATAGGACTTGCATTTTTTCTGATAAACTACTTGCATCTCTGTGCTTAAACAATAGTCCATCTCTTACATATTCTGCCATACCACCATAATCGGCTGTTATAACTGGTATTCTAAGTTGCTGTGCTTCATGTATTACTAATGGTGAATTTTCACCCCAAATTGAAGGAACGACTATTGCATCAACTTTATTAAATACGTCAGTAACTATATTCTTATTATCATAACTTCCCATCCACTCTATTCTTTCTTTAACAACAGGTGAAAACTGATCGGCAATCGCTTTTAAAGTTTTAGTTTCTTCCCTTGCTGCTCCCCAAATTCTAAGTTTTGCTTTAGATGATAAGTGAGAAAAAGCTTTCAATAATAGATTAACACCTTTTTCGGGAGTATGAGTACCAATATAACCGAAAATAAACTCTTTTTCTTGTGCTCTATTTCTATTCTTAAGACGATTGAGATCAAAACCATAATCAAGATAAGAAATTTTGTTTATCGGAACATTAAAATCCTGAGTAAATTTATCCATCAAGAATTTTGATGGGGAAATAAAGTAATCTATATAGTCTATTATTTTCCTTGTGTGCTTCATTCTAGTTGCAACCCATTGTTCCCAATAATTTATGTCTAAATTCAGGAATTCTTCATCTCCTGTAAAATATCCTTTGTAACATTGGGTTGCACATTTTTGATCCTTTTGTCCATCACAAAGCCGTAACAAATCTTCAGAATTACGTTGAATAAACCTTCCTCTTGGACACATTAACCAAAAGTCATGTAGCGTAAAAATTGTAGGTATATTTTCTTTAAAAGCAATTTCTGGTAAAGTAATTGATAGATGATTAAGATGACCAAAATGTATAAGATCTGGCTGAAAGTTATCTATTACTCTTTTAAATTGTCTATCTACTTCTTCATTGATAAATTTGTAACGATATTTAGCTGTGGGTATATTAATTAAATGCAGTAAGATTCTGGAATCACTACGATCTAGGACTGTAGTGTAATAAAAATCAGGTAAAAAGCTATTTTCATACCTAGTAAATACTTGTACCTCATTGTTATTTGCTAGTTCATGGGCAAGAGTTTGGCTGTAAACCTCTGAACCAGCACTATAATAAGGAGGGTAACCATGAATAACTTTTAATATTTTCATATATTACCATATCTATATTGTTAGGATATTCTTGTGTATTGTTTTGTAGACTTTTTATAAATTTACTTAATCCTACTTCTAATGAATGTTTTGGAGACCAACCAAGTAGCTCTTTAGCTCTAGTAAAATCACCATGAAACTTAGTTACGTCAAAATTTCTTGGAGGATAAAAATCAATTCTAGAATCACTTTTCGTGACTTTTAATATTGTTTTTGCCAAGTTTTCTAAAGTACATGGGCTATTAGTAGTAAGATGAATAGCAGGAAGAGAAGATTTTTCACTTTGTAAATATTTAACAGTTAAGCATATACCCTCTATAACATCATCCAAATAGGTAAAATCAAAAACACATTCTTTACCTTCTATTTTAATTGGATCACCTCTTAATGCATTAATACAGAGTGCAGGAATTACTCTACTGTTATGATCTAGTAAACCACCGTATACATTTGAAAAGCGTAATATTGCTACATTAAAATCTTTTGAACTTGTTATTTGTTCCTCAATAAATGCTTTACCTTTTGCATAATTATTTATTGGATCGATACTAGCAGATTCTGTAACTGGCAGTTTCTTCTGCTCTCCATAGACTTCCCTACTACTTGCATATATAAACCATGGTTTATTTGGAAGTGACTTACATAACCCTAAAAACCGAATTGTACCATCAACATTAATTTTTTGACACAGTGTAGGATAAAGTTCACCATGTATAACTCTAGAAATTGCAGCCAGATGAATGATTCCTGTACACTGAGCAAGTAGTGGTACTATATCTTCTGAAAAAAAACTGAGTGGATTACCGTGAAACCTAATATCGCAGCTTATTACTTCATGACCTTGGTTTTCTAACTTTTTCACCAAGGTCGACCCTATCAAACCTGCAGCACCTGTTATTAATATCCCCATGTATACCCTCTACTACAACTAGGAAAATTTGTCATACCAATTATCTTACAAGTAAGAATTAAAGGGTATTATAGAACCAGTATAAAACAAATGTCAACTTAAATTAATGAATAAAAAAATGTAGTTATGAAAGAAAAGTTGGCTGCCTTCTTTCTTGAAAATAGTGTTCGGCTTTAATCAAATCCTCCTTATTATTTACTCCCATTGCTTCTCTTTCATCAGAAACTACATAACCTACACTCAAGTTATTGGTTGCTGCAATGGGCACTATATCATTAAGACAATATTCATTGGTCGAATTATTAAATTTTATTTCTTTTACTAAGGTAAAAAGATCTTTAGCATATGAAACTATTATTCCAGAGTTTGCAAGAAGCATTTCATCTTCACTTTTCAAGACTTTTTGAACATTGTCATTATCATCAATTACTAATCTTCCATATTGCTTATCTTGACTATTAAATCCAAGAAGAACTAAATTTTTATACTTTAAACAATCAGTCATTCTCATAACTGTATCACTAGATATAAACGGGGTGTCTCCGTACTGTATTAAAACTATGTCTTGGTCAGATAACCGCTCCAGGCTTTCTAGGGCAATTTTAACTGCAGTGCCAGTACCTGTAATATTTTCTTGAATTATCAATTTTATATTATATTTATCAATTATATCTTTTAAGGTACTAAATCTTTCTAACTCCTTTAGAAAAGGCTTGTTAATGACAATTGATAGACTTTTTAAACTCAGCGGTTTTGCATTGTGAATTATATGCTCTAAAAGAGTAAAATTTCCTACTAGGTGTAGTGTTTTTGAGTACTGTGAATTCATTCTACTGCTTTTTCCTGCTGCTAATATTATCAACGTGTTATCCATACATAACTCAAGAACTTACTAGGAGGTAAGTTAAGTGATAATTAATGAGTTGTAAAGTCTACTATAGTTTCCTAAATGATCCAGAAAAAATAATTAACATGCTTGAAATATATAAATCCTCTATGACGCTAATATAGATTAGCCGATAAAGTAAGCTTCCCAGAACTACTCATTTATATTGACCCATCAGTACTTATACAAAAGCTAGTTGATCGAGAAAATAGGCAAATCCTTATCAACGGCCTACTACTTTTCCTAACTTATGCTTCCTTGTTATATTGTTGAGTATACTTTTTAAATAGTTTTTTTCTGTTTTCTATCAACCAATAGAAGTTTCTTTTAGCCCATAAGGATATTTATATAGGAACTGATATTTTCTATGCTGGCAAGAGTCTTGACGCCGTAAAAAAAACTACTCAATAATTGGGTAACTTCTGATGACATTTTCACTGTACATTTATCGCACAACATTAGTGCTACAATCACAGGTGTAAAGGTATTAAACAACCTTTAAAAAGTTTCACTTTTCCCTTAATCAATTTTTCCTTTGATATAAGTGTTTATTGCTTTTGCCCTCTCTGTTGTTATAATTAACATTTTGTAGTAGTTCAAGATGAGTTTTGCATATTCAGAGAAAATCGTCCATAGAATCAGCATCTAGCTTATCTAGGTTAAAATATATAGTTTTACAAGATGACTATTTATGGAAGAACATGGTGGGGTAAGAAGTGGCTCCAGTCTTTTGACGGAATAGATTATGATAACCGTCTTCCACGTGGCAGAACTTGTGCTAATACTGGTCGAGCTTTTGGTATTAAAATTAATGGTCACATAGTTACAGCTAAAGTTCATAGCTCAGGATCTTACCCATATCGTGGTTCAAAACCTCAACCATATAAAGTCAAAATTATACTCAATGAATTAAGCTCATCAGAACAACAGACCATTCGTCAAATTATTGAAACTTCACCAGCTATATTAGCTAAATTGATAAATAGACAATTATCAGCCAGCTTGTTTGATAAGCTTAATGATCTTGGGATTAAATTATTTCCTTCAAATTGGCAGGAGATGAATGCAAGTTGTAGTTGTCCTGATTGGGCTATGCCTTGTAAACACATTGCTGCTGTAATTTATCTTATTGCTGCAGAAATTGATAAAAACCCCTTCATGATTTTTAATATTCATAATTGTAATTTGTCAGCACTTATCGATGATTTTGGGAATGGAAAATTAGAAAATGCTCAAAACATTTTAAAGATAGATGATATATTTAAGGCATGTTCTAAAATTAGAATACATAACCAAGCAATTTTAAATGATATTGATTTATCAACTATTCCTAACCTTTTTGATTGTATCAGTAGTATTTTAACAGATAATCCACTTTTTTTTGAAAAAAACTTTCATAATATCTTACAGATAGCTTATAAGCATTGGCAAAAGTATCCTGCAGGAAGATTAGTGTACTATCCAGCTTCTAAGAAGGAACTATCAGAAGAGGAGCTATTTATTAAAAGATGGGGAAATATTGAGAATTGGCAAACATTTCAACTATTCATTGATGATCAGCATTACCTTACTCAAGTGAGCAATGGTACAACTAATTTATTTAGGCTCAGTGGAAATGTATTGAGGGATGTAGCACGATTTTTAAATGATATTCCTAGTTCGTTACTCCACAAACTTAACCCTGAACTTCGCTTCATGCATATGATTTCACAGTTTGCACATATGCTAATGGAAAAGTCAGCGCTAATACCACAAGTATTACAAAACAAAAGAGGAGAAGTAATAATTAGGTGGATTCCGGCGTTGTTTAATGAGTCAGTTAAGGAAATTCATAGCAAGATATCATCTATTTGTCCGCCTCTATTGATTAAATATCAAGAAATCGTTATGGAACCAGAGGAACAAGTAAATGTTGCTATCTCTCTCATCCTTTTAGGGTATATAGAAGATAACTTTCCTGCATCACTGGATAAGCATAGAGATAAATCCATCTTTGAATTATTCTTTACTGGAAGATCATACAAGTTTACTGAGTTTAGCAACAAGGAAATACCGCAAGCAATTAATCTCTGGCTTTCACGTCTTTATTTAGCAGATAAACCTTACAAACTCTATTTAATGATAAAAGATCACCATGAAAAATTTGAACTTGAGGTACAGTTATCACTGGATGATGAGAAGTCATTCATCAAGCTGGAAAAAGCACTCTCTAATCAAAACGTAAAGCTTAGTATTTTATCTGATCTTGCACTTTTGTCTGAATATATACCTGAACTAGAAAAGTCGATTGACGATAATAGCACATTATCATTTAATTTAGATAATTTTGCACCATTATTTTTGCATATCTTGCCTGTACTAAGAGCAATAGGCATCAAAGTTATTTTGCCGAAATCTTTACAAAAAATCTTAAAACCACAATTAAGTCTTAATTTGCCTACTAAAGATAAAATAAAAGAAGATCGCGAAAGCTTTTTAACGCTGGAAAATTTATTGAAATTTGATTGGAAAGTAGCAATAGGAGATAAAAAACTAAGCGTTACAGAATTTAAAAAATTGCTAAAAGATTCCCGAGGGCTTGTGCGAATAGTCGATCAGTACGTCCTTTTGGATGACAAAGAGGTAGAAGCTTTATTAAAAAAACTTGATAAATTGCCTGATTATTTAAGTCAAGCAGAGCTTATGCAAGCTGCTCTAACAGGAGAAGTAAATGAAACTAAAGTAGCATTTGACCAGCAGCTTACAAGCTTATTTAATAAACTTAATACTTACACACCTGTTACTACACCAAATAATCTAATAGCACAACTACGCACATATCAAGAACGTGGATTTAGTTGGCTTGTACAGAACATAGAAAACGGGTTTGGTAGCATAATTGCTGATGATATGGGTCTTGGTAAAACATTACAGGTTATAGCAGCTATTCTGTGTTGCAAAAATACAGGGTTTTTGGATCGGGACAGAGTCTTGGTAGTAGCTCCCACAAGCATATTAAGTAATTGGCAACGAGAGATGGAACGTTTTGCACCAGAATTAAAGCTTTTCGTCTATCACGGACAAAATCGAGAATTGGCAAGTGATTATGATGTAGCTCTAACATCCTATGGTCTTGCACGTCGTGATAAAAAAGAACTTAATAAAATTCGCTGGTTTTTGCTCGTGATTGATGAAGCACAAAATATAAAAAATCCTAATACCGAACAAACCAAGGCAATTAAAACTATTGCAGCAAAACATAAGATAGCTATGAGTGGTACGCCTGTTGAGAATAGGTTGCTTGAGTATTGGAGCATTTTTGACTTTATCAACAAATCTTATCTTGGTACTCCTAAGCAGTTTAAAAGCAGCTTTGCAACACCGATTGAAAAAGCAAGAGATAAAACTTGTCTAGAAAGGTTTATGAAAATCACTAGCCCTTTTATGTTACGTAGGCTTAAGAGTGATAAAAGCATTATTCAGGATTTACCAGATAAAATTGAGAACAATCGTTATTGTTCCCTCACTTCAGAGCAAACAGCGCTTTATCAAAAGGTTGTTGATACAACTATGGAGAAGATAGAAAAAAGTGAAGGGATTGAACGTAAGGGACTAATCTTTAAACTTATCAATGCTTTAAAGCAAATTTGTAACCATCCATCACAGTTTGGCAAGAAAAAGCGTGCGAGTATTGAACAATCCGGTAAAATGCAGATGCTTGAGGAAATATTGATTAGTATTGGTGAAGTTGCAGAAAAATCATTGATATTTACTCAATACACTGAAATGGGTGAGATTATAGCTAGGCTACTTGAAGAAAGGTTTGAATCAGAAGTACCATTTTTACATGGAGGACTTTCTAGAAAAGCACGTGATACAATGATTAATGACTTTCAAAACTTATTCCAGTCCAACATTCTTATAGTGTCTTTAAAAGCTGGTGGAACAGGGCTTAATTTAACAGCGGCAAACCATGTAATACATTACGATTTATGGTGGAATCCAGCAGTGGAAGCACAAGCAACAGATCGGGCCTATCGTATCGGGCAAGAACGTAATGTCATGGTGTACAGGCTACTTTCAACAGGTACATTTGAAGAGCGTATTGATGAGATGATTCAAAGCAAGAAGGAATTAGCAAACCTAACTATAAGTAGTGGCGAGAGTTGGATTACAGAATTTAACAACGATCAATTAAGAGATTTAGTTAATATAAAAAATGCACTATAATATAGCTGAGTTATTTAATGTAAAGAACCAGCTAACTACCGCTAATAGTTCAAAATAGAGACAAAGATTTATATTTCGTACTTTATGTCTCATTGGTAGGCAAAAAGCCTGTAATTACGTTTTAAAGTGATTCCACTTTAAACTGTACCCTTTAGCACCTGTAATGCCCTTTAAAATTTGAATAAAAAGCATCTTTAATAATTCTATTCATGAACCAAAAAGTAATTGCCGTTTTCAGAAACTTTTCATTTTTACAGATGGCTTGAAAAGATTATCATTAATAGGTAGGCCAAACTCCTCCAAAGAAAAAAGTTTTTAATTTTTTCAGAAAAAGTCATAAGAAACCCGGTATATATATAGTAGAGGGTTTTCTATCAAAGACACCATTATGAATTATATAGCAGAAAGAAAACATTAGTTTTTTTAATTTATTTTAAATATATCAACAGAATAAAAACTAAGTGGTTGACATGGTGAGTAAAATGTAGTAGAATTATAATAGAGCATTTTTCCTTAAAAGAAAGAAGATACTAAAACCTCACTTTTCACCTGAACTGACTTCCTTTACTTGTTAATATATTTTTCAAGCTTTGCCAAGAGAACCCCCACCGTAGTTTTTACTTACATAATGAAAGAGTAAGACCCCAATCAAAACAGCCTTACTCAAAAACCTTTCAAACGCTTAATCTTAAAAAGAGTTTCAACTTATGGTACAAGATTTTTTAACTGATGTCAAACAAAAAAATACTTTAAATGATGAATATTATGATTTTAATAATACTGTAGAACCATTAGAGCAATTTGATGTAGAAGAAATAAAAAGACAACTATTATTAAACATAAGATCATGCCTTTCTTATTTATTCCCAAGGGGAACTTTTCATGGAGATGAATTCCGAATAGGTGATGTGCATGGTAACAAAGGACAAAGCCTCAGAGTAGCATTAACTGGTGGAAAAGCCGGACTCTGGCAGGATTTTGCAACTGGGCAGAAAGGTGATGTTCTTGATATTTGGGCAGGTGCACAGGGAAAAGATACAAAGAGAGACTTTTGTGAAGTGATGGCCTCTATAAGTGAATGTCTTGGATATAACAAGAAATGCGCAAAGGCTGATGAAGACTTCGAGAAATTTATTACCCACAGTTGGAATTATTATGATGAAAATGGTCAGGTCATTGTAAAAATTTATCGTTCTGATCCTCCTAAAGGAAAAAAGCAATATAAGCCTTTTGATGTTAAACAATCTCGGTATGGTGCGCCAAAAGTAAGACCTCTCTATAACATACCAAGTATTTTAAAGTCTGATAAAATTGTTCTGGTTGAAGGGGAAAAATGTGCAGAAGCGCTGATAGAACAAGGTATCACAGCAACAACAGCAATGTCTGGAGCAAACGCACCAATTGATAAAACAGACTGGTCACCACTTAAAGGTAAGCATATTATCATTTGGCCAGATAATGATGAAGCAGGTAATAAATACGCAAAAAATGCTGAAAAAAAGCTTTTAGAGATCGGAGTTGCATCACTTGCTGTGCTTGAAATTCCTCGAGGTAAGCCTGAGAAATGGGATGCTGCTGATTGTGTAGAGGAAGGTATAGATGTCAAAGAGTTTTTAGCTTCAACTCCGTTGCTTACTATTGATACTCCAGCTACTGATACTTCAAATATGAAAAGTTTAGAAAGATCCACAAAACAGCCACTTAACATTTTAGATTGGAGTGCAGAGCGCTTTGTAGGTCCGGTACCAGAGCAAAAGTTTCTTGTTGAAGGTCTATTTCCTTTAGGTGTTACTTCAATAATAGCAGCAATGGGAGATACAGGCAAAGGTATGCTTCTTCTTGACCTAGCGCTTAAGGTTGCAAGTGATAAGGATCAGATGTGTGGCTTTGGTTCACTTGTTACTGAACATGGATCAGTAGTGATTTTTTCAGCAGAAGATGATGCAAGTGAGATACACCGCCGCTTAGAACGACTCGACCCTAAGTGTGAAAGGTTGAAACATAAAGATAAATTATTTATTGTACCACTGCCAAACGTCAGAGGATCACTTACAATACTCAGAAATGTTCGTGGTAAAATCGTCGAAGTTTCTCCTGAATTCGAATCCGTAATGAAACAGCTCGAGGAAATTAAAGATCTGAAATTGATAGTATTTGATCCACTTGCTTCATTTATCCATTATCCATGCAGATATAAATGCTGATCCTGCTGTAGGGGATTATCTAATGTGCTTATTATCTGATTTAGCATGTAGTACTGGAGCTTCGATAATTACTGCTCATCACATGAGAAAGCCAAAAGGAGAAAAACCAATATTAACTGCTGAACAAGCACGCGATGCAATTAGAGGTACCTCTGCTCTTGTTAATGGTGTTAGATGCTCATACGCTTTTTGGCCAATAGAAAATACAGCTAGGCTAGAAATCTTTAAGGCAGTAGGAGAAACACCAAGACAGAATGCTTTGTTTCATGGGGCAGTTGTGAAGGCCAATGGTTTAGCTGATCGCACTGTAAGAACTTACCTAAGAAATCAGGAAACAGGGCTACTAGAAGATATAACAATACAACTAACAGTTAAAAATGCTAGTGAAAAAGACCTTAAAATATGTCTTACTGATGCAATTACACGATCTGCTGTTGCAGGACACCCATTTACTCACACAGGAAGCACAGGAGTATATAAACAACGGCATAGGCTACCTGAGATTTTCCACAGTATGGGAAGAGATCGACTAGAGCGTATAGTTCAGGAACTTTTACAAGCAAAGCAGTTAGTTAAAGGAATGTCTACAGGTGCAAAAGAGGATAAGTGGCTTGACATTCCAACTGGACCATTTGCTTGTGGTATAGGAAAGTTCACTCTTGGAGCTGAAGATTTTAGCTATAGGCAAAATTTAATGTTAGGATAAGTCTTTCTTTATGGGTGGCTCTTTAAATATTTTAGAGTTGCCCTATTTTCTCTATTCAATCTACCATCTACTCAATCTAACTTCGGAGCCACAACCCTATTATAAGTTATGATTTCAATTAAAAAGGGATAAGACATCAAATGGTTGAATTATATTCCTGATTCCTTGGTTACTAAATAAGTAATGAGAAACTAGGAAGCTAAAGATCGCTTGAATCCTAACCTTTTGCCCTCTATTCCTAAAAGTGTTCCTAGTTATTATGTGTCTGAAGTCAGCCAGTATAGCGGATTCTGCGTTCCTAAAACCCTTATATATTATATATATATAATAGTAATAAATAATAATAGATAATATAAAATAATAGTAAAATACAAATAAAGTACAATAACTTAAACAGCAAAAAGAAAGAAGTCCAGAAAGGCTGCCACAAAATATTATTAAGATATTTACATTTAATGAAAAATACAATTAGTGCGTTTTTAAAAGGCTCTTACTCTCATCTTTTTTTTATGCTGATAAAACTCAAATAAACGTTGGTCTGCTAATGCGGTTTTAAAACGATTCTACGACTTCAGGGTACAATTATACCACCAAGACCTAAGTTGCTCATGTAAGGTAGCTTAAAAATCGATTATGAGGCATTTCTAAATTATTTTTTATCTCAAATTTTTATTTATTACAAAAAACCCTAAAGCTAGTCTATCATGTTTTTTTGTTGGTTGCAAAGAAAATTTTTCAAAAAAGATTGAACAACTTGTGGTGAGTATAAGGGGTTAATGGAGACTATATGAGAATACAACAACTTTTATTGCAAACCTCTGAGCAATTGATTGCAAAACTCTCAGTGATGAAACAATCTTTATCAGCAAATTGTAGATGAAGCTAAAGGAAAAAAGTTTGAAGTTACTGCCATAGAAGAAGAGACAGAAGCTCGTAAAATTTGATTGCTGCTTAAAATGGAGACAAAGAGCAAAGTTTATTTACGTCTCCAACAGAAAAGCTTCTTTTGTAGTAGTCAAAAAAAGCAGAGATATAGGGCTTTCTGAAGGGAGGGGGTCTGGTAGAGACTCATGACCTTGAAACCAGCGATTTGGTCTCATAACCATAGTCTCCCCAAAAGAACCGTGCTTGCGGATTTCCCGCACACGGCTCCACAATACAGCGTTCACACTAGTGCTCCTGTGTATAAAGAAACATATACCTTTGGTTTTGGTAATGGATTTACTTTTAAATAGTGTATAAATTGTTCCCAATCCATACTTTTCTTTTGACTACGTCGGTTTATCCACTTAAATGCTAACTTTGTTACCGGTCGATAGAATTGAATCAAACACCGATAATTTCCGCTAACTCCGAAGTAGCTATAGTGTCCTGTTAGTTTGGCTTTAAGTTTCTGCCACCAATCTTTGAGACAGATACGACTTCGTACCATCTTCAACCATTCTTTGATTTCTTTAATCTTTCTGGCTAGGCTTATTTTTGAAGTTTTCTGCTTCATCATAAGTTTACCATTACGACTTTTTCCACAATAATGTGTAAATCCTAGAAAGTTGAAGCTAGCCGTCCTACGTTTCTCTCTTTCTGCTTGATACCATTCTTTCTTACCAAACTTTACTATTTTTGTTTTATTTTCAGCTATTTCCAACCCAAATTTACTTAGTCTTTGTTTCAGTAATTCTAGAAATTCTTTTGCGTCTTCTTCCCTCTCGCAGCCAACTACAAAATCGTCGCAAAACCTTATTAGCTGTAAATATCCTCTGGCTTTTGGCTTAAATTTCTTTTCAAACCATAAGTCCAGCACATAGTGTAAGTATATATTAGCTAATACAGGGCTTACTATACCACCTTGTGGTGTGCCTTGATCGGTTGCTTTATAACATCCAACTTCGACTATTCCTGCCTTTAGAAATCGTTTTATTAACCACAATAAATTTGGGTCAGCTATTCGTTCCCTTAGACAATTCATTAGCCATTTATGTTGAACATTATCAAAGAACTTCTTGATATCCACTTCTACAATATAGTTAATTGGTTTGTGCATAACTGCTTTATCTAGAGCGTTTATCGCCTGATGACAATTTCTTCCTGGTCGAAATCCATACGAGCTGTCCATAAAGTTTGCTTCATAAATATTTTCTAATATCTTCTTTAGCATTACCTGTACCAACTTATCTTCCGTTGATGGTATTCCGAGACCGCGCTTCTCTTTGCTCCCGGCTTTGGGTATGTATACCCTTTTCACTGGTAGCGGTTGATATTGTTTTCTCTTCATACTATCCACTAGTGTTTTAAGTTTCTCTTCTAGATTTTCTCCATAAGCTTCCACTGTCACACGATCTATACCACAAGCCTTGTTGCGTTTTAGTTCCTTATAACACTCTGCAAGATTCTCTTCATTAATCAAATGAACTAATGATGTAAATTTTACTCGCTTATCTTGCTTAGCCCTTACTGCTATCTGGTTTAGTTTTCCTTGCATACTCCTCTAATCTCTGTTGTATTGGTATAGCAATCCCTATACCAGTCACTATATTGCTAACCGCTTCCCCTTGTATGTGGCTTTCCCACACTCCGAGTACTATCAGTTAGTCCGACTTCCTTTGCATCTTCCTCCAGTCCTCGCCTTTATTGACTTGTTCCAGAGTACCCTTACAGGAATACAAAGGATCTCCCAAGTTCACGTAAGGTCCATCTCAACACATGACGCGGCCTTCGATCCCGATGAGGTGAGTAATATCTTGCCTTAGCGTTATTACCCATGTTGCCTTCCACCAAATGTAAAGTGTCAGCCCCCATGACGCGTGAATTACGGGACTCAATACCTTCACTTTCGTTGCACCCTATGTTGTCCATTCCATTAGCTTTACTACGCTCGTTACCTTACGCAGCATAATGGTTTGTTCCAGGTTGCCGGCTAAGCTTTACCCGTGTTGGATTTTCACCAACTGTTCCTTACGCACTTCTTGGCGCACACATTTTACACCCCCGATGCTTGAATTTTCCATACCATTCCTGAATTATCTCTAAGTGGTGGTGTGTGTACTCTGTATCTACAACTACCTATGGAAAAAGTATCTCCTACCATTGGCTTTAATACATCAAACACACTTACTTCCAACAATAAAATTTCTCCTACAAATTGTCCTTCACCAATCTCGTATAATTTATCTGGCTGTTGCTTTAGTACTTGTACCATATATGACTTATCCTTTGATTCATACAAAGCTACTTTTCCTAAATGGGCAAAACAATCTTGCAATAATCTCTTAATATTTTCTTGCATATTTTTCTGCTATATACTAACCTTTACATGCTAAGAAGGGGCACACAGGTAAAGCATTCTTCTGCCTCACCACTTTATAGTTGCTCTACCTGTGTTGTTATGTTACAACGACTTTTACTAATACTCCCGGTCTATGGCACATTGGCAGAGAATTTGACTGAGTATGTAAATTGGTCCCTCTATCAAATCTTCTTGGCTCTTGTTTCGCGTAAAGTGGCTGTCCAAGAGTATTTACTGTCTCATTAAAGTCTGCTGGTGCAAAATACGTTGTAAATGTGCTCGCTGTTCCTAGTGGAAAACAGTTTCCACTTTCTCTTTCTATAAATCTTCTTACGGTTCCTTCAGGGTCGGTTGCTTGCCCTCTATACTCTTCAAATGTTATTCCACAGAACGTAAATCCTGATCTCATGTCATTCCTCAGCGCTGCTCCTTCTTGCCATCTTTCATATGCCTCTTTCACTTTACTATGCGAAATTAGTGCATCAAAAAACTCTGGACTTACCAGTGCATGAATCCCCGTCATATATTCACCACTTAAATTGTCCTCAACATGGCGCAATACTTCCAGACACTTACGCTTTACATCGGTTGTCGCAGTCCCCAATGCAAAATTTACTACTTTTGGTGTAATTTCAAATTCGTTGTAAAGGTTTAATAACTCCGACCCATCAGCATCAAGAATGATTCCCTTCAGCGCTCCCATTCTCAAATGTTCTAACGTTATTGCGTGTTTATTTCTCATTAGCTGCAAATGATCAGTTATTACATCTGCCAATGCTTTCAGTTCACTTTCTGACCCAAATGCCCTTATTCCCTGTACTTCCTCAGGCAACACTACGTCATCATGTGGTATATGTGGAATGGTAAAAGTTCTTATTTTTCATTTTCCACGTTTTCCTACTGTTGCTGGTGCTCCTGGTAACTGCGTTGGTAGTAAACTTAATACTCCATTTTGCTCCTCTATAGTAATATGTCTAAATCTTACTGACCTACTTGGAAACAAATTTAAATTTTCAACTCGTCCATAATTTATCGGCAATATATTTATCGCATTTGTTAGTGCCGTCATGCTAAATGCTGTATTTGTAAATGGATTTTGCATTTTTTCTTTTCCCCCTTTTGTATTTTTAATAGTTTTTTTAAGCTCCCTTGCGGATAATGATCCCTCGTCCTTCAAGGTGCTTTATTGCTGCAGTTTTCTGCTCTTCAATGATATTTGCTGGCCATACAACTGCATGATCTGCTAGTATTGCACCACGAGCAATAATTACTCCTTTACTATTTTCCTTTGCGTTTACATCGCTTGCTATCACTCCTATAGCCGTTTGTGTCCCATCTGTGGCAGTTGGATTTAAAGCTTTAATAAAACCATCTTTAGTATCATAACCAACTACTTTTCCCAGCTTTAGATTTTGTCCCTTGGCTACTGTTATTTGATCTCTTGAATATAGGTTGGACACTTCATATTTCAGAAGATCGCCTAAATTATTTCCTTCAGTTATACTTATCATGTCTTTTTCTCTCCTTTTTTTATTTTTTTACCGCCATATTTGTGGTTGTTATACACGGCGGTTATACACATACTTTAAATGTTTGATTGCGCACGACTTTTCGCTACCTGCATCATCAACTCTTCTCCTGAATTCTGTGGTATTGCACTTAGTATTTCTGTCTTCTTCGTTCGCTCTGCAAGTAACTCCATTAAAACTTCCCTGGCTTGCTCAACACTTACGCTTTGCTCAATAAATTCTCCTATCTTTTCTGGCATTCGTGATAAGTTACATAAACGTATTAATTCAAGAACTTCAGTACGATACTTAGTTAAATTGTCAGTTTCTAGGTCATTTGTAGTTTTTTCATTCATAGTAATATCCCCTTTTTTATTAATAGATTTAAACTCTGAAAGAATTGTAATTCCATCTGCAAGACCTATTTCTACTGCTTTCTCGCCAAAATATAGCCCTGCTTCTGTTGATTTTATTGCCTCTACAGAAAGGTTTCTATTGCGTGCTATTAGCTCAACCAGCATTCCATATAAACGATTCACTTCGCTTTTTAGGCTTTCTAAACTCTCAGAAGTTATTGGCTCATGTGGATTTAAATCATTTTTTCTACTTCCTGCAAATACTGTCGTATATTTTATTCCCTGTTTTTCATCAAACCCACTTTGATCTATATGACTTGCTATTACTCCTATGCTTCCAACTCCTGAAGTTCTAGTTACCAATACTTTTTCAGCACTTGATGCAATTGCATACGCCGCAGAATACGCATCATCATTTGCTATTGCCACAATCCTCTTTTTTCTCCTTGCTTGGTAAATAAAGTCGGAAAGGTCGAATAAACCGTTTACTTCTCCTCCGGGGCTGTCTATGTCCAAAATTATTGTTTCTACTTCTTTATCTATTAAAGCTTCTTCTATCTCTTCACTTATCTTCTCATACGATGTCATCCCCAATACATCATCAAAAACTTCTGACTTTTTCGTCAAGATTCCATGTATTGGTATTATTCCTCTTTCACTATTTCTTACCGCATGTTTTATATTTTTAAAGATAGGCTGCTTTCCTGTTTGTAGTGACAGTAATTCAAAACTCCTTGGTTCTACCATTACACATCTGTTTAGCCATATCGCTTGGTTTTTCATATTATCTCTTGATTAGTAGTAACGTCGGAATCAAAACTTAAACCCAAGGAACTAGCACGTCTTTGATCTTCTGCAATTTCTTGGTCTATTTCTTCTACATCATAACCTAGCTCTGAAACCACTTCTGATCGACTCTTAAATCCATTTCTTACTGCCATTTGTTGTGCTTGCTGGTCTTTTAAAGGATCCACCCAATCAAATCCCTGTGGTATCCATTTTACTTCTTCTTTCGCTGCTTTTGCTACTTTTTTATCTATACTCAGTTCTCCACAGAGTACTGCTAATTCTAGCCATCTACTCCATACTGGTCTGCAAAATTGAAATACCATAATGTTGTGTTGCAGCATAGCACATCTACGACGAAACTCTATTAATCCTGCTCGAATGGATGAATAATTAACGCCCGTTAAATCTCCTGTTAGTTGCTCATATGTTATCCCTGTGCCTATTGCTATTGCCCTCAGCTGCTGTCTCATGAATGCTTCATAACTTCCTCCTACATCAGATGGCTCTGAAAATTTTATGTCTTCTCCTGGGTCTAAAAGCTGCATTGTTCCTGGCTCTAAACCTGATAGTGCTACTCCTTGCTCATTACTTTCACCTTCTCCTAAAATATTTGCTTCAGGATCGAGCCTTGTAATAAACCCTGCAAACATCGCTGCTGTCTTTTTTCTCACTAATTCTGCATCATCATATTGATCAAGTTCATAGAGCTTTAGCAGTATACTCGAAAGCCATGGCTCTCCTCTAATTTGCCCAGGTCTTAATGGTCTATAAATATGTAAAACATCATTTGCTGGCACTCTCACTGATTCACCAAATGAGCCTTCACCAGGGTGTTCTTTAAATAGGTAATATGCTTCTCTTTGCCCAAGCTTGTTAAACTCAATCCCGTTTCTTATTACATTACCATTTCCTAAAGTTTGATTTGTTTTATTATCTAAATGTTCAGACTCAAGTACTTGCAGTTGTAATGGCACAGAAAATCTATCTTCCAGCTTTCTCGTTCTTAAACGTACAAAACATTCTCCTCCCTCTATCATACTTCTGCATACTAGAGCTTGTAATCCATAAAAATCACTTACTCCGTTACTGTCTGCTTCATCTGTCCATCTTAGCCATAATTCTTGCACCCTCTTTCGAAATTCCCCACCCCTTGCTTTTGATTGCGGTTTTATTCCTGTTCCAATAGAGTTACTTACTATTGTATCAATAATATTTGCTGCATATGGATTTTTTCTCACCATATCACGTGATCTACTACGTAAAGTTTCAAGGTTTTGAGACAGCAAATTGTTTATACTTCCTAACTCTGGTTGAAAGTGAAAAAATCTTCTTCCTGAGCCTGCAGCATCCCAGGCTGAGCTTTTTATCTTTGGTTTGTTAAATAGTTGTTTGAATGATTTTAATAACATTTTGCCTCTTTGATTATGCAACAAGTTGTTGCACAATTTGACATTGAAAAATTATAGCAAGTTGCTAGAGAATTTGGTCAACAGATTGTATGTAGAGAGTCATTACTCTGGACTACGTTTATAAATTTCTTTTCGATGTCCTATTGCTGCAATTTTGACCATGTGCTCTGAGTTATCTATTAAGTATATGACTCGATAATCGCCAACACGCAACCTAAAGTAGCCTACCCATTTATGCGATAAAGCCTCACCTACTTTATCAGGAATAATTGTGAGACGTTTTTCTATAGCTTTTTGCACCCTTAACCGTATTGTTTTCGGAAGAGAAGGAAGATCTTCGGTATCTACACCTTCTAAATAACCAATTTGGTAAATTATTCCCACTTGATATCTTCATGTCTAATTATTTTTGCTCCAGGAACATTACGTTTAGCAGCAAGTTCAAGTAGAGCTATTTCTCCTTCATCCATTTCGTCACCTTCAGATAGTTTACTTACCTCAAGTTCTTCTTCTACTAGATCTTTTACAATTTCTTCAATAGTTCTATTTTGAACTTTTGCCATTTCTGTAAGATACTGAGCAAATTCCCCCTCAAAATTTACATTAACATTAAGCCTTCCTTGACTTTGATCCATATTATTCACTGTAAGATATCAACTCTAAACTATAACATTTTTACATAATTTTGTCAACCCCTTTATTTGTTGAAAAAACAATTTTTCTCTTTGGCTTCATACCTGCAATTTTCAATTCAGCCTTAATACGTTGTCTTAAGCTTAGTAAATCATTTATATCTACTTCAGCATATCTTACAACATGGTCACCATATGCAATTGATACTACTCGCTCTCCGTTTTGTAGTTTCTTTATCGCTTCTTCGACTTGAATTAGATAATCTTCGTTATACATTTACTACTCGCTGATCCATTTGCTTTTCACTATTTTCTTTGATTTTTTACTTTCTGGTTTTTCACTTAAACTATTCCATTTACTCTCTGGCCAACGATCGATTCCAAGCGCAATAGATGCTGCTCTTGCATAAATCCTACAGTCTAATACTTCATTTCTTTCTCTTACCTTTTGCCACTCTTGTTTGGTATAACCTTTTACTACTTTGCTGACTAATTGCTCTGCCGTTAGCTGCTTAAAATATTCAGGTGCATACTCGGGAAAATGACAGTATCCTGCTGGAGCTTCTTCACCGTCCTTTAAAACATTAAGTAATTGAAAAAGTTCTGACTTTAAAATCGATACTCCCACTGGCCAGAGCTTTATTCCTCTTTTTAGCTTTTGACCACCAACTGTTATATCTACTCTACTTGGGCTGCTAAGTGGTACTAGAGCTTTATTTACACCTTTCACTGCCATTACTCTTCCAGAGCCTTGATGACCTCTTACCCAATTGTATACTTCTTGTGTCGCATACCCAGCATCAACCGCCATCATACTTATCATGTATTCAAGACCATTTTCACCGATAAAATGATGATTTAAGAGCTCAGAGAGTTTTCCCCATACTTCTCCTCTTCCAGTATCACCTTCAAATACTCGGTATTCTATTGACCAACTTTCGCGGCTTTTTCCCCATGCTACAACTTCTACTTCTAAACGATCTTTTTGGACATCTACTCCTGCAGTAAGCACCACTTCTCTCCTAGGTACTGTGCCTACGGGAAAAAATTCTCTCCTGTTAAATAATTGCTTCCAATCTGGTACTTCTCCTTTGTCTACCCAGGTTTCTCCAAGCGTAGTATTTATCCATACTTTTAGTAATTGTTCACTTTCTTTTGCATGAAGAAAATCTTCTACTGCTTGAGTCCAGCTATACCAGCCTACTGGACTATAAAGACTTGAAAGATGAAATCCTTTTTTCTCACCTTTTACTCTATTAGTAGGTCTCCATTCTCCACGCTCAAGCATCTCTGTCTTTTGATGATTTTCTATTTTGCCGCTACATTCAGTGCAGACATAATGTGCTGTTCTTGAGTCGTTGTTTTCCCATTTAATTTGTGACCATTTTAGAACTTGATAGTAATTACAATACGGACATGGTACAAAAAAGTACTGCTTATCTGTTGCTTCAAATTCTTTCTCAATTCTGCTTATTCCATGAATCGTTGGTGTTGATACTAAAAAAATCTTTCGCCGTGCAAATGTATTAGTTCGAGCAATACTGAGCAGCACTGGATCTCCTTCACCACCTGAATCTCCTGGATAGGCGTCTATTTCATCAAGAAAGAGATATTTTACTGGCATAGATCTCAGTGCTAC
The DNA here is from genome assembly GCF_001758565.1 of Wolbachia endosymbiont of Drosophila incompta. Lineage (NCBI taxonomy): Bacteria > Pseudomonadati > Pseudomonadota > Alphaproteobacteria > Rickettsiales > Anaplasmataceae > Wolbachia > Wolbachia endosymbiont of Drosophila incompta. The sequence goes on along the minus strand of NZ_CP011148.1, from coordinate 576,010 downwards.
ACTGCTATTTGCTCCGGTTATTACTACTATTCCACCTGGAAATTCCTTACTTTGTACAGTATTGCCTGAGTCTCTTGACCTTGGGTCTTTTACTTTACTCTTTAAACATGGCGTACTCTCTATTAACGGCGCAAATCTTCCTTTTGACCAACGCTTTCCCATTTCAACTGTTGGCTGCACAACTAACATTGGACCAGGAGTCTGATCTATAATATAGCCTATCCAATTGTTACCAGCTTCTGTTCCTCCAATCTGCGCTCCTTTCATGAATACTACTTTTTCTGCTGGTGAGGACGGAGAAAGTGAATCCATGATTTCTTTTAAATAAGGAGTTCTTTCTGTTCTCCATTTACCTGGCTCTGATGCTGCAGTTGGCGCTAAAACTCGATACTCATTCGCCCACTCTGACACTTTAAGTAGTGGATCTGGCTTTAAACCTTCAGAAAAAGATGTAGCATATATCATATCGCTAGCTCTTCACCATCATTAGATGATACCTCAACATCACTTAAAATAGAACTGCACTCACTTGTTTTCTCACTTTCGAGTTCAATAAACATTTTCTTTTCAAGTGCTTCTTCTATGTACTTCTGAGTTAAATTACTCATTGCTATTGCAGCTATGAGCGCAACTATTCCCACCATTACCGCAGCTATAATGTTAGGGTAAATTCCCACTATCACTATTGCACATACTGTTATAGAAACACAGACGATATTGATATATTTCTTTATTTTTTTGTCTGCTATTTTCCTTTCTTCAAAATATTTATTGCTCAATAAATGAAATGTTGGAAAGTTCTTCTGTCTTCCAAATAACACTATTTCCTTCTCTTTGCTCAGTAATTTTATTAATTTTGCGTTGTTCGTTATTATTGCATACTGAAAAACATCCGTGGCATCTGCTCCTCTCTTTAGCAACAACTTTACTACGTTAAAGTGACCATGCTTTATAGCAACATAAATTCCCGTTTTTCCACTCTCATCTACAGCATCTATTTCAACTCCTTCACCAAGAATACCGTCTATTAGGTCTTCATATCCTTTTCTGGCAGCTAAATGAAGCAAACTGTTTTTATCAGCTCCGTATCTATTACTTGCTAAAATCTTTACTATATCTAATCTATTTGCTTCTTTTGCATAACAAAATGGTGTCTTGCCATTATCATCCTTAATTAAAGGATCTATATCTTCTCGCGTTAGTAAAACTTCTATTGTTTTCAGCCTTTCAGCATAATGTAGTGGCGTTTTATTTTCATAATCTTGTAAGTTAACCCCAGCATTAGGAACATTTATTAAGCATCTTACAATATCTAAACATAAGTCCCTTTCGTCGTAATTACTACTACTTATAGCTACGTGCAAAGAAGATAATTTCATTGCATTTCTGCCGCTGCCAACTACATTAACATTCGCACCAAGATTTGAAAGTAATTTTAGAGGTTGTCCGGAAACTAGTAAATTCAA
>NZ_CP011148.1:568207-569335 GCF_001758565.1 Wolbachia endosymbiont of Drosophila incompta | reverse complement strand
AGACTTGAGTCAAGATTTTGTGCACACATGTATATTGGCTGATTGTGATCCGGTATACGTAAAAAATAAATACAGCCAACCTTAAAAAGCCTTACTAGATAAAGCCTTTTTATATACTTAGAGGTTGTCCGGAAACAAGTAAAAGGCTATAATATCTGAAATTTTAGTACGGGGTAAAGATGAGAAAAAAGTATCCAACAGATCTAAGCGAAAGGGAATGGGCAAGAATAGAAAAACACTTCAGAGTATCATACAAGAAAGGAGGAAGGCCGCCAAAGTATAGCAAAAGAGAAATATTAGAAGCAATTTTCTATGTATTGCGTACAGGGTGTCAATGGCGGTATTTACCAAATGATTTTCCGCTATGGAAGACTGTGTATGAGCAGTTCAGGCAATGGAAGAAGCAGGGAATTTTTGAGAAAATGAATTATGAAATTACAAAATATAGTAGAAGAAAAATAGGAAGGAATGAGCAGCCGAGTGCCTGTATAGTAGATAGTCAATCTGTAAAGACTACAGAAAAGGGGGGATCAAAGGCTATGATGGAAGTAAAAAAGTAAAGGGTAGAAAAAGGCATATAATTACAGACACTCAGGGTTTTATACTAGGTTGTTACGTAGGCGCTGCTAACGAAAATGATAGAGATGGTATTAAAATAGCATTAAACAATATGAGAACAAAATATACTAAAGTTAAAAAAATGTGGGCTGACATGGGATACCAAGGAAGAAATTTAAAGAATCACATAAAGGAAGAATATGACATAGATATTGAAATTGTTAAAAGGCCTCCATGTAGATTTTGGGTGCACAAAGATACGCCACCTGAGCTACTACCAACAAGAGAACAAGGGTTTAAAGTACAGCCAAGAAGATGGGTTGTAGAAAGGACTTTTGCTTGGGTTAATAGGAATAGAAGGCTATCGAAGGAGTATGATTTACTCACAACATCCACTGAGAATTTCATATACCTAGCTATGAGTAGGGTTATGTTAAAGAGGGAATATGCTTGAATTTACTAGTTTCCGGACAACCTCTAAATCGTGAAAAAGAACTGCTCATTAAGTGCTGTTTGCTTAATAAATTTACTGACATTGGTATGGCTAAATTCGAAATGGCTACATGAATT
>NZ_CP011148.1:552216-563810 GCF_001758565.1 Wolbachia endosymbiont of Drosophila incompta | reverse complement strand
TGGCAGACGTACTGCAGACGAAGTGCTATTCTGCACAGGTGATGAAAACGGTGAACTTATAACTCCATCTGGAAGGTTTAGGCCCTCAAATGTACCAACTAATAATCTCTATCTCAAATTTACTTTCGATTTCACGGATGCAGCAAATCAAGTAATCAGAGAGCTAGGGGTTATGGTTGGTACTAAAATAAAAGAAGAATTACCTGAAGGACAGAGATATTTTGAACCTCAAGATATAGAAGAACATGGGATTTTATTGATTTTGGAACATACCGTACCACTTATCAGAACTGCTGCAACTCGGGAAACTTTTTCATTTGTTGTAACTTTTTGAATTTTTCTAGCATTAAATGACTTTAAACGCCTATTATAACCGCTTTAATCCTGACAAAGAATACGAAAAAAGCTTGTTTCTAGCAGGAAGAGGTCTACAGTCTGCAGAACTAAACGAGACTCAGGAGTATGCTCTCTCTAAGATTAAAGGCATAGGCGATGCAATATTTCGTGATGGTGATGTTATAACAGGAAGCAATTGTATTATAGATAGAGAAACTGGTAAAGTTACACTTGAGGGAGGAAAAATCTATCTGCGCGGTGCAGTTAGAAAAGTTGAAAAAGAAGAATTTGTTATTCCACTGAGTACCACAGTTCGCATAGGTGTTTATTATGTAGAATCTACGATTACAGAACTTGAGGATGAAAACCTTCGTGATCCTGCTATTGGTACAAGAAATTATCAGGAAGTAGGAGCTGCAAGGCTTAAAGTTTCCACCATTTGGGGTTATCAAGCAGAAGGTCTTTCTCCACGTTTTTCTGAAGGAGAGTTTTATCCAATCTATAACATTGAAAATGGAGTATTAATAGAACATTCACCACCTCCACAAGCAAACATAGTAACTACTGCTCTTGCTCGTTATGACAAAGAAGCAAATGGTTCCTACGTCGTAAATGGTCTTGAAGTAATGTTCCTGCAAAAGGAAGAGGGAGAAGGAGGAAAAAAAATATTTGTGATTAATGAGGGCAAAGCTCATGTTGATGGCTATGAGATTGAACTTCCTCACAGTATTCGTGTTTCTTTTGATGAAGATCCGGATATAAAATCAGTTGAATCAGAACCACATACTTTTCAGCCAAATAGCCAAAGAGTAATGGAACTGAAGGTTAATGATTTTCCAATAAGTGAAATTAAAAAAGTAGATATAACTGTTCAGAAAACCATTACTGTTACTCATGGTTCATACTCTGGAGCTATTGATCCGATACCTGACTCTGCAGTACTTGAGATTATTCAAGTTAAACAAGGCAATGTTATTTATGAAAATAGTATAGATTACAAATTAAACGCAGGAAACGTTGATTGGTCATTACCAGGTAAAGAACCAGCTCCTGGAAGTAGTTATCAAATAACCTACCGCTGTCGTACTCATGTAAGCCCTGAAGATATAAGTGAACAGGGATGCAAAGTAAAAGGAGCAGTTGATAACAGCTTGGTTCTGATTGATTACACCTGGAAAATGCCCCGCTATGATTTAATTACTATCGATAGCAAAGGAGTGGTAAGAAGAATAAAAGGAATTTCTCACCCTTGGCGACCATCAATGCCTAGAGCGCCTAGTGGACAACTTTTGCTCTGCTACATTCATCAGACGTGGAAAAAAGGCGAAGGGGTAAAAATAGTGAATAATGCTATTCATGCTGTACCGATGAATGAGCTTGAAGCAATGAAAAAAGGAATAAATGATCTTTATGCGCTGGTTGCAGAGGAACGTCTACGCAATGATGCAAATTCAAGAGAACCTACCACCAAAAAAGGAGTATTTGTTGATTCATTCTTTGANNNNGATATGCGCGATCAAGGAATTTTGCAGTCTGCAGCAATAGTAAATAAGGAACTAATTTTACCAATAGATGTAACGATTGCTGATATTGATGGAGGAGAAAAAACTTATTTGTTGCCATATGAACTTGAACCGGTACTGGAGCAGCTTTTACAGACCAAAGGAGAAAAGATCAATCCATATCAAGCTTTTGACCCAGTCCCGGCAAAAGTTACCATGAACAAAAATATAGATCACTGGACGGAGGTTACTACGAATTGGAAAAGTCCAGTAACCAGAGTGTTTAATGTTAAAGAAACAACAGAGCTGCTGTCAAGTACCTCATACGAAACTGAATTTATGCGAGAAGCAACTCAAAATTTTGAGATTGAAGGTTTTGCAACTGGTGAAAAGCTTAAGGAAGTAAAATTTGATGGCCTAAGCATTCAACCCATACCATAGAGGAAAAAAGTGGAAAATCAAGGACGAATAAGTGGAAAGATAAAAATCCCAGCAAACATTCCAGCAGGTACTAAATTAGTACAGTTTTATGGGGATAAAGGAAGCTATGGAGAGGCAACTTATACTGGTAAAAAAACTATTACCATAGAAGAAAGAAGAAGAGTGATCGCAGCAAGACGAGTTGATCCTTTAGCCCAAACATTTACGCTAAATGAGAGCAGACACATAGGAGGCGTGGAGCTATGGTTTGTAAATAAAGGCAAAAAACGTGTTGTTGTTCAGATTAGAGAAACAGCAGTGGGAATGCCCTCGCAGACTGTCATTGCTGAAAGCTATATTGAGCCAAAAGATATAAAGATAGATGGCACAGCAACACGTATAACTTGGTCTCCTGTCTGGTGTGAATCTAGCAGAGAATATGCAATAGTTTTGCTAACCGATGATGCAGATACAGCAGTAAAAATAGCAGAGCTTGGCAAATATGATGTAGTAAATAGCCGCTGGGTAACGAGTCAGCCATATCAAGTAGGAGTATTACTATCATCAAGTAATGCAAGTACCTGGACTCCGCATCAAAATTTAGATTTAACGTTTCGACTACTAGCTGCAAAATTTAGTGAAAATTCTCATGTTATTGATCTTGGTAAAGTCACTGCAAACAACGTATCAGATTTAATAGTTTTAACAAATGTTGAAAAAGTAGCATTTGATACCAATGTAGAATTTATCTTAACAGATGAAGAAGGGAAAGAAAACTTTTTGTCTGATAATTTGCCGCTCGCGCTGCGTGAAAGACTATCTGGAGAGTTAACAGTAAAGGCAAATTTAAAAGGTGCAAAAGAAAAAAGTCCTGTTCTCTATCCTGGGTTACAGCTAGTTCTAGGTAATCTTTCAGAGTCCGGAGATTATGTTACAAGGAGCATTACAGCAGGAGCTAACACTAAGATAACAATTACCTATGATGCGCTAATACCTGGCACTGCAGATGTTAAAGCATATGTGGAACAAAGCGTCAAAGGATGGCAATTAGTAAATTTAACATCAGGAAAACCTATTGGGGAAAATTGGGTGGAGAGAACTCATGTACTAACAAACTTTAATAGCAATGAAACAAGGGTAAAATTGGTTTTAAGTGGAACGGTTATTTATCGGCCAAAGGTAAAAAACTTGCGGGTTGTTATAACGTAAGAAAATGCCAAATGATGAAACGAGGCGCGGATATCCTTTGCCACACCCAGAGAATATTGCAGTGGAAGATGTAGTACGTATTCGCAGAGCTATAGAAAAAGTAGATGAGGATATGAGTAATAGAGAAAATAAACATAATCAACTTAAAAGTAATTTTGAACGATTTAGATTTGAAACTTTTTTGAATTTTTGGGAATGAAAGAAGCAATATACCAAAGGATAAAGGATTTAGCAGTAAGTAGCACACCTGATCAACTGGCATATCTTGCAAAATCGCTGGAATTGATAGCAGATAAAAAAGCTATTTCTGATATTGCGCAAATGACTAAAGTAAAAGAAATAATTGATGCACTACAAAAGAGGCTTAAGGATTTAGCAGAAAACAGTACACCAGATCAATTAGCATATCTTGCTAAAGCATTGGAATCAATAATCGACAAAAGTGCAGTTTCTGAAATTGTACAGATGACAGATGGTAAGCTAAAAGAACTTCTTGATAGTGCAAAAAAACACTTAACTGATCTGGATAATAAAAAAGCTAGTTCTTTAGCAGTGATCTCTGAATCAGAGAAGCAGTTATTAAAGAGAATTGATGAAAAAGGAACAACAAATTTATCGCTACTTGATACGAGAAAGAATGCCAATATTGCAGCAATAAATAGCATTAGTAACAGTCATAAAGATGGTCTTAAAGGTTTAGTGAATAACTTCCGTACTGTTAATGATGTGCCAAGTGGCTCATCAATTATTAGGGAAATAGAAACTCGAATTGAAAACATCCTGAATGAGGTAAAAACTCGGGATGAACAGTTAAAAGCGTCTCTTATAAATGAAATAAGAAAGCGCAACATGGTTGAACCAGGGTCATTACCTTTCTTATTTGGTGTACTTGGCAGAAAAAATAATTATTTTGGCCACGGAACTTTTACGACAGAGCTTGGAAAGTGGAGTAGTGATATAACAAAAACTGACTATATGTTACAACTACTAGCAGGTAGCCATACGTACAATACAGATTACGTTAGTTTTTATCGGCCAAGACAACTAAGTTTTATAGAGGGAAGTAAAGGAACATTTATTTACGGAGAGTTATGCACAAAAAGTTTTTCGGGTAGTTATGATGAGATATACTATTACCCGTATGCTGCACTTGGAGTAGTATTTGTAAAAAATACAACCAATGTGAACATAAATAAGACAATGGAATTTGTTGGATCATCGTATTCGAGTACGGAGTATGGGGGAGCAGGATTATTTGTGGGAACTCCTGATAACACTAATTCTAATAAATCAAGTATTTCAAAAATAGTATGGAAAAATGTTTACCAATACACGAGTTCTGATAGCAAGTTAGCCGGATCTGGTAATGTGGAGATTCCAGCAGGAAAAACAGTTGCAATATTACTTTACACATCATCTTATCTGTATTCCAGAACACAAGTTAGTCAAGGTATGCTTGCATCAAATTATGTACACAACTATGGTCAATTTATTCAGTGGGGGATTTATAACATACGTAGCAATTTTCTCACCACAGGGCTTGAGGTAGATGTGGAAAGGACGCTCAGGGGTTGGCAATGTCCAGGATTATCTAACACGTATGAGATTTGGAGGTAACAAACAATGTCTATCTACATTAGATTTGAAAATGATAAACAAGTAGAAACAACAACACTTGAAAGCAAGCCAACTGAAAATGATTGGTATGAAGCACCAGAAGATTTTGATTGGCAAAAAAGCTATTGTTTAACAGAAGGAGGAAAAATTGCTCAGCGTACTAAAGAAGATATACAAAAGGAGTTACTGGATAATGCGAAGCTTTGTGCATTTGATAGTATGCGTTTCTATTATGATAATCATACTCACCAATATGCAGGTCATTCTCACCAAAAAGCTAAATCTTATGAGATTCAAGCGGAAGCCGCAAAAAGCATTCTAGCAGACCAGGATGAAAAAGATGCAGAAATTATAGAGCCATTAGCAAAAGTCCGTGGTATTACAGTTATCGAAATGGCAAGGATAATTCAAGAAAAGGCAAAAAAAGCAGTAAGAGGTTGTCCGGAAACAAGTAAAAGGCTATAATAGCAGAAGCCAAAAATGAAGTAGAGTTACAGATTTTGCTCGATGATTTCAGAAAAAAAATGCAAGAAAGTTAAAAAGGAAAGAAATGCCAGAAGAATTTTTACACGGAGTAAATGTTATTGAGGTAACCTCAGGGACAAGATCAGTACGTACAGCTAAATCATCAGTAATAGGAGTGATTGGTACTGCACCTGAAGCAGCAGAGGAAAGATTTCCGCTAAATAAACCAGTGTTAATTGCAGGAAGCTTAAAGGAAGCAGCAAAGCTTGGAAAGAGTGGCAGTTTACCTTCTGTAGTAAATGGAATATTTTCCCAGATTGGTGCAACAGTAGTAGTTATTCGAGTTAAAGAAAGTGATCCAAAATTAAAAGAAGAAGAGACGCTGAAGAATATAATTGGCGGTGTTGATAAAGAGACTGGAGAGTATCAAGGGATAGAGGCATTCCTCAGTAGTGAAAGTATAGTTCATGTTGCTCCAAAAATATTAATTGCACCTCAATTTACTCACCAACTACCAGAAGATGGCAAAAATTCAGTGGTTTCAGCATTAATTCCTATAGCAGAAAAATTAAGAGCAATTATTGTTGCAGATGGACCAAATACTAATGATGAAGAAGCAATCAAGTGGAGAAAAAGTGTAGGTAGCTCAAGAGTTTATATTATTGATCCTTGGGTTAAGGTACTTATTGAAGGAAAAGAAGAAATTTTGCCAGCAAGCCCATTTGTAGCTGGTTTAATAGCGAAAGTAGATAGCGAACAAGGATTCTGGCACTCACCTTCAAATAAAGAAATAAACGGTATTGTTGGAACAAGCAGGCCTATTGATTTTAGCTTAGGTTATGCAAATTGCAGAGCAAACCATTTAAATGAAAATGAAGTAACAACGATAATTCATCAAAATGGCTACAGGCTTTGGGGCAATAGAACATGTTCAGATGACTCAAAATGGGCTTTTTTATCAGTGAGGCGTACTGCAGATTTGATTAATGATAGTTTACTTCGAGCTCATTTATGGGCAGTTGATCGAAATATCACCAAAACTTACATAGATGATGTAATTGAGGGGGTAAATTCTTACCTTGCAAGTTTAAAAGCGCAAGGAGCAATTATCAGTGGAAAATGTTATGCAACTCCCGAACTCAATACACCGGCAAATATTGCAAGCGGAAAAGTGTCTTTTGATTTTGAGTTTACACCGCCATATCCAGCTGAGCAAATAATATTCAGATCCCATCTTGTAAATAATAGTGTAATAAGTTAGGAGAAAGCGAAGTGTTACCCAAAATACTGAGAAATTTTAACGTATTTGTAGATGGTCGTGGTTATGCAGGAAAAATAGATGAAATAACCTTACCGAAGCTTACCATAAAAACCGAAGAGTACAGAGCTGGTGGTATGGATATTCCAATAAATATTGACATGGGCATGGAAAAGCTTGAAGCAGACTTTACTTTTGCTGAGTATGATTCAGAACTATTTAGACTTTTTGGCTTGATAGATGGAAACTCAGTATCTTTAACGCTCCGTGGAGGAATGCAAGGTAATGATATTGAAGCAGTAATAATCAATTTAAGAGGCATTTTTAAAGAGTTTGACTTTGGCAACTGGAAACCTGCTGAGAAAGCAACGCTGAAGTGTACTGTAGCTGCCCATTATTATAAACTTACTATAGGTGGTAATGAATTAATAGAGATCGATGCTGAAAATATGATTAGAAAGATAAATGGCGTTGATCAAATGGCCTTGCTACAAACGATTCTAGGGATCTAATATGGTTGACAAAATTACATAAAAATGTTAAAATATAAGAAGTTGTAGGTATATAGTTAATATGGATTCTAAAGCTCATACAAATTCCATAGAGCAGCTAACTGGTTTACTTGTTAGTGTAGCACAATCTCAAGACAAGTCCGTTTTAAAGTTATTAACTGAATTAATGGAAGAAGAAATTGAAGATATGGAATTATCTAAGATTGCTGACGAACGCTATAAAGAAAAGAGGGTTAAACATCAAGATGCCTTCTGGGATTAAGCCTTACAATATAGACTATTCAGAATCTGTTATAAAGAAAGACATTCCGGCTCTTCCAGCAAAAGTAAAGTTAATGATTAAGAAGGCAATAATGGAGCGTCTAACAGTTGATCCAATTGGACTTGGAAAGCCATTAAAGCATAACTTAAGTGGACAACGTAGTCTACGGGTGAGTACCTATCGTATACTTTATTATATAGATGTACCAGAACATACAGTAGTTATTACTTCAATTGAACACAGAAAAGATTCTTATCAAAGCTAATCCTATTTATAGCACCATACAAAGAAATTAGTTATGTAAAAGCCGATATAGACTTTTATTTAATTAACTTTTTAAGGAGGAACATGCAAGCTATAACACTTAATAACCCAATAACAGTTGATGGAATTTCTGTCTCAGAACTTACTGTTAGACGTCCAAAAGTTAGAGACTATCTTGCAATTGAACGCTTAAATGGTAGTGACCTTAGTAAAGAAGTAACTTTGACTGCCAATTTGACATCAGTTGCAAAAGAAGCAATTGAAGAGTTAGATATTGCTGATTATGTGAAAATTCAAGAGGTATTAAAGGATTTTTTTTCACCGATTATCCAAAAAACTTGAGATTAGAAGTATTAATGTTCAGCTCTGTTGTAGGAGGCGGGGTTGAACAAATACTTGATATGGAGATTAATGAATTTATCTTATGGCATAAAGCAGCGAGGAAGGTACAATGTCAACATTATCTATAAAAATCGGAGCAGTTTTAGATGGCAGTTTCAGTACTGTAATAAAAGGAAGTAGCAGTCAACTTACTCATCTTGGTGAGAATATAAGAAAGCTTGACTCATCTTTAAAATCAGTATCAAAGTTTAAGCAGTTAGGTCATGATGTTTTGACTAGCAAGAGGTCATGGAAAGGCTTTGAAGATCAAGTAAAATCTTTAGCTAAACAAATGAAGGCAATAGAGAAACCGAGCAAAACTTTAAAAGCAGAATTTGACAAGGCCAAAACCTCTGCAATAAAAGCAAAAGAAGCATATTTGAAAAAGAGAGATGCTTTGCATTCATTTAATGAAGAAGTAAGAAAAAGTGGAAGAAATATTAAGTACTTAGTAAATGACCAACATAAACTNGGCNCTTCTATTGAAGTATTAAAAGGTAAGTATGGTAAGCTTGGATCTGCAATACGTAGTCACCAAAGTTTTTTAGCAAGCAAAGCACATTTTAAGTCACAAATTATAGAGACTATTGGGCTAGGGCTAACGCTTGCAGCTCCAGTTAAAGTTGCAATTGACTTTGAAAGTGCTATGGCTGATGTTACAAAAGTGGTAGATTTTAAAAAAGGAACGGATGAAGCAACTAAATTTGCAAAGAAGTTAAAAGAGATGTCACGTACTATACCATTATCATCCGCAGAACTGGCACAAATAGCTGCAAGTGGTGGTCAACTTGGTATCAAGAAAGAAGATCTTTTTATGTTTACAGAAACAGTGGCAAAAATGTCTACAGCATTTGATATGTCTGCAGAGCAAGCAGGTGATTCTATAGCTAAACTCTCTAACGTTTATGGAATTGATGTTAGTAAAATGGAATACGTTGGTAATGTAATCAATCACTTATCAGATAACACTGCTGCCAAAGCAAAAGATATGGTTGAAGCTCTAGCAATAGTTGGTGGTACTGCAAAACAATTTGGTCTTGACATCAAGGAAACAAGTAGTTTAGTAAATGCCTTCGTTAGTTTAGGTAAACAACCAGCAAAAGCTGCAACTGCTATAAATGCTCTACTTAGTAAACTTCAGACTGCTGAAGAACAAGGAGGGGATTTTAAAGCAGCATTAGAGCAAATGGGCATAACTGCAGAAGAAATAGTACAAAGAATAAGCGAAAACGGCGAAGAAGCATTACTCTACTTTTTTCAAGCTCTAAAGAAAATGGATAACCAGGAACGTTCTACAATCCTTATGAAACTTTTCGGTCAGGAATATCAAGATGATATTGCATTATTAGCTGGAAGTTTTAACAAATACGAAGATGCTATAAGGTTACTATCTGACACAGAAGAGTACAAGAGCTCGTTGCAGAAAGAATTTCAAAACCGTGTAGACACCACAGCCAGTAAATTACGACTTCTTCGCAACGCAATAGCTGAAGTTGGTATGAACCTGGGTTCAGTGATGCTGCCTACTTTAAAATCTATAGCTGAATTTTTACAAGAAAAAACTAGAAGCATAGCGTTATTTGCAGAAAAATATCCAACTTTAACCAAAGCAATCATGGGTACTGTAGCAGCCTTGATAAGTTTAAAAGTTGTAGCAGTGGGACTAGGATACGGATTTACATTGCTAGGAAGTACGATTTTTAGTCTGAAAGCAAACCTACTTGGAGTATTTTCATTTTTATCAGCTACAGTTTTTCCTGCAGTAGTAACAGGACTAAGAGCAGTAACACTCGCTATAATGAGTAACCCTATAGGACTTTTAATTACTGGACTTGTCACTGGCGCAGCACTTGTTATAACTAACTGGCAAAAGGTAAAAGACTTTTTCTCTAGCTTTTGGAAATCGATAATAAAACCCATAGAAGAAGCTTTTTCATGGATAGGTGAAAGTATATTTGGAAAAGTATTGGGAAATAGCCCACTGAAAGAGTTTGAAAAAAGAAAAACTGAAGTAAAAGCAGTGCACACTCCCCTAAAAAGTAATATTCTCAACAGTGGAAATCCTGTGCTAGGTAACAGTATAATTAAAGAATTTTCAAAGAGAAATAAAAATAGCTTCAGAGTCAAAAGCCTTATTGAGGAGAAAAAGTTTACAGAGAGCGATAAGATATTTGCAAGGAGTAAGTTTGAAAATAAAGAACAAAATAAAACTCAGAACATCACTAATAATTACACTATCAGCATTAAAGCAGAACCTAACCAAGATGTTCGTAGTCTTGCAGATGAAGTAATAAAAAGGATAAGAGAAAAGTCACGTGATGTTTTATTTGATACGGTAGAGACATTTTATTGATGCTATCTCTTGGTCCGTATAAGTTTGCTCCCACAAGTTTAAAGTATAGCAGAGAAAATCGTTGGAGCACGATTGAGTGTATTGAAAATATGCCACTATTACAAAATATCGGTCAAGGTGTAGAAAATATAGATTTAGAAGGAATGATTTATCTGCATAATCTCAACGTGCTAAATCAATTAAAGAGTGTGAAAGAAACTGAAAAACCACATATTTTAGTAGATAGTTTAGGTAATATTTTAGGACAATTCGTAATTACTAGGTTAGAAGAAAAGCAGATGTATTTTTTACCTAATGGACTACCGAGAAAAATTGAATTTAGTTTGAGTTTAAAAAGCTATAGATGACTATATACTATGTGAGTAAAGAAAATGAGATGTTAGATCTGATTTGCTGGAAACATTACGGATTTACTGATGGAGTAGTGGAATTAGTACTAGCAGAGAACTTGGGTTTGGCAGAATACGGAAGCTTTTTGCCCGCAGGATTAAAGATAAAGCTTCCTACTATTAAGAAAATAGTACAAAAGTCAAAATTAAAGGTCTGGGAATAAATGCAGCCAGATTTTATAATAGATAAATGTGAATCAATTAAAGATAGAGTTATATCATTGCACCTTACAGATGAATCAGGAATAATAGATGATGTAGTTGAAGTGTGTGTTGATTACAGGGATGAAAACACAGATGTTCCGAATGAATTAAATATCGCTCTAGGTTACAGAGAAACTGGAGTCTTACCAATGGGCATATATACAGTCAACGAAGTTACAATACAAAGTCCACCTAAGACTCTACTAATCAAAGCTCATGCAACAAATTTAAGACTATCATTAAAGGAGAAAGCATCTAAAGAATGGCATCAAATTACTCTAGGTAGCTTGGTTAAGGAAATAGCAGAAAAGCACGGATATGGGTGCAGAGTTGCAGAAGAATTTGAAAATCTGTTGATTCCACATATTAACCAAACAGAAGAAAGTGATATAAGTTTACTAACAAAAATAGCAATAGAACGC
>NZ_CP011148.1:549394-550792 GCF_001758565.1 Wolbachia endosymbiont of Drosophila incompta | reverse complement strand
GGGAAACCGATAGCTGAAATCTTTGATTTAGTGGCAGGAACCTCAACCGGTGGAATTGTTGTAGCAGGATTATGTAAAAAAGATAAACAAGGAAACCCTCAATATTCAACCAATGATTTAGTCGAGCTTTACCAAAAATACGGGTCATATATTTTTAAATCTTCATTTTTGAGAAGATCAATATTTTCTTGGCTTAATTGCGCACAATACCCACATAAAAATATTGAATTTGTACTGGATAAATATTTTGGCGATGATATCCTTAAAAACACTTTAAGTAATGTGTTGATTACGAGTTACGACATTTACAATAATTGCCCATTTTTCTTCAAAAGCTGGAAAGAAGGTAATATTAAGCTGAGAGATGCACTCAGAGCTGCAACGGCTGCACCTACTTATTTCATACCAAAACATCTAAAAATTAACCAGATAAACAGAGTATTAGTGGATGGCGGAGTGTTTGCTAATAATCCAGCGGCTTGTGCATATGCAAGTGCTAAGAGGTTATTTCCAAATGATGATATTCTACTGTTATCGATAGGTACCGGCAGAACAGATAGAAGTATAAGGTATTCTAACTCGAGGAGATTTGGAAAAATAGGCTGGATAAAACCACTATTACAAGTGATGTTTGCTTCAAGTTTAGATGCAGTAAACTATCAACTTGATCAAGTAATAGCTGATAAATATATACGAATACAATCGCAATTAAAAGTAGCATCACCTGATATGGATAATATTACATCAAAAAATATCAAATCTCTTCAGCAAGAGGCAAATGAAATGATAGAGGATAATCAGAAAGTGATAGAGAAATTCTGTGATATTTTATCTTGATACGTAGAAATGCCAAAAAAATTCTGTAGCAATGGATATCTCTTCTCCAAAAAAATGTTTTATCTTAATATAATGTTTCTCAGTATTGTCTTTAACACAATTCAATTTTCACACTCATCAGCAGTTAGGCCACTTGCTCGCAAAATAACATCAGTAGAAACACCCGCCTTCACTAGATTTTTCGCAACCTTGATCTTTTCTGTTTTTTTTACTTTCTCTTTGCTATTCTTCATATCCCTAGATAAAAATTTCTTCACTAATTCTTGCTCTTCAGTTTTTCTTAGTAAATTAAGTAGTTCACTATCTTCATTTGTTTTAGGCAGCAGAACTTTAATATTCACTGATAATCCTTCTGCTATTTGATATAATTTGTCAAATGATATGGCAGTGTATCCTATTTCATACTCGTGTATTTCCTTGAGTGTTAAACCAACTTTATCCGCCAAATCTTTTTGAGTATATCTTCTTATTAGCCTCCATTCTCTTATTCTTTGCCCTATTCTGTAGTATATAGAATCAGTGCAGATTTCTCTCTCTTTATTATCATACTCGCAAATAGAT
>NZ_CP011148.1:534804-548394 GCF_001758565.1 Wolbachia endosymbiont of Drosophila incompta | reverse complement strand
TTTTATTGTAGCAACTTATCCTCAAAGATTGGTGGCAGAAACTTAAAGCCAAACTAACAGGACACTATAGCTACTTCGGAGTTAGCGGAAATTATCGGTGTTTGATTCAATTCTATCGACCGGTAACAAAGTTAGCATTTAAGTGGATAAACCGACGTAGTCAAAAGAAAAGTATGGATTGGGAACAATTTATACACTATTTAAAAGTAAATCCATTACCAAAACCAAAGGTATATGTTTCTTTATACACAGGAGCACTAGTGTGAACGCTGTATTGTGGAGCCGTGTGCGGGAAATCCGCAAGCACGGTTCTTTTGGGGAGACTATGGTTATGAGACCAAATCGCTGGTTTCAAGGTCATGAGTCTCTACCAGACCAGAAAGTAGTAAACAGAACTACCGGTTTGGTAGATTACAAAGAACTGGAAGCAAATATACTGTCATCAATAAGGGAAGGCAGACCATTAACAGGAAGGGATGGAGCATTTACACCATTTATAAAAAAGCTGCTGGAGGCAAGTTTGGAAGGTGAAATAGAAAATCACTTATTAGCTGAAAGTGAAGAGAGGGTTTGGTTGGAAGAAGTGGAGTAGCGAATGGATATACAAAACGCTGGGTCTATATTCAGACTATAGAATAAGGTATTACAAACCGAAAGCATCACCAGCACAATATGTTATAAACTTTGGTAAAGAATCTGCTAGGAAAGCGTAGTGCGGATGCTGCGTTTGACGAGGCGGGAGCTGGAAACGTTAACATGGGAATTTGGATTGAGGCCTATTGTGAAAACAATGGATCAGCCACCAAACCCTAAAGTAGGCGCGCCAGTTCTTGACCCTACATATTTTTTTGAAGGTTAAATCCAGCTTAGGGTCGAGAAACTTAGATAAAGCCATAGCCAAAGTGTTTAAAAATATTAATAATTATACACACAATTATTCAACCATATTTTTGAAGATAGCTATGCCGCCGCGGTATCTCTTAGCCGCTAACAAGTAGCGGGATGACGATTGTTGGTAAATCTAAGTCAGTTTAGCTATAGGCAGCAATTTTCTGTATTTATTTTAAATTGAAGGAAGCTCAAATGAAAGATCATGTTTTGCTAAAAATCACAGAATGCAGTCTAACAGTGAACGGTTACGCTTTTGATCAAAAATGTTGTATAGTACACAATCAATTTTTCTGGATCCAAGTAGTCAAGGCACTGCCTTTGTGTTTGAGGCAAAATCGGCTATAACACTTAACATACTGCCTTTGCAAACAAATGTTCGTACAGTTATGTGTCAGCTACTTGCATGACGCCATTGCCTGAACGGGTACCAATGATTACCTATCAATCTCACCAAAAACTATATCGAGTGAGCCAATAATTGCTGCAACGTCAGCAAGCATGTGTCCTTTTGCCATAAAGTCTAAGGCTTGTAAATGCGCAAAGCCAGGTGCTCTTATTCGGCACCTATAAGGTCTATTGGTACCATCTGAAACTATATACACTCCAAACTCACCTTTTGGTGCCTCAACAACTGCGTAAGCCTCACCTTCTGGTACGTGATATCCTTCTGAATAGAGCTTAAAATGGTGAATCAGAGCTTCCATAGATTTTTTCATCTCTGCTCTTGACGGTGGAGAAATTTTTCTATCTTCAGTTTTTATTTGCCCTTCAGGCATTTTCTCTATGCACTGCTTCACCAAACTGATAGATTGCCTAATCTCTGCCATTCTAACTAGATAACGGTCATAACAGTCGCCATTTTGGCCGATCGGTATATCAAAATCTAGTTGATCATATATCTCATATGGCTGGCTTTTTCGCAAATCCCAAGCAAGCCCAGCAGCGCGCAACATTGGGCCACTAAAGCCCCAATCAAGTGCCTGTTTAATTGATATTTCACTAATTCCTACAGTGCGTTGCTTCCATATCCTATTTTCTGTTAAAAGTTCATCAACATCGTCTATATATTTTGGAAATTGCTCTATAAACTTTGCAATATCCTCAATCAAATCTTCTGGAACATCTGCTGCAATTCCACCTGGCCTGATGTAAGCTGCGTGAAACCTTGCACCTGAAGCTCTTTCGTAAAATTCCAGCATTTTTTCTCTTTCTTCAAAGAGCCATAAAAGAGGGGTCATTGCTCCAACATCAAGTGCTTGAGAAGAAACGTTCAGTAAATGATTTAGTATTCTCGTCAGTTCACAAAACAAGACACGTAAATACTTTGCCCTAATTGGCACTTCACATTGCAACAATTTCTCCACACAAAGTGAATATGCATGCTCTTGTGACATTGGTGATACGTAATCAAGGCGATCAAAATAAGGCAAAGCTTGAAGATACGTTTTATGTTCTATTAATTTTTCAGTACCGCGGTGCAAAAGCCCAATATGGGGATCTGCTCTCTCGATCACTTCACCATCCATCTCTAAAACAAGACGCAACACTCCATGTGCAGCTGGGTGCTGAGGTCCAAAATTTAACATCATTGTCTTTAGATCGGGCATGTCCAGTAGTTTAAGATATTAAAATTGTATAGGCTAAAGTGTGCTCAAAGTCAATAAACTTCTTGCATAGGCTACAACTATCATTCAATAGAAACAAAAACTTTTACAATGGCTAATAAGTGTTGATAAAACCAAGTCACTTTAGCTATAGAATGACAAAAAAGGTTTGCATTAGCCAAATTTTTAGTTGAAGTAGCATAAGAGGTTAAAGGAAAAGCTTTGTGTTAATGGATTCATTTCAGGTATAGTATAGATAATACCACAATACTTATAAAATGGATCATGTTGTTAATGCGTATAATAGACTTGACACTCCTATAGTCAGGGGAGAAGGGGCATATCTTTTTGATAAAGATGGTAAAAAATATTTAGATTTTGCTGCAGGTATTTCTACAACTTCTTTAGGGCATTGTCATCCATACATTACAGATAAGCTGAAAGAGCAATCGAGCTCATTATGGCACTGCTCTAACATTTTCACTATTCCCGAGCAAGAAAGGCTTGCCGAGCGTTTAACAACCCTTACTTTTGCAGATAAAGTTTTTTTCTGCTCAAGTGGGCTTGAAGCAACAGAAGCTGCAATTAAGTTTATTCGTCGTTACTTTTATTCAAAAGGGCAAGCAAAACGTAATCGTATTATTACAATTGAAGGAGGCTTTCATGGCCGCAGTATTGCTGCAATTTCTGCTGGAGGCAATGAAAAATCACGCGAAGGTTTTGCTCCGCTCCTTTCTGGTTTTGATAAAGTGCCAAGAAATGACATTAAAGCATTAGAAGAAAAAATCAACAATGAAATAGCTGCTGTATTTTTAGAGCCCATACAAAGCGAAGGTGGAGTATATCCACTAGACGTAGAATATCTTCAAAAAGTAAGGGAAATAACAAAAGCTCAAGGAATAATTTTGTGCTTTGATGAAGTGCAGTGCGGATATGGACGCATCGGTTCTTTATTTCATTATCAAAATGTCGGCATTGAACCTGATATGCTAACCTGTGCGAAGGCTATGGGTAACGGTTTTCCTGTAGCTGCATGTTTAGTGAAAGATTATATAGCAGAAGCAATTACTCCAGGAACTCATGGATCAACCTATGGTGGCAATCCACTTGCCATGACTGTTGGTAATGCAGTGCTCGATATAATGCTAAAAGAAGGCTTTTTTGATCATGTTAAAAGAATTAGTAAATATTTAAAAGAAAAGCTGTTGCTTTTAGCTAAAGAATTTCCTGAGATGATTTTAGAAGTTCGTGGAGAAGGGTTACTAATGGGAATAGAACTAGCAACTCTTGTAGCTGATAAAATTATTAGTCGATCTCTTGATAAAGGTTTAATAATAACTAGGGTTTTAAACAACAAAGTAGTAAGGGTAACCCCACCACTTATCATTGAGGATGAGCATGTGAACGCAGCGTGTAATATGCTTTATGATTTGTTTTTTAAGATTAAAGGTATATAAAATTCGGCAATATAAATTCAGGCTTGCAAATGCCTCTCATAACATGTAAAATTAATTTTATTTTTTATCACAATAACATCGTACTTTAATGGATTGGTTATTGGTCTTAGTATCATCAGCAATTTTTCTTTTGTTAGTTTTATCGTTTTTGTTCTCAGGAGCAGAAATAGGCTTAACCTCAATTAGCCGTTCTCGAGTTAATAAGCTAAAGCTAGACGGTAACAAAAAAGCCAGGGTAATAGATCGCTTATTAAATAGGAAAGAATTGACAATAGGAACGGTATTGCTCGGCAA
Source organism: Wolbachia endosymbiont of Drosophila incompta (assembly GCF_001758565.1). Taxonomy (NCBI): domain Bacteria; kingdom Pseudomonadati; phylum Pseudomonadota; class Alphaproteobacteria; order Rickettsiales; family Anaplasmataceae; genus Wolbachia; species Wolbachia endosymbiont of Drosophila incompta. Next base: position 544,148 of record NZ_CP011148.1, on the reverse strand, counting down.
TACAATTATTAATATTACTTGCTCTGCTTTATTTACAGCAATATTTATCAATCTTTTTGGAAATGAGGGCATTCTCCTATCAACAATTATAATGACATTTTGTATTTTATTGTTCTGCGAAGTTCTACCAAAAACTTATGCTATTCAAAATCCTGAAAAATTTGCATCATTTTCTGCTTATTTTGTATTGTTTTTTGTAAAGATTTTTTCTCCATTGACACTAGGTATTCAATTTATTGTTAACCTCATCCTAAAATTATGTGGGCTGCATAAAGATAAGGAAGTGATATCTGCAGCGGATGCAATGCGTAATATGATTACTCTTCACCGCAGTGAAGGAACTATGTTGCAACAGGATTTAGATATGCTAAGCAGCATACTTGATTTGGCTGAGACAGAGATATCACAAATTATGACCCATAGAAGAAACCTATTTTCTCTTGATATAGATCGGAATAAAGAAGAGTTAATAAGAGAGATTTTAACCAGCAGTCACAGTAGAGTACCTTTATGGCAGAAGGAACCAGATAACATTGTAGGTGTAATTCACGTGAAAGCTCTAATAAATGCTTTGCGTGAAAAGAATAATAAAGCGGAAGAAGTTGACATTACCCAAGTTATGTCAAGGCCTTGGTTCATACCAGAAAGTACACCGCTCAGCGTGCAACTTCACAACTTCCGTAAGAACAGGAAACACCTTGCATTTGTTATTGATGAGTATGGAGCACTGCAGGGAATTGTAACTCTTGAGGATATACTGGAAGAAATAGTTGGAGAAATTTCGGATGAACATGATTTGATTACGGAGAATTTTATAAAGAAAATATCTGATAATATGTATCACATAGAAGGAAAATCTACTATTAGGGACATTAACAGGCAGTTATACTGGAATCTCCCTGATGAAGAAGCTACAACTCTAGCAGGTATGATTGTGAATGAAATAGAGCGCATTCCTGACGAAGGCGAGGAGTTTTCCATGTATGGTTTTCGCTTTAAGATTTTAAAAAAAGATAAAAATATTATTACTGTTGTTGAAGTGCAAGTAAAAATTGGTAATATTAGTGGCAGCAATTAATTAGTGGAGTTTCATGGAAGATACAGTAAAAATAACGGCTGAAGAGTTGAAGGGTTACATAGAGAGAATCGAAAAACTTGAACAAGAAAAGAGGGATGTGCAAGATCACATTCGTGATGTATATGCAAAAGCCGCAGATGAAGGTTGGGATATAAAAGTGATGAAACAAATTATTAGGCTGAGGAAGATGGATGATGATGACAGAGAGGAACAAGAAATATTGCTTGATACCTATAAACGTGCATTGGGAATGAGCTACGAAGAAGAGTTAAGTGAATAGCAGAATTGTAATTGGAATAAGTGGAGCATCTGGTTCTATTTACGGTGTGCGTATTTTAGAAGCGTTGAAAGACGTCGATTATGAAACTCATTTAGTGATAAGTCGTGCTGGGAAAGTAACTTTAGCTCACGAGATTAAAGAAAAACTTGAAGATATTACATCACTTGCAGATTTTTACTATTCTGAAGAAAAGATTGGAGAAAAAATAGCAAGCGGCTCATTTAAAACCTCAGGGATGATTGTAGCACCATGCTCTATGAAGACAATGTCTGAAATCGCATCAGGTGTTACTTCCAATCTATTGACAAGGGCTGCAGATGTAACGCTAAAAGAAAGAAGAAAGTTAGTTCTTATGGTGCGAGAGTCACCACTGCATCTTGGGCATTTACAAAATATGTTAAAATTAACGGAGATGGGAGCAATTATTGCTCCACTAATGCCTGCTTTTTATATTAAACCGAAATCGTTGGATGATATTATTAATCATTCTGTTGGCAAAGTATTGGATTTATTTGATATCAAATTACCCGACTTTAAGGAGTGGCAAGGAAGTGACAATTATTATTGATGGTAAAAAAATAGCAAACGACCTATGTGAGAGGCTATCACAAAAAATTGATATTTTAAAGAGAGAGTATAACATTTTTCCTTGCCTGAAAGTAATTCTCATAGGTAGCAATCCAGCAAGTCAGGTTTATGTTCGCAACAAACAGAAAAAAGCAGAATCAATAGGCATAAGTTCTGAGACCATTGTTTTGCCTAATAATATTTTAGAAGATGAATTAATTGAAAAAATCAATGAATTAAATGAAGATCCATCTGTGCATGGCATTTTAGTGCAATTGCCTTTACCAAATCATATTAGTGCAAGCAGAGTAATTAACACAGTAAGTGTTGAAAAAGATGTAGATGGCTTTCATGATGAAAACGTTGGCAAATTAGTTAAAGGTGAGAAAAACTGCCTTATACCTTGCACTCCTAAAGGTTCTTTGCATTTAATTAAGTCAATTGAAGAGAACCTTTCCGGTAAAAACGCAGTGGTAATTGGTAGGTCAAATATCGTGGGCAAGCCAATGTTTTACCTGCTATTGCAAGAAAACTGCACTGTCACCATCTTGCATTCACAAAGCAAGGATTTAGCTGAATATTGCTCTAAAGCGGATATAGTAGTTGCAGCAGTCGGAAAGCCAAATTTTGTTCAAGCAGACTGGATAAAGAAAGGTGCAATAGTGATCGATGTTGGCATAAATAGCGTTAACGTAGGAAAGCTTGTAGGTGATGTTGACTTTGAAGGAATAAAAGGGAAAGCCAAAGCTATGACCCCAGTACCCGGGGGCGTTGGCCCAATGACCATTGCATTTCTAATGATGAACACTGTTATTGCTGCTTGCTTGCAAAAGGGAGTTGATGCTTCTGATTTCATTAGTTGAGGTATGAAGAGGAAAGCTATATGAAGATAGAATGTACCATATCACAATTAATAAAAAATTGAGATTTTTGAAATTCCTCAGTAGTCAAATTTATTAAATATTTAGGATCATCATCTATTCTTTTTTCTCTACAAGTATAGCTAAAGTGGCTTAGGTTTACCTACAATTTGAAAAACAACAAATTCGTCATTCCGCTACTCGTTAGCGGAATCTATGCTGAGATACCGCGGCGGTATGACGTAGGGAAACCTTTCTTGGGTTAGCTATAGTTAGTGGAATTGCAAAGTTTCTAGGCATAAAAAGCTTTGAACCTAATATATGAGCCAAACTTGATTTTCCAACCGTAGATACACCTGTAATAAAAATAATAGTCTTCATTTTGTGAATTTACTTGCTATATGAACTATCGGAGAAATTTTTTTATAGTTTATAGTATCTGACCTTACCCAGAAAAAGTGGAGAGAAAGTTTGGAATGTTTTTCACAAAGAGAATGATGAATCAAAATGCTCAGGAATGCAATAGTTAATAGTGACGTTGTTTGTTATAAAAAATTTCTATATATTCAAATATAGCAGTTTTGATATGCTGTTTAGAGTGCCGAGAGGTGTCTATTGGTAACTCCCTTTTTAGAGAACTGAAGAAGCTTTCCACAACAGAATTGTCGTAACAACAACCTTTATAACTCATCTATGTTTTTTATGGATAAGAGATATTGATAACCTTGCGAAGTATATTGTGAACCTTGATCACTATGTAATAGTAGATTTTTGGCAGGTTTACGCTTGTTAACGGCCATTAATAAAGAGTCCATAACCAATTGTTTATTTATTGAACTGCTCATTAACTACCATGCGTGAATATAGATCGATTATTGTTGCCAAATATAGCCATCCTTCTTTGGTTTTTATATAAGTAATCCCATACTTTATTTGGTTGATCGACAATAAAGTTTTGGTCTAATATATTGGGAGCTACTGTCCGTTTGTTGTTTCTTAATTTTAAATTTTCTTCTCAATATAGCCTGAATACCATTTTTCTGCATAATACTTTGCACTGTTTTTAAGTTGCAACTTTTACCCAAAGCCTTTAATTCAGCATGAATTTTAGGAGCTCCATATCTACATTTAGAAGCTTGATATATTTTTTGAATATCTGCTAATAACTCTTTATTTGCTGATTCTCTACTGCTTATTTTCCTTGTAGTCCACTTATAGTAGCCACTAGCAGAAAACCCTACATAATTCCTGCACTTTATAGTGTTTACTATGCTCTTTTATGAAAAAATATTTTACTCTTTTTGACTGGCCAGGGCTTTTTTTTAAATGTCTCTTTCCCTTGTTACTCTTGCTTTGTAAATCAAACCTCTCTTTGTCGTAAGGAGCCATGTTACCTCTACCTGGAAATGCATCTGCAACACTTTTTTTCGTTATATTTCTTCATCCATTTTCCTAATACACTATCCCTTATTCCTAGATCTCTTGCTACTTTTGCAACTGGTTGACCTACCTTTCTTTGTTCATTTGCCAGCTTAACAGCTTCCAATTTGAATTCTGCCGTATATTCTCTTACCATTTCTAATCCTCCAAAATTTTATTTTACCCGAAAAAACTCCTTTCTTTCTCTCCACTTTTTCTGGGTAAGGTCAATATACCAGTGCCGAAAATAGTTGACAAAGATTGTGTATACTTATTACAATTGTTTGGGTACCAGAAGTTTTTACGGCAACAAAGTATGCACTAACTATAAGTAAGGAAGACTTTAAGCAGGCAATAAAAAAAATGAAGTAACGTTTAAAAGAGATTGAAGGAGAGAAGAAAAAGGTAAAAGGGAATACGGCAGAAAATGAATCTTATTACAAATAGCATAAAGGGCTTTTATTCTAGTGTTAAATCGGACCTAGATTGGCAAGCCAAACGTAGTCTTATTAGAACATTAGTAAAAGAAGTCAACATTGATCTTGATAAAGTAGATGTAGTATTTAAGATCAAAGAACTTGAAAACCCCGCCCAGAATGGACAAAATCAAAAGATGGTACATTGTCTAAGGGGTCTGGGCACTGGGATGACATCTTTTTTCTTGGTACAAATTACTCTTATGTCTCAATATTTGTACAGTTGTGTTATCGGCTGTTTGATGTTTACAACGCAGAAAGTTCATAAGGTTGTAAGTCAAGCGGTAGGATGACAAGATTTTGCAAGGGTATTTTTTTTATAGGAGATTAATATGGAAATTTTTCTTGATAGCGTTGATTTAAATGAAATTAAAGGACTAAAGGAGTTCATTGATGGCATAACAACTAATCCTTCTTTAATAGCAAAGTCCGGGCGTAAAGATAAATACGAGGATTTAGTGCGTGAAATATGCTCTATTATAAAAGGGCCTGTTAGTGTTGAAGTTGTTGCAGATAGCCATGAAGAGATGATCACAGAAGGTCTGAATTTAGCAAAAATTGCTGATAATGTTGTGATCAAATTACCTCTTACACATGAAGGATTAATTTCTTGTAAAAAGTTATGGACAGAGCATAAAATACCTGTTAACATCACATTATGTTTTTCTCCTGGACAAGCACTGCTTGCCGCTAAGGTCGGTGCTTGTTTTATTTCCCCCTTTGTTGGTCGCCTTGATGATATAAGCTATGATGGCTTATCGCTAATAGAAGATATATGTACTATATATTCTAATTACGGTTTTGATACTAAAGTTCTTGTTGCATCAGTGAGAAGCCCAGCGCATGTAATAGAAGCTGCAAGGCTTGGTGCTGATTCAATTACTGTGCCAGCAAAAGTACTTAGACAATTAATTAATCACCCACTTACTGACCAAGGGCTAGCAATATTTGAAAAAGACTGGGGTGTAAAATAATAGACGGTTACAAATGAACATAAAAATTGGCGTATCCGTTCAGGCAATGGCGTCAACTTAAGAGCCTTCATTAGCAAACTCTCCTAAAGACATGATGGCGTTTGCTACCTTATTGCGGCTGCCCTGGTCGAATTTTAACTTTATAGCTAACCCAAGAAAGGTTTCCCTACATCATACCGCCGCGGCGCTAACGAGTAGCGGAATGACGAATTTGTTGTTTTTCAAATTGTAGGTAAACCTAAAGCTATAGAAAAAAAGAAGAACCAGTTTCTTAGTTCTTCATTGACATAATCCACTTCATATGCCTTAATAAAGTTTTATAGCTTGGTAGGAAATAGTGGGATCAGAATTTGAAGAAATGCTAAAGGAAATATTACAAGAAATTAATGATCAAGGCTTCAATAAAGATAATATAATTGATAAAATTAAGGATAAGCTGCAGGAAAAGGACCCACGCGTATACAACGGGTGGAAAGATAACAAGTTTGATATAGATCACCTGTTTTTACCAGGTATCATGTTGCGTATGATAGCTAAAGATACAAAATTAACAGGGTTCTTTATAGAATATGAAAGGACTCTTTTATATGTTGCTGCTGAACATGGGCACATACAAATAGTAGAAAATCTATTAGACAATGGAGCGAAAACCGGTATAAAAAATGGATATTGCAAAGAAGCTCCTTTACATGTTGCTGCTAAACATGGACACATACGAATAGTAGAAATTTGTCAAAAAAAGAAGCAGATATCGATCTGAAAAATAGGTATGGGGAAACTCCTCTACATTATGCAGCTAAGTATGGACATACACAGGTATTAGAAAATCTATTGGGAAGAAGCACTAATGTTAATGTGCAAAGTGAAGTTGGAAGAACTCCTTTACATGATGCTGCTAATAATGGTCATATAGAGGTAGTAAAACATCTTATAAAAAAAGAGGCAGATGTTAATGTGCAAAGTAAAGTTGGAAGAAGTCCTTTACATAATGCTGCTAAGCATGGACACACACAAGTAGTAGAAGTTTTACTAAAAAAAGGAGCAGATGTTAATATACAAGATCGAGGAGGAAGAACTCCTTTACACTACGCTGTTCAGCGTGGATACCCAAAGCTAGCAAAACTTCTACTAAATGATGGTGCAGATCCATCATTTATTCATAGATCTAAAGCTATAACAGCAGGAGTTGCTGTGGGTATATTAGCTGCCATTGTTACTCCATTAGCACTCGTTTACGCTACTGCATTACCTGCACTAGCAATAATTGGAATTACTGTAGCATCTGCACTGATAGTTGGTGGAATTTCCTATGGGGCTGCGTATAAGTCATCAGAGCACTCATTAAACAGTAAGCTAAGTGAGGTTAGATGCAGTAATGTTGATGGAAATAAACAAACTGTATAACCATAATTATTAGCTCACCACAGTAACCGCACCATGGCAGTGTTTGTATTTCTTTCCGGAGTTGCAAGGACATTTGTCGTTTCTTGAGACTTTGGGAAGTCTGCTATTTCTAGCAGAATGTAACCTATTGCCTATCTCTTGGTTGTCTGCCAACTTAAAGTGTGCTAAGCGGTGAATGGTGAGTTCCTTCCATTTTTCAAGCATTGACTCAAACATCAAGAAAGCTTCGCGTTTAAATTCATTCAGTGGATCTTTCTGCCCCATAGCACGTAAGCTTATGCTTTGTCTTAGGCTCTCTAGAACTGAAAGGTGTTCCCTCCATAAATGATCAAGTGTCATTATCATCATTTGCTTCACGATCGTATTCCACAAATCTGTAGTGTGCTGACTGTTGAAATATTTTTCTTTCTCAGTAAAAAATTCTTGTATCTTATCATTTATATAATTCAAAGCTTCTTGTTTATTCAAAAACTTTGCCAAGTCTTCTTTATCAAGCGTTATTCCATACCTTGTATGGAATTCTTTGACTATATTTTCAATATAATCCTCATAATAGCCACTTTGGATTATACCTTCTACTACGCTCTCATTTACTTCGCTATATACTTCAAGTAAATCATTAATTTCGTTGCCTAAGATATTGTTTCTCTGTTTAAAAATAACTTTACGTTGGTTATTGATTACGTCATCAAACTTAAGTAGAGATTTCCGCACGTCATAGTTTCTAGCTTCAACTTTCTTTTGCGCTTTCTCGAGTGCCTTATTGATCCATGGATGATGAATAGCTTCGTTATTCTTTAACCCTACTTTTTGTAAAAAGCTTCTCATTCTATCAGAGCCAAATATTCTCATTAGGTCATCTTCGAGCGATAAAAAGAACTTAGAAAGTCCAGGATCCCCCTGACGACCAGAACGGCCGCGTAATTGATCATCTATTCTCCTGCTTTCATGTCTTTCGGTTCCAACCACACATAAACCACCAGCTTTTATAGCAATTTCCTTATCTTTTTTTACTCTTTCAACTATTTCTTGGTATTTTTTTTCTCTTTCATCAGCATTTTTTATCTTCTTTAGCTCTACCTTTGCGATCATTTCAGCATTTCCACCGAGTTGAATATCAGTTCCACGCCCTGCCATGTTAGTTGCTATAGTGATACTACCTGGCACCCCAGCTTGCGCTATTATGTACGCCTCTTGTTCATGATAACGAGCATTCAATACTGAATGCTTAAGAGAATGGCTTTGCAAAAGCGCAGAAAGCTTCTCAGAGTTTTCGATGCTCACCGTGCCAACAAGGACCGGTTGAAGGCGTTTGTAGCATTCTTCTATAAACTTCAACACAGCATTAAATTTTTCCTTTTCTGTACCGTAAATTTCATCATCAATATCAACTCTTTTTACAGGTACATTGGTTGGAATTTTTACTACATTTAATCTGTATATATCACGAAACTCTTCTGCCTCTGTTGCTGCTGTTCCCGTCATTCCGGAAAGTTTATTGTACATACGAAAGTAATTCTGAAATGTGACCGATGCTAAAGTTTGGTTTTCATGCTGAATTTCAAGATTCTCCTTCGCTTCAAGTGCCTGATGAAGACCATCGGAATATCTCCTGCCCTCCATCATACGCCCAGTAAATTCATCAATAATCACTACCTTGCCATCCTTTACTATATAATCTTTATCAGCAGTAAACAGCTTATATGCACGTAATGCTTGGTCTATATAATGAGTCATTATCATGCTGTCAGTATCATAGAGCGAGGAATTTTCAGGAATGAGATTGTATGACCTTAGTAGTTCCTCCACTCGTGAAATACCATCTTCAGTCAAGAATACCGTTCTACCTTTTTCATCTACTTCATAATCGGAGTCAACTAATTTGGTTACTATTTTATTGATATGCTTATATATCTGATTGTTTTCCTCAACCGGGCCAGAAATAATAAGCGGAGTGCGAGCTTCATCAATGAGTATTGAGTCCACTTCATCAACTATTCCGTAGTGAAAGCCTCTCTGAACCATGTCTTCTTGAGAAAATTTCATATTGTCTCGCAGGTAATCAAAGGCAAGCTCGTTATTTGTGGAATACACGATATCTGCACTGTAAGCCTCTTTCCTCTCTTCGTCTGTCAAGTTATTCGTAATAAACGCAACAGAAACCCCAAGAGAATTATATAATTTGCTCATCCACTCTGTGTCTCGTTTTGCAAGGTAGTCATTAACAGTTACGACGTGTACGCCTTTCCCTTCTAAGGAATTTAGATATGCTGCTAAAGTTGCAAC
>NZ_CP011148.1:534559-534772 GCF_001758565.1 Wolbachia endosymbiont of Drosophila incompta | reverse complement strand
ATATCATACCATTGTGGAGCACCATTCCACCAATCAGTTGAACATCAAAGTGCCTCATGTTAAGAAACCTTCGAGAGGCTTCACGCACAACTGCAAATGCAGGTACGAGAAGATCATTTAACGTTTTCCCATTTTTCAATTCTTGTTTGAATTCTTCAGTTTTACCAGCAAGCTCCTCATCAGATAAACTCTGCATTTCTGTTTCTAATGCAT
>NZ_CP011148.1:531870-534534 GCF_001758565.1 Wolbachia endosymbiont of Drosophila incompta | reverse complement strand
GGATTTTATTATCTTCTTATTTGTTGACCCAAATATCTTTCTTATAAAAAAGAATGACAACGTAAAAATGAAAAATATAAGAATGGCTGTCAAAATTAGCGGAGAATCTAGCATAAACTTAAGTAAAGTCTTATTTAATATGAGATTATATTACTAAATGCAGCCTACAGCAATTACATATTAGATTTGGGGAGTCTTTGGAAAGTCTTTTTTAAATCAAGAATTAAGAGTTTGCCAGGCAATTCCTACCCTCGAAGGCCTTTCTATCAACACATAAAGACTCTATTGCATTATTTTAGGTGTTTGGTAATCTTTAATTCTAGATCAAACAAATTTATAGCAGCCTGTATGAGGTAACTAGTTATGCACGGTAATATCTACCAGCTAAAGGTATTGATGCTATTTTTGCATCGAGGAGTGCTCTATCAGCACTCTTTTCGCTTAGGTACAGAAATAGAAGAGGCCAGAAAATTCGATGATTTAGTATTTGAATGTACCCAAGGTAGTAAGAAAGTATACCGTTTTTTGCAGGCTAAACACACACAAGATGAAGATAACAAGAAAATTGGAGTAGGGAACTTACTTACAAAAGATAAAAGTGGTGAGTTTGGATTAGCAAAGTATTTTGTTTCTTACCTAAAGATCAAAAATAATCAAGATTTTGCAGATGGTAACCTGAAAGATTTTATTATCTGTACTAATATCGATTTTGATCTGGATCAAAGCACAGCACGAAACACAGTGAAGAAGTTGAGGGTAAAAACTTTAGGACCAAACGAGGAAATAGAAATTTTAGTTGAAGTAATCGACACTAGTGATGTCTATTTTAAAGATGGTGGCACTAGATATAAGTTCTCTTATATTCACAATAACATGATTTCAGTAGTGCAACCAGCATTTGAAAGTGCTGTAGAAGAAGCGATGGAAGAATTAGAAGAGGAGATAAAAAAACTCCAAAACAAGCCAGATCAGAACTCAAAAAGGAAATTGGAAAGAAATCAGACGTGGCAACGTGAATTTGGACGAATGATGAATGAAGGTAGGTTGGAAGACAATATAAAAGAATTTTTTGATAAGTTAGTATTTGCAGTAAATCAGCCCAATGAAATAAAACTAGCGGATATTATCAAAAGTGAGCTAGGCGAGCAATTTAATGATATTGATATTCAGAGTTTGGTAAGAATGATAGTAAGAGTAAAAAATTTACCTATGGTGAGCTAGAAGAGATACTGGGTCAATCAAATTTACCTGCACAGAATGAACATGTGAGAAGTGCTAAAGATGATCTTAGAGGTTGTCCGGAAACTAGTAAATTCAAGCATATTCCCTCTTTAACATAACCCTACTCATAGCTAGGTATATGAAATTCTCAGTGGATGTTGTGAGTAAATCATACTCCTTCGATAGCCTTCTATTCCTATTAACCCAAGCAAAAGTCCTTTCTACAACCCATCTTCTTGGCTGTACTTTAAACCCTTGTTCTCTTGTTGGTAGTAGCTCAGGTGGCGTATCTTTGTGCACCCAAAATCTACATGGAGGCCTTTTAACAATTTCAATATCTATGTCATATTCTTCCTTTATGTGATTCTTTAAATTTCTTCCTTGGTATCCCATGTCAGCCCACATTTTTTTAACTTTAGTATATTTTGTTCTCATATTGTTTAATGCTATTTTAATACCATCTCTATCATTTTCGTTAGCAGCGCCTACGTAACAACCTAGTATAAAACCCTGAGTGTCTGTAATTATATGCCTTTTTCTACCCTTTACTTTTTTACTTCCATCATAGCCTTTGATCCCCCCTTTTCTGTAGTCTTTACAGATTGACTATCTACTATACAGGCACTCGGCTGCTCATTCCTTCCTATTTTTCTTCTACTATATTTTGTAATTTCATAATTCATTTTCTCAAAAATTCCCTGCTTCTTCCATTGCCTGAACTGCTCATACACAGTCTTCCATAGCGGAAAATCATTTGGTAAATACCGCCATTGACACCCTGTACGCAATACATAGAAAATTGCTTCTAATATTTCTCTTTTGCTATACTTTGGCGGCCTTCCTCCTTTCTTGTATGATACTCTGAAGTGTTTTTCTATTCTTGCCCATTCCCTTTCGCTTAGATCTGTTGGATACTTTTTTCTCATCTTTACCCCGTACTAAAATTTCAGATATTATAGCCTTTTACTTGTTTCCGGACAACCTCTTAGGAGGCTTTCGATTTGAGGTGAGAAATCCAGTAGGATCGTTCACTGGAAGGACAGAAGAATTACGAGAACTACACAAATTAATACAAAAAAGTCAAGGTGTAGCCACAGTAATATCGCAACTGGTTTCTATTAGTGGGTTGGGAGGAATAGGTAAGACTGAGCTGGCCAAAAAATATATTGAAGAACACAGTAAAGATTATGACAACAATATTATATGGATAAAAGCTGAAACCCATGAAACCATGGTGCAGTCTTTTCTCAGGTTAGCTAGAGATCCTTTAGGCATTCCTACAGAAGATAGGGATATTGAATCTATTGTAAGAGACATATACGCTTTTTTCGCCAAGAGAAAAAGTCTCTTTGTTTTCGATAATGCAGAAGAATATAGAAGTGAAGGTCAAGATGCTGGTATTAGTCAATTCTTACCGTCCCACTTTTTATCATCTGATGATAA
>NZ_CP011148.1:528564-531849 GCF_001758565.1 Wolbachia endosymbiont of Drosophila incompta | reverse complement strand
CTCTCGTAATCAGAAATGGGGAGATATAAAATCATTAACATTGGGTGCATTTACTGAACCAGAATCAATAGACTTTATTAGAAAAGCATTAGGTATAAAAGATGGTTCACAAGAAAATGAAATAAAGAATTTGGCAGAAACATTACAGCATTTTCCTTTAGCTTTGCAGCAGGCAGTTGCATACATAAAAGAAAGGGATATAGCATTAAAGAATGTAGGCTTGAAGTTTGAAATTAGTGATTATTTAAAGAGATACAAAGAGGAAGCAGAAAAATTACTTGATTTTAAGTTTCCTAAAGACAGCGACAATAGCTACACCAAGACAACTTTTATAACCTGGAGAATTACTATTGATAAAATCAAAGATAACCCAGAGTATGGTCAGCAAGCCAAAGAAATCTTGGATATCATTGCCTATATTGCTCCTGACAACATTCCTGCAAAAATGTTTTTAGGGGTAGAACGCAATGAAGAAAAGTTAGGTGATGCTATCCAACTACTTAAACAATATTCAATGATCAACTCAGGAGAAGAGCAAAGCTCAGTCAATATCCACAGGTTAGTACAGCAAGTAACAAGAATAGAGTTAGAAAAACAAGGCAAAGACAAAGTTGTGAAAAAGACTTTTGAGTTACTGGAAGAAAGCTTTCCTTACGGCAGTGATAAATTAGAAGATTATGCTAAGAAACGACAATTATTGCCGCATTTAGAAGCGTTCTTATCACATGTAGATAATTGGCTAACAAAAAATCCTTCAGAAAAACAAACAATAGAAAAGGATTATCTTGTAAATTTGTTAATATGGATAGGCGATGGATATTTTGATTTAGATCCTAGAAGACAAAAGAAGTCGCTTGAACGGGTTTTACCTATCATCAAGAAACATTATGGCTCTGATCATTTTCAAGCTGCTATTACATTAGCAAACCTTGGCATTGCTTATGGTGCTTTAGGTGATCCTCAGAAAGAAAAAGAGTTGCTTGAACGGGCTTTACCTATCTTGAAGACACATTATAGCCCTGATCATTTCGAAGTTGCTAAACTGCTGGCAAACCTAGGTAACGCTTACGGGTATTTAGGCAATTATAAGAAACAAAAGGAATTGCTTGAACGAGCTTTACTTACTTTTGAGAAACATTATGGCACTGGTCATCCTGAGGTTGCTAGAACACTAATAAGTTTAGGCACCGCTTATAGGGCTTTAGGTGATCCTCAGGAAGAAAAAGAGTTGCTTGAACGGGCTTTACCTATCTTTAAGGAATATTATGGCTATGATCATTTTGAAGTTGCTAAACTACTAGCAAACCTTGGTATCGCTTATGGTGCTTTGGGTGATCCTCAGAAAGAAAAGGAGCTGCTTGAACAGGTCTTAACAATTAAAGAAAAATATTACAACTCTGATCATTTTGAAGTCGCTATTACTCCGACAAACCTTGGTATCTCTCATGTGGATTTAGGTGACTATAAAAAACAAAAGGAGTTACTTGAACGGGCTTTAGCAATCAAAAAGAAACATTACAGGCCTGACCATTTTGAAGTTGCTAGAACACTGGCAAACCTCGGTAATTCTTATAGGGTTTTAGGTAATCCCCAGAAGGCAAAAGAGTTGCTTGAACAGGCTCTAGCAATTCGAAAGAAACATTACGGCCTCGACCATTTTGAAGTTGTTAAATTACTGGCAACCCTCGGTATCGTTTATGGCACTTTTGGCGATCATCAGAAAGCAAAAGAGTTGTTTGAACGAGCTTTACCTATTTTTGAGAAACATTATGGCTCTGGTCATGTTCAAGTTGCCAAACTACTGGCAAATCTTGGTATTACCTATGGCGCTTTGGGCGATCACAAGAAACAAGAGGAATTGCTTGAACAGGCCTTGCCTATTTTTGAGAAACATTATGGCCCTGATCATCCGGAAGTTGCTAAACTGCTGGCAGAACTAGATGACATTTAGGTTTTTAGCAATACTGGATTAACAACAATTCATTTGAGCTACACTTCCAAAACTAATCTATTTGGATCTTCTATATAATTTTTTATTTTAACGAGGAAAGTTACTGCTCCTTTGCCGTCAACTATTCTGTGATCGTAAGAGAGAGCAATGTACATCATAGGTCTGATTTCTACTGCATTACCAACAGCAACTGGCCTGTTTTGTATTGAATGCATTCCAAGTATTCCAGATTGCGGAGGGTTTATTATCGGAGTGGAAAGAAGTGAACCGTATACTCCACCGTTTGAGATGGTAAATGTTGCACCTTCCATTTCTGATACTTGTAATTTACCCTCACGAGCTTTTTTGCCAAGAGCAACTAAAGTCAACTCAATTTCTGCAAATGACATCTGATCGGCACCCCGAATAACTGGTACAACAAGACCTTTATCGGTGCCAACAGCAACACCTACGTCATAGTAATGTTTANATATGATTTCATCGCCTGAGATTTCAGCGTTAATTTCAGCAATTTCTTTCAATGCTTGCACCGCTGCCTTTATAAAAAACGACATAAAACCAAGTTTTATTCCATATTTTTTTTCAAAGGCGTCCTTATATTTTGCTCTTAGATCCATGACATTCTTCATGTCAATTTCATTGAATGTGGTCAGTATTGCAGCAGTATTTTGCGATGCTTTCAAACGAGCGGCAATTACTTGCCTTATTTTGCTCATTTTTACTCGTTCCTCTCTTTGCTCTCCATTTACTACACTTTTTGGCAATTCATATTGTTTTATTGCAGGTTGTTCAGCTTTGTTCATATGGCCTATCACATCTGCTTTTGTTATTCTGCCTCCCATGCCAGTTCCTTTGACGCTTTCTGCACTGATTGCATTTTCTTCCATAATTTTACGAGCTGATGGAGCATCTTTTTTAGCAGCACTTTCGCTTTTATCTTCTTTTCTCGCTTCCTCTTTTACTTCTCCCATGGAAAGCTTCGCTAACAATTGATCAGGACTTATTACATCATCTTCTTTTATAAGAAATTCAGTTATTTGCCCTGAAGCTTCTGCAGTTAATTCGAGTGCTGTTTTGTCAGTTTCAATTTCAAAGATCAAGTCATCTACTTTTACTGCTTCTCCAATACCCTTCTTTATTTTTACTATACCTTCTGTAACTGATTCACCACCAAGAGTTTTTGGTGCTCTGATTTCTATAATTTTGCTCATAAAACAACTTCCGTATAAAACTTTCTATAGATTTATACATGAAAAGAGACATGTAATAAACTAATAAATTCATTGAGGCTCTTATCATTTAGAAGTGACAAACGGATAACATATTCCCAAATG
>NZ_CP011148.1:527813-528526 GCF_001758565.1 Wolbachia endosymbiont of Drosophila incompta | reverse complement strand
GACAAGCTTTGCCATCCCCCCTATCATGAAACTGAAGCTATTTATTTATCTTCGCAATCTGTGCAGGTTAATGACAAAAAACTTAGGGTATTTGGCGTCTCATGTTTAATTTTTCGCACTACGTGCATCGCATGTCTTTAAAAATTTTTAGGTTTTTACCTATATAAGCCGAAACGCGCTTACAAAGCGTTTAAGACAGCAAAAAACGTCAAATTGACAAGGGAGAATTTGAATGCTAGCTACAACGGGGTTTCTTTGCCTTTTTTCCTGCTTAGTAAATTTCTTAAACACTTGCGGTGTAGGTTAGTTGCAAGTTAAAAGCAGCTAAATCGCTCTTAATCAAGCGTTTTAGAATAAAAAAAACGCCGATATTTTAGTACATAGTAAATAGCCAACCACCACGGGGCTTCTTTTGCCTTTTTTTTCGCTTGGTAAATTTTTTAATATTTATAGCTAAACGACAACCGTCATCCCGCTGCTTGTTAGCGGGATCTAGAGATACCGCGAATGAATCGCGGTATGACGGTTAAATAATTCGTCATCCCGCTACGTGTTAGCGGGATCTAGAGATACCGTGACGGTATGACGGTTCGCGGTGGTATGACGATAAGGTTTATACCTTGTCATGCAAGTACTAGAATCCAGTAAGCTTATTTATGCATATAAAAGGTTATTATTTTGTAAAGTCAAAGTTGCTTTTGGTTTTAAGTTAA
>NZ_CP011148.1:527671-527805 GCF_001758565.1 Wolbachia endosymbiont of Drosophila incompta | reverse complement strand
AAATGCAAAGGTTTATATAAACTGGACCCAAGTAGTCAGCTACTTGAATGACATCAGACAAACAATCGTACACATGCTAGTCAAAATAGGTACCAGAGGAAGCAAGCTTGCAGTTGCCCAGGCTTTGGAAGCAA
>NZ_CP011148.1:513862-527627 GCF_001758565.1 Wolbachia endosymbiont of Drosophila incompta | reverse complement strand
GTTAAAATAAAAACTTCTGGAGATAAGTATGCAAACGCAAATCTTGCTGAAATAGGAGGCAAAGGATTATTCATTAAAGAAATTGAGACTGAATTGCTCGAAAATAATATAGACATGGCAGTTCATTCGCTAAAAGATATGCCTACGTTTTTCTCAGGGGGTTTAACAATTCCTTGTGTTTTAGAAAGGCTAAGTTCATGCGATGCGTTTATTTCTCATAAACACAATAGCCTTGAGTCTTTGCCACAGCAGGCTACTATTGCCACTTCTTCAATAAGAAGAAAAGTTCAGTTGTTAAATGTTAGACCAGATTTAAATATAGTACCGCTACGTGGAAATGTAACAACCAGATTGCAAAATCAAAGTTTTGATGGAATAATTCTAGCTGAAGCAGGACTCATAAGATTAGAAAAACATCACTTGATTACAGAGGTATTGCCACCAAAAGTTATGTTAAGTGCAGTGGGGCAGGGGGCGGTTTGTATTCAATGTAGAAGGAATGATGTAAAAATTATCGATCTTTTAGAGAAAATTAATAATAATATGTCTTTTATAGGAGTGAAATCAGAGCGCAGTTTTATGAAGACAGTGAATGGTTCATGTTTTACACCACTTGCAGCTTTGGCTGAATATGTGAGCGAAAATATGCTACACCTTCGTTGTATGTTAGCAAGTGGAAAAAATATATACTTCACTGAGCGCACTTCATTTATAGAAGATGCGGAGAAAATGGGTATGGATGCAGGATTAGAGTTGAAATCAAAATGCTTATAAGCTTACCTAAAGTACGTGGAATCTATCGTTGTGATGTCTTAATGTCTAAAGCGACGTGGTTAAATGTTGGTGGACGAGCTGATGTATTATTTAAACCATGTGATATTGAAGATTTAACATACTTGATTAAAAATACTGAACTGCCAGTTAGCGTTATTGGTGCAACATCCAACATAATAGTGCGAGATAGTGGTATTCGAGGAATAACAGTAAAATTAGGTAAGGAGTTTGCATATATTAAAAGTAAGGGTAACAACTCTATTGTAGCTGGGGGAGCTGTGCTGCTCAGCAACCTTGCTCACTTTGCGGGAAATCAGCAGATTAGTGGGTTGGAGTTTCTAGTTGGAATTCCAGGAACAGTTGGTGGCGGAATAGAAATGAATGCAGGTGCATATGGTAGTGATATCGCAAGTGTTGTACAATCCATAAAAGCAGTGAATCTAGAGGATGGAAACCTATATGAGTTCTCCAGCGAAGAAATGGGGTATTTTTACCGTGGACATAGCCTAAAAGGAAATTGGATTTTTGTTGAAGCTGAGTTTAAAGGAGTAAACTCAGAGTATGAGCTTATACTGCAAAGGTTAAAGGAAGTTATTGAGAGGAAAAATAAAAGCCAGCCAATAAGAGGAAAAACAGCTGGGTGCATATTCAAAAATCCAAAAAACTACCGAGCATGGGAGTTAATTGATAAATCTGGCTGCCTAAGGTTAAATATTGGTGGAGCTAGAATCTCTAAGAAACATTGTAACTTCTTGCTCAATTACGATAATGCAACTGCATCTGACTTGGAAAACCTTGGCAACAAAGTAAAAGATGCAGTAAAGGATAAATTTAATGTTGAACTTGAGTGGGAAATAAGGGTTTTGGGTAGCTATTAGATAGTTTTTATAGCTTATGTATATTCGTTCAGGAGAACGGCAAATAAGGTAAACAAGTAATCTAAAAAAATAATCATAGAGAAACCGTGAGGTAATGTGGTTAATCTTGTAGAACTTTGCAAGAATCTAGAGAGAAAAATAGCAAAGTTATACCAATTCTCATTATTAGTGAATCAAATAAGCGATATTGTAGAGTTATTTAATTGTGGAGTGAGAAAGAAAGGCAATAGTATGGCTTTTTTTCCATTGTTATCTATCCGTTTATTGTGCAGTGGGAATTGGTATTAGCTGAACGGACACTATTGTTATACTATATCTTATATACAATTGTGCAATATGGACAATGGCAACAAATTTACTAGCGAAATTCAGTGATTTATGATTGATAATTAAAGTTCTTAATTAGTAACCGTTCACACTTAATTCTTCAATCTCACTAATAGAAAGGCCAGTAAATTTGACAATAGTGTTGACATCAACATTGTTAGCCAGCATTGCTTTTGCGACTTCGATTTTTCCTTCGATTTTTCCTTCCTCTTTACCTTCGATTTTTCCTTCGATTTTTCCTTCCTCTTTACCGATTTTGATGCCTCTTTCTTCGCCAATTTGGATGCCTTTTTCAGTAGCAAGGTCAAGTCTGTATTCAAGAATGGCTTCTTCTTTGCGCAGATCCATTATTCTTTCTTCATAAGTTATTAGATCTTTTTCATTCCAATGAAACTTATCTAATTCATCATATGCTAGCTTTATTATTGGTGATTTTTCCGCAATTTTTCTGAGACCTTCGTCCGTTGTTTCATCTGCATATTTGAAAAAAAATAGCCAACGGTCTACTACACTTTCTAGTTGTTCTTCTCTACTCTTAGGAAATTTTGGCAGCTCTATGAAGATAAATTGAAAATCTTTTAAGTAAAAAAAGATGGTGGCATAACTTTTTATCGCTTTACGAATGAAGAGATTCTTGAAACTAAGGAATTATATGGTCACAGACATTTGCCACTGGTATTTCATGGTGGCTGCTCTCATTATATTGATAATCATGAGGTAACAAGACCGCTGGGTGTTATGTGTCATTATGCACAGAAAACCTATAATCATTGGTTAGGTAAGGAAGTAGTATTGCTACTACTCCCTCCCTTAGAAACGCAGCATGCAGGTTTCCCCACACTACGCTTGAGCCCCTTATCTAAGTCCTTCTTTTCTCGAACCGGCTTGTCCTTGATGATTCCTCAGAAAACATCATTCTTAATGGTGACACCAACAGTAGAGAACCTTCTCTTGAGAAAGAGCTTGCTAACATTTTTGTTTGTTTCACTCTTTCATCAAAATACTTTTTCCATTTTAAGTCAAGTGGATTTGCATCCGCCCTGATTTTAACATGTTGTCTGATAGGTATATCAATCAACCTAAGCAGTCTTAAATACCTTATCTCTTTCGGTTTGTTCTTGCATATGGGTGCAGCAAAGACCCATTGGCGTTGTTTCATTACCTTGAAGTAACGATTCTTTATCCAACGTAATCCTTTACGAGGATGTCTTTTCTTTGCCCATTTCCATAGAGCACACATAATTTCATGGTCTATTTTGTTAAAAGCTCTTTTCGCACACACATGGCTGTAGTAATTTCCCCATCCCCTTAATAGGGAATTGAGCAACTTGATTAGTACGGCCTGAGTGTTCGCTATGTTTGCCTTTATCAATGTACGTGCTTTATTAAGAAGTTTCTTAATACTTTCTTTTGAAGGTTTTATAATTAACTTCTTATTATACCTGCGTACATTACAACCAAGAAAGTCAAACCCTGTTGTAATAGATGTAATTTTTGTTTTCTCTTCGGAAAGGATAAGACCTCTCTCCTGAAGAAAGGACGATACTAGAGGTTTTACTTCATTTTCCAGTACTTCACGTGTGATTCCTGAAATGATAAAGTCATCTGCGTACCTGATTACATTTACTCCACTTCTGATTTTGCTTCTTCTTTTACTGCCAAGTTTACCAAATTGACTTTCCAATGATTTTTCAAGTCCATTTAGGGCTAGATTTGCTAGTATTGGAGAGATGATACTACCTTGTGGGGTACCTGCAGTTGTGGAATACAGAGTTTTTGATTCTAGGAAGCCAGCTTTTAACCAGCTATGAAGAATTTTCTTCTCCATAGGAATATGCTTCATGAGCCATTCATGGTTAATGTTATCAAAACACCCTTTAATATCACCTTCGAGTATCCATTGTAGTTGGTTACGGCTTGCCAGTAACAAGTGACAAGCCACAGTAGCGTCTGCGCAGGATCTTTTTGGTCTAAAACCATAAGAGTGACGATCACTGATCGTTTCAGCTATCGGTTCCAAAGCAAACAAGTATAATGCTTGCATGGCTCTATCTTTTATCGTAGGGATTCCAAGAGGTCTTCTTTTGCCATTAGACTTACTGATGTATATCCGTTTTAGCGGAGAAGGTTTGTATCCTCTTTGTTTTAATAGCTTTATTCCTTGAAATTTTGTGTTGCAAGTTGACCATATTTGACGATCTACACCTGCTGTGTTTTTTCCTTGGTTTTCAGTTACTCTCTTAACCGCCAAAGCTTTGCCGCTAAAAGAGCGTGTGAGAAGGTGTTGTAAAGTTTTCACCTTACCCCATCTGCCTTGTTGGACAGCCTTAACAATACGCCTCTGTAGCCTCATAACAACTTTTTGGCATTTCTTCCAGGGTAACTGGTTCCATGCTTCGGAGTTATTGGTAGGTGCACTTACAGTTGTACTTGTAATCATCTGCTTTCCTACCTTAAGTGGTTAACAAAGTTTCTTGTCATGAGGGACCAAATGGAAGTCTGCTCGTTTTCACGCGAATTAATGTTACAAATTCTATCCATTTCGTTACAAAATGGCATTCGCTTTCTCCATTATCCTTTACCTGCACATCCATCAGCATTCCTTGCGGGTTGCCTGCCATATAGGCGAAAATACAGGCTTATCCTGTTCCTTTTGTCACACAAAAGCGCGTTAGGTGGCTTCTCTATACCGGTGGAATTATTATTTGCGTACATCCAGAAATGAAAAATGTCACATTACCTTTTGGTCGGAGCTTATCAGCATCTTTAGCTCTTTAATCGTTACGATACTTATGAAGCTTCACTTACGTTCACCATACCACTAAGCCTAGCCCTCCAACCACATGATGCTTGTAGTTTATGCTTTCTCTCACGATTGAGCATCTTCTTTATCAAGAGGAGGTTCATTGTCCGCGTCGCTCGGCACCAACTGGTTACCCAATTCGCACTGATGCGTAGACTCAGATGGCAAAACATCTGGTTCAATAAGCTTTAGAATCCTTTCAGTTTCTTTCTGAATGAATTCCTCTCCTTTTAAACAATATGACCGAAGGCTTTCAGGTCGCACCATTTCGACTATTACTTGCACCCCATTTTCATCTCTGCAGAGAACATCAACAATACTTTGTTTTTTAGAGGCAATTTCAGGATCCATTATAGTACTGAGGAATTCCACTTCTTGTATAGTATTTATCTCGGTAAACCCTAAAATATCATTCAAAAAATGTATGAGAATATTCTTATTTTTTTCAGTGCCAAATATTTTTTTGAAGGTTAAATCCAGCTTAGGGTCGAGAAACTTAGATAAAGCCATAGCCAAAGTGCTTAAAAATATTAATAATTATACACTATTATTAACAATTATTCAACCATATTTTTGAAGATAGCTATGCCGCCGCGAACNGCGATTCATTCGCGGTATCTCTAGATCCCGCTAACAAGCAGCGGGATGACGAATTGCTTAACCATCATACCGCCACGAACCGTCATACCGCCGCAGACCGTCGGCATAGATTCCGCTAACAAGTAGCGGAATGACGATTGTGTATCGTGTTTTGCTAAAAATCACAGAATGCAGTCTGGTCACCTTAATTAGAAGTTTAGCTTTAACTTTAAATGGACTACTCAACCGTGACAGACTTAGCTAAATTTCTTGGACAATCTGCATCTAACCCTTTTTTTGCTGCAGTAAAGTAAGCAAGGAATTGCATAGCAACACTGTAGATGATTGGAGAGATAAAATTATCAGTGTCTGGAAGTTGCACCACATCTGCGCAAACTCCCCTTAGGAATGGCGCTCCTTGTTTATCACTGAAGGCAATTACTTTGCCTTTTCTTGCAATAATCTCTTGTATATTAGATAGCGTTTTAAAGAATAAATCATCATAAGGGATAATTGCTATAACAAGCACAGTAGAGTCTATTAAAGCAATAGAACCATGCTTCATTTCTCCCGCTGCAATACCAGTTGTATTGATATATGAAAGCTCTTTTATTTTCAATGCGCCTTCCATTGCAACTCCGTATGAACTTCCTCTGCCGATTAAAATAACGTTATTGTGTTCTAATATACTGTCCGATATATGTTGTATTTTCATCACATTCAAAACGTGCTCAACATACTCGGGAATAGAGTTAATAGCGTTGCTTAGCTGTTTTATTCTCTCTCCACCCAGTACACCTTTTATTTTTCCAAGCTCCACGGCAAAGCATGCTAAAGTTGCAAGTTGCGCAGAAAAGGTTTTTGTTGAAGCAACACCAATTTCTGGCCCAGCAAGAGTATGTAACACAATATCTGAGATCTTTTCAATGCTGCTGCTAAATGTATTAGTTATACTAATGATTGTTTGCTTCTGTGATTTTGCATAACGCAGCGCTTCTATGGTATCTGCAGTTTCACCAGATTGAGAGATAAATAACCCAATGCTGCCTTCTTCCAGCTTGACGTTGCTATACCTAAATTCTGATGAGATTTCTAGATATACTCGAACTTGAGCGACATTTTCCAGCCAATACTTTGCTATTAGCCCAGCAAAATAAGATGACCCGCATCCAACTATAGTAATGTAACTCAGCTCAGAAAACAATTTTTTGTTAGCAAATATTACCTCTTTATATTGCTTGTAAAATTGATTTATTGTTTTGTTTAATGCACGCGGTTGCTCAAAAATCTCTTTTAACATGAAGCTAGGGTAACCATTTTTGCTAATTAGAAAATCACTTGGACTACTATTTTCTATACTGCGTTTAACTTGTGTACCATTGTTGTATATACTAACTCCACTAGATTTTATCACTGCAATGTCATCATCTTCCAAATGCGATATTCTTTCCACAAATGCACTTAAAGCATTAGAGTCAGATGCAGCAAACACTGTGTTACAGTTATAGCCTATTGCTAAAGGCAAATTTCTCTTCGCAACAAATAAGGCGTCTGGATATTCTGCAAATAATAAGACCAAGGCAAATGAGCCATGTAAGTTGTTTAAACACTTAAATAGAGAATCAATTGGCGACAATCCTTCATCAAGATATAAGGTTAGCATGTTTGGTATGATCTCTGTGTCAGTGTCAGTATGGAATGACATGCCCCTTTCTTCTAGACCCTTTTTTAGCAGATTGTAATTCTCAATTATGCCGTTATGAGCAACAACAACATTATTTGTACGAATGGGGTGAGCATTTTTAAGGCCTGGGACTCCATGTGTAGCCCAGCGAGTATGTGCTATACCAACTGTACTGTGAGACATCTTGCTGTCATCAACAACTTCACATAACCTTTCGACTTTACCTTCTGATTTTTTGACTTCTATCTTACCTTCGTTATTTATGATTGCTATACCTGAGGAATCATATCCCCTATATTCCAATTTTTGTAACCCAGTTAGTAAGGTTGGTATTACTGAATCACCGCTACTTACTACACCAAATATTCCGCACACAAATGGATCACCAAACAAACTTTTTTCTAAACATGTTAAGCATTTTTGCCTTTATTACTGGTTGATTTATATTCTTTTTATCATTCTTTCGATTTTACCTTTTTAATTGGTTTAGCTGCTACTTTTTGAGTTTCTTTGCTTAAAACCTCAGATATAGCGGACTTTAGAACTTTTATCTCAACTTTTGGTGCTATTTCTATTATAAATTGTGCATTTGCCTCATCAACTTTATTAACTTCACCTATTATTCCACCAGAAGTAATGACTGTATCACCACGTTTTATTTGATCTATCATCTTTCTATGTTCTTTTAGTTTTTTTTGTTGCGGGCGAATAATGAGAAAATAAAATACCACAAATATTAAAATCAGTGGAATAAAACTAGCAAAAGATGCGCCGATACTTGATGTATTGCTAGTTGCATCTGCTGCAAAAACTTCAGAAATGAGCATATTTAATCCTAATTGTTAATGATAAAAACAAACCTATTTAAGTATTAATTACAATACCATGCCATGTCAAGTTTGGTGAAGGCGTTTCTCAATACCGGCAATAGTACTGCGAATTCTAAGTTATGCTAAAACTAATATGGCGGGAGTGATGAGACTTGAACTCACGACCTCATGCGTGACAGGCATGCGCTCTAACCAACTGAGCTACACCCCCCTAATTTCTTTTTAGCATTTTCGGGCTTCAACTTTAAAGCTAATAAACATGTTGCCCTTTGTCAATATTTTTTGTTTGCGCTTTGCTGTCTTTTCTATTACTATGTAAATAATTTAATTTCACACATGGCTTGTACAAGTAGTCCCATTAGGGTTATGCCATGGAAGATAAACTATTTGGAGGAATGATATATGACAAATTTGCCTAAAGTCACTGTGCGTGATTTAGCTGAATCTGGTGTACATTTTGGTCACAAAATTAATCGCTGGAACGCAAAAATGGCTCCATACATATATGGAGTGCATCAAGAAAATCGTATACATATAATTGATTTGCGAAAAACACTACCATTGCTACAGGTGGCCATGAAGGCTTTATATGACGTTGCATTTCAAGGTGGTCGCATTCTATTTGTTGGTACAAAGTTTCAAGCTTTTGATATTATTGCAAGTGAAGCGATTCGTTGTGGTCAATATTATGTGAATCATCGTTGGCTTGGTGGTATGCTTACTAATTGGGGCACTGNTTCTTATACGATAAACTTGATGCAATATGAGAAAATATTAAATGACGAGGATAGCATTTTAACAAAGAAAGAATTGGGAAACATTGAAAAGAAAAAGCAAAAGCTTGATAAGGCGCTTGGCGGTATTAAGAAACGGGAGCAATTCCTGATATCTTATTCATCATTGATACTAATAAAGAGCATATAGCGGTTAAGGAGGCTAAGAAGTTAGGAATTCCAATAGTTGCAATACTTGATACTAATTCTGATCCAGATGGTATTACTTATCTAATACCTGGAAATGATGACTCAAGAAAATCAATAGAGCTCTATTGTAAATTAGCTACCGACTCTATATTAGCTGGAATAGAGTCTAGTCTAGCAAAATCTGGAGTTAAGATTGATGATATAAGGGGTGATGAGTTTATTCAAGAAAAAGAAGATGGTATTGTGCAAACTAAAAGGAGACGTAGTAAAGTTTACAAAGAAGAAGAAAGGGAGGTAGTAACAAATGAAGATGAATCCAGATGATATAAGAGAATTACGTGATAGAACAGGGCTTGGCTTAAGTGACTGTAAAAAAGCATTAGAAGAATGTGATGGTGACATTAAGAAAGCCGTTGATAAGTTACGTACAATAGGTCTTGCTAAAGCTGACAAAAAATCTGATAGAGTAGCTTCAGATGGGCTCGTTGCTATGTGTTTGACTGAAAATTGTGGTGTATTGATTGAACTCAATTGCGAAACCGATTTTGTCGCAAGGAATGAGAAATTTATAGAGTTAGTTTTAAATTTAGCATCAATTGCTCATCAAGAACGCTGTACTAGCGTTGATGAGTTAAAAAATGCCAAGTATGAAAGCATTGGCACAGTGCAGGAAGCTATTATGAATGGTACGTCAGTTCTTGGTGAGAAGCTAGAGTTAAGCAAGCTTTGTTACTTAGAAGCTAAGGATGGAGTTATTGCTGGCTACGTACATGGTGATGTGTGTGGCTTAGGTAAGATTGGTGCTTTAATTGCATTGCAATCATCTGGTGATAAGGCGAAGCTACAAGAGATTGGGAAACAAATAGCTATGCATGTAGTTGCTATGAAGCCTGAAGCTTTGTCTATAGATGATTTAGATCAAATGAAGTTGAACAACGAACGTTCTATAATTGAAGAGCAAGTGAGGAGCTTAAATAAACCTGAAGAAGTAGCAAAAAAAATAGTAGATGGACGAATGGCTAAGTACTATGAAGAAGTTGTTTTACTGGAGCAAAAATTTATAAAGGATGATAAGATGAAGATTTCTGATTTTATAAAATCAAGCGAGTTGAGTGCTGTTAAACTCTCTAATTACAAGTTACTTGTTTTGGGTGATGCAGATTAAATAGCAAAAAATGTTTATTTCAACAAATGAAAAAAGCGAAATAAAATATTCCAGGGTGTTATTTAAAATCTCTGGTGAGGCTTTGATGGGATCAAAGCAATTTGGTCACGATATGGAGACTATA
The DNA here is from genome assembly GCF_001758565.1 of Wolbachia endosymbiont of Drosophila incompta. Taxonomy (NCBI): domain Bacteria; kingdom Pseudomonadati; phylum Pseudomonadota; class Alphaproteobacteria; order Rickettsiales; family Anaplasmataceae; genus Wolbachia; species Wolbachia endosymbiont of Drosophila incompta. The sequence continues at coordinate 517,540 of NZ_CP011148.1, read as the reverse complement.
GGTGAGTTATCTAAAGGCATAGTTGAAGTTTGTAATCTTGGAGTTCAGGTATGTATTGTTGTTGGTGGTGGTAATATCTTTCGTGGCACATCTGCGTCTTTAAGTGGTTGTGAAAGAGCAAGCAGTGATTATATTGGAATGCTTGCAACTATAATCAATGCTTTAATTTTACAAAACTTTTTAGAAAAAAATTTAGTAGCTTCTAGGGTATTATCTGCAATACCCATGGCCACTGTATGCGAACCTTACATCAGAAGGAAAGCTATTCGTCATTTAGAAAAAGGTAGAGTGGTAATTTTTGCAGCAGGCACAGGCAACCCATTTTTTACTACAGATACAGCTGCAGCCTTACGTGCTGTTGAAATGAATTGTGATGTTATTCTAAAGGGTACGCAAGTAAATGGTGTATACTCCGCTGATCCGAAAAAAAATGAGGATGCTGTAATGTATGATAGGCTTTCTTACACGGATTTATTGACTCGTGATTTAAAAGTTATGGATGCATCAGCAATTTCACTTGCTCGTGAGAATTCTATTCCAATTATAGTTTTTTCTTTGAAGGGAGAAAAAATAGTCAATATTATTAAGGGTCAAGGTACTTATACTATAGTTTCAGATTGTAAACAGTAGGTAATTTATGTTAAATGAAATAAAAGCTAAAACAAAAGAAAGAATGCTAAAAACTATTCAGTCCTTTCATGATGATATTAAAGGCGTACGCACTGGTAGAGCTAGTGCATCTTTGCTTGATGGTATAGTTGTAAACATCTATGGTGGGCATCAAAAGTTAAATCAAGTTGCAGGCGTTTCGGTTATAGATAACAAAACCCTATCAATTAAAGTTTGGGACATTAGTGTTGTAGGTGAAGTGAAAAACGCTATATTAAATGCTAACCTGAATTTAAATCCTGTTGTCGAGGGTAGCACCATACGTATAGCTCTTCCGGACTTGACACAAGAAACCCGTGAAAAATTAGTGAAATTATTGCATCAGTTTGCTGAAAATGCACGGATTGCCATTAGAAATATACGTAGAGATATTATGGAAGAAACAGAAAAAATGAAGGAAAATAAAGAAATCTCAGAAGATGATTTTCATGGTGCTAAGAAGGAAATACAAAATATTACTGATGATAATATAAAAAAGATTGATGGTGAATTGTCCATCAAAGAAAAGGATATACTGAATCACTAAATGATATGGAGAAAGCTTACATAGCAAATGATGTCATTCCAGTGTTTGACACTGGAATCCAGTCTTTACTATACAACTATCTGATGCACTTGTTTGAAATCAAATTTCCTGGATCCCAGTGTCGGAGCACTGGGATGACACCAATTTTGCATTCAAGTATCAACTATTGGTGTCACTACAGTAACTCTCTTCCTGTCATGCAAGTAGCTGACACCTTCCAGGTGTCCATTGAAATCCAAAAAATTTCACTCAAGTCAAAATTAGGTTAAATTTAAATGTTGAATCAAGAATCTTTACCGAAACATTTAGCAATTATTATGGATGGTAATGGTAGATGGGCGAACAATCAAGGAAGGGTAAAAATTGATGGTTATAAAAAGGGCAGTGAAGTTGCATACGATATTGCCAAGTATTGTACGGACTTAACTATACCCTACTTAACTTTGTATGCATTCTCTATGGAGAATTGGCTTAGACCTAAAAACGAAACTGACTGTCTATTTGATTTATTTTACTCCGTTTTAACTAATGAAGATAAAGTCAATTTCATTTACAATTGTAACATTAAGTTGAATTTTATTGGCAATTTAAGTCTGTTACCCAGTAAAATATTGGATCAAATTAAAAAAGCAGAAGAAATGACACATAAGAACGATGGTTTATTACTCACTGTGGCAGTCAGTTACGGAGCAAAGCAAGAAATTACACAAGCTATAAGCAATATTATAAAAGAAAATATTGCTTATGTATCAGAAGAGGAATTTGAAAAATTTCTGTATACTAAAGATTTGCCAAAATTGGATTTATTAATTCGCACTGGCGGCGAAAAAAGGTTAAGCAACTTTTTATTATGGCAAGCAGCTTATGCTGAATTGTATTTTTGTGATACTTTATGGCCTGATTTTTCTTGTCAAGATTTGAGTAAAGCATTAGAAGATTATACAAAAAGAGAGAAAAAATATGGTAGATAATAATTTTATAATTAGAATGTTGTCCTCAATAGTAATATTATTCATATTTTCCTTTGCTACATATTTCAGTGATTTATCGTTTTACCTATTGATTTTTTCGATAGCAGTTTTATCTTCTTTTGAATGGTATAATCTAACCCAGGGAAACAAAATTTTATACGTTTTTGCATTATTATTGATTGCACTACCAAGCGCCTCATTAATATATTTATATAATCTACCACAGGGAAAATACGCATTAGTATGGTTCGTCTTAACCATTTGGGGAATTGACGTTACTGCCTACCTGTTTGGCAAGAATTTTGGTGGAGCTAAAATTTGCCCAATTATTAGCCCTGGAAAAACTTGGGCAGGACTTCTTGGTGCGATTTTAGCTGGAGTAGTGTGCACAATTTTTGGATCAATATTTTTTGGTCTATTTTCAATTTTTTATTCTCCAATCATTGGCCTTGCAATTGCTATTCTAGCGCAACTTGGCGATTTCACTGAGTCGCTTGTTAAAAGAGCTTACGGTGTTAAAGATAGTGGAAATATGATACCTGGCCATGGGGGAGTGCTCGACCGTATGGACAGTTTCATTTTTACTGCCCCTCTTATTGCTATTTACATAAGCTAAGTCTGCAGAAGTGCCATTAGAGCTCATCCCTAGTCAGCTCCCCAACCGCTTCTACAGTGCAGTCATGGACAAACGTCTTTTCACAATAAGGGCAGGCTATTTCCTCTTCTTCTCCCATATCTAAATATATTAATGGATGGCCGGAACCCTCATCATTCTCATCACCATGACAACAAACTTTTCTATTATTAACCCTCACTTTTGACATGCTGCTCCTTTAGCTTATAACATTTTATATATTGAATATACCCATTCAGAAATAAAAAACAACAAGCACTATTCTCCATTTTTTATCCTATTCAGGTTAATCAATTCGTTTTGAACACCTTTTGATACAAATTTGCTAACATCTTCTCCTAATCTTGCTATTTCCTTTACAAAGCTTGATGAGATAAATTGAGTATCTTCAGAAGCAGGAAGAAATATGGTTTCGATTTCAGGAAGAAGTTTATAATTTACCCAGCTCATTTGAAACTCGTAATCAAAATCCGATACTGCTCTTAATCCCCTAATAATAACAGAAGCATTCTGCTCTTTGGCAAACTTCACTAGCAACCCATTAAAAGATATAACATCTGCATCAATTCCTAGCCCTTTGATTTCATTTTCAGCCATGCTTGTGCGTAGCTTTGTGTCAAAGGCAGTATGCTTATTAACGTTTTCTGCAACTCCTATTATTAATTTATCGACTAGTTTACACGCTCTTTTGATTATGTCAAGATGCCCAAAAGTTATAGGGTCAAATGTGCCAGGGTAGATTCCTATTTTGTCATTAATGTTCATCCTTTATTTTTATAAACTACTTTAAAAACTTTTGATAGACATAATAACATTTTTTATCTAAAAATAAAAGTATACAGTTGGCCTGATAGCTCAGTTGGTAGAGCAAAGGACTG
>NZ_CP011148.1:513715-513816 GCF_001758565.1 Wolbachia endosymbiont of Drosophila incompta | reverse complement strand
TTTCTTGGCAAACTTTCCTTTTTGATATAAAACACTCTATATCGTAATATAAATATTAGCGAGGCGAGTCATAGTATATAAATATTATAATAAACTATTTA
>NZ_CP011148.1:513295-513681 GCF_001758565.1 Wolbachia endosymbiont of Drosophila incompta | reverse complement strand
TATTACTTATGCTGGCGTTAGTGAAAAACCGGCATCTCAACATGTAACCAGAAAAGAAGAACCAGCGTCAACTGTCTTGACGGCAGAAAATACAGTAAATAATGACATAGTTGTTGGTTTGTTGAAAACGGAAGAAGCACATGAGCTTGGGCTATCTCAAAATATCTACGAGATGTTTAATAACTTTGGAGTTAAAACCGTACTCATTGACTACAATAAAATAATTAACTTAAAAGAAATCCAAGAAAAGTCGCTTATCTTTGCAAAACAAGATGAAACATTGGCAAAGAAGCTAACATTAGACCGAATAAAAGTTGAAGTTGCAAAGTTTGTTAAAGAGCACAAAATAAATAGAATATTTATTCCGGATAATTTACACTCAGCAC
>NZ_CP011148.1:513106-513288 GCF_001758565.1 Wolbachia endosymbiont of Drosophila incompta | reverse complement strand
TCGTCGCCAGCTTGTTACTGAAGCAATTGTAAAAATAGTGGATGATAACCCTGCAATTCATTTACTTGGCATATGTGAAGGCATAATGAATGCAAAGGGAATTGAAGTAGTGAGTGTTGTGAGTGATGAAGAGAAACGAAGATCTCATTTAAAATCAGCACCTAATCTACAGAAAGAGGATC
>NZ_CP011148.1:512282-513094 GCF_001758565.1 Wolbachia endosymbiont of Drosophila incompta | reverse complement strand
AGATAAAGATCGTTCCAAATAGTCGTTTAGCAGAAGTAGTAGCCAAATTCCTAATACCTAATGAAAATGGCTGGTTTTCAACATATTTTCCAGATGCTCATTCAGGAGCAGTAAGTAATACACCAGAAAATAGAAGAAAATTGGAGTCACTTGGATATAAAGTTGCAGCATTTTCCAGTGAGGGGGTAATAGAGGCTATTGAAGATAAGCATGGTAATGTTCACTTTCAAAGTCATCCAGAAGCCCTTGTTGTGAAGTCAGATAAAAACCTCTATTTATCAAATCACAAGGAACGTCAAGTGTCTACACTAGTTGCTATAGCGATTATGAATGATTTTCTTTATCGTGCTTAATGGCTATAGCTTTAGGCTTACCGACGATTTGATAAACGATAGATTTGTCATGTATCCGTTCAGGCAATGGCGTCAACTTAAGGAAAAATATCAGCGATAGTGTATAAAATTTCTCTCCAAATTTTTTATCATTAAATTATCCAAAGAGTGCAAGGGACAGCACTTTTGTTTCTATTTTATTGCAACAAAAAAGTTTAAAATGTGTCTTTTTTAGGTGAGGCACGCAAAAAGGAAAAGATCTTATCTTACAAATTAAAAATGCAATATACTCGAAAACTTTTCAGAAAATCCATTGTGTTGAGTTTTACACGAACAAGAAAACTTCCTTTTTCGACAGTATTTTCTATGATTTTAAAGTTAGTTAAAAAAAGTTTGGGAATAGAATGTGAACTTATGGAGCCATTGACATGTACCCTCAAAGCAAGCTTTTTCTAAAGCAAGGTATAAGATTTGCCACAC
>NZ_CP011148.1:511396-512263 GCF_001758565.1 Wolbachia endosymbiont of Drosophila incompta | reverse complement strand
CATCCAAACAGCCTATCAGGATGAACCTGAGTTGGAGAGGCTATAGACTTATTGCAGCAGATGGTTCTGGTATGAGATTACCCAGCTCTGGGGAAATTGTATCCGAGTTTGAACCAAATGGAAACTGACCTTACCCAGAAAAAGTGGAGAGAAAGTTTGGAATGTTTTTCACAAAGAGAATGATGAATCAAAATGCTCAGGAATGCAATAGTTAATAGTGACGTTGTTTGTTATAAAAAATTTCTATGTATTCAAATATTGCAGTTCTAGTTTGTTGAGCAGAGTGTTGTGAAGTATCAATAAGTATTTCTCTTTTCAATGAGCTAAAGAAGCTTTCCACAACAGAATTGTCGTAACAACAACCTTTATGACTCATCTATGTTTTTTATGGATAAGAGATATTGATAACCTTGCGAAGTATATTGTGAACCTTGATCACTATGTAATAGTAGATTTTTGGCAGGTTTACGCTTGTTAACGGCCATTAATAAAGAGTCCATAACCAATTGTTTATTTATTGAACTGCTCATTAACTACCATGCGTGAATATAGATCGATTATTGTTGCCAAATATAGCCATCCTTCTTTGGTTTTTATATAAGTAATCCCATACTTTATTTGGTTGATCGACAATAAAGTTTTGGTCTAATATATTGGGAGCTACTGTCCGTTTGTTGTTTCTTAATTTTAAATTTTCTTCTCAATATAGCCTGAATACCATTTTTCTGCATAATACTTTGCACTGTTTTTAAGTTGCAACTTTTACCCAAAGCCTTTAATTCAGCATGAATTTTAGGAGCTCCATATCTACATTTAGAAGCTTGATATATTTTTTGAATATCTGCTAATAACTCTTTATTTGCTGAT
>NZ_CP011148.1:510575-511391 GCF_001758565.1 Wolbachia endosymbiont of Drosophila incompta | reverse complement strand
ACTGCTTATTTTCCTTGTAGTCCACTTATAGTAGCCACTAGCAGAAAACCCTACATAATTCCTGCACTTTATAGTGTTTACTATGCTCTTTTATGAAAAAATATTTTACTCTTTTTGACTGGCCAGGGCTTTTTTTAAAATGTCTCTTTCTCTTGTTACTTTTGCTAACTCTTTCTGTAAATCAAATCTCTCTTTGTCATAAGGTGCTACATCTGGAAATGCATTTGCCGCTGACTTTTTTTCGTTATATTTCTTCATCCATTTTCCTAATACACTATCCCTTATTCCTAGATCTCTTGCTACTTTTGCAACTGGTTGACCTACCTTTCTTTGTTCATTTGCCAGCTTAACAGCTTCCAATTTGAATTCTGCCGTGTATTCTCTTGCCATTTCTAATCCTCCAAAATTTTATTTTACCCGAAAAAACTCCTTTCTTTCTCTCCACTTTTTCTGGGTAAGGTCAGTATGGGAAAAGGTGAAAGATGTACTAAAAAACCCAGAGATGATAAAAAAGGAATACCAACGTAGAGTATTAGAAAATAAAAATGATGAATCATCAGAGAAAAAGTTTGCAAGAAGAGAAAATCAAATAAAAGAAGGTATCGAAAAATTAATGGAAGATTATTATAGTCAAGAAAATGCAGGAGAGAAAGGATATATAAGCGAGGAAGAATTTAAACAGACAATGAGAAAAATGAAAGAACGCTTACAAGGTATAGAAGAAGAGAAAAAAAAGGTAGTTGATCAGAAGGCAGTAGAAAAAGGAATAAGTCTTATTATAAATAGCATAAAGAATTTTTATTCTAGTGTAAAATC
>NZ_CP011148.1:507485-510564 GCF_001758565.1 Wolbachia endosymbiont of Drosophila incompta | reverse complement strand
AGCTAGATTAGCAAACTAAGCGCGGCATTATTAAAGCATTAATAGGACAAATTAACATTGGTTGTGATCAGGTAGAAGTAGGATTTCAGATCGAAGAACCAGCACAGGATGGGGGAATTCTTAATTTGTATCATTGTACTTCACATCTAAAAAGGTGGTTGACAAAATGTGTGCGCCAAGAAGTGCGTAAGGAACAGTTGGTGAAAATCCAACACGGGTAAAGCTTAGCCGGCAACCTGGAACAAACCATTATGCTGCGTAAGGTAACGAGCGTAGTAAAGCTAATGGAATGGACAACATAGGGTGCAACGAAAGTGAAGGTATTGAGTCCCGTAATTCACGCGTCATGGGGGCTGACACTTTACATTTGGTGGAAGGCAACATGGGTAATAACGCTAAGGCAAGATATTACTCACCTCATCGGGATCGAAGGCCGCGTCATGTGTTGAGATGGACCTTACGTGAACTTGGGAGATCCTTTGTATTCCTGTAAGGGTACTCTGGAACAAGTCAATAAAGGCGAGGACTGGAGGAAGATGCAAAGGAAGTCGGACTAACTGATAGTACTCGGAGTGTGGGAAAGCCACATACAAGGGGAAGCGGTTAGCAATATAGTGACTGGTATAGGGATTGCTATACCAATACAACAGAGATTAGAGGAGTATGCAAGGAAAACTAAACCAGATAGCAGTAAGGGCTAAGCAAGATAAGCGAGTAAAATTTACATCATTAGTTCATTTGATTAATGAAGAGAATCTTGCAGAGTGTTATAAGGAACTAAAACGCAACAAGGCTTGTGGTATAGATCGTGTGACAGTGGAAGCTTATGGAGAAAATCTAGAAGAGAAACTTAAAACACTAGTGGATAGTATGAAGAGAAAACAATATCAACCGCTACCAGTGAAAAGGGTATACATACCCAAAGCCGGGAGCAAAGAGAAGCGCGGTCTCGGAATACCATCAACGGAAGATAAGTTGGTACAGGTAATGCTAAAGAAGATATTAGAAAATATTTATGAAGCAAACTTTATGGACAGCTCGTATGGATTTCGACCAGGAAGAAATTGTCATCAGGCGATAAACGCTCTAGATAAAGCAGTTATGCACAAACCAATTAACTATATTGTAGAAGTGGATATCAAGAAGTTCTTTGATAATGTTCAACATAAATGGCTAATGAATTGTCTAAGGGAACGAATAGCTGACCCAAATTTATTGTGGTTAATAAAACGATTTCTAAAGGCAGGAATAGTCGAAGTTGGATGTTATAAAGCAACCGATCAAGGCACACCACAAGGTGGTATAGTAAGCCCTGTATTAGCTAATATATACTTACACTATGTGCTGGACTTATGGTTTGAAAAGAAATTTAAGCCAAAAGCCAGAGGATATTTACAGCTAATAAGGTTTTGCGACGATTTTGTAGTTGGCTGCGAGAGGGAAGAAGACGCAAAAGAATTTCTAGAATTACTGAAACAAAGACTAAGTAAATTTGGGTTGGAAATAGCTGAAAATAAAACAAAAATAGTAAAGTTTGGTAAGAAAGAATGGTATCAAGCAGAAAGAGAGAAACGTAGGACGGCTAGCTTCAACTTTCTAGGATTTACACATTTTGCTGAAAAAGTTCTAAGAGGTTGTCCGGAAACAAGTAAAAGGCTATAATATCTGAAATTTTAGTACGGGGTAAAGATGAGAAAAAAGTATCCAACAGATCTAAGCGAAAGGGAATGGGCAAGAATAGAAAAACACTTCAGAGTATCATACAAGAAAGGAGGAAGGCCGCCAAAGTATAGCAAAAGAGAAATATTAGAAGCAATTTTCTATGTATTGCGTACAGGGTGTCAATGGCGGTATTTACCAAATGATTTTCCGCTATGGAAGACTGTGTATGAGCAGTTCAGGCAATGGAAGAAGCAGGGAATTTTTGAGAAAATGAATTATGAAATTACAAAATATAGTAGAAGAAAAATAGGAAGGAATGAGCAGCCGAGTGCCTGTATAGTAGATAGTCAATCTGTAAAGACTACAGAAAAGGGGGGATCAAAGGCTATGATGGAAGTAAAAAAGTAAAGGGTAGAAAAAGGCATATAATTACAGACACTCAGGGTTTTATACTAGGTTGTTACGTAGGCGCTGCTAACGAAAATGATAGAGATGGTATTAAAATAGCATTAAACAATATGAGAACAAAATATACTAAAGTTAAAAAAATGTGGGCTGACATGGGATACCAAGGAAGAAATTTAAAGAATCACATAAAGGAAGAATATGACATAGATATTGAAATTGTTAAAAGGCCTCCATGTAGATTTTGGGTGCACAAAGATACGCCACCTGAGCTACTACCAACAAGAGAACAAGGGTTTAAAGTACAGCCAAGAAGATGGGTTGTAGAAAGGACTTTTGCTTGGGTTAATAGGAATAGAAGGCTATCGAAGGAGTATGATTTACTCACAACATCCACTGAGAATTTCATATACCTAGCTATGAGTAGGGTTATGTTAAAGAGGGAATATGCTTGAATTTACTAGTTTCCGGACAACCTCTAAGTGGTGAAGACTATCAGGATCTAGAAAACTTCAAAAATAAGCCTAGCCAGAAAGATTAAAGAAATCAAAGAATGGTTGAAGATGGTACGAAGTCGTATCTGTCTCAAAGATTGGTGGCAGAAACTTAAAGCCAAACTAACAGGACACTATAGCTACTTCGGAGTTAGCGGAAATTATCGGTGTTTGATTCAATTCTATCGACCGGTAACAAAGTTAGCATTTAAGTGGATAAACCGACGTAGTCAAAAGAAAAGTATGGATTGGGAACAATTTATACACTATTTAAAAGTAAATCCATTACCAAAACCAAAGGTATATGTTTCTTTATACACAGGAGCACTAGTGTGAACGCTGTATTGTGGAGCCGTGTGCGGGAAATCCGCAAGCACGGTTCTTTTGGGGAGACTATGGTTATGAGACCAAATCGCTGGTTTCAAGGTCATGAGTCTCTACCAGACTAAAAAAGTGATCTTAAAAAAAGTTTTCGTTTAACGAATTTCTTCCTTTGCTTTTTCTAAATACTCCAATAT
>NZ_CP011148.1:493288-495050 GCF_001758565.1 Wolbachia endosymbiont of Drosophila incompta | reverse complement strand
TAAGGGCAGTAAAATACCGTTAAATGTTGCTATCGATCAAAAACATAATGATGTTGTAAAATATCTAGAACAAGCACAATTAGATTTGAATAAAGAATTGTTAATCGCAGCAAAAGGTGGTGATCTTAATAAAGTTATAGATCTGATAAGCAAGGGAGCTAATGTTAATGTTAAAGATAACAATGATGATACCCCTCTGCACCTTGCTGTTGGTTATTTAGATGTAGTAAAATACCTTATAAGTAAGGGAGCCAACATTAATGCTAAGTGCAAGGCTGGTAAAACAACGCTAGATATTGCTAGAGATAGAGGACATAATAATGTTATCAATTATTTAGAGAAAGAGCTTAATCAAGAAAGAGGAAGCCCTGCGCAACGCAAACTCCGTCGTCTTGCCGTGGATTTAAGTGATCAACCTGAGATAGCAGCAAGTAGTGGCATAAGACCATCTTCATGGATGGGTAGTTGTATTTCTTGGGCAAAAAACTTAGCAGCTAGCACTTTTTCTATAATTCCTGGATTACCTACTCAATACAACATTGCAGATAAGAATAATGTAAAAAGTGATAATAAAAACATACCAAAAAGTACATCATCTGTTGGTTGGAATAATTTCCTAAATAATGAAAATATTGCTCTTGCGAATTGTGTTGCCGATGCGTTAGATAATACTCCAAGTAGACGCTATCAAAATTTAATAAGTAAAGGAATAGAAGTTATACCAAGTAGAACAGTTGCAGTTGAGTTTGCTCTTAGGAAATTTGATTCATTTGTAGAAGGTAAAATAAGAAACCTAGACTCAAAAGAACAAGCTAGAATACGTGTTGAACTTAAAGGTGCGTATCCAGAAATAATAGCAAGTCTTGAAAGAGGAGTTGAATTTAGTGGTAATGTTGGGTTAGATAATGTTTTAGAAAAGTGCAAGAAGTGCTTTTGTACAAATATTCTACCAAAGGATAAAGTATCAACTTGTCTTTCTGAGATAGGAGTAACCAAGCTTGGAGGTAATCTCAATAGGTAGGTTATAATATAAGAGGTGGAGCTATAATATGCCAAGTAGTGGAAAATTTAAAGTGAGGGTAGCCAAAATAATTAGGGAAACAACCAGTAGCAAGTTTGATAGTCTTAATACTAAAATGGATGAAGTAGACATTAAATGCTAAATGGTTGATGTGTTTTCCATATTGAGCTTACAGCACGTAGCTTTGATATAGAAGTTTGGGTAACGTTATGATAGTAATTTATATAATTCTATGTGCAATCTTTATAGCCATTTTAGACAGTTCACTAGATTCTTAATTAGGGGATATGTCTAACTTAGAGAGGGTTTTCATAAATGTTGAAGTGAATAAGTAGGGATATTATGCTTTTTCTTTGAGTTGTGAAATTTCAGAATGAGAGAGACCGGTAATTTGAGCTATAACATCTATAGATACACCGGCCTTAAGTGAGTTTTTTGCAATTTCAATTTTACCTTCAATTTTACCTTCAATTTTACCTTTTTCATGGCCGATTTGGATGCCTTCTTGTCTACCTTTTTGAGTAGCATCATCGAGTTTTTGAGCAAGGATAGCCTTTTCATCAAGAATACGTTTTATTTCCTGTTCATAAGCGATAAATTCTTTTTCAGACCAGTTGAATCTATTTAGTTCTTCATATGCTCTTTTGATTATTAGATCACTTCCTATTATTCTTTCTAGCTCTTCTTCACTAGTTTCATCTGCATATCTAAAGTTGCGTTTCGGCGTATCTAAAGAAGTAG
>NZ_CP011148.1:491006-492820 GCF_001758565.1 Wolbachia endosymbiont of Drosophila incompta | reverse complement strand
GTGCCGAAGATGCGCTTGAACGATATATCATTCTTAGGATCGAGAAACTTGGAAAGAGCCATGAGAAAGTAAGATAAAAAGCATTAATTATTATACACAATTGTGAAGAAATATTCAATCTTTTTATTGTTTTAAATGTGTTAATGAAAAAACGTCTGTCAGAGATCACCTGAGAATTGCATTTAAGGCTTTAGATGTAGATTTGGATCATCTTTTTATAATTGCCTTATAAAATACCTTAAAAACCCCAGCAAATGAATTGATAAGCTATGAAGAGCTTAAAAATATTTATTTTTAGTGTGAGAGATTAACCTCCTAATAAAAACACGAGCCCAAAAGCTCAATTACGATTTACCTAATATCGAGAGGACAGGTTTGTCAATCTCTCACACCTTACATTTTAAAATATTCAAAAAATAATATCAACATATTTCGGTAGCAAATTTACGTTGAATCTATATCCTGTAAGTATGGGCGAAAAAAAGAAGGTTACGATATATACAGATGGAGCTTGTTCTGGAAACCCTGGTCCCGGTGGGTGGGCAGCCGTAGTCATGTATGAAAATAAAAGTGTCTTTATCAAGAAACGTATCTCTGGAGGTGAAAACAAATAACAAGATGGAGCTAAAGGCTGTAATTAACGGGCTAAAGATGTTGAAAGTTTCTTGTGAAGTTGTTTTACACACTGATAGTCAGTATATTAAACAAGGTATAACAGAGTGGATCAATAAATGGAAGGTAAATGGTTGGAAGACAGCCGATAAAAAGCCAGTGAAGAACAGAGAATTATGGCAGGAACTAGATGAAGTTGCTTTGCAGCATGATATTAATTGGAAGTGGGTTAAAGCTCACAACGGTAATATGTACAATGAGGAGGCAGATAGACTTGCTAGAAAGGAATCTAAAAAGCTAAAATATAGAGATTGTGAGGTCAAAAAATCACCAAAAAATAGAGGGAACTCTAAGTTTCATAGATGGGTGGGGTATTATGGCAATAATTCTTTTAGACACAAAAACTATAAACCGTATAGCAGCGGGAGAAGTAATCGAAAGGCCAGCAAGTGTAGTAAAGGAATTAGTGGAAAATGCAATAGATGCTGGAAGTTCAGAAATAGAGATCAAGATAGAGAGTGGTGGGCGTAATCTTATAACTGTAACAGATGATGGAAATGGAATAGAAAAGAATGATCTAGAACTAGCATTTATGAGGCATGCTACTTCGAAATTAAGCGATAGTGAGTTAATAGAGATCAAGCACCTTGGGTTTAGAGGAGAAGCTTTGCCTTCAATTGCAGCAGTAAGCAGAATGAATTTATCATCTAGGGCAAGTGAAGCAAAGGAAGCATGGTCTATAAGGTATGAGGGAGGAGAAAAAGTAAGAGAGATTACCCCTTGTTCTTTGCTACAGGGTACATATATTGAAGTTCGTGACTTATTTTTTGCTACACCAAATAGACTAAAATTTCTAAAAACTGAAAGGGCAGAAACACAAAGCATTGTTGACATTGTAAATAACTTAGCAATGATTAACTATGGTATTGGTTTTACTCTCACTTCCGGTAATAAAAAGCTCTTAAAATATGCTAAGCAAACTTCGTTATTTAGCAGATTATGTGAAATAGAAGAGGAATTTCAGGGTAATGCTCTGGAAGTTAATGAAGAAGAAGACAGCGTTAGACTTACAGGGCATATCTGCAAACCAACTATCAACCGCGGTAAGTCAACTCAGATCTATACGTTTGTTAATGGAAGGCCAATCAAGGATAATCTACTTATTGGTGCAATTCGATATGCGTATCAAGATTTTATTCCAA
>NZ_CP011148.1:489833-490112 GCF_001758565.1 Wolbachia endosymbiont of Drosophila incompta | reverse complement strand
CAATGCAACCATGGAAGACCAACTTACATAGAAATGAAACTAAGTGATATAGAAAAATTGTTTGAAAGGAGATGAATTCAGTTTGTCAAAAAGGTTCCCAATTAAGTATACGTAATAGTTCTTCTGATTATGAAGTATAAGATGTGAGAAAAGAGAATAACTGCTCTAGCTTTTTAGACTACAAAGCAATAGGACAGGAAGTAAGAAATCGTAGATTAGCGAAGAGATATACTCAAAAAGATTTAGCGGGAAAAATCGGCGTAACATATCAAATAGTAC
>NZ_CP011148.1:477452-489335 GCF_001758565.1 Wolbachia endosymbiont of Drosophila incompta | reverse complement strand
AATTGTATGCAATAGCGGAAACATTATCGATTAATATCATGGACCTACTTGAACTAACAGAGGATGCAGATGATAAAGTGGAAAATGAATTACCGAATTTAATCGAAGAATACAAAGAAATTGAGAGTCAAGAATTACGGTATGTGCTAATAAAATCTCTGCTTGAAGGCATACAAATTTACGAAGAGAAAGTGAAAAGAGCAGAAAAGATCAAAATTGCAAAAGACTTAGTAAAAAAAGGAATTTCTATCAATATTATTTTAAAAACAATAGGCATCTCTTTAGACGAAATTCAACAAATTTAAGTAAAAAAATCAGTATCTATTAATATCTTTACTTTTTGATGAAAAAATAAGTAAAAAAGATTTAAAAATTGATTTGACTTCACGCAAAAGCTATGGCTTTATGCCAATGCTGATAAGAAAACAGCAGTAAATATCTAAAAAAAGTTTGTTGTTAGTGAAGGGTAAATTATATGAATAAAAGTAAAGAAGAAATCGAATTCAGAATATTAGAAAGCAAAGGCAAAGCTCTACTTGATCGTGAAATAATGGAAACGTTTCTAAGTGCAGTACATGAAAGCCCACAGGCTCAAGAAATTGCTAAAAATTTGGTGAATACTTATACAGGAGTAGGAAGGATTTTAGGTAGAGAAATGGATGACCTGAAAGTTATAGAAGGAGTAACTGATTCTGCAGTAGCAATGATTATGTGTGTTAAGGAAACACTAGAAAGTAGATTAGGCATCTTAACAGGGAATGTTCAAAAAAGTGTGTCAAACCAAAAAAAAGTAATAAATTGATATAAAAAAAATGGAGGTTTGACAATGAGTGTGCGCCAAGAAGTGCGTAAGGAACAGTTGGTGAAAATCCAACACGGGTAAAGCTTAGCCGGCAACCTGGAACAAACCATTATGCTGCGTAAGGTAACGAGCGTAGTAAAGCTAATGGAATGGACAACATAGGGTGCAACGAAAGTGAAGGTATTGAGTCCCGTAATTCACGCGTCATGGGGGCTGACACTTTACATTTGGTGGAAGGCAACATGGGTAATAACGCTAAGGCAAGATATTACTCACCTCATCGGGATCGAAGGCCGCGTCATGTGTTGAGATGGACCTTACGTGAACTTGGGAGATCCTTTGTATTCCTGTAAGGGTACTCTGGAACAAGTCAATAAAGGCGAGGACTGGAGGAAGATGCAAAGGAAGTCGGACTAACTGATAGTACTCGGAGTGTGGGAAAGCCACATACAAGGGGAAGCGGTTAGCAATATAGTGACTGGTATAGGGATTGCTATACCAATACAACAGAGATTAGAGGAGTATGCAAGGAAAACTAAACCAGATAGCAGTAAGGGCTAAGCAAGATAAGCGAGTAAAATTTACATCATTAGTTCATTTGATTAATGAAGAGAATCTTGCAGAGTGTTATAAGGAACTAAAACGCAACAAGGCTTGTGGTATAGATCGTGTGACAGTGGAAGCTTATGGAGAAAATCTAGAAGAGAAACTTAAAACACTAGTGGATAGTATGAAGAGAAAACAATATCAACCGCTACCAGTGAAAAGGGTATACATACCCAAAGCCGGGAGCAAAGAGAAGCGCGGTCTCGGAATACCATCAACGGAAGATAAGTTGGTACAGGTAATGCTAAAGAAGATATTAGAAAATATTTATGAAGCAAACTTTATGGACAGCTCGTATGGATTTCGACCAGGAAGAAATTGTCATCAGGCGATAAACGCTCTAGATAAAGCAGTTATGCACAAACCAATTAACTATATTGTAGAAGTGGATATCAAGAAGTTCTTTGATAATGTTCAACATAAATGGCTAATGAATTGTCTAAGGGAACGAATAGCTGACCCAAATTTATTGTGGTTAATAAAACGATTTCTAAAGGCAGGAATAGTCGAAGTTGGATGTTATAAAGCAACCGATCAAGGCACACCACAAGGTGGTATAGTAAGCCCTGTATTAGCTAATATATACTTACACTATGTGCTGGACTTATGGTTTGAAAAGAAATTTAAGCCAAAAGCCAGAGGATATTTACAGCTAATAAGGTTTTGCGACGATTTTGTAGTTGGCTGCGAGAGGGAAGAAGACGCAAAAGAATTTCTAGAATTACTGAAACAAAGACTAAGTAAATTTGGGTTGGAAATAGCTGAAAATAAAACAAAAATAGTAAAGTTTGGTAAGAAAGAATGGTATCAAGCAGAAAGAGAGAAACGTAGGACGGCTAGCTTCAACTTTCTAGGATTTACACATTATTGTGGAAAAAGTCGTAATGGTAAACTTATGATGAAGCAGAAAACTTCAAAAATAAGCCTAGCCAGAAAGATTAAAGAAATCAAAGAATGGTTGAAGATGGTACGAAGTCGTATCTGTCTCAAAGATTGGTGGCAGAAACTTAAAGCCAAACTAACAGGACACTATAGCTACTTCGGAGTTAGCGGAAATTATCGGTGTTTGATTCAATTCTATCGACCGGTAACAAAGTTAGCATTTAAGTGGATAAACCGACGTAGTCAAAAGAAAAGTATGGATTGGGAACAATTTATACACTATTTAAAAGTAAATCCATTACCAAAACCAAAGGTATATGTTTCTTTATACACAGGAGCACTAGTGTGAACGCTGTATTGTGGAGCCGTGTGCGGGAAATCCGCAAGCACGGTTCTTTTGGGGAGACTATGGTTATGAGACCAAATCGCTGGTTTCAAGGTCATGAGTCTCTACCAGACGTCAAGCAAGTTTTTTCGTTTCTATAAATCTGGATTTCAGCGTTATGCGCTGGAATGACAACGTGAGGTAAATTTTTCAACATCCCAAAATTACAGAATTCAGTCTGTTTAATTAAGTGTGAACTGTTACACGAAAATTTTGTAAACAGATTAATATACCCTGTTTTTGCTATTCATCTAAAAATGGAACCATAGAGTACGTTGAGGAGCGTAAGCAAATTTTAATGCAAAAATTACTATCAAAAAATAGATTATGCAAGAGGTCTAATTATTCTGCCGCAATTTTGCTCTATCACACTTGCCACATTTAATATTCCAGCTTCATCATAATAATTTCCAATCACTTGCAAGGCAAGTGGTAAACCCTCATTGGAGAGCCCAACAGGAACAGAAATAGCAGGCAATCCTGCCAGACTTGCCGGCACAGTAAACACATCATTGATGCACATAATTAGCGGATCTGGCTTTTCATTTAAGCCAAAAGCTTCTGTTGGAGCAGATGGCACAAGTATGTAATCTATTTTTTCAAACGCTTTTATAAAATCATTTTTGATTAATGCCCTGATACACTGTGCTTTTTCGTAATATTCATTGTAATGACCTGAGGAAAGCGCATAAGCGCCAATTAAAATTCTTCTTTTCACCTCTTTACCGAAACCTTCTGCTCTTGTTAGTGAATACATTTCTTCAAGGGTATCAGCATCAACCCTGAACCCATAACGCACACCGTCATAACGAGCAAGATTGGATGAAGTTTCAGCAGAACAAATTAAATAATAGACTGGTATTGCATATTTAGTATGTGGCAGAGTAACGTCAACAACTTCAGCGCCATTTTCTTTTAAATAGGAAGCAACTTTCTCCCAATTATGGACTATTTCCTCTGAAATTCCATCCATCCTATATTCTTTTGGTATACCAATACGCTTACCCTTGACATCACCATTTATAAAGCTAGAAAATTTAGGCACTGGCTTTTCGCTTGATATTGAATCTTTTGTATCATAGCCACAGATTGCTTCCAGCATTAATGCTGAATCAGAGACAGAACGAGTAATGACTCCTGCTTGATCTAGAGAACTCGCAAATGCAATCATACCAAAACGCGAGCATCTTCCATAAGTTGGCTTTATTCCAACCACTCCACAATAAGCTGCTGGTTGGCGCACAGATCCACCGGTGTCACTCCCTAGTGCTCCAGCGCATAAAAATCCAGCCACCGATGCTGCAGATCCACCAGATGATCCACCAGGAACAACTTTTTCCCCATCGCTTTTTCTAATCCACACATTTTCAACAGGGCCAAAATAGCTATTTGTGTTCGCAGAACCCATAGCAAATTCATCCATATTAAGCTTACCGAGCATGGCTGCTCCACTTTTTAAAAGCAAGTCAGACACCGTAGATTCGTAAGTCGGAACGAAATTTTCCAGCATTTTTGAGCATGCTGTTGTTTTTATTCCTTTTGTACAGAATAGATCTTTGATGCCAACTGGTACACCCATGAGCGGCGAGATTAAATCATCCTTTTGCCTAGAGAAATGTTCATCTGCAGCTTTAGCAGCTTTCATTGCTATCTCTGGGGTTTTTGTTATAAATGCATTTAATTTCTCATTTTCAACCGCACTGATGTGCGCCTCTACGAGTTCAACGGCAGAAAAACTCTTTTTTTTGAGCCCGTCATGCATTTGTGTAATACTTAACTTTCTTAGTTCATTCATCAATATTTAATTTTTAGCAAGACGTTAATTATAACATGGCACGATAAAAAATCCATACATTTATAGTTACAGCTAGAAATGTAGCTAAGGTAACTTAGATTCACCGACAATCGTCATCCCGCTACTTGTTAGCGGCTAAGAGATACGTGAACGCTGTATTGTGGAGCCGTGTGCGGGAAATCCGCAAGCACGGTTCTTTTGGGGAGACTATGGTTATGAGACCAAATCGCTGGTTTCAAGGTCATGAGTCTCTACCAGACCTGAGTGAAAATCGTTGAGATCCCAGTGTCTGCTGCTTGCATAGCATTTATTTACAAAAAAATAGTCATGCAAGAGACTTTGCTTGGATATTTGATATAATTTAGGTCTATTAAAGCAAAAAATACTAACATGAATGAAGTGATAACATTTGGTTGTCGTCTAAATTTTTACGAGAGCGAGTTAATCAAAGAAGCATTAAAAAAAGCAAAGAGAGAAAATGTTGTTGTGGTGCATAGCTGTGCAGTGACAAACGAAGCAGAACGTCAGGTAAAGCAAAAGATACGTAAGATTTACAAAAATGATCCAAATAAAGAAATTATCGTAGTTGGTTGTGCTGTTCAGTTGGATCCAGAAGTTTACAGTAGCATTCCTGGTGTAAGTAAAGTGCTCGGTAATCAAGATAAGCTAAAAGCTGAAAATTACTTACTAAATGACGATAAAATCTTGGTCAGTGACAACCAAGTAGAACCTGTTCTAATTAATGGATTTGAAGATAAGTCAAGGGCATTTATTGAAATTCAAAATGGTTGTAATCATAGCTGCACATTTTGTTCAATTACTGAGGCAAGAGGGAATAATCGATCTGTGCCAATAAATAGTATTATAGAGCAAATCAGGATCTTTGTAGAAAATGGATATCAAGAAGTAGTGTTTACAGGGGTTGATATTACTGACTTTGGTACAGATTTGTTGGGTAAGCCATCACTTGGTTCAATGATTAGGAGAGTTTTAAAGGATATACCAGAGTTGAAGAGGCTAAGACTTTCCTCTATCGATGTTGCTGAAGTTGACGACGAATTAATGGATTTAATAGCTAATGAGTCAAGACTTATGCCTCATTTACATTTGAGTCTACAATCTGGTAATAATTTAATACTAAAGAGAATGAAGCGTCGTCACAACAGAGAACAAGTGATAGAATTTTGTCATAAAATGAAGAGCTTGAGGCCTAATATAGCATTTGGCGCTGATATTATTGCTGGATTTCCAACAGAAACTGATGAAATGTTTCAGGATACAGTTGATTTACTGAAAAAAACAAATATAGTTTACCTACATGCTTTTCCATATTCAGAGCGGAAAAATACACCTGCTGCACGAATGCCACAAGTACCAGAGAATGTGCGTAAAGAACGAGTAAAAAATTTAAGAGAAGTAAATAAAGAAATTATGAGCAGTTTTTGTCAATCCTTGATCAACACTAAGCAAAGTGTTCTGGTTGAGCAAAATAATGTCGGTAGAGCAGAAAATTTTGCATTAATAAAGCTTGAATCAAAAGCTCAAGCCAAGAGTATTGTGAAAGTTAATGTTAAAGGAGTGGAAAATAATTATCTAATTGGAAATATTTTTTCTTAATTTTTGTACATTGAAGAAATATACGATATAGTAATTATACTGTAAATGATAATTGTGAATTCATTTATGATAACTAGAATATCTATTACTTTATTTTTGATTTTCATTTCATGTGTCTATTTTTTTATTACTTATATTAGTAATGATACACACATTGAGCAAGTACAACCCTTAAAATTAGAAACAGACAATAATAAAAGTGTGATACGTTCTGAGGAGGTTACTGCAAAAGAAATACCAATAAAATATCAAGAACTTGAAAGTAGTCCACCTTCTGTTTTCCAAGTAGCTGATCAGAAAAATATGTGGTCACGTATTGCAGATCAAGCTGAGCCTACAAAAGAAAAATCAAAAAAACTTGATTTTTATGTTAGCGCTAACGGTGGTAAGGTATACCATGATAATTCAGAAATATTTGTAAAGGGTATACAAGAAATAGGAAAAAGAGTCCTAACTTTAGTTGAAAGTCATTATGGTTTTATAATAAAAAATATAGTGGCAGATGAAATTAAAAGTATACAGCAATTTGATGGTAAAATTGATTTCCAGTGGTTTAGCAGCATGTCTTTAGGTTACTATGCTGGAGAAAATGGTAAAATTGATTTTGAAGCCGCGTATTCTATAGCCAATATTGAAGATAGTAATTCTCCTCCGGTATTTGATAAATCAGCAAGTATATTTGCGTTTTTGTTAAACTTCTATTATAATCCCAGCGTTCAGGATACACAATTTGCTCCGTACATCGGTCTTGGTATAGGACCAACAGTTTTTAGATTAAAAAGGATTAATGGGTCACCCCAAAATTCAATGCCACTGAATGTTCCTTGGTTTGCTTATCAAATAAAACTTGGTGTTGATTATTCAATAATCCCAGAAATCAAAACCTTTCTCGGCTATCGTTACTTTAGCGTTCCGATACCTGTTGCAGATGACATATCTACTCACAATATTGAAGTTGGTTTGATATTTAATTTTTAGTGATAATTTAATATATATATAAATTCTTATCTTTTCTATCTAACAAACCAAATGTTGGTACGATTGTTGCTTTTAAAAAAATGACAGTTTCTACTGTTCTAATATTATTCGCTAGCCTTTTTGATTTCTGATGCAATAAGCTTTGCTTATCTTCTCTATGTTCTATAAGCCCGCCGATTACCATAATTTCACCGCTCTTAATTTTTAACATAGAGTTCATTTCTCTGATTTCAACAATTGGAATGTCGCTATTTAATTTCATTTTACTCTGCTGTGCGACGTACTCTATATCTGGATCTTTAGTGTAGCCGTTAATTCTTGATAAAGTTGGATGTATATCCATGAATATTTCACTAGTATCAATGTTAATGCTTGGGTGGATTATTAGCACAACACCTATTGGGACGCTATTCATCTTGGTAATTAAGGTCTGATTAGAGTTTCTAGTATCTTTTTGTATATCGGAGGTAAAATAAATATGGTTTTTAGTAAATGAAATCATCGCTTGCTGATTATTTATAGCATGTACTCTGGGGCTTGAAATTACAGTTGAAGTGCCAAATTTGTCTAAATTTTTTACTAAATCTCCTAGATCATTTGCACCAAAGTTCATTGCTAGGTTAATAATGGAGTTATCTTGATTTATTATAGACTTAGTTCCATCTTGTAAGTCATTTAAGTTCATACCAGAAAGGTATTTGTCATCTAGCACAACTTCAACTATTTTTGCCTCTATCATTACTTGAGAAGACGCTAACTTCTTAACCTTATTAATATATTCTTCAACAGCTTTGTGGATATCTTTTCTAGCATTCAAAATAATAACACCAGCTTCTCTGTTGGATGAAAGGAATTCGCCATCATCCACCCCGTTAACATCCATTATTGCATTCAAGCCTTTTTCTAATGAATTCCATAAGTCACTACTGTATTGAGACTTCATAACATTGTTATAGTCCCTATCAACGTTACTTCCATCACTGTTAGTAATATTGTTATTAATGACGAAACTGCTTTGAGCAGAATGTTGAATATTGATGAAGTCTACGTAATAATTTTGTGCGTATGGCAAGTCCTGCTCAATTCTAATTACACCATTACTTGTTGAGTAACGCAGTTTGGCGCTATTTGCTATACTCTGAATTACTTCGTTTATATCCTTATCTTTTAGCTTTAAAATAATATTACCTGATATTTTTGGGTCCATATCCAAGTTAACGTCAGAAAGTTTTCCTATCTCAATCAGCAAATCCTTTACTGATACTTCTTCACTAACATTAATAGAAATAAGCTGATTACTGATTGTGAGATCGGGAAACTCTATTGGTAAAGGCATAATTTCTGGTATTGCCGGTTCATTAATCTCCAAAGAGGTGTTATATTGTTGCAACGGATAATCGTGCTTATAATTGTCTATGTTAATAGGATATTGCTTGGTAGGTAGATGTGTGCAAGAAATAATGAAGAGGAGTATTAAGCATTTAAAAATAGCCATTAGAACAGCATACAAAATCTATACTAATAGATTTCTATAAAAATATTAAAAATGTATTTAGAGGTTGTCCGCAACGAGCAGATAATTGTCGTGTATTAGCTTTGGCTATGTATTTTTTGTATACTCTTCTTGTACTTAAATGTAGACCAGCATAGCCCTAATTTTTTTATATATTGTACTTCTTTCTCTGTATTTAATAATAGGCTTGAAAATAAATGGTAAGCCTATAATTGTTAAGCTTAGAGCTAGGGTTGAAAGTATACAACAGGCTTTGTGTTTACTATGTAGCTCTTTCAGATAAAGCATCAAAAATCTACAAAATTTTTTGTAATTTTCTTCGATGTTTTTTTTGCTATGAGCCTTGCTAATGAACATATCTATTGCGGTATGACCGTTATTGCACTTAATGTTAAGGTCTGCACCTTTTTCTGTTAACAACTGAGCTATATCAAAATAATCCTTTTGAACAGCAAGATGTAGAGGTGCAAAACCTTGTTGCTCACAAATGTTCATATTGGCTCTAACTTCCAATAACATTTTCACAATTTGTGTATGGCCTTTTTTAACTGCGAGTAGCAAGGGAGTTCTGTTACATTTAGTAACAGCATTAACGTTTACCTTAAGCTTCAATAAGAGCTTAACTGTTTTAGTGTTACCATTATGGCTAGCTTTATGCAGCCTAGCGTTACCATTAAAATCTTGATCGTTTGCTTCTATTCCCTTTGAAACAAGAAATGTTACCATTTTTCTATTATTATGCTCAATAGCGCAATCTAACGCATCAAAACCATGGTTGTTTTTTGTGCAAAAAAACTCTTTAAGTTTAATTTTATCGTTACTTGCTTGCTGTTTTTTTGCAATAAGTTTTACTATTTGCATTTTGTTGTTATACGCTGCTAGGAAAAGCGTAGTGTTATTTTCTGCATCTTTGGCTTCTATATTTGCACCTTTCTTTATCAGATATTCTATAATTTCTGCTCTGCTGTCATAATGTGCGGTGCATTGATAAATGGTTAAAAACAAAGGAGTACGAAAATTGTTATCTTCACATTCGAGATTTGCTCCGCTATCAATTAAAATTTGGACGCTTTTTTTAGAACCGTATAGTGAAGCTATATGAAGAGGAGTATAGCCCTCTTTGGCATCTTTTTCATTAATTTTTGCGCCTTTTGTTATCAAAAAATCTATTAATTCCGTGTCATCTTGTAGTGCAGCAAGGTGCAGTGGAGTGAATCCATTTTTATCCTTGGAATTAATTGTCAGTTGGTTAACAAAAAGTTTAGCAACTTTCTTGTGTCCATGCATAATGGCGTAATGCAGAGGGTTTCTATTTTCGTTGTCTACGACATTGAAATCAGCTTCGTGCTCTAGTAATGACTTTACTCCAACTAAATCGCCTTCTTTTGTGAACTTATGCAAGAGAGTGATTCCACTTGCATCTTTTGAGTTAATATCAAATCCATTTTCTACTAATTGGTTTATATCTTCCTCACGCGCCATATCACTTAAATCTCTAATTAAACTCTTTTCGCGTTAATAATACTCCTACTTGATTAAGTTTAAATGAATCTGTGAGAAATGGCTAGTGCATTCTTGCATAACAAACTTTTGGCAGCGCATTGGATGAAACGAAAAACTTACTTGACAAACTCCGCCAGCCCTCTTATCATGAAACTGAAGCTATTTATTTATCTTCGCAATCTCTGCAGTGGATTAATGACAAAAAACTTAATGTATTTGGCGTAAATCATGCTTAATTTTTTGCACTATGTGCACCTCATGTCTTTATAAAACTTTTAGGTTTCTACCTATACAAGCCGAAACGCGCTTATAAAGTGTTTAAGACAGTAAAAGACGTCAAATAGACAAGGGAGAATTTGAATACTAGCTACCCTAGGGTTTCTTTGCCTTTTTTTTATTTGGTAAATTTCTTAACATTTATAGCTAAACGACAACTGTCATTCCTGTAAAGGTCAAGTATCCCGCTACTTGTTAGCGGGATCTAGACGCAGCGGTATGACGTAGGACTGCTGTCATCCCGCTACTTGTTAGCGGCTGAGATACCGCGAATGAATCGCGGTATGACGGTTAGCGGCGGCATGACGTAGGATTGCTGTCATTTCGCTACTTGTTAGCGGCTGAGATACCGCGAATAAATCGCGGTATGACGGTTAGCGGTGGCGTGACGATAAGCTCGTCATTCCGCTACGTGTTAGCGGCTAAGAGATATCGCGGTGGTATAGCTATAAATTGTTGATATCTTTTTTATATCACATTTTTAACTTACAATAGTTAGCCAGCGTTCCTTACATTAACCAAATCTTTCAAATTCTGCACTCACCACTACCTATAACTCACTTTCACGCAATATTGATCGTTCTTAAAAAGCAATCTAACATTTTTTATTCCTTGATTGCGAAGCTTTGATGCAGCTGATTTAGCAGCCTGAGCACTTTTAAAAAATGCAACATATCCCTTACTTTCTGCACTGTCTTGTTTCGGATGACGTTTCTGCATTTCTTTTTCATATTGCTTTCTGTAATGAGGAGTATTTTGTATCAATTGTTCTGACATCTTTCTTAGGTATTGAACTTTTACTTTTGCAAGCCCAGATTTATGAAATCCTAAGACTTGAGCTGCTTTTTCTGATAAGTCTATTATTCTGCCTTCAATAAAAGGCCCTCTATCGTTAACCCTTGTAACAAGCTTTCTTCCGTTTTCTAAATTAGTGACAAGAACAAAGCAGGGTAAGGGCAAAGTCTTATGCGCTGCAGAGATCAAGTGACGGTTAAACGCTTCACCATTTGCTGTAAGTGTGCCATGATCTTCTATTCCATACCACGATGCTATCCCTATCTCTTCATAGTGTTTACAGTTTTTTGGATAATAAGTTATACCATTTATTGTGTAGCTGCTGCCAATTTTATAATGACCTGCAGTGCAGTTAAACCTGTTGCTAAAACTGCAGCTACTTATCAAAACAAATATTAGACATAGAAAGGTTAGGTTTTTTATCATTGTATTCGGTAAGAGGGTTCGATACTATGAGGATTTTAAATTATACTATAATAAATTTAGTAATGAGTAAACATCTACTGCTAAATATTAACAAAACTCAAAAAGGAATAATACATATTATTGGTATAGGTGGAATCGGAATGAGTGCCATTGCTGAAATTCTTCACAATTCCAATTGCAAAGTTCAAGGCAGTGATGCACAATCAAACGACAATATAAATAAGTTACAAAAGCTAGGTATAGAGGTTTTTATTGGTCACAATGCTAATAATATAAGCCAAGCTCAAATAGTTGTACATTCTTCT
>NZ_CP011148.1:477066-477413 GCF_001758565.1 Wolbachia endosymbiont of Drosophila incompta | reverse complement strand
AATAACAATAAAACCGTTTTGCATAGATCAGACATACTTGCTGAAATTATGAAAGGTAAATATGTGATAGCGGTTTCAGGTTCAAGCGGAAAGACAACAACAACCGCTATGATTGCTTCCATTTTTGATCATTCTGGCATTGATGCGACTGTAACTGTAGGAGGGATATTAAATTCCTATAAGAGCAACTTCAAACTTGGAGGGAGTGACACTTTTCTGATCGAGGCTGATGAGTCTGATGGAACTATGCTAAAAATCCCTGCAAAGATTGCTGTCATAACAAGTATCAACAATGACCACATAGATTATTACGGCACATTTGATAATATCAAAAATGCATTTTCCCA
>NZ_CP011148.1:476600-476985 GCF_001758565.1 Wolbachia endosymbiont of Drosophila incompta | reverse complement strand
GTTTGAGAATGGTAGCATAAGAGCCAGCAACATTAAACAGCATGCTAACAGCATAGAATTTGATGTGTTGAACAACTGGATTCCAGCATTACGTGCTGGAATGACAAAAGGAAAGTGTACAGAGATGTCATCCCAGTGCGTGACACTGGGATCCAGCCCTTTAAAAAACATAGTACTATCAAATGCAATTGGAATTCACAAAGTAAGCAACGCCCTAGCTGCAATATCAGTTGCGATAAAGCTCGGAATTAGCGATGCAGATATTAAAAAAGGCCTTTTGGAATTTCAAGGAGTAGCAAGAAGATTCTCTTTGATTGCCGATATTAAAGGTGTTAAGTTAATTGAGGATTATGCCCATCATCCAAATGAAATATATGCAACTTTA
>NZ_CP011148.1:476487-476588 GCF_001758565.1 Wolbachia endosymbiont of Drosophila incompta | reverse complement strand
TCGATTACTAAAGGAAAAGTAATAGGAATTATCGAACCACTTCGTTTTGCCCGCATTCGTAATTTTTTTGATGAATTCATACGCATTTTCATGATGTTTGA
>NZ_CP011148.1:459944-476436 GCF_001758565.1 Wolbachia endosymbiont of Drosophila incompta | reverse complement strand
TTGTGGGATTGATGATATACAAAAAGCTTTAATCAGTAATGGATTTAATAACACAAAAATTATGAATGATGCTTTGCTCATTTCACATTTTATTAGTGATTCGACAAGTCCAAGTGATATAGTATTATTTATTGGTGCTGGTAGTAATATAGCTAAATTGGCAAAGGAAACTGCAGCACTTATTGCGGAAGTTAAGGTTTAATGTAATGAATAAGATAATCAATAACGTATTTGCAAGAGAAATTTTAGATAGCAGGGGTTACCCCACTATTGAGGTAGAAATTGAGCTCTGTGATGGTGCAATAGGCAGGGCATCTGTACCTTCTGGAGCTTCAACCGGTAAATTAGAAGCCTTGGAACTCAGGGACCAAGATGAGACAAGGTATTGTGGTAAGGGAGTGCTGAAAGCTGTTCAAGCTGTAAATGGGATAATAGCAGATGAAATCATTGGAATGAATGCAGCGGACCAAAATGCAATTGATAAAGCATTAATTGAACTGGATGGAACAAAAAACAAATCAAAACTTGGAGCAAATGCAACTTTGGGTGTGTCTCTTGCAGTTGCAAAAGCAGCAGCAAACAGTTTCAAAATGCCGCTATATAGATATTTGGGAGGAAAGCAGACGAGTGTTATGCCGGTTCCACTCATTAACATAATTAATGGTGGAGTAAATGCAGACAATAAGCTCGATTTCCAAGAATTCATGATTCTTCCGGTCGGTGCTGAGACTTTCAGCGAAGCGATTAGAATATCTGCGGAGGTATTCCACAACTTACGTAGCATTCTTAAGAAAAAAGGTTATAGCACAAATGTAGGGGATGAAGGTGGTTTTGCACCAAATATTGAAAGTACTGAAGAAGCACTTGATTTGATCATATACGCTATAGAATCAGCAGGTTATTCAGCGCAAAGTGATTTTGCACTAGGCCTTGATGTTGCTTCATCTACTTTTTATGAAGATGGAATTTACAAATTTGAACACAGAGATCTTACTTCAGAAGAGTTGACTGAATATTATTGTAATCTTGTGGAAAGATATCCAATAATTTCTATAGAAGATGCAATGAGTGAAGACGACTATGAAGGTTGGAAATTACTTACTGCAAAATTGGGGAGTAAAATTCAATTGGTTGGGGATGATTTGTTTGTTACAAATTGTGAACTGATATGCAAAGGAATAGAGGAAAAAATGGCAAATGCTGTACTGATCAAGCCAAATCAAATAGGGACGTTAACAGAAACTTTTGCTGCTATTGAAATGGCAAAATCAAATGGCTATAAAGCTGTTGTTTCTCATCGCTCAGGTGAAACAGAAGACACAACAATATCTCATATAGCAGTTGCGTCAAATTGCGGGCAAATAAAAACCGGGTCGCTATCGCGTTCTGATAGACTCGCGAAGTATAACGAGCTAATCAGAATAGAAAGCGCATTAGGAAAGGATGCTAAATATTATCGTGGGTTAGCATGGGTTTTATAGACGAAGTAAAATTGTGTTTAAAAGCTGGTGACGGTGGTGATGGCTGTGCAAGTTTTCGTCGAGAAAAGTTCGTTGAATTTGGTGGTCCAAATGGTGGTAATGGAGGAAAGGGTGGAAACATAGTTTTCATCAGCGACGCTAATCTCAACACTTTGCTTCATTTTCGTTATAGAAGACACATTAAAGCAGATAGTGGAAAAAATGGTGCAGGCAGGGATAGATCTGGCACAGCAGGGAAAGACGTTATACTTAAAGTTCCAGTCGGTGCACAAATAATTGATGAAGAAAGTGAAGAGATAATAGTAGACCTTGACAAGCCTGGTATGGAATTTCAAGTAGCACAGGGTGGAAAAGGTGGACTTGGAAATACTAATTTTAAATCTTCTACTAATAAGGCACCAAGACATTTTACTTACGGTCAGCCTGGCGAAGAAAAACATGTATTATTAAAACTAAAAGTTTTATCAGATGTTGGAATTATTGGCATGCCAAACGCAGGTAAATCAAAATTTTTGACTCGCTGCTCAAATTCCGATACAAAAGTAGGCGATTATCCATTTACCACCGTAAGACCTCATTTAGGCACGGTAAAAGTGGATGATAGCGAAGTTGTAATAGCAGATATTCCTGGAATAATTACTGATGCTCACCTTGGAGTTGGGCTCGGGCATAAATTTTTAAAGCACATAGAAAGGTGTCAAATTTTACTTCATTTAATCGATGTAACTCACGATGACGTTGTTTCGGCTTATAGTTGTATCCATAATGAATTGGAACTTTACAATAGTGATCTTGTTGAAAAAGAAGAGATTGTAGTATTAAACAAATGCGACTTATTGAGGGAAGCAGAAATTCTGGAAAAGAAGAATCACCTAGCTAATTATCTCAATAAAGAAGTGCTGTGCTTATCAATTAATGGTGATTTACAGCCTATTTTAAGATTATTAAGTGAAAAATTGAAAAAGAGTAATTCTAAGGAAATCGATGTATATGATCCTTTTAAAGCGTAAATTTTCTATTTATGGATGTACAAGAATGGTAGCGTGCAACCAGAACTAAGCGTACAGCTGTGCAAACATCGTGATTTGAGTCCACCAGAAGGGTGTCATCCCAGTGCCCAGACACTGGGATCCAGGAATTTTATTAAGTTGGTAAGCATAAAAGTAGCCGTTTTATGTTAAAATACAACGTTTTGATGATTATGAAAAGGCTGGATTCCAGACTGGAATGACACCATCATAAAGTGAATCAGTGTCAGCTACTTGCATCTACCATGCAAGTTAACTGAAAATTGCAATGTTCGTACACTTGACTACTTGGATCTAGTATGATTTAATTAACAAAGAAGTAGGCATGAAAAAATTATGTAGTGAACCAGTTTGCATAACACCAGGAGGAAAATATGGATAGAAAGACGAGAATAGAATCAGACAGCTTAGGGGAAGTAAAAGTACCAAGTGAACATTACTGGGGAGCACAGACTCAGCGTTCTTTAGAAAATTTTAAGATTGGCACAGAAAAAATGCCAGAGCCTCTGATTAAAGCATTAGCAATAGTAAAACTTGCAGCAGCGCGTGTTAATATGAAACATGGTGTTATAGATGATAGGGTAGGGGACGCAATTTGCACAGCCGCGAGGGAAGTAATAGATGGCAAATTTAATAATGAATTTCCGCTTGTTGTTTGGCAAACCGGATCCGGAACGCAGACTAATATGAATATGAATGAAGTGATCAGCAATCGTGCAATAGAGATTTTAGGTGGTAATTTGGGTAGTAAATCTCCAATACATCCAAATGATCATGTGAATTATGGTCAGTCGTCAAATGACACCTTTCCAACAGCAATGCATATAGCAGCAGCAGAGCAAATAAACTGCTTGCTTATTCCAAATCTTGAAAAATTGCATAAGGTGCTGGATAATAAGGTTCAGGAATTTAAAGATATAATAAAAGTAGGACGTACTCATCTGCAAGATGCAACGCCCCTAACACTAGGACAGGAGTTTTCTGGCTATGCAGCCCAGATTAAAAAGGGGATAGAGAGAGTAAAATCAACTTTAAGTGGTATATACGAGCTTGCACAAGGTGGCACTGCGGTTGGCACGGGACTCAATACTAAAAAGGGTTTTGCTGAAGATTTTGCAAAGCAAGTTGCAGGAATTACTAACCTTCCATTTACTTCAGCAGGCAATAAATTTGAAGCGCTAGCAGCAAATGATGCTTTAGTTGAGCTCAGTGGAACACTCAATACAGTAGCAGTCAGTTTAATGAAAATTGCAAATGATATAAGGTTGCTTGGTTCTGGTCCAAGATGCGGAATTGGGGAAATAATGTTACCGGAAAATGAGCCTGGTTCTTCAATTATGCCAGGTAAAGTGAATCCAACTCAGTGTGAAGCGGTGACTATGGTATGCACTCAAGTTATGGGAAATCATGTTGCTGTAACCATTAGTGGTTCAAACGGTCATTTTGAATTGAATGTGTTTAAGCCAGTGATAATTTACAATGTTTTGCAGTCTATAAGACTTTTAGCTGACGCAAGTTTAAATTTTACAGAAAAATGTGTAGTTGGTATTAAAGCAAATGAAGAGAGGATAAAAGATTTACTGAATCAGTCGTTGATGTTGGTCACTATATTAAATACGCATATAGGGTACGACAATGCAGCAAAAATAGCGAAGCTTGCTTATAAAGAAAATATCACTCTAAAAGAAGCAGCAGCAAAACTTCAACTGCTCACTGAGGAAGAGTTTGAAAGGATAGTGAAACCAGAAGAAATGGTAAATTATTTGTAACCGCTCACACTTAATTCTTCAATCTCACTAATAGAAAGGCCAGTAAACTTGACAATAGTGTTAACATCAACATTATTATCTTGCTTTGTCTACCTTATTTTGCCGCTCCCCTGAACGGATACGGTTTAAGACATAAGATCCTTTTTCATAGCTATACTACGTTATCCAGCGTCTGGGCACTGGTTTCTTGGTACTTATTCCGCAATAATTTTTTTTTCCTTCAATAAACTTTGCAGTTCGCCTTTTTCGTACATCTCGCGAGTGATGTCGCAACCACCAATAAACTCTTCCTTTATATATAATTGTGGAATTGTTGGCCAATCAGAAAACTTTTTTATAGATTCACGTATTTCATCATTCTCCAACACGTTAATATACTTAAACTTCACGTTCAATTTTTTTAGGATTGACACGACGAGTCCAGAGAATCCGCATTGAGGAAAATCAGAAGTGCCTTTCATATACAATACCACATCATTTTCTGTTATATCTTTTTTTATTTGTTCAAAATTGCTCATAAATTCACCTTATTTTTAAGTATTAGTTTCCAGTTGCAAGGCGTGTATAGACTGACCTTCCAGAGCTTTATATACCATTTTATGCTGTTCTATTTTTGTCTTTCCAAGAAAACACTTGGAGTTTATTTTTAAATGATAATGGTCATCATCTCCAGCAAGATCATGAATCTTTATATCAGCGTCGGGGAACGATTGTTTGATGATCCTCTCTAATTCGTGAATTGCAATAGTCATTGATTTGCTTTAAATTACAATACTTTCATTATAAATCTAAAACGATTGAGCGCAATAAAAAGTTGCTATCATAAAAAATAGAAGCATACTATAATAATGGAATGACAAATTATGCAGGGAGGCTTTGTGGTGGGCGAAAGATTTAAATTCACATATCTATTGGTTTTGCTAACTTTTTCATTTAGGTGCTTATCTTACGATGATAAAATAAATAACTTAGAGAATGTTTACATCAAAGCTAACTATTTTGGAGCATTCTTCAATGCAATAGGTTCTCTAGAAGGAAAAGAAGATGCAGGTGACAATATAACAGAGGGGGTTTTTAGTTTTAATAAGAAGGAGCGAATTGAAGCTGGATACAGTCCTAAATATGTTCCAGGGTTTGCCGGTAGTGCTGCAATAGGGTATTTATTCAAAAATATGAGAGTTGAGTTTGAAGGCTTATATTCTCAGACTAACTTATATGATGAAGATTATTCAGATAAGAAAAAAGCAAGATATATTGAACTTCGTCGTCACAATGATGCGTCTACTGGAGCGGAATGTAATTCACCTTGGAGAAGTGGAAAGGTTGATATTCACATTCAAGAAAATTGTAGTGTTGAAGCAGAGTTCAGAGCTGCATTTAAGATGAAAAATGAAGGTTTTAATAACTTAGCTGGAATGGTCAATGTATATCGTGATTTTAATATAGCAAAAATGCCATTCACCCCATATGTTGGTATTGGTGCAGGTGTAACTAGGGTTAAATTTCTAGGAAAAACCAGATATGCCTTGGCTTACCAAGCAAAACTTGGTATCAATCACCAACTTACAGCACAAACTCAAGCATTTGCTGGTTTACGCTATTTTGGTATCCTTGATAACCAATTTAAAGATATTGTACCAGGAATAAAGATACTAGCTGGTGAAGGATATATTCCTGCCGGTGGAGGAAGTAAAGTTGATGAAACTGCACGTGTTGAATCAACAACTGCAACCATTACCAATAGGTTTGGCATATATGGCTTAGAGTTTGGGTTGGTTTATTACTTTTAACTTTATCCAATAAATTACATATGTGAAGATAGTAAATTCAGCGTGCTGAGAACATTAGAAAGACGAGATTTTAATTGATTTTCATATTTACTCCAATCTTGTATTGCCTTTCTTGCAACACCTGAATCAACTGCGGCTTTTGCAACAGCAGGAGCTACTATAGAAATTAATCTTGGGTCAAATGGAGTAGGTATTATATATTCACGTCCATAGCCCATTTTACGACCGCCATAGACTGCAGATATCTCACCTGGTACTGGCTCACGGGCAAGCTTTGCTATTGCATCTGCAGCTGCAATTTTCATTTCATCATTTATTGTTGTTGCATGTACATCAAGTGCCCCTCTAAATATATAAGGAAAACCCATTACGTTGTTGACTTGGTTGTTGTAATCTGACCTACCAGTTGCAATTATTGCATCTGGCCTCACAGATTTTGCAAACTCAGGCCTTACTTCTGGATCGGGATTGGCAAGAGCAAAAATAATCGGGTCTTTGCCCATAATCTTTAACATCTCTTCATTTAACACATCTTTTGCAGATAGTCCGATGAATACATCAGCGCCTTTTATTGTATCAAGTAGAGAACGTTCGGAAGTATCAATTGCATACTTTTCCTTCCACTCATTCATATCCTCGTTTCTACCTTTGTATATTACTCCTTGCTTATCACACAGCACTATATTTTTAGCGCCCATGGACTTTAGTATTTCTAAACATGCAATACCGGCTGCTCCAGCACCATTCATAATGATCTTAACGTCCTCTAATTTCTTTTCAACAATATCAAGAGCATTTTCTATGCCAGCTGCAACAACCACCGCAGTTCCATGCTGGTCATCATGGAACACTGGAATATCCATCAGTTCATTCAGGCGTTTCTCTATTATAAAACAATCGGGAGATCTTATATCTTCTAAATTTATCCCCCCCCAACTTGGCCCAAGATACCTTACTGCATTGATGAAATCTTCTATATTTTCTGTACCAACTTCTATATCAACTGCATCAATATCAGCAAAACGCTTAAATAAAACAGCTTTGCCTTCCATGACAGGTTTTGCAGCAAGAGGACCGATATTACCAAGTCCAAGCACTGCAGTGCCATTTGAAATGACAGCAACACAGTTGCTTTTTGCTGTATAATCATAAATAACCTCAGGATTTTTAGCTATTTCAAGGCACGGAGCTGCAACACCAGGGGAATAAGCAAGTGACAAATCATACTGGGTAGATAAAGGTTTTGTTGGCATGATTGAAATTTTACCAGGGTTACCACCTCTGCTGTGATACTTAAGCGCTTCTTGTTTTGTGGTACTATCTAAATCATCGTTCATCATTACATCCTTATATTTTAAGCTTGTATTTTTTAAGTATATGGAGTTTTTATAAATGTTCAATTGTAAACTATTAACTTGTGAACTCTGTTGTACTTCTGTATAAGTTTACCTATTACGTAAGATGATATTACATGCTTAAAAAAAACGTGCCTAATTTGCTTACAATTTCTCGTGCACTTGCAATACCAGCAATAATATTAAGTTTTTATATAGAAAATAAATATGCAGGCCTGATAACAATATCAATCTTTGTGTTTGCGTGCATTACGGATTTTTTTGATGGTTACCTGGCGCGTGCGTGGAAAGTCCAATCAAAGTTTGGCAAGCTATTTGATCCAATTGCTGACAAATTAATAGTGGTTTCAACGATAATTATGCTAGTTTATAAGCATAAGATAAATGATTTTACAATAGTACCATCGATTATCATCATCTGTCGGGAGATATTAGTCTCGGGTTTACGGGAGTTTCTGATAGCTACAAATGTTAGTCTACCTGTAAGCAAAGCTGGAAAAATTAAAACATTTTTGCAGATGGTTGCTGTAGTAGCGCTAATAATGAACGATTATTATATGATTCAATATACAGGTGCGATTTGTTTATGGGTTGCAGCTATTATAACTATGTGGTCAGGCTATAATTATATCCTAGCCGGCATCAAATAGATTGATTAAATCTCCTAGGAAATAGTTAATAGACAAGAGTAGTTAATATCTTAGTGATATTGACTCAGAAAGCAAAAAGGTGTATAATTGTATTAACTTACTACTAATTAGGTTAATATTATGAAAATACCTAGTGGCAAATTTTCTTCTACTAAAAAGGTTCCAGGAAAGAATAAGAAAAAAAGAGATTTTGAACCATTAGAAGAGTTTTTTTGGGATTTTTGGCCAACAGTTGATAAAGAAGTCAAAAGAGAAAGGCTAGAACAAGAACTATTAGCACTAAAAAAAAGAGAGCTATATAGAAAATGTGCATCATTGGCAACAATGGTCCCATTTACATTGCTGATGGCGATTGAACTGGAAAAAACATATAGCGATCAGGTATTACTTGGCGTGATAAGTGGCGCGCTAAGCCACACTATATTACCTTTTACAGTCTTATCTCTTATTTGTACGCTATATTTAATTTACAATAATAGGAAGATAGCACAAAAAGAACGAGAGTTGGAGATTATTGAAAATGGAGAGGAAGTAAAGGAAAAAGAGCACAATATTTCTGATATAGGTCAGTGTTTGATCTATATTGAGGCTATAACAACTGCACTGGTTATTGTAGGTATGATAATGGGTGAAACATCTTCACTTGAAGCAGCAGAGGATGCAATTTTATTTCTTGCCAATGCAATTGCTTTTCTTGCAACTCTTGTTTCTTATATTGATAAGCATGAAAAAAATAAGAAAAAGGAAACAGAAAAGTCTGATCTTGATGAGAAATCTAGCAAGAAAACTAGCAATATATCTGTAGCCGGATTGGCGCTTGCTGGTTCTTCTGTATTTTTAATAAGAAGGATAATGTTAATAGCATTAGCATCGTCCTTAAATCCTGCTGTTGGACCTACTTTAGGCTTGGTAGGGGTATTGCAATTTTTATGGCTGTACAGGTCTTAACTATACATTCCTACAGTAAGACGCTGAAAGATCCAAAAGTGGAAGGACGAGGTGAATCAAGAAATGCAGGTAGTTCTGACCGTAGTTATAAAGAAGAAGGACCGGCTATTGCCTAAGAAATTTATTTATTTAAGTAATATTTAGGTCTATACTTTATTTTGATCGAAAAAAATCTTATGTATAAGACTTTAATCACGTGCTTTATTTTCCTAATTTGCTCCTTTACACAATCGTATGCGGATGATCTTGAAAAAACTGAAACTGAACTATATGAAGGAGCAGTTGAACTTTTTGACCAGAAAAAATATAAACAAGCTATTAGGGCATTTCATAAGATAGAGGATTTGTATCCTTTTTCTTATTGGGCAATGAAAGCAAAATTATTATCTGGGGTCTCTCACTATAATATGGGTAACTATAGCAGTGCTGCAAGTGATATGGCTGATTATATATATGTTTATTCAAATGGTGAAGATTTACCATATATATACTACTTAAGAGTATTATCTTATTACATGCAAATTAATAAAGTGCAACTTGGACAGCAAACTGCATATAAAACTTTAGAGCTAGCCACTGAGTACATTAATCTCTTTCCAGGCAGCGAATATGTAGACGAGATAAAGGAAAGAGCAAAATTAATCACAGAACATATATCAACAAAAGAGTATTCTATCGGTAAATTTTACCTGAGGCGTGGTGAATATTTAGCAGCAATTAAGCGTTTCCAGAATATGGCAAGCTATAAGGATTCTAAATATTTTTCTAAGTCTATTAACCATTTAATAGCAGCCCATTCAGCTCTTGGCCTTGACTTAGAAGCTGAGCAGTATGAAAGTATGTTATTAGCAGAAAACCTGCAAGATGCCAAGCCAGAGGCTTGAAAATTTGCTTTAGCTTTTTCTATGCTTTGATATATAATTAGGTTTTGAACTATTTGAATATGGCTGGTCATTCACAATTTTCAAATATAAAACATCGGAAAGGCGCTCAGGATGCAAAGCGCTCTCAAAAATTTACGAAGCTGATCAGAGAAATAACAGTTGCTGCAAAGCAAGGGCTGCCCGATCCCGAACTCAACCCGCACCTTCGCTCTGCTATATTTGCTGCACGCAAGGAAAATCTACCAAAAGATAAAATAGAAACAGCAATAAAAAATGCAACTGGTAACGTTGCTGGAGAAAATTACGAGGAAATCCAATATGAAGGTCATGGGCCTTCTGGCACTGCACTCATTGTCCATGTTTTGACTAATAATCGCAACCGAACTGCTTCTGAGGTACGTTATATATTTTCTCGCAAGGGTGGAAACTTGGGAGAAACAGGAAGTGTTAGTTACCTTTTCGATCATGTAGGCTTAATCGTCTATAAAGCAGAGGGTGTGAATTTTGATGATTTATTCAGTCATGGAATCGAATTAGAAGTATTGAATGTTGAGGAAAATGACAAAGAAGGATTACACGTTATAACTTGTGAAATAAAAGATTTTGGTAAAGTACGCGATGCCTTTTATGCAAAATTCGGAGAACCAGAACTTGCTCGTCTTTCATGGCAGCCAAAAGATCTGATTGAAATTAGCGATAAAGAGTTGATTGATAAATTATCTGCATTGGTTGAAGAATTAGAAGATAATGATGATGTACANNNNGATAATGATGATGTACAGTATGTTGATGCTGTTTAAATGATGAAGCTGATTGTATTTATGCTGCTCTTTATCTTACCGTTATATACCGCTGAAACATCAACAGATCTTGCACAGCCATTCCAGCATGGAATCAGAAAAAAAAAAGCTACTTTGACGACAGAAAGTGATAGAAAGTTGTTATTCATATCCAGTACCATAAAATCTTCCTTTTTTGCCACGGAAGGGTTGGCGCCAAATACAGTGGTGAAATTGATCAACATATATAAAGATTTCGGTGTTGATTTTAAAAAAGACATTGTGCCGAAGAGTAAATTGGAGGTTCTTTTTGAGAGATTGCCTAATAATCAGAAGACTGAAGAAAAAATTTTATATGCTTCACTGATAATAAACAAGAAAGCTATTAGTTTATATCATTATAAATCGCAAGACGGCAAAGAAAGGTATTTTAATAAAGAAGGAATAAGCTTAAAAAATGGCGAAATTTTTGCAAATCCTTTAAATGGAGATTATCGCATATCCTCAAAATTTGGCAATAGAAAGCATCCTGTTCGCGGTAAAATTGCTTTTCACAAAGGAGTGGATTATGCAGCTAAACTTGGCACTCCCATATACGCTGCTGCAGAGGGTGTGATAGAATGTATAGGAAAGAATGGTGGCTATGGAAATTACATCAAAATAAAACACAAAAATGAATATTCAACCTGTTACGCGCATATAAGTAGATTTAGTGGCGATATAAAGTTAGGCTCTAAAGTAAAGCAGGGGCAGGTCATCGCCTATGTTGGTAGCACTGGTGTTGCAACAGGCCCTCATTTACATTACGAAGTTATATATAACGGCAAACACATCGATCCGCTTACGATAGCACATAAAACTGAAGTAAAATTGCCTGATCATGAATTAAGAGAGTTTAAACTATTTGTAAATAAGATAAATAAAACGATCAACAGAGAGAGTTCAAGTGAAAAAGAAGTTTAAAGACAATATGGATAAGAATACGATAAACGATAGAAATTTGAGTCAAATTCGGGCTTTTCCTGTACTAATAGCGCTAGGATTAATTTTATCGCTGCTTTTTTTGGCATATGACAGCACAATTGCACTTGGAGTTGCTGCCGTTTCAATTTTGACTTTTCTTCAAGGATTTTTTATTAATGACCCTAATGAAGCAAGAGTGATAGAATTTTTTGGTCATTATATTGGAACTTATTTTAAGTCTGGAATATGTGTAACGCTTCCCTTTTCAAGCAAATATATAGTTTTCCTAAAATTTCAGAATATTAACACAGAAAAAATAAAAGTTAATGATGCAAATGGAAGTCCAATAGAGATTTCTGCAGTAATTGTTTGGAGAGTGAGCAGTCCTGCAAAGGCGTATTATAATGTTAACAACTATCACGAATTTGTTTTTGTACAAAGTGACTCGGTAATTAGAGAATTGGCGAGCAATTATCCGTATGACAGCGAGAGCAATGAGGAATCTTTACGTAAAAATTCTGATAAAATTTCAGATGAATTGCGGTCAATGTTACAACAAAGATTAGATATTGCAGGAATTGAGATTACAGAAGCAAGAATATCGCATTTGGCGTATTCGTCCGAGATTGCACAAGCAATGTTAAGGCGTCAACAAGCACATGCTATCACTTCGGCAAGAAGGCATATAGTGCAAAATGCAATAGGAATTGTCGAGGAAGTAATAGCTCATTTTGAAAAAAACAAAAGCTTACAATTAGATGGCAAGCAAAAGGTTCAATTGATAAATAATTTGTTGGTTGCCCTAATCTCTGAGCAAGATGCACAACCGACGATTAGTTTAGATAATAATTAGCATAGAAGCCGATTGGGTTTCATAAATGCAAGTCACTATTAATTTCTTGATTAATAGACTAAATGATGTTATAAATTACACGCATTAGGGGTGCTCTAGAAAAGCTGAGAGTACATAAAGTACAACCCTTTGAACCTGATATTGTTAAAGCAAGCGTAGGAAAATGTATGTATATAAATATTGAAGAATGCTTCGGCTTCATTGCGTTAATTGCATCTCTAATTGGATTATCACCTCAAGTATATAAAGCATATATCACTAAAGTTACTCGTGATGTATCGATGTTAATGTTAGTAAACTATCTTATTTGTTCATTGTCTTGGATTGGCTATGGTCTTTACCAGAGCTCAATTTTTGTGGTGCTTAGCAATATTACTGGATTAGTGATTAGCATAATATCAATTATTCAAAAATGTTACTACGATGCAAAACCTGCACCATGATCATGTGCTGCACTGCAGTACACAACAACAATATCGTTCTATTGTAGTGCTAAATGGAAAAATACCGAGCTCATCGTTTTTTAAACGAGATATACCTATTATTGCTGTAGATGGAGGAGCAAA
This sequence comes from Wolbachia endosymbiont of Drosophila incompta, assembly GCF_001758565.1. Classification (NCBI taxonomy): domain Bacteria; kingdom Pseudomonadati; phylum Pseudomonadota; class Alphaproteobacteria; order Rickettsiales; family Anaplasmataceae; genus Wolbachia; species Wolbachia endosymbiont of Drosophila incompta. The sequence goes on along the minus strand of NZ_CP011148.1, from coordinate 463,370 downwards.
CAAGCTTCTATCAATTGGCGTAAAACCTGATCTTGTAGTAGGAGATTTGGATAGCGTAAATCTGGATTTACGTGCTAATTTGAATACGATATATCTACCTGATCAAGATTATTGCGACTTTTCTAAAGCAATGGCTCACTTAAAAACAGTAAAGTTATTGCCATCAATAGTAACGGGTATTACTGGAGGAGCAATTGATCACATACTACAGAATATTAACATTTTTCTAAGTACGGGCAGTATCTTTTACACACCTTCACCTCCCATGGTAGGTTACACTTTACAAAAAGGTATTACCCATTTTTTTTCTTTGCCAAAAAATACTAAAATATCTTTACTTGGTATACCGAGAGCTCAAATATCAACTAAAGGATTAAAATGGGAACTGCACCTTAGTAATCTTGCTTTTCCGGGAAAAAATTCCCGCTTTAATCGAAGTTTAGGCAATAAGGTATCCGTAGAAGTACACAGTGGTATATGTCTAGCAATGATTTATTTAGAGACAGTAGATGATGCTGCAAGACATCATGTGCGTCAAGTTAAGAAGTAAATAGACTTCTTGCATAACCCAAACTAAGTAGAAAAAAGGTATCATCCAAGTAGCTGACACTGGTTCCTTTATGACGTGTCATTCCAGTTTCAGCTACTTGAATGACAGCAGTCCTACGTCATACCGCCGCGGTATCTCTTAGCCGCTAACAAGCAGCGGGATGACGAATTACTTAACCATCATTACACCGTCATACCGCGATTCATTCGCGGTATCTCTTAACATAGATCCCCTACTATACCTTAACATAGATCCCGCTAACACGTAGCGGGATGACGATTGTCGTTTAGCTATAAACATTAAGAAATTTACCAAACGAAAAAAAAGGCAAAAGAAGCCCTGAGGTTATTATCCGCTTTAAAATATTGGCGTTTTTTATGTTTTAAACGCTTGACAAGCGAGATTCAGCCGCTTTTAATTGCAACTAACTTACACTGCAAACGTTTAAGAAATTTACTAAGCAGAAAAAAAGACAAAGAATCCCCGAGTTAGCTAGTCTTTTACTATCTCTGTCGAGTATTGGCATTTTTTGATGTCTTGTAACGCTTTATAAGCGCGTTCAGCTTATTTAGATAAAAATCTAGATGTAGATGAAGTTTTGTAAAGACATACAGTATCTATATACTGCAAAAAAATTGAACATAAGACGCCGATACATTAAGTAATCCTTACCTTTTAATCTGCAGATTGGCGAAAGCAAATACAATAGCTTCAGTTTCATGATAGGGGAGCTGGCGGAGTTTGTCAAGCAAGTTTTTTCGTTTCTACTGAATGACAGTTGTGGCTTGGGAGGTAGTGCAAGAAGTCTATTGTATTACTGAATTATTAATAATCTAGTAATAGTGCCTGCTATGTAGCTAAAATTTTCCTTTAACTTAAGCTATATGTAGCTAAAATAACTTGGGTTTACCGACGATTTGACAAACGACAAATTCGTCATCCCGCTACTTGTTAGCGGGATCTAGAGATATCGCAGCGGTATGACCCTGACTTGCATTAGCTATGTATAATAAAGGGAATCTATGACAAAAGAATCATTGGTAAAAACTGATATAGTGAAAGTTGAAGACAAAAAGGCGGTAAGAAGCTTTTTTAAAATACTAGGTGGAGTGGCAGATGCTGTAAGATCGTGGATTGGTAACATCAGTCCTGATTTAAGCAACAGTCGCGATATCGATAGTTTAGTCTTGAAGATGAACGAGTGCTTAAATCCAAAGGGAGGGGAGGTTTCAGCACGTAAAAACGCTGTATCTCTTGGTGACTTGTACTTAAGCTTATCAGAGAAAGGTAAAATAAAATTTCTACAAACCCTGGCAGAAAAATTTAATCCGAATAAAGCGGAAATAGATGAGAAAATTAGAGAGTATAAGAAAAACCAAGATCCCGAGTTAAACTATAAATTTGAACAGGATTTAATAAAAATTCTTGAATCACCGCGTTCTAAAATATTGAAGCAATTTATTTCTTTACCAGAAGGCCTTAAGTTTATTGTTGATATGCGTTCTGACGTGCTTAAGCTAAAGAACCAATATAGAAGCTTGAATCCACTAGAAAGCGAATTAAAAAATATACTCTATACTTGGGTTGATGTTGATCTACTTGATCTTCGTCAAATCACCTGGGATTCACCTGCATCATTGCTAGAAAAACTTATAAAATATGAAGCTGTGCATAAAATTTCCTCTTGGGATGACTTAAAAAACAGGCTGGGTCTCTGTTTTGCTTTTTTTCATTACAAGATACCAAACGAACCTCTAATTTTTGTAGAGGTTGCATTGGTGGATAAGATTGCAGATAGTATTCAACACCTTTTAGATGAGTCAGTACCTTCAAATGATCCGAGTAATGCAAGCACTGCTATATTCTATTCAATATCAAACACTCAAGCAGGGTTATCTGGAATCAGCCTTGGTAATTTTTTGATCAAAAGGGTTGTAGAAAAGCTATCACAGGAGTTTAAAAGTATAAAAACATATGCAACTCTTTCTCCAATACCTGGCTTTACGAAATGGCTAAAAAACAATCTAAACCAAGATGTCACTTTATTGGGCAAACTAAATATAAAACAATCTAGTGCAGAAATTTTAGAAAGTGCAGAGCAATTAAAAATTAACGTTGAATGTATAAATGAAACTAAACAATGCATGCTTAAACTATGTGCATATTATTTACTAAAAGTGAATAATAGTAATGGGAATGCTTATGATCCGGTGGCGCATTTTCATTTAAGCAATGGTGCATCGATAAAACAATTAAACTGGATGGCGGATACTTCTGAAAAAGGTATTAGTCAGTCGGCTGGAATGATGGTAAATTATCTGTATGAGTTGCCTAAAATAGATAATAATCATGAAAACTATATGGTTAATAAAGTGATTTCCTGCTCGAAAAAAGTGTCGTCTATGTTGAAGGAGTAAATAGTCTCTTAATAAAGGATTGCCCTCACAACACTTAAAATGTAAAATGGTTCTACTTAAGTAAAATAGCCATAAATGAACAACATAAGAAATTTTGCAATAATAGCGCATATAGACCACGGTAAGTCAACGCTTGCTGACCGTTTAATAGAGGAATGTAACGGCCTTGAAGCAAGAGAAATGATCAATCAAATACTCGATTCAATGGATATAGAACGCGAACGTGGGATTACAATTAAGGCACAGACGGTAAAACTCAATTATACGGCAAACGACGGTAATCAATATTGCCTAAATCTCATGGACACCCCAGGTCACGTTGACTTTTCTTACGAGGTAAGCCGAAGCTTAGCCGCATGTGAAGGTTCACTTTTAGTGGTAGATAGTAGCCAGGGCGTTGAAGCACAAACCCTTGCAAATGTATATAAAGCTATTGACAACAACCATGAAATAATAGTT
>NZ_CP011148.1:459123-459897 GCF_001758565.1 Wolbachia endosymbiont of Drosophila incompta | reverse complement strand
ACTCCAGGTTGAGGAAGTAATTGGCATTGACGCAAGTGAGTCAGTTTTAATATCAGCAAAAACTGGACTTGGAATAAAAGATGTACTGGAAGCAATAGTAGCAAAACTTCCAGCTCCTCAAGGTGATGTAAATGCTCCACTGCAAGCAATTTTGGTTGATAGTTGGTATGACACTTACTTAGGAGTAGTAATTTTAGTGCGAGTTAAAAATGGAGTGCTAAAAAAAGGCATGAGAATTGTTATGATGTCTAATAATGCTACATATCAGATAGATAATATCGGTATTTTCACCCCTAAAAAAGTGATGACGGGTGAACTTTCAGCGGGTGAAGTTGGTTTTATAACTGCTTCAATGAAGGAAGTAGCAGACTGCAAGGTAGGAGACACTATCACTGAGGAAAAGAGACCTTGTAGTGAAGCACTTCCTGGATTTAAAGAAGTGCATCCTGTGGTATTTTGTAGCATTTTCCCTCACAAAACGGATGATTTTAAATATCTAAGGGAAGCTCTAGAGAAGTTACATTTAAATGATGCAAGTTTTACCTTCGAAGCTGAAACTTCAAATGCACTAGGCTATGGATTTCGTTGTGGTTTTTTGGGAATGTTGCATCTTGAAGTTATTCAAGAAAGACTCGAGAGAGAGTTTGATTTAGATCTAACAGCAACTGCACCGAGTGTTATATATAGGGTTACAACACGAAGTGGTGAAGTTTTGAATATTCATAACCCAAGTGATATGCCAGATCCAACGAAAATTGAAATTGTGGAAGAACC
>NZ_CP011148.1:458884-459102 GCF_001758565.1 Wolbachia endosymbiont of Drosophila incompta | reverse complement strand
GGTTCCTGATCAATACTTAGGTGATATTCTATCTCTATGTGAAGAAAGGAGGGGAGAACAGGAGGATTTATCTTACATTGGTAACACAACAACAGCATTGTTAAGATATAAATTACCACTGTCTGAAGTTGTTTTTGACTTTTATGATCGATTAAAATCAATTTCCAAAGGATATGCAAGTTTGGATTGGGAAATTTCCAGCTATCTGGTAAGCCAAA
>NZ_CP011148.1:458696-458813 GCF_001758565.1 Wolbachia endosymbiont of Drosophila incompta | reverse complement strand
GCAGAAAAAAGGGGGCGTGAAATATGTGCACGCTTGAAGGATTTAATACCACGTCAGCAATATAAAATCGCGATTCAAGCGGCAGTGGGCGGAAAAATTATTGCCAGAGAAACGATT
>NZ_CP011148.1:458104-458688 GCF_001758565.1 Wolbachia endosymbiont of Drosophila incompta | reverse complement strand
CAGAAAAGATGTAACAGCTAAACTCTATGGTGGAGATGTAACGCGAAGAATGAAACTACTTGAAAAGCAAAAGAAGGGTAAAAAAAGGTTACATTCTATAGGGAACGTAAATATTCCACAGAATGCTTTTATTCAAGCCTTGAAGATAAGTGATTGATCTTAAAAGACTTCTTGTATAGTTTTTGGCAACAACCGTTAGAAACGAAAAAACTTACTTGACAAACTCCGCCAGCCCCCTTATCATGAAACTGAAGCTATTTATTTATCTTCTCTGTACAGATTAAATGACAAAAAAACTCACGTATCTGGCGTCTCATGTTTAATTTTTTGCACTATGTGCACCTTATGTCTTTATCAAACTTCTACCTACATAAGCTGAAACGCGCTTATAAAGCGTTTAAAACATAAAAAAACGCCAACTTAAAAAATGGATAGTGAATAACTAGCTACCCTAGGGTTTCTTTTGCCTTTTTTTCTGTTTAGTAAATTTCTTAAACATTTATGACTAAAGGTTAGTTGCATTAAAAAGCAGCTAAATCGCGGTTATTAAGCGTTTAGAATAAAAAAACGCCATACTTGAAAGT
>NZ_CP011148.1:457727-458096 GCF_001758565.1 Wolbachia endosymbiont of Drosophila incompta | reverse complement strand
ACTGGGATCCAGTTGAGCTATTTCAACAAAAATACTGCATTTGAGATGAACGTTCCAGACTTATTTATAAATATAACAATTAAAGTCTGGATTCCAACGTCAAGCACTGGAATAATATCGTTTACTATGTCTATATTACAATATTTGTGCAGTTGTGTGTCAACTACTTTTGTGGCACCGTTTGTTATTCAATCTTTATGCTAGTTTTACTAAAAATTATAGTATTTTAGGTATAATTGCAATATCTAAATTTAAGGTATAGAGATGAACCCTAGGAAAGTTTTTAATATTCTTTTTATAGTATTATTTATTTCTTTTTCTCATGTTGGGAGTGCTGCCGCTGACACTAATACTGATACAACTGCTCAA
>NZ_CP011148.1:448051-457667 GCF_001758565.1 Wolbachia endosymbiont of Drosophila incompta | reverse complement strand
ATAATAGGTGCAGCTTTGCTCGCGATATTTGGTAGAATGCCATGGCCAGCTCTTTTTGCACTCGGTATATTTTGTGCTGTATTTTTCGGTGCTAAAACTATCGTCATAAAAGTAATGGGTGGTATAGGCGGCACTGGAAATACTTCTTTGATGGACCAATGCGGAACAGGAGACACAAAAAAGAACTATTTTTTTCTAAAACAGACCTGATGCACGGCTTCAACTATATCTTCCACTTGCGGTAATGCTTTTTTTTCTAGATTTGCAGCGTAAGGTAAGGGGATGTCCTTGCCAGTTACACGTACAACTGGAGCATCAAGGTAGTCAAATCCTTGTTCTATAACAACGGCTGACAGCTCTGCTCCTATTCCTGCAAATGGCCATCCTTCTTCTACACTAACTAACCTATTAGTCTTCTGAATAGAGTTAATAACAGTTTGAGTGTCAAGTGGTCTTAAGGTTCTGAGGTCAATAACTTCAGCTTCTATACCTTTACTCGAAAGTAAATCTGCTGCATTTAAGGCATCCATTAATTTTAATGAAAAAGCAGTGATAGTTACATCCTTTCCTTCCCGTATAACAGCAGCTTTGCCTATCTCAAGTAGATAATCTTTGTTTGATAGCTCAGAGTCAGAAACTTCATGCTCATGTCCATAAGCTATTTCGTTTTCTAGAAATATTACCGGATTAGGGTCACGAATTGCAGCTTTAAGCAGACCTCTGCAATCTGAGGCAAAATAGGGTGCTATTACTTTTAACCCCGGTATATGCGAATACCAAGCTGCAAAGCATTGAGAATGTTGTGCAGCAACTCTTGCTGCAGCGCCATTTGGTCCACGAAATACTATAGGGCATCCAAGTTGTCCGCCTGACATATAATTTGTTTTTGCTGCGGAATTCACAATTTGGTCAATAGCTTGCATAGAAAAATTAAAAGTCATAAACTCGACTATTGGCTTTAATCCAGCAAATGCCGCTCCAACAGCAAGGCCAGCAAATCCATGTTCGGTAATAGGCGTATCAACTACTCTGTTTTCTCCAAACTCTTTCAGTAATCCTTTCGTTACTTTATAAGCACCATCATACTCTGCAACTTCTTCACCCATGATAAGCACATCAGAGTCGTTTTGCATTTCTTCTCTAATTGCTGTGCATAAAGCTTCTCTTACACTTAAGGTTGCCATTTATAAACTTTTATAGACTTTAACTAAAGTAACTATATCAGAATTACTGGGGGTAAGTAAAGTGTACAAATTAAGTTTTACAAACATCATGACCAACTCATTCCAAAAAAAAATCTTCTCACGCTTGCTGGTTTTGGTTGCTAAAAATGATTGTATTGCTTGTGTTTTTAATAATATATACTGCTAAGTTAATAATAATTCACTTGGGAATAACAGAAAAATACATGATAATTTTATATTTCAAATAGAATAAAATCCTTTTTATTGATACTGTCTTTTTTTGTAAAAAACATTCCTAACTTTTCCACCACTTTTTCTGGCTAAGGTCAGTATAACTTTTGCTTGAAATAACTGTTTATATGGTGCAATTTACAGCTTTTAGTTGCTAAAATTATAACTCTTAATTTAATAATTTTAATCCAATAAGCTTTCAGGTTAATAAAATTAAATTATTTGAGTAAATGCAATACCATGTCTTTATTTGTGGGTAATAATAAGAATAACGAAGGTTGGCTCAGCTACACTTCTATAATTTCAATTTTTATGTTTACCGTATAAAAGAAGTTTCTTCTATCTGTGTCTTCGCGTTTGAAACTAACTTTATTCTACCTCTTTCTTGTTCTGGACTTAACCTGTGAAGCGCGTAACTGAAATCTTCCTCACTCACTATAAGCCGTCTTTGCGCACCAGCGCTAATTTTTGCTTCATTCACTAATTGCTCTAACTCAGCCCCAGAATAGCCTTCAGTCTTGTCTGCAATGTCTTGGAGGCTTAGCTTTTCATCAGTTTTTGTACCTCGCATATAAAGTGCCAATATCTTTTGTCTCACCTCTATGTTTGGATTAGGGACATAAACCTTCTGACCTAAACGTCCAGGTCTAATAAGTGCTGGATCTATACCACCGATAAGGTTAGTTGCACCAATTACTATTATATCTTTTCTGCTCTTAAATCCATCTATTTCAGTTAACAACTGTGTTAAACTCTCTCGACAATGGTAAGCTGAGTTATTAGCGGTACTTCTTTTTTGTGCAACTGCATCTATTTCATCTATAAAGACTATACAAGGAGAATATTTTTTTGCTATTTTAAAAAGCTCGCGTACAGCATGTGCACCATGACCAATATATACTCCAATAAGTTCAGGACCTGAGATGCTTATGAAATTCATATTTGATTCACCTGCAATTGCACGAGCGATAAGTGTTTTACCATTTCCAGGAGGGCCATATAATATGTAACCTCTTAGTGAATTAATACTTTTATTTCCAAACAGCTTGCGCATTTCTTCTGTCATTTGGTCACAGCAAATCATCTGCAACCGTTGTTTTAAGGAGTCATCAATTATAGCATCAGCAAATGTTATTCTTTTATCATCTGAATTAGCTAATTCTATCGATATAGGCAGCTCTACTTCCTTTAGTTTGCTGAATACTTGATCATATACAAACCAAACAATAAAAAGGAGAACGACAAGTAACACACAAGGCATAGCTTCACTAACATAATGTGCAGCTAACTCATACCCTTTACTAAGCAACATTGTATGCATATAGGCAAACAAAAAAGCGATAGAGACAATAGTTGCCACGCATAGTAAACAGATTGAAATTCTTTTTAGTAATTCTGAAATTTCAATTTTTTTCATCTTAATACCTTATACCAATTTTAAACTAAGAATAATTTTATCTAGCTTACCTATTTTAGCTTGATTAGAGCGTTCAGAAAAATTATCAAGTACGTACTTTATTAAATACTAAAAACAATATATCACCATATTGTCACATACATCTTTAAAGTTTACCAAATTCATTTTCAAAAAACAAGATTTTATTATTAACCCGAATTCTGGATTAGATTTTAGGTAAATTATTGAAAGTCTTGAATTTTACTAAATTAGTAACTAGTCTTAAAATGCTTACTGCTTTATCGTAAATGCTAAAACAATAAGCTATTGATATTCTTGTTTTTTTTAATCTCCAATCCAGAATTCGGGTTAAAAACGCTAACTTGTATCTTCAAGAAGTAAGACATAATAGCTCTAAAATGTCTTGCAAGGAAAGGTAAAGCTGAACGCTAACTTATGCCAGAAAAATACCGTCTTGTTTGCCTTTTTGAGTAGTATCATCTTATTTTTCCTGTAAATTTTGTTTATAACGCCTAAGTTAACGATATTTTAATCCCGGTAGAATATCTTATAAAATCAGATTATATGTTATACCTATGGAAATAGATAACTTTCAGCAATATTACAACCAAGAAGAAATGAAGACAGTAACATTAGCTCAAATTTATAAAGACTTGGTAATAAAGATATTCGATATAGCCACAAGCAAAATGTAAGCTACTATTAATGGTATTATGGAAATAGCACCAACGATACCACCTACTATACCTACTACCAGAGGTGACGGAGTAGTAAGGCTTAATATAATAAGTGGGAGAGATATAATTGATAGTATTATAGAAATTACACCTACTGTTTTCAGAAGAGATAGAAATCCTTTTGAATCTAAGTGTTCTTTAATTCCCTTAAATAATATAAAGAAAATGCTTATACACATTATAGCACAAAGTATTACTGCTGCTATTTTTATTATAGCTGCTGCTATAAGTGCTGCTAAATAAGCTATATTCATTGCAATTATCACACACCATAATAAAAAAGTCAACTCCATATGTTTAGGTTGTAAAATCCCAAAAAGCAGCCAGAATAGAATAAGCAAACATTTACGAATTGAATTTAGTGCAAACAAGGGTGTTGATATCAACCATACTCTGCAGAATCGCAATATGGTATGACTACATGCTTTTTATTGATTTGATTAACATAATCAGCAGAGAGTTTTGTTTTGCAAAAGATGTCTACAGTAACATACTGCAATTATTTGGAATTGTAGGGCTAGGTGCAATTGTAAGGCCACTTGGTGCATTCATATTTGGTCACGTTGGTGACAGGTATGGAAGGAGGATAGCATTAATAATTACTATCTTGCTAATATCGATACCATCAAGTCTCATTGCATTTATTCCAAGTCACAATCAAGTAGGTATAATTTCTACTATATTGCTTCTTGCAATCCATATAACACAAGGAATTGCACTTGGTGGTGAACAAGGAAGTTCTGTTTATCTTATAGAGCATTTATCCAGTAGGAAAGAGAACTTAGGGATGTATTTTGGAATGATGGGTTTTGGTCGCTCCATTGGCGTCTTGCTTTCTGCGGTGATAGTGATTATCTGCAAAAAAACTACTGATTTTTGTACCTGGGGTTGGAGATTGCCATTTATTTTCTCAGCTATTTTAGGATTAATTAGCGCGTATAGCATATACACATTGGGAGAAACTCCAGCATATGAAAAAAATCGAAAACAAAGAAATTTACCTGATTTGCCAATAATAGAGCTTATAAAACGCCACAAGAGAGCTCTTATACTTGCTATTTTAATATCTGTACCTGTTAATGTTGCTGTTGGATTTACCATATTTCTTCGAACTCTCGCAAAGGAAATAGCATCAGTGGATGTTTATGTAACAACATATATCAACGAAATTGTATTGATTATAACCAGTGTATTAATGCCGATATCTTCAATAGCGTTTGGAATGTTGGCTGATAAAGTTGGAAAAGAGCGCACTGCAATCTTATTTATAGCAATTACAATGGCACTGTGTTGTCCTGCGTTATCTATTGCATATTACTATAAAAATTATCTTGTGATTGCGTTGAGCGTAATGGTTCTCTCTATAATAGAAAGGGGTATAGTTCCCATAGGAATAGTTGCATCTGAACTCTTTCCTACCAATGTTAGATTTAGTGGTGTGAGCTTATCACGCAATATCTCTTATGCGTTACATGGAGGATTTACTCCTATGGTTTGTATTTGGTTGACTGTAACATTTCCTCAAACAAACCTTGCTGCTGGGCTTTATATAGTCTTCTGCTTGTTGATCAGTGTGGTAGGAATATTGCAAATAAAACCGCAAGATAAAAATTTTGATTTGTGAAAGTTCTCAGTTTTCTCTTAGATTTATACCGTAACCTAAATTAGGTCCTTAGTTTCTCAAAAAAATCCTTTAACAAAAAAGAGCATTCTATTTCTAATATCCCACCATAAACTTCAGGTATATGGCTGCAAAATTGAAATATCTTAGCACCATTTTCAATTCCTCCACCTTTTGGATTATAAGCTCCAAAGTACAATCGTTTAATTCTGGCAAAGGAAATAGCTTGAGCACACATCGGACATGGTTCTAATGTTACGTACATATCAGCATCACAAAGCGTGGGAGTTGAAAATGCTTGTCTGATCGCTAACATCTCTGCATGTGCAGTTGGATCGCTGGATATATTGTGTGCAGAAGAAATGATATTGTCTCCACTCACTATTACAGCACCTATGGGCACCTCATCATTTTTTTGAGCGAGTTTGGCTTGCTCTATGGCAAGCTCCATATATTGATACTTAAACACTAGGCACTTATTTCTTATCAATTGCTGCTTTAACGAACGACACGAAAAGAGGATGAGGAGAAAACGGCTTTGATTGAAATTCTGGATGAAACTGCACACCAATAAACCACGGATGACTCTCTAACTCCACTGCCTCTATGCACGTTCCATCTTCTGATATGCCACTGCATAGCAGCCCATTTTTTTCCAAATCATCTTTATAATCTGAATTGATTAGGTATCTATGCCTGTGTCTTTCTGAAATAGTAGTGTTACTATATGCATCCATCATTTTAGAGTTTGCATTTATATTACATTTGTATGCCCCAAGTCTCATGGTTCCACCAAGATCGTCATCTTGATCGCCAGCTAACTTAACGATTGGATGTTTACAGTTACGAAATTCTTCAGAGTGTGCATCTTCAAGCTTAACAACATTACGAGCAAATTCAATAATTGCAAGCTGCATACCAAGGCAAATTCCGAAAAATGGGATATTATTTGTACGGGCATAATTTATTGCTAATATTTTACCCTCTACTCCGTCATCACCAAACCCCCCTGGAACAAGGATTGCATGAGAATTCTGTAATTTCTCTCCTATAAGTTTTTCTTCCTTCTCTCTTGAGTTAACCCAATTTATCTTTACTTTGACTTTATTACTAATCGCACCATGATTTAATGCTTCAACCAGTGATTTGTATGCATCAGGGAATTCGGTGTATTTTCCCACTATAGATACAGTAACTTCCTGTGTTGGGTGCCTTATGGAATGCACTATTTGATCCCATTCAGTCAAGCTTGGTTTTGGCTTACTTAAATGAAAGTGCTCCAAAATTTGCGTATCAAGCCCACATTGGCTATACAACACCGGTAACTCATATATATGACTCACATCAGGGGCAGGTATCACATTGGATAAAGAAACATTGCAAAGCTTAGCTATTTTCTCTCTTTGATTATCGAAAATTTCTTTCTCACTGCGGCATAATATAATATCTGGTTGTAACCCCGCGGAATTTAACTCTCGAACTGAATGCTGCGTTGGTTTTGTCTTTAATTCTTGCGCTGCGGTAAGATATGGTATTAAAGTTAAGTGAATAAGGATAACTCTTTGTTTTCCTAATGTGTAGTTAACTTGACGTATAGCCTCCAAAAATGGTTGGCTTTCAATGTCACCTACAGTTCCGCCTATTTCACATATTACAAAATCTAAACCTTCCGTACCATTAAAAATGAACGATTTGATCAAATCTGTCACATGAGGAATGACTTGCACAGTTTTGCCCAGATAATCACCACGCCTCTCTTTCTTCAATAACTCATGATATATCTTACCAGTTGTTATATTGTCATCTTTTGTTGCTTTAATTCCAGTAAAACGCTCATAATGCCCAAGATCCAAATCAGTTTCAGCACCATCCTCGGTCACAAATACCTCTCCGTGCTGAGTTGGGTTCATTGTCCCAGGATCAATGTTGAGATACGGGTCAAGTTTTCTGATACGGATCTTAAAACCGTGAGCTTGAAGAAGCGCACCAACGCTTGAAGCAACTAAGCCTTTACCAAGCGATGACACAACTCCACCTGTAACAAAGATAAATTTAGCTTCCTTCATTAATTTTCAAATGGAACAGAAGTAGGTTCACTTTCTTGCTTTTTTTCTAATATAATTTTCTCTGCAATCGATTTTTTATGTACGTCTTTTGAATATAATCCTGACAATAGCAATGTGTTTATAATAAACAATCCAGCAACAATAGCCGTTATTCTGCTGAGCGGGTTTTCAGAAGATTTCACTGGAATCATCGAATTGACCCCCTGTTGTGTATTACTAAAACCACTTAACGAACTACTTCCAGGCGGCTGCAAGAGCACTAAAATTACTAACACAACAACCAATATTATTTGAAATATACTTAATACCGCTACTGACATTATAGATAGGGCTGAAAATAAAAATCTTAGCAGTACAAAGCACGTAAGTCAAGAACATCTGTCACCCAAATAACTTGAAATCTAAGTATGTATTTACTGCTTACCTTATTTTGATTAACATATGCATAAGACTTTGGGCTTAATATGTATCACATTTTAAAATATAAAGATTATGAACCAAAAATAGACGAAAGTGCTTTCATCGCAGGTGGTTCGCATATCATAGGTAAGGTTGAAATAGGAAGAGATGCAAGCATCTGGTTTAATTGTGTAATCAGAGGGGACGTTGGATCAATAAAAATAGGTAATGGAACAAATATTCAAGATGGAACGGTAATTCATGTGGATAGAAACCCAGGTGGTGACACAATTATTGGCAGCATGGTAACAGTGGGACATTTTTGTGTGTTGCACGCATGCACGGTGCATGATAAGGCGTTTATTGGTATGGGCTCTACCGTGATGGACCATGCAGTTGTGAAGCCTGAAGCTATGGTAGCTGCTGGCTCACTGGTAACACACGGAAAAGTGATAAAAAGTGGGGAAATATGGGCTGGCAGGCCAGCAAAATTCTTCAAAAAAATGTCGAATGAAGAAATTAAACATATTACACAATCAGCACAAAATTATATTATGCTAATGAAGGAATATAAAAACTGAAGTTCGCGTCAAGTGTTTTACTTGACACGTACATTTCGGCTTAACCCTTGTTACTTCTTTTTCCCATTCTCATTTACTTCTTGTGCTTTTGCCCCATCTACTTGAGTACTAGGTAATACTGCATATGTAATACCACCGGCTACGAGTGCAGATGCTACTGCTATACCAATCATTACTAACATCTCTAACTTAACTGTACGTTCAAGTGCAGTAAATGCTATCAGTCCAGCAGCAAGACCCATACCAACAGTAGCAGTGTACCGTGCTCCATTGCCTTGTTTTGGTTGCTCAGTTGTTTTGCTTTTATCTTCTAGTTTTCTATTTTTCTCCTCAGCTTCAGTCAATCGATTTTGTAAGTCTTTTGTTTCATCCTTTTTGGCTTTTAACTGAGCAGCAGTATCATTTGGTGCTGCTTGCAACTGCTGAACTTGATCTTTTAATGCTATTATTTCATTCTCTTTGGCTTTTAACTGAGCAGCAGTATCATTTGGTGCTGCCTTTAACTGCGCAACTTCATCATTTAGTTTATTTATTTCATCCTCTTTGGCTTTTAACTGAGCAGCATTTGGTTGGTTGTTTAACTGTGCTTCCAATTCTGTTATTTTAGCATTTTTCTCTTCTAACTGCTGCTGCAACGCTGTAGAATCTATTGCCTTTAGTTTTTCCACTTCAGCTTCTAAGTCTTGTTTTTCCTGCTGAGCTGTGTCCAATTGATCTTGTAATTCTTGTGTTTTAATTCTCAATTCCTCCTCAGCTTTCTTCTTTGCAGCTTCTAATTCTTCATTTTAACATTTTTCTCTTCTAACAATTGTACTGTGGGATGGAAAGATAGGGCTTTTACCATAATCTCCTCTTTCCCATCGTTAAAGCCTAACAGATTTTTCATTTCTTCTAGGCGACTAAAATATTTGCCACCATTTTTCCCAACGGATTTTACATTCATGATTGTATTATCTCCTAGTTCTTCTTGAGGATAAGAACCAGTAATATATAGTTGTTGATCATTTAGCGTACAGCCCACATAAAACTTGTCATCAATTATAGCACCACTCTTATCTACGTTTTTATACTTTTTAAATTCTTCATAATCATCTTTTTTTATAACAAGCACTATTTTATCATCGGCAACCTGTATTGTACCATTCTTTAAGCTTAGCATAACGAACCTCAATTGTAATTTAACATTACATAATACCCTTAGAACCTAAGGTTAAGTAATATTTTTATCATAGCATAGAAAATTTATGTTCGTAAACAAAAAATTTTGGCGTAAAATTGCCGTAATTGTGCTATAGCTAAAGTAATTTAGGTTTACCGACCATCGTCATTCCGCTGCTTGTTAGCGGGATCTAGAGATACCGCGGCGGTATGACGTTGCTA
>NZ_CP011148.1:437221-448020 GCF_001758565.1 Wolbachia endosymbiont of Drosophila incompta | reverse complement strand
TTAAAAGAAAAATACGGCTTTAAAGAAGTTGAAGACAAATGCAACATATTGTGGGAAGGCAGTAAAGTTTACAGGTGGAATGGTGAAAAGGATAACACTTTCACTATAGACACACCTCCACCGACAATATCGGGTAAATTGCATATTGGCCATATATTTAGCTATTGCCACACGGACTTTATTGCAAGGTTTCAGCGCATGCTGGGAAAAGATGTGTTTTACCCAATTGGGTTTGATGATAATGGGCTTCCCACTGAAAGATTGGTTGAGCAAACCTATAAAACCCGCGCAAAAGAAGTTGGCAGGGAAAAATTTATAGAGATGTGCCATGAGGTTATTGAAAAATCAAAGCAAGAATTCAAGGAACTATTTAAATCGGTCGGCATTAGTTATGACTGGGATTTGGAATATCACACGATCAGCAAGGAAACTGTGACGCTTTCACAGATGTCGTTTATTGATCTATATAATAAAGGGTATGCATATAGAANAATGCAGCCCATCCTTTGGGACCCGGTTGATAAAACAGCAATTGCGCAAGCAGAAATAGAAGATAAAGTTTTTGAGTCATCCTTAAATACGATAGTTTTCTCTACTGAAGAAAATGAGCAGATCAACATTGCAACTACGCGACCTGAGTTACTTCCAGCATGTGTTGCAGTTTTTTGTCATCCAGAGGATGCGCGCTACACCCATCTGATCGGAAAAACAGCCGTGGTGCCGATCACAGAGACAAAAGTTCCAATAATAGCTGATGATAAGGTTAAAATAGATAAAGGCACTGGGCTTGTTATGTGCTGTACGTTTGGTGATGAACTCGACATATATTGGCAGCAAAAGCATAATCTACCGATGAAAATTATCATCGATCAGGATGGGAGGATGAGCCTTCATTCAGTACATGGTCAGAAGGAAGAAATATGGATCCCAGTGTCTGGGCACTGGGATGACACCATAGGGGCTACTGGGATGACAGGAGAAAGGGCTACTCAGATGACAAAGGAAGGTGGGTGTGATCAGAAAGAAGAATGGATCCCAGTGTCAGCTACTCGGATGACAGACGATATACTAAATGAAATAAATGGATTGAAAGTTACAGCAGCAAGAAAGCGGATAATCGAAATCCTAACTGAAAAAGGACTTTTGGTAGAAAGCACTAACATTTCTCATTCTGTTAAGTGTGCAGAAAGATCTGGTGCACCACTTGAGATATTGCCTAC
Source organism: Wolbachia endosymbiont of Drosophila incompta (assembly GCF_001758565.1). Taxonomy (NCBI): domain Bacteria; kingdom Pseudomonadati; phylum Pseudomonadota; class Alphaproteobacteria; order Rickettsiales; family Anaplasmataceae; genus Wolbachia; species Wolbachia endosymbiont of Drosophila incompta. The sequence goes on along the minus strand of NZ_CP011148.1, from coordinate 446,800 downwards.
TTATCAATGGTTTATCAAGACCTTAGAGCAAAAAGCTCAAGTATTAGATAAAGTAAAAGAATGCAATTGGCACCCAAGCAATATGCGTAAACGCATGGAAGTGTGGATAGAAGGGCTAAATTGGGACTGGTGCATCTCAAGGCAGCGCTATTTTGGTGTGCCATTTCCAGCGTGGTATTCCAAGCGTAAAGGAGAAGAGGGCAAAATCATCCTAGCTGAAATAAAGGCCCTACCTATAGATCCATCGAAAGATTTACCAAAAGGGTATAGCAAAGAAGAGATTATCCCAGATCAAGATGTAATGGATACTTGGGCCACAAGTTCAATTACTCCTCAACTAAGTGCACTGGCAGTAAACAGTGAGTTTAGCTTACCAAATCATCGCTATGGTAAGATATTTCCTGCAGATCTGCGCAGCCAGAGCCATGAGATAATAAGAACTTGGGCTTTTTATACTATTTTAAAGGCACATTATCATGCAAATTCTTTACCTTGGAAAAACATTATGATCAGCGGTTGGTGTTTAGCAGATGATAAGAAAAAGATGAGTAAATCAAAGGGTAACATCATCACTCCTCATGTAATACTTGAAACTTATGGAGCTGATGTAGTGCGCTATTGGGCAGCGAACTCAAGGCTTGGAGTTGATACAGTCTACTCTGAAAATACATTCAAAATTGGCAAGCGCCTCGTTACAAAACTTTGGAACGCTAGCAAGTTCGTTTCCATGTTCATGGAAAAGCATCAAGTGATGAGCATAAATTCTGCTCACGAGACAATGGATAAGTGGATATTGTCTAAGTTATACAAAGTTATAGAAAGAGCAACAAATAACCTATTACAGTTTGAATACTGCGAAGCTTTGGGCGCAATAGAGGAATTTTTTTGGAAGGATTTTTGTGATAGTTACTTGGAGTTAGTAAAAAAACGTGCGTACGGAAGCAGTGAAGCAACCTTAAGTGCAAAACAAAGCTTGGCGTATGTGTTAAATGTTATTTTGCGGTTATTTGCACCTTTCTTGCCATACATTACAGAAGAGATATACCACCAGTTGTATAGTTATAATTCTGTACACAATCAAAGTAATTGGCCAAGCAAAGAAGAACTTATCTACGATAAATATTCAGAGGAAATGGGAGATAATGTTATTCAGATATTAAACATTATCAGAAAGATAAAGGCAGATAATAATGTATCAGTTAAGCATCTGATAAAAAAGTTGATGATAAAAGCAGATCTACGAGAGGATAAGTTGGATCAATCCGCACAGAATGATTTGCAGGCAGTTTGCAATGCGGAAACGATAGAGTGGATGCAGTCTGAGCTTGAAACTGAAGACGAGAAATACATAGTGAATATAGATTTATATTGATTTTTATAGCTTTACTTCCTTTAATATCCATGCTATTGTAATCATTATTAGTATGAGGGAATAATAATGGGGGATTTATATAATAAAGCCAATGCACCGTATCTTATAGCTGGTGCTCTTGCTACTTTGGTATTGCTTGCGTCTGGGACACTTGCCGTTGCCCCTTATGTTGAGTTCTTGTCTTCAGTTGCAGCCTTTAATGTAGCTCTTCCTGTTGCTTTGAGTTTGTCTATACTTTCTGTTCTGGTGCTTGTACTTTCATGTAAAATGATCAGCCAGAATAAAAAGCTTGATGCACAAAAAGCAGAACCTAATGAAAAAAATGGATTAGCTAAAGAGCAAGAAAATATAATACAAAGCTTAGAGCCTCAAATCAAAGAGCTAAATAAGAGGCTTAGTAGTCAGTACAATGAGATTGAAAAGCTAATTGCTAGTGCTGCAAAAAAAGAGGAGCTAAATAAGCTTAACAATGAAGTGAAAGAGCTAAAGGTAAAGATTGCTAGTGTTGCAACAAAAGAAGAGATAAATAAGCTTAGTAATGAAGTTGAAAAGCTAATTGGTAGTGCTGCAACAAAAGATGAAATGGAAGAGCTAAAGGCAAAGATTGCTAGTGCTGCAACAGAAAGTAAAACACAAGAAAAGATTTTTATGAAATTTTGCGCAAAAGGTGAAAAAAGAGGGAAGAAAGCATTTGAGGATTTTATATTTATAAAAGAGATAAAAACAAAATTAGTAAATATTTATGAATCAATAAAAAATAATATTAATATAGTGTCTTCAGCAAAATCAGGTGATTCAGAAGAAGAGCAAGAAAAAATACAAAGAGGATTCATTTTTCACGGTCCAGGAGGAACTGGTAAGAGTTCAATTGTTGAGGCGATTGGGGATCAGCTGATATCTCTAACTACATTTATAAAAGTTTCTGGAGCTGATTTGCTTGAAAAATCAAATATAAATGAGCTTTTTAATAAAGCAAACGAAAACGCTCCTTGTATAGTTCTTATAGATGAAATCGACAGCTTTGGCAAGGGACGCACTGATGCCAATCGAGTACCTTTAAATTATTTTTTCACTAGATTCGATGAAGCTGATAAAGGTGTGACGGTGTTTGCTACAACTAATGTTAGTCTGCAAGATTTAGATGCATCACTTGTTAGGGGAAGTCGTTTGAGTAGTAAACTCAAGTTTACTATGATAGAAGGAAGTATACTTAAGAATATACTGAAGGATGGTCTGAATGAAAAATTAAAAAATAAAAAGTACAAGCATGCTATCTCAAGAATTTTAAACGAAACAACACTTACAACACTCTCTATCTCAGCAGCAGATGTGGAATGTTTTATAAATTATATAGTTGAAAAGTTAAACAACAAGATTAGAACTTCTGCTTATACTATAATTAAAGATTTTTGTATTAAATATAATATTGGAGAGGTGTCGAATAAGCAGACTAACAGGAAAATTGAAAATTCTATAGGAGAATCACAGCAATACACATCCAGACCATCAAATAAGCTGAATGACGCTTCATGTGATTCTGGATGTACCAGTATGTTCTACCCCGATCAATAGCTAACTAGACTTATAAGTACAATGGTACACTCGATACACAAGGTCTAAGTCATTTTTTAGCTAGCAGACTGAAGATGGGAAGTTTGTTGTAGGTGCAGCACTATAATTCCTCCACAGATAAGAGAATTTTAATAAATATATACAAGACTGCTGAACGTGGGGGGAGGAGGGGAGTAATGAGCAATTTGCTTAGTGAGGCTAACACATTTTATTTTATAGCTAGTTCCTTAGCTACTCTTACGTTACTTACATCTTTAGCGCTTATTGTAACTTCTAATGTGCCTCTTCCTCTAATTCTTGCTTTAGCTACATTATCTGTTTTGGTGCTTGCACTTTCGTATAAAATAATTAGTAATAATAAAAAAATAGAGGTTGAGAGAAATAAATTCGCTCAGAAAGAGCAAGAGTTAGAAAATAAAATAACTCTAGGAAAGGAAGCTGAAAAAGCTGCAAACAAAGAAGTGGAAAAATTAAAACATGAATTAACTCGAGAAAAGCAAAATTTAGACAAGAGAGCAAAAAGATTGGATCAGAAAGTAAATGAGTCAGAAGTTGAGAGAGAATCTCTTCTTGAAGAAAAAAAATCTTTAGAGAAAAAATTAGAAACAGCAAAGAATCGTACGTTTGAAATAGACAATGAATTGGACAAAACAAGAAAGGAAATAGGTAAGCTTAATGAGCAGGAAGAGAAATTAAAACTTGAAATCTCATGTTTAAAGAAACAGTTGGAAGAAAGAAGTAGATTTATTGCAAAGCTGAAGATGGAAGTGGATGATAATAAACATTTAGAGCTAGAGAATAAGGGGTTAAATGATAGAATAGAAACGTTACGTGAAGTACAAAAGGCACTACGTGAGAAAAAACATGAACTTAGTGAAAAAGTAGAGGCATTGAATAAGGAAAAAAATAAACTTTCTAAAGAAGTAGAGGAATTACGTGAAGAACAAGAAAGGCTGCATGCAAACTTAGATAAGCTACAATGTAAAATTAAAGAGGTCAACAAAGAAAAGAAAAATTTATCTAAAGAATTAAAAGAGAAATTTGAAGAGTTAGATGAAGCAAATGGTTTAATTAAAAATCAATCTTTTGAGTTAGATGGGATAAGAAAAGATTGTAATAATGAAGTAAAAAGTTTAAGAAATTCACTTTTAGAACGAGACAGTCAAATAGAAGATTTTTTGAAAGAGAAAGAAAAACAAGTGAATTTTGCGCAACTGTTGATAAGATGCGTAACAGACAATATAGAAGAACCAATAAGAAATAATGATGGAAAAGCAATATTAGATACGATTCAAATATTAAAGTCTGCGTTACAAGGAGAAATTGCACGGCTTTTGCCAGACGAAACGCCTTCTTCTTCGCTGGAAGATCTTGGATATGAATCATTATTTGTCAGTCGCTCATCCACCCCGACCAAGTTGCCAAATTCACTATTGACAGAATCTTATGAACGCAGTCAGTTCAATCAGAGTGAAAGTATTTGCAAAACACAACAATGAGTCTTATTATAAGATAAATCATGCAAGATAATGAACCCAATAATATGCGCACTGGATACACAAGACTTAAATAAGGCTATTTCTCTAGCTAATGCTCTGCGTGGTAAAGTTGGCATGGTAAAGCTGGGATTAGAATTTTTTGCTGCTCAAGGTCTTTCTGGAGTGCAAGAAGTTGCAAAATGCAATGTACCAATTTTTTTAGATCTGAAATTGCATGACATTCCAAACACTGTAGCTAAAACAGTTGAAGTAATAAAAGTTCTGAACGTTGAAATGTTAACTCTGCACATCAGCGGTGGGACAAAAATGCTTGAAGAAGCGCTAAGTGTAGTGCAAGGCACAAAAATAAAGCTGATTGGAGTGACAGTGCTAACTAGTATGAGCAATGAGGATTTAAACGAGCTTGGAGTAGCAAGAGAAGTAAAATCACAGGTAATTTTGCTTGCAAAGCTTGCAAAAAAGATTGGACTCTATGGAATAGTCTGTTCTGCATTGGAAGCTCAGGAAGTGCGCCGAGAATGCGGTGAAGACTTTAAAATTATTACTCCAGGAATTCGTATAGATCCAGGTCATGACGACCAAAAAAGAACAGCAACACCAAAAGAAGCAATAAATTCAGGAGCTGATTATATCGTCATTGGCAGACCCATTACAAAAACTACAAGTAGTGCGGAGCTAATATTGAAATCCATGAAAGAATTTTAATATAATAACTTAATTTATAAAAATACTAACATATTAATTAGGAATAAGCATGAGTAATATCAATAGAATAATACGCGAAGTAATCAAGGAATTCCGCTCAAAATTACCAGATAAGGAAATAGAGGAATATTCTGGCAAATTGAATAAGCTACATATCTACCAGTGCAATAAGCATATAATAGAAAATAAGAAGCTATATCATTATACAATAAATGGGAAAACCCATGCTATGGGTCAGCATGGGCATAATTTTGTCAAGAGTTTAGAAGTTATCTTGAGGAATAAGCCACAAATTTCCTTAGAAGAGGTAATTGATTTTATGGAAAAAATAATTAATTTTGGTATTGATAGTTGTTATGGAGCATTTGAGATGATATTTGAATCTCGCTCTGGTGTTACAATAGATGATGCAGTTAATTTTGTAAAAGATAGCTTATCTAGTAAATTTTATGGATTCCATGGCAGTGGGATTTTCAAAGTAATATTAGAACTTAATCCAGAGAGCTCTCTTGAAGAGATAGAGAAACAATTTAGCAAAGTAGTAGATCCTTACTTTCTTAATGCTTGGAGTCGAGAAAGTGAAAGGGCTTTTGCTAAGATATGTAGGTTATGTAGAGAAGGACATGTGGAGAATATGCAGAAATTTGATTTTAGCAATTTTAATTTAGATCAAGATAGTGCTGGAGCATTAAGAGCACTGTTACAGTATTATGTTGACGTTTCTAATCAAAAAGCTTTAGGTGATTCACATGAATTGCATAGAGAAGAGATGGAGGGGATATATAAATTTGATGATAATTACGATTTAAATTTAGATAGTGATCATAATGATAGTATCTGGCATTGAAATTATACTACAATAATAAAATAACTGGATAAAAATTATCACCAAAAAAATTCAAAAAAGTGCTTGACATAAAAGAACGAACATTATATAGTGTCATTATCTTTTACTTTACCTCGCTTAATTTAATTACTGGATTAAGCTTACAGTACTAAGCGTGGCACAAAGTGCCACGCTATTTTTCGGTTTACATTTTCAACAGATAAAAAATGATGCCATTTCAGTGCCAAGCACATAACTGTACGGATATTCATTTTTAAAGGTAAATTGCACAACAGATGATGTCATTCCAGTGCTTGACACTGGAATCCAGAAATTTTGCTTATAACTGAGCTGATGAGCTAAAGGTAGTTGTCTTACGCTAAAACAAACGTTTTTAATTAGTTGCATAGAAGCTGGATCCCAGTGTCAAGCACTGGAATGACATCGTTTACTATGTACCATATTGTAATATTCGTACAACTGTGGGAAACATCTATGGATGCCATTCCTATTACCTTATTTCCATTTTTATTTCATTTTCAAAGGAGGCTATTATGTCACTTACCGATATCGCTCACCGTATCAATGAACTCGCTTCATCATGGGAGCAATTTAAATTAATAAATGATCGCAAACTAAAAGAAATTGAAAGCAAAGGGCGTGCTGATTCTGCAACAATTGAGCAGCTATGCAAGGTAAATAATGCCATTGATAGTTGCAAAGAGCGTTTAGACTTGATCGAAACTGCAGCTCAACGCCCAGAGGTAAATACAGATTTTAGCACAAGCGATAAATATTTTTCTGATTATATCCGCAAGGGAATGGAAAGCGGTTTATCACACAAAACCCTCAGTGGAGATGACAGTGATATCGGGGGGTATCTAGTTACTCCGCATATTGTAAAACGCATAAACAAGCGCGTAACTGATTCGTCCCCAATGCGACAAATATGCTCCAGTCAAAGAATCTCTACTGAAACATTGGATTACATTATAGAAGATTTTGACCGCGCCGGTGCAGGTTGGAGCAGTGAAACAGTAGATGATGAGGACGGTGGCAATAAGTCTAAGTATGATTTTGCAAAAGATACGGACACGCCCAAAATCCAAAAGATTTCCGTCACAACTTACGAGTTATATGCTCAACCACAAATATCACAAAAGTTACTCGATGATGCGTTTGTCGATGTTGAGAGTTGGCTGGTGGAAAAGATTGCCGAGACTTTTAGTAAGGAAGAAAGCGAAGCCTTCATTAAGGGTGAGGGCACTTTTCAACCAAAAGGAATTTTAGCTTATGAAAATGGAAACAGTTATAATAAAATAGAGCAAGTTAAAACTGAAAAATTAGATAGTGATTCAATAATGATGTTGTATTACTCTCTGGACGAATATTATTCCAAAAATGCGTCATTTTTGATGAACAGGAGTACGTTGAAGGATATCAGGCTGCTAAAATCTCAAACAGGTCAGTATCTCTGGCAGCCAAGTCTGTCGCTTGAAGCTCCAGATACTTTAATGGGAATACCAGTATATCAATCTGCCGATATGCCACCAGCGCCAAACAATCAGCTACCAGTAATTGCTGATGGCAGATTTCAAACAAGCTTATAAGATTGTAGATAACAGAGGAATGAGAATATTAAGAGACCCTTATACGAATAAACCTTATGTGAGGTTTTTTGTCACTAAGCGTGTCGGCGGAGAGGTTGTAAACACCAGTGCTATTAAATTGTTGAAAGTTGCGAGCAAGTACTAAAAACTTCCGCAGCATCATCTTTATAGCTGATCAAAGCAACACGTCATACCGCGATTCATTCCATAACTGTACGAACATTGTGATTTTGGCCCATCAGGAGGGTGTCATCCCAGTGCTTGACACATATAGCTAAACTGACTTAGATTTACCGACAGTTTGAAAAACAAAAATTCGTCATTCCGCTACTTGTTAGCGAAATGGCATCATTTTTTATCTGTTGAAAATGTATTTATATTCTGATAACTTTTTGTCAATTTCGTCAAATGATTTGTCTTCGTTAAGCATTTGTGTAATTTTATGAGCATTTTCTAACGCAAATATTCCACAGTTATACCCGTCACTTTGCTGCTTAGAGGTTGTCCGGAAACTAGTAAATTCAAGCATATTCCCTCTTTAACATAACCCTACTCATAGCTAGGTATATGAAATTCTCAGTGGATGTTGTGAGTAAATCATACTCCTTCGATAGCCTTCTATTCCTATTAACCCAAGCAAAAGTCCTTTCTACAACCCATCTTCTTGGCTGTACTTTAAACCCTTGTTCTCTTGTTGGTAGTAGCTCAGGTGGCGTATCTTTGTGCACCCAAAATCTACATGGAGGCCTTTTAACAATTTCAATATCTATGTCATATTCTTCCTTTATGTGATTCTTTAAATTTCTTCCTTGGTATCCCATGTCAGCCCACATTTTTTTAACTTTAGTATATTTTGTTCTCATATTGTTTAATGCTATTTTAATACCATCTCTATCATTTTCGTTAGCAGCGCCTACGTAACAACCTAGTATAAAACCCTGAGTGTCTGTAATTATATGCCTTTTTCTACCCTTTACTTTTTTACTTCCATCATAGCCTTTGATCCCCCCTTTTCTGTAGTCTTTACAGATTGACTATCTACTATACAGGCACTCGGCTGCTCATTCCTTCCTATTTTTCTTCTACTATATTTTGTAATTTCATAATTCATTTTCTCAAAAATTCCCTGCTTCTTCCATTGCCTGAACTGCTCATACACAGTCTTCCATAGCGGAAAATCATTTGGTAAATACCGCCATTGACACCCTGTACGCAATACATAGAAAATTGCTTCTAATATTTCTCTTTTGCTATACTTTGGCGGCCTTCCTCCTTTCTTGTATGATACTCTGAAGTGTTTTTCTATTCTTGCCCATTCCCTTTCGCTTAGATCTGTTGGATACTTTTTTCTCATCTTTACCCCGTACTAAAATTTCAGATATTATAGCCTTTTACTTGTTTCCGGACAACCTCTTATAGCTCTTTTCATAGAAGTCCGGATGTGATAAGGATAGATAATGATAAGGAGGATTTTTTAAATAGTTTGTTGGTTCATCAATTTCTTTAGGATTGATATCTACAATTATTTTTCCGTTTTTTAACAGAATAATCCGATCTGATATTTTTGTTAAAAAATCCAAATTGTGAGAAGCGATAATCATAGTAATACCCATATCTCTACTATTGGTGGTGTTGATATTATGNNGACTATTGTTGCTACATCTAAACCAGACGTTGGCTCATCGCATAATAGAATCCTTGGATTCATCATTAAGCTTCTGGCAAGCGCAACCCGCTGTTTTTGCCCACCGGATAGATTACTAGGGTAATCATTTTTTTTAGAGGCAATACCCAAAGACTCAAGTAGTGAATCACTTTGATCCTGAGTTTTGTTTTTAAGTTTGGGAGCATATGTAAGATTTTCCCAGACAGTCATATGTGAGAAAAGTTGAAAATCCTGAAATACAAAACCAGTACTATCATTGCATTCAATGCTACCAGAATCTAAAACTTCGAGTTTTTGTATACAACGTAACAATGTTGATTTACCACTAC
>NZ_CP011148.1:435771-437202 GCF_001758565.1 Wolbachia endosymbiont of Drosophila incompta | reverse complement strand
AACTATAGATTGCTCTATAATCAGGTTAATATTATTAAGTACTGGAATATTATTAAATAATTTACAAATATTATGCATTTTTATCATATATACCTTTCTGTTCAATCTTTTTGCCTATATATTCAATTAGTAATACAAGAGCGTAATAATAAGCCCCAGCAAGACAAAGTGGTATAAAATAAGTAAATTGTTCTGCTGCAAGCATTTGCGCAGAGCGCATAATATCAACACCACCAATAGTAGAGATTAATGCCGTTTCTTTAAGGAGTGCAATGATCTCATTTATCATTGCAGGAAGAATATTTTTAATAACTTGTGGTAATATAATATCTCTCCACATATAGAAACTAGGTATTTGTAAAGTTTTAGCTGCTTCAAACTGGTTTTTTGATATAGTTTCAATACCAGCTCGTAAAATCTCAGCAATATAAGCACAGCTATTTAGACCAAATGCTATAATGCCAGCACTAAATATGTTTAATTTAATTCCTGCAATGGTTGGGGTCATAAAATAAACAACACTTAACTGTAATATAAGGGGGGTGCCACGTATTACAGATATAATTCCATTAATTAATGGAATACAGATCTTATTATATCTGAGTACTGACAATAATCCCCCTAGACTCACACCTAAAAGCAGTCCTCCAATCAATAATTTTAAAGTAAAGGCAAGGCCTGTTCCAACAAACAAGAAATTAGAAATTAATTCCTGCATCAGTTATCTCCNNNNCATTTTTCTGCTATTTTTTGTATTACACCTTTACTTTCTAAACTTTTTAATGCCTCGTTTATTTTATCCTTTAAAGCAGATCCTTTATTCACAGCAATAACATAACCACCATCTAACTTGGCAGTGGCTGACCATGATAGACCAGGATTTTTTTTGCTAAATACTTTACCTTGGAATTCATCAATTAGGACGCCATCAACATGACCAGACTTTAATGTTTCTACAGCTTGATTATTATTGTCTATAGCAATAATTTGAGCTGTTGTAGGAACATGCTCTTTTAGCCAAATTTCCATGACAGTTCCTAGTTGAACGGCTATCTTCTTGTGAGTTAAGTTGTTTATACCGGCTATGGGTTTATTTTTGTGATATAGAATACCAAATTCCCCTGTATAATAACTATTTGAAAAATCAAAATTTTTTTCACGCTCTTCTGTGCTACCAATAGTAGATATAGCAGCATCTACAGAATTACTTTGCAATGCTGCAAATATAGCACTAAACTGCATATCTTTAAATATCGCTTCTTTACCTAACTCTTTTGCTACTAATTGAGCAAGCTCAATGTCAAAGCCAGTAAATTTACCATTTTCATAATATTCAAAAGGTGGATAATCTGCAGAAATTGCAAATCTAATGATATTATCGTGTTTATTTTCCTTGCATCCTGTTAATAGAATACTTATCACTATAATAGC
>NZ_CP011148.1:434434-435756 GCF_001758565.1 Wolbachia endosymbiont of Drosophila incompta | reverse complement strand
TTTCATATTACTAATTTATATTCATATTTTATTCATCTTATGAAGATAGACATTAAAAATTGAATAGTCAAGAAATAATGAATATAATTTCAAATATACTTATTACATATTCAATATGAGGAAAATGCATAATGCATGACAACACACTAGGTGAACATATTTTAAATATTATTCAAAATCACGAAATTTTAGAGCAGAGCGATTTACAGACCTTGCTTAAAGAAAGAGGGCACAACATTCCTCAGGCTACTTTATCAAGAAAATTAAAAAAACTTAAAATTGCCAAAGTTGCTGGTATGTATAAAGTAATTGACATCAACCAATATCGATTACCATTAATACTTAATATGCAAATTTCGGATTTTGGTTTAATAGTACTACACACTCAACCAGGACAAGCTAGCAGCCTAGCTTACTTTCTAGATCAGAAGTATGTTATTTATTCATTAAATAATAGCAAAAACATAGGAATTATAGGAACTATAGCAGGTGATGATACAGTATTATTGATCATCAAAAGTAAGGCTGAACTTAACAAAGTATTACAATCAATTTATGAAACATTTCCATATTTAAGTCCTGAATAAGAATGTTGTAAGTTAAAAATGTGATATAAAGGAGATAAGAGGGATTTCTTTGTTTAAATCTTTGTCTTCTTTTTTTCAATATACCTACATATCAGAATGGACAATTCATATAGAATCAGCATAGGTATTGCAAGCCCTACTTGGCTTAATACATCAGGTGGAGTTAAGATTGCAGCGATAATAAAAATTACCACTATCGCGATTCTGCGTTTATTTGACAAACTTTGTGTAGTGAGTAACCCTACTCTCACCATTAATGTGAGTATTACTGGAATTTGAAATGCAGTGCCAAAAGCAAACATAAATTGGAGAACGAGGTCTAAATATTCGCTAACTGATGGCATAAACTCTATTGGTATACCGAAAGATTTCCCACTATGTTCAAAAGTGATGAAAAACTTCCAGGCTAAAGGAAATATATAGTAATAGACTACAGTAGCTCCCGTTACAAATAAAACCGGTGTTGCAATCAAGTATGGCAACAACACTGCCCTTTCACTTTTATATAACCCAGGTGCTAAGAACATATAAAATTGCCATGCAAACACAGGAAAAGAAAACAAAAGTGCGCTCATTATTGCAACTTGGAGATACACAAAAAATGCCTCTGTTAAGTCTGTGTAAATTAAAGAAAAACCCTCGCTACCTTTTGTTGCTTCTATTAAAGGTGCGAGTAAAAAACGGTATATATTTTCCTTAAAGTAATAACAAAAACCAAAAGCAACGCAAAAAAAT
>NZ_CP011148.1:434215-434428 GCF_001758565.1 Wolbachia endosymbiont of Drosophila incompta | reverse complement strand
CAAAAGATAACTCTTTTTCTGAGTTCCGCAAAGTGCTCATAAAATGAGGCGTATTTGCTTGAGTTCCAGTTCATACTTTACTATAGCTCAATAATGCTATGTCTAACATTCTCAGCGAAAAAGCCCACTCATTGTCATACCACGCTGCAACCCTGCATATATCACCTGTAACATATGTACCAGTTAAATCCACAATTGCACTATAAGGGTTAT
>NZ_CP011148.1:427248-434148 GCF_001758565.1 Wolbachia endosymbiont of Drosophila incompta | reverse complement strand
TGTCATCCTAGTACCCTCTGATGTCATCCGAGTAGCTGACACTGGGATCCAGAAATTAGATTCCAGCGTCACGCGCTGGAATGACGTAGAGGAGAGAGCTGCATCCTTAAACATTTCATTGATTTCTTTAACGGTCGCTTTCTTATCAGTCGTAAATGTAAAATCAACCATAGAAACATTGCTAACCGGAACTCTGACGGCAGTGCCATCTAGCTTGCCCTTTAATTCAGGAATTATAGAACCAATTGTTTTTGCTGCCCCGGTTGTAGTTGGCACCATAGATAATCCGCAAGCCCTTGCTCTAAGCAAATCTTTATGATTACCATCAAGAACATTTTGATCATTCGTGTAGGCATGTATAGTAGTCATAAAACCGCTTTTTATACCTAAACTGGAGTGTAGGACTTTCACAATCGGAGCAAGGCAATTTGTAGTGCAAGAACCTGCTGATATCACTTTATGCTCTTTTTCGAGCATATCGTCATTCACACCATAAACTATAGTGACATCAGCATCCGGAACTGGAGCAGAGACAATTACTTTCTCTGCATTGTGCCTTATTGCTTCTTCACGTTTATTGAATGCACCAGTACATTCAAGTATTACATCAACATTCCAAGGAATATTTTCAGGATTCCGTTCTCTATATAAAGAAAACTTTTTGCCATTTATAGAAATCCAATTTTGAGACTCATTAAAATCAATATCACCACTGAATTTGCCATGAACAGAATCATATTTAATCAAATGTGCATGCTGCTTTGCACTGAGCGATCCATTGACAGCTACAACTTCTATTTGTTTGCTATATTCTTCTATTTCGAAAATAGCACGCAATACGCCTCTGCCTATTCTACCCAGACCATTAATTCCTACACGAATCGTCATCTCTTCATTCAAAAAATTTAATTATAGAGGATATCACTTGATATTTCATTTTATTCTTTTGCTTTTCTATCGATATGAACATTATAGCAAGGAGACAGGGCTAAAAACTTGCTTGACAAACTCCGCCAGCCCCCTTATCATGAAACTGAAGCTATTGTATTTGCTTTCGCCAATCTGCAGATTAAAAGGTAAGGATTACTTAATGTATCGGCGTCTTATGTTTAATTTTTTGCAGTATATAGATACTGTATGTCTTTACAAAACTTCATCTACATCTAGATTTTTATCTAAATAAGCTGAACGCGCTTATAAAGCGTTACAAGACATCAAAAAATGCCAATACTTGACAGAGATAGTAAAAGACTAGCTAACTCGGGGATTCTTTGTCTTTTTTTCTGCTTGGTAAATTTCTTAAACATTTGCAGCGTAGGTTAGTTGCAATTAAAAGCAGCTAAATCTTGCTTGTCAAACGTTTAAAACATAAAAAACGCCAATATTTTAAAGCAGATAATAACCCCAGGGCTTCTTTTGCCTTTTTTTTCATTTGGTAAATTTCTTAATGTTTATAGCTAAAAGAGCCCAAGAGAGGTCAATGCCCCTGTGATGTCATCCCAGTGCTTGACACTGGAATCGCTTTATTATGCAGCCACTTGGTTGAAATTAAGTCTTCTGGATCCCAGTGGGCTTTGTTGCATCGCTAGCTATGATGGATTAAAGATAAAAAAGATAGGGAATATCAGTAGCTTATTATTCTGGTATTTATAACAAGAACGGTCAATGAATACCTAAATTTGAGTAAAAGAAATTTCACTACCATTTACCAATCCGGCTAAAATTCAAGAATTTCAATGCTTTAGCTATTTTCAATAGAATTAAATTTATTAATATAAATAACAAATTACTATTCTTAAATTTGATCAGATTGATTGCAAAAAAACAAGATTTTCAATAGGTTGCTTATAATCCTAACTATAGTTAGCCTTTCATAAGTAGCGATGCAACAAAGCCATCCCAGTATCAAGTACTGGGATGACAAAAAGGGGCACTCGGATGACAAGAGAAGGTACTGCCGTCATAAAGGAACCAGTTTCAGCTACTTTCATGACATCGTTGTAACATTGTACCATATTACAATTTAGCGTTTTTAGTAACTAAGAAAGTGCTTCCCCCTTTTAGAGCACTGCATATAATAGAATTATATCGCAGTGCANNNNGAAACAAAATTCCCAATACTACAGGAGGCTTTATGAATAAGAAATTTCTCTATTCACCATTGTCAATAAAAAGTATAGGAGAAAACGGTGTATTTTCTGGTTATGCGAGCGTTTTTAACATAGTTGATAAACAAAATGATCTGATATTGCCCGGAGCATTTAAGGAAAATTTAAACAGAAATAAAATAAAACTCCTTTGGCAGCATAATCCTGACGAACCTATAGGTAGTATCATAGATATTTATGAAAATGATGTTGGCCTGTATATAACCGCACATTTACTTTTGGGTATTCAGAAAGCAGAAGAAGTGTATTTGATGCTCAAAACTGGGGCAATTAACGGACTTTCCATCGGCTATATACCTATAGAGTATGATGTTGATCATAAAAGTGGAGCTAGAGTGTTAAAACAAGTGGAATTATGGGAAGTCAGTTTGGTCACTTTTCCTGCAAACTTGGCTGCTCAGGTAATCAATGTGAAAAATCAGAACAATGAACAGGGAGTGTTAGCAAGAGCGATAGAAAAAGCAAATGCTGTACTTGCAGACATGTACATTTCTGCTTAAAGTGTATTAGGCGGGCAAAGACTTTACCATAATTTGACACCTGCGTTAGTATTTGTTTAACATTTATACTAATATATATAACTTTATTACTATTAAAATTTTCTGTAAATTGAAGTTAAAAAATAAGGTAATTTTATGCTAAATATTAATAATAAGGTTAATTATGAAATTAATATTAAGCGAAAGGAAAAAAAATACAGCTGGTCTACTGTATTTGCTTGGTTATATCTAAAAACGATTGGACGAATATTGCCCAAGAGATGGAATAGATGGGCAGAAAATATTTTGTACTACGATAAAACTACTGCAAACAATGAAGTTCAAACTGATGCTTTTAAGACAATAGATGGAAGTGTTCAAGTTGACTTAAAACCTGAAGTTGTAGAGAAAGAGAGCCAAAGTGTAGTGATAAACAAAGATGGAGGGGTTCAGACTGATGGAGTAGCATTGATAACAGAGGAAGATGATGAAGCATTAGAAGAACAGCTGGAGGGCATAAATCAGGAATTAGAACTTGAACGTTTACAAAATGCTTCCTTAACAGAAGAAAATAGAGAATTACGATCTGAAATTGAAGGACTTGAAAAGAGTTATAAGGGACTTACAGAAGATGCAGGCGAACGAGAAGAGGAACTAACCAAATACAAACAAGATAAAAAAGCAATGCAGGATAAAGTTGATGAACAACAGAAAACTATATTTGATCAATACATGATAATAAGAAGAGAGCAAGGAGAAGAAATTGAAGCTACTAGGAAAGATAATGAAAGTCTGCAAGCACAAATAATAGAACTTAAGAGTAGGTTAAAGGACAAGGAGGATAAATTAATTGAATTGAATCAACAATGGCAAGCTAGCAAATTAGTGGCTTTACTTAAATCACAGACTGATAAATTGTGTCAGGCTAAAGACAAAAATACTGAATTAGAAAATAAAGTCAGTGACTTAGGTCATGAAAACAAAGCTCTACGATTAAGTGTGAATACATTGACTGCTCAATTGGGTGAAATGGAGAACTTGGGGAAGCAATTACAAAGTGTTCAAGAATCTAAACAACAATTGGAGATTGATTTAGAAGGTCAATTGAAAGCTGACACTAAGAAACTACAGGAAGCAAAAGAAGGTCAATTGGCTAAAAAGGCAGGTGCAGTGAGTACAGTATCTACTGCAAAATCAACTCTTTCAAAATTACGAAACTTGCCCAATAAGCTTTCTAGGGATAAGGGTCTCAATAACTTTTTATCTGGGAAAAACGAGGAGTTAAAAAAAGGTTTTCCTGAATTTAAAGAGAAACACTTTTGCCATAACGTGCTTAATGAAACTATAAAGTCTCTATCAAATCAAGATGATGGCAAATTTGAAAGCAGTAAGCTGCTTGAATTATTAGAAAGTAATTTGAAACAATCCGCAAGGGAGATCATAGAAGCTAAGGTTAAAGAAGTTGTCAACGAACATTGTAACATTGGAAAAAATATGGGTAAAGAACTACGAGATGACACGTTAAAAGCCAAGTTGTCACCTTCTGTTAGAAAATGCGTAAAAAAATTAGAATTTAACAAACAAGAAGGGGTAAATAAGATTGTAGACTCTATCTTGCACAGCTTTAATAGCAAGAATAATAATAATAACGACTCAGGAGAATTGCTTAAAGAAATTGTTACAGGAAAATTAACAGAGGCTAAAATGAAATGTTTTTCAAATAAGATTCAAGAGTTACAACTGGCATTAAGCATAAGAGATAAATTTTTATCTCCAGATCAGGGAATGTGTAATCAAACTCAAGGAGGAGTAAACGAATATCAATTAACAGAAAAAGCTAAAAAAGAACATATACCTAATTCCTCTATGAGTTCCCCTAATATTGCAAGCATACATTCATTGAACAGTCAGAAAGCAGTTAGAATAGGTTCTTAGCATAAAGCACCAGCTCCTCTTTTGTTAAAGTGTAGGAGCTATCTTCCCAATGTTGTTTTAGCAATTCCAAGTTTCTACCTAAACTTTTTCCTGGCTGGTGACCTATACTTATTAAATCATCGCCAGATAAAGGAAATTTTGGAATATTGAATGTGTTAGCAAATGAAATGTATTCATCAACATTTTCTCCAGACTCAACACCACAAATTTTCACTAAATCACAATATAATTCTCTACCAAATAAAGATATGTATTTTTTTTGCTCTTTTTCTGAGAGTTCTGTTTTGATATCGTTGGATAGTAAAAATAGCAGCTTTTTCTTTTGCTTGTTCGAAAGACGTAAAAATTTGCTTACATATTCTCCAAGACTTAACCTGTCATTTTTTTTAGTAGCCCTAAGGAGTAACGCTAATTTTACTAGTGCATCAGTGCCCAAAAGAAGTGGCGAAGACAGAATTTCGCATTTTACTTCTTTTGGGATAATCTTTTGCAAAACATCAGATTCTTGCATGCTCTTAAGTGTTGGAAAAGGATCATTGCACTCCAGCAATTTAAGTATTTCATCTCTTATTCTCTCTCCAGAGAGGTTTTGGATCATATGCGAATGCTTTTTGCATACGCTTAGTATTTCATCACTCAAATCTCCGACACATATTTTTGCATGAAAACGAAAAGCTCTTAGAATACGTAGATAGTCTTCTTTAATTCTATCTTCAGCGTTGCCTATAAAGTTTAACCTTCGCGCTTTTAAGTCCTCTATACCACCAAAGTAGTCATATATATGGCCATGCTTATCTGCATACAGAGCATTAAATGTAAAGTCGCGCCTTGAAGCATCCGCTTGCCAATTATTGGTAAATTCTACTTTTGCATGCCTACCATCACATTTCACATCATGCCTTAGTGTCGTAATTTCAAAAGACCTCTGATTTAGAACCGCAGTGATAGTTCCATGTTTTAAGCCAGTTGGAATAGTTTTTATATTACGGAGTTTTAGCGCTTTAATCGTTTGATTGGGAAGCAAATTAGTAGCTAAATCGATGTCGTGGACATCACGCTGCAAAATTGAGTCTCTCACACACCCGCCGACAAGCCTAGCCTCACCACCAAATTCCTCTATGGCATCAATAATTAAACTAGTCTCATGGTCAACTTGCATTTAGGTTAGTACGTACTGCAAGTTCATATTATATGAAATGCTTGCAAAAGCCCTATATAAAAATATACAGGGCTATTAAGATTTTACAAGTTGTGGTGCTCGTTGTTGATGAAATGGTTCTGCCATCGATTCCGTACCACATCTTAGTAAACTTGAAGGGTTTTGCTGCTCTATGCGCTGCTTTATATCACTAACGCACTGCCCTACAACATCACCAATTTTTCCATCAGCATTTTCTGCCAATAACTTATCAAATCCCTTTTCAACCTCTGCTCTCTCAGAGATATCCTTTGAAAGGTTACAATATTCTAAGATCTCGTCTAGCTGCAGTTTTTTTGCTAATAGGAAATCTTCTTGTTCTTGCTCTTGTTTAAGTTTGATTTTATTTCTATCAAGCAATGGTTCGAAATGCAATCCGCCTTTGTTTATTATATGCACAGTACTACTATCACCATAATCAACTTTATTGTATTCACCTGCACTTTTTGAACCTGAATTGTCTATTAATTCATGCAAAGACAGATCTTGGTTATCAACAGTCTGGTTCTCTATAACATGTAGCTTTACCTTATACTTTTCACAAAGTATTCTGCCTTCAACGTCAGGATCACCCCACCTACTGTTACGCATAATGTCTGCTGTATAATCATCTACAGTTTCACTACGGTGCTGGCCATTGTTATCATGACTATTGACAATTGCATTTGTAAACCACTTTGGTGGATTCTTTTGCGCAAATTCCCTACAATCATTTCTTAATTTTTCGGCAGTAACTTGCTCTCCTGTCTGTTGTTCTAGACTTTGCCTGAACGAGTCAAAAAAACAGCTTCCATTACCAATTGCTTGTCCTACATAGAAATTGTCAGGGTAAGGGTTACTATTTAAAAGAGTTATTTCTTGCCCTGAGATCCTGGGCCTTTTTATTCCAACCTCAACATCATGAAAGTCACTTGGTAGTTTCCGTTTCTTAGCTGTAGTCATAGTTTTACCTTAATTTAAGCTATATATTACTATACCAACAAAATTGTCAATAAGCGACTAATTAAGTATAGCAGAAATTTTTAAATTATGCAATAGTTATAATTTTACATAGCAAATATGAGTTTTAACTGCGGTATAGTTGGGTTACCAAACATAGGAAAATCAACCTTATTTAATG
>NZ_CP011148.1:426186-427179 GCF_001758565.1 Wolbachia endosymbiont of Drosophila incompta | reverse complement strand
AGATTTCGATAAAAGATCAACGTTTGAAACAAATCGCAGCAATTGCAGGCTCAGAGAAGGTAATCTACAACCAATTAGAAGTTGTAGATATTGCAGGTCTGGTAAAGGGCGCGAGCAAAGGCGAAGGGCTTGGCAATAAATTTTTAAGCCATATCAGAGAAGTTGATGCCATCGTTCATCTGCTCAGGTGCTTTACGGATGACGATATCAGCCATATACACAGTAAAATAGATCCAATATCAGATGCTGAAGTGGTAGAAATGGAATTAATCCTAGCTGATATTGATAGCATAGAAAAAAGGCTTCCTCAATTGGAAAAGAAAGCAAAGCAAGGTGATAAAGAGCTAAAGAGACAACTTGAATTAATGCAAGAGGTATTAGCTACTTTAAAATTAGGTAAACCTGCAAGAAGTTTGGAGAATATCAATGAAGATGAGATGAAGTTGCTTCAATTGCTGACAACAAAGCCCGTTATGTACGTTTGCAATGTTGAAGATACAAATGTTATAACTGGCAATGAATTATCTAAAAAGGTAGAGAGGATGGCGGAGGAAAATAAAAGCAAATTTTATTGCATTTCAGCAAAACTCGAAGCAGATATTGCAAATCTTGATAGTGAAGAGGAAAAACAGAGTTTTTTATCAGAATTTGGCTTACAAGAATCAGGCCTTGATGGAGTAGCGCGTATTATGTATGAAGTGCTGAGTATGATAACTTTCTTTACTGTGGGCCCCAAAGAAGCACGTGCATGGCCAGTAAAAATAGGGTCAACAGCCGATAAAGCAGCAGGTGTAATCCACACTGATTTTGAGAAAGGCTTTATAAAAGCAGAGACAATAAGCTTTGCAGACTACATAAAGTATGGAAGTGAATCAGCTTGCAAAGACGCAGGAAAAATTCGCTTTGAAGGCAGAGATTATATCGTGCAAGATGGCGATATAATGCACTTTAGGTTTAATGTGTAGTTTATTATGCAGCCACTTATTTAAAGTT
>NZ_CP011148.1:418411-426164 GCF_001758565.1 Wolbachia endosymbiont of Drosophila incompta | reverse complement strand
TGGGCACTGGGATGACATCCTCCCTAGCGGAGATTGCTCTCAAACCACAATGTTCGTACAGTAAGCACTGACCACTTTGCTTCAATATTTGCGATGCCCCTGAACAGATACAAAAAATCTATTGTTTTTTTATAAATTAAATCCTAAGGCATTTTTTACTGTAGATTAATCATTTGATTATAGTATCATTTTAATTAAGCTTATGCTTGGGATATTTATGAAGAATATTTTATATTTTATATTATTAGCTGTCGTATTCGGATCACCCATCCTGTTTGCCGTAGAGCAGCTTGAAGAAAAGAAAATTGAATCAGTTCATAAAAACGAAAATGTAGGTGTAAGGAAGCAAGATAGCACAAATCAAAAAGATGAGTTAAAAAGCAACGTCGATGCTAAACAAACACAAGAGGCTGAGAGCAAAAGATTAGACGGCACTACCGATAAAGAGAAACTGCAACACAACGAGAACAAAGCTTTCGTGGTTGAAAAAACTATAAGTGAAGGTGAAAGGATTGATAAAGATTTGCCAAATGACCAGCTAGAAGGAAGCACAGACAAATTTGCTCAAAATTTACCAAATGTGGCCAATAAAGAAGTGAATAAAGATTTGAAACCAGAGCCTTTGCCTTTAAGTGCTGATTTAAATGAGAATACAGCTAACCCGCAAAAAAATCTACAAGCTGATCAGAAGATTGATATAAAAGATAATGAACTTTCAAAAAGTGATGCGAGTCAATTATTAGAGGGAAAAAAAGAAAAAGTAGAGAATCAGTCTGAAGAAAAAAAAGTGAAAGAAACAAACAGTAATTCCAAGGACCGCAATAGAGTAAAACCTATAACTAAAAAAGATGAAGAAGAGCAAAGTGAAAAGAAAAGTTTACAAAAATGGACAAAGCTAAACAGAGAACCAATAAAAGAATGGGGTCATAAAGACATACAAAGCAAGTCAATATATAAACGACAATATGATAGCCTTAATGAGCATCTTCCTACAACTGTGTTTATTGATGATTACAGTAAGCAATTTTTTTACTGCATTAAGAAGAACAACTTAACTTGCTTAAGAGGAGTAATAAGTAAGCTAGAAAAAATTGGATTAACAATTCAAGAGATACTAAGGTTTAGAAATAAATTGGGTGATACTCCTCTCATTTATTCAGTTAAACAAGGTGAGGTAGACATAGTGCGCTTTCTCTTATTACAAGGTGCTGATCTTAGAGTAGTTAACAATAATTTTCAATCCCCAATTGATATAGCAATCGAAAAAAAGCAGATCAATATAATAAATGCGATTGCCGAAATGATGCCACATCTTTTGGAGGATAGAAAAATAGACAATAAAGAAAGCTCAGCAATGTACGATTGGGCTGTGAAAACGAAAGAAATACAGTGCGATAAGCAAGATGATTAGATTTTTGATATTAATTTTAGTTGGTCATTTATGTTATGGAAACGAAACAAATGATGAAAAAAATCAGATTAGTGATTTTTTAAACGCTTTGCGTGATGCAAAATACGTATCTTACAGTAAAAAAGACTTTGCTGAATTTTTGGTGCAGTGCCACAAAGAGGGCGTGCCAGAAGATTTTAAGAAAGGTTTTGGTTCTAACTTAAATGGAGCTAATTTTAACCAACTGTACCTAAGTAAATCTGTTTTTGATGGAGTAAGTCTGATTGGTGCCGATTTTTCTAACACCGATTTATCCGATGTGTCTTTCATTGATGTTGATTTACGTGGTGCTAATTTTTCCAATGCTAATTTACATGGCATTAAAATAAAAGGTACAAATTTGAGTTTTACAAAATTTGTTTCTGCAAACTTAACAGATATCGTATTTGATCAGTCTAATGTTAGTTATGCTGATTTTATCAGTTCCGATCTCAAAAAAGTAAGTATGCACAACGTAATTGGTTTGCATACTAATTTCTCGAATGTGAAAATGAATTTCTCCAACTTATCAAACTCGAATGTTAGCCACGTAAATTTTAGTGATAGTGAAATAAACGATACTGTTATGCAGAAAAACAACCTTGATAATGCAAGTTTCTTTGGAGTGGATGCATATAAATTAAAGATACAATTTTCTTCATTAAAAAATGCTAACATATATGGTGCAGAGTTAAAAGAATCAGACTTTACAGGTAGCAATCTTTCCGATGCTTGCCTTAATTCTTCTATCATAATTAACAGTAACTTCGACGAAACTGATTTAAGCAACACACAAATTTCCTATGTGAATGACGATAATTCAAGTTTTGTTCAATCTATACTAAATGGTTCCAAGATAAAACATGCATATGTTTCTGAAGCAAATCTTCATGATGCTGATTTATCCAATATTGATTTTAGTTTTAGTGAACTGCATCAAGTTAATGTCTCTAATGCTGACATTCGTCACGGAAAGTTTCATAATACTAAAGTTGCAAATTCTAACATGAATGGCTCATTTTTTGACCATTCACTATTCACCTATGTGAAGATAGAAGATTCAGACCTTTCTACAACTTCAATGTATAAGATAAAAATCCAAGACTCTCAAGTTTATAACAGTACACTTTCTCGCCATAATATTGATTCCAGTGAAATAGAAAATTCAACATTCTTTAATTTATTAGCTGATAATTCGAGTTGGTCCAATTTAAAAGTAACTAATTCAAATTTTATTGAAAGCGATTTCAGATCTTCTTTGCTTCACGCTAATGCCTTTAGGAAAACTAGTTTTTTTCTTAGCAATTTGAGTAATTCAACAATTAGTGATATGTCTTTTCACTCTTCAAGCATATATAAAAGTTCAGTTGCTGATGTTCATTTAACAGATTGCAAGTTTGATAATTCGATTTTGATTGACAATCAAGGACAGAAAAAACTTGCAGGGTTAGAAAATGCTATAACTTCAATTGGAGATTTGCAAGAGAAAATATCACAGGGTGAAAAATTTAATGTAAATTATTCTTACTTTGAATTTAAGAATATGAATTTAGAAAATGCCGATTTTTCTAATTCAACATTGAGTAGAGCAAAGTTTGTAAACGTTAATTTGAATAAGGCAAATTTTGAAAAAACCGATTTGCGCTATACTGTCTTTGATAACTCTTCTCTCATTGGCACCAACTTATCAAATTCTAATTTAGAAGGTTCTAGCTTTTTAAACTCTGATCCAAAAAGCACCATGTTAAAAAATGCAAAGAAAAATGACCGTAAAAAGTGAGGGCGTATTATTGGTTCTATCCTCCCCTTCTGGAGCTGGAAAAACTACTATATCAGCAAAATTACTTGAGCAATCAACTAATTTAGTTAGGTCTGTTTCTATGACTACACGCAAGCCTCGCCCCGGCGAAATAAATGGAAAAGACTATTTTTTCGTTACCGAAGAAAAATTTCACGAGTTATGCAAAGCTGGCCAAATGCTTGAATACGCCAAAGTTTTTGAGAATTTTTATGGTATACCAAGAGATTTTATAGAGCAAAACCTGAGCAGTGGAATAAGCGTTTTACTCAGCATAGACTGGCAAGGAGCATTTCACTTATTCAAGCTCATGAGAAAAAAAGTTGTGAGTGTTTTTATACTTCCCCCTTCAATGGAAGAGCTTAGGTTGCGTTTGCAAAAGCGTAATAGTGATGATGCAAGCGAAATAGAGCGCAGATTAGCCGAAGCTCAAAAAGAGATAAGCAAACGTGATAAATATGATTATGTAATAATCAATGATGATATTGATAAAAGTGTAGAAGAGATAAGCTCCATACTAAATAAAGAAAGACTTAAAAAACTAAAAGAAAAACCAAGTCTGGAAGACTGATAAAAACATCAATTTGGATATTTGCAGCTATAGTTTCTTATCCTATTTTAGCCAATAGCACATTTCACAGTTTAGCTATATTTATTATTTTTTAAGATTAAATGGTTAAAATAGTAGCAACTGTTCAAGTGAGGTTTAACTATGACGGCAAATTTTCTCACAGAAATTAATTTTCTGCCTTTCCACCTATATTTTGATCACATATACAACGTTTAGCTCAATTTAAAAGTCAAACTTCTTGGTTGTTAGTTTAGTGCTGACAACTTAAATAGCTTTTAATATTGAGGTTTTAGTATGGGTATAGATATAACTGCACTAACTACTAATGCAGATAAATTAGGTGAATGCATAGATAAAAATAAAAAGCAAGAGCAGGATAGAAAAGACGAGCAATTGTATGGCATTATAGAGAGAAAGGTAAAAAAAGAAGAACACAAGCGTGAAAAACCAAGAGGTCAAGATGGAACCCTCAAGAAGTGTAAAAGGTTATTTGAAAAAGATGCTAGTCCTGAAGTATTAACTAAATTAGAAGAATCACTTAGAGAACAAGAAAAATATTATAGGTATTATGTCCAATGCTTCCTTCCAGTGCTAGATAAAGCAATAGAACGATCGAAAAAAATATCAAATGAAACAAAAGAGCGAGTAAAGCAAGCAATTTCAGAAATTACTTATAATAGCAAATATTGTAACCAAAATGATCGTAGGGACAGTGGAATTGAAAGTGACTACAGTAGCGATGCTGGTGATGATTATGAGAAACATTCAATCAGTAACCCTAATACAGCAAATGAAGATCAAGAAGTAGAGAAAAGCAACGAAATAACAAATAGCAATGCTCTATTACTAAAAGCGATCAAAAATGGAAATAACAGGAAATTTGAAAAATATCTAAAAGATTGTACGGATATTAGCAGCATAAAAGATGAAAAAGGAAACAATATTTTACACCTTATCGTATCGTTGGAAAAGAAACAGAAACGCAAGTTTCTAGGTATTCTAATAAAAACGGTCACCAAGAAAGATCTAGCACAACTCATTAATAGTGAAAATCAGACCCCTCTTCAGGTGGCACTAATTAACAAGATAACAAAAGAAAAACATGAGTCTCACACAATCCAAGATAACGATAACACACTTAAGTTTCTTACAAAATTGTTAGAGCATGGAGCCAGCCATGATCAGTTAGAATTACCTGAGGAAAGCTTAAAAAAATTGTCTAAGGGGCAAAATGAATACTATTGTAAATTTTTAAAGAAATTAGCTAAAAAGGCTGAGCTAAAGCAGGAAATAAAAATCAAGACAGAAGCAAAAGTTAAAGAAATTGTGGCACATACTGTAAACACTCCAAATAGTAATAGTGATTATCCGTTACATTTAGCAATTAAAAATAATGATAAAGAACTTTTTAAAGAACTATTGCAAGAGGGGGCGAACATTAGCCTTGAAGGTGCAAATAAAAATAATGCCTTACACCACATTGCTTTACTTAAAGGAGAATATAAAATCAAATATTTGAAGTTAATATTAGATTTTGAAAAAAAAGGAGTAATATCTTCAGAAAAATTGCATAAGGCTATAAACGCTCAAAATAAAGATGATAAATATCCAGCGCAAGTTGCTTTAATTAGACAAACAGAGAAGATACCTAGTAAGTTAAAAGACTTTTCTAGGTGGGTTAGATCAAGGCCCACAAAACATTATTATACTGCTGAATTTTGTGCAGAATTGTTACAAAATGGTGCTGAGAATAAAAGTGACCATATAACAATACCTAAAGAGCATCGTAAGCAAAAATATTATCAGACTACAAAAAGAATCAAAGATATAACAGGTGTTAGCCCTGACCCAGAAACACAAGAAGAACTTGAAGAGCATTTTTCTAAGAAGAATGCTCGTAAGAATATAAGTCTTCCAGTAAAATGGATACTCGGAGGTTTAATTTTTGCAACAGTATTTAGTGCTTTAGCAGGAAACATGATAGCTGCAGCCGCTTTATCGGTGACCATAGCGGTTTGTGCAATGTGTTACCCTATTTACTTAAAGTTAGAAAATGCTCTTAATGCTAGAGCATCAGATCAATCAGAGCATACAGAAAACCCAGCTACTAAAATGAGCGATGTATCAATACTACGTCAATTCATGAATAAGCTAGATGGGCTGACTAATAAACCCTCTTCTCTGGCGCTATGAAATCAATCTCACCGCTCAGAGTTTTTTCAGCCACTTTTTTATAATCAATTTTTACGTTAATTTGCCCTTTCTTTTCTTCAAGCCACGCTATAGTGTGCTTCATCCAGTTTTTGTCATCACGTTCAGGAAAGTCTTCACGAGCATGTGCACCTCTGCTTTCCTCGCGATTAGCTGCGCATTCCATGGTAATAACCGCTTGTGGGATCATGTTAGCAAGCTCCAGCGCTTCAACTAAATCACTGTTCCACATCATACTGCGATCCTCAAGTGAAATATCAGGCATCATTTTTGCTACCTTTTTTATAGCTTTTTTGCCTTCTTCTAAAACTTCAGCAACACGGAAAACTGATGCGTATTTTTGCATAGTGTTCTGCATTTCACCGCGTATTTTTGCTACTTTTAGCCCACCGGAAGCAAATCGCATTTTATTAAATCTATCTACTATCCAGTCTGTGCAGTCTGAATGCAATTTTTTATGTGGTGTACCGGACTTTAGCTTCTCTTTTGCTCTGAGCGCTGCAGCTCTACCAAAAACCACAAGATCAAGAAGCGAGTTAGAGCCAAGTCGATTTGCACCGTGCACAGAGACACACGCAGCTTCTCCAATTGCAAATAGTCCATCTACTACCTCTTCCTTACCTTGCTTCAGCGTGATCACTTCTCCATAATAATTGGTTGGAATGCCACCCATGTTATAGTGAACAGTCGGAATGACCGGTATTGGATCTTTAGTGACATCAACTCCAGCAAAAGTTCTTGCGGTTTCGCTGATGCCCGGCAATCTGAGTTTTATTACTTCCGGATCAAGATGCGCTATAGTTAAATACATATGATCTTTTTTTGGTCCAACCCCCCTTCCCTCTCTAATTTCAATTGTTATTGCGCGACTTACCACATCACGGGAAGCTAAATCTTTTGCTTTTGGTGCGTAACGTTCCATAAACTTCTCGCCCTGAGAATTAACGAGGTACCCCCCTTCACCACGGCATCCTTCCGTCATCAAGCACCCTGAGCCATTTATTCCTGTTGGATGAAATTGTACAAATTCCATATCTTCAAGTGGTAATCCAGCCCTTACTACCATGCCATTACCATCACCTGTGCAGGTATGCGCACTTGTTGCAGAGAAATAAACACGTCCATATCCACCTGTTGCTAGCACCACTCTATGCGCACGAAATCTATGTAATGTGCCGTCGCATAGCGACCAAGCAAGAACTCCGCAGCATGTTTCGCTATCCATAATTAAATCAATCACAAAGTATTCAACAAAAAATTCAGCGTTGAATTTAAGACACTGCTGATATAGAGTGTGAAGGATTGCGTGCCCAGTCTTATCTGCTGCCGCACAAGTGCGCTGCGCTGATTTTCCTTTACCAAAGTGAGTTGTCATTCCACCAAAGGAACGCTGGTATATTTTGCCATCTTCTGTACGAGAAAAAGGTACGCCAAAATTTTCAAGTTCAATAACAGCTTTAGCAGCGTTTTTACACATATATTCTATTGCATCTTGATCACCAAGCCAGTCTGAACCTTTTATTGTGTCATATGCATGCCAGCGCCAATCGTCTTCACCGATATTACCTAAAGCTGCACTAATTCCGCCTTGTGCTGCAACTGTATGACTTCGTGTAGGGAAAATTTTAGAAATGCAGGCAACTGAAAAATTAGTTGCAGCCATCCCAAGCGTTGCTCTGAGCCCTGCTCCACCTGCACCTACTACTACCACGTCATACTCATGTTCTATGATCTCATACGCTGG
>NZ_CP011148.1:418253-418402 GCF_001758565.1 Wolbachia endosymbiont of Drosophila incompta | reverse complement strand
ATTTACTTATTTTATCATTACAGGCTTATGATATCACAGAAGTAGAAAAAATCTATACAAGTTTTCTATAGTTAAGACGTCATGCCGCCGCGGCGCTAACAAGTAGCGGGATGACAGCAATCCTACGTCATACCGCCGCAGTATCTCAG
>NZ_CP011148.1:417043-418203 GCF_001758565.1 Wolbachia endosymbiont of Drosophila incompta | reverse complement strand
CCTGTCATCCGAGTAGCCATAAATATTAAGAAATTTACCAAATGAAAAAAAAGGCAAAAGAAGCCCCGTGGTTATTATCCGCTTTAAAATATTGGCGTTTTTTATGTTTTAAACGCTTGACAAGCAAGATTAAGCTGCTTTTAATTGCAACTAACCTACGCTGCAAATGTTTAAGAAATTTACCAAGCAGAAAAAAAGACAAAGAATCCCCGAGTTAGCTAGTCTTTTACTATCTCTGTCANNTATTGGCATTTTTTGATGTCTTATAACGCTTTGTAAGCGCGTTCAGCTTATTTAGATAAAAATCTAGATGTAGATGAAGTTTTGTAAAGACATACAGTATCTATATACTGCAAAAAATTAAACATAAGACGCCGATACATTAAGTAATCCTTACCTTTTAATCTGCAGATTGGCGAAAGCAAATACAATAGCTTCACTGTCATGATAAAGGGGCTGGCAAAGCTTGTCAAGAAATTTTCTTATTTCATTTAAATTGCTTGTAACCTTCTTATACACTCATCTTTACCAAGAATCACCATGATATCAATGATTCCAGGTGCATCCATTACTCCAGTTATAGGGGCGCGTAATGAGTGGTATACATCGCTTATTTTCATATCGTGCAATTTTGCACATTCCTTGATCTGAGAAGATAAAAAACCCTTATTCCAATTTTCATGACCGATCTTTGACAGAAATGACGCAAGTAACTTGATTATATCGAGGTTAGATTTGACAATTTGCTCAGCCTCTTCACTTAAATCAAGTGGCGGATCTTGAATATAAAATTTTGCTAAATCCAATAATTCGGTCAGGTAGTTTGCTCTTTTTTTTAGCTCTGTCAGTCCCTGCAGTAAATAGCCCTTTTTTTTGTCAGTTAGAGTATTTTCTCTAAGCATTAGAGTCAGAATATCTTCATTGCTCATATTACTAATATAGTGGTTATTCAAATGCTCCAGTTTTTTGAAATCGAGCCGTGCAGGTGAACGACCAATACTTTCTAAATTAAACCACTCTATTGCTTGCTCATCGCTAATAATCTCATCGTTGCCGTGACTCCAGCCAAGTCTCAGCAAGTAATTACGCATCGCTTTTGGCAATATTCCCATCTTTTCATAATCGCAAACGCTTGTGGCACCATGCCTTTTGGATAGCTT
>NZ_CP011148.1:416381-417025 GCF_001758565.1 Wolbachia endosymbiont of Drosophila incompta | reverse complement strand
GATAAGCGGCACATGTGCAAAGCGTGGAATGTCAAAATCAAGAGCCTGGTATATTAGCAGATGTTTAAAGGTATTAGTGAGATGGTCAGAACCACGTATTATATCAGTTATTCCAGCATCATGATCGTCAACTACCACGGCAAAAATATATGTTGGAGTGTTATCAGAGCGTAAGATCACTATATCATCAAGCTGGTCGCTATTTACTTTGATTTGGCCGTATATTTTGTCATCAATGACGATCTCTTGCGAATCTGGCACTTTAAAGCGGACAACTGACCTCACACCCGATGTCATTCCAGCGCGTGACCACATATTTTTCCAGTGTCGGCTACTTGGATGACAAGAAGGAGGTTTTGTAGTACATTTATGCTTGTATATCTTGCCCTCTTCTCTTGCTTTTGCCTTCTTTTCTGCAACTTCATCTTCAGGGCAGTAACAGTGATACGCCCTACCCTTTTCAACTAAAAGGTTTGCTACTTCTTTATGCCGCTCTACTCTTTTTGACTGATATACTATTTCCCCATCATAGCTCATACCGAGCCATCTTAGCCCTTCTATAATTGCATCAATTGCTTCTTGTGTTGAACGTTTTCTGTCGGTGTCCTCAATTCTTAGCAAAAACCTGCCACCATGATGCTTTG
>NZ_CP011148.1:416233-416338 GCF_001758565.1 Wolbachia endosymbiont of Drosophila incompta | reverse complement strand
CAAAAATCCTGTTGGTGATGGAGCAAATCTCGTGACTATACCTGGCATATTTGTCTGTTACAGTAATGTAAATGATGATAGCTAAAATTTATGTTTGTAACAATT
>NZ_CP011148.1:415685-416215 GCF_001758565.1 Wolbachia endosymbiont of Drosophila incompta | reverse complement strand
AGAGATAAAATTTACTTGTTTTTCATAAATTGTGTTGTATAATTTAGTATTGGTTGAATATAGCGAGGTGAGTTATGGATGGACTTGTAGATATAGCAAAATTGCTTTCAGATAATGAAGCTAATATCAATTGGCGTTACACCGGCCCTTTTGATAAAACAAAACAAAGAGTACAGGCAGGTAATCTCCTGCATTTAGCTGCAAGAATACAAAACAAAGGTAAATTTGTAGACATTTGTAAGCAGAACATTGCTTCTGTAACTGCGCATAATGAATATGGAGATAATCCATTTCATGAAGCAGCAAAAAGTGGAATTTTGCTGCCTGCAGTACAAGAGATTGTGAATGACTTAGAGAAGGAAGCTAATAACAAAATTACGAAAGCAGAAGAAGCTGGAGATCGGAAAGAAGTAAGCAGATTGAAAGAGGAACTCAAATGTAATAAAAAATATATTGAAGATGCGCTCTGCAGTAAAGGCTATGCTTTTAATAAGAAGAGGGAAACTCCTCTTTATTACTTAAATGCTGCA
>NZ_CP011148.1:411734-415618 GCF_001758565.1 Wolbachia endosymbiont of Drosophila incompta | reverse complement strand
TGTGCTTATATATAATAGGAGCGATAGCATGTATCGCTGCTTTATGTTTGTCTTTATACTTTTTATTTTTAGTTTCTCAATCTTTTACACTAAGCTCGATGGTTGCAATAGCTTCTGGCGGAGTCACATACCTGTCAGTTAAAGCATGTAGCGAGATACATGCCTTGCATAACGAAAGCACTTTAGTGGAAAATGCTAATGTACAACTTGCAGGAGAAAGTTTAGGTGTTTGATGAAGCTAGAAATTACTTGCAGGCAATGATATAGAAATTTACTTTCTTAACTTCAGAAAGTATACTCATACGATGATAGAAAAGAAGTACAGTAAGATTTTAATAGCAAACAGAGGAGAGATTGCCTGCAGGATTATCAGAACTGCCCATAAGATGGGTATATCTTGTGTGTGCATATACTCGGATGCAGATGTAAATTCTGTGCATGTAAGACAAGCAGATGAGTCAAGATATATCGGCCCTTCGCCATCTTGCCTCAGTTATTTAAACATTGAAAAAATATGTGAAGTAGCAGTTGAAACAGGTGCTGAGGCAGTTCATCCTGGCTATGGTTTTTTAGCAGAGAATCCAGATTTTCCACGTGCTCTTCAAAAACATAATATAGACTTCATCGGTCCCAGTGCAGAAACAATAGAAGTTACAGCCAACAAAATAACAGCAAAAGAAGCTGCAAGAAAAGCTGGAGTGAATGTAGTGCCAGGATATATGGGTAAGATCAGCGATGCTGCCCACGCAGCTCAAGTTGCTAAAGAGGTCGGTTTTCCCGTTATGCTCAAAGCTGCATCAGGCGGTGGTGGCAAAGGAATGCGAATTGTAAACTCCAAAAAAGAAATTGAACTAGCATTTACATCAGCCACAAATGAAGCAGAGAAAAGTTTTAAGGATGGCAGTATCTTTATAGAGAAATATATAGAGTTGCCAAGACATATTGAAATACAAATCATAGCAGATAAATATGGCAATATAGTTTGTCTTGGAGAAAGAGAATGCTCGATACAAAGGAATAATCAGAAAATAATAGAAGAAACGCCAAGTCCATTCATTAGTGAAGAAGTAAGACAAAAAATGTATGTTCAATGTGTTTCTCTGGCAAAGCAAGTTGGCTATTTTTCAGCAGGCACTGTTGAGTTTGTTGTAGATAAAGACCAAAACTTCTATTTTCTTGAGGTAAATACGAGATTGCAAGTTGAGCATCCAGTAACAGAATTTATAACTGGAATAGACATAGTAGAAGAAATGATTAGAACTTCCTGTGGAGAGAAATTGAGATTCAATCAGGATGATATTAAACTTACTGGTTCTGCAATAGAAAGTAGAATTTGCGCTGAAGACCCATCGAAGAAATTTTTCCCTTCCAGCGGAAGAATAAAATATTACGATAAACCGGGTGAAAATGATTATGTAAGAATAGATGATGGAGTTGCTGCAGGTTCAGAAATTAGCATGTTCTATGATTCGATGATTGCCAAAGTGATAACATATGGAAAAGATAGAGTAGAAGCGATCAGCAGAATGCAAAAAGCATTGTCTGAATGCTATATAGAAGGAGTAACAAATAATATAGAATTTCTAGAATCCATCTTCCATCACCCAAATTTTATCGCAGCAAAGCTCCATACGAGATTCATTCCAGATCATTACCCTAGTGGGTTTCACGGCGATTTTGTTACAGAGGAGTATATTAAAATATTTATTTTCACTGCGTTATATGTTCATTTGGAAAATGAAGAAAGGTACCATCATAAAGCAGTGAATGAAACATCTCAGGTGTCATTCCAGTGCGTGACACTGGAATCTAGTAAAAAAGAAGGGGCACCAGTATCAGCTACTCGGATGGCAGGTGACCGTGCAAGAGATTTATTCATAGTGAATATAAATGACAATGAGTACTCCGTAAATGCAAAATACCAAGATAATATATTAATAACGGTATATAATCACAATAAATACTCCGTTATAGGCAAGTGGAAATCAAGTTATAGATTGCTATATATCACAATTAATGACGATACCAATATAGCACTTAAAATAGAAAGACAAGGCAGCAAGTACTTCATAAGGCATGCAGGCATGAAAGCTGAGTGTTGTATATTTAAGCCTCATGTAGCTGAATTAAGTAGGTTAATGCTAAATAATGAAACAGAAGGGATTTCAGCAGATGCTGTAAAATCCCCAATATCTGGTTTATTAGTTAAATTGCACGTAAATGTAGGAGATCAGGTGGAAATAGGACAACCTTTATTTGTGGTGGAGGCAATGAAAATGGAAAATATCATATGTGCTGAAGCAGCAATGGTGATAAAAAATATTCCCGTTCAAGAAGGAAAAAATGTGCAGATTGGTGATGTAGTCTGCTTTCTTAAATAACATAAGAAGTACAAACTTGACCCAAACAAGATAAATGAAAACACTTGATGAGCTATGGCAATGGCTATTGGTATGTGCAATAATAGAGTAATTACACCTAAAATGATCTGAATGACGACGGAGAGCAGCATAATATATACCGGTTTTATGCTAGCATTTTTTACTGTGAGTATTACTACCAAAGTTAGTATTAGCAATGCCAGTGCTCGATGTATAAATTGCACTGTCGCTCTGTTCTCAAAGATATTCAGCCATGTAGGCTGTAAGAAAAATAAATCTTCTGGAACGATTTGTCCGTCCATTAGTGGAAAGGTATTGTAAATTAGACCAGCATTTAATCCTGCAACAAATGCGCCGAAAATTATTTGTATCATGATCAGAACTAAAATAATTCCTACGTAGTACTTGGTGTTACAACTAATCTTAAGTTTAGTTTGCTTTGGCCTGATTTGGTAATCAAAAAATTGATATGAAAATAATGCAAAGATAATTAATGCTAATAATAAGTGAAGTGCGAGCCTATAGTGGCTAACATGAGGCTTGGCTACCAAGCCGCTTTTTACCATATACCAACCAGCAAAAGCTTGTAAAGCTCCAAATAATAATGCCACAAATAGCTTTATTACTACCTTTTTAGATATTTTTCTTCTTAATGTAAAATATATAAATGGCAGGACAAAAACTAAACCTGTTAGTCTTGCAACCAATCTGTGTACATATTCTATTAAGTATATAGCGCGAAACTCCTCCATACTAATACCATAGTTAAGTGCTTTATATTCAGGTGTAGCTTCGTATTTTAATTTTTCTTGTAGCCAGTCTTGTTCACTCAGTGGTGGTAATGTTCCAGTAATGGGTTTCCACTCCGTGATTGACAATCCTGCTTTTGAAAGTCTGGTAAATCCACCAATCCCTACCATGAGAATTACCATGACCGAGCAGAGAAAAAGCCAAATAGCTACAGGTTTTGCTTCCATAAACCATGCTGAGTTTTGTTCCATCGCTCAGGGTAAAGAATAAATTCCCATAAGGCAAGAAAAGCTGCAACACTATGTAGCAGACTATAGACCGGAAAAAATATCGATACTATATAAAAATAAAAAGGCATCTTTTGCTGTTTGACAGCTATTACCAAAAGAATCAGGTTAGTAACGTATACCACTACAAAGTAGTACAAAAATAATTCATTTAAAACTTTAGTTAATATCAATGAAAGCAGTAAAAATGGAGTAGTAAAAAATATAAAAGCTGCAGAGCCAACAAAAAGATTCAATAGCAAAATTCCCTTAAATCCAGTGTGTTTATAAAGTGACTTTATATTTTTTAAATGAACAATATAAGTTTGCATATAGCCTTTGATCCAGCGCGCTCTTTGCTTAATCCAAGCAAATACAGCAATTGGTGACTCTTCCAATGTTTCTGAGTCAATCATCCTGGTTTTATATCCCATTTGCGCAAGTCTCAAACCAAGGTCAGCATCTTCGGTAACACTATAAGCATCCC
>NZ_CP011148.1:399251-411721 GCF_001758565.1 Wolbachia endosymbiont of Drosophila incompta | reverse complement strand
TTTTAGAATTTTTACTGAAAAATGATTACTGCTACCACCCAAAGGTATCGGCATGTTCATTTTTTGGAATCCAGGCAATAAGTATTGAAACCAGTTCATATACTCCAGAGAAAAGAATTTTGTGAGAAAATTATAATCACAATTGTAGTAATTTAATTTCGCCTGTACACAGGCAAGCTTATCGTCGTCCTTATTAAATTCAATCAGTGCTTTTTTTAACTGCAATGGGTCTGGTTTATCGTCCGCATCATATATTACTGCATACTTTCCTCTAGCAAAGCTCATAGCATAATTGCATGACTTGGCTTTTGTTCTAGGCAAAGAATGAGGCACTTTTATTACTTCAAAATACTGCGGTAAAGTGTACTTTTCTATAGCTGCTAGCGTTTCTTGGTCATCACTTTCTACCTGAAGCTTCACATCTAATTTTGATTTTGGATAATCCAAACTTTCAATGCTTTCGATCAATTGCTCTATCACTGCACTTTCTTTAAAAGCAGGCAATAAAATAGTATATATAGGAAAATCTTCTTCATTCAGCTTACTACAATCCACTTTTTGATTAGAGGTTTCACATAAGCTAAAAACTGTAGCTATAAACTTGAATAAATAACTAGAACATCCGATTATAAATATCAACATCAAAGCAAAATATGTATATTTCTCTGTTAGTGTTAAAATTGAAGTTACAATAAAGAAAGAAGCAAAAAATATTGAGCTTAGTTTAATGCTTTTAGCTGAAAAATTAGGATTCTTGTAATATAAGTAGTTGCTTGCAAATTCTGAAATACCAAAGTGCGAGTTAAGAAGATTTAAAATCTGTTCGCTATCCACTTTTATTAATACATAGTCAATGCCGTAATGAGCTTCGACCCAACGGTTGATATCTCGGCTTGTGTCTTCAACCATAAAAAAAGTAGTATCATTTAATTTTTGCCAAGGAATTATATTAAATTTATAGTAAAAAAGTTTCTCTTGCTCTTTGCACAAACTAGAATCAAACTTAATTTTTTCTACATTATCAGCTTGAAGTATAGGCATTAAACCTAATGCAATTTTTTATTTAAGTCACGTGAAAATGAAGATATGACCTCGCTACTACGCTTATCATCTTTACGTTCATGCATTATTTTTTTTACAGCATCAGCAGCTATACTCGCTGTGTTAGCCTGTAAATCTCCAAGAGCTTTTTCAACTTGGTCAGTGACTTTCTTCAAGTTAGAATGGGCATTGTCATCTAATGTCTGATCTAGCTGCTGTCTATTGTGCTTAATGATACTATTAGCTTTATCAAGTGCTTCATTCATCATTTTATTAACTTCTGCATCTAATTCTTTGTATTTTTTAGAAGATTTTTTGTAATACTCCAACATATCTTTCCTGAATTTTTCAGTTTCTTCACTTGAAAATTTGCTTTTGTTACGCTTATTGTTAAGCGCATTTTTTATCACTTTCTTTAGCAATTTATACGAAAGGACAAAACTTACCAAGAAGGCAAGACCGATAATCAGTGATGTAGACATAAAAACCCCTAAAATTCTTTGGACACCAAGTCAGCAATAAATTCCTCTTCAATTTCAGAATTAGTCAATTTAGTATAATAAATTAAAGCAATACTAGTAGCCATTTGTTTTAACTGATCAGTATATTCAGATTTAAATTCTGCCACTTTTTTTTCAATAAGCTTGCTCTTTTTTTTATCTTCCTCTTCTAATATATTCTTAACATTAGCTCTCATTTCTTCTACCTGAGCAAGTGCATCATCTATGATTTTTTTTGCCTGTATTCTAGCTTGGGTTAAAGCTGCGTTATACTTGGTAATCTGATCTTCCGTAAGTCTTAAAAGATGAACAGAACTATTAAAAGAACCCAATACTTCTTTACTTCTAGTGCTTATTATTTCATCTAACTTTGGCAAAAATAAACAACTTACTACGAAAAAAAGTGAAGAGAAAAAAATTAAAAACCAAAAAACTTGAGAAAAGAAGGTTGAAACATCAAGCTGTGGCATCTGTTAAGCAGCAAATATTAATAACATTGCAAGTACAAACGCAAGCAATCCCATGATTTCAACCATGGCAGCACCAATATAAACATAACTTTTCATTTTACCTTCTGATTCAGGGTTTCTCGCAATCCCATTTAACATAGCAGAGAAGATATTAGCTATACCTAAACCAGCGCCGAGCATTCCAAACACAGCTAAACCAATTGCTATAAATTTTAAAGCTACTAAATCCATATATTACCTTTAATTATTTCTTTATAATATAATTGTAAAATATTCTACAAGGAAGTCAATTACTTTACTGCATCTGACAAATATACACATGTTAATATAGTAAATATATAAGCTTGTAAAATTGCAACAAATACTTCAAATCCTATCAATGCAATTATGAACAAAAACGGCGCAGGAGTGAAAAATATGTTCATATTTACAATAAACCCTGCTATCACTTTGATGATTGTATGACCAGCAATCATATTTGCTGCAAGCCTTATTGATAGGCTAACCGGCCTTACTAAATAAGCAAACAACTTAATAATAATTATTATAGGTG
Organism: Wolbachia endosymbiont of Drosophila incompta; assembly: GCF_001758565.1. Lineage (NCBI taxonomy): Bacteria > Pseudomonadati > Pseudomonadota > Alphaproteobacteria > Rickettsiales > Anaplasmataceae > Wolbachia > Wolbachia endosymbiont of Drosophila incompta. The sequence goes on along the minus strand of NZ_CP011148.1, from coordinate 409,157 downwards.
CAAGCCACGAAGGAGTTCCTTTTGGTAGCAATATGCGTAAAAATTCTACTCCCCTTTCTTTAAATCCAACAATCGTTATATAAATAAAAACCACCATCGATAAAGCGAAGGTGACTATCACATGACTTGTGACCGTGAAACTATAAGGAAGAACACCAACTAAATTACACGATAAAATGAAAATAAATACTGTGAATATCAATGGAATGTGCTGCAAGCCTTTGCTTCCAGTGTTATTTTCTATTATTGAAATAACAAAATCATATACATACTCAACTGCAGCTTGCAAATATCCTGGTATTACTGACCCCTTCTTTATTCCAAAAAGCAAAAAGAGTATCATCAATATCACCGAAATCATCGTGAAAAAAGATGAATTGGTAAAGCTTACGTCATACCCAAATAACCTAGGTAACTCTATTATTGTATATACCTTAAACTGCTCCAGTGGATTTAGTGCCATTTTAATCTGAATTATAAACAGTAAATAAAGTATGAATTTTATAGGACAAAGTCAAGAATTAAGATAAGGCTCTGTATTATTATAACATTAACATATTAACAAAATATGTAATTAGAATGTTAATTACAGTCAGCTCTGTATTTTAAAATTTACTAATCTTGTTAAATTATTCAATATCTTGACTTAATATCTTATTTTGATTATAATTTAATTTTTAGTGAGGTATATAATGAACGAAATAGATTTTATTAACACTAATCATCCTTTAAATTTGGAGCAGGAATTTGGTAACGGATACATCGAATCAGTAGATTGTTTCCTTGACGAAGATACTCGCGATTATTACATAGGACTCAACAATGCAATAATACACTTCTTTTTTGATGGTAACATTGATGAGGATGCCTGGGATTATGAAAGTCTTAAATTCTTTCTGGAGATAGATTTAAAAGGTGATATAGAAAAAATTCTTTCTCTTCGCAAGAAGATATAAAGTTACAAAAGCTTCTACATCATAAACAATGATGTAGAAGTATTCCACTACAACAAGCTTTAAAAGCACTACATTTTATATTACAATAACTTTTTCACTTCTTTTTAGGTCCATGAAATTCACATTATCTTGGTTATTAGAGTACTTAGAAACCAATGCTAGTTTAGAAGAAATTACCGATAAATTAACTCACATAGGGTTAGAAGTAGAAGATGTGATCGATAATTCCAGATTGACTGGGTTTATCGTTGCAGAGGTATTAGAAGTCGTACCTCATCCAAATGCTGATAAATTAAAATTATGTAAAGTAGATGACGGAAGTAAAATTCTACAAATAGTTTGCGGAGCAAACAATGTTAGAGAAGGTATGAAAACTGTGCTTGCATCTCTTGGTAGCACATTGCCAGAAAGTGATTTCACAATCAAGCCCACAAAAATACGAGGAGTGCTAAGTGAAGGGATGCTCTGCTCTGCTTCTGAACTTGCGCTGGTTCAAGAGGAAAGTGAAGGAATAATCGAGCTTTCCGATGATTATAAAGTAGGGGATAAATTTTTCAATTGTGACCCTGTAATTGATATAAATGTTACTCCAAACCGTGGAGATTGCTTAGGCATTTATGGAATAGCTCGCGACCTTGCTGCAACTGGAATTGGGACATTAAAGACTTTAAGCATTCCACAACTTACCAGCTCCATAAATTCACCAATCGATGTTGAAGTTACTGACGGGGAAAGTTTTATTAGTGGAATATACATCGCCAATGTAAAAAATCAAGAAAGCCCAAAATGGTTAAAAGATAGGCTGGAATCGATAGGAATGCGCTCCATTTCTGCAATAGTTGATATCACGAACTATATTATGATATCTTTCAGCCGCCCAATGCACGCGTATGATGCAAAAAAAATAGAAGGAGAGCTCACAGTACGCAAAGCAAACGACGGAGAAAAATTTGCTGGTTTGAACGGTAAAGAATACTTATTAAACAAAGACATAAGCGTTATTGCAGGTGATAAAAATATTCATGGAATTGCTGGAATTATAGGTGGTAAGTGCAGTGAATGTACTCTTGAAACTACTGATATCTTTTTAGAGTCTGCTTGGTTCGATCCCATCTCTATTACTAAATCTTCAAGGCAGCTCGGCATCTCCACAGACGCTAGTTACAGATTTGCACGTTCAGTTGATCCTGAATTTACTTTTGATGGACTCAACCTTGCAGCTAAAATGATTCTGGACTTATGTGGTGGAGAAACCTCAAGCGTAGTGTCTGCTGGCAGTTTAGATAGTGCTGACACCAAGGTGAGCTTTGATTATCAGGATGTGAACAAGTTTGGAAGTGTGTCTGTATCGCCTGATGAGGTGCTTGATATCTTAACGAAACTAGGGTTTAGTATTGATAAAAAAACCGAAGGCAATTGGAATGTACAAGTACCAAGCTGGAGACCGGACGTGACAATACCGGCTGACCTAATCGAAGAAGTAACAAGGATATACGGCTATGACAAAATAAAAGAAGAACCACTACCAAATAATGTTGAAGAAGTAGATAGTACATACGACAATTTGCGTATTTTGATGACAAACAGAGGGTTTCATGAAGTGCTAACCTGGTCGTTTATGAGTGAATCAACAGCTGAAAAATTTGGTTACTCGAATAAGTTATTTATCATCGATAATCCGTTTAACAATAGCTTTAATATAATGAGACCAAGTATTATGCCAAATTTATTGCAAGTTACTGCTGATAATATTGCCCATGGAATATCTGATCTTGCAATCTTCGAAATCGGGCCGATTTACGATGGTGAAGCTCAGTCTAAGTATGTTTTAAGTGGAATTAGGTCAGGAAATAATTTACCGCGAAACCATTATAATACTGATAGGAAAGTAGATGTTTTTGACGCAAAGGCTGATTGCATAGCAGCTTTGGAGTTTTTTAACGTTAATTGTGATAATTTAACGATAGAGAAAGCAGAAAAAGAACATTACCACCCAGGAAAGTCAGGCACTCTCTCTTTTAAGAATAAAGTAGCAGGTTATTTTGGAGAGTTGCATCCTAATATATTAGATCTTTTTGATATCAAGCAAAAAGTTGTAGGTTTTGAGGTAATACTAGAAAATATTGAAAATTTACCTGTAAGTAGAAAGAAATTTATCGATTATAAATACCAAAGTGTAAAACGTGATTTTGCATTTATAGTAAATAAGGATGTGGAAGTAGGTAACATAATCAATGTGATAAAAAAAAGCTCAGAGCTCATCACAGAAGTTTTGATATTCGATGTATACCATGGAAATAATATAGAACCGAATAAGATGTCTATAGCGTTGTCAGTTACTTTTTGCTCTCCAATCCACACTTTAACTGAAAAAGAGATCCAAAAAGAATCAAGTGCTATAGTTAATTTAGTATGTGAAAATACCGGAGGAACTTTGAGAACTTATCGTTGAGTCACAATCATAGTTTCCTGCCGTTGCTGTGTCACACTTACTTCATCCAATTTATTTCCAATATTGAATTCAATATCCTTGAAAAATCTATCCCACATTCCATGCAAATGCTCTTCTATTTTAGGCCACACATCATTTTTAAATGTTACCCCATCATCAGAAAATAAATTACCTAAAAAGGCTCCAATACCTTCATAATTTGACTGAAAACATTGAAGAAATGTCTCTCCTTCTTTATAAGTATTATGTGCCACATTTAACGCTTTTCTCTCTGTAGTCTCTTTATAAGCATTTGATGCTCCAATCTTTATTGCACCAAACATAACTTTACTCCAGTTCTTAACTTTCTGTATACAACCTTCACTATTTCCTGGTATATTATTTATTATATTTTTTGTCAAATTGTCTATCAAAGGAGACAATAAATTTTGACTAAAATGTTTGATATTATCTTTTGTTTTAATTACAGGATATTTGATGCGTTTTTCTGCTAAACAGTACTCCAGTTCTGCTCTTTCTAATAACTTCTTGATTTCTTTTTCATCAAAAGTTTCAAGCTTGAATACCTTCAGTAAATCATCTTCTATTACTGCAAATTTTATTTTTTCACGAGACGTTAGTTCTTCTTTATAATCATTTTTTGTTTCTTCATTTATCAATAATTCTTTTTTGCCTAATTCTAACTGTTTTAATGCTTTCAGAATTTCTTCATTCCTTTTTAAGAGCACTTCTATTGATCTTGTACCCGGATGCCCTTTTTCCCTGTTATTTTGTTCAGCTTGTAAACGCTTATTTTGATCTTTGAGTGTTTGTTCTAATGTAGATTTTTCTAAATGTCCTTCATCTTGCACGCGAAAAGCTTCAATTATTTCTGCTAGACCTGATTCACCATATTTTCTTAATTTCTTGCATAAACGTAAAACACCCTTTTTTTGTTCTCGAAGTAACCTTTGCACTTTATATTTTTTTATTTCTAAATACATCTTTTCTATAAAGTCATTTATTTTAGCTGAAGCTTCCTTATCCGATGGAACCTTTACTTTTTTTTCTAAATCTTCAAGCTGCTTCCTTAGGCTTTGCTTCTCCTTATCCGGTATATCTGATTGACTTAACTTACCTTGAACTTTTTTCATTACTGATTTTATCAGCCTGCGCTCAATCTCTTGATCATCATATTCGAATTTAAAAAGGTCTTCTAACCCCCTTTTTAAGGTGTCATTTGTTAAGCTACTGTTTTCATGTATTTCTTTTAATTTCTTATATATATTGTTACACCTTGTTTGACCTATTCCTCTTAAACTCTCTAATTCCTGTCTCACTAAAGAATTTTTTATCTCATCTTCCAGCGAAAAATCTTCTCCCCGTCTATCTCGCTGAAACTTAATTGCTTGTATAAAGGCAACTTGATAAGCACTTTGTATTAAGTGACTTGTCAAATTAGGACCTATACTATCTACCACTTTCGACTTGAATTCGTTCAATAATTCCTTCAATTTATCATATGTAATCTCTTTCTTTTCTAGCTTTATCAGTTCTTCCATAGTCTTCGCAAATTCCTGAATAGAAGTTGCAAGCACATCCTTGATTTCATTGCGTAAGGGCTTAAGACCATTTTTTAAATTGATGTTAGTTGACAATTTCAGTACGATGCTATGCTCTGAATTCCGCGTCACATCAAACCACTTGTTATTTTCATTTTCATACAAATCTCTAAGCAATCGTTTAAATTGCGGTGGAAATTCTATTTCCATATCCCACGCAATATTTGGTCCAGTAACTTCCTTTTCATGAAAAGACACCTCAATATTTTGATGCTTATTAGAATACCGCCCCATACTTATTTTAAGAGCAGTAACTAAAGAGTGAGATAAATCTCTATTTAAAAGATAAAAAGTAGCCAAAGCAATTGTTGCAGGAACAACTAAGGCTACAAGTACAGCCATATTAACAAAAATTGCTATTGCAGCAAGAACACCATATGCCAATCTTTTTGGCACGCCAGTTTCACTCTTTTTTGTCTTATCTTCCCCTACACTGTCTTGTGTCTTGCTGTTTGCTTGAAATCTACTGCATACGACTAATCCCAGTGCAGTAAAAGCAATATAAGGAAGCATTAAAACTGACAGAGCTAAATTTAATATTTTCTTTTCTGGGCAAGTTCTATTTGTTTCCTTAAATATTTCGCTTGATATATTATACCAGGAAGTAAAAAAATCAGAGTTATAATCTTTATAATGAAATATACTGAGTGGAACGTTAAAATTAGCTAACGGCTCTTGTTCTTCCACAGCATCAAAAAATTCTTCTTCCTCTTCTGAAGTAGCAAGACCTAAATTATTCCCTTCTTCTACATTAGAAACAGCTTCCATAGCATCAAAAAACTCTTCTTCCTCCTCCAAAGTAACAACAGATTCTGCTTTACCTAAACCACCACTATTGTTAACAACTTCTTCATAATCATCTGCAACAGCTTTATTCATATTATAACCTTATCCAATTACCTTAAGTATAGCATAAATACTGACAATCTTGCAACTTTATTAAAAATTTAACGCTCAATACTAACACTTAAATCCTGATATTCCTTAGAATAGAAGTTAGTTCCAATTTCTGTATTAATGTCCAAAGATAAGGCAAGGGTCTGCTCTTTTATATATTCAAACCACGTATTTATTGCTTCCTTAATTTTCTCTTCTTCTGTTTTGATTATTACTCTGATTCTATCTGATATATGAAAATCAGCTTGTTTTCTGGTTTCTTGAATGAGCCTCACGACATCTCTCGCTAACCCTTCTAGAATTAATTCATCATTTAGTTCAGTATTTAGAATGACAATCCCTTTATTGTTATCAAATACAGAGGAATATTCACTGTTTGCTTTTAACAATAGTTCATATTCGCCTTTTTCTATAATATAGTTCTCTGATTCGTCTCCTAGAAATATCTGCTCATTCTCAACTTGCTTCCATTTTCCCTCCTTGACATATTGAACTAGCTTCTTGATTTTGTCTGGAATTCTTTTCCCAAGCAGTGGGAAATTTAGCTTTAACTCTAGTGATGCAATACCTTCAAGTCTGTTTACTAATTCCAAGCTTTTTACATTCACCTCATCTTTTATCATCTCCTGGTACTCATTTGAATCTGCAGCACACTGGATCCCAGTGTCAGCTACTTGGATAACAGGAGAGAACTCTGGGATGACAGAAAGCGGTTCACCTTCAAGAAAACTACAGGAAGACTGATGATAAATGATCATACTGCCAAGCGGCTGTCTGATACGTATATTAAAAGTGTTTCTGATCGAAAGTGCAGAGTTGCACACCTCTCTCACTAGATCCATCTTGGCAATGAGCTGACTATCAAACTTCTCTAATTGTGGAAAATTAGCCAAATGAACAGATGTTTCTTCATACTTAAGCCCTTGCCATATATTCTCTGTTATAAGTGGCAACAAAGGAGCTGCAGCTCTTAGTATGTAATAAAAAACCGTATATAGAACATTATAAGCATCAGTTTTATCCTGATCCAAATCACTTTTCCAAAAACGCTCGCGACTGCGACGAATATACCAGTTATTCAGCACTTCAAAAAAATCTATCAGAATTTTGCAAGCCTCTTGGGAGCTATAGCTGTTCATAGAAGCTTGGATACTTTCTACAGCTTCAAAACATTTGGAAATCATGTAGCGATCAATAGTACTTTGATAATCCTTACAAACTTCAGCTTTAATTCCATCTGCATTTGCATACATAGTAAAAAAGTGATAACTGTTCCAAATAGGTTTTATTACGTTTTTCAGAACATCTCGTATTGAGTTTCCTTCTTTATCGAGTAGCAAATTACCACCACAAATAATAGATCCAGAAAGCATAAGAAAACGCAGTGCATCAGAACCGTATCTATCAAAAACCTCCATTGGATCTGCATAGTTATTCAAACGTTTGGACAATTTTTGCCCTTTTACATCCAAAACAACACCGTGGCATATGCAGTTCTTAAATGGTTCCCTATTAAACAAAGCAGTGGACAATACAAAGAGCGTATAAAACCACCCCCTGGTTTGCGCTATGTATTCAGTGATAAAATCCGCAGATTCAAACCACTCCTTATTTTCAAACGGATAGTGGATTTGCGCAAATGGCATCGAGCCAGATTCAAACCAGCAGTCAAACACGTCAGGTACACGGCGCATCACTGATTTTCCTGTTGGATCATCAGGATTTAGTCTTGTTAAAGTATCGATAAATGGTCTGTGCAAGTCGTCTATTTTAACATTAAAATCTCTCTCCAGTTCTTCTATTGAACCATATACATCTACTCTTGGATATCTCGCATCATCTGATTTCCATACAGGGATTGGCGTACCCCAGAATCGATTGCGTGAAATTGACCAGTCGTGTGCCCCTTCAAGCCATTTTCCAAATTGACCATCTCTAATGTGGTTTGGTATCCAATTAACTCTCTTATTTAGCTCTACCATTCTGCTTTTGAATTTTGTAACAGCAACATACCAAGAAGGCATAGTTCGATAGATCAAAGGAGTGTCAGTTCTCCAGCAGTGTGGATAATTGTGAATATATTGCTCAGTCTTAAACCAACTTCCCTGCCCTTTCAATTTTTTTATTACTGTATCATTGGCATCAAAAACATGAACCCCTGCCAAATCTGAAACTTCAGCAGTAAATTTTCCACTGTTATCAATTGGACAAATAACTGGAATATCATGGCTTTGGCAAAGGTAAAAATCTTCCTCACCAAATCCAGGAGCAGTATGCACAACGCCAGTACCGTCTTCTTCCGTCACATAATCAGCAATAAAAACGCGAAATGCATTTTTTGTGTCTTTAAAATAGTCAAACAGTGGTTTGTAAGAAAGACCTGCAAGATCATTCGCTTTAAGTTTTATATTGCAGTTTTCATATGGAATATTGTTTTGTTCAGAGTGGCTGATAAATTTCTCTAAGTAGCTTTCAGCAAAAATGTATATTTCACCATTCATTGAACTTCCTTCACTACTCCCTGTCATCCCAGTGCCCAGACACTGGGATCCAGAAATAGATTCCAGCGTCACGCGCTGGAATGACATCAAAGGGTGGACTGACACTGCACAATACTTAATATCTTTTCCTATTGCTAAAGCCAAGTTGCTCGGCAACGTCCAAGGAGTTGTAGTCCAAGCAAGTAATTTACACTTTCGTTTAACACTTTTAAATTGCTGTGGGTTTTCTAAAAGCTCAAATGCAACAGTTACAGCTTTGCTAACTTTTTCTCTATACGCGTTATCAAGCCTTGTTTCGAAATTAGATAATGGAGTTTCGCATGCCCAGCTATATGGTACAACGCGCACTGATTCATACACCAGACCCTTATCATAAAGCTGCTTGAATGCCCACATGACCGACTCCATGAATGATTTATCCATAGTCTTATAGTCATTGTGAAAGTCTACCCACCTTGCTTGCCTATTTACATACTTCTCCCACTCTGATGAAAATTTCATCACAGAAGTACGGCAATGATCGTTAAATTTATCTATACCAAACTTCTCTATCTCAGTTCTACCAGATATTCCAAGTTCTTTTTCTGCACCCATCTCAGCCGGCAATCCATGGCAATCCCAGCCAAATCTACGTTCAACCCTTTTTTGAAGCATAGTCTGATATCTTGCAAATGCGTCTTTGATGAAACCAGTGAGTAAATGTCCATAATGCGGAAGTCCATTTGCAAACGGAGGCCCATCGTAAAAGACAAAACAATTATCCTTGGAACGTTCTTCAACTGACCGCTCAAAAACTTTGTTTTCCTGCCAAAATTTTATGATTTCCTTTTCTAACGATAAAAAATCAGGACTACTTACTGTATCAGGATAATGCTTTGACTTCATGTTCGCTATGTAAAACTAAAGAATATAGGGCTTTCTGAAAAATTACAAATTCAAAAATATTTCCGTAGCTCACACCCCAACAAACTATTCTGCCGAGCTTCCAATACCTTTTTTTAAGTTTTACTTGCAGTTTTTATTGTTTTACTTAACATTAACCCAAGCTTTAGGGGTATTTTATGGATCAGAAGACAGATAAGTTTCCACAATTTTTAAAAATGTTGTGCTTTGTTGAAATGTGGGAACGTTTCTCTTACTATGGAATGAGGGCACTTTTGGTCNNNTTTTTGACTTCTCACTTAGGTTTCACTGATGAGAGGGCCTTTACTATTTACTCATTATTTGCTGCAACAGGTTATGCTATACCAATACTTGGAGGTTTTTTAGCTGATAAGTTGATGGGATTCCGCAACATGGTGTTGCTTGGAGGGATAGTGATGATAGCAGGTCATGCTTGCATGTCATTGGTTAAGTTTGAACCAGGTTTATTATATTTAGGTTTATCTCTAATAGCCATAGGTACTGGTATGTTTAAAGGGAACGTAACTAACTTACTTAGTTCATGCTATGGCAAAGACGATCCTGAACGTAGCAGAGGCTTTACTTTATTTTACGTA
>NZ_CP011148.1:399124-399235 GCF_001758565.1 Wolbachia endosymbiont of Drosophila incompta | reverse complement strand
CAATATTGGCTTCTATTTCATGTGGTTATGTAGCCCACTTGTTTGGCTGGCACTACGGCTTTGGTTTAGCTGGTATTGGGATGTCTATAGGGCTAATCTTTTTTCTCAAAT
>NZ_CP011148.1:398575-399071 GCF_001758565.1 Wolbachia endosymbiont of Drosophila incompta | reverse complement strand
AAGCGCATATTAGGGATTAAAATTTTTGGTATAGTATTGATAGGAAGCTTTCTGTCATCATCAATAATTGCTAAAATGCTTATACATAGTGAATTTTTTACTAATATGCTCATATTTATTGGAATAACAGCTCTGGGCATATTTATTTATATAATATCTAAATTATCAGCAGAACAAAGACGAAAATTAGTGGCATTATCTATTCTTGTGGTATTTTTCTTGTGTTTTTTTGCTTTAGAAATGCAGCTTGGCTCTTTGGTTAACTTATTCACCGAAAGAAACGTTATTAACAATGTATTAGGTATAACAATCCCAGCTTCAGTTTCTCAAGCCATAAATCCTTTGTCAATTATAATATTTGGCTTTCTTTTTGGAACATACATGAAGTTTAAGCAAAAATATGCAACTTCCATGTTTACCCTTGGCCTTCTGACAATGGCTATGTGTTTTTTCACACTGTACATAGGATGTTTAAACTCTAACATTGAAGGTAAAG
>NZ_CP011148.1:398196-398569 GCF_001758565.1 Wolbachia endosymbiont of Drosophila incompta | reverse complement strand
ACTTATATTTAATAATTGCTATCTCCTTTATGGGACTGGGAGAATTATGTATTGCTCCATTAGTCCAAGAACAAGCAACTACACTAGCCCCCAAAAACCTTAGAGGAGTAGTGATGGGTATAGTAATGCTGTCATTAGCGTTTTCTAACCTAGCCGGAGTTGCAATATCAAAATTTATGTCAGTTCCTTCAGTAAATGGTAAAATAAATTATTTAGAATCTTTAGAAATATATAAAGAGGGTTTTTTAAAGGTGGGAATATTTAATTTAATGCTCGTTATTGTATTTTTATTCTTCTTCAATTTTATACATAAAGTTGTTACTAACTCATCTTGTACAAAAAATTGATATAGGTAAGCTCAAATTTGTAGGTT
>NZ_CP011148.1:397726-398152 GCF_001758565.1 Wolbachia endosymbiont of Drosophila incompta | reverse complement strand
TTGAAAAAGATTATGATTGCATTTTTTCAATACTCTTTGCTTAAGATTTATATTTAACGCTGCTTAAAATCAGTGAAATGCACACCCCAGCAAACTACTCTGCCGAGCTTCCAACACTTTCACATTTACTATTTTGTCCCTGTATTTATCTTCAGAATCATCAATGCACACTGATTGCATATATGGGCTTTTACCAATAATTTGGTTTTGGTGTTTACCTTTTTTATCGCTAAATAGAACAGGTATAGTTTTACCTACCATACTCTGGTTAAACTCAAGTTGTTGCTTACTAATTAATTTCTGTAAACGAAGAAGGCGCTCTGTTTTAACCTCTTCGGGTACTTGATCTTTTCTTTCCGCTCCCGGTGTGCCTGGTCTTGGGCTGTATTTAAAACTATAAGCCTGAGCATATCTAACTTTTTCTAC
>NZ_CP011148.1:397550-397666 GCF_001758565.1 Wolbachia endosymbiont of Drosophila incompta | reverse complement strand
AGAAGAAAATTCGATTTCAGGTTTCAATTTGCGAAATCTGTCTATTATTTCCAAATACTCCTCTGCAGTGTGTTTCCTGTTCATCGCGTGCAATATTTTATTCGAACCAGACTGCA
>NZ_CP011148.1:397311-397539 GCF_001758565.1 Wolbachia endosymbiont of Drosophila incompta | reverse complement strand
ACAAACGGCATGAGCTTTGGCTCTTCCGCATGTGCCAAGTAGAGAGATTCATGCATATCTTTGGATGAGAAGTTGTATAACGAATCCTCTCTAGCTTTTCAATTTTAGCAATATGACTAATTAATTTTCCTAAATCCCACACTTCCCCTTCGCACTCCCCATGGTAAGCATTGACGTTCTGACCAAGCAAATTGATCTCATTTGACCCATTTGCAACTAATTTCAATG
>NZ_CP011148.1:397072-397173 GCF_001758565.1 Wolbachia endosymbiont of Drosophila incompta | reverse complement strand
CATCTGGCAATTTATCAAACTTTGCAACTTCAGGAAAATCAGTGTTTATTACATGACCTTTACTTCTGCTTGCTTTGACTATCAGCTCCGGTAAGGTAGCG
>NZ_CP011148.1:395849-397033 GCF_001758565.1 Wolbachia endosymbiont of Drosophila incompta | reverse complement strand
CTTCTGAACACTTCTTCTCCCTCTGCTTGCGCTACACACCCAGCCACCACTATAGTCATTTCTTTTCGTAACGAATGAATCTTCCCAAGCTCTGAGTAAAGTTTTTCTGCTGCCTTCTCTCTAATGTGACAAGTATTCAGTATCACTAAATCGGCTTTCCCTGCATCACTAACAACGTTGAACCCCAAAGGTTTAATTACATTTTCCATTAAAACGGAGTCATAAACGTTCATCTGACAGCCGTAAGTTTTAATATATAGGCCTTTCATATTTGGTATGTCTTTTTCAAAATTTCTTCACCCTACACGTAAATGTCTAACAGACCAGCGCGTGACGCTAGTGAACTTGCTAGCACAATAGATTTTGACAAAATTATACGAAAAACTGGATCCCAGTGTCAAGCACTGGGATGACCAGTTCTCGGCAACCCCTACGTCATATCATCACGGTATCTCTAGATCCCGCTAACAAGTAGCGGGATGACGGTTGTCAGGGTGTCATGAAAGTAGCTAACACTGGCTTCCATCCAAGAGGGCAGTGCCCTCTTCTTNAAATTTAAGAAGTTCACACTGGGATGGCTTTGTTGCATCGCTACTTATGAAAGGCTAACTATAGTTAGGATTATAAGCAACCTATTGAAAATCTTGTTTTTTTGCAATCAATCTGATCAAATTTAAGAATAGTAATTTATTATTTATATTAATAAATTTAATTCTATTGAAAATAGCTAAAGCATTGAAATTCTTGAATTTTAGCCGGATTAGTGAGTGGTAGTGAAATTTCTTTTACTCAAATTTAGGTATTCACTGACCGTTCTTGTTATAAATACCAGAATAATAAGCTACTGATATTCTCCACCTATTCTGAATTTATTGAATGAAAGCTAACGATGCAGCATAGCGCACTGGGATCCAGGAAAAAGAATGGTGTCATGCAAGTAGCTAACACTGGGATCCAGGAAAAAGAAAGGTGTCATCCGAGTAGCTTGACACTGGCATCCAGGAGACTTAATTGCAAGTAATGCATTGAGTTTGGTGAGTATGGGTTTTGCGTTATAGAATGAAGCACTTTTGGTGAATTTGTAAACAAAGCCAGCCCAGTGTCAAGCACTGGGATGACAAGAAAGGGAGCACTGGAATTTTTATTTCAGTATTGTACATTAGCCATGCATCTGAACAGATACG
>NZ_CP011148.1:395721-395822 GCF_001758565.1 Wolbachia endosymbiont of Drosophila incompta | reverse complement strand
AGTCAAAAAGGTTTTACAACAACCATAATAACTATAACTATTATCAATACTGTAACTGCTTCATTTAAAACGCGAAAATAAATATGTGACTTCTTATTCGA
>NZ_CP011148.1:392055-395369 GCF_001758565.1 Wolbachia endosymbiont of Drosophila incompta | reverse complement strand
GTATTGTGTTAGTTTAATGAAAAAGAAATCGATATGAAAGCAGAAAATTTCACTAAAGAACAGATAATTGGATTCTACAGGAAAATGCTACTCATACGCAGATTTGAGGAAAAAGCAGGACAATTATATGGGATGGGATTAATAGGCGGGTTCTGTCACCTATCAATAGGACAAGAAGCAGTTGCAGTTGGAACTCAAGCTGCATCAAAATTAGGTGACGCTTTTATCACAAGTTATAGAGACCATGGCTTAATGCTCGCATGTGATTCTGATCCAAATGTTGTAATGGCAGAGCTTACCGGCAAAGAAACAGGATGCTCGAAAGGTAAAGGTGGTTCGATGCACGTATTTGACGTTGAAAAAAAATTCTTCGGCGGGCATGGAATAGTGGGAGCACAAGTTCCAATTGGAACAGGAATAGCATTTGCTAATAAATATAAGAAAAAAGATAATGTGGTATTTACATATTTTGGCGACGGTGCTGCAAATCAAGGACAAGTATATGAATCGTTTAATATGGCATCTTTGTGGGAGTTGCCTGTGGTTTACATCATAGAAAATAATGAATACGCAATGGGAACCTCCGTGCAAAGGTCAACTTTAGTAACAGAGTTATATAAAAGAGGAGAAAGTTTTGGTATTCCTGGAAAACAAGTTGATGGAATGGATTTTTTCTCTGTTTATGAGGCTACAAGCGAAGCAGCGGAACACACACGCAGCGGAAAAGGGCCTATCCTGCTTGAAATGAAGACATATCGATATCGCGGTCACTCAATGTCAGATCCTGCTACTTATCGCTTAAAAGAAGAAGTTGAAGATATGAAGCAAAATCATGACCCTATAAGCACTTTAAAGAAATACATGACAGATAATAAAATGGCTTCAGAAGAAGAGTGCAAAGTAATTGATAAGGAAATACGTGATTTAGTAAAAAAGTCGGAAGATTTTGCCAAAAATAGTAAAGAACCAAGCGTTGATGAGCTGTATACTGATGTTTATAAATTTGTTAGCTAATTTTTTTATCCAGAACTGTACAAACATTGTATAGTAAACGATGTCATCCAAATAGCTCCTTCTCCCGTCATCCAAGTGCCCTCCTTTTTTTGTCATCCCAGTGCTCTGACTACTTGGATCCAGCTGAGTTGGTGAGTATAAAAGTATAGCTAACGCAAGCTCTACGTCATACCGCGATTCATTCGCGGTATCTCTAGATCCCGCTAACAAGCAGCGGGATGACGGTTGTCAGGCTAGCTGTCATCTCAGTAGTCTCCTTCTCCTGTCATCCGAGTAGCTGACACTGGTTCCTTTATGACGGCAGTAGCCCCTTCGGTGTCATTCCAGTGCTTGACACTGGAATGACACCAATAATTGACATTTCACTAGATATTCATTATAAATAATGGAATGCTACAAAGTATAAAAACCATATTAATAGAAGACGATAACGTTAGGCTGGATAGGTACATCAGAAGAATCTTTCCTGATCTAAAGCAATCTGTAATTGAAAAATCTTTAAGGAAAGGATTAATCAAAGTTGATGATTGCAAAGCAAAGTCCAGTGATAGAGTAAATTCTGGGCAAACTATAACGCTGAAGCACTTGAATTATATTGAAAACGCTAATTCTGATCGCAAATATAATGAAAAGTTAGTGAATCTACTAANNNCGATCTATATTATATGAAGACGAATATATACTAGCTATAAACAAACCCGCAGGGGTCATCGTTCAAGGTGGCGTAAAAGTAAAGATTAGCATGAGTGATTTGCTTGACCAAATAAGAGAGGGAGAAACATTTAAAATTGTCCATAGGCTAGATAGAGATACGAGTGGAGTGATAATATTCGCACGCAACGCTAATGTTGCCAGATACCTTATGGAAGAATTTAAAGGACGAAGAGTAAAAAAAACTTATTTAGCATTAACTTCTGGCATACCGAGCAAGGATAGTGGAACAATAGACTATCCATTGGTGAAAAAATATGTTTCAGGTCAAGAAAAAGTGGTCGTTGATGAAAATTCACCTCAGAATGCCACTACGCATTTTTCAATTATAGCAAAATCCAAACACAATGTTGCTTATTTAAAATTACAACCAATTACCGGCAGAACCCATCAGTTACGTGCACATTTAGCTCATATAAATTGCCCTATTCTTGGTGACGGTAAATATGGTGGTAAAAAAGCTTTTATTGATGGGATAGCAAATAAAATTCACCTTCATTCGTATTCTTTATCTTTAAAACTGCCAAACAATAAAGAAATCACTATCACCGCTCCTATCACTAAACACATCGAAAAATCCATTGAAGCGCTATTTTTCGACTGAAACGATTTCACCAATCAACTTTTCTGTCTTTGGCTTTAATTTGAAGCACAGATATTAGGCTAATTAATGCGCAGGCAGTAAGATAAATGCCTGCTGCAAGTTTTGTTTCGGTTTTTTCTATAAGCCACATGCATATGTATGGAGAAAGGCCACCAAAAATTCCTGCAGATATATTATTTGCTAAGCTTACGCCAGTGCATCTTACTTTTGTTGGAAACAGTTCACAAATAACAGAACCATATATTCCAAAAGATGCACCTACTGGTATAGTAATCAATAAGTAAGTTATTATTACGACATAGTGGTTAACGGAAGATAATAATGGTAATACACATGTACCAATCAGAGATAGCATAATCAGTACAGGAATCATTACGCGTTTTCTTCCAACTTTATCAGATAAAATTGCAAAAAGTACCGCAGATGCTGCAAATACAACCTGTATTACTATCCTCATTAAATCTTTAACACTAATAGATAAAATAACTAGCTCTTTTATTGATATATTATAAAACATTATTGCTGCGTAGACAATTGCATTCTGAGCAATTCCCAGATTGATTGAAATAATAAGCGGTCTTTTATAGTTTCTTACTAGTTCTAACAATGGTGAATGTGCTAAATTATTAGCGTACTTATTAGTTTTATATGCTAAGCTTTCTTTTAATATGTACCTAGTTAAAAAACCTATTGTCCCCCAAAAAAAGCAAAAATAAAAAAGCAACTTCCATCCCCATATTTCATAGTTCTCACCTGTAACTCTTTTGCAGATAAATATCATTGTTATGCATAAGAGCGTTCCAAGGGCTCCGCTAAAGGGCTTCATACTTCCTAAGAAACCTAGATTTTTTTTATCTTTTGAATGCTCTATCGTAAATGCTGTATTAATGCTTGTTTCACCTCCTGCAGTTATTCCTTGCACTATTCTACAAAACACAAGCAATACAGGTGAAAGCAACCCTATTTCTTTATACCCAGGTATAAT
>NZ_CP011148.1:391229-392048 GCF_001758565.1 Wolbachia endosymbiont of Drosophila incompta | reverse complement strand
ATGTGGATGATATTGAAATTAATATTACTGAAGTAAGTAAAGTCTTTCTTCTGCCATACTTATCTCCCATATAACCAAAAATTACTGCACCAATTGGTCTAAACGCAAAACCAATTGCAAAAACACCAAGGAATTTGAGTGTACTCAAATAATGATCTTCTGATGGGAAAAAAACGTTGATGATTGTATCTGTTAATACTCCAAAAAGAGTGAGTTCATACCACACAATCATGTTACAGATCATGCCCGATAGTATTGCTTTTTGGATATTATTCATGGTCTTTCAATTTAACATAACCTAATATATCATTAACCGGTGCTCCTTGCTATAAAATTTTTCATTCAATAACCTTAAAGGATAATTCACGTAAATGCTTATCCTCCACCTTGGAAGGAGCACCCATTAGAACATCTTCACCTTGCTGGTTCATAGGAAAACAGATTACTTCACGAATATTTGGCTCATCAGCAAGCAGCATAACTATTCTATCAACTCCTGGTGCTATTCCACCATGAGGAGGAACACCAAATCTGAATGCACGTACAAGTGCACCGAATCTTGTATCAACTTCTCCCCGGCTATAACCTGCAATGGCAAAAGCTTTATACATGATATCCAGTTTGTTATTACGAATCGCCCCACTTGACAGTTCTATTCCATTGCAAACAAGATCATATTGGTAAGCAAGGATATCCAGTGGATTTTTGTCCTCTAAATCTTTCAGACCACCGTGTGGCATGGAGAATGGGTTATGAAAGAAATCGATTTTTTTACTTTTATCGTCATATACAAAATATGGAAAATCAATGATCCAACAA
>NZ_CP011148.1:390068-391193 GCF_001758565.1 Wolbachia endosymbiont of Drosophila incompta | reverse complement strand
GCCCTAAAAGAGTGCGTACTTTTCCTGCAATGTTTGCCGCCTCATTCTCTTTGTCAGAAGCAAAAAATACACTATCTCCTGGCTCTATGTTTGTTGCTTCTCTTATGTGGTTTAGCCTATTTTCATCAAGAAATTTAGCAATTGGGCCTTTCGCAGTTCCATCTTTATCAAACGTTATATATCCGAGACCCTTAGCACCGAATTCTTTTTGCGCATGTTCTATCTTTTTATCAAAGAAGCTGCGTGGTTCCTCTGCTGTTTTAGGTGCAGGGATGGCTCTCACTACCATACCACGCTCAATATTGCTTTTGAAAATATTGAACCCTGAATCACGAAAAATTTCTGTAACATCGCTGATTAATAGTGGATTACGCAAATCTGGCTTGTCAGAACCATACTTAAGCATTGCCTCTTTGTATGNAATGCGTGGAAAATCTTTATCGACAGACTTGCGAGAAAATTTAGCAAACACTCTATATAAGGTAGACTCAATAATCTGAAAGATGTCTTCTTGAGTTACAAAAGACATTTCAAGATCTAGCTGATAAAACTCTCCCGGAGAACGGTCAGCCCTTGCGTCTTCATCACGAAAACACGGTGCAATTTGGAAATATTTATCAAACCCTGAAACCATGAGCAACTGTTTGAAAATCTGCGGAGCTTGTGGCAATGCATAGAACTTGCCAGGATTTAGCCTGCTTGGCACTAGGTAGTCGCGTGCTCCTTCAGGAGAGGAAGCAGTGAGTATTGGAGTTTGAATCTCTAAAAATCCTCGCTCTATCATGAGCTTGCGGAGCTCTGCAATAATTTGTGAGCGCAAAATAATATTGTTGCGGACTTTTTCACGTCTTAAGTCAAGAAATCGATATTTAAATCTCATGTTTTCTGGGTATTCTTGCTCGCCGGTAATGCTTGCCAATATACTTCTTTCTTCTTTTGCTATTTCTTCATCAAAGTGGAACTCAACTTCCGACTCAACGCGCAAATTGTTGACTATCACCTCGATTTCTCCGGTAGAAATAGAGCTGTTTACCGTATCTTCAGTTCTAGCTTCAACTATTCCTGTAACAGTAATTACACTCTCCAATTTTAAATTTGATATCTCATCAAAAAAGTCTTTGTCAT
>NZ_CP011148.1:389807-390059 GCF_001758565.1 Wolbachia endosymbiont of Drosophila incompta | reverse complement strand
CTAGCTGAGTGATTCCGTAGAAGTCTCTTAAATCAACAAAAATTAGGTTACCATGGTCGCGCTTACGATATAACCATCCAGAAAGGGTAACTTCCTTTTCTACATCATTCTTTCTTAATTCTTCACACGTGTGAGTCTTGTAGCAGTTCATATTTGTTTCACTTCTAAATTCTTTAAAAAGTATAGAAATAAACCTTACCACATACAAGCCCATTCGTCAGATATTTGTCCAGTTTACGAAATAGAGCAGTA
>NZ_CP011148.1:386936-389792 GCF_001758565.1 Wolbachia endosymbiont of Drosophila incompta | reverse complement strand
CTTTACTCACACAAAAATTGCACAATTTCTATAATTATGGTATAATATAATGTGGCGTAAGCTGAGTACAGAAAATGTCTTTCGGACAAATTATTATATATAGTATAGCATTACTTGCTATAGTCAAAGTATTTCTCTTTTTGAGAAAAATATACAAAAATCGCATTAGAAAAATCATATTTCCTAGAAAAGTTTTTAAAGAAGAGTGGGAAGAAGACAGAAAATTCAATGAATTATATCAAAAAAATAAGCAAAAAGAGTTGATGAAACAACAGGAAATACTGCGTGAGAAGCAAAAAGATGTGCAAGTTTATAAAGAAGATCCAGAAATAGTTGACATAGCAAAACCGGTAGGTAAATGGACAAAGATGGTTATGATGGGTAATGGTTTAATGCAGCGTTTTGCACAATTGATACATAGAGAAGGCGGACAGAAAGGATTTTGGGAGCTGTTTGTAAAAGCTCAGGCTTCAACTCAAGGTAAACATAAGGGAAAGGGCAGATAATCCATGCTTGAATGTGAAAATTTATCCTGCACTCGTAATAATAAGGTACTATTTAAGAATCTCAGTTTTAAAGCTGAGCTAAAATCAAAGATTCTAATCACTGGTCCAAATGGTAGTGGTAAAACCAGCTTAATTAGAAGTTTATCTGGACTTTTACCGCCGGTATCAGGCAATATAAGGCACTGCGGAAAAGATATATATGATGATCCAAAATCCTATATATCTTCTATGGTCTATATAGGCCATAAGAATGCCTGTAAAGATAGCTTAACTGTTGCTCAAAACGTAGAATTCTGGGCAGGAATACGAAATACTAGAGAATTGATTGTGGCAGCTATTTGTTGCTTGCAGTTGCAACCTGTACTTAATATTAGATATGGCGAACTTTCTGCAGGCTGGAAAAGGAGAGTTGCGCTTGCTCGCCTCTTGATTTCTAATGCAAACGTTTGGCTGATAGATGAACCATTTTGTAATCTTGATAGTGCAACGTGTGAATTAGTGCTGAACCTAATCTCAATACGCTCTGAGCAAAATGGTATAGTAATTATTACAGGGCATAGCTCTACAGAGCAATTGTGTGATTTTACAACGATTGATATACGTAATTTCAATAGACTTCTTGTATAGTTTTTGGCAACAACCGCTAGAAATAAAAAACTTGCTTGACAAACTCCGCCAGCCCCCTTATCATAAACACTGAAGCTATTTATTTATCTTCTCTGTACAGATTAAATGACAAAAAAACTCACGTATCTGGCGTCTCATGTTTAATTTTTTGCACTATGTGCACCTTATGTCTTTATCAAACTTCTACCTACATAAGCTGAAACGCGCTTATAAAGCGTTTAAAACATAAAAAAACGCCAACTTAAAAAATGGATAGTGAATAACTAGCTACCCTAGGGTTTCTTTTGCCTTTTTTTCTGTTTAGTAAATTTCTTAAATATTTATAGCTAAGGTTAGTTGCATTTAAAAGCAGCTGAGTCGCGGTTATTAAGCGTTTAGAATAAAAAAACGCCATACTTGAAAGTATAATGTAAGTAATTAGCCAACCACGGGGCTTCTTTTGCCTTTTTTTCTGTTTAGTAAATTTCTTAAATATTTATAGCTAAACGACAACCGTCATCCCGCTGCTTGTTAGCGGCTAAGGGATACCGCGAAGGGATACTGCGAATGAATCGCGGTATGACGGTTAATTATTCTGCGGCGGTATGACGTAGAGCTCGCGTTAGCTATACTTTTATACTCACCAACTCAGTATCCAATCTGGATCCAAGTAGTCAGCTACTTGGATGACAACCTGTTGAGGCTGCGCTTACACATTCCACTTTCTATGCTCACCAAACAAATTTGCTTACTCGCAGCAAAATTTTCTGGATCCAAGTAGTCAGCTACTCGGATGACATCTTTGTGTTTGAGGCAAAACCAGCTATAACATTTCTTCGCAAACAAATGTTCGTACAGTTGNNNGCGTGATGCTGGAATCTAGACAACAATTAGATCCTATTGTCAAGCAATAAGCTACATGTGCTATTTATTTAGTAGATTAAATATGAAGTTTAAAACTCTGCTATTGACTTCCTGTAGAACTAGTGAAAACCAAACTTGCTTAAAACCACTTAATTAGTTATAGTTACAAGTTTAGGTACAGTAAAATGACAGCTTTTGTCCCCTTGATTATTTTTTTAATCTTGTATCTTGGAAGTGGTGCTTATTTTTCTTTTATCGGAACTGATAATCCACTTCATCAGGTTTCACCAGTAATCTGCTTATTACCAGCACTATTTTTTGCTGTCTCACGTGGTACAAATAAAATTCAGCATAACATCGATACTGTTATCAAGGGCATGGGTGACAAAAACACCCTTACTATGTGTTTAATTTTTTTATTTTCTGGAGCATTTTCTGCGGTGACTCAATCAATCGGTAGCGCAGACACTGTTGCTAATTTAATTCTTAATTTCCTTCCAGCAAGATTACTGCTGCCTGGAGTATTTTTGGCTTCTGCTTTTATTTCAACTGCAATTGGCACATCTATGGGAGTTGTTGCGCTGATGGTACCTATAGCTGTTAATCTGGCAAAAAGTGGAGCTTTTGGTCTCGAAATAGGAACTGCAACTGTAGTAGGTGGTGCCGTGTTTGGCGATAACCTTTCGATGATATCTGATACCACCATTGCATCTGTTTCTTCACAGGAAGCTTCAGCAAAAGATAAACTTAAAATGAACTCTAAAGTTGCACTTATTGCCAGCATTATAACACTCATCTACCTAGCAGTTGCCTCAAATAGTACAAAAATTATTTCTATATCAAATTTAGATTATTATTCTATAATAAAAATTATTCCTTC
>NZ_CP011148.1:386485-386923 GCF_001758565.1 Wolbachia endosymbiont of Drosophila incompta | reverse complement strand
ATCATGGGGCTGCTTGAAGTCGCCACTTTAGTAACAATAACTATAAACATAATTATTGCTGGTGTGCTAGGAATAACTTTTTTTGACTATGCTATCATTCAATTTCCTCATGACGTGTATGACGGTTTCAAAAAAGTAAACGAAATAGTGATATTTGCTCTATTTATCGGTGGATTGAGCCATATAATGTACAAGCAAGGTCAAAAAGCGTTGCATAAACTCATCGATGAAAGCAATATCACAAAAACTAAAGCTGAATTTGTGATAGCAGGAATTGCGTCTATGTTTACTACCTTACTTGCCAATAATACCATTGCTATTTTACTAAGTGGTGGCATTGCAAAAAGGCTTGCACAAAAACACAGTATTGCGCCACATCGCAGCGCATACTTATTAGATGTTTTTGCTTGTGCTACAAAAGGTATCTTACCTTATGGT
>NZ_CP011148.1:386159-386455 GCF_001758565.1 Wolbachia endosymbiont of Drosophila incompta | reverse complement strand
TCTGTATCACCTATTTCTTTATTAACACAGGTATATTATTGCTTTATTCTAGCGGCAGTTACAATAGGCGAAATAATCATCAACAGCAGAAAAGAGAAACATTGTGCGGCTGCAACTTAGAGTTTCTCTTTTTTTACCCATAAGGAACGGAATTACTTGACACCCTTCGCCAACCCCCTTATCATGAAACTGAAGCTATTTATTTATCTTCGCAATCTGTGCAGGTTAATGACAAAAAACTTAGGGTATTTGGCGTCTCATGTTTAATTTTTCGCACTACGTGCATCGCATGTCTT
>NZ_CP011148.1:383521-386128 GCF_001758565.1 Wolbachia endosymbiont of Drosophila incompta | reverse complement strand
CGAAACGCGCTTACAAAGCGTTTAAGACAGCAAAAAACGTCAAATTGACAAGGGAGAATTTGAATGCTAGCTACTACGGGGTTTCTTTGCCTTTTTTCCTGCTTAGTAAATTTCTTAAACACTTGCGGTGTAGGTTAGTTGCAAGTTAAAAGCAGCTAAATCGCTCTTAATCAAGCGTTTTAGAATAAAAAAAACGCCGATATTTTAGTACATAGTAAATAGCCAACCACCATGGGGCTTCTTTTGCCTTTTTTTTCATTTGGTAAATTTCTTAAACATTTATAGTTGCAATTTAAGAGCCCGTAAAGGGTGTCATTCCAGTACCCCTGTGATGTATTCCAGTGCTTGACACTGGAATACAGTTTTCCATATAATCTCATCGAAAATGTTGTAACCACTTTCCATGCTAGTTTGCTTGTTCACAAGCAAACTTTTCTGGATCCCAGTGTCTGGGCACTGGGATGACAAGAGAAGGTACTAGCCTGACACCCTGACAACCGTCATCCCGCTGCTTGTTAGGGCAAAGAGGGAAATGCTTGAATTTACTAGTTTCCGGACAACCTCTTAAATCTGTCTGTTCCGCAACTTCAGTGAATACAGTTGAATACTCCCTAAAACTGATCGTCATAACTTTACCCTACTTTGAATAATATTTTGATCATTACATATTGTAACAAAAAAAAATCAACTCATTTCTTCTAACGGCTCTATATTAAAGATAGAAAGTCCAGAAGCAATGACGTGTGCTAAGGCTTGGACAAGTTGCAGCGGTGAGATCTTTCTTATATTTTTAATTGTGTAATCTTCTGTGTTTGTAAATGTTTTTTCTATACCCCACTGCAGTAATAAGTACTTTACGTTCTGAATGATTTATGATGTAAATTATACGGTAGTTGCTAACCCTTATCCTATATTGCCCTCTAAAGCTATGACATAAAGGCTTTCCTAGATTAAAAGGGTCAACTGTAAGGCGTTTCTTTATGGCCTCCTGAACCATTAATTTAATCTTTGCCGGAAGAGCTGGAATTTCTTTTTCAATAACATTTTTTAAGAATTTTATAGTGTAAGTTTTATTTCCAGATGTTTTCATCATCCTCTACTTCTTCTTCACCTTCAGAGAGGCGATCGTCAGCTATTTTGGATAGCTCTACATCTTCTTCGAACTCTTCTTCCACTAAATCTACTAAAACTTCAGGAATAGTTTTATTTTGAGTCTCTGCCATTTCTGTAAGATACTGAGCCAATTTACTGTCAAAACTTACATTAACATTGAGCTTTTTTTGACTGTGAGCCATATATTAACCAGAAAATACTACTATAAACTATAACATTTTTACTTAATTTTGTCAACTTCTCTATTCGTTGAAAAAACAATCTTGCATAAAAAAATCAACTCATCTCTTCCAAAGGCTCTATATTGAAGATAGAAAGTCCAGAAGCGATGACGTGTGCTAAGGCCTGCACGAGAAACATTCTTGCAGCGGTGAGGTTTAAGTTGTCTTCCAGTAAGAAACGCATGTTTAAATCACTCTTGCCATACCCCCATAAAACGTGAAACGCTTCTGCAACTTCAAGTAAGTAGAAAGTAATTCTGTGTGGCTCACAAAGCCTTGCTGCAATTTCTACCACATCTGGCCACTTTGCTAAGGTTTTTATGAGGAAGAGCTCTCCACCTGTCCTTAAAAGTGAAGGATCTGCTGTTGGGAGCTCTTTTGGAGCATTACGCATTACGAATGAGCACGAGCATGCGCATATTGCACGTAAAAAATAGGGTTGTCTTTTGACTGTTCTTTAACTTTAGCAAAATCAAAGTCCAAGACCATATCATTCTTGCGTGTTAGCATTATAAAACGAGTTATGTCCCTGCCAACTTCTTCCACTACATCTCTTGCTGTTAGGAAGTTTCCTGATCTTTTGGACATCTTAACAGGTTTGCCGTTCTCGAAAAAATTCACAATATTATGCAGTTTTACCTCTATTTTTGCTTGATCATCACTGAGCGCAGAGACGACTGCTTTGAGTCTTTTGACATAACCGCCGTGGTCACTACCAAGCTCTACGATCATATTGTTAAAACCACGCGATATCTTATCAAAATGGTAAGCGATATCCGAGGCAAAATAAGTCCAACTGCCGTCCTCTTTCTTCAATGCACGGTCAACGTCATCACCAAATTTTGTAGAGCGAAATAGCATCTCTTTTCTGGAAGTCCAATTTTCGCTTTCTTTGCCTTTTGGTTTCTCCAGGTACCCTTCATACACTAGACCCTTGTCAGACAATATCTTTATACTCTCTTCAATTTTGCCACTGTTTTGTAGCTCATACTCTGAAGTAAAAACATCATGATTTACTCCAAGTAAGTTCATGTCTTCCTTTATGATTTCTAAGATAGAACTTAAAGTATAGTCTCTAATCACTTGATTATCTTGCTTTTCTAGAAGCTCTGCGCCATATTTTTTGGCCAGCCCAGTCCCTATTGGTTTTAAATATTCACCTGGGTATAAACCTTTTTCGATGCTGATTTTTTCTCCCAGAGCTTCCTTATACCGCAAATATACTGACCGAATTAGCGTATCTATCTGCGCTCCAGCATCATTAATATAGTAT
>NZ_CP011148.1:382876-383485 GCF_001758565.1 Wolbachia endosymbiont of Drosophila incompta | reverse complement strand
TTTGCCAGAACGTCACCAAATACTGCCCCTCTTGCATGACCAATATGCAGTGGACCAGTTGGATTTGCAGATACAAATTCAACATTAATGGCCTGATTGTTCCCTATATCTAGGGTGCCAAACTCTGTTTTTAGCTCATTTATTTGTTTTAAAATTCCATGCCACACTTCTATTTTTAAGTGCATGTTGATGAAACCAGAGCCTGCTATTTCCACTTTTGCAACTTCATCAAAAAGTTCAAATTCTTTGGCTAAAACCTCTGCAATTTCAATGGGATTCTTCTTTTCATGCTTTGCAAGCACCATAGCAACATTTGTGTAAATGTCTCCATGGACTCTATTGCTTGGAGGCTCTATGATAAAGTTTGCTGCACTTGTGCTTATAACACCCCTTTGTTTCAACTCATTCAATTTACTAAAGATTAGAGAGGAAATCTGCTTAAAAATGTTCATTCACTATATTGCTATAAAATCTATAGCAGTATAGTGAATAAGTGGGACTAGTTGAAGGTTTATCTTAACTATTTTATCTTCCTGGATCAGAGTTTATATTAAGTCGTTGCCGTAACCATGGTAAGAGAAAGCCATACCTTCCCTGTAACCATCATTA
>NZ_CP011148.1:382738-382839 GCF_001758565.1 Wolbachia endosymbiont of Drosophila incompta | reverse complement strand
GATCTTCAGTTGTGATTTTATCCTTGATCGTCTCGTCTACACCCTCATCACTATAAGAAAATTTGTTAGTATATGAATAGCGATTATTGATTTTATCACTA
>NZ_CP011148.1:381742-382727 GCF_001758565.1 Wolbachia endosymbiont of Drosophila incompta | reverse complement strand
TATCATAGAGACCTCCTATACAGTCAAAATTGGAATTACATTAAGATAGAACAAGCTATGAATATAACGTGAATGAAAGAAACTACAGATCACGAAATTTCCGGATAACTATGGAACCATTATAAAATAATAAAATTAAAAATTTAATAATTTAATTATAAATCTAGCATATCAACTAACGGTATGATTTAAATTTTCTTTCAATTCCACTGTATCTTCGCCAGTTTTGCATACAGCCCGTCTTTACTCATTAGAAAGTCATGAGTTCCTACTTCTTCTACTTTTCCATGATTAATTACTATAATCTTGTCAGTCTTGAGTGCGGTTGATAGCCTGTGTGTAATTACGATTGTTGTTCTGTTTTGCATTAACTTGCTCAATGCTTTTTGCACGAGGTTCTCACTTTTGTAATCAAGGGCAGAGGTTGCTTCATCCAGTATTAAAACCTGAGGATTGTTGAGTATGGCCCTTGCTATTACAATACGTTGTTTTTGTCCTTCAGAAAGTTTTAATCCTCTTTTTCCTACAAATGTATCAAATTTATCAGGCAGCTTATCAATAAATTCCATCGCATAAGCGCTGATGGCTGCTTGCTTCACTTCCTCATATTCGGCACCTGGTTTGCCATATAGTATATTTTCCATTATTGAGCAAGAAAATATCATGTGATCTTGTGGCACTAAGCCAAACAACGATCTGAGGTCATTTAGCGCAATTGACTTAATATTGTGCCCATCGATAGTAATGCTACCTTTGTTTGGATCATGAAAACGGAGCAGAAGCTTTAAAATGGTGCTTTTACCACTGCCAGATGGTCCAACAATTGATACTGCTTGACCTGCCTCTATAGAAAATGATACGTTATCTAATGCTGGCTTATCAGCATAAAAAAATGTTACACCATTAAACGAAATTCCTTTTTGAACACTATAAATTTTTATAGGATCATCGGCATCTACTATAGAGCTTTTCATATTTTTAAATT
>NZ_CP011148.1:381352-381735 GCF_001758565.1 Wolbachia endosymbiont of Drosophila incompta | reverse complement strand
ACGCTCCACTATTCCAAGACCTCGTTGTAAATCACTGATATTATCGCTCAAATTATTTATAGCTCCTGCCGCAAGCGCTGAATAAAACACAAATGAGGAGAGTTCTCCAATAGTTATATTATTGCTTAAGACTTCTTTAATACCAAAAAAGAGCAAAACAACTAGTGAACCTATCACACACGTGATAACTAGAGTTACTAGAATAGCACGCAAGAGTACTAATTTTACGTATGATTTTGATACTGAGTTTAAATACTCCTTAAAACGGGTNTTTTCATTTTCGTCGAGTACAAACGATTTGATAGTCACTATAGATCTAAAATTTTCCTCACTAAATGACGCAAGCTCACTTAATTTATCCTGGGCAAAGCGTGCATAGCTAC
>NZ_CP011148.1:381207-381308 GCF_001758565.1 Wolbachia endosymbiont of Drosophila incompta | reverse complement strand
ATTATTGCGGCTGCATACGCAGTTAGTTGTATATTTGTATATAATAACATCGCAACACTGCCAATCAGAATCACAAAATTTCGTAATATGGTTAGTAAGCT
>NZ_CP011148.1:380890-381201 GCF_001758565.1 Wolbachia endosymbiont of Drosophila incompta | reverse complement strand
TATTATTGATTGCAGCACAGAGGTATCAGTAATTAACGCTGAGATAGTATCTTGTACGCCTGTGTTCTCAAAGAAACTTGGTTGCAAGTTAGTGATACTGCTATATAAGTCATATCTGATTCTTGCGATAACTTTCTCGCTGCCAATGCCAATGAAATATAACCGAGTAAATGCAGTGAGAGAAATGGCTAAAACTATAAGTATTGCAACTAATAGTTTGGTAGTAAAATCGTGCTCTGTGCCAGAATCAATTATATTGCTTAAGCCTCTGCCAAAGAGGAGGATCGTTAAGGCTGAAAATAAAACTGCAA
>NZ_CP011148.1:380670-380859 GCF_001758565.1 Wolbachia endosymbiont of Drosophila incompta | reverse complement strand
CTTTATATAGTAAAATAACTGCCTAATATTAGATCGCATCTTATTTTAAAGTTTCTAAAGTTAAGTATATAGATTTTAGTTTCAGGGGAAAGGGGAAAGGTGTAGTATGAAGCAATTTAGGTTCTGCAGCTGTTGTGATTTTAGTCCACCAAGAAAGGGTAGTAGCTCGCAGAAACAAAAAAAATACTC
>NZ_CP011148.1:380223-380662 GCF_001758565.1 Wolbachia endosymbiont of Drosophila incompta | reverse complement strand
CCGCCAGCGCACTTATCATGAAACTGAAGCTATTGTATTTGCTTTCGCCAATCTGCAGATTAAAAGGTAAGGATTACTTAATGTATCGGCGTCTTATGTTCAATTTTTTGCAGTATATAGATACTGTATGTCTTTACAAAACTTCATCTACATCTAGATTTTTATCTAAATAAGCTGAACAAGCTGGAATACGTTACAAGACATCAAAAAATGCCAATACTCGACAGAGATAGTAAAAGACTAGCTAACTCGGGGATTCTTTGTCTTTTTTTCTGCTTAGTAAACTTCT
Source organism: Wolbachia endosymbiont of Drosophila incompta (assembly GCF_001758565.1). Lineage (NCBI taxonomy): Bacteria > Pseudomonadati > Pseudomonadota > Alphaproteobacteria > Rickettsiales > Anaplasmataceae > Wolbachia > Wolbachia endosymbiont of Drosophila incompta. The sequence continues at coordinate 380,373 of NZ_CP011148.1, read as the reverse complement.
TAAACATTTGCAGCGTAAGTTAGTTGCAATTAAAAGCAGCTTAATCTTGCTTGTCAAGCGTTTAAAACATAAAAAACGCCAATATTTTAAAGCGGATAATAACCCCAGGGCTTCTTTTGCCTTTTTTTTCATTTGGTAAATTTCTTAACG
>NZ_CP011148.1:380063-380190 GCF_001758565.1 Wolbachia endosymbiont of Drosophila incompta | reverse complement strand
GTGTTAGCGGCTAAGAGATACCGCGGCGGTATGACGGTTTGCGGCGGCATGACCTCGTCATTCCCCTACGTGTTAGCGGGATCTAGAGATACCGCGGCGGTATGACGGTTCGCGGCGGCATAGCTAT
>NZ_CP011148.1:367968-380043 GCF_001758565.1 Wolbachia endosymbiont of Drosophila incompta | reverse complement strand
ATCTCTTGTTAGCGCCGCGGCAGAATGACGGTTCGTAGCGGTATGACGGTTAAGCAATTTGTCATCCCACTACGTGTTAGCGGGATCTCTTGTTAGCGCCGCGGCGGTATGACGGTTCGTGGCGGTATGACGGTTAAGCAATTTGTCATCCCACTACGTGTTAGCAGCTAAGAGATACCGCGAATGAATCGCGGTATGACGGTCTGCGGCGGTATGACGGTTCGTGGCGGTATGACGGTTAAGCATTTCTTATGGTTTTATCAAAGTTTTTAGATCCAAAAAACAATTACGCGTTCAAGCGTATCTTTGGTACTGAGAAGAATAAAGACATTCTTGTTCACCTTCTCAATGATATTCTAGGTCTCACTGGTGAAGCTAAATAAAGGACGTGAAGTTCTTAAATCCTATTCTAAGCCCCGATATTGCCTCTCAAAAGGAGAGTATTGTCGATGTACTCTGCAGAGATTCTAAAGGTATTCAAACAATTGTTGAGATGGTGCGACCTGAAAGCCTTCGGTCATATTGTTTAAAAGGAGAGGAATTCATTCAGAAAGAAACTGAAAGGATTCTAAAGCTTATTGAACCAGATGTTTTGCCATCTGAGTCTACGCATCAGTGCGAATTGGGTAACCAGTTGGTGCCGAGCGACGCGGACAATGAACCTCCTCTTGATAAAGAAGATGCTCAATCGTGAGAGAAAGCATAAACTACAAGCATCATGTGGTTGGAGGGCTAGGCTTAGTGGTATGGTGAACGTAAGTGAAGCTTCATAAGTATCGTAACGATTAAAGAGCTAAAGATGCTGATAAGCTCCGACCAAAAGGTAATGTGACATTTTTCATTTCTGGATGTACGCAAATAATAATTCCACCGGTATAGAGAAGCCACCWAAMSMGCTATTGTATGACAAAAGGAACAGGATAAGCCTGTATTTTCGCCTATATGGCAGGCAACCCGCAAGGAATGCTGATGGATGTGCAGGTAAAGGATAATGGAGAAAGCGAATGCCATTTTGTAACGAAATGGATAGAATTTGTAACATTAATTCGCGTGAAAACGAGCAGACTTCCATTTGGTCCCTCATGACAAGAAACTTTGTTAACCACTTAAGGTAGGAAAGCAGATGATTACAAGTACAACTGTAAGTGCACCTACCAATAACTCCGAAGCATGGAACCAGTTACCCTGGAAGAAATGCCAAAAAGTTGTTATGAGGCTACAGAGGCGTATTGTTAAGGCTGTCCAACAAGGCAGATGGGGTAAGGTGAAAACTTTACAACACCTTCTCACACGCTCTTTTAGCGGCAAAGCTTTGGCGGTTAAGAGAGTAACTGAAAACCAAGGAAAAAACACAGCAGGTGTAGATCGTCAAATATGGTCAACTTGCAACACAAAATTTCAAGGAATAAAGCTATTAAAACAAAGAGGATACAAACCTTCTCCGCTAAAACGGATATACATCAGTAAGTCTAATGGCAAAAGAAGACCTCTTGGAATCCCTACGATAAAAGATAGAGCCATGCAAGCATTATACTTGTTTGCTTTGGAACCGATAGCTGAAACGATCAGTGATCGTCACTCTTATGGTTTTAGACCAAAAAGATCCTGCGCAGACGCTACTGTGGCTTGTCACTTGTTACTGGCAAGCCGTAACCAACTACAATGGATACTCGAAGGTGATATTAAAGGGTGTTTTGATAACATTAACCATGAATGGCTCATGAAGCATATTCCTATGGAGAAGAAAATTCTTCATAGCTGGTTAAAAGCTGGCTTCCTAGAATCAAAAACTCTGTATTCCACAACTGCAGGTACCCCACAAGGTAGTATCATCTCTCCAATACTAGCAAATCTAGCCCTAAATGGACTTGAAAAATCATTGGAAAGTCAATTTGGTAAACTTGGCAGTAAAAGAAGAAGCAAAATCAGAAGTGGAGTAAATGTAATCAGGTACGCAGATGACTTTATCATTTCAGGAATCACACGTGAAGTACTGGAAAATGAAGTAAAACCTCTAGTATCGTCCTTTCTTCAGGAGAGAGGTCTTATCCTTTCCGAAGAGAAAACAAAAATTACATCTATTACAACAGGGTTTGACTTTCTTGGTTGTAATGTACGCAGGTATAATAAGAAGTTAATTATAAAACCTTCAAAAGAAAGTATTAAGAAACTTCTTAATAAAGCACGTACATTGATAAAGGCAAACATAGCGAACACTCAGGCCGTACTAATCAAGTTGCTCAATTCCCTATTAAGGGGATGGGGAAATTACTACAGCCATGTGTGTGCGAAAAGAGCTTTTAACAAAATAGACCATGAAATTATGTGTGCTCTATGGAAATGGGCAAAGAAAAGACATCCTCGTAAAGGATTACGTTGGATAAAGAATCGTTACTTCAAGGTAATGAAACAACGCCAATGGGTCTTTGCTGCACCCATATGCAAGAACAAACCGAAAGAGATAAGGTATTTAAGACTGCTTAGGTTGATTGATATACCTATCAGACAACATGTTAAAATCAGGGCGGATGCAAATCCACTTGACTTAAAATGGAAAAAGTATTTTGATGAAAGAGTGAAACAAACAAAAATGTTAGCAAGCTCTTTCTCAAGAGAAGGTTCTCTACTGTTGGTGTCACCATTAAGAATGATGTTTTCTGAGGAATCATCAAGGACAAGCCGGTTCGAGAAAAGAAGGACTTAGATAAGGGGCTCAAGCGTAGTGTGGGGAAACCTGCATGCTGCGTTTCTAAGGGAGGGAGTAGTAGCAATACTACTTCCTTACCTAACCAGCTCGCTCGTGATAAAGGCTTTGAAAAACGCGCACAACTTTATGCTGCTAAGGCTTACTCAAGACAAGCTGATAAATCTGGTAAATACGTTGATTTAAAGAAGATTTTCTTTATCGCGATTTCAAATTGTACCTTATTCCCTGATAAGCTTGACTATATATCTAGCCATACCATAAGAGATGAAAAAACCAATGAGCATGACTTAAAAGATTTTCAATTTATCTTCATAGAGCTGCCAAAATTTCCTAAGAGTAGAGAAGAACAACTAGAAAGTGTAGTAGACCGTTGGCTATTTTTTTTCAAATATGCAGATGAAACAACGGACGAAGATCTCAGAAAAATTGCGGAAAAATCACCAATAATAAAGCTAGCATATGATGAATTAGATAAGTTTCACTGGAATGAAAAAGATCTAATAACTTATGAAGAAAGAATAATGGATCTGCGCAAAGAAGAAGCCATTCTTGAATACAGACTTGATCTTGCTAAAGAGGAAGGTAGAAAAGAGAGGGAAATTGAAGTCGCAAAGAATCTACTTAAAGCAGGTGTTTCTTTTAATATTATAGCTCAAACTACTGGTCTTTCTATGAGTGAGATCAAAGAATTGCAGAATTAAGTGTGAATGGTTACGAAAAATATAAGTTTTTGCGATAAACGACATAGTGATGTATTTGTTGTTCAGCATGTCAGTGGAATATTTTCTGGTATCTGTTCAGATGCATGGCTAATGCTGAAACAAAAATTCCAGTGCTCCTTTTTTTGTCATCCCAGTCTGGGATCCAGATTGGTCACTAAGTTGGTAAACACGAAAGCGCTTTACAACGTTTTTGATGGAACTGTGCAAAAGGACTGGATACCAGTGTCAGCTACTTGCATGACACCCATTTGTTCCTATAGTTGCTTTTCTCGTCTACCTTATTTTGCCACTCATCTGAACAGATACCCATTTTGGAGGGATACCAATAATAGTTGTGAGCGGTACAAGTTTAGTCCATATACCTTCCAAGCATAACACGCTCACGAAACTTTAATGCGATAGCTTGGTTTCTACTGAAAGACAGCATTATGCCAAGTGCGATGCTCGAAGATAAAAGAGAAGAACCACCATAGCTAAGTAACGGCAGGGTTATGCCGGTGGTAGGAAAAACACTCAATGTTACCCCTATGTTTATTATGAATTGTGTGATGAATTGCATTGAGATACCGAGAATCACCAACAGATTAAATAATTCATTTTCCCTATATGCAATGTAAAGCAAGCGGGCGGAAATGATGCCAAATAACATCAATGTGGCTAAGCACGTAATCAAACCAAATTCTTCTGCTAAAACAGAAAACACAAAATCTGTATGACAATCAGGAAGAGAGGCTTTTACGCTACCTTCACCAGGTCCAACTCCAGTTAATTGACCTCTTTTGAATGCTTCTAATGATTTTGTGACTTGAAAGTTATCGCGCTGCGTAAAAAAGACAAAATTGTAAATCCTTTGCTTTATATGTGGGAGGCATAAGTAAGCTATTGTAGTTCCAGTTGTGGCCATTCCTATTATGCATAGAAAGTATAAAAATGGTATACATGCAATAAACATTTGACCGATAAAAGAATATGTTAAAAGCATAGACATACTGAAATCAGGTTGCAAAAGTAACAACACAAAAACTAACAGAAATATTATGATTGATATGTGTATTTTAAACTTCATTTCGCTGGCCAAGATACTAGCTATAACAACAGAAAAAAATGGCCTTACGAACTCAGATGGTTGAACAGAAATTTTGACAATATGTAACCATCGTTTCGCACCTTTTACCTCTATACCAAGTATTATCGCAGTTGCTACTAGAATAGTAAATAAAGCGAAACCTGCGAATGAGAGGTTAAGTATAGTTCTTGTGTTGAGAAAAGAAAATGTCACCAAGGTAATTAGTGACAGGACTATATAAATTGTATGGCGCCGTATAAAATAATCCTGTGGTAGAGAAAGACGCTGCGCAATTACAGGGCTTGCTGAATAAACAAGAATGAAGCTTATAGTGAGCAAAAAAAACACTGGAAGGATGAGATAATAATCCAGCGTTCTATACCAGAGTTTAATATTCATTTTGTTCCAATGTGTAATGCCACTATTCCATAGCTCATATTATGAAACTCAACATTCTTAAAGCCTACCTCTTCAATTTCCATTTTAAAATCAGCCTGAGTTGGAAACTCTCTAATGCTCCTCACTAAATATTCATAAGAACTCTTGTCTTTAGCAACTATGCTGCCAATTTTAGGAATTACTTTAAATGAATATAAGTCATAAAGTTTGGTAAATATCTCATTTTGATAGTGCATAGGGGCAAATTCTAAGCAGATAAATTTCCCATGTGGTTTTAATACCCTGTGCGCCTCATTTAAAGCCTTCTTGCGGTCAGAAACATTTCGAATGCCAAAAGCTATTGTGCAATAATCAAATTCGGAGTCTTCAAATGGTAAACTTTCTGCACTTGCACATACCCAATCAAAATTAATTTGGTTTGAATTTATAGCTTTATCACGTCCTCTGTTTAGCATGTTTTGATTTATATCGCATACTGTAACCTTAGCACTTGGCTCTTTTCTTACTACTCTTATTGCTATATCTCCAGTTCCTCCAGCAACATCTAAAACCTTAGAGTTTTTTGTAAAATGCACACTATTTACCATCTTATCTTTCCATAATCTGTGCATTCCGAGGCTCATTATATCATTCATGGTGTCGTAGCGACTTGCCACGGAATCGAATACCTCTTTAACTAATTGTGATTTCTTCTCGATTTTTATAGTAGACATTACGTAAAAACTCCTTTATAATTAGTAAAAATTAATTTGAATTAACACAAATGTCAACGACAGGCCTTGAGCCTGTTAAAGTCGCTACGACAGCGTGGTATGATGACCGAGTTAGTGGGCTTGATGCAACCACTAAGAAACCTTTGGAGTAAGCAATGTATTTATAATGCTCAAACTCTTCTGGGGTAACATACCTATCAAGTTTTGCATGTTTTGGAGTTGGTTGTAGATATTGACCAATTGTAATAAAATCAACCTCAGCACTGCGCAAATCGTCCATAACCTGAAGTATTTCCTCTTTTGTTTCTCCAAGACCAACCATAAGCCCTGACTTTGTGAAAACTTTAGGATTAATCTGCTTTACCATCTTCAACAAATATAGTGAATGAAAATAGCGAGCTCGTGGTCTTATTTTTGCATACAATCTCGGCACTGTTTCAATATTGTGGTTATAGACATCAGGTGATGCAACAGCGATTGCTTCAAATGCTCCTTTCTTATTTAAAAAATCAGGAGTTAAAATCTCTATTGTTGTTTCTGAAGTTATCTTTCTAATTTCTTCTATGCACTGTATAAACTGATTTGCGCCACCATCTGGCAAATCATCACGATCAACGGAAGTAATGACAACATGTTTTAAGTTTAACTTTTTTATTGCTTTTGCTAAATTTTCTGGTTCATGAGGATCTAGTTTATCAGGAATGCCAGTTGCAACGTTGCAAAATGCACAAGCACGAGTGCAAACAGAACCGAGAATCATCACAGTAGCATGACGTTTATTCCAACATTCACCAATGTTTGGACATGCAGCCTCTTCGCACACTGTATGCAAGTTATGCAGTTTAACGATGTTTAAGGTCTCATTGAATACTTCACCGGTCGGAGCTTTTGCTCTGAGCCATTGAGGTTTGCTATGCATCTGAAACTGCTAACTCTACCTCTTGCTTTACTAAAACTTTTTTCAACCTTCTTTTTATCTTCTGCGCTTTCTCACTTAGTTTAATCGTTCTTGTGTTGAGCAAAAAAGCATCTAAATCACCTTTGTAATCTATAGTTCTCAAAGTTCTTGTTGCCACACGAAATCTAAACTTTTTATTCAATATATCACTTGTCAACGTAACCTTATGTAAATTTAAAAGAAAGGTACGCTTTGTTTTACGATTCGAATGTGATACCTTATTACCAAAAGATTTTTTTCTATTTGTTAATTCACAAACTCTACTCACTTCAATATACCAAATTATTCTATGTACTTAGATTACCTTATATAGTCAAATAGTCAATACTCTCTTGCTTAATTTTTATACCATATACTGCTTTATAACCAAAAAATATCGTAATTTTTTCTATTATAAGAGAAATCATATGCTGAATTTCCAATGCTTTGCTGCCATTTGTTACTACCAGATGCAACACACCCGAATTTATATTCTGTGCATATGAGATCTTTTTCGGTTTTGTACACTCTGCTATTTCTTTCCCTACTATATTTCGCCAGTTTAAAATAAGACGTATTTCATTTTTACTAATCTTATTTTTCATGCATTTTAATGCATAGTTTTCAATTATAGACTTTAATTTTTTTGGACCGCTACGTTTGAGCATTTTTCTGTTTTTTTAGTAAGTAGATAATATAAAAGTATACATATAACTTGAGATTTTGTCATTACTGCTACATGTTTGTGAGATACCGTGACGGTATGACCATAATCGTCACTCCGCAACGCATATTGCATAGTCGTCATTCCGCGGCGTGTTCGAGGAATCTAGCTCTGGTCACGCTACTTAGATGACAACCTTCTAACTGCTTTACAAAGGCTCTACCCTCTGGCCTCACACCGTAAAAGCAGTATTTTTATGCAAAACTTATCTCAACGTAGCACTTGTCAAGATCGTTCCATTCAAAAATTTTTGTTTTGCCTCATAATTAACCTCAGCTGTTTTAATTGTAATTGGTTAAATTATTATTAACTTGCCAGGCTAGATCCAAAAAATAGCATAATCAATATGCAAATTGCAATAGAAATCACGTTTGCGTATGGTTTATTGCTATGCAGTTAATCTTTCCTCAATCCAAGCTGCTTGAATAGCTTCGAGTATTTTTTCGTTACAGCGTTTTTCATCATCATCAAATTCCTCTAAACTCAATACCTTTTTTTTAAGCTCAGTGAATCTAATACTAATTATATTCTCATCTGGAAATTTTTCTTCCAGAGCTTCTACAATATCTTCTATATCAAGCCATTTCATACTTTTTTGTATTTATCTGCTAAGTTAAATTGGTGCCCATGGGGAGACTTGAACTCCCAAGGTCGCAAAACCCACGGATTTTAAGTCCGCTGCGTCTACCGATTCCGCCACACGGGCTTTTTTTATCTATCTAGAGTAAAACTCTACTACTAAATTGACTTCCATGTCTGCTGAATAAGGAACCTCAGAATATTGAGGTGACCTCAAATACTTCACTGAATGCTCTTTACTATCTGCTTCTAAATAATCCGGAGCCTTGCGCTCTTGTTTTTGTTCAGCCTCTACTACTACAGGGATTTTTGCTGCCCTTTCTCTTATTTTTATTATATCACCTGGCTTCACTCGATAACTCGATATGTTAACCACCTTATCATTAACTGTAACGTGCTTGTGAGATATGAGCTGCTTTGCTGAGTAAATTGTTGGAACAAGACCAGAGTGGTATAAAACAGAACTTAATCTCGATTCTAAGATACCGATAAAATTATCAGCCGTATAACCCTTTCTGTTATAAGCATCTAAAAATGTACGTCTGAGCTGCTTACTTGAAATCGCATAGTAAAACTTAAATTTCTTATGCGCAGCAAACTGCTTACCAAAGTCGGATAACTTCTTGAATCCAAGAATACCATGTTGACCTGGAGGGTATTTCCTTTTGTTTACTGGGTCTTTAGCTCTACCCCATAAATTTACACCAAGTCTACGGCTAATCCTATACTTTCTAGTGATAACAGTTGTCATATAAAAACTCTCACGATTTAACTTTAGATTATTAAGGATTTTAGCACTCAGTGTCAACTTGTTTTTGCTGATATAATCTTTTATACTTCATTTTTAAGTTTTTCTATTAACACATGAATCATTCACATTTAAAATCTATGGCAAACGCCATCCGTTTTTTATCAATTGATGCAGTACAAAAAGCAAACTCTGGACACCCAGGTATGCCACTTGGCATGGCAGATGTTGCAACTGTTTTGTTTGCTAAATATCTGAATCATAATCCTGATGATTCTAAATGGTTCAATAGAGATCGCTTTGTTTTATCAAACGGTCATGGGTCAATGTTACTATACTCAATATTATATTTGACAGGTTATATTAGCGTAGATGAGCTAAAAAACTTCAGACAAATGGGATCCAAGACCCCAGGTCATCCAGAGTTCGGCTTGACTTCCGGGGTAGAGGCAACAACAGGCCCGCTCGGTCAGGGGTTTGCCGCTGCTGTTGGCATGGCACTTGCTGAATCGATACTTGAAAAGCAGTTTAGAATCAATCACTACACTTATGTGATGCTAGGGGATGGCTGTCTTATGGAAGGAATAAGCCATGAAGCAGCATCACTTGCTGGGCATCTTAAATTGAATAAGCTTATAGCTCTTTTTGATGATAATGATATTTCTATAGATGGCGCTACTTGCCTTTCCTGTTCTGACGATGTAGAGAAACGCTTCTTAGCGTATGGATGGAATGTTGACAAAATTGATGGCCATGATTTTGATGCCATATCCCTTGCAATAGAGCAAGCAAAAAAGTCTGATAAACCTACAATGATCTGCTGCAAAACTATTATCGGAAAATTTTCAAGCCGTGCTGGCACATCCTCTGCTCACAGTGGTGCTTTTTCGGAGGAAGACATAAAACAGATGAGAGAGAAATTAAACTGGAATTATGAACCATTCCATGTACCAGAAGATGTGAAAAATGCCTGGAAGAAAACTGTTGAGAGAGCAAAACAAAACTACACGATGTCATTCCAGCGCGTGACGCTGGAATCCAGGAAAGAAGAAAAAGAATGGATCCCAGTGTCAAGCACTGGGATGACAAGAGAGAGTACTGGGATGACAGAAGAGAATGCTGGGATGACAGGGTATCATGCAGAACTTCAAAGACGGTTAGATAAACATCTACCAGATAATATCGCTGGTGTTTTAGCTGACCTGAAGAAACAAATATGTGAGCTAATGCCAAACGAAGCTACTCGATCTTCTTTCGGCAGAGTAATGGAACTTTTAACTGAGTCTATGCCGGAATTAATCGGCGGTTCTGCTGATCTTACCGGGTCAAATTGCACTAAATATGAGCACATGCAGGTAATAAATAGCAATAATTATAGTGGCTCTTATGTCCACTATGGAGTGAGAGAGCACGCTATGGCAGCATGTATGAATGGTATGGCACTTCACGGCGCGATTCTTCCTTATGGCGGCACTTTTTTGGTATTTTCCGACTATTGTCGTCCTGCTATACGTCTTTCAGCTCTGATGAAGCAGCAGGTTATATATGTCATGACTCACGACTCAATTGGAGTGGGAGAAGATGGCCCGACTCATCAGCCAATAGAGCATTTAGCCTCTTTGCGTGCTATACCAAATCTATATGTTTTTAGGCCAGCCGATGCAGTTGAAACTCTGGAGTGTGTTAGCATTGCACTCGAAAAGAAAGAATCTCCAGCACTGTTTGCGCTCTCAAGGCAAAACGTAAGTTACATGCGCAAGTTCTACTCTGATATCGATCAATCTGCTAATTTATCGAAGTTTGGTGCATATATTTTGTGTGAATGTTCAAAAGAATTAAAAGTGACGATATTTGCTACGGGGTCCGAGGTTGAAATTGCAGTTGAAGCAAGGGAGAAATTGCAGGAAAAGGGTATAGGTACAAGGATTGTTTCTATGCCATGCTGGAGGCTTTTTGACGAGCAAAGCGATGAATATAAAGCGGCAATATTAAATAATGACAGCATTAAAGTTGCAATTGAAGCCGGAAGTGAAATGGGTTGGCATAAATATATAGGTTCAAACGGTATATTTATTGGCATGAAAAGCTTCGGAGAATCAGCACCTTATAAAACACTCTATGAGCATTTTAATATCAGCGCAGATCATGTGGTAAAATGTGTGTGTGAGAAACTGGTTTACATTCAGTAGACTTCTTGCATAACCATATGAAAGCCCACTCTTCTTTGTCATCCCAGTACGTGACGTTATTTCCATCCAAGATGATGTCATTCCAGCACTTGACACTGGCATCTAGTTTTCTTTACAAATTCACCAAAAGTGCTTCATTCTATAACGCAAAACCCATACTCACCAAACCCAATGCATTACTTGCAATTAAGTTTCCTGGATCCCAGTGTCAAGCACTGGGATGACACCTTTTCCGGTAGAAGATCACTATCAAATCACATTGCTCTGGTCATTATGATCACCATTATTTTGTTCAACTGATTGATCGACCCCAGGTGAAGAAGAATCATCATAAGGTTGTGTGTCAGACTTTTCTTCGTCAGACCCAAACAACCATGAAAAAAAACCACCAAAAAATGATGCAATTAATGAAAAAGGCTTCATAAGTATACTAAACAAACTACCAAAAAAAGAGCTCGGCTGTTCTTCTGTTTGTGCAGGTTCTGTGGAAGCAACAGGACCTACATCGTTGTCTTGTACATCAGTTCCTTGTTCTGCACTGGTGGTGCTGGTTTTTTCCCCTTCTTTGCTATTATCTGATTGTAGTTCAGTATCATCACCTACTCGTTTTTCTTCCTCTTGACCCCCTTCACTATCTGTCGATGATCCACCCGCTGAACCATCATCAGATTTTTCTGCGGGTTGCAATAGAGTTTTTATTCCTTCATCAGTGGCTAATTTGAAAGGAGTGTTTCCATGTTTATCTTCTATATTAACATCGATTCCATCTTTTCCCAATAGGGCTTCTACTGCCTCTTTATGGCCCTTTACAACGGCCCAATGTAAAGGAGTCTGTTCTGCAAGTTTATCTTTTATATTAACATCGATTCCTTCTGCTCCCAGTAGAGCGTTCAATACATTTATATCTATGTTGTCCTTTTTAGCAGCCAAATGCAAAGGAGTCCTGTCATCTTTATCTTGTGCATTAACATTGATTTCTTTTGCTCCCAGTAGAGCGTTCAATACATTTATGTCTATATTGCCCTTTTTAAGGACCAAATGTAAAGGAGTTTCGCCATATTCATCTTGTGCATTAACGTTGATTCCTTCTGCTCCCAGTAGAGCGTTCAATACATTTATATCTATGTTGTCCTTTTTAAGAACAGAATGTAAAGGAGTATCTTTCTTGTTATTTGGTAAATTAACATTGATTCCATCTTTTCCCAATAGGGCTTCTACTACCTCTTTATGGTTCTTTACAGCAGCTAAATGTAAAGGAGTCTCCTCCTTTATCATTTTCTACCTTAACATC
>NZ_CP011148.1:362478-367547 GCF_001758565.1 Wolbachia endosymbiont of Drosophila incompta | reverse complement strand
GGCTTCTACTACCTCTTTATGGTTCTTTACAGCAGCTAAATGTAAAGGAGTCTCCTCCTTTATCATTTTCTACCTTAACATCTGCTCCTTCACTTATTAGACGGTTTACTGCATCAATATCACCTCTTTCAACAGCCTTAAAAAAATTATCTCTACTTTGTGAACTACTCATCCTACACCTCTTTGTAAAACTATATTGTTATGATAAAGTCGTTAATAATCTATGAGCTCTCACCCCCTGTAAGATTATATTATCATGATAAAGTCATTAATAACCCATGAGCTCTGGATCACGCAAATAATGGTTATTCCCTGTGTTTTTCAGTACATTTGAGCTGGCTGTACATAAGAATCGCAATTGTAGAGCATGCTATTGTTAATAGTAAATTTGGTAAAATACCATAGCGAAAAAATTTTCCTACTATATATATTCCAATAGCCCCAAACATCATATTGCAGAATGAGAGGACTGCACTACCAAGCCCTATACCTTTGATCGTTTCTAAAGCAGAAGTTACGTTATTGCTTATTATTAATGCAAGTCCGATATTGGCTGGAATCCAAGCAGTTTGAAGAATGAATATATTCAACTTGTCCGCGAAATAAAAATATACCAATAAACTATCGGATATTATCGGTAACACCAAACCTATTATTAGCATTTTGCTAACCCCTACTTTTGGTACATACCTTCTATTAATTAAAGTTCCAATTATGTAGAATATGACTATGATCGATATGAGGTAGCCAAAATACTGTACTTCAATGCCCATCGATTCAAATATGAACGGGTAGTTAGCAATGTATGCCCAAAGCCACATGAAAGTTAATCCATGAATGGCTGAAAACCCAAGGAAACGATAATTTCTAAATATTGATATATATTGCTTGAAGATATTAGTAGTTATGTTAGTTATACTGGTTTCATTTTTATTTACAGTGAGTGTTTCTTGTAACTTAAAGTAGATAAAAATAAGTATAGCAATTGCCGCGAGTGACATAATAAAAAACAAAAATTTCCAATGATACCCATGTGAAATTATATAACTGCCCACCACTGGAGCTATTCCAGGTGAGAGTGCCACAACCATATTTAATTTTGAAATTACTCTCGAGTATTCACTACCCGAGTACATATCCCTTATTGCTGCATACCCAACAACACCTGCAACACCAGCTCCTGCCCCTTGTATGAAGCGAATTAGTATCAAGAGCATAATACTGTCGGCTATATAACACATGACACTTGCCAAAGTAAAAATTGTCATACCAATCAGCATCATTGGACGCCTACCATAATGGTCCGATAATGGACCATAAATTAAGCCAGATACCGCAAATCCAACTAGATTTAAGCTAATTGTAAGCTGCACTACACTGCCTTCTACTTTAAAATAATTGGCAATGCTTGGTAGTGCAACTGAGTATAGGTCAGTTGCCATATCGACAATTGCTACAGACAATATCATAATAAGAGAGATGATATTTTGCGAAAGAGCTGTTTTCACTTAATGATTTACTGGATTAAATATACTTAATTATAATGTATTTTTTTCATTAGTATATTAAATTAACTACTGAAATTAAGAGTAGCTATTCAAGAAAAAGCCTGTGAAGGCTCTATCCAGTAGGGCAGTGCCATGACTACTTGGATCTAGTTTCCATTATACAATTTCATCAAAGCAGTTTACTTACTTGCAATTAAGTTTCTGGATCCAAGTAGTCATGGCACTGGGATGACAGGAGAAGGAGGCTACTTAGATGACACCCTCCTAGTGGATTCAAATCACAATGTTCGTACAGTTATGTGCTTTGACACTGAAATCTTAAGCTAAAATCATGAAAAGCACGAATTTCAATATCTTACCTTTGATTATTCACTTTAAGCTTTAAGTCTTCAACAGAAGATGCATTTGCCTCACTTACTACCTTTAGTGGTTCACCAAGGCTATGTTCCACTTTTGTCTCAAATTTAAAGCCCAATTTTTCGCAAAGCTTCTGAAAATATTCAACAATAACATCAAACAAATTCTTACCACTTACTTTGTAGTTTTTTAGCTCTTTAGGAATGGTAAGAAGTACTTTACCATCTTCATATGTTACATTTTTATCTTCACATTTCAGTTTAAACTCCGCTGAACTGCAAAAACCTGGTGTTTCGATATATGTACAATCATCATAGTTAAGCATTTTTGTATATTTCATGCTAAAACTAAGCTTTATACAATTGGGTTCACGACAATCCATAATATACTCTCTTGTCATACAGTTGCTTTGCGTTGACAAATGAAAAGATCCAAGAGCTTGACTCATATCATTAGGAAGAAAATGAGTATATCCGCCCTGATAATAGTTATTTATTAACTACTCAATAATAGAGTTATTGGGAATTGTTGCACCAACGTGTTTAAACATTTCTGTAAAAATTTGTCTGAGAAATGGACGATAATTCCCTTTTCCGTTTTCATCCCGTAGAATTAGATTTTTATGTTTTGAATACAGATTGTTAATAAATTCGTTAGTTATTTTTTGTCCGTTAATAGCAAGGCCGTGTGTTCTATTAAGATCCTTATATGTTCCCTCACCAGAAATTACTTCGTCCCAAGTGTTAGCTTTGAAATCAGCATATTTGAGCTTCTTCACTTCAGCTTTCAACGCATTGACCATTTCCTTTGACATGTTATATCTCTACCATTAATACCTGTATATTAATTCTAGCACTTACTTTATTAAATTTCAATTACTAAATGAATTTATCACTTTCACTTCCGTATTTTCCAGCGAGTCACCGTAAGTCACTGCTTTGAGGTAAAACTTTTTTCCCCTTTGCACTTCGAAAGATATTACTGAATCATCAAGCAGAGTAAATTTTTCACCTGCGGTGTGCTGATACTCTTTGGTGCCCTCTTGCCCTCTAATTAGGTTGCTAAGCTTATATTTATTTTTATCTATAAGTTCGGCACTCTGAAATTTTACTATCTCTTTTCCAACCAGTGCTAAATTGCTTACATTTATAGTACTAACATTAGTGCTTGTAAAACCTTCTTCTGTCATCCCAGTGCCCAGACACTGGGATCCAGGAGAAATATGGTCAAGCGCTGGAATGACACCATCACTTAAATAATGGTTATATGAAGAACTCAATACACCAAAACGTAACACTACTATAAGCCCCTCGTCGGTAGATTCCATTACATATCCGTAAGTAGACTGCTTGTTTGTGTTTGCGATAGGCTTATAATCCTTATCGTTGTACGAAATAAAGAGTGTTGCTCCTTTCCAATTCTTTTCCTCACTAATTAAAGTAAAGCTTGCACTATTACCTTTAATATCCGGTAAATCTATCATTTCTACGATGGTTTTGCTGATATGAGAAGGAGGGTATTCCTTCAGCATAAGTGACCTTGTTGAAGGAAAAGAAAGCTTATATATAGAGTGATCATAACCAACGCCAATTACTTGAATGGACATGCTTTCAAATTTCGTTTTTATAATTCTCACCGTATGTTTTTTCTCACTGTCTAAAATCGTTATTACATCACTTGGCACAAGCCACGCATATTTTATCGGTAGCTTGAAATTGTATATATTTCTCTCTTGCCACGAAGAATAAAGTAAAACCTCAGCGATATTTTGCGCCTCTCCCTCCTCCATAATGAGCGGTATTTCAACTGTTATAGCAGCGCCTTGCTTTGGCAACTCAGCATATTTAACATCAATTGGATAGCCAAAATTGCGATTAAAATAAACGACGTTAACTTTATTGTTTAAATCTAATTGACTGATATTAGCAAGTTTTGAATTGTTACTGAAAACCGTTTCACCAATTGGTATTTCAGTCGTAACTCCCCTGCCCTTTTGGACAAATTTCAGTTTAGAGTCCTGTTCAACCACATCAAAAAAATAGCAACTTTGCAGCATTTTAATAATTGAACGTACCGATTGCTGGTCATTTATTACATATCCAGACAATAATCCTTTAACATCACTCGTATCGAACTGATCGCTTTTTAAACCTGCTTTTTGTAATAGATCCGATAAAACATCGGAAATATTAAGCTGTGAAAGCTTTCCCTGAATCCAATGTCCTGTCTGCCAATTATGGCAGTCAGTCCACATATCACACAAATTGGGGAAATAAGGAAATGGCCTTGCATCCCATGCCCAGAGAAACATTTTTTCTACCATTTCCGAGCTTTGCCACTTCTTTAGCGTTCCTTCAATTGCAATTTTTTGCGAAAGAAAGCTCACCTCTCCGTTTGAATATCGTGGATATTTGCTCTCTATGCTGCCTTTATCAACAAACACATTTGGCTCATTAGTGCAGCCGTTCATACTGGGAAATCCATACTCAGTAAACCATATTTTTTTCATTTTTGGTTGCCATTTCGTTTTACTACCACTGGGCATTATGTGAGTTTCACTCCACCATTTCTTTATATTTTTCCACGCATACCTGCTGTCGTTATACTTTACTTTTTCAGGTTCACTCTTTGAGTAATCATAGAAATAATCATACCCCACTCCACTGCTCCAACCACCCATTACATCTTCCGCGGAATAACCAAAAGGAGGCTCTGGACCATCAGTCAGTGGAAAATAAGCATCTATGCCAATAACGTCGATGTACTCTGAAGACCAAAGCTCATCCATATTATACCAACCATCATATGAATGGTATTCACTCCAATCAGCAGCGTAAGTTACCGTTACTTCTTTTCCAAGCTGAAGTTTTATTCGCTTTGCAAGCTTAACTAGCTCTATAACGGCAGGGTAATTCCCTTGTTCATCCCTGATTTTGGTAAGTTGCGCAAATTCAGATCCGATGATAAACCCTTCCACTTTAGTTTGTTTGGCAATGCTTGCATAATGCTCTATAAATTTGTTATATTGATTCTCAAAAAAATCACTTATATCCCCAGGGGTCCCGCTCAATTTTCCTCGCCACTCTTTGTTCTTTNTGTCAAGTAAGGGCATTGGATAGAGCATCACCTTGTAGCCTCTGCTGTGTAGCTCTTCTATATATCTTATCAACGCTGCATCACTAACTGTGCCACCATACCTTGGGT
>NZ_CP011148.1:361614-362426 GCF_001758565.1 Wolbachia endosymbiont of Drosophila incompta | reverse complement strand
TACTTGCCAATCATCAGGTAATATTGCGGAATCATCTTGAAATTCAACTGCAGGATATATTTTACAATCTTTAATGTTCAGATCATTCACAAACCAATTGACTACCACCGACACCAACTCAACATTTGGCAAATCTTCTTTTAATTGATCCAAAGAAAGCATTGCATCGCTCTTTTTAGTGTGGTTGTTGTGATTTACCCTTTGCGCCAGCCCATATGGGATATATTGGTTGCTGCTTATTTTCTCTTGCGCGATTTTCTTCTGTATTTTTGTATCATATACAAACTCACCTGAACCTGGTATGATATTGATATTCCGAATATTTTCCGCCATTGAAAACCAAACGGGCTTTAATGCAGTTCGCACTTCAAATGTAAATATCGGGACGCGATTGTTATAGTCTGCTAAAGGAAAATTCTTGATGACTATGTAAGATATTCCCCTATAAGCCGGCACATTCCCCTCTCCTTCAATTGATGACATAAATGGATCAGGATTTTGGTCTTCTCTGCCGCTGTAAAAAGTATAATCTATTTCATCAAAGCTAAGTGATGTTGTATCTGCCCAGATTCTGTTTAATTTTTCTACTTTCCCCTTGCAGATCGCAATTGCAAGCGTTGCGTAGTAATTATATGTAACGTTCATGCCTCTTCCAATTTTGCTTTTGGTGGTTATCGCCTCTTCTTTTATTGGCTGTGACCAAATAATGTTCCCTGCAACACGAGCAGTGCCATAGATAATTGGAATCGTTCTGCCGTAGGTTGAGGTTTGAACTTGCAGATTTTTTAGTCTCGCACCATGCGTTACTTTTT
>NZ_CP011148.1:361259-361586 GCF_001758565.1 Wolbachia endosymbiont of Drosophila incompta | reverse complement strand
ATCTAGCTGTGCACCAAGAAGAGCACCGAGTTCTGAGCCGATAATCCGGCCAATTGGACCAAAAATGCTGCCTGCTTGACCAAAAATTGATGATAAAATTATTGTAGACATGGTAATCCTCCTTTTGATAGATTTTTTTGAAATTGTTGAGAGAAGATCCAAGTGTCACGCTACTTGGATGACAAGAAAGTGGTACTGGGATGACAGATACTATGATAAGAAATTCAGCAGCTTACAATGGATAGTTGAAGTTTTTAATTAAGAAAAGCACACAAGTAAATCGTGTAGCTATAGTTATTGTAAGCAACAATGAAAAAGTGCGGAAGT
>NZ_CP011148.1:351239-361225 GCF_001758565.1 Wolbachia endosymbiont of Drosophila incompta | reverse complement strand
TACAATTTAGCATTATAATCTGGGGGTGCCAATGAAATTTGAAATGTCGGAAGAAAATAGTAAAAGAGTCTTGTCTGGTACAAAATGGATTACTAATGTTGGTCAAAACTATCTTACATCACTGAATAATAGCACTAAACCAACTAGTTCTGGAAAAAAATTAATCAATGCTTTTTTACTTGTTCCAATCATCGTGCCTACTGCTATAACAGCATTATCTCTTAGCTTAACTATGCTTTTTTTGAATGCTGTTAATGTTCAAAAAGATGATTCTAAATTATCTAAAGTAATAAAGTTTATAGTTAGCTCTCTAATCTATATAGCTGCTACCGTGGTTTTAATTCCGTGCATTGTATTAAATCTAATAATTTCACTGATACCTGGTCTTATTTTTTATTACATTAATAAAGACATGTTTAGTCAAAAAGACATAGAAAACAGTCAAGGTCAACCAGTAAATAAAGTTGAGATAAGTAATGATAAAGAATACAATGAGCGTGTTGAAAAAGAAGCTAGCATATCAGGAACTGACCAACATCAAAATAATGAAGAGCACGAGCAAAATGAACTAAGGAGTAATAGTCAAAGTAATTCAGAACAACACCATTCAGCATATAATCAAGCATTAGTAAGTGATGGTCAACTACATAATCAACCGACTGTAGAAGTAATATCTCGAGAAGTGGGTAATACGCGATTTGTAGACCAGACTGTTATAGCAAAGGATATAAATAATGATGGTATACGAGATGGTGGAATGATGATGCGAACAGTTGGAAATGATCGTAACTTCACTGCTTGTGGTGTTGTTACCGGAAATGCTACTAATAAACAAGAAGGTTTCGCTACTGCTATGGGGTTTTCATGTAACATTGTTGAAAATGGAATAGATTTCCAACTTGGCTGCAGTATGCGCACTGGAACTGACAAAAAGCAAGCAATTAAACATCTTAAGCAAAGTGAATCAGCGCGAACTTTGCTATCTGGTGATAGTGGAATATTGTCTATAGAGCAGTTTGGTAGCTCACAACGAAAGCAGTAATTATTTCACCAGCGGCAAAGTAATACCATGCTGATTCATATATTTTCCTTTCATATCATCATATGATTTCTCGCATTCACTTTCGCCGCTTAAAAATACGAATTGGCATGCGCCTTCATTAGCGTAAATTTTCGCAGGAAGTGGAGTGGTGTTTGCGAATTCGAGTGTGACATGACCTTCCCATCCAGGTTCTAAGGGAGTAACGTTTACTATAATTCCACATCTTGCGTAAGTTGATTTACCAACACAAATGACCAGTACATTCCTTGGTATACGAAAATATTCCACTGTACTTGCAAGCACAAAGCTATTTGGTGGAATTATACATACGTCTGTTTCCTTATCTATGAAACTATTCTCAGAAAAATTTTTAGGGTCCACGATGGCTGAATTAACGTTAGTAAAAATTTTAAATTTATTATCCACTCTTGCATCGTAACCATAAGATGATAGTCCGAAAGATATAACACCTTTGCTGCTTTTGTGGTTCACAAAAGGTTCTATCATTCCAAAATTTTCAGCTTTTTCTCTTATCCATTTATCTGGCATAACTGCCATAATTGCCCCTTAAAGTTGTGTAATACTTACAATAATATAAAATAAAATTTAAATGTAAACTGTAGCTTTTGTCATGCAATTAAAGCTTTTCAGTTTGATTTTTTATTACAATAATTAGATTTATGTTCTTAACTAAAAATAATGCTTAGAAACTTTCTCCTGATTTTTGTATTCGTATTATTCACGCCGCTATCAAATGCTGATGCCAGGAAATACATCAGAATTGTTGGATCTTCAACTGTTTTTCCTTTTATCTCGTTTATAGCCGAAGAGTTCAACCGTGTATTCTCCTTTAAGACTCCAGTTGTGGAATCGATAGGAAGTGGATCAGGATTCAAAATGTTTTGCTCAGGAATAGGGGAAGACACTCCAGACATCACCACTTCATCTCGCCCTATGAAGGAAGTAGAAAGAGAACTATGTAAAAGGAATAAAATTAATGAAGTGATAGAAATCATCATTGGCTATGATGGAGTTGTCATTGCAAATTCAAATCAAAGCCATAGATTTGATTTCACAAAGAAGGACTTATTTGAAACTTTATCTGCATATTCTCAAGAAAATGATAAATTAGTAAAAAATAATAAGAAGTTTTGGTCTAATGTCAATCAAGCCTTACCAAAAACAGAAATTGAAATTTATGGTCCACATCAAAATACAGGTACATACGAAACTTTGGTTAATTCTATTATGCTTGATCAATATTCATGCATGAACTCGAGAATTTTCAAAGAGAATTATAAAGATCAGGAAGAAAGAAAGAAAGCATGTGGTAATATAAGGGATGACGGAAGGTATATAGAAGTTGGAATTAATGAAAATATAATAATACAAAAATTGAAAAGTAACAAGAACGCCTTAGGGATATTTAGTTTCAGCTTTTTAATGAGGAATCAAGATAAAATACAAGGGAGCACAATTGCAGGAATTGAGCCAACTTACGAAAATATATCATCGGGAAAATATATATTAGCAAGACCTCTATACCTTTACATAAAGAGGGAACACTTGGATACTGTTGATGGATTAAGAGAATTCGTAAAAGAAATTATAGATTCGATCGGCATTGAAGATGGGTACCTATCTAGGCTTGGTCTAATTCCACTTTCAAGTGAAGATATAAAGAAAGCTTCAGCAAAGGTTTATGATATAACGTGACGGCAACGTTTCTTTTATATTCTTTGTTCTAGCGCGTAGTCAGACCCAGCGCGGCGCGCTGGGATGACAATGGATTACTGATTAGGCAGTTCTGCGTTGTTGCAACACCCAGAAACAACCGGGTTCAAACTTTTCGTATTTGGACTTTCTGATTTCTCACAAACTCCTCCAATATAAGCTAGTACAGCCAATGCTGAAACTGCTGAAACTTCTAAAACTAATGCAACTACAGGATATGCCAGCACATAGGCTGCAATAGCACCAACTACGCATAGTCCAACAACGCCTAGAGCGATCTTCCCTTTGTATTCATTAAGCTTTATTTCTCTGTCCTTTTTATAACCCTTAACTTCTTGAATAAAGTCTTCAAGCCATCCCTCACCAGCTATATTAGCATACTCTTTTTGTTGCTTTTCAAGAGAACCTATTATATAGTTATCTTCTGTATTTTGACCTTCTCTATTAACCATGTGGTCTTCAAGCCAGAAGTTACGAACATCAGGGGAAGCTTTATCCCAAAGAAGTTTAGTGATCTCTTTTATCTTTTCAAATTCTTCTTTGCCAAGATTTCTTTCATAGTCAACCATCAGAGGATAAATTAACAAGCAATCAATATCAGTAGCATCACTCCAATATACATTTCGCGTCAAAACACTTTCTACATCTTCACCGCAATTCTCTAGTGCTGTTTTAACTTGATCAACATTAAGACTTCTTATTGCACGCCTTAGTGCCATATCAAGATCCATTACCCTCTTGTGCTCTTCTATTTCTTGAATAACTGTTTTAAGAGCAGGTATGTTATAAAGGCCAAATCCTCGAAAACTCTCTATTGCACGACAACACACAAAATCACGAGTTTTCTGATTAGCAACTTTCCAAATTTGTTTAATGATCTCTACGTTTTCTCCAATTTCTCCTTGAACTTTAACTCCAGCGTCAAGACCAATAATAGCAAAATCTAAAAAATTATCTTTGTAACCAGCCCCAATCCCCTCGTGGTTCAAAACTGCTTGTATATTATCACATTCATTATTGTCGAATATGCCCTGGACCTTTTGAGGGTAGTTATTGCTAATTGCTATAATTAATGAAGCTCGAATTTTTTTTGTATATCAGTTAATTCAACCATATCTTACCTCTAATAAAAATTTAATTATCACACATATTTACAAGTAAATCAAGTATATTGTTAATAACTGTTAATAAAGGTCAACAAAATGCTTGACGTTAGAGTAGCTTTTATGGCTTTGTATAGCGAGGAAGTAATTCTATGAAAAATCATCAACGTTTACAAAATTTGCGTTCAATTGTATTTATTGTGGGAATATTCCTATTGCTGTTTAGCTTAGCAATGCTTATTCCTGCTATTACTAATAAATGTCTCAGCTACAAATGGAAAAATTTCCTCGCTGGATTCATAATTACCTGCACATCTGGCGCAATTTTTATTTTACTCGGTAAATTAAGTAGATTGCATGGAATGCCAGCAATTTTTGCGATTACTAGTTGCACCTGGATTGCCTTGTCTCTGTTTGCAGCTATTCCTTTCTATTTTGATAATCTGAGCTATGTTGATGCATTGTTTGAAACGATATCTGGCATCACAACCACAGGAGCAACTATATTTAATGATATTGAAAAACAATCTCCAGGAATACTGCTATGGAGAGCAATGCTACATGGCATGGGGGGTTTTGGTGTAATCACTTTAGGAATTGCAGTTTTTCCTATGTTTAAGGTTCTCAGCCTAAATAATTTACTTTATTCTGAGTATTCAGATGCTACCAAAAGGAAGTTGCCGAATACGCGAAGCGTAGTGATTCATGTTAGGCAATATATTATGGCTTAATTTTGTTATGTATATTTTCCTATTATCTAGCTGGTATGCCACTGTTTGATGCAATATGCCACGGAATGTCCTCTGTATCAACTGGTGGATTTGCTAACTATAATGATTCTATAGGGCACTATAATAACCCTATGTTAGAAGTCATAACGATCATTTTTATGATTTTGGGTTCTCTGCCTTTTCTTAGCTATTTAAAAATTATAAGACAGTTAGACATTTGCTATGATGAACAGGTCTCTTACTTTGTTAAGATAGCTACTATCTCATCTTTATTTGCTTGTTTTTGGTTGTATAAAAATGTTGATTTAGGAGTGTCATTATCATTTAGATGCAGCACATTTACCATCACTTCCTTGATTACGTCAACTGGTTATGCAATCTGTAATCATATAGATTGGAGTTTCATTTCAGTCTTAGCTTTTTTTCTCACCTTTGTTGGTGGATGTAGTGGTTCTTCAAGTGGTGGTGTCAAAATCTTCCGCTTGATTGTTCTTTTAAGGTCTATAAGAAATTACTTTTACCTTTTATTAAACCCTGATGCAGACAATGGAGTAAAATTCAATGGAAAAACCCTGGAGAATGATGAAATTCACTCTGTCTTTATATTTTTTGCAATTTTCATGTTAACGTTTACCATTTCATCAATAGTGATGTCTTACTTAAGCAATGCAGACTTTATAACTAGCGTCAGTTCAGTCTCTGCAACGCTTACAAACTCTGGTCCAGGGTTCAGCAACTTAATAGGTCCTTCAGGTAACTATTCTTCTTTCAGTAATGAAGTAAAATTATTTCTATCGTTTTTAATGCTGCTTGGCAGACTTGAAATATTGCCAATCTATTTTTGTATAGGTAATTTATTCTTATTTAATAGAGAGAAATAGTTGGTGAAACTTGATATTATAGCTAAACTGACTTACGACAATTTGAAAAACCGTCATTCCGCTACTCGTTAGCGATATCTATACCGCGAATAAATCCACAGATGTACGAACATTGTGATTTGGGCACACCAAGAAGAATGTCATCCAAGTAGCCCCTTTCTCGTCATCCCGCTACTTGTTAGCGGGATCTATGCTAAGAGATACCGCGAATGAATCGCGGCATGACGGTTCGCGGCGGTATAGCTATAGATAGTATTAGCTATTTAATAAAAAGATCGTAGCTAAACCAAGAAATATAAAAGCTGAGAGAATATCAGTTGTTGCCGATGTTAGGATTGAAGAAGAAACGGCAGGGTCAGACTTTAAGCGATGAAGCATTATAGGAATGAAAGTTCCGATGAACGTTGCAATAATTGACATCATAATCATGGAGACCACAAAAATCATCTCCACTTTGAAGTTGTGAAACCTTATTGCTAACACTACTAATGAAATAGTAGATAAGATCACCCCGTTTATAAGACCTATTAAAAATTCTTTCATCAGTATTCTTTTTGCATTTTGCTCAGTTAGATATTTTGTTGCGATTGCCCGGATGGTTAGCGTTACTGTTTGGGATCCTGCATTTCCGCTCATTGATGCAATTATCGGCATGATTATTGGCAGCACTATAAAACTTTTTATTACATCATCGAAAAAGCCAACCACTATGGAACACATTGTTGCAGCTAAGAGGTTAAACAGTAACCAAGGTAGCCTTTTAATTATAGTTTTATGTATAGGGGCATTTATATCGGCTTTAGAAGATACACCGCTTATTTTGAGTACATCCTCTTCTGTTTCTTGTTGAACAACTTTTATCACATCTTCAATTAAGATCACACCAATAATTTTACCATTCTTATTTACTACCGGAGCCGATAATAGAGAGTAATCTTTAAATATTCTTGCTACTTCCTCTTGGTCTATTCCAGTTTTAATGATTTTTATGTCATGATCCATTATCTCTTTTATTATTGTGTCTCCTGAGTGAGATATTACCTTATTTAAATTAACACTGCCTATAGGCTCTAATTTTGAGTTGATAATGAATATCTGGTGAAATTTTTCTGGTATTTTTTTATAGTTGCACACAAATTCTGTCAGTTGATTTATTGTCCAATAATATGGAGCTATAACCATATCTTTATGTATTAACCTTCCTGCACTTTCTTCTGGATATGATAGCAACTCCTCTACCGATTTCTGAGTTTTGCTGGGCAAATAGTAAAGTATATTTTCTACAGACTTTCTATCTAAATCTTTCACTATGGTTACTATATCTTCTACATCAAGGAGCATTAGTAACTTTGCTGTATTTTCTATTCCCAATGTTTCTATGATCTCTATTTGTAAATCTGGCACTACATGCACTAGGGCATCACTTAACAAATGTTGATCGAGGATATTAACTAATTTCTCCCTGTGATCACTGATCGAAGTAGATAAAAAATAAGCTAACTGAACACTGTCTATCGTTTTTACAATATTACGAACATTCTCTAGCTCCTCGTTATCAAGTGACTCTATTAAGTCATCAATAGCCTTTTTGTCTAAACCATAATGGGAACTTATTTCAATATTCATTACTTTACCTTGTTTTTTAATAAATATACGCGCTTGATTTCCTTAAACATTAAAGTATAATGAAATTATTTAAATTAACTATCATATGGTTAAATTTCTATTTTGTTTACTGTTATTGTTATTGATAGTAAATATATTAAAATCTAAAGTATAATGAAAACTTATCCAGAAATTCTTGAACACTTTCAAAGCTTAAATAAAAGTATTTCTCTTATCAGGAGGTGTCTTTGACATAGAAAAATTAAAGTTGCGTCTTGAAGAGCTTGACTCCCAAGCGTCGAATGATGACCTATGGCAAGATAACCAAAAAGCACAAGAAGTTTTAAAAGAACGTTCTAAAATTAAGAATGACGTAGAGTCGTTTTTAAAGCTGGAAAGCGATTACAACGATGCCATCAGCTTAATGAAGTCTGCTATTGATGAAAATGATGAAGAATTTTTCTCTGAAGTTGAAAATGAATTAGCTAAGCTAGAGAAATTAATCAAGTATAAAGAAACAGAGTCCTTATTTACTGGTGAAGCAGATAATAATAACTGCTTTTTAGAAATCCACTCAGGAGCTGGCGGAACCGAGAGCAATGATTGGGCTGAAATGCTGATGCGCATGTATATAAGGTGGGCAGAAATTTATCACAACTTTAAAGTTGAAGTTGTAGAAAAATTAGAAGGAGAGTCAGTTGGTATAAAGTCTGCAATGATAAAAATCGTTGGAGAAAAAGCTTATGGGTGGGCAAAAAGTGAAAGTGGAATTCACAGGCTGGTTAGAATATCGCCATTTGATGCAAATGGTAAACGTCATACCAGTTTTGCAAGTGTAGGAGTAACTCCAGTGATAGAAGATTCAATTGATATTGCTGTGGATGAAAAGGATCTAAAGATCGACACCTATCGTGCTTCCGGAGCAGGCGGTCAGCATGTGAACAAGACTGAAAGTGCGGTACGCATTACGCATATTCCAACTGGTGTTGTAGTTCAATGCCAAAATGGTCGTTCTCAACACAGAAATAAAGATGAGGCGTTAAAATTACTTAAAGGACGTTTATACCAAATTGAACTGGAAAAAAAAGAACAGAAAATGGCTGAAGAATATGGTAAAAAATGCGATATAGGCTGGGGCAATCAGATCAGATCGTACGTTATGCATCCATATCAAATGGTGAAGGATTTAAGAACCGGACATGAAGTGGGCAATATAAATTCTGTTTTTGATGGTAATATAGATTGTTTCATAGTTAGTGTGCTTACTAAGCAAAATTAGGTAGGGTTGACTTTCTTGCCATAATATATGATAATTAAAATATTGTTAAAGTAGGAGTAAAGTTATGGCGATTAAATATGATCAGTGGAAAAGTGACCTTACCCAGAAAAAGTGGAGAGAAAGTGTGGAATGTTTTTTACAAAAAGAATGATGCATCAAATTGTTCTGGAATGCACTAGTTAATAGTGACGTTGTTTGTTATAAAAAATTTCTATGTATTCAAATATTGCAGTTCTAGTTTGTTGAGCAGAGTGTTGTGAAGTATCAATAAGTATTTCTCTTTTCAATGAGCTAAAGAAGCTTTCTGCAACAGAATTGTCGTAACAAGAGCCTTTATTACTCATCTATATTCTTTACAGCTAAGAGATATTGATACCCTTGCGCAGTATATTGTGAACCTTGGTCACTGTGCAGCAGTAGATTTTTAACAGGTTTACGCCTATTAATGGCCATTAATAAAGAGTTCATAACCAATTGTTTATTTATTGCACTACTCATTAACTACCATACGTGAGAATTATTGCTGCCAAATATAGCCATCCCTCCTTGGTTTTGATGTAAGTAATCCCATACTTTATTTGGTTGATCAACAATAAAGTTTTGATCTAGTATATTGGGAGCTACAGCTCTATTATCTGTTTGTTGTTTTTTAATTTTAAACTTTCTTCTCAATATAGCCCTGATGTCATTTTTCTGCATAATACTTTGCACCGTTTTCAAATTGCAACTTTTACCCAAAGCCTTCAATTCAGCATGAATTTTAGGAGCTCCATATCTACATTTAGAAACTTGATATATTTTTTGAATAGCTGCGAGTAGCTCTTTATTTGCTGATTCTCTACTGCTTATTTTTCTTGTGGTCCACTTATAGTAGCCACTAGCAGAAAATCCTACATAATTCCTGTACTTTATAGCAGTTACTATATAAAAAAATATTTTACTCTTTTTGACTGGCCAGGGCTTTTTTTTAAATGTCTCTTTCCCTTGTTACTTTTGCTAACTCTTTCTGTAAATCAAATCTCTCTTTGTCGTAAGGAGCCATGTTACCTCTACCTGGAAATGCATTTGCCGCTGACTTTTTTTCGTTATATTTCTTCATCCATTTTCCTAATACACTATCCCTTATTCCTAGATCTCTTGCTACTTTTGCAACTGGTTGACCTACCTTTCTTTATTCATTTGCCAGTTTAACAGCTTCCAATTTGAATTCTGCTGTATATTCTCTTACCATTTCTAATCCTCCAAAATTTTATTTTACCCAAAAAAACTCTTTTCTTTCTCTCCACTTTTTCTGGGTAAGGTCAGAAATTTAATGATCCAGGATATACTCCTTTGTTAAGGGAGATTGAGCATTTTCGAATATTTCTTGAGTGCTTCCAGACTCAACAATTCTGCCATTATGAAAGAAAATTACACTATCAGATAACTTTTTAGCTTGCTTCATTGAATGAGTCACCATAATTATAGTAAATCTTAATTTTAGCTCTTGTATAAGATTTTCGATTGCATTGGTTGCCATTGGATCAAGAGCAGAGCACGGTTCATCCATTAATAAAATAGTTGGCTTCACTGCAATTGCGCGAGCGATGCATAGCCTCTGTTGTTGGCCAC
>NZ_CP011148.1:349886-351210 GCF_001758565.1 Wolbachia endosymbiont of Drosophila incompta | reverse complement strand
CTGTCCTTCAATTCTTCCCATAAACCAACCTTGGTTAAACTATTTTCCACCATCTCATTCAATTTTTGCTTATCCTTCGCCATACCATGCAATTTTGGCCCACAAGCAACATTATCATATATTGATTTTGGAAAAGGATTTGGCTTTTGAAATACCATACCAACTTTTGCTCTAAGTAGTACAACATCCATATCGCGTGAATATATATCACCCAGCCCATCGATATCTAATTCACCAACAGTTTTGCAACCTGGTACATAGTCATTCATACGATTAAAACAACGCAAAAAATGTTGATTTACCGCACCCGGATGGTCCGATAAAAGTAGTAACTTTTCTTTTATAAATATTCAAATTTATATCGAATAAAACTTGCTTAGAGCCGTACCAGAGATTTAAATCTTTAACAGAGGCACGTGTATTGCTCATATCACATCCTGCATTGAATAGAGCCCCGGAATTTCTCTTTTATTTTCGTATAGCCATACTGCTGCTTGAACAGCTCCTCTAGCAAATGTTGTGCGATCAATTGCTTTGTGGTTTAGTTCTATCCGTTCATCAGAACTAACAAACATCACGCTGTGATCTCCTATTACTCCACCTCCACGAGATACTGCAAAACCTATTCCCCCCTTTTTCCTTATGTTTGAACCACTATGTAAATATTGATTGGACTGAAAATCCACTTTTGAAGCGTTAGCAATTGTTTTGCCAAGTTCTATAGCTGTTCCAGATGGTGAATCCTTTTTTAAGTTATGATGCATTTCCCAAATCTCAACGTCATATTCATTACCTAAAAGCTCAGCAGCTTTTTTTACCAATTTCAGCAACACATTAACCCCAACACTCATATTTGCTGACCATAATATTGGAACTTCAGCAGCATATTCTTTCAAATCGACACCTTCTATTCCAGTTGTGCCACTAACCAGCGGTGTTTTAAATTTTACAGCTGCTTTAAGGCAGTCTAACATACATTCTTTAGTTGTAAAATCTATTACAACGTCAGATGACTCAAATATGCCACTAATAGAACTTGTAACTTTAATTCCTAGATTGGCTATAATTGGTCCAATATCTGAATCTATGTACTTACTACCTGAACGGGCAACAGCACCTGCTATTTCCACTTTGGTATTTGTAATTAATTCATTGAGTATTTTTTTGCCCATTCTGCCTAAGCAGCCTATTACTCCAACTCTGATTTTCATAAAGCTTTTTACGTTTATTAAGAATGTTAGGCCTTTTTTTAAGCTCTGTCACTTCTGATCTATATTCTATAGCTGTACGAACACTGCAATTTCAGATCCCAGTGCCTTGACCA
>NZ_CP011148.1:349569-349846 GCF_001758565.1 Wolbachia endosymbiont of Drosophila incompta | reverse complement strand
AGTCTGGAATCTAGCCTTTCTGCAATCTCATCGAAAACGTTTTTCTATGCTAGTTTGCTTGCTTACAAGCAAACTTTTCTGGATCCCAGTGTCTGGGCACTGGGATGACACCCTGACAACCGTCATCCCGCTACTTGTTAGCGGGATCTATTCTAAAAGATACCGCGAATGAATCGCGGTATGACGTAGATTGCTGTCATTCCAGTGCTCCTTTTTTTGTCATCCCAGTGTCTGGGCACTGGGATGACAAGAAAGAGGCTACTTGGATGACACCCTG
>NZ_CP011148.1:346750-349538 GCF_001758565.1 Wolbachia endosymbiont of Drosophila incompta | reverse complement strand
CATTATAAAGTAAAATGAGATCCCAGTGTCTGGGCACTGGGATGACAAGAATAGGGCACTGGGATCTAGTGGGCTCAAACTACAATGTTTGTACAGCTGTGATCTATATTCTATAGCTGATAATTTAACAAGACAAAATGAATACATATCCTATTGAGCTCTATATTACATACCAGGTTGCTTTGCCTTTTCCATGCTGAGTGATGTGATTACTCTTTACGAGATTAGATACGTGCTTCTTTAAGGTATTGCAGTTTGCTTTAGTAATATTTTCCAAATCCTTAATTGTAAGACGTCCATGTTTGCTGAGTAGTGCTAATACTTTAGCAGAAAGTGGTGGTAAATAGAGATTTAACACTTTTTCATGTGACACCTTTTGTTCAAGATGAAATTTTTGCTTTTGTAGTGACCTTAAAAAGAATATAAGCCATGGATTAAAATCATAGCTGCTCGTCTTCAAGGATTGTTGAGTACGACGCAAAGCTAAGTAGTAACTCTCCTTATTACTTTCAAGGGAACTGTAAGGTACATAGATATACCCTAACTTTAGTAACAAGAAAGTTGTGAGAATGCGTGATAATCTGCCATTTCCATCCTGGAAGGGATGAATAGCTAAAAAAGTAACTATAAAAATGCCAATAATTAATAGAGGGTGTAACGATTTCACCTCTAATTGCTGGCTAGTCCAATAAATAAGTTCTTGCATTTGTGTTGCTGTCTCAAATGGAGAGGCTGTTTCAAAAACTATGCCCAAGCTTTTTCCAGATTCATCAAACGCTTCAACATGATTGGGGAATTTTTTATATTCTCCCATGTGCCTTTGATCTTTATATGCAAATTGTAAAAGCCAGATGTGAAACTGTTTTATAGTGTTTTCTGTAAATGGCATCTTGTTAAAGTTTTGAAATACTTCTTCACACACATACGCATATCCGGCTATTTCTCGTTCATCTAGAGAACGAAATGAGCGTGTATCAAGTTTGGATAGTAATTGCTCAACTTCACGGTCTGATAATCTTGCCCCTTCAATACGAGTAGAAGAACCAATACTTTCAATTGTTGCAATTTTCTTGAGCATTTGTAAACGTTCTGGAGCTAAATTACCAAACAATTGCCATGCTCCTTTAAATTCATCAATTTCAGCAACTAATTTTAACATTTCAGGTGTTATTACAATTTTTGAAATGTCAAACATATCTGTATTTTTATCTAGTTATATTCAATTATATTCGAAAATATCCTATTAGCAAAGAATACTTATGAGACACACACTAAAGAATGAATTTTGGTAGGCATAAAAGCAGCTATTTTATGTTAAAATACAACATTTTGATGAAATTATAAGAAAGGCTGGATCCGAGTAGTCAGCTACCTGTCAGTGCATGTTGAAAAATCATTTTATGATCTAAATCAGTTTTTTTACAGGTAACTTCTAAGCTTATCAATTTTTCCAAGATCTTCTTAAGTTCTGAAAGTTGCAAACTTTTCAAATGAGATTTAAAACTCTGCAATTGTTTAAAAAACAATGGAGGGCTTAGCTGATCAATCGCAGCCTGCTCACTCATTCCACCTTGCACTGACAGCAAAACGTTTTCAAGGCGTAGGAAATAATTTGATATAATGCGAATTAGTGCTATCGGTGAAAAATTTTCTTGCGATATCAATGCATCAGAAATTCTAATGAAACGCGACATATCTTTACTTGCTATGGCAGAGCATAGATCATCAAGTGTAGCATAGTCGTTGCCGGAAGTTGAAAAGCATAATTCTATATCAGTAAGTTTTAGGTCTTTTCTCTCCCCTAAGTATAAAACTAACTTCTCAAGTTCTGAACATATAGGCAGCTTGCTATGATTAAAGTAAGATTGCAAATGGTAGATTATCTCATTTGTGCATTTTATATCATTTTGTTTTAAGTAACTTGATATAATGTCATAAAGATTGCTGTTGCTGTCCTTATAGCAAGCAATCACACCAAAAATTTTTGAACTCTCCATATAACTTTTAGTCGCAGAATTATATGGAAGATCATTTGCTACCATCATTACATAATGACCACTTGCGTTATAATCCAATACATTTTTTAACTCCTTGGATATACCTCCACTCACATTTATCAGCTTAATTAATTTTTTGCTGGTAAACATCGAAACGTTTGCCAATTCAGAAAACAGTAAACTGGGTGACTTATTCACTATTGCAAAATCCATCACCTGAACTGAATACTCACCCAAATTAGCAATTATTTCTTGTACATAAAAATCAACCCTACTGTTATCACTTCCATGAATTAACACACCACGTAAAGCATCAGGTTTCTCTAGGAATTTTTTAACTTTGGATGGTGTGACCCTCATGCTATCTATATGATATCATTCTCATTTGACTGTACATGAGTATCCAAAGACTCTGAGTCTCCTTGTGCAATATTATGCACATCACCTGCTACATCATCTGACTCTTCTGTTTTTCCTGTAATATAATTATAAAATTTTTTCACAGGTTGAGATATATATTTGGAAAAAAATCCTTCTTCGCTCATATTGCTTACTCCATAAAATTAACAACTTATCATTAGCATATAAATAATAGTATAGCAAAAACTATTTTGTGCTAAGATAGTGATGTTTTATAATGAGTATATTACAAAATTATTAACATTCGAGATCAAAATTAAGCCAACCTGCTTAATACTAGCCTTATAAAATAAGCGATAATTAAATATACCGCTGCAACAAGTATAATTGCAGGTCCAGTTAACAAATCAAAACTTGCAGATAACATGAGA
>NZ_CP011148.1:346600-346722 GCF_001758565.1 Wolbachia endosymbiont of Drosophila incompta | reverse complement strand
CTGTTGCAACAATAATCATCTGCATTGGAGTTTTCGAAATGAGCCTTGCAGATGCTGCTGGTATTAGCAAAAATGCAGCAATGAGTAATATTCCTATTAGTTGGGCAGCAATTGCTATAAAT
>NZ_CP011148.1:345559-346521 GCF_001758565.1 Wolbachia endosymbiont of Drosophila incompta | reverse complement strand
AAATCATTAACCAATAACGCCATCTAAATATTAATATCAAAGTAACTACTGCAGAGGTTAAAAAAATCAATACTATATCACTTTGATCGAGCGTTAATATATCACCAAACAGTGAGCTAATAATACTATTATTGC
The DNA here is from genome assembly GCF_001758565.1 of Wolbachia endosymbiont of Drosophila incompta. Lineage (NCBI taxonomy): Bacteria > Pseudomonadati > Pseudomonadota > Alphaproteobacteria > Rickettsiales > Anaplasmataceae > Wolbachia > Wolbachia endosymbiont of Drosophila incompta. The sequence continues at coordinate 346,386 of NZ_CP011148.1, read as the reverse complement.
CAGATGGAAGAAAAGACATAAGTATTAAACTCGATGATAAAACTACATTGGTAACAATGTTCAATATCGTATCAGCACAATATAAGCTGATAAATTAAGAGAAAGTAGTATAGCAAATGTAATTGCAATGAGCATTATGCTAAGCGATGGGCTAATCTTAAAGATTAAAGCAAGTGCAACACCAAGCAACGAAGAATGGGACAAACTATCACCAAGATAAGATAACCTTTGCCATATCATAAACGATCCTAAAGCGCCTGTTACTAGGCTAATTACAACTACTGCAACTAGACTGTTGATGAAAAAGTCCTGGGTAAGCATGCTATATGGCTATTAGATAACTGACAACAAATCTATCTTCGGATATCAGAATATTATGGGTTCTGCATGCAGAACCTGTTGTCATAAATTCAAAATTTAAACCTTTTTGTTCCATAAGATAGGACTTCACTGAAGAACTTAGTATATTGCGTGTTTTACCAGTACCTATTAACAAAATTTCTATTTCCTCTGTTAAAAAAGATTCAAAATACTCCTTGCTGTTTATATCACTTTCTTTCAATTTTATCACCTTTTCAGGAAAAATTATAATTGAGCCGCAATATTCTTGATTGTTTACCAAAAATTTTCCTTCCCTGTAACCATTTATAAGATTTTTATTCTCGGAAATTAAGGGAGTTATATCCATAAGTCAAACTATTAATTGAGTGTTGCATACCCACCATTCTGGTTGCTTTTTTCCGATATTAACTGCAGCAGCTTTTGCATTTTCCTCACTATCGAATATTCCAAAGCATGATACACCACTGCCTGACATGCGAGAAAGT
>NZ_CP011148.1:345409-345510 GCF_001758565.1 Wolbachia endosymbiont of Drosophila incompta | reverse complement strand
GCAATAAGGTTGATATCATCCTGCACAGTTTCTCGTCTCTTTAAGAAACTTCAACAAATCCTTTTCAGCGTCATCGCTCCATTTAATTGGCTCAGAAAATT
>NZ_CP011148.1:345049-345358 GCF_001758565.1 Wolbachia endosymbiont of Drosophila incompta | reverse complement strand
GTTTCACAAGCACCACATTTGTAGGTAAAGAGAATTTTTTAATGTGGCATAATTCTTCGCCAATACCTCTAACAAAAACTGGCTTGCTATCTACGCTTGCGGGAACATCAGCACCAACGTTTAAGGCTATTTCATTTAAAATCGTCCTATCAATCTCCCACAGCTTCCCTAGCGTACGTACCACAGCTCCAGCATCTGAGGATCCGCTACCAAGTCCTGCAGCAATTGGTATGTTTTTTACAACCTTTACAGTGACTTTAGTGCTTACAGGAGCATGCCTAAGCAGCAGATTAACCGCTTTCATTACAG
>NZ_CP011148.1:344884-345006 GCF_001758565.1 Wolbachia endosymbiont of Drosophila incompta | reverse complement strand
AACTGTAGAGTTATCGTATCTAGAATCCTTCTCACCTACTTTTATTTCCAAAAAATTAGAGAGATTAGCAAAGACAAATAAACCTTCAATCAAGTGATACCCTGTTTCTTTTTTGTCTACAA
>NZ_CP011148.1:344358-344845 GCF_001758565.1 Wolbachia endosymbiont of Drosophila incompta | reverse complement strand
AAAAACTTTTCATTATATATCTTCACTAACACTATTTTTACATTATATGTATAATGCTATTCTAGTCAACTTTTATAAGGTTCTCGCACTTCTGATGAGATCAAATGCCATAAATCCTAATTTCTCTGTGTGGGTAAATGCGTCCGCTGGTACAGGCAAAACAAAAATCTTAATAGACAGAGTATTGAGACTTTTATTAGAAAACAAAAGAAATATTCTTTGCTTAACATTCACCAATGCTGCAGCAAACGAAATGGAGAATCGCATTCACAGCATACTCAGTAAGTGGGCAATATGTTCAGATAGTGTGTTGGCAGCAGATCTAGAACAACTAGATTTCTTTCCAATNNNNTCCCAGTGCGTGACACTGGGATCCAGAAAAAATAAAGATTATTTAACAAGAGCAAGAAGGCTTTTCTCTGAACTGGAAAATCTTGGTCTAACTATACAAACCATACACGCTCTCCATTACAAATTAATCTCCAGC
>NZ_CP011148.1:343635-344300 GCF_001758565.1 Wolbachia endosymbiont of Drosophila incompta | reverse complement strand
ATTCCATCATATTCAATAAAGTGCTTCATAACGAAACTGTGCAGGATGATATCAACCTTATTGCAACTGAAATTGATGAAAATAAACTACGCGATTTGCTTTATACTTTATGTGTAAAAAGATCAGCGTCAGCAAATGATTCGAAATATATCAAAGATAAATTGAGCGCCCCAGATGAAATTCATGACTTACAGAGTGAAACAATTGAGCACGTGGAAAGACTAGCCGAGATATTAAGTGAAGGCAGTAAAAGAGATCAGAGTTATAGTGAAATACTTTATTCTACTGTCATCCCAGCTGGGATCCAGAAGAAAAGAACCAGCGTCACGCGCTGGAATGACACTAAAGTAGAAAACCTAGCCAAGGTCTTTTTAAAATCAGAATCGCACGAAAAAAAGAGCATATCATCCATTGCAACAAAAAGTATTTTGGAGAAATTCAAAGATGCAGAGCAAATAATAGAGAGCGTTCAGAATGTAGTATTTACCCATATAAGAGACATGAACTCTTATCAAATATTCAAGAGAACCAGTAGCTTACTTGGTGTATTTAAAGTATATGTTGATTTGTATAATAGTGAAAAATCAAAAAATGCACTGCTTGACTACAATGATATAATCAACTTAGCAACAAATCTTCTTAGCAATCCAAACTATAAAGATTGG
>NZ_CP011148.1:343001-343624 GCF_001758565.1 Wolbachia endosymbiont of Drosophila incompta | reverse complement strand
CTTGGATCAAAAAATAGATCACATCCTTGTTGACGAGGCACAAGACAATAGCATCAGCCAGTGGAAAATTATAACAAATCTCTGCGATGAATTTTTTGCCGGTAATGATGAAAAGCGAACCTTATTTGTTGTTGGTGACGTAAAACAATCCATATACAGATTTCAAGGAGCAAATCCCCATCTATTCAACTATATGCAACAATACTTTCATACGAAAACTGGTGGTAGAGATTGGATATCATGCCAACTTGAAAAGTCATTTCGCTCAACTCCAGAAGTTTTGATGCTTGTAGATAGAATATTTAATAACTTCCGCGCAGAAATATCTTTTAATGATAATGAAATAAAACATGTTCCACATAGAGAAAATGACCAAGGATATATTGAAATTTGGCCAGCGTTACCAAGGCGCAAAGAGAAAGAACAGCAAGCTTTACAAATTCCTCTGACATGCAGGGAAAATTATATAATAGCAGACCGATTACTTGCTCAAACAATAGCCAACAGAATTCACAATTGGTTAAATGAAGGGCGAATTTTAGTCGCTAAAGATCGCCATATAGAGCCAAGAGACATTATGATTTTGGTACGGCAACGAAACGTATTAGTTGATTACATAATAA
>NZ_CP011148.1:339693-342907 GCF_001758565.1 Wolbachia endosymbiont of Drosophila incompta | reverse complement strand
ATTTTTACTCCTCCAGGCAAATGATTTAACTCTTGCAAATGCTTTAAAATCACCGCTATTTAATTTCACCGAGGATGATTTATTTAACATTGCATACGACCGTAAAGAGCATTCACTATGGGAAAGAATTCAGGATTATTCTGTGGTTATCTATAGTGAATTAAACTATCTCATTAACTTATCTCGCATAGAGTCTCCTCTTGCACTATTTACACATATATTGCGTACAGGTAAGAAGAAATTTGCTGCAAGGCTAGGTCTTGAGTGCTTTGAGGTTCTAGACGAATTTATGAACCTCGTGTTGCAATTTGAAAACCCATCTCTTCAAGCGTTTGTTCAATGGATCAAGGAGAATAATCCGGAGATTAAGAATGATATGCAATCAGAACGCAATGCTGTGCGAATAATGACAATTCACAAATCAAAAGGTCTGCAAGCTCCCATAGTATTTTTGGTTGATACAAACACAGTGCCAAGAAACAGTGAAAGCATTATCTTTGATGGAACAGAAGTGCCATTTTGGTGTGGAAAAAACAACAACGCTTATTGCGATCAAGTAAAAAGAGAGAAAAAACTAGAGGATTATAATGAATATTTGCGTTTATTATACGTAGCACTCACGCGTGCTGAAGATGAGTTATACATCTTAAGTAAAGAGCCAGTGCAAAAGGGCTCTTGGTATGATCTAATCACTAAGTACGGAGAGCCATATGAAAAGAAACAAAGGGATTTACAGCCAATATTTAAAGAAAAAGTTGAAGTATTATGCGTGAATGCAAACTACCCTTACATTTATAAAAAACGTGATTATTTTGACGTTCCGGTCATTTCCCTTCCACCAGCTTTAGCCCACTCTTCAGTGTCATCCCAGCGCGTGACGCTGGAATCCAGTGAAAAAGAAGGAGCAGAATGGATCCCAGTGTCAGCTACTTGGATGACAGATGGTTATGCAAGAGGCCTGATTATTCACAGCATATTGCAGTATATGCCCAAGATAGAAAAAGAAAGGAGAAAAAATTGGGTCAGAAAATACCTTGATAACATCAGCGAAGATAAGGATGAAATTTACAGTAAAATATTAGCCTTTAATGAAAAATATGGCTATTTGTTTGACTTGGAAGGCAAATCAGAGATTACACTGAGTGGAACAATTGATGGCAAGTCAGTATTAGTACGACTAGATAGGCTATGCATAACGCAAGATAAAGCAATCATAATTGACTACAAATCACACCGTAACGTTTCTGTTTCCTTATTAAATGAAATAAAAAAACAGATGTTAATCTATAAAACCTTAGTACAAGAAATATATCCAAACAAGCAAGTAGAGTGCGTGGTTATTTGGGTGGAAGATTTAACCATTCAATCTGACTTTTAACGAAACTTGATTGCAAGAAATAGCTACTACGTCATACCACCGCGAACCGTCATACCGCCGCAGACCGTCATACCGCGATTCATTCGCTAACACGTAGCGGAATGACAGCAGTCCTACGTCATACCGCTGCGGATAGATCCCGCTAACAAGTAGCGGGATGACGAATTACTTAACTGTCATACCACCGCAAACCGTCATACCGCCGCGGTATCTCAGCCACTAACAAGTAGCGGGATGACGAATTACTCAACCGTTATCCTGCTGCTCCTTTCTCGTCATCCCGCTACGTGTTAGCGGGATCTCAGCATAGCTATCTTAAAGCTAAGTAATATAAGTCAATCCAGCTAGGATTCTTTTGATTGATCAAATTAATTTTCCACTGCCTTGGCCATTCTTTCAGGCGCCTTTCTCTTGCAATAGCTAAACTTATATCTTCAAACTCTTCAAAATATACAAGTTTATTTACATTATATCTTGATGTAAAACCTGAAACAATTTTGTTTTTGTGTTCCCAAATCCTCTTGATCAAATTTGCAGTTACACCAATATATAATGTGCTATTAGCTTTATTTGTAAGTATATAGATATATGATAACTTCATCTTAATCGTTTATAGCTAAAGTAACTGAGGTTTACCAACATTATACTACACCATCATACCACAATAAAACTTACCGTCATGCCGCCGCAGATAGATCCCGCTAACACGTAGCGGGATGACGAGTTACTATACCGCGGCGGTATCTCAGCCGCTAACAAGCAGCGGGATGACAGCAATCTACGTCATACCGCGATTCATTCGCGGTATCTCTTAGCCGTTAACACGTAGCGGAATGACGATTGTCGGTAAATCTAAGTTACTGTAGCTATAAAGGCTTTCACAACAACCTATTTTCCTTGAAACTAAAATAGCTACTGAATGTAATAATAATGTGATCTATTAATTCTATTCCTATACTTTGGCAAGCTTCTGCTAGTTGTCTAGTGAGAGATATATCGCTATTTGAAGGTTGTGTATCTCCGCTTGGATGATTGTGAGATATTACAATGGATGTTGAACCAATCAAAAGTGCGCGCTTGATGATCTCTCTGACATAAAGAGGAGTTTGATCTACTGTACCAATATTTTGCAAGTCTTCCGCTATTAGACGATACTTTTTATTCATATAGATGACACGAAAATTTTCCTTATTGAGGCTTCCTATACTTATTCTTAAATAATCAAGCAATTTTTCCCAGTTATCGATTACAGGCAGGTTTTTTATTTCTTCTCTTGCAGAACGAACAAAGGCTTGTTTTACACAAAAGATGGCAGATATCGCTGCATTGCTGACATCATCAACGTTTTGCAGCGCTTCCAGGTCAGCATTAAAAACTTTATTTAAGCTGCCAAAACTTTCTATCAAACTCTTTGCCACCGGTTTTACATCAATTCTACTATATGCTGAATATAAAATGTGCTCTAAAACTTCATAATCAAGTAATGATTGTCCATTATCTAAAATAATTTTCTCTCTTAGGCGCTTTCTATGCCCCTTTTTGTAATTTTTCATCATCAATGAATTGCTTATCTCTTGTATAATAAGAAATTAGATTTTTAAGTAAAATATTTAATAAAGCGCATGACGCACAATTGTAAGAACATTCATTTTTAAAGACAGCAAATGGTGTCATGAAATGCAAGAAATAGCTACTACGTCATACCACCGCAAACCATCATACCGCCGCAGACCGTCATACCGCGATTCATTCGCGGTATCTCATCCGCTAACAAGAGATCCCGCTAACAAGTAGCGGGATGACGAATTACTTAACCGTCATGCCACCGTGAACCGT
>NZ_CP011148.1:339573-339678 GCF_001758565.1 Wolbachia endosymbiont of Drosophila incompta | reverse complement strand
TCGCGGTATCTCTAGGTCCCGCTAACAAGTAGCGGGATACTTGATCTTTGCAGGGATGACGGTTGTCGTTTAGCTACAAACATTAAGAAATTTACCAAATGAAAA
>NZ_CP011148.1:338780-339474 GCF_001758565.1 Wolbachia endosymbiont of Drosophila incompta | reverse complement strand
AAACTGAAGGTATTCAGTTATCTTCATCTAAGCAGAAAAAAAGGCAAAAGAAACCCCGTGTTAGCTAGTTGTCACTCCCTAATCCTGCAAATTGGCGTACTATACTGTCTTAAACGACTTATAAGCGCGTTTCAGCTTATATAGGTAAAAACCCAGAAATGTTGTGAAGACATAAGGTGCACATAGTGCAAAAAATTAAAAATAAGACGCCAACTACGTTGTTTTCTTGCTGTTTAATCTGCACAGATGAAGATAACTGAATACCTTCACTATCATGATAAAGGGGCTGGCGAAGGGTGTCAAGTAGTTTTTAGCTCTGCCTTCTAAGGCTTTTACTCGTGACAACCACTGTGCCTGCGATCTTATCGTGCCAAGTTTGACAGCGTTTGTTGAAATTTGACCATAAAAAGCCCAAGAACAATGGTGCAACTGACAATATAAAGGAAAAAAATCTCTTTGTTGCTTGTTTTAGGGTCATCTTTTCGAAAGTTTGTGCATCCACAACTCTAAGCCCAAATAATAGTTTTCCAGGTGTAGTAGCAAACTTTACCCACATATATATTACATAGCAAAAGAGCATAATAAACTGGACTATTTGATTTAGAATCATTAATTTTACAAGTCTACTCTGCATTGCCTTTTCTTCTATAGAAAGTGGCACTTGCATTGGGGATTTTGCAGCAACTTGGCTGAA
>NZ_CP011148.1:338110-338746 GCF_001758565.1 Wolbachia endosymbiont of Drosophila incompta | reverse complement strand
TTAAAGGCTTGGCTGCAAAACTGCAAGAACAAAACGATAATAATTAAATCAAGCAATACTGATATATAGCGCCTGAGGCCCGTTACATAACATATCCCATTTTCATCTTTCTTTACCTTTTGAATAACATTTATAGAAGAAAAAATAGAAAATAAACGATTAAAAAATTTATGTAACATATATATACTTTCCAATATTTAACGTGCCCCTGGCCGGACTTGAACCAGCATGCTTTTGCAAGCAACAGATTTTGAGTCTGCCGTGTCTACCATTCCACCACAGGGGCATTAAGTTTTAATGCTATAGGCAACACGGAATTAGTCAAATTTTTTTGCCTTTACATCTTTCAAATGAGGACTAAATATTCTACAATAATCAACAGTTACTCTCAAAACTTAAAATGAATGAATTAGCCAATCTCCTCAGTTCAAGAAGTGTAGATAAGGAAATATGTAAATTACCGCATAATTTAGAAGCTGAACAGATGCTTATTGGTGCAATGATTCGTGATAATANNATCTGTGATGCAGTTGAAGACACAATTACAGCAGAAAATTTCTATGATCCACTGCATCAAAGTATTTTTACGCAAATATCTAAAACCAGGAAACACGGTATAGTTGCCAATGAACTGAG
>NZ_CP011148.1:335263-338035 GCF_001758565.1 Wolbachia endosymbiont of Drosophila incompta | reverse complement strand
GAAGGCAAGTATTGCACTTGATATTTATAGTTTGACTAGAATAATCCGTGATACTTACTTAAGGAGATGTTTAATCAAGCTCGGGCAAGAAATAGTTGGTGATAGCTACAACTACGATATTGAAAATCCTGCACAGGCGCAAATTGAACAAGCAATGACAAAATTGTTCAATTTGGCAGTAAAAAAACAAGGTGAGAAAACATATATAAAACTTGCAAGTTCAATTAAAGATGTAGTTGAGAAGATCAGCACACTGAAAAATAATCCAGAAGCGCTAGGCGTTACAACCGGACTTCAAGATCTAAATCAGCTTCTTGGTGGTCTACAAAAATCTGATTTATTAATTTTAGCTGCAAGGCCTTCTATGGGTAAAACAGCATTGGCGCTAAACATCGCACTTAATGCTTGTAAGATGTTGCAAAAAAGAGCAGATAAGCAACACTATGTAGCGTTTTTCTCGCTTGAAATGTCAGCAGAGCAATTAACTGCAAGGCTGATCACTATAGATTCAGGGATTAGTTATTATAAGGCATTAACCGGGAGAATTAGTGATTTTGAATTGCATGAATTTATCAATACTAGTACAGAATTATCTGAACTGCCTTTCATCATAGATGACACCCCTGCGCTATCAATTAGTGCCCTTCGCACCAGAATACGCTTGCTGTATCAATTATATAATGTAGAAGTGGTATTCATTGATTATTTGCAGCTAATCAGAGGAACAACAAAAAGGAGTAATGAAAATAGAGTGCAAGAAATCTCGGAAGTGACGCAGGGTTTGAAAGCAATTGCAAAGGAGCTAAATATTCCCATTGTTGCACTATCTCAGCTCTCTCGTTCTGTTGAGCAGAGGGATGATAAAAAACCACAACTTTCTGATTTACGTGATTCAGGGAGCATAGAGCAAGACGCAGATATAGTAATGTTTCTCTATAGAGAAGAATACTACGAATTGAGAAAGCAACCAAGTGAAGGAAACAATAAACATCGGGAATGGCAAGAGAAAATGGAGAAAATTAGAAATATTGCAGAGCTTGTTATTGCAAAGCAGAGGAACGGGCCAATTGGCAGTGTGAAGCTATATTTTGACTCTAACAGAGGTGCATTTAAAGATTACACGGAAAGGCATAGTTCATAGCTTGACAGCAATCTTCTTGTTCCCAAGTTTATCAATTATTTTTTTTATGTAAAGATAGCTTGACAACTTCTTAAAAATCCTTTTATAATGGTATTATATTTTATAATACGTGAGATGATGAATAAAAACAATGTACCCTATTATATAGCTGGAACTCTGGCTGCTTTAACTTTATTAGCATCTGGAGTGTTTGCTGCAGCTCCTTATATTGGTTTCTTAGCTCCAGTTGCAGCATTAAGTGTTGGCCTTCCATTTATTATTGGTGGTGCTGTATTTTCTGCTGTAGCTATTGCACTTTCGTATCAAGCAATTAGTGAGAACAAAACAAATTCTGAGTTAAAAAATAAAATGAAAGCTCAAGAGCAAACAATTTCTGGGCAAAAAACTCAACTAGCTAAAAAAGAAGCGGAAGTAAAAGCTAAAGAGGAAGAAAATTCTAAGTTAAAAAATAAAGTAGAAGCTCAAGAGGAAGAAAATTCTAAGTTAAAAGATCAAGTACGCACTCAAAAGCAGAAAAGTTCTGAGCAAAAAACTCAACTAGCTGAAAAAAATAAAAAGATAGAAGAAGACAAATTAAAAGTGGCAATTGCTGATGGCACTGTCCAGCTTGCAAAAGGAACAGTTAATAGCGCTGTTTGGTTTGCAAAAGAAGCAGTTAATGGTGTCTTGTATTCTGGCAAATATGCTTACGATAATTATGTGCCATCAACTGAGTCTACAAAAGGAACACTTAGTGGTATTGGAGGTGGCTTGAAAAATACTTATGATGCGTCAATTGCATCTGTAAGAGGAGCACTTAACAGCGTTGGAAGCAGCTTGTACAGTAGGATTTATGGTACTAAGGTTTCTAGTCCGGAAGAGCAGTTTAAGCGTGAAGATGGATCTTAACCTAGCATGCAAGAACTATCTCGTTTGGATTATTTAAATCTTGAGGTTCTTTCCAGTGAGCAAAAGCAACGAGCTAATAGTTTGGATTATTTAAATATTGATAACGTTCCTAAGCAACCTGATCATTTAAATGTTGATGCTGCTAAAAGTTATTTAATGAGTCTTTCTGAGGATCAGGATGTATTTTATGATGCAGAATCTGGTGATGAAAAAGGTACTGAGATTTCTAGCCCAGAAAGTCAGCCAAAACTAAAGAAGAAAATGGTCAAGGCTGGTTTGCATGGAGCCTAGGAAAGGTTAAGTCGGCAATTACTGAAGTAGTAGTGATAGGTGCTGATGTTACTAAACCATATTGTGCTAAAGTAACTAAGGCACTTGCCACCTAACTTGAATATGTAGACAGCGGTGTGCACCGTCGTTAACTAAAGATAATCCCATCCAGGAGAAATAGTTTTTACACTATTTCTCCTCTTTAGCATCAACCCTCAAAAAAACCGGCGTAGGTTTAGGCAATGTTATGCCTGAACTTACGCACGCGTCGCACAAAGATTTTAAATCTCGTTGTTCTTTCGGAATTTGCAGTTGATTTAGTATCATCTCTGCTGACTTGGGAACGATTGGCTGCAATAAAATGCCTATTATCCTGATATATTCCAGTAACTTGTAAATTACTAAATTCATGCGCTCTCTGTCAGTTTTGCTTAGTGTCCAGGGTGCACTTTTGTCTATGTAGGCATTTGCTT
>NZ_CP011148.1:330017-335250 GCF_001758565.1 Wolbachia endosymbiont of Drosophila incompta | reverse complement strand
GATGATTAGAAGTATGATATGGTTAAATTCATACTTTGATAGGTGATTCATCACTTGATCGAGTATAGCTTTGCAACCTGGAAGACTTTCTTCACCTTTAAGTAGGCTTTGATCGATTGTTGGTACAATTCCAGAACATTGCTTGTGTAAAAATGAAATTGTTCTTTGTACTAAATTGCCTATGTTGTTTGCCAGTTCTGAATTTATCCGGCTGATCATATTTTTCTTACTAAAGTTGCCATCTTGGCCGAAGCTTGCTTCCCTGAGGAGAAAATAGCGTAGCTGATCAACACCAAACTCTTGAGCGAGGCCAATTGGATCTATGACATTACCAAGGGACTTGGATATTTTCTCTCCCTCGTTCAACCACCAACCATGAACTGCAATTTGTTTTGGCAGTGGCAGGTCTGCTGCAAGGAGAATCGCTGGCCAATATACAGCATGAAAGCGCAATATGTCTTTACCGATTACATGAACGTTGAAAGAGTTGTCAGCTAGGTTTGCAGCGCTTGACACTGGAATCTGCGTTTTCCCTTGGTTTGGTGTCATTCCAGTGCTTGACACTGGAATCTGTGTTTCTGGTTCTGCCCAAAACCTCTTATATTCCTCACCTTCAGTACTAGGGAAACCTATTGATGTAAGATAATTGGTTAATGCATCTATCCAGACATAGATTATGTGTTTGTCATTACCTGGTACTTTTATTCCCCAGTTAAAACTAGTGCGAGAGATTGAGAGGTCAATGAGCCCTGATCTTACAAACGATATCACTTCATTTCTTCTGCTCTCAGGAAAGATAAAACTTGGCTGATTTTTATAGAGTTCCAGTAATTTTTCTTGCCAGTTTGATAAGCGAAAAAAGTAACTCTCTTCTTTTATCCACTGGACCTCAGCACCTGTTGGTGCTTTGCCATCTATCAGCTCTGACTCCTGATAAAATGCTTCATCACGAACTGAATACCAACCCGGATAGGAATCCAAATATATTTGCCCTCTCTCTTCAAGTCTATTCCATAAAGCTATAACTGCTTTTTTGTGACGTTCCTCCGTAGTGCGAATAAAATCGTCATACTCAAAATTCATGAACTTAGCCAATTCTTTAAATGAAACGCTCACTTCATCTGTAAATTCTTTTGGCTGCATTTCCTTTGCTTTAGCTGCTTTTTCTATTTTTTGTCCATGTTCATCTGTACCAGTGGTAAATTTGACATTTTTCCCAGCTAGTTTCATGAACCTTGCCACCACGTCACACAAGAGAGAAGTGTATGCATGACCAATATGCGGCTTATCGTTTACGTAATATACTGGCGTGGTGATGTAAAAGTTCTCGAATTGTTCCATGGTTTAGCATTTTGATAAAAATCAACTGAGTTAATTATAGTATTAAAAAGGCAGTAATAAATAAATATTGATTGGGTTAAGCATAATTTTTGAAAAAAGCTATTTACTGAAATTTTATTAAAATAAGAAACAATCAGGCATGATTATTGAAAGAACAATGAGAAATTTTCTTGTAATTCTATTTATAGTTTTCTATGCATTTGATGCACACGCTGATGGAGCAACAGATGTAATGTGTAATGTAATAGGTTACGTTCATGGAATAGGTGGACCAATGATTACAGTGGTAATAATTGGTTCAAGCTTACTTGCAATATTTGGCAGAATGCCTTGGCCTGCACTTTTCGCACTGGGTATGTTTGTTGCTGTGTTTTTTGGTGCTCCTCAAATTGTAACAAAGGTAACNNAAAAAGAAGTTTGTTGTCTTTTTAAAGGTCACACCTTGGAGAATGGAAAGTGTGTTGCTGCTCCTGGATATGAACGTGTAGGTACAGGTTATGCTTGTCGTTCCGGTTGGGCGCTAACTAATAAAGGCTACTGTATAAAAGCTGGCCAAGATCCTTCAAAGTATTGGAAGTGAAAATGGTGCTTTTATAGAGTTAAATCTAACAAACCGCAGAGTATATAATTAACATCCACGCCTTTAGTTAGATTCCACTCACGCTTTATTACGTTGTACTCCATGCCAGCCATGTTTTGCAGCGTTACATTATTTTCTCTTAAGTGATTTGCAATTTCTGACGGCTTGAGAAATTTATTCCAGTTATGTGTACCTTTTGGCAGCCAATTTAATATGTACTCTGCACCAATTATTGCAAGACAAAAGGATTTAATAGTTCTATTTATTGTGGATATAAAGATTAACCCCTCCGGTTTTAGCAGTTCTATCGCTTTTTTCATGAAAAGCTCTAAATTATCCACATGTTCAACTACTTCCATCAGCAGAACCACGTCGTACTTCTTGTCATTGCTTAGCTCTTCAATGCTGGTGTGTATATATTCTATATTTAACCCTACTTTTTTTGCATGTGAATGCGCTACTTTTATGTTTTCTTCACATACATCTATTCCCACAACGTTAATGCCAACGCGTGCCATTGACTCTGACAAAATGCCACCACCGCATCCAACATCAAGCAATGATAATTCTTTCAAATTGCATTTTTTTAACTCTTTTATTTTCTCAATAATGTAAGATACTCTAACAGGATTCATTATGTGCAATGGTTTGAATTTGCCGTTCTCATCCCACCACTGGCCTGCCATTTTAGCGAATTTTGATATTTCATCTTCGTTATAAGTTTTTGTTTTTTTTTTCTTAGAGGTTATATTGCTGAGTTTATCAAGGCGTTTTTTATGTCTGCTTTCTTTTGAAAATTCTGTTTCGAGGAATTGTTTGACTATGTCTTTTGCTAATCCACTCGCAGTAAATCCTGCACCAAGACACAGTACATTTGCGTTGCCATGCTCGCGAGCTAATTTTGCGATCTCAACACTGTTACATAAAGCAGCGTAGATTCCTTCAAAACGATTTGCCACAGTACTCATGCCCAAACCTGTACCACAAATTAATATCCCATAATTTGCTTTTTTGCTTGTTATATCTTCTACAACTTTAACAGCATAGTTTGGGTAATCTACACACTTTTGCTTAGCAGTGCAGCCTTGATCTACTACTCTGTAACCTAGGGCTTCCAGGTAAGGTTTTATTTCTGATTTTAATTCATAACCAGCATGATCTGAGGCAATTGATACTATACCTAACATATAAGAAATAAGGACATTTTATATGGGTTTGAACTTTCTGTCAAGTCATTCAATGCTTCTGACCTTTTGGGAGTTCTAAAGCTATAGCTAAGGTTTTCCTACGTCATACCGCAATTCATTCCACAACTGTACGAACATTGTGATTTGAGAATAATCTCCGCCAGGAAGGGTGTCATCCCAGTGCTTTGGCACTGAGATCCAGAAAACTTAATTTTAAATAAGTACACCAGATAGCTGTATAATAAGAACTGGATTCCAGTGTCAAGCACTGGAATGACACCTTCTGTATAAATATTAAGAAATTTACCAAACGAAAAAAAAGGCAAAAGAAGCCCCGTGGTTGGCTAATTACTTACATTATACTTTCAAGTATGGCGTTTTTTTATTCTAAACACTTAATAACCGCGATTTAGCTGCTTTTAAGCCGCAACTAATCTAAATTATAAACGTTAAGAAATTTACTAAACAGAAAAAAAGGCAAAAGAAACCCTAGGGTAGCTAGTTATTCACTATCCATTTTTTAAATTGGCGTTTTTTAATGTTTTAAATGCTTTATAAGCGTATTTCAGCTTGTGTAGGTCAAAACCCGGAAATTTGATAAAGACATAAGGTGCACATAGTGCAAAAAATTAAACATGAGACGCCAGATACGTTGAGTTTTTTTGTCATTTAATCTGTACAGAGAAGATAAATAAATAGCTTCAGTTTCATGATAAGGGCGCTGGCGAGGTTTGTCAAGGAAGTTTTTTGTTTCTGTGGGCTACCTGGATGACAGGATTGCTCTTGAATTTGTATAGCTACATTGTCGGTAAATCCAAATTGCTTTAGTTATAGAAATAAATTTCGAGTCAGATGTGTATAAATTCTATATAATTTTTATCCTACTACTAATTTAACAAGATGGATCATATAGATATTATAAAATCAAAATTATTATTATCCGACCTAGTAGGTAAAAAAGTCAGATTAATAAAAAGAGGAGATAGTTTTGTTGGGCTCTGTCCATTTCATAACGAAAAAACCCCATCTTTTTCGGTGAGCAATACTAAGGGGTTATATTACTGTTTTGGTTGCTTGGCTAGTGGTGATGCATTTGAATTTATTTCACAAACTGAAGGATTAAGCTTTAAAGAAGCATTGGAAAAATTAGCATCGGTTACAGGTGTTGAACTGCCCAAAAATCTTAGTATTACAAAAGAGGACAATAAACTATTTTTAGCGCTTGATTTAGCTGCAAATTGGTTTGCACAAAAAAATCAAGGTGTTGTAGATTATTTAAAGCAGCGTAAGATTTTACCCAAAATCATAGATAAATTTAAGATAGGTTATGCACCAAGCTCTGGTTTGAAAGAGTATTTAAACTCTTCAGGTATTGAAGACAAAATTTTAATTGATATTGGATTAGTAAACAAAAATTTTCATGATTATTTTTATGACCGGCTGATATTTCCTATACAGAGCATTGCAGGGAGAGTTATTGGTTTTGGCGGACGTGCGCTAAGTTCTGAGCAACAGCCGAAATATTTAAACAGTCCAGAGAGTCAGCTCTTCAAGAAGAGGGAGAATTTATACGGATTAAACTTTGCTTTAAGCGAAATACGTAAAAAACAGCACATACTCGTTGTTGAAGGATATATGGACGCTATAGCGCTACATCAAGCGGGAATTAGTAATGCAGTTGCTCCGCTTGGTACCGCAATTTCTGCAGAACAGATAAAAAATCTATGGAGATTTGCTAAAGAAATCTCCATCTGTATGGATGGCGATAGTGCTGGACGTCATGCTGCTACTCGAGTTGCAGAACTTGCTCTGCTAATATTAGAGCCTGGATACACGTTAAAGTTTGTGACTTTGCCGAGTAATAAAGATCCATACGATATATGTAACGAACTGGAATACAAGAAAGAAGACGTGTTGACTGCTCTTGACCATTCAACAAAACTGCATTCTGAATATTTATGGCATCACATAATCGATAGCAATTTGCAAAATTATGAAAAACTTGCTCCGGAAAAATATTCAATTCTTGAGCACAAGTTCATGGAATATGTAAATACTATTAGCAACAGCAGTATTAGAAGGTATTACAGAGATTATTTTTACAATAAGGCTAGTGAACTAAGAA
>NZ_CP011148.1:328287-329986 GCF_001758565.1 Wolbachia endosymbiont of Drosophila incompta | reverse complement strand
AACTAGAGCAACAAAAGGTGAGTATCTTCATAACAAGTCTCCAGAGCTAATTGAAGCAGAGCAAAATCAGGCCGTAATTTTGCGTATAGCCGTAGAATTTCCTGAAATCTTGAACCGTCCTATATTTTTTGAGCAATTTTCTCATTTTGAATTTACTAATGAGATGAAAAGATTACAACAGCGTATAATTGATGTAATAAGTAACAAAAGCAACCTCGATAAAGAGGCTTTGTTACAAGAATTGAAACAGTTTAACGTTATAAAGTATGTATTTGAAAAAACTAGTGTACTAAATAGCCAACTGAACGAGAGAAAATCTGCAGAAATTGTGTGGAATAATATAGTGTTACTAAAAGAGTTAAATGCATTACGAAAAGAAAGAACCGAAGCGAGGCTGAGCGGTAATCTTGACTTAGAGGAAAGGTTGATAGAACAAATAAAGCAAATAGAAAGCAGTATACAAGAAATGCAAATGGAGTTTATTGAAAAGTAGATATCGTCTCGTTAGTCAACAAGAAAATTACAAAATAAGACAATATTTTACATAAGATTGAAATTTTTAACTAATTAAGCCTTCCTCTAACAGCTTTGCCCTGTAGTTTTTGATATGGTTAGGATCACTTGAAAATGTATAATTTTTGTAGTTAGCTCTGCTGTGCATATAAAGTTTACTATTGACTTTTATCACATTATCTCACATTATCTCACATAATATGCATGTGAGAAGAATATGAACTGGAAGAATTTTCGTCTTAGTACGCGTCTCAACCTAGAAGGGCCTGTAATTGAGCAAGTGTACGAGTTAATTACTGCAGTTGATAGTGTTAAAAATAGCTGGCAGATAACGAAAAAACTACTACCACAAACAATTGAAAGATTAACTCATTCAGTTATTGTTACATCTTCTGGCGCTTCTAACCGTATTGAAGGAAATCGTCTAACCGATAAAGAAGTTGAGGATCTATATAAAAACCTACGTGTCAAAAAATTTAAAAATAGAGATGAGCAAGAAATTGCTGGCTACTTAGAAATGCTTACACTAATATTTCATGATTATACGGATATTCCAATTAGTGAGTCATCAATATTGCACATTAACAACCAGATGCTACTTTATAGTGAAAAAGATTTGTATCATAGAGGAAAATACAAAGCAAGTTCTAATAGAGTTGAGGCAAAAGATCAGAATGGAAAAGTTGTTGGTATAATTTTTGATCCCACACCACCTTACCTTGTTAGAAAGGAAGTACAAGAGCTTATTGATTGGTATCACTGGTCCTTAAATAATAAATTTAAGCATCCTCTTATTATTATTGCTAACTTTGTTTTTGAGTATCTGGCAATACACCCTTTTCAAGATGGGAATGGCAGAACTAGTAGATTGATGACTAATTTAATGCTGTTGCAGCAGGGTTATGATTTTGTATCTATTGTATCACATGAAAAGATAATTGAAACTAACAAACTTGATTACTATTTAGCGCTTAATAAAACACAAAGTAGCTGGAAAAGTGGCAAAGAAGATATTTCCCCGTGGTTAATATTTTTTCTTAATGTACTCAAAACGCAAGCAAATGAGGCGCATTATATTCTTGAGAGGGAGAATACTGAATATTTATTATCAAGAAAACAATTGTTCTTCTGGGAATGGGCACTTAGCCTTGCAGATAAAGAATTTAGTAGAAAAGATGCTATAGAA
>NZ_CP011148.1:294295-328281 GCF_001758565.1 Wolbachia endosymbiont of Drosophila incompta | reverse complement strand
GGATTTCCTCCAAGAACAGTAGAGGCAATTACAAAGAAACTGCTAGGGATGAAATACTTACAGCGTCTTGGAGAAGGCAAAGCCACTAGATATAAAGTTATTATTTAAAAGTTTTAGTATGTTTTTCGAGATTTTTTTAAATCCAGTCTTATGCACAACTTTGTTTGCAATTTTATTCGATTAAAAATTGCATTTTAGCAATAAAAAACTTACTTATTGTAGGAAAATCTTGTGTTTGTTCTCATATAAAACTATTTATGGAGTGACAATGGTACATGTATTATACTTACATTTCTGATTCGAAAATTTATGCAGTTGTTTCTAACAAGATTGATCAACAAATTCTATTGTTTAAAGATGAGAAATAAAGTAATCATCATTTCCAGTATTGCTTTTATTCTACTGTTTTTTATCAGCAGTGCATTTTTAAAAAAAGATCAGGCGGTTCATAGCGATAATGCAACTAGTAGCTTTTCAGTAAAAACTCAAGAATGTGCGCCGCAAAACCGCACTATATATTTAAATTTTTCTGGTACAGTAAATCCCTTACATAGAGCTAGCCTTGTCTCAAAAATAAGTGGTAAGATTATTGCTATTTATTTACCTGATGGTAAAAAGGTAAAAAGAGATGATGTAGTGTTAAAGATAGAAGATTATGACAGGATTGAGCAAGCTCAGAAAGCCAAAGCTTTATTAAAGCAGCGTGAAATTGAGTATGATTCCTCTCACAAACTGAATAAAAAAGGCTATGGGGCACAAATACAAGTAGAAGCAGCTTTTACTGCGTTACAAAGTGCAAAAGCTGACCTAAAAAGGCTAGAATTGGATTTAGAAAATACTGCAGTCACATCTCCTATAGATGGTTATATTGATAAAATCAATGCAAACGAAGGGGATTTTGTTAATGCTGGGCAAAAAATAGCTGACGTGGTTAATTTCGATCAAATTCTTGTAGTGTTATACGTTTCGGAAAATGAAGTAAATAAAATAGAGCTAGGCAGCACAGCTCAAATTAATTTGCTGGACGGAAAAGAATTGGCAGGTGAAGTAAGTTTTATTAGTAAAATTGCTGAGCCTAAAACTGGGTCTTATAGGGTAGAAGTAAAGGTAACTAATAATAAAATGATATCCTTGCAGGGACTAACTGCCAACGTAAGGCTACCTTCAGGCGAAAGATTTGCATATAAAGTTCCTTCTTCAGCCCTGAGCTTAAGTGACGAGGGTGCTCTTGGAATAAAGATTGTTGATGACAATAATTATGTAGTATTTGCACCAATAGAAATTGTTGATCATGAGAGCGATGGGGTTTGGATAGTAGCAAATAACGAAGATAAACCCATAAAGTTAATAGTATTGGGCCACCTATTTGTTAAGCCTGGTGATAAGGTTTAAGACATAAGATCCTTTGACCTTACCCAGAAAAAGTGGAGAGAAAGTGTGGAATGTTTTTTACAAAAAGAATGATGCATCAAATTGTTCTGGAATGCACTAGTTAATAGTGACGTTGTTTGTTATAAAAAATTTCTATGTATTCAAATATTGCAGTTCTAGTTTGTTGAGCAGAGTGTTGTGAAGTATCAATAAGTATTTCTCTTTTCAATGAGCTAAAGAAGCTTTCTGCAACAGAATTGTCGTAACAAGAGCCTTTATTACTCATCTATATTCTTTACAGCTAAGAGATATTGATACCCTTGCGCAGTATATTGTGAACCTTGGTCACTGAGCTTTCATTGCTTCTGTGTACCCTTGCGCAGTATATTGTGAACCTTGGTCACTGTGCAGCAGTAGATTTTTAACAGGTTTACGCCTATTAATGGCCATTAATAAAGAGTTCATAACCAATTGTTTATTTATTGCACTACTCATTAACTACCATACGTGAGAATTATTGCTGCCAAATATAGCCATCCCTCCTTGGTTTTGATGTAAGTAATCCCATACTTTATTTGGTTGATCAACAATAAAGTTTTGATCTAGTATATTGGGAGCTACAGCTCTATTATCTGTTTGTTGTTTTTTAATTTTAAACTTTCTTCTCAGTATAGCCCTGATGTCATTTTTCTGCATAATACTTTGCACCGTTTTCAAATTGCAACTTTTACCCAAAGCCTTCAATTCAGCATGAATTTTAGGAGCTCCATATCTACATTTAGAAACTTGATATATTTTTTGAATAGCTGCGAGTAGCTCTTTATTTGCTGATTCTCTACTGCTTATTTTTCTTGTGGTCCACTTATAGTAGCCACTAGCAGAAAATCCTACATAATTCCTATAGCAGTTACTATACTCTTTTATAAAAAAATATTTTACTCTTTTTGACTGGCCAGGGCTTTTTTTTAAATGTCTCTTTCCCTTGTTAATCTTGCTAACTCTCTTTGTAAATCAAACCTCTCTTTGTCGTAAGGAGCCATGTTACCTCTACCTGGAAATGCATTTGCCGCTGACTTTTTTTCGTTATATTTCTTCATCCATTTTCCTAATACACTATCCCTTATTCCTAGATCTCTTGCTACTTTTGCAACTGGTTGACCTACCTTTCTTTGTTCATTTGCCAGCTTAACAGCTTCCAATTTGAATTCTGCTGTATATTCTCTTACCATTTCTAATCCTCCAAAATTTTATTTTACCCAAAAAAACTCTTTTCTTTCTCTCCACTTTTTCTGGGTAAGGTCACTACTGCTATTCCACGTCAAGAACAACCATAAGTTCATTAGGGTTCACATAACCTAAAGCATTTTTTGCTTGCTCATCAAGCAGATCTAAATCTAAGCTTTTTTCATATAAGCCAAATACTTTGTTGTCCAACTTTTCCTTTTCAGAAGAGACATCCTTTAGCAAAAGTTTATTGTACTCGATTTCTTTTTTTAAATCGATTAACGTCAATAAGCCACGTTTACCTGTAATTGTGCTAATGCTGAAATATAATGTAAGGGAAGAAATGAGTAAGGCTGCGCTTAAACACAGTAATTTTTGCTTCTTTTTAGATATAAGCACCGTACTTTCACATATAAAAAATATATAACATGAAAAGGTGAACAAAAAGCTAAGAACCTTGACGCGCTTTACACCTTGGCTTTACCTTATTTATAATGTAAATCTTACCACCCCTTTTCACAACTTTACAATTTTTATCTCTGTTACGATGAGATTTTAGCGACCCTTTGACTTTCATATCTATAGTAAGAATTAAATTACTTTACATTATAATCACTTATCAAGAGTTAGTCAATTGATAACATTTTATTAAAATATTGTATAATTGTTGCTGATACTTCTTCGATCGACTTTTGCGTGACATCGATAATTGGCCAGTTATTCTGTTTAAAGAGCTCCTCTGCTTCTTTAATTTCCTTTTCTACTTTCTCAGGGTTAGCATATATATTATTATCTTCGTTGTTAATTGAAGTAAGTCTATTTTTGCGTATTTCTATTAGCCTACTTACGTCTATTGTTACCCCTATCGTTAGTTTATTTTTTAATTTTGCCAAGTCAACATAAAAGGGTACTCCACTAACAAAAGGAATATTTGCAACTTTATAGCCTCGGTAAGCTAAATACGTACTGGTGGGAGATTTTGATGTACGTGAAACTCCAACCAAAATTATATCTGCTTTATCAATATCTTGAATATTTTGTCCATCATCATGATTAATAGTGTAGTTTATTGCCTCAATGCGCTGAAAATATTCGTTATTTATCTCAGTATGCAAGTCAAGCTTTTCGTCTTTTTCAATTTCAAGATAAGACGAAATTTCTCTAATAATATGTGATAATATTGCTCTATAGGGAATTTTCAACTTTATACAGTTATCTTTTAGATATTTTCTTAGCTCATCATCAGTAATAGTGCATATAACAAAATTATGCTCATCACTTTTCCTATTAATTTCCTCCAGAATTTTGTCAATCTGCTCTTCTCCTTTTACAAAAGACCAAACATATTCGATCGTTTCTACAGAACGAAAGTGTTTCAGAGCTGATTTTGCAACTGATATAACAGTTTCACCACTTGAATCTGATACTAAGTGTAGATTAAGCTTTTTAAGGGTCATATACTAAAAATAATAGCTAGCAATCTGCTACTGAAATTATGCTAATTTGTTGACCTACGTAAATATAGAAAAACTATCCTGTTGATAAAACTCAAACTAATTGGTAAATTCTTAACACAATTATTCTCAAAACGAATGTTTTTATTAAAGCCTACAAATTTCTCTTATTTTTCTAAGAAAGCTCTACCTTGGCTTGGGGTTATTTGTTTCGCATGTTTTTTAATTGGAATGTCTTTGGCGTTATTCTTCTCTCCAGAAGATTATAAACAAGGAGAAATTGTACGAATCATGTACATTCATGTGCCTTCTGCATGGCTTGCTCTTGGAATATATGGATTAATTGCATCACTTGGTTTCATTTCATTGGTATGGAACAATAGCATTGCTAGTGTCTTGGCACATGCTGCTGCTCCTGCAGGGACAGTCTTTTCGGCAATATGCTTAATCACAGGCAGCATCTGGGGAAAAGGAACCTGGGGCACTTGGTGGGTATGGGATGCAAGGCTTACTTCAATGCTGATTTTATTTTTCCTATATGTTGGCTACCTTTCATTGTGGAGCGCTTTTGATAATGAAGCGAGGGCAGAAAAATCAGCAGCAGTATTTGCCATCTTTAGTGCTATAAATATTCCTATAGTAAAATTTTCCGTGAATTTATGGTCCACTCTCCATCAGCCAGCAAGCATTTTGAGAAAAGGTGGAATAGCAATAGAAAGTTCCCTGCTGTTGCCACTGGTTGCAATGTTTATGTTTTGTGCCACATTTTTTTTAGTAGTGTGGATACTGTATTCACTTTACTTAATTAATTTATATAAGATAAAGAGAGAAATCAGTATGCGGTATTAGGCCGAGAGATGAAAATAGAACACACCACATCACCAAGTAGCAAAGACATTGAATTCCTACTCAAAAAGATTAATGAAGAAACCGTTGATAAAGGTACGTGTAACCCATTTGCTTTTTTTATTCGCGATGATACTGAACAAATTATTGTAGGTTGTAGCGGTTTTGTTATCTATGGTTCAATTTACACTGACTTGCTTTGGGTGCACTCTGATTATAGAAGAAAAGGTATGGGAAAGCAGCTAATGGAAGAAGTTCATGATTATGGTCGTGAGATGCACTGTAAAATAGCAACCGTTGCAACCATGAATTTTCAAAAAGCGAAAGTATTTTATGAAAAGCTTGGGTATAAGTGTGATCTTGTACGTCCAGGGTATGTTAACATGTATATTTTTGAAGAAAGTGTTGTGAGATGCACTGTAAAATAGCAACCGTTGTAACCATGAACTCTAAAATATTTAAAGAGCCTACTAATATCTTTAAGGTAAATGTTCATGTGATTCCGCAGAATAATTCTGTTTTTTGATTCTATCTGTCCATTTATCATTTTCTATATCTTGTTTGTTGGTTGCTTTTTTTTCTTGCTCAACAATTGCCTTATCTATCTCCTTATGAATTGCATTAATCGCACCTCCTTTTTTGTATACTTCGCTTTTCCCTTCAATAATTAACTTAATAAAAGTATTTACAACAGACTGCACTTGATTATGATTAACCTGACCTTTTGTCAAAGAAGGTAAAGAGCCTAATTCCATCAATACTTCTGGTGCTGTTTTATCTTGAGTGGAAAGTCCTAAATTATCTGCTACTTTACTTATTAATAACTCTCTGTGTTCTTTATTATCTTCCAATTTAGCATAATCACTCAATAGATCTATAACGGTAGATACTCTGACTTCAACAACATCATCAACATCTTCATCTTCTAGAGCAACTCCTGACCCCAATAACCTCTCTCTGAGATTTTCGCTTAAAAGATTGATAAATTCTTCATTTGCATCTGATCCTGTGGTTGATATTGTACCATCTAAATAGTTACTTTGAGCACCGAAGCCATGCTCTATTTGTATTTTTGTCTCAGGTTTAAATCCTAATTTTGCACAGAATTTCTGAAAATATTCTTTAATAATGTCAAACAAGCTCTTGCCATTATCTTTATAATTTTTTAACTCTTTAGGAATAGTAAGTGACAATTTACCATCTCTGTATGTTACAAAGTCTTCACCATTGTGAGATTCAATTGTAAATTCCAATGAACTAGACAGATTACATATCTTATCGCCATGCATAACTTGATTTTTAACAGAGAGTATTGGTAGCCTCATATCAGATCTAATTCTCACATTATTTTGGTTAGCACAATCAATATTTATTACTTTTTTAGGATTTTCTACTATGAACGACTGTCCAAGTGCAAGTTGGGTTTGTATAAATGGAGCAGCCTCATACCCTGCTTGATTACAATTGGTAACTAGCTCTTCTAAAATAGCATCACTTGGAACTTCTGCCCCAGCGTATCTGAACATTTTTTTGAAAACTTCTTTTGCAAAGGAACGGTAATCCTTGTTTTCATCTTTCTCTGTTGGTAATAGATGGATATACCTTTGGCCAGCATTGTAAAATTCTTCAAATTCTTTCTTATATGAATCGGTTTTTTGATGATTGGCAGTTTTGGAATTTTCACAGTGATTTTTCCATAGCTCACCCAATGCATTACTTACAAGCTCTTTCTCAATATCTTCGAGTACTGAAGCAACAAAAGCTTTGCCATGATCCGTATCTATTTCTCTTGTTCCTTTTTTGTTAAATATTTCGTCATTATATATATCATCACTATTAAAAAGTTCGCTTTTGCGGTGCTTAGCTCCTTCCTTAAATGCAATAATAAGATTTTTATCTATTTCTTTTCCGTTAATAATAAAATTCATCCTTTGAAAATCTAAGAACATTGTTTCACCGGAATTCGCTAATTTATTATCTTGATCTGCTCTTAATTTACTAAAATTGAACTCTTTAGCTGTGGCCTTTAATCTAACTACTGGACTCTTATTATTTTTTCCTTTTGTCTCTTTCATAAATAACACCTTACTGTAAATATGCTGTAAGTTATATCATATAATGATGAATAATTTGGTAATATATTAAGAAAATCGACAGTATATTTCTTTATTTAAGGGGTGTAGGAAAGGCGTAGATTTCTCTTTCCATTTGTAGCGTACTGCATTAATATTTATGTATTAATCTAGAAAATAATGATGAATAACATTGTAATTGTTGGTCTGCAATGGGGTGACGAAGGCAAGGGTAAAATAGTAGATTATCTTTCTGAGAATGCAGATGTAGTTGTGAGATTTCAGGGAGGAAATAATGCAGGGCACACTATAGTAGTAGATGATGAGGTTTATAAATTAAATTTACTGCCCTCTGCTGTTTTGAGGCCAGGCAAAATATCTATCATAGGAAATGGCGTTGCTCTTGATCCACACGCTCTAATCTCAGAAATAGAGTCATTGAAAGTTAAAGGAGTAGACGTAAACTATAACAACTTGATGGTATCCGAGAGCTGTCCATTAATACTTAGCATACATAAGGACAAGGAAAAGCTATTTGAAGATTTAAATGGAAATCACAAAATTGGTACAACAAACAAAGGGATAGGGCCATGTTATGAAGATAAAGTTGGAAGGAGAGCTATACGCCTTTGTGACTTAGAAAACGCAGATGAGCTCAATAAAAGAGTGGATACTCTTTTGAATTACCACAATGCTATCAGGAAAGGCCTTAACTACCAGGTGGTTAAAAAAGAAGAAATATTAAAGGAAATTCAAGAGATTTCAGAAAAAATTCTTTCATATAAAAAACCTGTGTGGAAGATATTAAATGACTTGATGAAAGAAGGTAAGAAAATAATATTTGAAGGTGCCCAAGGCGCATTTTTAGATATCGACCACGGAACTTACCCTTTTGTTACTTCAAGTAATACTGTAGCATCGCAAGCAATAACAGGCTCAGGGTTATCCTCCAATGCTTACATTATTGGTGTGGTAAAAGCTTATACAACAAGAGTGGGCAATGGCCCATTTCCTACTGAGCAGAAAAATGAAGTAGGAGATAGCTTGTTTACTATAGGTAAGGAACTTGGAACAGTGAGCAATAGAAGAAGGCGTTGCGGATGGTTCGATGCAGTTTTAGTGCGCCAGGCCGTACAACTCTCTGGAGTTTCAAGCATTGTATTAACCAAATTAGATGTGCTTAATTCTTTTGATACAATTAAAATATGCACTGGTTACAAGTATAGCGGAAAAATGTATGATTATTTACCCGCATCGCATTCAATACAAGGGGAATTAGAGCCAATATATGAAGAGTTTCCTGGCTGGAAAGAAAACACTCAAGGTAAAAGGTCGATTGAAACATTGCCTATCAATTTAATAAAATATATAGAAGGGTTAGAAAAATTAATAGGTGTACCAATTCATCTAATCTCAACTAGTCCAAAGAGAGAGGATGTTATTAAGCTTAAAGATTTCTGAAAACGTCTTTGTATCTTAGAGCCTGTACGTAATCTCAAAAAAGAGATAAAGTGAGAGGATAAAGTATATAAAGTAGGATATGCGAAGTTTATAACCAAGTGACATAAGTCGAGAAAAGTTTGAGATTATTGTAGCAGATCTGGAATCTTGCAGAAAGAAGACAAAACCAAGAACACTTGATTTACATGATATATTTTGTGGAGTGTTATACGTGTTAAAAAGTGGTTGCCAGTGGAGAATGGTATCAAAAGAGTTCCCAAAATGGCGCAATTGTTACGACTATTTTAAGAAGTGGAGTGAAAAACCAGATGTAAATAAAGAAAGTGTTCTGGAGCTGGTATTAAAAAAAAATAATTGCGACAAAACAATGGTCGGAAAAGCTTCTGCATAATTGATGCACAGAGTATAAAAAATGCAGATACTGCTGAAGCTATGATGCAGGCAAGAAGATTTCAGGGCCGTATTGCAGTAGATACGCAAGCATGCAATTTATACAACAACAGCAGAGATAACTGACCGTAGCAGTGCTGTGAGAATGGTCGAAAATGCAAAAGAAAACCTCTCGGGAGTTAAAAATGTACTGGTTGATGCAGGCTATACTGGAGAGAATTTTGTAACTCAAATAAAAACGATTATTGGTGCAACCGTTGAAGTGATCAAAAGAAATGAATTACGTTCCTTTGTTGTATTGCCCAAAAGATGGGTTGTGGAGCGATCTTTTGCTTGGTTAGAAAAATGTAGAAGATTGTGGAAAAATTGTGAGCGAAAACTCAATACTAGCCTACAAATGGTAGTTCTGGCTTTCACTGCCTTACTTCTGAAAAAATTATGAACAGGCTCTTACTAACTCTTATCTAATAAAAAAAATACTTGTGTAACTTCGAATAGTCTATTATGCAAGACAACAGTATAAACATGTAGTAAGAAATGTATAATGAAAAATAAAAGCTCAAGTTTAACACTTGCAGTTATTTTTACACAATTAAGTAATCATAAAAGTTAGTGTAGGGCGAGGTTATACAGTTTGATTTCTTTTAATATATGTTAATTGGTATAATATAAATATAGTTAAGGAGGTGTATTATGATTGGAAGTTTGGCTAAAGAAGAAAAAACAGCAGAGGCAGGAAAAACAGGTGATCAACTTGAAAAGTGTATTGGACCAACTTCACTGAATAGGGAGGTTTATTACTCTACGCTTATCTACTATACATTAAAAGAGTTATATTCACAATTAGGTGATATCTCTTATGCTAATAAAACAAGATCAGAAAAAGAAATAATCAATTTTTATGTTCTACCTCAATTTGCACGTTTTAAAGAAATTATTGATGAAGATATAAAAAAAGATCCTTCGTTTGCAAATTCTGCTATTGTAAAGTTTTGCTCCTCAATTATAAAAAATAACAAATTACTTAAAGAATTAGAAGAAGTTAGTATTCCTGCCAAAAACTCTAGTGTAAAGGCAAGGGTAAGCTTTCAACTAAAAAATCTGAAAGAAAAGGTGTGGTTCTTAGGAAAACTAAAGGAAAAAAAGAATTTCACTTACGTGCAGAGGGCTTTTGGGGATAAGTGGAGTTTTTATGACCTAATAAATGATGGAGATTTTAAAAAAACGTACATAGATAAAGCAGTAACAGAGTCTGCTAATAAGAGCTTTAAGGAAGATATAGATAAATGCATAAAGTTGGCAGAGCAGGGAAAAGAAGCTGCAAGTAAATATCTTGGAGAGAAAGGCGTAGAGTTTCGAGCTTATTACACAGAAACTGATAACACTCATAGAGTTTTGAATATCAATCTTATTAATTACAATAGAAGTGAGCAAACCAGGATTAGTGACATTTTACAGCAAGAGAAAGATATTAAAGAGCTGAATATCTATTGCAATAAAAAACATGAAATACACTCTCATCGGAAAGGTAAGGAAAGATATTATGAATTTAAAGAGGGCGCATATTATGAAATGAAAAGCACTTGGCCTGTAAAGGATGGATCCGAAATGTGTACCATGATTATGAATGTGAGTAGCGATGGCATAACTGAAGTACTAAAATTTAATGATGAAGATTTTGTGCTATCGGATGAGATCTTAGAATTAATAAAGCAAAACGATGAATTATATATTCAAGGTCTCTCCTTATATGATGCTGTACTAGAAAAAGGTAAGGCTGCTGATGTTGTACCTACTGCTAATAATAATTTTCAAAATGAGTCTATAGCGGCCTATCGCGAGGAACCAGAGGGGGAATTAGACCCTAAAGTTGATGCTGACAATAGCCTTCCTCCTTCTATTAATAGCAATGCATCAACTCAAACGGAAGTCAATTTACAACACACTGAAACTCAAACAGAAGTTGCTTCACAACAAATCGAAACTAAAACGGAAGTCAATTTACAGCACACTGGAACTCAGACAGAATTTGCTTCACAACAAATGGATGAATTGATTTTAAATAATCAGATGCTGTCCGAAAAAAACGTTGAATTGAAGCAAGAAATGTCAAATTTGAAAAAAGAAGCTGTTGAATTGAAGCAAAAAATAGAAGCAGGGTTGCAAGTGATAAATAAAAAGCACCATGAATTAATACAAGAAAATCAGCGACTACAGGAGAAACTAGAAACAACCCAAGCAGAAGCTAATCAAACAATTGTAAAGTTAGAGAAGCAGAATAGCAATTTACAAGACAGGTTTGAAAAAGAGGAGCAAAAAAACACGGAATTGCAAACTGAACTGGCACAAAAAAATGAAGAATTAGCAGGTGTGTTAAAAGAGCTACAAGGGAAAGCACAAGAACTTAAAGGTGTATATGAAGAAAAAAGAAAGCTAAAGGAAGAGCTGAAAATTGTTAATGCAGGAAAGAAGAATTTGGAAAAAGAGCTAAATCAAGCACGAGAAGATGCGGAACAGATAATGGTTGAACGACGCCAGCAGAAAGAGCGCTTGAAAGATCAGCTAAGAGAATTAGATCAGGAATATAAGGTACAAGTAGAAATTGAGCAAAAGATTAAAGAATCAGATAGGCAGGATAGCGATTTACAAGATACACTTGGAGAAGAGATACTAAAACTCAACATTGAAGAACTAGAAAACGAGTACGAGGAATTTCCAGGAGATAAGGTGCTTACACTTGAACTCACTAAAGATGAAGATAAAGTCGAAGAGTTAAGAAACGAGCTAGAGCGTGAGAAAGAAAAGTGTAAACAATTATTAGAAGAAGAAAATGAATGGGGTGATGAATTGGTAGGAATGCTTGATGGACTGGAAGAAAAAATTCGTGCTGATGAACAAAGGAGCTTCAACAATCAATTAACGGGAGAAATTTCTAATGAGTCTGGTAATGCTCCACGACAGAAGAAAAGGTTATCCAAATCTTCAAGCGTTGATAATGAGTCTTATGTTCCACTGAGAGAGAAGACAACATTACTCAGATCTTTAAGCGTTGATAGTGGACTTGATAGCGATGAAGAAAATTGTGATAATGATTTATCTTTCAACATAAGTCCTATAAGTTCTATTGAGAAGGTGGCAGAGAGTAGAAACGTAGGTAGGGTATCATTGTGAAGATGGTTGGGGTTAAGTTGCAACTTAAGTGGGGCGCAAAAGGTCTTTTGTGTTGATAATAATTTAAAATCTATAGTAGACTAAAAAAGATTATTAAATTATAATATAACATATGATAAAAGACGAGAAATCGAAAACAATTTTTGAAGTGGAAGGGGCAGTAACTGCTTTACTACCTGCAGCAGAATTTAGAGTGAAACTGGACAATGAACATGAGATTATCTGTCATGTATCAGGGAAAGTGAGAAGAAGTAAAATACGCATCATTATAGGGGATAGGGTGTTAGTTGAGATGAGCATTTACGATAGGAATGCGAGAAAGGGTAGGATCATTAGAAGGCTTAAAGGTACAAGTGACAGAACGATCTCTAAATAATCTTATTCTTGCTTCATCATCGAAAAGGCGTATAGCTTTACTAAAACAAATAAACATTGAGCCAGGTTTAATTTTGCCAGCAGATATAGATGAAGCCCCTTTAAAAAAGGAACTTCCGAAGGATTACTCAATCCGTATGGCAAAAAGTAAAGCTGAGAAAATACAAAGTTTAAATTCAAATTATTTTGTGCTTGGTGTTGATACAGTTGTTGCTTGTGGTAGAAGGATATTGCTCAAAGCTGAAAACGTTGAGCAAGCAGAAAAATGTATCCGCTTGTTATCAGGAAGAAGGCATAGAGTATACACCAGTGTATGTCTATTAACTCCCGATCAATCTAAACAACATATCAGGACTGTGGTTACAATAGTGAAATTTAAACGTCTCAGTGAACAAGAAATTAAGTATTATTTAGCATCAGAAGAGTGGAAAAATAGGGCGGGGGGATGCAATATACAAGGCCTAGCTGGAGTGTTCGTATTGTTCTTACGCGGCTCCTACTCTTCCGTTATAGGGTTACCATTACATGAAACCTATTGTTTGCTAAGCAATTATTTTAACTTCAATTTATATTGAAATACCTTTATTAGTATCTTTTTTTTGTTGTGACTCAGCAACCTGTTTAGCCCAATCTAGTGGTCTTTTATTTCTGTTAGCTAATGCAATTCTATTGCGATCATAACCATCAGTGTGTTCTGTTAAAGTATCTCCTCTTTCTTCTTCTATTACTCCAGCTTTCAGTTGTGCTTCATCTTTCTCTAGTAATTTATATAGTTCGCTATTTTTATCTACAGTTGGATTAGTGTCATTATTTTCTCGTTCTGCCACTGTTTTTTCTAACCACTTACGTGTAGGGTCATATTGTTTACCTTCTCCTATCTTTTCTAAAATGTTTTCTGAGAATGAATCTTTAGGAATATTTTCTTTAGTAGCCTGTTGTGCCGGTTCTCTTAACCCTTTATCCGGGTTTCCCAATGCTCCTTTTAACTCACTCGTATCTCCGATTTCTTTTGGTTCAATGTTTTCTAAGCTCTTCTTTAACTGTTCAGGATTTACTTGAGATTGTTCATTATTGTCATGAGTTGGAGATGAATAGCCCGAATCGTTTGCTTTTATGTCTGTTGAGCTGTCTTTTAGCAACCCAACTTCTCTCAAGCGTTTTTTAGTTTCTTCGCTAATCTGACTCTGATCAGCTGATTTTAACCCGAGATTTTCTTGACCTAATGTATTTTTAAGTTCTTCAAATAGAGTTAGATTACTTTGTCTAATATGTTCTTCTAATTTCCTTCCTACCTGTTTTAAATCTGTTTGAGATTTACTATCACTATTAGTTGGAGATATATAGCCTGAATCACTTATACTATTTGGTGTTGAAGCAGAGACACTAATAGTTGGACCTTCCACTATTTTTACATCTGCTAAATCGTCTTTTTGCAATCCATCTTCTTTATCTTGTGACAGTTTATCAGTAGGATCAACTTGCCTTAATCCTCTATTATCCTGCTGTGATCTATCTCTGATTTCTTTAAGAAGATTTTCAGGTGGAGTTTGATCACTTTGTTCAATGTTCTCTAAGCTCTTCTTTAACTGTTCAGGATTTACTTGAGATTGTTCATTATTGTCATGAGTTGGAGATGAATAGCCCGAGTCACTTTTATTATTGAGTGCTGTAGCAGAGAGCGGCTGTTCACTTTCTTTCCACTTAGCATCACTAGCATCTTGGTTATCACTGTTATCTGGAGAAGATGAATAAGGAATTATGTCCTTTAATGTCTCTAACGGTGATGGGTTATTTTTTCTACTTCCTGCAATTGATGCTTTTCTATCATCAACATCAATGTGCCGTAAGTTGTTTTTCTTGAAATTTCTGATGTCTTGTAACAGATCGCCTTTGCTATTTCCTTCTTGTTGCTGGGTTTTAGGTTGTTGCTGATCATTAGGTGTTTGCTCACTTCTATCTGGTTTTTGGCTTCCAGGTACAGCATGTCCAAATGTAGGATTGTCATACCGTTCATCTTCTTGCCTATTATCTTGATTGTGGCTTACAGACTTGGTGAAAGTAGAACTATCTGAAGAATCAGAAGTTGCACCTTTTTGCTGATTATTAGGTGTTTGCTCATTTTCGCGCAAGTCATCTGGTTTTTGGCTTCCAGATTTGGCTCCCCCTTGCTCATCGAAAACACCTTTTTTAGGTGGTAGTGAACTAGTTCTAGGTGGAAGTGGCGGAGGAGTTTTTTTGTTCTGAGGATTCTCCTCAAAAAGCGATTGTAGGTTATAAACTTGACCTCCCGAATTTGCTTCTCGTGCTGCTTGTCTAAGCTCACGCTTTTCTTTAGCCTCCTGAGAATTAATTTTATCGTCAAAATCTTTTCCAATTCCGCTATCGTAAGACTGCCTTCTGCTGTTAGATTGTAGTCCAAAATGTGAATGGTGGTCTTCTTTTTTTTGAGTTATATCAGTAGCTTGAACGCTAACACCTCTATTAACATCAATTCTTGTTGTAGTTTCAGATGATAGCTCGTTACTGTCTTTATTATGTTGCATCTCATTCGCTTTTCCTTGTCCTTTCTCCCTGAATTGTATTTCATGCAAGAATAAACCACCTATTTTTACATCTCTGTTTACTTCTAACCGTTCTAGAGAAAAATCATCACCTTTAACAAGGTCTACACCGTTAGCATCAATCTTAATTTTGATCTTACATTCCTTCCCCTCCGCATACCACTTTAAAGTCATTTCATATGAACCATCAGTTACGACATAATGTCTTATTTTTTTCCCTTCTTCCTCGGCAACAAAACCATGCATTCCGCTCTTTCCATCACTATGCAATGTTGAAAATCCCGAGATTTCATTCTTCTCACAAAAATCACTGTTTAAAAATTCGCTGATTTTAAACTCTTTTTTGTTATTTCCCAGCGTAATACTTGCGTGATTACCGTATATTGAAACTCCTGCAACATCATCAACATACTCTTTCAACCTTTCTTTAACTTCACTTTCAAGGTCTTGTCCAGCTTTCTTTGTCTTGTCGCATTTCTGAAGAATAACTCCATATGCTTTATCTTTGTTTTCTTCTTCGTCCCAATTCCAGTTGGCGTGTTTTGTTAAAAACTTTACTGTGTTAAAATCAACTCTAGCATTATAAATTGGGTCGTCTTCCTTTTTTATTTTATCAAATAAAGGAAAAATTTCTTGAATGCGCTCATTATAAATGTGTTCTTGTTGTGTATCGTTAGTGCCCATATATCCCTCACTAATAACCCTCTGCCTTTAGTTCTAGCTAATACTAGCTAATATAATTATCACAAGCATTGGTTGAATTTTTATTAAGGAAGGTTGTGTTACTAATGTGATGACACAAGCTATTTTATGGTAACATCAAACGATTTAAGTTGTCATTCCAGTCTGGAATCCAGCCTTTCACGAACCCCATCAAAAATGTTGTGTTTTAACATAAGATTAGCTACTTTTATGCTCACTAACTTAGTGCCAATCAAGATTCCTGGATCCCAGTGTCTGGGCACTGGGATGACATCCTTCTTGGCGGAAATCACTCTTATATCACAACAGCTGCATAGCCTAAATTGCTTTAGCTATAGCTCTGTTTTTGCAACTTCAAATATCTGCTACTCATAGTAAACACTTCTGGATCTTGAGAGGTTAGCTTGAGTATAGCGAGTATGTTGATAAACAACAAAGCAGCAATCGAGATATCAGCAACATCCCATAGCAACCGGACTTTACCTATCGCACCAAGCGGAATGATCATGGTAAAAATTACAATCCAGATTTTAGTGTATTTATTATCCATAGACACATAGCGTATTGTCTGTTTTGAGCAAAAAAACCAAGTAAAAATAGTAGTAAAGGCAAAACAAAACATTATGGCCATAATTAAATAGTCAATATAGGGCCAATTCATAGCTTTTCTAAAAGCAAATATGCACATGTTAGTACTCTCTAAATCAGTGACCCAAGAATCTGTGACAAGCAGTACCATTGTTGTAATAAACACTATGAATGCAACTATAAAAGGCGATATTATTGTGATTAGGCTCTGTTCAATAATAAATTTATTATTATTTTTCTTAGGAACAATTGAAGAATGTACGATTCCTTCGAGGCCAAGCCCTATATCTGTTGCAAAAATACCTCGCAAAGTTCCAACTTGAATAATAGTCAACATTTCTAAAATCAAACCTAGAGATAAACCAGAGTTAAAGCTACTAGTTGTAAAAAAACTGCTTGTTATTAGTTTTAGAGAAGGAAGAATATTTTCACTAAATTTAAATAATATGATACCGCAAAGTGTTAGGTAACTTACCGTCATTATCGGTATCATAGCCGATATAAAAATTTTAATTTTTTTTAAGCTGAGAGCTGCAACAACAAAAAATATTATGGCCATTACAATGCCACCAACAACTACAGGCACATCTATCATATTAAGTGGTATTGATAGAGAATTTACCTGAACAAGGTTACCAACTGTTATTGAAACCATCATCATGATAACTAGAAAGACAATTGTGGCCTTCCTAGAGTTAAACGCATCAGTCATGTAGGCTACAGGGCCACCTATAAACCGTTCGTTCTTTTCCTTTCTGGTTTTTATACTTAGATAACAAGTGACATATTTTATCACAGAAGTGATAACAATAATTATTGCCATCCATAAAATAGAGCCCGGTCCTCCGGTTTTTAGAGCAACAGCAGTTCCTGAAATATTTCCTACTCCTAAATTTCCCCCTAAAATTGTAAACAGAGCGGCTATAGAAGAAAATTTATTTTCTCCTTTTTTAGCTCCAAGGAGTGAAAGGGCGTATGGTAATCTAAATACCTGTAGCCATTTTAGTTTAATCGATAGGTAAACACCAGCAACTAGCATGAGTAATATTGTTGGCAGTAATAAAACAAACTTTACTGTATCCATCTGTAAAAGTGAGATTTTTATTTGAGTATACAACAAAAATTGAAAATACCTAACCTATTTTCTATGTATGACTTCGTTTCCGTCATTCTAGAAACCTTTTCTTGTCATCCAAGTAGCGTGACACATAACTGTACGAACATTGTAATATGGTACAATGTTAAGACGATGTCATTCCAGTGCTTGACACTGGAATCCAGCTTTTAATGCAACCCCTCACCAAAAATATTGTGTTTTAACATAAGGTTAGCTACTTTTATACTCACCAACTTAGTGTCCAATCTGGATCCCAGTGAGCTTTGTTGCATAGCAGCAGAAAAATTAGNNATTACTGACAAAATTCATTATAAATAGCGATTTAACTGTTGAAGAAAAAATATGCCACAAAAAATGAGGGTCAGTAACCATAGCGAATATAACAAATTTC
The DNA here is from genome assembly GCF_001758565.1 of Wolbachia endosymbiont of Drosophila incompta. Classification (NCBI taxonomy): domain Bacteria; kingdom Pseudomonadati; phylum Pseudomonadota; class Alphaproteobacteria; order Rickettsiales; family Anaplasmataceae; genus Wolbachia; species Wolbachia endosymbiont of Drosophila incompta. Next base: position 310,558 of record NZ_CP011148.1, on the reverse strand, counting down.
TAGAAAAAAGAGGAAATATTTTTCATTATATCAACGAAGCCATAGAAAAGTGGTACGAGAATGGTCCAAAAATACCAGGTGGCAACAATATTTATAGCGATAAAGTTGTAATTTTGGTGCACATAATAACTTGTTTATTTAGAATAGGCCTGAGGCAAACAGTTGGGTTTATAGCAGGATACCTTGAGCAAATTGGGAAAAATTTGCAAGTTATCAGCTATTCACAATCATCAAGAAGGTTTAAGAAACTCAATATTAAGATCAATGATTGCAGAAAATAATATGGAAGATATCGAAATTGCTATAGACAGTACAGGAATTAGTATATACAACAACACTCCTGGTCATAGCAAAGAAAATAGCGAAGATAGAAAGTATCGCAGCTATGAACAGACAAGAAAATTGCATGTAATGTTGAATACAAACAGCAAAAAAGCCATAGCTGTGAAATACAGTAACGGTGTCTACTCTGATCACTATGGAGCTTGTGATTTGCTAAAAGAAGTCGATTTTCAGTATGTCATAAAAGTACTATATGCAGATAGGGCATATGACAGAGAAAAGCTCTATAAGCTGTGTAATCAATATGGTATAAAAACGAAAATTCCTCCGAAAAACAACGCAACAGAGCATCCAAAGTTAGACTATATGGCTGAGAGAAATTCTGCAGTCAAGATCATAAAGTCATATGATGAAGATGGTATAAAGAAGTGGAAAAAAGAGATGAGTTATGGAAAAAGATCTTATATAGAAGGTTTTTTCTCGCGATTAAAAAAGACATTTGGATTTAGTTTTAGGAACAAATCTGAAATGAATCGTGAGAGGGAACTGCTACTCAAATGTTATTTGCTTAACAAATTTACTGAAATAGGCATGGCTAAATTAGATATTGCTAATAAGACATTAAGAGGTTGTCCGGAAACAAGTAAAAGGCTATAATATCTGAAATTTTAGTACGGGGTAAAGATGAGAAAAAAGTATCCAACAGATCTAAGCGAAAGGGAATGGGCAAGAATAGAAAAACACTTCAGAGTATCATACAAGAAAGGAGGAAGGCCGCCAAAGTATAGCAAAAGAGAAATATTAGAAGCAATTTTCTATGTATTGCGTACAGGGTGTCAATGGCGGTATTTACCAAATGATTTTCCGCTATGGAAGACTGTGTATGAGCAGTTCAGGCAATGGAAGAAGCAGGGAATTTTTGAGAAAATGAATTATGAAATTACAAAATATAGTAGAAGAAAAATAGGAAGGAATGAGCAGCCGAGTGCCTGTATAGTAGATAGTCAATCTGTAAAGACTACAGAAAAGGGGGGATCAAAGGCTATGATGGAAGTAAAAAAGTAAAGGGTAGAAAAAGGCATATAATTACAGACACTCAGGGTTTTATACTAGGTTGTTACGTAGGCGCTGCTAACGAAAATGATAGAGATGGTATTAAAATAGCATTAAACAATATGAGAACAAAATATACTAAAGTTAAAAAAATGTGGGCTGACATGGGATACCAAGGAAGAAATTTAAAGAATCACATAAAGGAAGAATATGACATAGATATTGAAATTGTTAAAAGGCCTCCATGTAGATTTTGGGTGCACAAAGATACGCCACCTGAGCTACTACCAACAAGAGAACAAGGGTTTAAAGTACAGCCAAGAAGATGGGTTGTAGAAAGGACTTTTGCTTGGGTTAATAGGAATAGAAGGCTATCGAAGGAGTATGATTTACTCACAACATCCACTGAGAATTTCATATACCTAGCTATGAGTAGGGTTATGTTAAAGAGGGAATATGCTTGAATTTACTAGTTTCCGGACAACCTCTAAAAGTATTTTCTAAAACGAATGATAAACGTCTAAAATGGTATTACCAACTAAAAGGTGTAAGTTTGTACATTGATGCATTAGAGGTCTGAGGCGACTTTTGATGGTGTGCCAACAATGCTCTATCGGATTTAGATCTTACTATTACCCACAAATATAAATGTTTGTTGCATAGCTCTTAATGGCATAACTTTTGCTTGAAATAACTGTTTATATGGTGCAATTTACAGCTTTTAGTTGCTAAAATTATAACTCTTAGTTTAATAATTTTAATCTAATAAGCTTTCAGGTTAATAAAATTAAATTATTTGAGTAAATACAATACTATGTTTTTATTTGTGGGTAATAGTAAGGCTTAAAGCAAAATGTAGTACGAACGGTAGGTGGATCTAAAAGATCGAATTACAATCCTGTATACAGCATTTTGCATTATTGTTTGATTATATTTATAGGTACAAAAATGGCTAGAATAATTTTCATGGGAGTAGATGTTTCCAAGGAAGCATTGGACATCTCAATTAATGGCAAGCATAAGCGCATAGCAAACGTGAGTGATGCTATATCTAAGTTTATAGAAACAAATATAGTCGATTTACCCATCAAGTTATGTGTAAGCTGGTGGCTATGAAAAGCTCATTATAAAATTGTTGCAAGATAACTGTCCATAAAGCTCACCCGAATCGGGTATATGCATTTGCCAAAGCTTGCAATCATTTTGCAAAAACTGACAAGTTAGATGCTAAATTACTGGAAAAATACGCTGAATTTGTCAGTAAAGACGGTAAAGTAAAAGGATGTATAATTTCACAAAAGCAAGAGGAATTAAAGGAGCTGGGGGCAGTTGAGCGTAATTTAAATGATGCAATTCATGCAAACAAGTGTCGCCTGCAAAGTGCGACGGGAAAAGCTAGAGAATACATAGAAAGACAGATAGGGTTTACTGAAAAACAATTGAAAGAAATTAGGCAAGACATAGAAGACGCAATAGCTGAATTGAAAGGAAAAAATGAGCTTTTAATCAGCTATAAAGGTATTGGATCAAAGACGGCGAGCGTTCTACTGACAGAGGTGCCTGAGCTTGGTAGATTAGAGAATAGAGAAATTGCATGCTTAGTTGGAGTTGCACCTAAAACTAGTGAAAGTGGAAGAAAAGTTGGCAAAGCTCAAATCAAAGGAGGCAGGTTTTATGCAAGGAAAGCACTATACATGTCAGCTCTTGTTGCTATGCGCCACAACAGAAAAATGAAAGCGTTTTATCAGCGTTTACTTGATTCCGGACAACCTCTAAGGTTGCATTAGTTGCTGTCATGAGAAAAATTATCGTTTGTTTAAATGCCATGATAAAAAATAACAACTTTTATCTTGACTCTTAAGACGGTAGATGACAGACCATTGATTGTATGGGTTCCATCTGTTATATATAATCTTTTTGAATACGAAGAAAACTGATGAATGAGTATGATATTACGGTTATAGGTAGCGGTCCTGGTGGTTATATAGCGGCAATTAGGGCGGCACAGCTTGGGTTTAAAACTGCAATTGTGGAAAAAGAAAAAAATTTAGGCGGTATATGCTTAAATTGGGGATGTATACCAACAAAATCACTGCTTAGAGCATCTGAGGTTTATAGGCTAATAAAAAGATCAAAAGAGTTTGGTATAGAAGTAAAGGGAGCGAATTTTGATATACAATCAATAGTGAAATACTCAAGAAACGTTGTTGATAAATTGTCAAGCGGTGTTGCATATTTGATGAAAAAAAATAATATCAAAGTTCATCAAGGTTTTGGTAAACTTGCAGGCAATGGTACTATAAAAGTCGTTAGCGATAAGGAAGAACAAGAAATTGTTTCCAAGCATATCATTTTGGCAACAGGCGTGAGGGCACGGAATCTGCCTGGAATAGAGGCAGATGGAGATTTAATATGGAATGCGCAGCACGCTATGACTCCAGAGAGATTACCAAAATCGCTACTAATTATAGGGTCTGGTGCAATTGGAATAGAATTTGCAAGTTTTTATAGTACTTTGGGGGTTGATGTAACAATCATAGAGATAAAGAGCACTATTTTGCCGCTGGAGGATAAGGACATTTCAGATTTAGCACAAGAAATATTCACAAAACAGGGGATAAAAATATATACAAACAGTAGCGTAAAAGCTCTTACTAAAAGTAAAGACTCTGCTCAAGTGCTACTAAGTAGTGGTGAGAGCAAAGAATTTGAGAGGGTGATTGTTGCGGTTGGAATTCAAGCAAATATTGAAAATATAGGTTTAGAAAATACAAAAATTAAATTAAGCCCTTCTGGCTTTATTGAAACGAATGAATGGTATGAAACTAGTGAATCAAATGTGTATGCAATAGGTGATGTAGCTGGCCCACCATGTTTAGCACATAAAGCGAGCCATGAAGCCGTGATCTGCATTGAAAAGATTGCTGGTAAAAATGCTCATGCGTTAAAAAAAGAATGCATACCAAATTGCACTTATTCTCATCCACAAATAGCGAGCATCGGCCTTACTGAGGAACAGGCAATAAAAGGTGGGTATGATATAAAAATAGGAAAATTTCACTCTAACTTTAATGGTAAATCTGTTGCACTCAGTGAAACTGAAGGGTTAGTGAAAACGATTATAGATAAAAAAACCGGAGAAATTCTGGGTAGCCACATGATAGGTGCAGAAGTAACGGAGTTAATTAGCAATTTTGCTCTTGCAAAGCAACTAGAAGGAACAGACTTCGACATAAAATCTACGATTTTTCCTCATCCAACCATTTCAGAGATGATACATGAATCAGTGCTTGCTGCAGATGTTAAATAGTTGAACTAACGTTCCATCGTTTTAGAGTTGTCAATGTCTTGAGTAGTAGTTTGATTAGGCACTTTAGTTTCAATAGATTGATTACCACCAGCATCAGAATTCTGTAACTCTTCTTTCAATCCCTTAGCTGCTTCTTTAACTTCAAGCTTTGCCTTTGGATGAAGATCTTCTGGGCCTTTTCCTTTAGTATCCAAACCTTGTTGTAGATTAGTGCTTTTCATTTTATTATGCTGCTCGTGCTCAGGTAGGTCAACGACCGAATTGAAAAGAATTTTTATTATATTTTTTAGCAGTTCTAAAAAACCTCCGCTTCTGCCTTCTCTTTGTTCTTGAGGTTTATTTTTCTCATTAGGTTCTTTTTTACTATTACTTTTAGGCATTTTTAACTCAACTATCATAATGCTTAATAAAATTCTACGTGCAAATTGTTAAATAACAGTTAACAATCTAGGATTTATTATTTACAGATGGATATTATTTTAGCAACAGGTGGCACAGGTGGGCATATCTTTCCGGCCATAGCTTTAGCAAAAGCACTAAAGACACAAGGATACAATTGCATATTATTCACTGATAAAAAAACAAATAAAAATACCGACATAGAAAGCTACACCTTACCATTACGTAGACCAAGCAGCAACAAATTTAAGTTTTTCCTTTTCTTGATATACAGCTCTATGTTAGCACTGTATCAAGTAAGAAAATTAAAACCAAAATCGGTCATTGGTTTTGGTAGCTATGCTTCTTTTCCAACTCTTCTTGCAGCAAGAGTTCTTTCTATACCTATAATTTTACATGAACAAAACACAGTTTTAGGGAGAGTAAATAGATTCTTTTTCAAGAGTGCAAAATTAATTGCAACCAGCTTTCCGGAGACTAAATATGCAGAGGGCAATAAATGTATTTTTACAGGAAATTTTGTTGATATAAAAGCACAGAGCCATTCTAGCACTGAGAAAATCCTAAATATATTGGTCATAGCAGGCAGCCAAGGTGCAAATTTTTTTGATGATGTAGTAAGCAGCGTAATTTGTGATTTACCTATTAAAATGAAAAAGAAAATTAGAGTGACGCAGCAATGTACGAAGAAAAATGTAAACAAGGTCAAAAGTCTATACAAAAGTGAAAAGATCGATTGTGAATTGAGTGAATTTTTTGATGATATGGAGAATAGACTGGCCAATGCTCACTTGGTAATTAGCAGAGCAGGAGCAACTTCAATAGCAGAGATCACTCTTGCTAGGCGTTCTGCTATATATATTCCTTACCCTTACTCAAAAGATAATCACCAATTTTATAACGCAAAATATATTGAAGACTCGAGAGCAGCTATAATAGTTAAGCAGAATAGTGAAGCAAAAAAAAATCTAACAGAGGTACTATTTGATCTATTAAATAATTCTCAAAAATTGCGTGATATGACCAATAGTACAGAAAAAACAGGGATAAAGAATGGGACTACTGAGTTTGTTAAGGTGATTGTTCACAGGTTTAGTTGATGGCTGCTTGCTTTTTCTTCAAACACGTCCCAAAGATCCTTTTCTAGCGATATATTATACAATTTATTGATATAAACTACTCCCGTGGGTGAAGTTGTGTTAATTTCGAGCAGGAAGTCATCTATAATATCAATACCAACAAATATTAGCCCTCTTTTCTTTAATTCAGGACCAATTTTGTTACATATTTCATTGTTTCTATCGTTCATTTGAGCGGGCTCAAAACTTGCTCCAAGTCGCATGTTTGTTCTGATCTCTCCACTGATTTTTGGAATTCGTTTCATTACACCAATTGGTTGGCCATAAAGTAGCAATATTCTTTTATCTTTATCTATGTTTTTACAAAATGATTGTGCAATCACAGGGCATTCGTATTTTGCTATCATGAGATCCACTACTACTTGAATACTATTCTCATCTTGTATTCTTATCACATCGTTTCCTCCATAACTATACAATGGCTTCAGAATAATATCTTGATAGTTGTAGTAGAAATCTCTAATCATTGATATATTTTCAGTAATCAAAGTTGGCGGAATTAGTTCTGGAAATAATGAAGTTATCAATTTTTCAGGACAATTTCTTATTTCTGTTGGATTGTTAATTACCAATGCGCTAGTTTTTTCTAAGATATATGTTGTTGTAATGTAACGCATATCAAAAGGTGGATCCTGTCTGATAAATATGATGTTCATTTCATTCAAGTTGATAGCTACATCTTTTTTGGAGATAAAACTAAAATCATCAACGCTGACTTTCTGAGCAAAAGCAATTGGATAGTTTAGCTTTAGTGCTAAATTATCAGGAGTATAAACAAAAATTTCATACCCCCTCCTTTGTGCTTCTTTTATTAGCGCAAATGTAGTATCAGTTTCAAAATTTATATTTTCATCCATCTGAAAGGCAATTTTCATTTATGTTCTCTACCTATTGTCACAACTGTACAAATGTTATAATTTGAAAGCGATTTTTGCCTAATGGCGTAACTTACTGTACCTGTATCGTACATAACTTACAACTTGTTTTACTCCCTTTACTTTTCTTGCAATTGCTATTACAGCTTTTAATTCCGCTTTATTTTGGGCTATACCCATCAAATAAACAACTCTATCAACCGTATTAACGCTATAATTAATTGACTTAATATTTCTTTTTCCCAGGAGTCTTGTTCTTATTTCCGCTGTTATCATGCCATCTACAGTGGTGTCTAGCATGGAAGCCATTTGAATTGGTATTACTCTTATTTCATTTATCACTTCTTTAATTTCTTTTTGCTGCCAAGCTATTTTTTCTGCTGTAAGTTGTTTTTCAGGAGTGTCAACACTTCCAATGAGCAATACTCTTCCTTCACTTACTTTAACCTTTATGGATGAAAATAGCCCATGTTTTAAGAGCCCCTTATTAATTCTGATGACCATAGTCGTATCATCAATGATATTTCCCAAGGATTTGTCCTGCATTGTTATTGCTGTTGCTGCCGCTGTAGCCACCACACCACCTATTATAAGGGTTGTGCAACCACTTTGTGTAATCAAAAAAATTGCGAGTAAGAAGCTTGTTATTAATCTCATTATTGATTTTCAGGGTTTAGAGGTTTCATTAAGAAATGTTAATAAGCTTTTTTGATTGTGTAAATACCATAAATTAAGTAAGACTTTAAACCTTGAATATTTTTAATGGAATACCTATAATAGGGTACTAAAAATTTCTTGCGGATATGGCGGAATTGGTAGACGTGCCAGGTTTAGGTCCTGGTGAGCTTGCTCGTGGGGGTTCAAGTCCCTCTATCCGCACTTTAAAGTCATGTAACTTAGGTTTTAAGGGAAAATTTATAATCACTAAATACACTTTTGTTTGTGTAAAAACCTGTTCTTAAGGATTGTGTTTAACTTAAATTCTGGTAAAATGACTCTATTAAGATATGAATTAAAATGTTAATAAATGAATTATGATGTCTAATAATATACCTCAAAATACAGTCGAAGTAAGTAGCGTATATACCTACAAAGAGCTTAGTATAGATAAACTAAAGTATGAGTATGAAATCACAGTTGGTAGTGATTATATAAAACAAAAGGTAAATTCCAGGTTGCAAGAGATAGCAGAAAATGCAAAATCACCTGGATTTAGGGCTGGAAAGATGCCCTATGACCTTGTTGTTGCAAATTATAAAAACGAGGCTTTGGAATATGTGATAAATAATACAATTGATTATTGCTCAAGTGATTTGATGAAAAAAATTGAAGTCAAGTCTCACATTTATCCTAAGGTTGATGTTATATCATTACCAGATCTGGGCAAAGAAAATGAGGAGGGCAATTTTGTATACAAGCTATCTTTTGAGTCGATGCCTGAAGTACCAGTGATAGATCTTGACAAAATAAACTTAAAGAAAATTGAAGCAAAGATTGAAGAGGAAGATATAAAAGAATTTATTGATTCTATTAAAACAAAGTTCCCCAATTTCGCCTCTGTTGATGATGCTTCTTATCAAGCGAAAGATGGGGATAAATTGATAATTGATTTTGAAGGGCGGATTAGGAATAAGCTCTTTCAAGGTGGAAGTAGCAAAAATTTTGCCGTTAATTTAGGGTCTGGCACATTTATTAATGGTTTTGAAGATCAATTAACTGGTATGAAAAAGGGAGAAACAAAGAACTTTAAGTTGAAATTTCCTGAAAATTACCAAGCCATTTCCCTTGCAGGACAGGAAGCTGATTTTTCTGTGCGAGTTAATGAGATTCAAATTGCCAAAGATTTTGAAAATGATGATGAAATAGCTAAGAGTATTGGGTTTAAAGATTATTCTTTGCTAATAAATCATGCAAAAAAAATGATTGGTGATCAGTGCACCGAAATGAGAAATCTCTTAATTAAAAAGGAGCTGTTTGATTATTTGGATGCTAATTATAGTTTTGATTTACCCACAGACATAGTAAAACAGGAGCAACAAAGAATGGAAGGAGAATTGGGTGCTCAAAATGATTCTCGTAAAGAAGCTGAAAAACGTGTAAAGCTTGCTATGTTATTTATGAAATTTAGTGCAGAACATAAAATATCATTAACTCAAAATGATGTTTTGAGTGTTATTGTAAATCAATATGTCAGTAAAGATGTGCAATTTGACAGAGTACTTAAGCATTTTGAATCAAATAAACAATTTCAAGAATTAGTTAGAGGGCAAGCGCTTGAGTATAAAGTGACAGATTATATAATAGAAAAAGTTAGTAAAGAAGAGCAGATTGTTTCTGTGAAAGAATTAAAGGAATTATTTGATAATATTTAATAGGGAAAGGTATGACTCTTATACCAATTGTAGTTGAACAAACTAGTCGCGGTGAGCGCGCTTATGACATATATTCAAGACTAGTGAAAGAAAGAATAATTTTTGTAACAGGTCCTATTGAAGACAATATGGCCAGTGTAATAGTAGCACAGCTTCTATTTTTAGAATCGGAAAATCCCGATAAAGACATTTGTATGTACATCAACTCACCAGGTGGTGTTGTAACTGCTGGTTTGTCGATCTACGATACAATGCAGTATATAAACCCAGACGTTTCAACTTTATGTATAGGTCAAGCTGCGTCTATGGGTTCTTTATTGCTTGCAGCTGGTACAAAAGGTAAGCGCTACTCTCTACCTCATTCAAGAATTATGATACATCAGCCATCTGGTGGTTATCATGGTCAAGCAACTGATATAGAAATACATGCTAATGAAATTTTGCGGGTTAAGAAAAAACTAAATCAAATTTATGAAAAACATACTGGAAATTCACTGAAGAAAATTGAAGGAATGATGGAAAGAGATAAATTCATGGATCCTGAAGAAGCAAGGAAAATTGGCTTAATTGACAGGGTGATAGCTGAGCGTACAGATATTGAAATTGAAAATATTAAAGTTAAACAAAAGGTGGGTTAATGGATAACAATAATGATTTACACTACTGTTCTTTTTGCAACAAGGCGCAAGATGAAGTAGATAAATTGATTACTAACTCTTCGGATGGTTTAAAGGTGTTTATTTGTAATGAGTGCATAGAATTATCCCATAAAGCAATAAGTCAAAAGAAAGATAGATCTTTTAATTCAGATCGTATATCTGATATGAAGCTATTACTAAAGAAACCTGAGGATATAAAAAACTTTCTCAGCAAGCATGTTGTAGGTCAAGAACACGCGCAACACGTTTTATCTGTAGCTATGTATAACCATTGTCAATCCATGGTACAATTTCATGCTATAAGTGATATTGAAATCGAGAAGTCAAATATAATGCTTATTGGTCCCACTGGTTCTGGTAAGACTTTGCTAGCCAAAACACTTGCTAAAGTTTCAGATGTGCCATTTGCTATGGCTGATGCGACAACTTTAACTGAGGCAGGTTATGTGGGTGATGATGTAGAAAGCGTGTTGTCGCGTTTATTACAAGCTGCAAATTATGACGTTGTAAAAGCACAGCGTGGTATAGTGTTTATAGATGAAATAGACAAAATTACAAGAAAATCTGAAAGCACTTCAATAACCCGTGACGTTTCAGGTGAAGGGGTCCAGCAAGCTCTGCTTAAGATTATGGAGGGTACAGTTGCTTATGTTCCGCCACAAGGAGGGCGAAAACACCCACAACAAGAGTTTATACAAGTGGATACTAGTAACATACTGTTTATTTGTGGAGGAGCTTTTGAAGGCCTCGATAAAATTATTGAAGCGAGAAAAAAGGGAACGTCAGTTGGCTTTGGAGCAGATATAAGTCAGTCTAAAGAGCAAAAGAAAAAGAATGCTTTACATGATGTTCAACCTGAAGATTTAATCAAATTCGGTTTAATACCCGAATTTGTAGGGCGGGTTCCAATAACTGCTGTTTTAGATGAGCTGGATCATGAAGATTTAATACATGTGTTGACAGAGCCAAGGAATGCACTAATAAAACAGTACAAAGCATTGCTTGCGTTTAGCAAAGTAAACCTTGAGTTTTCAGATGAAGCAATATCAGCTATTGCTAAAAAGGCTATAAGCTACAAAACAGGTGCAAGAATGTTACGTGCTATCTTGGAGTCACTTTTGCTTGACATTATGTATACATCTGGAAACGGAGGCTTTGAAGGTAGCACTATAGTAATCACTAAGAAAATGGTAGAATTAGGAAAAGCAACGGTTAATCATAATAACAATGGCAATGTTATAACGGTTAATGATTAATTTGAGGCATATATTATGAACATTGAACGTGCTGTAAGCTCTAGTTTTACTGCATTGCCAGTATTACCTTTAAGAGATGTAGTAATTTTTCCAAATATAATGGTGCCTTTATTCATAGGCAGAGAAAAATCTGTTAATGCACTAGAGTATGCAATAAGTAGTAGTAATCACCAAAATGAGATTTTTCTTGTAGCACAGAAAGATGGCTCTGTTGATAATCCAGAGCCTGAAGATCTTTATGAAGTAGGTGTGTTAGCAAGCATTGTACAACCGTTAATAAAATTACCTGACAATGCAGTAAAAGTTATAATCCGGGGGATAAGAAGGGGAAGAGTTGTAGAATATATTAGCTCTCATACTTTATTACAAGCCAGGGTAGAGTTAGACAATTATTATAAAGAAGATGAAGACAATATTGATTTAGAAGCTTTAAGGCGGTCTGTTGTAGACGCGTTCGATAGCTGGTGTAAGCTAAACAAGAAAAATCAACCCGAGGTTGCCATTAACTCCATTGATCAAATCAAAGAAGTTGATCAACTTGTAGACACGGTAGCTTCACATTTAAATATAAAAGTATCAGATAAACAAAGTATACTTGAGGCTTATGACCCAGAAGAGCGTTTAAAAAAAGCTTTTGCTTTTATTGAGAGAGAAATGAGTATTTTGAACGCACAAAACCGTTTATATAAGACAATTAAATCGCAAGTTGAAAGCACTCAGAAAGTTTACTACCTTAACGAGCAATTGAAAGCTATACAGAAAGAATTAGGCGAATTTGAGAATGGTGATGAAGGGAATATACTCAATGAATTTGAAAAAAAGATAAATGAAACAAAGCTTTCTCAGGAAGCAAGAGAGAAAGCTATAACTGATTTGAAGAGATACAAGAAAATGAATCCCATTTCTCCTGAAGCTACAGTTATATCTAGTTACTTGCATTGGTTGCTTGAGTTGCCATGGGGAAAGTACAAAGATGCAAAAATTAACTTAAATGCAGCTAAGAAAATCTTAGATGAAAATCATTATGGCATAGAGAAAGTAAAAGATAGAATAATAGAATTTTTAGCGGTATTAAAAAGAGTAAAAGAGATAAAAGGTCCTATACTTTGCTTAGTTGGACCGCCAGGTGTTGGTAAAACTTCTTTAGCTAAGTCTATGGCAAGAGCAGTAGGAAGAGATTTTGTTCGCATAGCTCTTGGTGGTGTGCGTGATGAGTCTGAGATACGAGGGCATAGGAAAACTTATATTGGCTCAATGCCTGGTAAAATCATTCAACACATGAAAAAAGCTAATTCATGCAACCCGCTTTTTCTGCTTGATGAAATAGATAAGATGGGTTCTGATTCGCGTGGCGATCCTGCGTCTGCATTACTTGAGGTTTTAGATACTGAGCACAATAAACACTTTACGGATCATTACTTGGAAGTTGAGTTTGATCTTTCAAGTGTAATGTTTGTAGCTACGGCAAACAGCTTAAATTTACCACATCCTTTGCGTGATAGGATGGAAATTATACAATTGTCCGGGTATACTGAAGATGAAAAAATCAGTATTGCTACACACCACCTTATTCCGAAGTTAAAGAAGGAGCATGGTTTGTATCAGAAGGAATGGGACATAACTAATGAGGCGTTATACGAGTTGATACGTTTATATACACGTGAAAGTGGTGTGCGGAGTATGGAAAGGGAGCTTGCAAAGCTCATGAGAAAGGCAGTTAAAGAAATATTGACTGATAAAAATAAGAAAATATCCGTAGGGGTTGACAATTTACAAGATTATTTAGGGGTACGTAAATATACCTTTGGCATTGCGGAAAATGAGAGTTTAGTAGGAATAGTAACTGGGCTCGCCTATACTGAAACAGGTGGTGATATTTTGATGATAGAATCAGTCCTAATTCCGGGCAAGGGAGAAATAAAATACACAGGAAAGCTTGGAGAGGTTATGCAAGAATCTATAAAAGCTGCGTATAGTTATATTCGATCAAATTGTTTGTTTTTTGGTATAAAGCCCGAAAAATTCCAAAATAATGATATACATTTGCATGTACCTGAGGGTGCTGCACCAAAAGATGGCCCTTCTGCTGGCGGCGCGGTATGTACGTCTATTGTTTCTCTTATGACAAATATACCAGTTAACAAAAATGTTGCTATGACAGGCGAAGTGACATTGCGTGGTAGAGTTTTAGCTATCGGGGGCTTGAGAGAAAAATTGCTTGCAGCGCTCAGAGGATCAATCAAAACTGTGATTATACCAAGTGAAAATGAGAAAGATATGCAAGAAATTCCGGCAAGCATCAAAGAAGGGATCAACGTAGTTTTTGCTAAGAATATTGATGAAGTTATGAAAGTTGCTTTAATGCACCCTACTACTCCAATTAATGGTGATGATAATCAAAATAGTGTCCCTTCCTCTATAGAAAATAAAGATGATACTTTTCCTATATCGGAAACATTGAAGCATTAGATTAAGAAAATATTATCAATCTCCATTTCTCTTTTATCCGGCAAGAATCTACCAGCTTGTGCATTCCATAAGGATATGACTTGCTTTGTTGTTATGTCATTCATATTTTTTACTTATTCTATCTCCCAGTTTTATTCAAGTAGATGATATATTATAATAGTCCTTTTCATGGAAACCTTTTCTGGTAGATTGCTTTCTAGAAAAACCTTGGTCAAGGTGCTAACTGTGGTTTATAATAATATAAATCATATCATAGTTGATTTGCGTTTATCAGAGCTGGAGTAGAGGTATGTTTTATCTTACAAATTTTTTGCCTATTTTACTGTTCCTATTTCTTTTTGTAGGAAGTGGTATATATTTTACTATTCTTGGCGTGTCAAATGCTTTTTATCAGTTATCTCCACTGGTAGCCATTGTTCCTGCCATAGCTCTGGGTTGGGTTTTATACAAGGGCAATACTGAAGAAAAAATGTATGCCTTTCTAGATGGGGTAAGAGATCGTAATATTATCACTATGTGTACCATTTTCTTACTTGCAGGTGCATTCAGTGAAGTAACTAAAGCAATCGGTAGTGCTGATGCCACAGTTAATTTGGCTCTTTCATTTATACCAACACAATTTTTACTCATAGGATTATTTTTTGTAGCAGCTTTCATCTCCACTGCTATTGGTACATCAATGGGCACCATTGCAACAATTGCTCCTATTGCAGTTGAACTGACACAAGCTGGGATTTCTCCTTCCTTAGGAGTTGCAACCGTTGTAGGAGGAGCAATGTTTGGCGACAATTTATCTATTATCTCTGATACTACAATTGCATCTGTGATGTCTCAAAAGGCTGATATAAAGAAAAAATTAAAACTGAATGCAAAAGTGGCACTAATTGCTTCTATATTCACAATAATTATATTATTTTATAGCTCAAGCAATAGTGCTGCTATTTCAGTTAAGGAGTATTCTTTATTGCTTGTGACTCCTTACATAATACTTATATTGCTTGCAAACTTTGGAATAAATGTATTTACGGCATTGGTTTTAAGCATAACTTTTGCTGGAATCATTGGATTTATAAATAACAACAATCATGGTTTATTGTTTTTAAGCCAAAACATCACCAAAGGGTTTATGAGTATGCATGAAATTATGCTACTGTCATTGATGGTTGGCGGGCTTTCAGGACTGGTAGGTAAAAATTCTAAGGAGCTTGCAGATAAACTTTCATCTTGGGTTATGATACAACGTGGTGGACAAAAAACTGCGCAATTATTTATTGCAAAAATAGTCAGCATATTTGATATTTTACTTGCAAATAACACCATCGCTATAATTTTTAGTGGTGAAATTGCTAGAGATATTGCTAAGAAATATGAAATACCGCCTCACTATAGTGCAGCATGGCTAGGCATATTTTCTTGTGTATTTCAAGGATTAATACCGTATGGCGCTCAATTGCTTTTGGCTAGCACTATTGCTGGAGTTTCACCTTTGGCAGTCGTGCCACACGTATACTATTGCTATGTTTTAGGTATTATTGCAGTGTTATATATTGTATTGAACAAAATTGAGAAAAAAGATTGTGCTTAATATACAAGACAACGCTCCGCTCTGTAGAAAATGGATGTTCTTGGCAGTATGTGCTCTTGCTTGCTCTGGGTTACTGTCAATAATTGTTATTTTTCTACGATTGCCTTTTATCTCCTCTCTTGTTCCTTCTGCACAATATATTTTTGATAATGCGCTGGTAATACACGTGAACTTGTCAATTTTAGTGTGGATGTGCTCTATAATATCTCTGCTCTTTATCATAAACCTACAAAATACCAATAGTTGGTTTAACTTTTCATGGGTTCTATCAACCCTTTCGATGCTGCTCATGTTTATATCCGCATTCGTTCCAAACACTGAAGTTATCAAAAGTAACTATATTCCCGTATTACAAAACAAATTATTTTTACTTGGACTCAGTTTATTTATTGCCAGTATATTAGTAAATACAATGCTAGCATACACATCAAAAAAAGAGGTTTCATTTCTCTCTGTTGGGCAAATTGGGCTAGTTATTATACTTGTATCGTCATTTCTTTGCTTTGTTTTAGCATATAATAATATGCCTCCAGGTCTATATCACTCAGATAATAATTTATTTTACGAATATCTCTTTTGGGGAGGCGGACATTTATTGCAGTTTGCTTTTACTCAAGGAATGTTTTTAGTCTATTTAATAATGCTAAGTTCCAATGATATTAGTTTAGCTTCAAACAATAAAATTACTATTTTACCACTATTTATAAACACGATTTTAGCTGTAGGCGCACCGTTTGTATATTTTGTTTATCCAGTTGATAGTGCCAAGTTAATACAGTTTTTTACTTGGCATATGAGGATTGCTGGAGCAGTTTTGCCGTGCTTTTTGATAATATTAGTGTGCTACAACATCAGAACTTTTAT
>NZ_CP011148.1:293368-294286 GCF_001758565.1 Wolbachia endosymbiont of Drosophila incompta | reverse complement strand
AAGCAACTATTTATTACATTCATTTTTGTTGTACACTTATGGAGATGTGCTCGGAGTGTTGACTATTGAAGGTAATGTCACGATTCCTGCTCATTATCACGGTTCTGTAGTTGGTATCACTATAGCTTTTATGAATTTTGTCTACTGGATGTTACCTAAATTAAACTTTAAAGAGATAAAAAGTTCCATGGTAAGATTACAGATTTATGCCTACAGTATAGGGCATTTTCTCCATATCACTGGCCTTGTGTGGCTTGGTGGATATGGTGCTTTAAGGAAGGTTGCAGATCTGCCAAGTATTTCGTCAATGTTAGCACGCACGTGCTTCATTATAGGTGGCGCTATATCAGTTGTTGGTGGAATGTTGTTCGTAATAATTGTGCTTTTACATCTGTTAAAAGGCAAAGCGCGTACCAACTGACCCATAGAAACAAAAAAAACTTCCTTGACAAACTCCGCCAGCCCCCTTATCATGAAACTGAAGCTATTTATTTATCTTCTCTGTACAGATTAAATGACAAAAAAACTCATGTATCTGGCGTCCCATGTTTAATTTTTTGCACTATGTGCACCTTATGTCTTTATAAAATTTCTAAGTTTTTACCTAATATAAGCTGAAATGCGCTTATAAAGCATTTAAAACATCAAAAAACGCCGATTTAAAAAATGGATAGTGAATAACTAGCTACCCTAGGGTTTCTTTTGCCTTTTTTTCTGTTTAGTAAATTTCTTAATGTTTATAATTTAGATTAGTTGCGGCTTAAAAGCAACTAAATCGCGGTTATTAAGCGTTTAGAATAAAAAAACGCCATACTTGAAAGTATAATGTAAGTAATTAGCCAACCACGGGGCTTCTTTTGCCTTTTTTTTCATTTGGTAAATTTTTTAATATTTATACGGAAGGTAGCGCGTGACGCT
>NZ_CP011148.1:292951-293320 GCF_001758565.1 Wolbachia endosymbiont of Drosophila incompta | reverse complement strand
ATCCGAGTAGCTGACACTGTCCTCCTTTGTCATCCCAGTGCCCAGACACTGGGATCCAGCATTTCACGCAATCCCATCAAGAACGTTGTATTTTACATAACACTTTTATGCTTACCAACTTAATAAAATTCCTGGATCCCAGTGTCAGCTACTCGGATGACAAAAAAAGGAGCACTGGGATGACAGGAGAGGGAGGCTACTTGGATGACATCATAGGGGCACTGGGATGACACCATTCTTTTTCCTGGATCCAAATAGTCAAGGCACTCAAATGAAAAAAAAGGAGGCACTGGAACGACAAAGTGGAGTGTCTGCTTCTGTCATCCTATGATAGCTAAAAAGACCTGGTCACGCGCTGGAATGACACCG
>NZ_CP011148.1:291835-292930 GCF_001758565.1 Wolbachia endosymbiont of Drosophila incompta | reverse complement strand
AAGGAGGACAGTGTCAGCTACTTAGATGATACCTTTTTTCTACTTAGTTTAGGTTATGCAGAAGTCTAATACAATTATAGAACAAGCTTAAAAATTCTGGTAAAGTAGTTTTATTTACAAAGAAAGAATATGCTACTTGAAATTGAAAAGCGCAGCATAACAAATGCATTGTGGAAGTTGCAAGAAGCAGATCAAAGGCAAATCTTAACTCTTACACAGAGATTTGAGTTACCAGAAATATTAGCAAGAATATTGGTTACTCGTGGTGTTAACATAGAAAATGCAAGCGACTTCTTATATCCACTAATCAGATCGCTATTACCAGATCCCTTTCACCTTCTTGATATGGATAAAGCTGTTTCTCGTATAATACGGGCAATAAAAAATGATGAAAACCTTGCAATATTTGGTGACTATGATGTTGATGGTGCAACGTCGTCAGCATTGATTAACAGGTACCTGAGAGCAATCGATATACACTCTATAATCTACATTCCAGATCGTGTTGATGAGGGTTATGGATTAAACACAGATGCTTTATTACAACTTAAAAAGAATGGAATTGATTTATGTATTTCCGTTGATTGTGGTACGCTTGCATATCAACCAATAGAAGATGCAAAGGCTTTTGGTCTTGATATTATAGTTGTTGACCATCACCTTGGTACGGAAAAATTACCAAGCGCCGTAGCAGTTGTGAATCCAAACCGCCTTGATGAGAGCTCTCCTTATAATAACCTAGCAGCAGTTGGAGTGTCATTTCTGCTAATTGTTGCTCTTAATAAAAGCCTACGTGAGCAAGGATTTTTTACCAACAAAAAAGAACCAGATTTATTTGATCTGTTGGATTTGGTTGCCCTGGGAACTGTCTGTGATGTTATGCAGATCACAGGCCTCAATAGAGCACTTGTCTCACAAGGATTAAAAGTTATGTCAACAAGAAAAAACGTTGGCTTGCGTGTTTTATTTGATGCTTTGGGAATCCTTGAAAAACCAAGTGTTTCTCGATTAGGGTTTAGTATTGGGCCATGCATAAATGCTGGAGGAAGAATTGGAGAAGCATCGCTTGGTGCAAGGTTGCTTTCCACCGATGAT
>NZ_CP011148.1:289588-291798 GCF_001758565.1 Wolbachia endosymbiont of Drosophila incompta | reverse complement strand
ATTTGAATAATGCAAGAAAAGTGTTAGAAAATGAGGCTCTCTTGGAAGCTACAGCACAAGCGGAAAAGTCTGCCCAATCAGGTGCGAATTTTATAATGATAAGTGGCAATTGGCACCAGGGAATAATTGGTATAATTGCATCAAGGCTAAAGGAGCAGTTTCACTTGCCAACAGTAGTGATATCTTTAAATAATGGAATAGGAAAAGCAAGCTGTAGATCAATTTTGGGAGTTGATATCGGTGCTGCAGTCCTTTCCGCAAAGTTTATAAATTTGATTATTGAAGGTGGTGGCCATAGTATGGCGGCAGGATTTTCAATTAAAGAAGACAAAATAAATGATTTGCATGATTTTTTTACTGAAAGATTTTCAAACTCTATAAATGAGAAAACTTTAAAAGCTGATAGTATAGTAACTGCTAAAGCAATAAACTTATCTCTGTGGAACCAACTGCAACGCTTGGGACCATTTGGAGTTGGAAATCCTGAACCAAGGTTTATTATCCAAGGAGCAAAGATAAGAAAGCCTGAAGTTATAGGAGTTGACCATATAAAATGTTTTATTGCTGATGATAATGTTATGGTAAGAGCTATTGCATTTCGTTCTGCAAATACTCATCTTGGCTCTGCTATCATGCAGGGTAATGTTAAAGCTATTTTGGGTAAAATCTCTATGAATTACTGGAATGGCAATGAATTTGTACAATTTTTAATAGAAGATGTATTGACCATAAGTTGAGTGTATCTGTTCAGCAGAGTGGCAAAATAGGTAGACAAGATAAACCAAAAAATCGAGAAAAAGTGAGTTTACAACAACTGGTGTCATGAAATTATCTGACACTGATTTCCATCCAAGAGGGTGTCATCCCAGTGCTCCTATAATGTCATCCCAGTGCGTGACACTGGGATGACACCCTACTTAACCGTCATACCGCGATTCATTCGCGGTATCTCTTAGCCGCTAACAAGTAGCGGGATGACGAGCTTATCGTCATGCCACTGCGAACCGTCATACCGCCGCGAACCGTCATACCGCGATTCATTCGCGGTATCTCTAGATCCCGCTAACAAGCAGCGGGATGACGGTTGTCGTTTAGCCATAAACATTAAAAAATTTACCAAATGAAAAAAAAGGCAAAAGAAACCCTAGTCATTGTCTATTTTCAGTATTGGCGTTTTTAAGTCTTAAACACTGCAATTTAGCTGCTTTTGAATGCAACTAACCTACGCTGCAAATGTTTAAGAAATTTACTAAGCAGAAAAAAAGGCAAAAGAAACCCCGTGTTAGCTAGTTGTCACTCTCTAATCCTGCAAATTGGCGTACTATACTGTCTTAAACGACTTATAAGCGCGTTTCAGCTTATATAGGTAAAAACCCAGAAATGTTGTGAAGACATAAGGTGCACATAGTGCAAAAAATTAAAAATAAGACGCCAACTACGTTGTTTTCTTGCTGTTTAATCTGCACAGATGAAGATAACTGAATACCTTCAATACCATGATAAGGGGGCTGGCGGAGTTTGTCAAGCAAGTTTTTCGTTTCTATATGGGCTACCTTAAGACTTCAACGTCTTAACGCACTTGACCCCACCAGCATATAAATTTGCATGGCTCTTTCCAGTATTAAGCAATGCAAATCCAATGTTGTCTACACTAGAGCGCAGTTCCCCTATTTCCTCATTGTTTTCATTTGTCACTTTAGTGCCAATATCTGGAAGTGCGTTATCCCCCTCAACAAGGTAAAGTTTTCTTCTGAATATTTCTTGTCTGCTCATTCGATTTACAACTTCCTGACCTATATAACACCCCTTATTAAAGCTTATACCGTTTACTTTATCGATTAAAAATTGCAGCGGAAACGATGAATTCTGCACCATATCTTTCGCTCCATCTGGAACGAGATTTTGAATTCTGACTTTTTCATACTGAGTAAAATCCCCAACCGGCTCTTTCATTTCATCTTTATGTATGATCCTCATTCCTAGCAGCTTGTGCCTTGGATCTTGAAAAATAACTTGTGACTTACTACTACACTCCGCCAACTTAGTATTAAACAAAACCCCAACCTTATATAGTGCACTAACGTCTTTAATCTTTACCCTCAAATAAGTTTTAAGTAAATCTAGTTTCTCGATTATTTGCTGCAAGTGCATGTTTTCGCACTCCAAGAGGGTGTATTTACCATATTCAATAAGAAAAAAATCATATAGAT
>NZ_CP011148.1:289401-289566 GCF_001758565.1 Wolbachia endosymbiont of Drosophila incompta | reverse complement strand
TAAAGAGTAAATGGCTTTTTGGCTATCCAACTTATTAATATCATTGGTTATAATACCCTGCAGAAAATCTCTAGTGTCAGGCCCATATAGCACTATCACACCACGACTTAAAAATGGTATATAACTCATGAAATCTCTATAAATAAATCTAAATTTTATTATATA
>NZ_CP011148.1:247158-289296 GCF_001758565.1 Wolbachia endosymbiont of Drosophila incompta | reverse complement strand
TTGATGAGGAAAAACAAATGTCAAGTATAAGTTTAAATGTATTAGATGATAGCGTGCTGATCAAGCCTATTAGCGAAGAAAAGCAAGGTGGAATTGTGCTTCCATCAAGTGCTGAAAAGAAACCTACTAAAGGTGAAGTTATAGCAATTGGTGAAGGTTCACGCAATTCAAGTGGCGAACGCGTAACTTTAACTGTGAAAGCTGGTGATAAAGTGTTCTATCGCCAATGGGCTGGTACAGAAATAGAACATAATAATGAGAAGCTTATCGTGATGAAAGAGTCCGATATACTTGCTGTCATTAAGTAGCAGTCTTTATTTTACTAAACTGAAACAAAGCGCAACATAGCGCATTGTAAATGATTTTATTATAGTTTTCTAAATTTTTTATTAACAAGAGGTGATAAAAATGACTAATGTAGTAGTATCAGGTGAGCAGTTGCAAGAAGCCTTTCGTGAAGTTGCAGCAATAGTGGATTCAACGGTAGCAATAACTGCAGGACCTAGAGGAAAAACAGTAGGGATTAATAAGCCCTATGGAGCACCAGAAATTACAAAAGATGGTTATAAGGTGATGAAGGGTATCAAGCCTGAAAAACCATTAAACTCTGCGATAGCAAGCATCTTTGCACAGAGTTGTTCTCAATGTAACGATAAAGTTGGTGATGGTACAACAACGTGCTCAATACTAACTAGCAACATGATAATGGAAGCTTCAAAATCAATTGCTGCTGGAAACGATCGTGTTGGTATTAAAAACGGAATACAGAAGGCAAAAGATGTAATATTAAAGGAAATTGCGTCAATGTCTCGTACAATTTCTCTAGAGAAAATAGACGAAGTGGCACAAGTTGCAATAATCTCTGCAAATGGTGATAAGGATATAGGTAACAGTATCGCTGATTCCGTGAAAAAAGTTGGAAAAGAGGGTGTAATAACTGTTGAAGAGAGTAAAGGTTCAAAAGAGTTAGAAGTTGAGCTGACTACTGGCATGCAATTTGATCGCGGTTATCTCTCTCCGTATTTTATTACAAATAATGAAAAAATGATCGTGGAGCTTGATAATCCTTATCTATTAATTACAGAGAAAAAATTAAATATTATTCAACCTTTACTTCCTATTCTTGAAGCTATTGTTAAATCTGGTAAACCTTTGGTTATTATTGCAGAGGATATCGAAGGTGAAGCATTAAGCACTTTAGTTATCAATAAATTGCGTGGTGGTTTAAAAGTTGCTGCAGTAAAAGCTCCAGGTTTTGGTGACAGAAGAAAGGAGATGCTCGAAGACATAGCAACTTTAACTGGTGCTAAGTACGTCATAAAAGATGAACTTGGAATCAAGATGGAAGATCTCACGCTTGATGATCTTGGTACGGCTAAAAATGTTAAAATTACTAAAGATAATACCACAGTTGTCAGCGAAAATAGCGATTCTGACAGTGTGAAAGCTAGAATCGAGCAGATTAAATCTCAAATTGAAACTTCAACTTCTGATTATGATAAAGAAAAGCTAAGAGAACGTTTAGCGAAATTATCAGGTGGCGTTGCTGTGCTCAAAGTTGGTGGAGCAACTGAAGTGGAAGTTAAAGAACGTAGAGATAGAGTCGAAGATGCGCTGCATGCAACAAGAGCTGCAATTGAAGAAGGTATAGTTCCAGGTGGTGGGGTTGCGCTTCTTTATGCTTCATCTGTTCTCGACAAATTAAAAGGTGCAAGTGACGAGGAACAAATAGGCATAAACATTATCAAGAAAGTTCTCAGTGCTCCAATTAGAAGGTTAGTCAAAAATGCTGGTCTTGAATCTGCTGTTATAATTGACTATTTGATTAAGCAGAATGATAAAGAGCTTATATACAACGTTGAGGCTATGAATTACGCTAATGCATTTACAGCTGGTGTGATTGATCCAGCAAAAGTGGTGCGTATTGCTTTTGAAACAGCGGTATCTGTTGCGAGTGTGCTGATAACTACTGAATCTATGATAGTTGATGTACCAAGCAAAGAAAATGCTTCATCTCCTATGGGTGCAGGAGAAATGAGTGGCATGGGTGGATTCTAAGTAGAATGAAACCGTGGAGCAATTGCTCCACGGTAGTTCCAAAAAATCTCACATTTTACTATTCGTTAAAGGTAATACGTTTGGTGCAGAAATGCACTACTGTTTGCATCCGTTTCACTCCTTTATATTGTGGTTGTCTAATAACAAAAAGGCAGCATAAGAAAACTATAACCCCTAGTATATTTATACTATAGCTGACCCAAGCAACACGTCATACCGCGATTCATTCCACAACTGTACGAACATTACAATATGGCACATAGTAAACGATGTCATGAAAGTAGCTGACACTGGAATGACACCCTTTTGGATGGAAACCAGTGTCACGCACTGGCATGACACCCATTTGTTCCTATAGTTGTCTTTTCTCGTCTACCTTATTTTGCCACTCTGCTGAACAGATACAATTTACAACCACCCCCCTACCCTTTTTAGTTGTTCAGCAAATATAGAGAGGTTAAAGGGAGTGGTATTACTTAAACAACTAAATAAAAAACCAGGTAGATCATTCTGAAATTCTTGCATTTTTGTCCATAATTTTGTTAAATAACTTCCCTTTTGGTCATATCGAACCAAATTTCTTTTTCACACCACCTTTTAAGCCACTTTCGTTAGTTTTTGTCATAATGCGATCAAACACTCCCAATAACCTCTTTAATAGGTTTGGAGTTAGCGAAGAGATAAGATCAACAGATACGTTATTGTTTTTGTCATCACCACTTGCTTTATAGTCTATTGAAACGATTCCCCTACTTTTCCCACCAGTAAGAAGTTTTCCAATTATAGGAATTTTTAACAAAGATTTATTAATTAAATATGCTGGTATTACTTGTCCTGCAACCTGGAATTTATAATTTCTAATATCGAGCTTACCACCAGTGCTAATACCTAACTCCGCCCCTTCAAGCCAAGATTCTTCAATTTCAATAGTGCCATCTTTGTATGAAAAAGGTGCATTACATTTGTAAAAGTATACACCTTCATTTTTTATGGCATTTACAATGCCAGGCAATGAAGACATCGACAATAAAGTAGTAAGTAGTGGAGCATCTTTGATGTAGAAATTGCTAATGGATAACGTACCATAATGTTCTCCACTTTCTCTCTGAGGAGAGAGATAAAAAGACAATTTGCCGTTTTTAATTGATTTACTAATGCCTAAGGAACGCAAAAGCATACCTGAATTATCCGCATATATTTCGAGCCCTATTCCACTGTATTCTGCTAGTATGTTGCTGCTATCTTCCAGAAACTGCCCTGTAAATTGACTTCCATTGCAATTACCTTTAGTACAGGTTACATTCAGCTTAGCATTTTTGATAACGATGCCTTCTTTCATAATTACATTGTCAACATTCATACTAATCTCTATATCTTTATTTAATCCATTACTGTTTTTGCCAAGCAAGCCTAAAATATCACTTAAGTTAATTTCCTCACCATAAATAGTTATGGCATTTTTCTCCTTACCTGATTCAATTTCTATACTAAAATCATTATCAGGCAATTTAAAGCTACTAGAATTTAAATATAAATTTCCATTTTCTACTCTTCCGCTGAATTTTATATCTAGGTCATTTCCTACAATGTCTAATTTATCTACTAACAATTCACCTGCTCCTTTTAACCTTGTAGAAAACAAAATTTTATTGTGATCTTCAAAGCGATTTTTCCACCCTAAGTAGCTTGAATGTGATTCAAATTCTGATAAATCTATATCACCATTAACATACCCCGTCTTATCTTGATTTATCACTGACTCTAAATTTGCACTGACATAGCCACTATCAAAATTAAATATTTGAGCGGGTAAATCTCCGGTCAAATTCCAGGCGAAACTTTCATTCCTATTGCTACTTTTCAGGTCAAATAATAGCTGTGTGTTATTCACCATACCACTACCATTTAAATCTATAAAGTCACTGCCAAAACTAAGCTTAATATCATATTTACCAAGACTTGCATTATAGACGGCCAAATTGTCAATTTCAGAATGAAAATTTGCTGAGAAGTCTACTTTTTTGTCATCAGCATTTAGATTAAAAATGCGAAAATTAAATGCGGATTTTGCCATTCCACTTACTTTATCCCTTTCAACCTTCACCACATCATCCAGCTTAAATCTTATAGGCTCATATAAACCATACGCATCACTTACAGCTTTGCCATTAATGGTTAGAACTGAATCTTCCTTATTTAGAGATTTCATTTCAATATCACCACCATTAACAGTGAAATTCTGAAACTTAGCGCTATTTACAGTAATTTCAAGATCGTTATTCTTGATGATCAAATCACCCTTCAATTCCTTTACTTGCTCAAAATCTTCATCAAATTTTACGCTACCGTTTTCTATATCAGCAACAATTACAATGTCTGACAGATCGTCATCAACCAAATTGTTAATTTTGCCATTGAAACTTACAATGGTATTTAAAACATCCCCATCAATATTATCACAATACCAGCTTTTAAATTTACTATTTACTACACTATCTGGTATATAAGTACATAAATCCTTTGCAGCAAACTTACTAATATTAATTCTAAGCAAAGCATGACTTGTACTAAAGTTCATTTTGCCTATCAAAGAGAGATACGTGTCATTTAACTTAAAATGGAAGTTTTTTACACTAATAATTCCATCACTATATGTTAAATTTATATTTACATTAGTTAAGGCCAAATTTTTGTTCAAATAATTTTCTGTATTCAATACGTATATATTTCCATCTACAATTTCATCCTTTTTATTAATTTTCACTGAGAAGCTTCCTTTGAATCCTATATTTTTGTCCAAATTGTAGCTTTTAACTAATGTAGAAAACTTGCTCAATAGTCCCAATTTTAGATCATAAAATGTCCCGTACACATTTAGCAAATTGTTGCGATTTTTTATCGTAATTGATAAATCATCCAAAAATCCCTTTCCATCTTTTGTATTCACATGAATATCTAAAACATTAAAATCTTCCCCCTTCCCTATATATAATTTATCAATAAAAAATTCATCTTCTGTGCTTTTATCAATAGCGATGTTAGTAAATTCAATTTTTGAATCCGCATTTAAGTCAAAAAAAAATTCCCTTATTGTTTTTAATAGATTTTTTGCACTACTTTCTGTCATCTTGAAATTCTTCCCTGTCATCCCAGTATCTTTTTTTCCTGTCATCCCAGCACTCGTCCTTGTCATCCAAGTAGCTTGACTACTTGTTTCTTTTTTTCTAGATTCCAGCGTCACGCGCTGGAATGACACCGAAGGAAGGCGGTTACTACTTAAATAATGATTATCCAAAAGGTCTAATGAGTTTTGCGGATTAACATTAGTTTCTTCTCTCTTGATACATACATGCACATTATCAGCTGAAACCTGAGAGAGATTTGTGCTAGCTTTAAATAAGGAACTTAACTTAAAATGTACAAAAAGCTCAGGAACTTTTATAGTAAAATTAGGGTTTGCTATTGCCAAATCCGTAATGACTAAATACGGATCTTTGCCATCTTTCTGCCAAACAACTGAGGTATTCTCCATATTAACGCTTGAGCCAACAAATATTTTTGATATTTTATGTTTAACATAAAAATCAATATAATTAATATTGATTTCTAAAGGCTTAAAAAAAATAAAGAAGCACAATATGAATAATAAAGCTACGGAAAATAATATAGTAATTTTTTTAAGCATCGATTATTGCTTTTCTTGCTAAACTATCAGCCTCCTCATTATACTTATCGCCACTGTGTGCTTTAACCCACTTCCAATCAATTTCGTGTTGTGAAGCAACGTTGTCTAGCTCTTTCCACAATTCCATATTTTTTACTGATTTTT
Organism: Wolbachia endosymbiont of Drosophila incompta; assembly: GCF_001758565.1. Taxonomy (NCBI): domain Bacteria; kingdom Pseudomonadati; phylum Pseudomonadota; class Alphaproteobacteria; order Rickettsiales; family Anaplasmataceae; genus Wolbachia; species Wolbachia endosymbiont of Drosophila incompta. The sequence continues at coordinate 283,409 of NZ_CP011148.1, read as the reverse complement.
TATTACTTGTTTTCCAGCCATTCATTTTCCACTTATTTATCCATTCTGTTATGCCATGCTTAACATAAAGACTATCCGTATATAAATTAATATTACAAGAAAATTTCAATACTTTCAGCCCATTGATCACCGCTGTTAACTCCATTTTATTGTTTGTGGTATTTTCTTCTCTACCATAAATGTCTTTTCTGTAATCTTGAAATAATATGATAGCTGCCCATCCTCCCGCTCCAGGATTACCAGAACACGCCCCATCCGTATATATTATCACTTCTTTTTTACTCATCTTTGTTTATATCGGTTAACAAAGTATATAGTTGCTTTTATGAAAGCACAATTTCTAAAGGTAGTTTAAGCTGCACCTTTAAATTTTATTATAGAAACAAAAAAAAGTGTGACAACGAGCATTACCAAAAGGAAAAGTAAAAAATAGTTTTTATGCTTCTGCCGTTCTTTCATAACTAAAATAAATCAATAGAACAAAAAATAATACTGGCGAATAGGGAAAATAGATAAGAAATTGAATAAGAAAACATTTTTTTCTGTGAGCTGTGATTCTTGAACTTCATAACAGATACAGCGTACCAAATAAAAACGCAACCTTCAAAGGTTGCCATGCTTAGATAAAGTAAAGCCTTTTTCAAAAATAGAGCCGGAAGCAAGCTAGTTAGCACCAGCAAAACACTATAAATTAATATATATTTTCTTGTTTTTTCCGGACCATAAACAATATTGAACATTGGAATCGATGCCTTTGCATAGTCTTCAGACTTATTTAAAGATAGGGCCCAAAAGTGTGGTGGAGTCCACATAAAAATTACTAAAAATAAAATGAAACTTTCCCAACTGACAGAATTAGTCACAGCTGCCCAGCCAATCATTGGAGGGAAAGCACCTGCTGCACCACCGATAACGATATTCTGCGGAGTACGCCTTTTTAGCCAAATTGTATATATGAAAACGTAAAATAATATGCTAACAGCAAGCAAAGCAGCAGAAATATAGTTTACTGCTATTGCCATGATAAATACTGACAATATTCCAAGAGTTATACCAAATTCAAGCGCACTTTCTGCAGAAACTCTACCTGAGGGTATAGGGCGGTTTTTTGTCCTTTCCATGAGCAGATCTATGTCTCTGTCATACCACATATTTATAGCACCTGCAGATCCTGAGCCAAGAGCAACACATATAAGAGATATTAGTGCTAGAAAAGGGTGCATACTACCTGGTGCAGTAACCATACTAGCAACTGCAGTAAATACCACAAGATACATTATCCTTGGCTTCAGCAAACGCCAAAAATCCAGTATTGTTGATTCAACATTTAGCAAAACACTTGTGTACATTCTATTTTACCACTGGTGGCTTTTCGAAAGTATGAAAAGGCGGTGGTGAAGATACCGTCCATTCCAAGGTGTCACCTTCCCAAGGATTATTTCCAGCTTTCTTGCCCCATTTAAAAAGATGTATAACTATAAACACAAAAAACATAACTGAAACAAAGGACATATACGAACCAATTGAGGATATATAATTCCAAGGGATAAACGCATCAGGATAATCAGGTATACGCCTTGGCATACCAGCTAATCCTAAGAAATGTTGAGGTAAAAAAGTGATATTGGTGCTAATAAAAGTAAGCCAAAAGTGGATTTGACCTAAGCGCTCATTATATTGTTTACCCGACATTTTACCAATCCAATAATAAAAGCCAGCAAAAGCTCCAAATAATGCAGCAAGTGACATGACATAATGGAAGTGAGCAACAACATAATAGGTGTCGTGCAGGAGCTTATCTATTCCACCATGAGAAAGAATTATTCCCGTTATGCCACCGCCAACAAACATGAAAATAAAACCTAGTGCAAATAGCATAGGGGTCTTAAACTCAATTGCTCCACCCCACATAGTTGCAATCCAGCTAAAGACTTTTACACCAGTTATAACACCGATAAAAATTGTGGTAGTGCTAAAAAATGCAGCAGCGTCAGCACTAAGCCCAACAGTGAACATATGGTGAGCCCAAACCATAAAGCCAAATACTGCTATACCTATCATTGCATAAACCATCCCTATGTAACCAAATACAGGTCTGTGAGAAAAAGTTGATACAACCTGACTTATGATGCCAAATGCAGGAAAAATAATTACGTAAACTTCTGGATGACCAAAAAACCAAAATAGATGTTGAAATAACACAGGATCGCCGCCACCGGCAGGATCAAAAAAGGAAGTACCAATATTGCGATCAGTAAGAAGCATAGTTATAGCACCGGCAAGCACTGGTAAGGCAACAATCAACATAAATGCTGTTAGCAAGACAGACCAAACAAACAGTGGCATCTTAGTTAATGACATTCCTTTTGTGCGCATGTTAAATATAGTAACTATAAAGTTGATCGCCCCAACAATTGACGACATACCAGCAACATGAAGTGCAAGTATAGCAATGTCAACTCCTGCACTTGGATGGGACATTACCTGTGATAGAGGTGGATATAAAGTCCAACCTGTACCTGGACCTTCACCAATAAACACTGAGAGAATGAGCAAAATAAAAGATGACACTAATAACCAAAAACTTAAATTATTCATACGAGGAAATGCCATATCTGGTGCGCCAATCATGAGAGGTACAAACCAGTTACCAAATCCTCCCATGAGGGCTGGCATTATCATAAAAAACACCATTATCAACGCATGCCCTGTAACCATTACGTTATATAATTGATAGTTATTGTTAAGTATATTAATGTGCATTAGCTGAGTGCGAATAATCACCGATAATAATCCACCAATAATTCCAGCTAATATGGAAAAAATAATGTACAGTGTCCCTATATCTTTATGATTGGTGGAAAACAACCAACGCTTTATGCCCTTTGGTACGTCACTCATATCTATACTCCAAATTTAACTCACTAATTTTCTATTTTCAATCCACTTATTAAAATCTTCTTTGCTTACTGCTTCAACAACAATTGGCATAAATCCATGGCCTTGACCACACAATTCGTAGCACTGCCCATAATAAACACCAGGCTTTTTGATATTAAACCACGCCTCATTCAGCCTACCTGGTATCGCATCAATTTTTACACCGAAAGCCGGTACTCCCCAACTGTGTATCACATCTCCTGCTGTAACTTGTAAACGAACGTTAGTATTAACGGGTAAAATGATGTTGTTATCAACAGAGAATAGCTTTAAATCTCCTTCGATAAAGTCTTCTTTTCCCTTAATATAACTATCAAATGACACACCTTGATATTCTGGATATTGGTAACTCCAATACCATTGATGGCCAATAACTTTCAGTGTTATATCAGCTTTCGGTATTTCTTCCTGTAGCTTCAGTAATTTAGCGTTTTCAAAGGCTAATATTCCAACAATGATAGTTGGTATAACAAACCAAATAATTTCTAAAGGAACACTATGGGTAGTTTAAAAAATATTTGTTACTTTGCTTTTACGAAAGCGAAACGCTATATAAGCAAGCAGCGCCCACACAAAAAGCATTATTGTAACCATCACAAGCATCACAAACGAATGTGACCTAACTACAGCCTCCATTACTTCAGTTGCAGGAGCAGGAAATCCAAATTGCCAGGAAGTAGGAGCAGAGGCAACAGATATATTTGAGTAAAATATTATCAATAGTGCAAATAACTTCACCATATCTTTTGTTTGTTTGCTATAAAACTAAGTGATATACTGTATAATAGTATATATAAACTTACTATGCAAATAGAGATTAGTGATGGTTAATAATTTTTTAGCATTCAACAAGTATAATAGTACAATACTAATTGAGGAAAAAAGCATTTACATAAATCTATTGTAAGTAAAAATATTATAATATTTTAAATTAAGTATTTACTTTAAGTAAATTCTATAATAAGTTTAATAGTGTCTGTTACTGCTAATAACCCTCTAGCCTCACACCTAAAAGCAGTAACAGACACTATTAAACTTTATGACAAGTTTATAATCTGTAAGATCAAAGTCTTACAAGTTTCTTTATTTCATTATACAACGAAATCTTTAGAGAAGCCAAATGGGCAAAGTTTCATGAAGGTCTTTGGCATCTCTTAGCATAGATCCCTTACTTAACCATCATACCGCGATTCATTCGCAGTATCTCAAAGCATAGATCCCGCTAACACGTAGCGGGATGACGATTGTCGTTTAGCCATAAACATTAAGAAATTTACCAAATAAAAAAAAAGGCAAAAGAAGCCCCGTGGTGGTTGGCTATTTACTATGTACTAAAATATCGGCGTTTTTTTTGACCTTATCCAGAAAAAGTGGAGAGAAAGTTTGGAATGTTTTTCACAAAGAGAATGATGAATCAAAATGCTCAGGAATGCAATAGTTAATAGTGACGTTGTTTGTTATAAAAAATTTCTATGTATTCAAATATTGCAGTTCTAGTTTGTTGAGCAGAGTGTTGTGAAGTATCAATAAGTATTTCTCTTTTCAATGAGCTAAAGAAGCTTTCCACAACAGAATTGTCGTAACAACAACCTTTATGACTCATCTATGTTTTTTATGGATAAGAGATATTGATAACCTTGCAAAGTATATTGTGAACCTTGATCACTATGTAATAGTAGATTTTTGGCAGGTTTACGCTTGTTAACGGCCATTAATAAAGAGTCCATAACCAATTGTTTATTTATTGAACTGCTCATTAACTACCATGCGTGAATATAGATCGATTATTGTTGCCAAATATAGCCATCCTTCTTTGGTTTTTATATAAGTAATCCCATACTTTATTTGGTTGATCAACAATAAAGTTTTGATCTAGTATATTGGGAGCTACAGCTCTATTATCTGTTTGTTGTTTTTTAATTTTAAACTTTCTTTTCAGTATAGCCCTGATGTCATTTTTCTGCATAATACTTTGCACCGTTTTCAAATTGCAACTTTTACCCAAAGCCTTCAATTCAGCATGAATTTTAGGAGCTCCATATCTACATTTAGAAGCTTGATATATTTTTTGAATATCTGCTAATAACTCTTTATTTGCTGATTCTCTACTGCTTATTTTTCTTGTGGTCCACTTATAGTAGCCACTAGCAGAAAATCCTACATAATTCCTGTACTTTATAGCAGTTACTATATAAAAAAATATTTTACTCTTTTTGACTGGCCAGGGCTTTTTTTTAAATGTCTCTTTCCCTTGTTACTTTTGCTAACTCTTTCTGTAAATCAAATCTCTCTTTGTCGTAAGGAGCCACATCTGGAAATGCATTTGCCGCTGACTTTTTTTTCGTTATATTTCTTCATCCATTTTCCTAATACACTATCCACTAGTGTTTTAAGTTTCTCTTCTAGATNNGCAACTGGTTGACCTACCTTTCTTTGTTCATTTGCCAGCTTAACAGCTTCCAATTTGAATTCTGCCGTATATTCTCTTGCCATTTCTAATCCTCCAAAATTTTATTTTACCCGAAAAAACTCCTTTCTTTCTCTCCACTTTTTCTGGGTAAGGTCAATTCGGAACTCTATTTCTTTTTTACGATCTTTACTTTTATTCTTATTGTTCATATAATATACTCTTCACTAATAATAAATTATTTTTAAATGTTTACTGTTATTTTCTTAGCAGTATTGGCATAAAGCCATAGCTTTTGGGTGAAGTCAAATCAAATTTTCAATTTTTTTTTGTTTATTTTTTTATGAAAAGGTAGAAGCTATTAATAGCTGCTAATTTCTTTAAACGATGTTGTCGTAGATTCGTATTTTTATACACCAAAAAGGGTATCTTTGATGTCTCCTACAGCTCCAAACTCATAGCATCCATTTGCCGGCCTTTTAAGGCGCTTTATAGAAGGGTTAATAAAAGATGTACAAAAGGACGTCTAAGATGCGTAGTAGCATTCTAAAGCCATCTATGGGAGACATTTTTTTCATCAACGCATTCAAAACTTAAAAAAATAAAAAACTTGAACATTTCTTCAGAATTATGTATAATTATTAATGCTTTTTAAGGTTCTTTCTTATGACTTTTTCTAAGTTTCTTGATCCCAAAAATGATGTATCGTTTAAGCGTATCTTCGGTACTGAAAAAAATAGAGATATCCTTATTCACTTCCTCAATGATATTCTTGGCTTTACTGGTAAAAATGAAATAAAGGATATAGAGTTTTTAAGTACTATTCAAGACCCCGATATCGCCGCTAAAAAACAAAGTATTGTTGATGTCCTCTGTAGAGATTCTTCAGGTGTTCAGTACGTTTGCGAGATGCAGGTCGCTAAAACTAAGGGCTTTGAAAAACGTGCCCAATACTATGCTGCTAAAGCTTACTCAAGGCAAGCTGATAAAGGTGACCAGTATCATAACCTTAAGGAAATTATCTTCATTGCTATAGCAGATTGTGTACTGTTTCCTAATAAATCTGAGTACAAATCAAAGCATACTATTCGAGATGAAGACACTAATGAGCATGATCTAAAAGATTTCTATTTTATATTTATTGAGTTGCCAAAATTTCCAAAGAATAAGGAAGATCAGTTGGAAAATATAGTTGAAAAATGGGTTTATTTTTTTCGATATGCAGATGAGACTAGTGAAGAAGAGCTGGAAAAAATAATAGGTAGTGATGTAATAATTAAAAAGGCCTATGAAGAGCTAAATAGATTCAACTGGTCAGAAAAAGAATTTATTGCCTATGAACAGGAAATAAAACGTATTCTTGATGAACAGGCTGTCCTCGCTCAAAAACTTGATGATGCTACTGAAAAAGGTAGAGAAGAAGGTAAAGAAGAAGGCATCCAAATCGGACATGAAAAAGGCAGAAAAGCAGAGAAAATCGAAGTGGCAAAGAACTCACTTAAGGCCGGTGTCTCTATTGATGTTATCGCTCAAATTACCGGCCTTTCGATAGATGAAATTCAAAAATTAAGGAATTAATACTTTACCTTGACCTCTAGCTTGAGTTAAATGACATTGAACAGAAGTATTATTTAGATAACTTTTAGGCTCCAAGCTTATTTGTTGTTCTTTTACGTCACTCACTTCTAATCTGCTTAACATTTGTTGCATTAATTGATTTATTACTGGGTCTATTCTTCTATTAAATTCAGCCATAAACTTATCAAACTTTTTCGGACTTAATCTACCGGGATCTCCGGGTTCTCTACCAGGCAATGCTTCCTCTGCGTATGATTTTAAAATCCCTGAAATTTCATTAAATTCACCACTCCTAATTTTTTCATTAATCTTCTCAAATAATTTCTCAAAATTAATATCTAAGCGGTGCATTTTTATACCACCTTTCGATTCAGCTTGCTTCTCTAATACTTCCTTGAACGACTTTATAATATCCGATGTGTAAAAAAGAGCCTTTACAGGATTAACATCAGAAAACTTAGGAAGAGGACACTTTTTATCTAGAAAAGCTTGTAACAAGAAAAACATCAAGCTAGCATTATTACTCGCACAAACTTCACGACTAAATTGGCTAGTATATTGGATATTTGGGTTTCTTACTGTATCAGAATGATTGGAGCTACTTCCTGCTGTACCAGAACGGCTAGAGCTATTTTCTGAAAATGAAGGCAACGCAGCCCTTAAAGGGGAAGAGATAAACTGAAAAACACCTTTAACAGCATCTATCCATGAAGACGGCTTACTTGCTCCGCTTGTAGCTCCTATTTTGTTATAGCCTATTTCGTCACTTTGCGATGAATTGTCTGATGCATTATCATAAGATAGATCACACTTAGCTTCTTTTGTAATACAAAATTAGTGACGGAGGTGCAGAGGCCTTAGCTGACGGTAATCTTTCAAATCTTACTTCACTTAACTTACAGTCTAACAATATTGGTGACGGAGGTGCAGAGGCCTTAGCTAATGGTAATCTTTCAAATCTTACTTCACTTAACTTAAGTGGTAACAATATTGGTGACGAAGGTGCAGAGGCCTTAGCTAACAGTAAGCTTTTAGGTTGTACTAAAATTAACTTAGATGGTAACAATATTGGTGACAAAGGTGTAGAGGCCTTAGCTAACAGTAAGCTTTTAGGTTATACTAAAATTAACTTAGATGGTAATATTGGTGGCCAAGGTCCAAATGGCTTAGTAGAGTTCTTAGCTGGCGGTAAGGCTTTAACTCTTGCTTTACTTAACTCAGATGGGTAACAATATGAAGGACTTAGTTAACGTACCAAGAAATAGACAGGGATGGACTTCTTTACATTATGCTGTTAAAAATGGCAATGTAGGTAAAATAAATGATCTAATAAAAGGAGGAAAAAATGTTGATGCACAAGATGAACAGGGATGGACTCCTTTACATTTGGCTGCTACCGGAAGTTATACAAAGGTAGTAAATGCTCAAATGTACGGGGATGATATTCATGCTAGAGAAACCGGAAGTGAGGAACCTATATATATTAAAGCATGCAAAAATATTATAGAGTCTTTCCTAGACAAACTATTAAACATTAAAGTAGTAGGAGCTTTAATAAAAGGAAAAGCAGAGATTAATGCAAAAGATAATCAGGGAATGGCTCCTTTACATTGGGCTGTTAAAGTTGGTCATATAAATGTAGTAAATGGTCTAATAAAAGGAAAAGCAGAGATTAATGCAAAAGATAATCAGGGAAGGACTCCTTTACATTGGGCTGCTCTAATTGATCGTACAAGTGCAGTAAAAGCTCTAATAAAAGGAAAAGCAGAGATTAATGCAAAAGATAATCAGGGAAGGACTCCTTTACATTTGAGTATTCAAATTGGCAGGACAGATGTAGTAAATACTCTAATAGACAAAAAAGCAGAGATTAATGCAAAAGATAGACAGGGAAGGACTCCTTTACATTGGGCTGCTAGCAAAGGTGGTATAGAGGTAGTAAATGCTCTAATAGAAAAAGGGGCAGATGTTAATGCAGTGAATAAGTATGGAGATGCACCTCTGCGTTTTGCTGCTCGAGATGGCCATATAGATATAGTGAAAGCTCTAATACAAGGAGGTGCTAATGTTAACGCAAGAAATAGTGACGGTACTCCATTACATACAGCTTATGGCCATGAAGAGATAGTAAAACTTCTAATAGAAAAAGGGGCAGATGTTAATGCAGTGAATAGTAATGGAGATACACCTCTGCGTTTTGCTGATCGAAATGGCCATATAGATACAGTGAAAGCTCTAATAAATTACGTAACAAAACTAGAAGCTGCTGATCTGTATGTTAGTCAAAAGAACTTAGAAGAAAAGAATAGATTGATAGGTGATTTGCACGATCTACACAGTAGTTATCCACAACAGCTTCAAAACTGTAAAAAAGAAGTCAAAAAGATTGAAAAAGAAAGTCAGGAACTACATTCCTTTTTGAAAAAAAGTGATATTAATGAACTAATTAGTGTGTGGGAAAGGAATGCAGACATACAGAATCAGATTGATAATCACGATAACCTAAAAGAGCAATATCCAGAATACGCTCATATTTTAATTAATAAAGCTAATGAAGTGAAAAAAGAAATTTTTCTGCACAATCATAAGCCGCTAATTGATGCTTTATCAGCACATTATAAATGTGATATAAAAACAATGACATTTGCTGGTATAGAAAACTTTTTTAAAGTTGTTCACAGGGATGATTTTAAAGAAAAGCTAGGAAATGGAGGAATAACTCTGAAAAACTTTGTAGATTTAAAAAATGTTGAAAAGAGAGATGATGTTCCTAAGTTAGGAGTAATTGCATTTAAGCATGGGTGTCAATTAAGTGAACCAAGGGTAACAAGAGTAATTGATCAGGCTCTTTCTCTCTAATAGGATCATTGAGCAAACTGTGGGTTCATGGTAGGAAAAAATTGACCTTACCCAAGAGAAGAAGAAAGAAAAATTTTCATAATAAAAGTGTTTTTTTAGAAGGAGCAGTAATGACACAAGGAAATTGGGACTCTGACAAAAATTTTGCAGGGTAGCTTGTTATATAGCTAAAAAGAACCAAATAGCAGGTTCACAATGTCAGTGAAGTTTATGAAGTTAGAATGGGTATAGAAGGAAAGAAAACACAGATCTCTAAAAAATATCAAAGTTAGAAAAATTATTCTTGCATTAGTTTTTATTTGTGCTATGTGCTGTACATAATATCTTTGTAGAATGGGGGGAGTATGTTAACTAGAGATATTTCAAGGCCTGAGCAGGTTTTTAGTGGAGCAGAAATAAGCGAAAAAAAAGAGCTATTAAAAAAGCTAGAAGAGAAATCAAATACTCGACAAGGGCAGTCAGAAATAGGCGGATCGTTTGATGATCAATATGAGTTGATTATAGAATATCTGTTGCAGATTCCACCATCTAATGATCGGTTAGAAATTTTACGAAAGCAAGGACATTCACAGAGTGACATAGATGAAATGTTTAGTCAGGGGGATTCTTGGTATACTCAATCAACCATATCGTCATTTCGAAGTTATAATAGTCCACCGTCTTTAATGGATAGTAAATATTCACTGAGTAAACAGGTATCTGTTTGGTCCGCTTTAGATCATAATCTCACAGAAAGTCAAAAGAAGTTAAACATAGAGTTACTAAATGTTTTAAAGTATCTAGAATGGCATGATGAAGGTGCTCTTTTTGATTATGATAATGGTCAGGTCGATGAGCTTGAAGAATTTTTAAAAAATAATAGAGGCAATCCAGATCTAAAAGCCGTTCTAAATGTCAAAAGAGGAGAATCTGGGTCAACAGTATTGCATGCGATTGCGGGAGCTCATATAGGTGCATCTTACCGTCAAGAAGACCGACCTATAAATTTACTCTTAGAAGCAGGAGCCAGTCCAAATATACAGGATGATAAAGGAGAAACACCTTTGCATCGCGCTTCTGCTATGGGCTATGATAAAAATATATATTCTCTCTTAAGGGGAAATGCTGACCCCAATATATGTGATGGACAAGGGAAAACTCCACAACAAACTGCAGTTGATAATCATAATTACCATGTTGAAAGGTGTTTTTTTACTGACAATCAAAAAAAGTTGCGAAAAGAATTAAATAATATACTTAATGAACATCGCTACAAAGAAGGCAATTTAGGCTATATTGTTACACTCACTCTATTTCAGTTTCTCGAAGATCTAGAGGAGTTTTTACATGAACATAAGAATAATAAAGACCTAAAAGTAGTTTTAAATACTCGGGACATAGCAGGAAAGTCAGAAGTGCTGGAACATGTAAAAAATGCTTTTTCCGGCTTTCAAGCTGCTGATGAAATAAAGAAATTACTTTTGGAAGCGGGAGCAAAAGAGTTCACGTATGAAAGGAAAAAATGCTTACCTAAATCTGGGGTTTTGTGGGGTAATATAATACCAGCTCAGAAGGAAAAGCTAAGTAGATCCTTAGGTATTTTATCTGAAATTCAAGACATAAATCAATTGGAAAAATTCGTGAAGATAGCTATCAAGTCTGGAGTGCGACTTAATTATCGTTTCACCGTTCCTTCACCTTTTGAAGGTTATAGTTTCACAGATTATGTGATAAAAAGAATTAGTGAATTAGAAAAGTCTCCTAAAGTTGCTAGTGGTATAATATGTCAATTGGTATCAAAAGGAGCAGTGTTTGGTAGCCCAGAGAGCATTGATGTAATTGATGAACTGGGATTAGAATGCAAAGATCACAAAGCCAATATGATAAAAGCTTTTGAAGGTTACATTAATGATGCCCATAGGTTTATTAAAGTTGCGAAAAGTGCAACCACTAGTAAATTGAATGATATAGCAATAGGTAATACTACTCTTTACTTAGAATATTCGGAGGAGAGCAAAATAGATATTGCAAAGATCACCGATGGAGCGAGAAGTTTATGGTTAACTCATGAAAATGCAGGATATGAAAGAAATATAGTAAAGATTGGTGAAAGTGAGGTGGAAATTATAACGCAAAATGGTAAAAGGCATTACACAGACCTTACAGCCAATAGTAATATAGCATTGATTTTCTGTACCTCTTTTGGAGAATTAGAAGTTAGATTGTATTCTGATAAGCAAAATGAAAACAGGATTAGGGTAGAAGCAAGAGATCAAGGGATGTTGAAAAAATTAAAAGATTGTGGAGAAGAAATAGGAAAAAATTGCTCACTTGGTTATCACTCAGTTTATGATGCTATTGAACGTGGGTACTTCGAAAAGCCTGCTCCATCTTCAAGAATTGTCCAGGAAGAAAAATTACAAAATGGTAAATGGGCAGATCAAGTACGATATACAAGAAAAAATGGAGCACAAATTGGATAGTACTAAGCTTTGTAGACAAAAACGTTGGTATGGTTTTTACTGCTTCAAAAAGGTTTTACTTTATTTTTTTTATTTTAATAATAATATTTTTAGGAGGGTTTATGCACACATCTAAACTTACTGCAGCAGAGAAAGATTTAAATAGCAAGCTATTTTATGCTGTAGAACAAAATAACCTTGATAAGGTTAAAGAGCTTATTAGAAATGGGGCTGATATTCATGCTAGAGAAATTAGTAGTAAAAAAGCTATACACATTGCTGTTAAGAAAGGGAACAAAAATATCGTAGAGTTTTTCTTAAATGAAGGGATAAGCGTTAACGATACCAATAACAGCGGTTGGACACCTCTACACTATGCTGCCTTTGGTGGTGAGTTGGAAATAGCAAAACTTTTGGTTGCTGATGGGGCTAATGTTCGTGCTGAAAACGCTTATGGTCAAAAGCCTATAGATTTAATTCATTATGGTAAAGATGATGGATATAAAGGCATTATGGAACTTCTTCTAAATAAAGGAGGAGGAAAGGTTAATGATATTGATAAAGAGGGTTGGACACTCCTACACTATGCTGCCTTTAATGGTAATTTGGAAACTGTAAAGTTTTTAATTGACAAAGGAGCTAGCATTCATACTAAAAACAATGGACGTGAAACGCCTTTAGATCTCGCTAGAGAAGGAGGAAGTACGGAAGTTGTAAATATGTTAAGCAGTATAAATACAAAAGTGACAGATGTATCGGTATCTCAACTCTCTATACCAAGAAAAAGGACTGTATGAATTGATATAAGCAAAAAAGGGAGGATGTTTCTATAGGTTATACACGTCAAGTTATTGTTAAAAATAGCAGCAGGACTAACGGAGGTAATTTTTAGTTAATAGTTTAAGAAATCTTCTAAAGAAGTTATCTTGTTGTTTATGATTTTTTGAGCATAGCCTTTTATGCTAGATTCAAAGAAGACTGAATAGGCTGCTCCACACTTTCCACTTTTTCTAGCTTTGTGCTGGGCTTTAGCACATTATACAACGCAAAGCTCAGACACACCAATCCAGCTATTCCCACAACCGCTGCTATTACAGGCATTTTCATGATATACAGTGCAACACCGCTTGCCAATAACACTGCACCAACAACACCAGCTACAATTGGTTGAATTGCCTTTTTTGATGATTTTTCGTCTACAGAATTTCCTTTACTATCAAAATATAGTTCAGTTGGAGATGGGATATCAGGCTCTTCTTCTGTTAAAGCATTTTGAGCTTTCTCACTGGTTTCAAATATTAGCTCGCTATCTTTATTAATATCTCCACGCAATTGAGCTGTAGCTTTACTTTCCCATGTTAAATTATCTGTCAACTTCTCTCTTGATTCTGTATCAGTTTTGATTAATTTTCTTTTATGCTTTATTTCTGTTAATGATTTTCCGTTCTCAGCACTTCTAGATTTGCTATGAGAGCACGATTGCGTTTGATCTCTTTTCACAACTTCAGTAAAAGTGGTTGTAGAAATACTGGAACTTTGTGTCTGATCTATATCATCTTTTGTTAAAATATTTTTAGCTTCTTCACTGCTTGCAAGCATAGGTTCATGTATTTCAAGATCTTCACAGTCTTTATTGATATCTTCACAGCTAGTTTCAGCATTACCACTTACAGGTTTAACTTCTATATTAAGACTTTCTTTAAATTCCTTGAGAGTTGCTACAATTTCTTTACAATTTTGTTTATTAGCATAATCAATTAGTGTATAGCTTATCTTCTGGCTATTTGCTTTTTCTTTTATCATTTTCTGGTCGAGGATTTCTTTCAAAATACCGTTTTCTTTAGAAACTTCTAAAACTGCCCTAACAGCTTTGCTATTTTTCTCTGAAATACAGTATGCTAGTACCGTGTAGGTTGTTTTTTGAACACCCAGAATTTCTCCGGTTAATTCGTCATTCAGAAGATCTTTTAAAAATTTTCGTTTTGCTGCTTCTTGTAAAAACGTCTCAAAAGCTTGATTATTCTTAAGAGATATAGCATAACACGGTAGCGTAAATACTCCTTTCCTCCCTTCTTCACTATAAGGTATTTTTGTTGTTAAAATTTTCTGTAATGTATCATCATTAAATTTTTCAGCAATGCTATTCTCATTTTTCGTCCTTCTCCAGAACATAAAGGACTTTTTTTTTCCCTAGATTTTCTATTTCTTGCTTCAGAGTATCAAACTTACCTTTCTCTTTTTCTGTTAATCCACATAATTTATCAGTACGCTCTTTTTTCTTTACTGGCATAGTATTTCCCTTCGTATAATGTTTGTTTTATAAGTTAGTTGCGTTAATAACGTATTAATTGTGTGATTTTTAAGACGCTAATTTGTAAAATTTTTCCATTTGCTCACTCCATAGCATCGGTATTTCCCTTAAATCAACTAACCGCAAATTACTCGGTTGTCTCCCATTTACTATGTCTTCTTTGATCTTTGGTGCTAAATAATTTAATCTTAAAATTTGTTGTATACGTCTTGTACCTATATTAATTTTAATGCTCAGCTCTTTCACACTTCTATATTTTCCTTCCTCTAGTTGACGTTTCCAAAGATGGGCTCTTACCACTGCTTTCAGTAGCGCATTGTTTGTTTTTCCTTCTGGTTCCACTACTGTGCATTTGTTTCCTTTCTTCTTTAAATTCATTGGTATAAATTTTTCCTCTGACTCAGAACACACCTCTATTCCATCTTCTCTTACCCACACTGTTTTTATTAATTTCTTCACTGCTTCTTTCTGTTTTCCAAAACTTAAATTTTCCCATTTTTCTTTTTTTGCCCCTTTTTCCCAATTCTCATATAAGCATTCCGCTCTCTTCATTACTTCTTTTTCCACTTCTCCGGCTACTACTGTTCGGTTCATCGACTTGCAACCTTTTCCTCTTAAATGGTTATTGCATATATAATATCGATACCTTTTATTTTCTTTTTTTGAGTATGTCAGCGTCATGTTTACTTTGCAGCATCTGCATCTTATCATCCCCTTTAGTAGCGCCTCTTCATATTTTTTGCCTCGATATGGCTGATTCTTTATTAATTCCTGTGCCTTTTGCCATTTTTCTTCTTCTATTATTGCCTCATGCTTTCCTTTATACTGCTTCTCATAATGCCGTATTTTTCCCATATATATCGGATTTGTTATTATTCTCCTCACTGTGGCCTTTTTAAAGATATCTGATTTTGCTTTCGTTCGATATCCTTCTCTGTTTAACTCTCTTGCCAATTCTGCCATTGATCTCAGCTCCATATATCTCTCAAATATATGCTTTATTACTTTTGCTTCTTTTTCATTTATTATTAATTCCTTCTCTTTTACATCATACCCTAGTGGCACATTCCCTCCCATCCATAATCCTTCCTCTTTCGATGTTGCTATTTTATTTTTTACTCTCTCTACTATCATTTCTCTTTCTAGCTGTGCCGCTCCTGATAACACTGTTTGTACAAATTTTCCCATTGGTGTGTTGTTATCAAATATTTGCGTCACTGCTACAAAACTTATCCGGTGCCTTCTAAAAAATGACGTTACTTCTATGCAATCCTTCGTTTCCCTTGATAACCTGTCCAACGTGTATACTACCACGCAGTCTACCTCTCCGGCTTTTACATCTTCAAATAATTCCTTTATCGCTGGTCTATTTAAATTACTTCCTGAATAGCCTCCATCATCATACCTTTTGGCTAATGCTACCCACCCTTCTCGGCTTTTTATATATTTTTTACATGCTACTCGCTGTGCATCAAGACTATTAAACTTCTGCTCTAGCCCGTCTTCATTTGATTTTCTCGTATATATCGCACACCTTACCTCTTTTAGCATTCTCAACTTACCTTTTTATCACGCATCCCAAATAATAAAGGACCGTTGTAGCTCATTCCCATTATTTTTCCGGCTACCGCTGATAATGACGTAAAAAATTCTTCTCTGTAGATTAAACCCTTATCTGTTACCATCACTGCATGCGTTTCTTCACCTCTTTCTAATATCAACTCCGTTCCTACTGCTGGCAGTTTATCGCTACTTATCCTTTTTCCCTGTTCTAGCCGATCTGCCAGGTATTTTAGTCTTTTTGCTCCTTTTCTTGATATTTCTCCATACGCTTTCTCCTGCAACCTATACGCCAATCTTGGTATCAAATATTTCTTTGAGTTTCTAGGCGCTTCTTCCACAAAGACCTTCCTCCATATTTTTCTCAGCTCTTCCAACGCTTTTTTCTCTAAATTCAATACTTTCTTTTCTATTCCTTCCATCCTAGCTTCTGAATTTAAAAAAAAGTTGCGGCTCATAGCACTTTTTCATCCATAGTTTCTAGCTCTTTCACCTCTTCTTTTGCTACTATCACACCTGCTGCTGTACTTTCCGATACAACTCTTATTCTTTCTATAAATTCCCTCTGTTTATTTGCCATTTTTACGTTCTCTAACACTTCTTTTATCTCTTTATTATTTCTCACATAATCCATTGGGGTCTTGCCAAATTTATCTTTTTGTTCCACATTCCCTCCCGCTTTTACTAGCTCTTCTACTATTTTTATCTCTGCTACCATGCACGCAAGGTGTAACGCGGCAAATTTGCTACTTCGTTCCACTGCGTTTACATCGACTCCTGCCTTTATCAGCTCTTTTGTATTTTCTAGACGTTGCCCCATCACTGCTAGGTGTAGTAGTCTATATTTCCCGGCATCTGCTGCATCTACATCTGCTCCCTTTTTGATTAATAATTTCACTTTTTTCGGATCTGGCATTCCCACCGCGTAATGTAGTATCGTCCTTCCTTTTGTGTCTTTTTTGTTAATATTTTCTATTGAGTTATCTAATACTTCTTTCCACGACTTATTAAATTCTTCTCTTTCTTTCTTACTAAATTTTACCATAAGTTCCTCAGCTATTAATGCAATATAAAGTGGCTCCAATTTGGCTCACTTTAGCGCTTAGCAAACTTTGTTTGTTTACCAGCTACTTTTTCACTTAGGGCTGTTTTGGCATAAAAAGCAAGTTTTTTTTACAAAACATACACATTTTTTCAGCATATTATATTAAGATATAAATCTATATATTTAATCTGTTAAATAATAGCAATTCCTCTCCTGCTGTTGCCAGCTTTTCTCTTCTATTTTTTCCATATATTTAGCCTCTTATTTCCTCACAAAAAGTCTGCAAACATCTACAGCCCTTTCCTCCACATCATTTAGCTTCTTTCCACCATTTACCACCTGCTTTTCCGATACCTTACTTATTTTTTCCATTAACTCCCTCTGTTTGTTCACTATTTTTCCTCCTTTTTTCTTTAATACCTCCCTTGTCTCTTCATCACTTGCGTAATACATTGGGCTAAATCCTGATATACTTACCAGGTTTATTTCTGCCCCTGCTTTTATTAACTCTTCTACTATCTTTTTTCCACCTACCATACACGCTAGATGTAGTGCCGTATTTCCATCTTCTTCGGTTGCGTTTATATCTGCTCTGGCTTCTATTAATTCTTTTACGTTTTCCAGACGCATTCCAAGCGCTGCTGAGTGCAGTGGTGTATAACCTTCGTTATCTCTTGCATCTACATCTGCTCCTTCCCATATCAGCCAGTTTACTTTTTTTCTCGTCGACATTTTTGCTGCTCGGTGCAACATTGTTTCACCGTTTTCATTTTTTCTATTTATATGCTTTTTAGACAATTTGCCTGCAAGCAACTCTTGAAATAATTCATTAAAATCATCCCTTTCTTCTTGACTAATCCACATGATGTACCTCACTATAAAACTTCCTAACTTCTAGCGTTTGGTAAATCTTTTTTGTTTACCTACACCTACCTAATTTATAGGTGTTTTGGCATGGAAAAGCAACTTCTTTTTTTCAAAAAACACACATTTTTACCGAATATTAATGTAGTGTATGAAGATATAAGTATATGTATTTAACTCATTAAACATACGACCTGTTTTTCTTCCCAACTTCTGTTCAAATGTCGATGTTCGTGCCATGTTAGTACACCTGGGTAAAACACTAAAATGTACCTTTCTAACTCATGTATTGAATCCTTTTGCTCTGAATCTAAATCGCTTTCAAAATGAACATTGTGTTCTGCTAAACCAAATCTTATAACTTTCTGGTTGGTAAAATCTTCTACCTTGTAGTGGTGAGTAACGCTAAACCTTTCTAAAACTGGTTTATATTTTAAATTCCACAGTTGTTCAGATAGTTTGCTACTTCCCAATAAAAATTTATCCCCTTCCTCTTCTATACTAGTAACCGGAAAACATGCGTTTATTTCCCCTAAGTTCCAGCTATCTGATAATACTATTTGTGCCTTAGCAAACTTAATTGCCGGTAATAAGCTCTGTGGTAGCGGATATAGCGCTTTGAAGTTATACCACACATGATTCCTTTCATAAATACCGTTATAGTTCTTAGTATGAGGCTCGGTTTCTCCAAGTATTGCTACATCTAGGCGATATATATCATTGCTCAAAGCTTGTTCATAATGATTGCGTAGATAGTTCTCTATAATCCTAACAACTGGACCACTAGACCTGAAAAAATTTACTCTCCCAAATGATAACACTGGTCCATCTTTTTCGATCTTTGTACCAGAGTAGTCTGATAATAAGCTGCCAAAAAAGCTTTCATCTAAAATAAATCTTCCAATATTATAGTGGTCATTGAAAAGCCTCATTAGCCTCGATCTTGCTGGCAATGATAGTTTTGCTAGTTCTACTACTGCATCCACGAAGAAGTCGTTCGGAACATCTCTTATCCCTACCTGCAACTCAAAAAAGTGTTTACCGGGTGGCTCTTCAATGATCGTAATATCTTCTATATTTGCCCACTTTAATGCTATTTTCAGTGAGGCAGGTGTGCCACGCAGTCTTTGAAATTTTATTCCTTCTCTTATCGCCTTTCCTTTGTCTTTTACCCAACGCAGAATTTCCCCCAATCCATATTCTTCTATTATCCACGGTAGTATTTCATCTTTAGAATTAAACTTAAATCCTTTTATCCTGCTTGGATCAACTTTGTAATCGATAGCCTCTACTATGGCTCTTTCTTCTTTTGTGCTATTAGGTGGAAGTAACATTAGCTTTTGCCCATTAATTCGATTTCTAGCTTGCCTAAACAAACGCACTCATTCCCCAGTACCACAACATCTTTTCTTGGCTCTATTAATTCCACGTTTTCTACCCCTTTTACAAATAGATTTGCTATGATCCATGATTTTGTCACCTTCCATCCCAATCTTTTCGTTGCTTCAAATTTTTCGATAAATTTCTTCTTCACCGTTTCAATAATATCCGGTCTTTTAATGCTAATTTTGCTGTGGATATCTATTTCAATAATATTGCAACCAACTACTGTTATCGTATCTGTCAATACCCTTATATCATCCCTGGTGACTCGCTTTCTTACAATATCAAGTAGTTCTTCAGATGCTATGCCATTTGTGGATAACTCCGTGGATAAAATCGAGATCTCTACACTCCCTGGCACTTTTGATTCAACCAGCGCATCCTTTACTCTTCTATCTGCTGAGAGTGCATGATATCGATAATGTTCTTGACTTCCTCCAGTTGACCAGCCTTTTATTTTTGCCTTGATTCTTTTTCTAAATCGTTCATCTTCTTCTCCATCTTGCCTCTCTGCTCCATAAAACTCAGCTAAATTATCAAGTTCTTCCCCCCTTGCAAACTTCAGTAAGTTGCTCCTTGCCGCTTCGTTTATTCTTTCTCTCAGCAAAAGTTCTCGCCATGCTGCTACCTCTAAAATCTTTATTGCTGGGTCACTTTCTACTAATGCCGTAAAACTTTCATCACGACTTACTAATTCTTCTTTCATCCGGGAAAAAATCTCTTCAAAGTTCAGTGGTTCGATAATATTTGGCTGCTCCATCTCTATACCATAATCCCATCAAAATGAATATTTTTCCCATTTGGTAGATAAATACCATCTAATGAAATATTGACCTTTCCTTCTTTCACTTCTGTAATTTTTACTTTTTCTAACTTAAATCTTTGCTCCAACTTTTGTAGAGCTTCTGCTACTGCTGCATAGATTTCCAAAGTTAAATCCCTATTAATTGGCTTATCTACTAATTCAAGTAGTCTTGACCCATAATCCCTTCGCATAACACGTGATCCTATCGGCGTGGTCAGTATGTCAACTATCGATTGCTTTAGATGGTTTAATCCTTCCAATTCCTTTCCCGTGCTAGCATTCATGCCTCTCATTCTGCAAATACATTTTTGCTATCACCCATCACATGAAAACCACACGATACCAAGTCACCTGTTCTTGTTATGCCAATATCATTAACAAATACGCTATTTGATCCCGGAGTTAGTTTCTCCCCTAGAGTTAAGATATCTCCTTTTCGACACACAGATCTACCGTTTACAAAAACATCGCTGCTTCCACTCATACAAACATGTGCTGGTATTCCACTGCAATAATCCCCTATACAAACCACAGCTTTAGCCATACTTAATTAAGGTCGATTCTCTTTGCTTTGAGTTTTATGCCTCTCTTGGTAATCTTCATACTTGATTCTCCTACTTTCAACGTTATTTTATCCACTACATCTATCTTAAGATGGTGCTTTTCTTGCTCATATGATAACTTTGTCCCATCTTGAAATTTTACACTATTTATTTCCTTTTTATTCTCCGGAGGGGGATATTTCTCCTGATATATTGCTGGTAATACTACCCCTAATGACAACTCTCCATATGGCGATAATACTATTACTTGCTCATCAATATTCGGCGCAAACCAACTTCTATCTTCTCCTGCTCTTGCCGTTACCCACGGAAGCCAATCCGTTAAAAATTCCCCTATTTTTACCCGCACTCTTGCTTTTTCATAATCTACTTCTTTAACTAGACCTATACGAATAATGTTCGCTAACTTCCTATTCAGCTCTGAAATTGCAAAATTATGCTCTAACATTTTCGCCAACACTTATTGTATGTGGTATGATACCAGTTTCTAACCACATTGATTGACCTGTATGTAGCTCGTGAACCCATTCGACCAACCACACCAAATATGCATCCAACTCTGGTTTAAAATCATCCCCTCCTGCTGATATAAATTCACCTGCTGAAACATTTTCCACGTCCCAAGTATTCTTATTCACTACCCTTGCAATTTCCGCTGCCAGTGACCTTACCACTACCTGAGAATCCTCAACTGTTCCATCAACTACCACTCTTACCTCAAATCTTGCCCTCAACGCTAATTCCTCAGTCCCCGGATCTTTCCCTGGTATCTAAACTTGCAAGCTCTACAAATGCTGCTGGCGCTATTATTTCCCTACGTATTGCTGGATACACTTCGCACGTTTGTATTGCTGGGATTTCTTCTTTTAGCGTTTTACAAATCTTCTGATGTAGATCTCTCCAAAACATACGCTCTTAAATAAAATTAAGTTCATGGTCAAAATACTTCTCAAATACTCTCTCTACTTCATTAGAGACTAACTCTTTCATTGTTTCCCGAGCATGGGTATTTATTTTAATTTCATCTATTGGCAAAGACGTGGTATACCTTCGTCTGAAGATTCCTATATGACCATTTTTCATTGTTGCTATAAATGCTCCTTCATACGTACGGCTTCCTACTTTTGCTCCTATCTTTGTCTGTTTTATACTCCCAAGTTTTGCTACTCCTATCCACTGCGAACTGAGCTTTACTACTGACCATAAGCGCTTTCTATTTGCTTTATCCACACTTAACTTTTTTCTCATTGCTTTTTTTGGTATTTGTTTTTCTTCGCTAACTTGTTTGACAGTTTGTGACCTTACCCATAGTGCTGTTTTGTTTAGTGCCCTCACCGTTGCTTTTTCCACTTTTTTCCTTTCAGCATCTATACTTTGTATAATACTACCGGTGACTTCGATGTTAATACGCATCTACACCCCTGACGCTTGAATTTTCCATAGCATTCCCGAATTGTCCCTAAGTGGTGGTGCATATACTTTGTACTTACGCTTATCAATAATAAAGATATCTCCTTGTATCTTGTCAAAAGCATCTGATGTTTTAAGCTTAAGCATTAGGTGGAGAAGGGAAGAACTTTGAATATCTCCTTAGATATAAAATCTGTGTGGTAGACAAGAGTTCCCTTCTCAAAAGTATAGGCTGAACGGTATCGTAGAAAGACCTAAATGGTTATAATTCTGTATCCACAAGGTTAGCCTTACTTTTCATTTTAATAGTAACGTATGGAGTTATATATGATCAACAACTTTTTGGGTATAGACATATCAAAAGATCGCTTTGATGTTTCTCTTTCATTCATAAGCAACAAAGGAAAACGTGAAACCAGGAAAAGGAGTTTCAAGAATAATGATCATGGGTTTCAAGGTTTACTGAGCTTTCTACAAAAGCATAATGTAGAACAAGTAAAAGCCTGCATGGAAGCTACTGGTTGTTATAGTGAAGCCTTAGCTGAATTTCTACACAATACTGGACATTTTGTGAGTGTTGTTAATCCAGCTTGTATAAGATTTTATGCAAAAAGTAAGCTTATACGACAAAAGAATGATCAGACTGATGCAGAGATAATTGCCGATTATTGCCAAAGACAGGAACCTATTCGTTGGGCACCACCTTCTCCTGAGTTAAAGAAATTAAAGCATCTTTATCGTTGCTCGGCTGCGTTAAAAGATGAATTGACATTAGTAAATAACCACTTAGAAAAAAAAGAGAGACTGCCTAAAGAAGTTGCAAATGCTTGGGAAGACCTTGCAATGAACATAAAACAAAAAATAGAAAGAATAAAAAACTCCTTACGTGAACTATTAAATAAACACAAAGAATTGTTGGAAAATTTTCAACTTCTATTGACCATTCCAGGAATAGGAGAAGAATCAGCAGTAGCTATTTTGGCTGAAGTTCCTAACATAAAAGCTTTCAAGGATGCCAGGCAATTGGCAGCATATGCTGGAGCTATACCACGAAATATAACGTCAGGTACGTCTGTACATGCCAAGCCCAGATTAAGTAAATCCGGTTCACGAACATTATGTAAGGCAATGTACTTTCCTGCCATAGTAGCTAAGAATCATAATCCTACTATTATGACTTTTTGCAAAAGGTTAAAAGAGAAAGGCAAGCATAACATGGCCATTGTGGGAGCTGCAATGCGTAAGTTACTCCATATTGTTTTTGGTGTTTTAAGGTCAAAGAAGGCTTTTGATCCAGATCATATCAAAAACTACAGAGCTAGGAGTTTGGCTGAAAGTTTAGTGCTTTAAAATCAAAAAACGCTCCAATTATGTAAAATAGTATCTTACACAAATTTTGTAACTGGTTAGTGAATATGTTGATAAGTAAATTAATTTTATACGTACAAAAAAGCGGAAATTTACTTATCAACATATTCACTAACTATAATCTGTGTACCGTTACACAAAATGTGAATTGGAAGTATTTTTTAATTTTATGATACAGCTTGAACAATTTTTGTAATTTTTTTGTTGACTTGCAAGACGGTATCTACTACTGGCTGCAATACATCGAATATACTCACCTCCAAAATCAATATCTCCCCTACAAATTGTCCTTCACCAATCTCGTATAATTTATCTGGCTGTTGTTTTAATATTTGCACCATATATGACTTATCCTTTGATTCATACAACGCTTGCTGCCCTAGATGTGCAAAACAATCTGCAAATAATCTTTTAATATCTCTAAACATAATTTTTTAGTTGCTTTTTATTCTTTAGTTGATATAATGCTTCCTGTTCGGGGTATTAAAAACAATCTGCACTTAGCTTTACCTCACCTGTTATGCAGCAAGTTTTACAAGTATACCTGGTCGATGGCACATTGGTAGAGGGTTTGATTGGGTATGAAGGTCAGTCCCTCTATCAAATCTTCTTGGCTCTTGTTTTGCATAGAGCGGTTGTCCTAGTGTATTTACCGTTTCATTAAAGTCCGCTGGCGCAAAGTAAGTAGTAAATGTGCTTGCTGTACCAAGTGGAAAACAGTGACCTGTATCTTTCTCAATAAATCTTCTCACGGTTCCTTCAGGATCAGTTGCTTGTCCTCTGTATTCCTCAAATGTTATTCCACAAAACGTAAATCCTGATCTCATATCATTCCGAAGCGCTGCTCCTTCTTGCCATCTTTCATATGCTTCTTTTACTTTACTATGCGAAGTTAATGCATCAAAAAATTCAGGGCTTACCAAAGCATGTACTCCTGTCATATATTCACCACTTAGATTATCTTCTATATGCCGGAGTACTTCCATACACTTACGCTTTACATCTGTTGTTGCTATTCCCAGTGCAAAATTTACTACTTTTGGCGTAATTTCAAATTCGTTGTAAAGATTTAACAATTCACTGCCATCAGCGTCCAGAATAATCCCTTTCAACGCCCCCATTCGCAAATGTTCTAACGTTATCGCGTGCTTGTTCCTCATCAATTCCAGATGATCTGTTACCACGTTAGCCAACGCTTTCAGTTCATTCTCTGACCCAAATGCCCTTATCCCTTGCACTTCCTCAGGTAACACTACGTCATCATGGGGAATATGTGGTATCGTAAACGTTCTTATTTTTCGTTTTCCACGTTTTCCCACTGTTGCTGGTGCTCCGGGAACTTGCGTTGGTAATAGGCTCAAAACACCGTTTTGCTCTTCTATCGTAATATGTCGGAATCTTACCGATCTACTTGGAAATAAATTTAAGCTTTCTGTTCGACCATAATTTATCGGCAATATGTTTATTGCTTTAGTTAATTCCGTCATACTAAATGCTGAATTTGTAAATGGATTTTGCATGTTTTTTCCCCTTTAATGCTGTAGATGTTTGTTGGCTTTTAAGCCCTTTGCGAATGATTAAGATGTTTGCTGGGCTTCTAAACCCCTTTGCGGATAATGATGCCTCGTGCTTCAAGTTGCTTTATTGCTGCAGCTTTCTGCTCTTCTGTTATATTTGCTGGCCACACAACTGCATGATCTGCTAGCATTGCTATACGTGTAATGATTACTGCTTTGGTATTTTCTTTCACGTTTACATCACTTGCTATCACTCCTATAGCTGTTTGCGTACCATCTGTTGCAGTTGGATTGATAATCTTAATTACATTATCTTCAATATTACAGCCAACTACAGTACCCAAGCTTAGGTTTTGCCCCTTTGCTACTGTTATTTGGTCTCTTGAGTATAGATTTGATGCCTCATACTTTAATAGGTCACCAAGGTTATTTTGTTCGGTTATACAACTCATAAATGTTTCTCCTATGATTGTTGTCAATAAGAAATTTCATATTTTGTAAAATCTTTGAAAATCCAGTTGTTTTTAAGAGTATAGAAAATAGTTGTGAGAAACTTCCTAGCAGTAGCAATAATAGCCTTAGCAGAACCACGCTTTTTTTCACACGCTCGTAAAAACTTTTCAGATAAGGACTATAACGTATAGCAATCCAAGTACACTGTACTAAAGAAGTACGCCCAATTTTTGATCCACGTTTAGTAATTCTTCCAATTGTGCATTGTTGATTGGATTGAGAAACTCGCGGTACAACTCCAAAATAAGCTGTAAGTTTTTCAGGATTACTAAAATCATTAATATCACCAATTGTTGCAACAAAAACTGCTGCAGAAATCGCACCAATACCTTTAATGCTGATGAGATTATTAAATCCAGGAAGCTGCTGAGCAAAAGCTATAATTTCCTTTTCAAGTTTTTTGAGACTTTCTCGAATGACTTCCAGATTACTGCTAATCACTTCAATCTCAACCTTTTCCAAGTGACTCCAATCATGTTTACCAAGAGAGCATTCAAATCCCGCTTTGATTGTCAGTACTTCCTTTTTAATCTTTATTCCGTGGTAATTGAAAAGTCCATGTATTTTATTGATTAAAGATACCCGTGATTTTACTAACTGATCTCTTGTTTTAAGAAGAGAAGCTAACTGTTGGCATTGTTTGCTCTTGCATTTTGCTTCAGGCAACATATCTTTGCTGAGAAAAAAAGCAATAGCTCTTGCATCATGTTTATCTGTTTTGTTCACAGAACGACGAATAACTTCAAATTGCAAGGGAGCAACCACAACAACGCGCTTAACGTAAGGTGACACTTCATCATAAAAGAAACAGCTATTTCCCGTTGCCTCTAAGGCTACTTCATCTGTTTCTTGAAGATTTTTGATAAAATTACCTAAATCCTGTAAGCGAAACGTTTTAATATACTCTGGTTTTTCCTGTTCTAAGTAGCAAGCAGTGAAACTATTAGTATGTAAATCAACACCTATGTAACGCATAAATCTTCTCCCTTATTGAATACTCCAACATATCAGAGTAGAATATTACCGGTTGGTCCATTCTCCTATACGCGGTCACTAAATTTTATAGGCCGCACGATGGTTTTCGGTGGCAGGGGCGATTAATCTCCTTCACGAGGTCTTTTTCCTATACTGCAAAAAGCAGAAAGGGCCTCACAAACATTTTCAATCTGCCACCTATCCACTCTGAGAAGGTATTATCTTCTCATGCTTCCAACCAAGCAATAACTATTCATACCATCTCCTTAATTGTTTTACCGCCGCTTTTGTTAGTGTTATATACGGCGGTTACAAGATTTGTTTACCGCGGTGTTTAAAGTTGCTATACGTCGCGGTGAAAACTTTATAATTGGCTATTCTGGCGGACTTGTTTACCGCGGCATTTGTAATTGCTGGTACCTAAATTTCTCAAATGCCAGATTGCGCTCGAGTTCTTGCTACCTGCATCATTAAATCTTCTGATGAACTTTGTGGTATTGTGCTCAGTATCTCTGTCTTCTTCGTTCTCTCCGCCAGTATCGACATTAATATCTCTTGGGCTTGTTTTGCGTTTACATCCTGCTCAATAAATTCTCCTATCTTCTCTGGCATCTTTGACAAATTACACAATCTTATTACCTCTAATACTTCCTTGCGGCACCTCTCATAACCTATTCGTTTTGATTCTTCCATTAACTCATCAGCATCGATGGTGTGGCCCTTATAGTTAAATTCAGCTTTACTCATATTGTTTCTCCTATCTATAAATTCAGAATATGTTATCACTTCATCAGCAAGTCCAATCTCTATTGCTTTCTCACCAAAATATAGCCCTGCTTCCGTTGATTTGATTTTTTCCGTGGAAAGATTCCTATTTCTTGCTACAAGCTCGACAAACATCTCATATAGGCGGTCTACTTCATCTTGTAAGCTTTCCACACTTTCTGATGTTATCGGCTCATGCGGATTTAAATCGTTTTTTCTCTTTCCTGCAAATACTGTGGTATATTTTATCCCCTGTTTTTCATCAAACCCACTTTGATCTATATGACTTGCTATTACTCCTATGCTTCCAACTCCTGAAGTCCTCGTTACCAATACTTTTTCAGCACTTGACGCTATTGCATACGCCGCAGAATACGCATCATCATTTGCTATTGCTACGATCTTTTTTAATCCCCTTGCTTCGTAAATAAAATCAGAAAGGTCGAATAAACCGTTTACTTCCCCTCCAGGGCTGTCTATGTCCAAAATTATTGTTTCTACTTCTTCATCTATTAAAGCTTTTTCTATCTCTTCACGTATCTTCTCATATGATGTCAGTCCCAACATGTCATCAAAAGCTCCTGGTTTCTTGGTCAAAATTCCATGTATTGGTATTATTGCTATTTTTTCTACGTTGTTTTCTGCAGTGTGTTTTATGTTTTTAAACGTAGGGTGTTTTCCAGCATGTAATGACAATAATTCAAAACTCCTTTGCTCTATCATCATCGGCTTATTCATCCAATTTATTTGTGTCGTCATATGTTTTTAAAATTTTTTATTTGTGTCTGGGGCAATAAAAACCCATTTGTCATAGAAATAGAATTTTATATCATTTCAGCATTAGAATTCACATCAGAATCAAAACTTAAGCCCAGTTCACTCGCACGTCTTTGATCCTCAGCAATTTCTTGGTCTATTTCTTCTACATCATAACCTAGTTCTGAAACCACTTCCGATCGACTCTTAAATCCATTTCTTACTGCCATTTGCTGTGCTTGCTGGTCTTTTAGTGGATCTACGTAAGCACACCCTTGCGGTATCCATTTTACCTCTTTTGCTGTTTCTTTTGCCCAATTTTCACCTATGTCCAGTTCTCCAGAGAGTAGTGCTAATTCTAGCCACCTATTCCATACTGGCCGGCAAAGCTGAAATACTACCACGTTATGCTGTAACATCGCGCACTTCCTACGAAACTCTATTAACCCAGCTCTTATTGATGAATAATTGACACCACTTAGATCTCCTGTTAGCTGCTCGTAAGTTATCCCTGTGCCTACTGCTATTGCCCTAAGCTGCTGTTTCATGAATGCTTCATAACTTCCCCCAACGTCTGATGGTTCCGAGAACTTAATATCTTCTCCGGGATCAAGTAATTGCATAGTCCCAGGTTCTAAGCCAGACAGCGCTACTCCATGTTCATTACTCTCTCCTTCTCCCATGATGTTTGCTTCAGGATCAAGTCTGGTAATAAATCCCGCAAACATTGCTGCAGTCTTTTTTCTGACTAATTCCGCATCATCGTATTGATCAAGTTCATAGAGCTTTAACAGTACACTGGACAACCATGGTACTCCTCGAATCTGCCCAGGTCTTAGTGGTCTATAGATATGTAAAACATCGTTTGCTGGCACTCTAACTGATTCTCCAAACGAGCCTTCACCCGGATGTTCTCGAAAAAGGTAATACGCTTCTCTTTGCCCAAGTCGGTTAAATTCAATCCCGTTTCTAATTACATTACCATTGGCAAGGGTTTGATTGCTCTTATTGTCTAAATGCTCTGACTCAAGTACTTGTAATTGCAACGGCACACAAAGACCATCTTCTCGTTTTCTTGTTCGAAGTCTTACAAAACATTCTCCTCCTTCTATCATGCTCCTACAAACCAAAGCTTGTAACCCATAAAATCACTTACTCCACTACTGTCTGCTTCATCTGTCCATCTCAGCCATAATTCTTGCACTTTTTTCCGAAATTCTCCATCCTTGGCTTTTGATTGCGGTTTTATTCCCGTTCCAACGCAATTACTCACTATCGTATCGATTATGTTTGCCGCATAGGAGTTCTTTCTTACCATGTCACGTGACCGACTACGCAGGTGTTCAAGGCTCTGGGAAAGTAAGCTATTTATACTTCCTACTTCTGGTTGAAAGTGCAATAATCTTCTTCCTGAGCCTGACGCATCCCAGGCTGAGCTCTTGATTTTTGGTTTGCGGAATAATTGTTTGAATGATTTGAGTAACATTTAGACTATTAATTGGGCAATAAATTGTTGCGCTATTTAAAATTACGTCAAGCTGCTGGAGAAAACAAGCTGTTGACATTTTCTATTTATGCAAGAGATTCCTGCACAAATGTCTTTTCTTAATGTTTTAGTAGATCTAATATTGCCTGCTTGTAAATGTTGTCCCTGTGTCCTATTGAAACAATAGTTACTTTACGTTCTGCAGTATTTACACGATAGACGACACGATAATCATCAACTCTTATTCTTCTGTGTCCTTTTAATCTATTACGTAGCAATACACCATTACCAATGGGATCAGTTGCAAGATACTCTCTTATTGCATCTTTAATTTTTGGCTTTATAGCTTCTGGTAAGGAGGGCAAATTCCTTTTAAGAACATGCTTAAGGTATTTTATAGTGTACCGCTTATTTCCAGATGTCTTCACTATCCTCTACTTCTTCTGAATCGTCAGCATCAAGCTCCCTAACAATTTTGGAAAACGCAATGTCTTCTGCTTCAAGCTCAATTGCTTCTTTGATTAGCTTTTCTGTTAATTTTTGAACAGACTGCTTAGTTGCTTTAGCTAGTTCAATAAGATGCTGTGAAGTTTTTGGATTGAAGGTTACATTAACTCTTGAGTTTACCATATGTTTAACCAAACCTAGATGTTACACTAATTATACAGTATCTCTTTTAATTTTTCAATAAGTATTTCTTTATACAATCCCTTTGTTCGTCGAAATCACAACTCTCCTCTTTACGTCCCGGATCTCCTTTAAATACTTAACAATTGGTTAACCAATTTCCTCAGCTTTTTTCCGTTAGGATAATTTTTTCCGCATTCAATTTAAACCATTAGATGTAGTCTCCCTGCCATAACATGCTCTATAGTAACGTCTGTTAAAAACGTACTCACTTGCTCATTAAAGCTTTCTCGATCATAAGGAATATCTTGTCTTCTACCCAATTCTTCTGATGTTCTTCCTCCAGCACTCCTAATAGCACCTTCTAATTCTCTAAATGCATTGTTATTTATTCTCGGCCTTTCATTTATTCTTGGATTATTACCTTGACTGTCAAACATAATTGCACAATCTAAAGCTGTAAACTGCCTGCCATCAAGGGTCATAATAGTATCATTAATGTGATCTTCTCCTAATTGATTGACAATCTCTAATGCCCTTGTATTACTACTCCCCAAAGAAATAGACCCCATTTCTTCAAGTAGTTCTCTTTGCAATCTTTCTACATTTCCTATCATGTTACCCCTATATTTATAAATTATCTAACGTACAGTATTACATTTTCACTTGTCAATTCCTTTATTCGTTGAAATAACAATCTTTCTCTTCACACCTGCAACTTTCAGCTCAGCTTTAATGCGTTGTCTTAAGCTCAAGAGGTCATTTATCTGCACTTCTCCGTACCTAACCACGTGATCGCCATATGCAATCGATACTACTCTTTCCCCGCTCTGTAGCTTCTTTATCGCTTCTTTTACTTGAGTTAAATATTCTTGGTTGTACATCAACTTTGCTCACTCAACCATTGACTTCTTCTCACTTTTTTTGACTTTTTAGCTTTTTCACCTACTAAACTCTCCCACTTACTCTCTGGCCAACGATCAATCCCCAGGGCAATAGACGCTGCTCTTGCGTAAACTCTGCAATCTAATACTTCATTTCGGTCTCTTATCTTTTGCCACTCTTGTTTGGTATATCCTTTTACTACTTTGGTAATTAGTTGCTCTGCGGTTAGCTGCTTAAAATATTCAGGTGGATATTCGGGAAAATGACAATATCCCGGCGCCCCTTCTGTTAAAACATTCAGCAACTGAAACAATTCTGACTTTAATATCGATACTCCAACTGGCCAGAGCTTTATTCCTCTTTTTAGCTTTTGTCCGCCAACTGTTACATCTACTCTACTTGGGCTGTTAAGCGGCACTAGGGCTTTGTTTGCCCCTTTCACTGCCATTACTCTTCCCGATCCTTGATGACTTCTTACCCAATTGTATACCTCCTGTGTTGCATACCCAGCATCTACCGCCATCATACTTATCATGTATTCAAGCCCATTTTCACCGATAAAATGATGATTCAAGAGCTCTGACAGTTTCCCCCATACTTCTCCACTTCCAGTATCACCTTCTAATACCTGATAGTCTATTGACCAACTCTCACGACCCATACCCCATGCTACTACTTCTGCTTCTAAGCGGTCTTTTTGTACATCAATCCCTGCCGTTAACACTATTTTTCCACCTTTTGGCACCATGCCTATCGGAAAATTTTCTCGACGCTCAAATAGTTGCTTCCAGTCTGGTACTTCTCCCTTATCTACCCAGGTTTCTCCGAGTGTTGTATTTATCCAAACTTTTAGTAATTGTTCATTTTCCTTTGCATGCAGATAATCTTCCACTGCTTGTTTCCAACTATACCAACCAACTGGGCTATACAAGCTCGATAAATGAAACCCTATTTTTGCCTCTTTTTTTCCCTCCTTCCTAGTTGCTCTCCATTCACCTCTAGCTAGCATCTCTGTTTTTTGATGGTTTTCTATTTTGCCGCTGCATTCTATACACACATAATGGGCTGTTGAGGGATCTTTATCTTTCCACTTTATCTGTGACCATTTCAGCACCTGATAGTGATCACAATGTGGACAAGGTACAAAAAAGTATCGTTTGTCTGAACTCTCAAATTCCTTCTCTATTCTGCTTATTCCGTGAACCGTTGGTGTTAAAACTAAGAATATTTTTCTCCGCGTAAATGTATTAGTTCGGGCTATGCTGAGTAAAACTGGATCTCCTTCTCCTCCTGAATCTCCTGGATATGCATCTACTTCATCTAAAAAAAGATATCTTACCGGCATTGAACGTAAACCCACTGGACTGTTGGCACCTGTTACTACTACCGTTCCTCCGGGAAATTCCTTACTTTGTACAGTGTTGCCTGAATCTCTCGACCTTGGGTCTTTTATTTTACTCCTTAAACATGGCGTATCTTCAATGAGCGGCGCAAATCTTCCCTTTGACCAACGCTTGCCCATTTCTACTGTTGGCTGTACTACCAGCATAGGGCCTGGTGTTTGGTCGATTATATATCCTATCCAGTTATTCCCAGCTTCTGTTCCGCCTATCTGCGCTCCTTTCATGAATACCACTTTTTCGGCCGGTGAAGACGAAGATAGTGAATCCATTATTTCCTTAAGGTACGGCGTTCTCTCTGTTCTCCATTTCCCCGGCTCTGATGATGCTATCGTTGAAAGTTGACGATTTCTATCTGCCCACTCTGATACTTTGAGCAGTGGATCTGGCTTTAACCCTGTATAAAAGCTACTGCTATATATCATAATGCCATCTGCTGCAATTTTTATACTTTTACACAGCTAAGAGAAAAAGGTATTTTCCCTCTACAATAAGTATCTGCTGACGCTTTACTTAAAATCATTATTGCAACTAATATGTGAATTAGGCTCACCAAGGCGATAAGACGCTTTTTCAGTAATTTATATGTAGTCATTAAAATACACTTCGTGTCAGCTCTTCTAAAGCTGTTCTGATTTCCTCAGTCAGTGTCTCATGGATCTTCTCTGTGTCATTTATCGATGCTAGTAACGCTGAAACCCTATCTGGAATGTTAAGCAAATTATTACGGACAACTCTTGCAACATTAAATGCTTCAGTCTTTACTTCTTCTACTGAGATAAGTTCACCAATCTCAGCTTTTGCTTTTGCCTCGAGCAGTCTTCCCCGCTCCATCTCATTTTTTATCCGCGTTTTTAGCAACATCATGGAAAGTTTATTATTTCCCACTTCTTCACCTTCTGGATTTTTTCTCCTCAGTGGTTGACTTGGATCTCGTATTGCTGCCACCGCTTCATTTGCTTGTTCTCGGTCAATCAAACCATCCTCCAGCTCAACTATTCCTTTCTTTACTAAGTAACAGACGTATTGCTTTGAAACTCCTAGTTCTCTTGCCCATTCCGTCTGCGTGATTTTTCCTCCTTCCACTTTTTTCTCCCTTCTTTTACCGTTTTTCTTCTTGAATTTGGGCAAAGGTTTTGCCAGTATTGGAAAGTATCGCTTCTCTTCCCGTGTATACTTGCCAACGTTTTATGGTCACATCTACAAACGTAGGATCTAGCTCTATCGTTCTACAGATTCTTCCTGTCCTCTCACATGCAATCAACGTACTCCCAGACCCGCTAAATGGATCAAGAACTATGTCCCCTGGTCTACTGCTGTTTACTATCGCTCTCTCTATTAACTCCACTGGTTTCATCGTTGGGTGCAGTGAGTTGTACGTTGGCTTATCGTAAAACCAGAGATCACTTTGATTACGTCCTCCATGCCACTCACGCTTATTGCCATTTTTCCAACCGTAGAGTATTGTTTCGTATTGTCTTTGATAATCAGATCTTCCTAGCGTAAGATGATTCTTTGCCCAAATTATAAATGTCGACCAACGACCACCTGCTTCTTCAAATACCTTTTGCAGCGTTGCCAGCTCGGATGATGATGCACAGATGTAAATTGCACCTTTGGTGTACGCTAAAACGTGAGAACAAATGTCATACAGAAAAAGTTCGTATTTTTCACCTTGATCATCGTTTAGTATTTTTTTGTCTTCTCTTTCCTGACTGTCACCATATGCTACGTTATACGGAGGGTCACACACGGTAATATCTGCCATTTTATCGTCTAATACCGCTTTAAATGATTCAACCAGACAACTATCACCACAGTAGATTCGATGACCACCTAAAATCCATAGATCCCCTGGTTTTGTTATTTTTACCTTTTTGCTATCACCGGCTAAGTCGGAAAAATCTTCTTTTTCACTGTTTTCTCCATCTAAATCATCAAGAAAACGTTGAACCTTTTCCAGCTCAAATCCAGTCATTTTTAGGTCAAACTGCAAATCTTCTAACTCTTGAATTTCCAACTTCAAAAGATCATCGTCCCACTTTGCCCAGTTAGCTGATTGATTTGCTAGTAACCGAAAAGCTTTGGTTTGGGCTTCACTTAAGTTATCACTGAGGACTACTGGAATACTTTCCATACCCAGTTTTCTTGCTGCTTTGAGGCGTAAATGACCATCAACCACAGTGCCATCGCTTTTTGCAACTATTGGAATACGAAACCCAAATTCCCGAATAGAGGCGCACATTCTGTTTACTACATCGTCATTCTTGCGAGGGTTGCGATCATATTCGACAAGATTTTCAATAGGATAGTAGTGTGTTGCTAAGTTCATATTAGTGTATTAAATTGCTATGTTTAAATTCTTAACAAAAAGTTAATAATTAAAAAACGTCTGACGCTGGAGAAGGTCCGGGGTTTCGCTCCCAAATCAGCCTTGCTGGCTGGAAGGACCCACTTCCTATGTGCTATCTAGCATGTTAAAATCTTTACTAAAATTATTAACATAGAACATCAACGCCAAAGCATCCCCCTCATTGTCATCTTGAGGAATAAACCCTTTTCCCTTCACAGCTTCAATAACTTCACTTTTACTTGCATTACCCTTACCGGTGATAAAGCGTTTTATCGTCTTGACAGGTACACCTTGATAAGGTATATTGTTTT
Organism: Wolbachia endosymbiont of Drosophila incompta; assembly: GCF_001758565.1. Taxonomy (NCBI): domain Bacteria; kingdom Pseudomonadati; phylum Pseudomonadota; class Alphaproteobacteria; order Rickettsiales; family Anaplasmataceae; genus Wolbachia; species Wolbachia endosymbiont of Drosophila incompta. Next base: position 248,287 of record NZ_CP011148.1, on the reverse strand, counting down.
CCTCGCACCAAGCTGTTAAATGAGCTAGAAAGCCTCCTTAGCAATGAGCAGCATCAGTTCCAAGGTGTCTTCTTACTTCTTCAAAATACACTGCTTCAATATCTGAAAATCTTTCCCTCATCTCATTGAGCCACCTACGAAAATTTAAGAAGTGCATTCCACCTGGCTTTGTTGCATCACTAGCTATGATGGATTAAAGATAAAAAAGATAGCGAATATCAGTAGCTTATTATTCTGGTATTTATAACAAGAACGGTCAGTGAATACCTAAATTTGAGTAAAAGAAATTTCACTACCACTCACTAATCTGGCTAAAATTCAAGAATTTCAATGCTTTAGCTATTTTCAATAGAATTAAATTTATTAATATAAATAACAAATTACTATTCTTAAATTTGATCAGATTGATTGCAAAAAAACAAGATTTTCAATAGGTTGCTTATAATCCTAACTATAGTTAGCCTTTCATAAGTAGCGATGCAACAAAGCCATTCCACCTCCGCTGAAACGATTACCATGAAAACTTTCACTCCCACTTTGAGTTACTCCATCTGTAAGAATAGCCCAGCCGGTTTGTTTGCCGAGGTCGAGTGTGAGGATTGACATTTGCTATTATTTAAAACTATAAGTAGCGCTAAATATCGTCTGGTTCCTTCAAAATATGCTATGAATGGGTTTTTGTTGGCCAATGACAAGAATCTTATGCTACCTACCTTAGTTAGGATTTGGTATTATATATATTCACCGATTTTACAAAAANNNNTCACTTTTTTTTAATTTTTCTTTGCAAAGCGTAAAAAACGTGCTAAACTCACCTGTGAGTTTGCTATACAGTAATAGAATTGCTAAGAATGCCATTTATTCGAGTTCTAAGGGGTATTATATGCGTTCTTTGGTAATAGTAGTATTTGTACCCTAAAGTTGCATCTAGCCTTAAAACAAAGTTTTTACCTCATCTAAAAAAATACAAATTCTCAATTACGTAACTTACCAAAAGCCTAAATTTCTTTTGCTTCCTTCAATCTTTTCTACTCTGTTTATTTGCCGACTTTTGTGTTTGAAGCACATCTACACTCAATGCCCCTATACTCCGGATTTCTCACCACTTTTTCCGGGATTTTCTGAAAAA
>NZ_CP011148.1:246721-247153 GCF_001758565.1 Wolbachia endosymbiont of Drosophila incompta | reverse complement strand
AAAATAATTTGAATGCAGCTCAGAAATTAAAGAGAGCCTAAACTTTAAGAACCCGCTAAACGGAAGTCCGACCTCCTAGACACCTTACTATTTGAGTTGTTTCCATTTTGGAAATAACTGTTTACTGGAGCTGAGAAGAGGTCACATGAATTTTTGATAAAACAGATATTCCCCTCTATCCAGCTCATTAATAAGTTATAATAGCCCTCTAAAGACGTTTTAAAGAATTTAGTTGCAGTAGAGACAATTAATTGGTTAAATTCCTATTGATGATCAATGGTTTGTTTGTAAGTTATAGGAGATAGATAATGGATGAGAATAAGATTGTATTTTATACTACTCCAGGTGGAAATATAGAAATTGAAGTTTTATGCAGAGATGAAAATCTTTGGCTTACGCAAAAAAGGATGGCTGAATTATTTGATGTACAAC
>NZ_CP011148.1:246433-246700 GCF_001758565.1 Wolbachia endosymbiont of Drosophila incompta | reverse complement strand
TCAAGAACATATTTGAATCTGGTGAATTACAGGAAAAAGAAGTTGTTTCCACTTTTGAGGTAACCGCTGCAGACGGTAAAAATTACCCAACACAACTTTACAATTTAGATACAATTATAGCTGTTGGTTATCGAGTTAATTCTAAAAAAGCAACATTATTCAGAGTATGGGCTACAAAAGTTTTGAAGGATTTTATTATCAAAGGATTTGCTTTAGATAGTGAACGACTAAAAAACGGGAAAAAGTTTGGCAAAGACTACTTCAATG
>NZ_CP011148.1:240506-246397 GCF_001758565.1 Wolbachia endosymbiont of Drosophila incompta | reverse complement strand
AACGTAGATTTTACCAGAAGATTACCGACATTTATGCCGAATGTTCTGCAGATTACGATCCAAATTCAGAAATAACAAAACAATTTTACGCAAAAGTACAAAACAAATTATATTGGGCAATTTATGGTTTAACTGCAGCAGAGTTGATATGTTCTCGGGTTGATCACAAAAAACCACATATGGGGCTAACTACATGGAAAGATGGTCCAGGTAAAAAAATTCACAAGAGTGATGTAAGTATTGCGAAAAATTACTTAACTGAAGAAGAACTAAGTGAACTAAACCACATTGTTTCGATGTATCTAGATTATGCAGAACTTCAAGCAAAAAAGAATCGGCTGATGAAAATGCAAGACTGGGCTGAAAAATTGGATGCATTTCTATTATTCAATGATTATGAAGTACTTAAAGATGCCGGTAAAGTTAGTGCTGAAGTTGCAAAAGCCCTGGCTGAAGGAGAATACGAAAAGTACAGAGTTATACAGGACAAATTACATGAATCTGATTTTGATGAATTAATTAAAGCAAGTAAAGAAAGTGAGAAAATAACTATCTAACTACAACAAAAACCAGCTTGTAGTTGAGTTATCTGTGTTTGACATCTTGTTTACCACCTTTTGTTTTAATTTAAATGCGGCACGTGATAAATTGTGTGCGCCAAGAAGTGCGTAAGGAACAGTTGGTAAAAATCCAACACGGGTAAAGCTTAGCCGGCAACCTGGAACAAACCATTATGCTGCGTAAGGTAACGAGCGTAGTAAAGCTAATGGAATGGACAACATAGGGTGCAACGAAAGTGAAGGTATTGAGTCCCGTAATTCACGCGTCATGGGGGCTGACACTTTACATTTGGTGGAAGGCAACATGGGTAATAACGCTAAGGCAAGATATTACTCACCTCATCGGGATCGAAGGCCGCGTCATGTGTTGAGATGGACCTTACGTGAACTTGGGAGATCCTTTGTATTCCTGTAAGGGTACTCTGGAACAAGTCAATAAAGGCGAGGACTGGAGGAAGATGCAAAGGAAGTCGGACTAACTGATAGTACTCGGAGTGTGGGAAAGCCACATACAAGGGGAAGCGGTTAGCAATATAGTGACTGGTATAGGGATTGCTATACCAATACAACAGAGATTAGAGGAGTATGCAAGGAAAACTAAACCAGATAGCAGTAAGGGCTAAGCAAGATAAGCGAGTAAAATTTACATCATTAGTTCATTTGATTAATGAAGAGAATCTTGCAGAGTGTTATAAGGAACTAAAACGCAACAAGGCTTGTGGTATAGATCGTGTGACAGTGGAAGCTTATGGAGAAAATCTAGAAGAGAAACTTAAAACACTAGTGGATAGTATGAAGAGAAAACAATATCAACCGCTACCAGTGAAAAGGGTATACATACCCAAAGCCGGGAGCAAAGAGAAGCGCGGTCTCGGAATACCATCAACGGAAGATAAGTTGGTACAGGTAATGCTAAAGAAGATATTAGAAAATATTTATGAAGCAAACTTTATGGACAGCTCGTATGGATTTCGACCAGGAAGAAATTGTCATCAGGCGATAAACGCTCTAGATAAAGCAGTTATGCACAAACCAATTAACTATATTGTAGAAGTGGATATCAAGAAGTTCTTTGATAATGTTCAACATAAATGGCTAATGAATTGTCTAAGGGAACGAATAGCTGACCCAAATTTATTGTGGTTAATAAAACGATTTCTAAAGGCAGGAATAGTCGAAGTTGGATGTTATAAAGCAACCGATCAAGGCACACCACAAGGTGGTATAGTAAGCCCTGTATTAGCTAATATATACTTACACTATGTGCTGGACTTATGGTTTGAAAAGAAATTTAAGCCAAAAGCCAGAGGATATTTACAGCTAATAAGGTTTTGCGACGATTTTGTAGTTGGCTGCGAGAGGGAAGAAGACGCAAAAGAATTTCTAGAATTACTGAAACAAAGACTAAGTAAATTTGGGTTGGAAATAGCTGAAAATAAAACAAAAATAGTAAAGTTTGGTAAGAAAGAATGGTATCAAGCAGAAAGAGAGAAACGTAGGACGGCTAGCTTCAACTTTCTAGGATTTACACATTATTGTGGAAAAAGTCGTAATGGTAAACTTATGATGAAGCAGAAAACTTCAAAAATAAGCCTAGCCAGAAAGATTAAAGAAATCAAAGAATGGTTGAAGATGGTACGAAGTCGTATCTGTCTCAAAGATTGGTGGCAGAAACTTAAAGCCAAACTAACAGGACACTATAGCTACTTCGGAGTTAGCGGAAATTATCGGTGTTTGATTCAATTCTATCGACCGGTAACAAAGTTAGCATTTAAGTGGATAAACCGACGTAGTCAAAAGAAAAGTATGGATTGGGAACAATTTATACACTATTTAAAAGTAAATCCATTACCAAAACCAAAGGTATATGTTTCTTTATACACAGGAGCACTAGTGTGAACGCTGTATTGTGGAGCCGTGTGCGGGAAATCCGCAAGCACGGTTCTTTTGGGGAGACTATGGTTATGAGACCAAATCGCTGGTTTCAAGGTCATGAGTCTCTACCAGACCAATAAGATCTACTTCACCAAGAATATCTGTGCAACGTAAATCTAAGCCTGAATCTTTTCCAGTTACTTTAGAAGAGGTTAAATGTACTTGAATAAAAGGCGCCAATTAGTTGGAGAAGAATCCTATATTGGTGAAATGGAAAAAGCACCGGTGTACATAAAGGAGATTATAAGAAAAGCATTAATAAAAAATGCAACATTAATAATAATGTCACACAACCACCCTGGAGGAAGTTTAGAGCCGTCAGAAGAAGATCAAGCAGTAACAAAGAGCCTAGCAGCAGCGTGTAGTACTGTAAGCGTTAAATTGTTTGACCACATTATCATCACAAGTGGGGGCTATTTTAGTTTTAAGGAAAGTGGATTGTTATAGCAGAAAATATTTGCAAATCTACTCACTATAATTTATAATAAGTAATATAGTGTATAACAACTGAGTAATAAAGTTCGTTATACACTTAGAAAGTATATTTAATAGCGGAGGCTAATATGGTTAATAAAATAATTGTACCTTTTGGTGATAAGGAAGGAGGCATCTATGAGTTAAACGTTGATCTTGATAAATTATCAAAAGGTGAGATGTTAAATGCTATTGTAGGAATTGGTCGTACTAGCCAGCAACTCACTTCTACAAGCGATAAGTCGGGAATATTAAGTGGTCTTAGTTGTAATAGCTTTGTAAGCAAAATTAATAAGGCTAAAAAGCTTGGAGAGGTGCCTTTTCCTAGCAAAAACGTTCGCGAAAACAAAATCAACTACGGAAAAGGACTTGATTACATATATGGCACAAAACCTGTGAGTGATCAAGCAGATTATCCGGAAATGTTAAACCCATTTGCTTCATCTTTGCAAAAAATAAAGCAAAGAATTGCACAAAACTATAGACCAAGTACTAGCCTCTGGAGCAAGAATAAATGCATATAACGATGGGGAATGGAGCATTGCAGAGTATGTAGTATTGGGTACACATTTTCATAAATTTGATAAGACTGATCGAAAAAAGATAATGCGTAAATTAATGCTAAGTGGTGCAGATTTTCATGATACTTTATTGCAGAATAAACTAATAGGTGAAATCTATAATGAGCTACAGCCAGAAGTTCAGCCACAGATAGATAAGAGACTAGAAGAACTAGAGAAGGCTGGTGAAAGTGCTGTGCAAGAAGGAGAATTAATAGATGTTGAGATAGATAATACAACATCGTATATAGAATTTTCTGATGATAGCAAGGTAGAGGTAGCCAAAATACTGAGAGAATTAGGAAGTAATATTTTAAAAATTGGCAATGATGCAGTTGAGGTTAAAAGTGAGAAGGAAGGTATAAGAAACTATATCGATATGTCAGATGAAAGCTCTATTATATTAGAATTTCCTACAAGCATTGGTAAGCTAAATATTATATTGTACCACGATGTAAAAAAATATGATCAAGTACAATTGAGAGTAGAAAACAAGGAAATGTGGGCTGAATTACAAAAAATAGGAGAAGAAATAGGAAAAAACTGTCTCTTTGGAGGAGTAAAACTTAAAGAAGCAGTAGAGAGAGGTAGTTTCACTAGATGTGGCATATGGAGTAAAAAGTATGCTATAAAAGAAGTTAGCAATGATGAAGTATTGTCTCCGTCTTCGTGGGTGAATAGGATACGTGAAGGTAGTAAAGAAACCTTTAGAGAACTTTAATGCGTCTACAGCCAGCTTTAAGGTTCCAGAGGTTTTTTCTTACCGTTATATCTGGAGCCTTAACAAAATTGAGCTATAGTTCTTTGCGTGGAAAAAATTCTAGACTATGAAGTAGGGGAAAAAGTGAAAAGTTGGAGGTTAGAGAGGGGGTATACTCAGAAAGATTTAGCTGAGAAAATTGGTGTAAAATACTGGGTAATACTGCAATATGAGAAAGGGAATCGTATAATTTCAATCGAAAGGTTGTACGCTATAGCAGGTGCATTGTCAGTAAGTATTACCGATCTCATTACTGCATCAAAGGAGAAAATCGGCTTTAAAAATGAGGAAGGAGAAATATTAAATCTAGTAAGAGAATATAAAAAGATTAATGATCAGGAGTTACGTAGGATGTTTTGTTTATTAACTAAATTTGTCAAAGTTAGTGAAAAAAGTAGTAAAAAATCAGAAAAAATAAAAATTGCAAAGGGTTTGGTTAAAGCAGGAGTTTCTGTTGATATTGTTGCAAAAACAATTGGTCTGCCTGCTGATGAATGTATTGAAGAAAAAGTTGGTTCTATATACTGCCAAATAGGAAAAAAGATAAAAGAATGGAGGCTAGTGAGAGAGTATACTCAAAAGGATTTGGCTGAGAAATGGGTCTACTTCTTTAAACATGCGAAATAAGCAACTATGAACAAGGACGCGTAGCTACTCCACTGGGAAAATTATATGAGATAGCAGAAGCATTATCGATTAGTATTACAGATCTACTAACAGAGGAAGATGAAGGTAGTAGAGTGGAAAATGAGCTGCCTGATTTAATTAAAGAATACAAAGAAATTGAGAGCCAAGAACTACGTAATGCACTAATAAAATCTCTGTTTGAGGGAATACGTATTTGTGAGGAGAAAGTGAGAGAGATAGAAAGGATTAAAGTTGCAAAGGATCTAGTAAAAGGGGGAATTTCTATTGATATTATTTTGCAAGCAGTAGGTTTACCTGTTGATATAGTTTTGGATGGGTAGCTCGTGAAAAAATTATAGCAATAAAGTTTTTTTCTTAAATGGAGGATATATGTTTGTTTCTGCAAGCAATGTTAGTTATGGAATAGGGCAAAAAATAGAAAATTGTAGGTTAATGCGAGGGCATACTCAAATAGGATTAGCAAGCCAAATAGGTTTAACATACAAAGAAGTAAACAGCTATGAAAATGGGTACATTTCTATTCCAATTGAAGTATTATATACAATAGCAAAAGAACTATCGGTTAGTGTTACAGATCTACTACCTGAATCAGTAGTAGTAAGAGAGTATAAAGATGAAGACGAAGAAATATTCTATTTAACAAAAATATACGAGAATCAAAAGTTAGGCAAAATAGTACCTTCATTAGTCAGGTTTGTTCATATTAGCAGAAAATTAATCAAGAAGAGGCAAGATTAGAGGTAGCAAAAAATCTAGTTAAAGAAGGAGTTTCAGTTGACATAATTTCCCAAGCAACGGGCTTATCTATTTACGAGTATGATAATAAAGAGAGAGAAATCTGCACTGATTCTATATACTACAGAATAGGGCAAAGAATAAGAGAATGGAGGCTAATAAGAAGATATACTCAAAAAGATTTAGCGGATAAAGTTGGCGTAACACTCAATAGATCGG
>NZ_CP011148.1:237058-237763 GCF_001758565.1 Wolbachia endosymbiont of Drosophila incompta | reverse complement strand
TTTTTTGGTTTGACACACTTTTTTGAACATTCCCTGTTAAGATGCCTAATCTACTTTCAGCTCCTCAGTATGTAAACTGCGTGGTAAAGACTCTAATTCCTTTGCAGCACTTAAACTTTTATTTTTTGCATGTATACCAAGCTTATTGAATTCTCGAGCAGCAGGAAACACCCTTGCTTCAAGAGAGCCAGCAGTTTTATTATAATGATCAACAGCACTTTTTAAGCTCCTGCGCAAATTATCAAAGTTTTCACCCATTGTGCAAATGCGCTCATATAAAATATGACCTAGTTCACTGATTTTCTTTGCGTTTTCAGCTATCATCTCTTGCTTCCATCCATACGCTATTGCTCTCAGCAACGCAATTAGAGTGATCGGTGTTGCAATGATCACTTTTTTTTCCACTCCAATCTCTATCAAAGCAGGCTCATATTCCAGTGCTGCGCTAAAAACCCCCTCCCCTGTTAAGAAAAGCACCACAAGTTCTGGCGTATTTTCAAATTGATTCCAATACTCTTTTTTACCCAAATCATTTATGTGTTTTTTTATTGCCAGGGAATGATTCTTTAATTTCTCCTTTTGTATTTGCAAATCATTTTGTGATATAGCATCCATGTAAGAATCAAGCGGCACTTTAGCATCTATTATTATTTGCTTTCCAGATGGCATTTTGATTATTAAATCAGGACGCAATAAATTATCCTC
>NZ_CP011148.1:231920-237020 GCF_001758565.1 Wolbachia endosymbiont of Drosophila incompta | reverse complement strand
AATATTCAATCATTCCCGCCATTTCTACCACCCTTTTGAGTTGCATTTCACCCCACTTTCCTCTGATGTGAGGCTTTCTCAAGGCATTAGCAAGGCTGGAAGTTTGGTTCATCAGCGCTCCAATTTGCTCCTTTAAACCTTCATAGGCCCCTACCCTCTCTTTTTCCAGCTCGCGTATTTCATTATCAAATTTTTCTAATTTTTCTTTTATTGGAGTTACAACTTCGTTGATCGTTGCTTGTCTTTTTTTGAAATCGCTTTCCGTTTCTTTTAATTTACTATCGATTACTTCCTTTGCTAAGTTCAGAAAATTATTGTTATTTGTCTGCAAAGCATCAAGAGAGAGTGCTTTAAAAGTGTTTGTTAATCTCTCCTCTGCTTTTGTTAGTAATTCTATTTCCTTTTTCTTTTCCTCACGTTCTTTTTGCAGAGTTACTTCAAGTTCTGCTTTTTTGACCCTTAAATCAACTATTTCTTCATTCTTCGTAAGCAAAGTTTGCTTTGTTTCTTGAAGTTCTTGCTCTAATTTACATAAATTACCCTCAAGGTTTGCTTTCTTTTCGCTCAGTTTTTTTACAATAATGTAGAAAAATAGTAATAGAGAGACAACCAGAGCTATAGAATTGAAAAGCATCAGAATAAAAAAGCTGTATTTACAATTCTATATGATTTTTGTGTGTATAAGAAAGAAAAAAGGAGCACCTAAAGAGGTGACCTTACCCAGAAAAAGTAGAGAGAAAGTTAAGACGTTTTTATCATGAGAATAAATTGTGCAGGAATGCAATAGTTAATAGTAGAATGTCTACGTTATTTGTTATAAAAGATTTCTATGTATTCAAATATGGCAGTTCTGGTTTGTTGAGCGAGAAGTATCAATAAGCAGCTCCCTTTTAAGTGAACTTTTCTGCAACAGAGTTATCGTAACAACAGCCCTTATGGCTCATGCTGGAAATGATGTTTTTTGTATTCAATAGAAATTGGTAATTTTGAGAGGTATACTGTGACCCTTGATCGCTATGTAACAGCAGATTTTTATCGGGTTTGCGTTTATCAACGGCCATCAATAAAGAATCTATAACTAATTATCATGTTACTCATTAACCACCATGCGTGAATATAGGTCAATTATTGCCGCCAACAACCTTCTTTAGTTTTTATGTAGGTAATCCCAAACTTTATTTGGCTGATCAGTAGTAAAATTTTGATCCAATGTGTTCGGAGCCACAACTCGGTTGCTTATTTGCTGTTTTTTATTTTTGAACCTTCGTCTAAACTTGGCTTTAATGCCATTTTCTTGCATAACACTTTGTACTGTTTTAATTTTTGCCTAAAGCTTTTAATTCAGCGTGAATTTTAGGGGCTCCATATCTGCATTTAGAAGCTTGATTATTTTTTGAATATCTGCTAGAAGCCCTTCTTTTGCTAATTCTTTACTGCTTTTTTCCTTAGCAACCCATACCACCAGTATAAAACCCTACATAGTTCCTGTGTTTTATAGCAATTTCTATATAAAAGAATACTTTACTCTTTTTCTTTGCCCAGGGCTTTTTTTAAGATGTCTCTTTCTCTTAANNNNTCTTTTTTTAGATCAAATCTTTCTTTGTCATAAGGAGCCTTTGCCTGGAAATGCGTATGCTCCAGACATTTTTCCATCATATTTTCTTACTTAACATACTACCATCTATACCTAGATCTTTTGCTATTTTTGTACTTGCTTGACCTGTTTCTTTAACCAGCTTAACAGCTTCTAATTTGAATTCTGCTGTATATTCTCTTCTATTTGTCATATTTTGAAAAAACGTTTTATTTTACTCCAAAAACGTCTTAACTTTCTCTCTACTTTTTCTGGGTAAGGTCAATTTACCGCCGCGGCGCTAACTAGTAGCGGGATGACGGGTTACCAAATTGTAGAAGTTGCTTTAGCTATAAATTCAAGTTTTATCAATGTCTTGTGTTGTTACCCAAATAATGGTTGTGCAAGCGCTTAATTTTTTGATCAAAAAGGAACAAGTTTAGTAAAAAATAATGATATTATTAGTGGAACATAAAACAGTCCCACTGCAGTACTGATTAGAAGCAACAGAGTAGCTTTATCTGGTTGATAATTCAAAATATTAGCAAGTATTATACTGGACCCAGAAACTGGAATAATAGCCAGCAACATCAGTGCTTTATATATGCTCTCATCGTATATACCTATAACATGCTTGTCTAAAAGGACAATTCCTAAAACAAACAGTGGCCAGAATACGTACTTTGCTGTAATAGTGATCAAAGCAAGCTTCCAATCTATTTTAAAGCTTGCAATATTCGCAATGCTCACTCCAAGTAGCACCATTCCTAATGTGACAAATGTACTTCTAATATTCATCATAACATCTGTTAAAAAAGTAGGTATTTGTATATCGTATATACTTAAAAAGAAGCCCAGAACCATCGCATAAAGCGAAGGAAGTTTGAACAACTTTAATATGCATTCTTTTGCGGTATAAATACCATTTGCAGCTATGTAAAATCCTAAGCTGTTTTCAAATAGCGCCATTCCTATATAACAAACAACATATACAGATACTGAATCTTCATCAAATAAAGCCATGGCAATCGGCAGGCCAAAATAACCCATACTTGTGCTGCCCGAGCTAAATGCTAATATGTTTCTTGTGTTATCCTTAAATAAAAAAGAAGAAAGATAATACACTGATAAGGACATAGTGCTACCTATAAACCATATCAAAATCGGCAGAGAAATTACTTTTAAGTTAACTTCTGTATGAGAGACTCCATATAAAATCACTATTGGATTAGCTATATAAAAAAGTATTTGAGATATAGTGTTTCTATCAATTTTAAGATATTTTCCTGCTAAGTAACCAATAAATATTGTAATATAAATAGGTAATACTTTGAGAAAAAGAGTAAGGAACATACTAGCCTATTGTAATATTTTTGATTGATAAAGTGACATTAGATCTTAAGGTGTTGTAAAAGTAAACAAAATTTATTTTCCAATTTATCCAGCTCATAGTTAATTAAATTAGTGCCAAAATTTGTTTTTACATAGGACTTAAGAATGACATTTGTATGATAAAATTATGTTAAGTTTCTGTAAAGCTTCTTGCATATTTTTGAATAATGACATATTTACTAAAAATTAAACTGCTTGTAGTAATTTAGACAGACTGTTGAAAAAGTAAGAGGAAATAAGTAAAGTTAGGACAGAGAGTAAGAGCTTTAACATAGTTGTCATATTTTTCTTTAATTAACCCTAGTGTCCAATTTATCCACCATTCCTTCACATGAGGTGTTTCTAACCATTTTAATAACAGTAAAAAATGTTTTCTTTCAACGCTTTAAATGTGATATTTTTATTCATTAATTAAAAATCTCAAATGTTACTACCATTTCTGTTAATCCTGTCTCTCATTGCCAAGTTCATTGAAATTGACATTTCCGTACCTAGTTTTCCTGATATGGTGCACTATTTTAACGTACCGGAAGGCATAATTCAATTAACTATTGCTTATAATTTCCTAGGCTTTTGCATAGGAGGGTTGTTTTTTGGTCCATTGTCTGAATGCTATGGCAGAAGGAGAATTATGATCATAGGTAACACTTTGTTATTAATCGGCGCTGTTGGTTGTGTTTTTGCACCGTCGATTTTTTGGCTTTTAATCTCTCGCTTTGTTCAGGGCATTGGTGTTAGCACATCTGTAGTTGTGTTTGCAATCGTTGCAGACAGCTACAAAGGCGACGAAGCGGTGAAATTTATTGGAATCATGAATTCTGTTCTTACAGTTGTCATGGCAATTGCGCCAGTGTTAGGCAGTTTCATCAATGAAATTGTAGGATGGCGTGGTAATTATGCAACTGTTGCAATACTTTGTTTGATCTCTTGGGTTTTGCTGCTTTTAGCGTTACCAGAAACAAAAAAGAACCGCGATATTTTCAGTTTGAAAAAAACGATGAAAGATTACAGAAAACTACTATCTAATCCGAGGTTTGTTACGTTGTCTTTGATGTCAAGCCTCTTTTCTGCTGCGTATATGTCATTCATTACTTGTGGACCTTTTCTGTATATGAAGACTTTTGGTTTATCTAGCACTATTTATGCACTACATCAAGGTGCAATAGTTGGGTGCTTCTCACTCATCAGTCTATTTGCTGGCAAAATCTTGCAGAAACTTGGAGCAATAAAGTGTGTAATTTCTGGTACGAGCGTGGGTGCTATTGGGTCTCTATTGCTTGTAATATTCAGTATAATTGTACCCCACTCTTTCTACTTAGTAACACTGTCTATGATTATTTTTTCTATCGGTTGTGCAATTTTCCAGCCAGTGATTTTTAATGCATCAATAAATGTTTTCCCTGAAATTAAAGGCACAGCTTCTTCTGCAGTCTCGTTCATTAGAGCTTTTATCATGGCTATTTTTATCGGCTTAACAAGCTACATTTACAATGGTCAAACAATTAGTGTAGCTGTTCTTGTTTTATCCGCGATAGCACTAGAACTTGTTTTTACTGTCTATCTATTGCGTTTAAAAGATCCTATGTAATTAATAAAGATATTCCATTGTAGGCTGCCAACTTTCCCCTGCCAATCTTTCTGCTTCATTACGTGAGATTAATGCCTCAATAAATTCATCTAGTTCGCCTTCTTTTATAATCTGCTCTAGCCGATGTGAAGTTAGATTAATTCTGTGGTCTGTTATTCTTGATTGTGGGAAATTATATGTTCTTATGCGCTCGGAACGATCACCAGAGCCAATCTGACTTTTCCTCATTGTTGACCTTTCCATTTCTTTTTTTTGTCTTTCAATTTCGTATAGCCTTGCCCTCAATACTTTGAGCGCTTTAGCTTTATTTTTATGCTGCGATTTTTCATCTTGCTGTATCACAACTATCCCTGTTGGCAAGTGGGTGACCCTTACTGCGCTGTCAGTTGTATTCACTGATTGCCCTCCAGGACCACTGGATCTATAAACATCTATTCGTAAGTCTTTTTCTTCTATTTTAAAGTCAACTTCTTCTACTTCAGGTAATATCGCAACAGTAGCGGCAGAGGTATGCAACCTTCCTGAAGATTCAGTTTCTGGCACTCTC
>NZ_CP011148.1:227202-231905 GCF_001758565.1 Wolbachia endosymbiont of Drosophila incompta | reverse complement strand
CCTGATTCAAATTTCAACCTTGCAGAAAAGTTCACTTAATGAGTGCAGAAGCTTCCTTATATCCACCTATACCTGTATTAGAAATGCTTATTGGCTCGAACTTCCAATTTCTTCTTTCTGCATATTTTTGATACATACGAAATAACATTGCTGCAAATAATGCTGCTTCTTCTCCGCCTGTACCTGCTCTAATTTCTAATATTGCATTTCTTGAGTCATCTTCATCTTTGGGCAATAATGCTAACTTTAATTTTGCTTTTATTTTTGGTAATAATACCTTGTGCTTTTCGAAAAATTCTTCTTTTGCTAACTCTTTTATATCACCTTCGCTGTTTTCATCTTTCATTATTTCTTCTAAGTCTGAAATTTCCTCTTTCAGCGTGTTATATTCATCAATTATCTTGATTATTGGCCTGAGCTCAGAGTATTCCTTTGAAAGGGTAATGAATTCTTTTTGACTTAAATTGGTAGGATTTTCCAAATTCCTCTCTATATCATTAAATTTTTTCTTTAAGTCTTGTAAATTATTTTCCATATCCATATAGCACAGATCTAGCTAAGTAATATATACTGAAATAAAAAATTTCTTATATCAAGCAATAACACTATAATATACCTACTACCTTCTAGTTGAATATAATGGCAAAACAGATAACATCAAACTGCAATTTCATATTTGGAGCTTCGGATATAAAATCATTACCAAATGAGTCGGCTCCAGAGATTGCGTTTGCTGGTAGATCAAATGTAGGAAAATCCAGTCTGATCAACTTACTGATAAACAGCAAAAAAGCTGCCAGAGTTTCCTCTAAACCTGGATGCACTAGACAAATAAATTTTTACTCTATGTACGATGATAAGTTCAGACTTGTTGATCTACCAGGGTATGGCTACTCTCATGCAGGCAAGGAGGAAATTATACAATATTTAAACTTAATTGAGTATTATCTAATTCAAAGAGAAAATCTAAGAAGAGTGTTTGTGTTGATAGATAGCAAGGTAGGATTAAAAGAAATAGACAAAGACTTCATTTATTGGTTAATATATAATAACATTAACTTTAACATTGTGCTAACAAAAATAGATAAAGTAAGTCAAAAAAGCTTAGGTGCTGTTATAGAAGATATTCAAAAATGGATTAATAATGAGAATGTGTCAATTCATCAAATGAGCATCCGTGTTAAGCATAAAATAACCAAGGTAAGAGATGAGTTTTTCAAGTTTACAAGATAAAAAAATGAAGAGTAGTGAATTTTTAAAGGGTGAGGTATCATTTGAACAAAAAGCAGAAATATTACTTGAAGTGCTATCTAACATACCTAGCTTTGTAGGCGAGACTTTTGTCATTAAATGCGGTGGTACAATAATCTTAGATGAAACACTATTTAATACTTTTGTGCATAATGTTGTCTTGTTGAAGCAGCTTGGTATAAATCCGGTAATAATTCATGACGGAGAATATGAAATTAACTCAGTGTTAAAAATGCTGGATATGAACAGTAAGTTTGTGAATGGTATCAGACTTACAGACAAAGACACTATGAAAATCATTGAAATGGCACTGTGTGGTTCAGTTAATAAAAAAATTGTTCAGTATATAAATTCTGCTGGTGGTTCAGCTATTGGATTATGTGGAAAAGATGGTAACTTAATTAAAGCCGAAAAAATAACCGCTACGCTTAGAGAAGATAGATCAAATAATATCGAAAAGATATTAGACATGGGGTTCATCGGTAGACCCACTGAAATCAATCCTGATATATTATTTTTTATTGAAGAATCAGATTTTATACCAGTTATTGCACCAATTGGTCATGGAAAAGATGGGGAAACATATCATATTGATGCCGATAGCACTGCAAGCGCAATCGCAATCGCAGTTTCTGCATCTAAAATGATAATCTTGAGTGACACAGATGAAGAAATAGATAAAATTGGTGGCAGGAAGATATCTGTTAAAAATTTAAATGCATCGATTGATTGTGGGAAAATTAAAGGGGAAAAATTTATTGAAAGGCTTATGGCATACGTTAAAATGGCGGAGGAATGTGCTGGAGTTGTTCACATAGTTGATGGTAGAATATCTAACATTATGCTTGATTTATTTACTGAGAGTAATTCAAGCATATCGATTGTGAGTGATTTATAGCTATACTGCTTGCAACTACACGAATACCAAGAGGGTGTCATTCAAGTAGCTGACACTGGAATGACAACAATCTACGTCATACCGCGATTCATTCGCGGTATCTCTAGATCCCGCTAACAAGTAGCGGGATGACGGTTGTCAGGGTGTCATCCCAGCGCCCTTATGATGTCATCCCAGTGCCCAGACACTGGGATCCAGAAGACTTAATTTCAACCAAGTGGCTGCATAATAAGGACTAGATTCCAGACTGGAATGACATCATAGAGGCACTGGGATGACAAAAAAAGGAGCACTGAACTTGTCAAGGAATTTTATGGCCTAGCGTCACGCGCTGGAATGACATCATTTACATTTATCACTTTTGCAGATACAATTTACATGCTATAATTGAGTCTTCATAGATGGTAAATTGGAGTGCAAAGAAGTAAAATTAAAGTAGAAATAAAAAGATTATCACACAGAGAAGACTTGTCTCTTCCATGTTATGCAACTACGCAGAGTGCTGGCATGGATCTTTATGCTGCATTGAATGATTCTGCTGTTTTAAATCCACTTGAAAGATTACTTGTTCCAACTGGAATTGTGATTGCAATACCAAACGGTTTTGAGGGGCAAATCCGCCCACGTTCTGGTCTTGCTGCAAAACATGGAATCACTGTCTTAAATTCTCCGGGCACTATAGACTCTGATTATCGAGGTGAAGTTAAAATTTGTCTAATTAATCTAAGTAATCAGCCATACGAAATAAAAAGAGGAGATAGAATCGCACAAATCCTTATTTCTCCTGTATCTCAGGTAATTTGGGATGACAGAGAAGAATTCTGCGCAGAAGAAACCGGTCGCAATGCAGGGGGCTTTGGCTCAAGCGGCAGGTAGCTTACGAAAAAGCTTGACTATGACAGTTTTTTTATTTAAGCATATTAATATTTGAGGTCGTTTATGCTAACTTTCAAAAATCACTGTGGTCAATTCCACAAAACAAATACTGCACTTGTTGCACTTACTTCTTTGTATGTCATAGGCGCAGCAGTAGCACTTTCAGCACCATATTGGGTGTCTTCAACTTGCACGCTTGCTCCACTTGCAGCTTTTGCAGCTACACCACTTGGAATCGGTATATTAGCAATTGTTGCTGTTGCACTGGTTAGTTCAGCAATGTACGCTATCAGCAAAAACAATGAAATATCTGAGTTGAGAGCTCCGAAGATTGTTGTTAATAACGATAGAAAAACGGTAAAGAAACAGCATTGCTAGTAACAAAAGACACATTTAAGGAAGTGGCAAGGAATAACCAAGTTAAAGATGAAGAAGGTAAGGTAGAAAAGGGTAAACACTATATAGCCTTCAGCTTAGAAGGCAAGAACTACCGTATTATTGTTGATATTAATCAGCTTACCAATACGCTAGGCAATACTTTACTCTTCGAGATAGATTCACTAAAAGAGAAAAACGATGAAGGTAAGTTCGAGGCAGTAAATGAAACAAAGTGGAATAAAACATTAGGTTTAGACAAAGATGGTGCTAAAGGGGTTAACACTTATTTAGGCTCACTTATTGTTGAACAAGTTGCTTCTCAACAACAGACAGTATAGCCAAGTGAAATAAAAGAGGTAGATTAAGTCTGCCTCTTTGTTTTTTTTGATTTTTAGTGTTACGCGCATAACTGCATGGATGTTGCGATTCTCAAGGCAACGTATCTGTTTAGATGCATGGCTAATGCTGAAACAAAAATTCCAGTGTTCCCTTTCTTGTCATCCCAGTGCTTGACACATAACTGTACAAACATTCATTTTTGAAGGTAAATTGCACAACAGATAATGTCATTCCAGTGCTCCCTTTCTTGTCATCCAAGTAGCTGACACTGGGATGGCTTTGTTGCATCACACTTTATGAGATGGTGATTTATGGTAAATTCATGTAACTATCTCAAATTTAGCCATACCAATATCAGTGAATTTATTAAGCAAATAGCATTTAGTTCTTTTTCTCGATTTATCTCAGATTTATTCCTAAAACTAAATCCGAATATTTGCTTTAATCTTGAGAAAAACCCTTCAATATAAGATCTTTTCCCATAATTTACTTCTTTTTTCCATTCTTTCATGCCATCTTCACCGTATAATTTTATTAACCTAATAGCAGCATTCCTGTCAGACATATAATCTATTTCTGGATGTTCTGCCGCATTGTTTATTGGTGGAATTTTTGTCTTTATATCATATTCGTTACACAACTTATAAAACTTGTGCCTATCACATGCCCTATCTGCATATAGTACTTTTATGACATACTGAAAATCGACTTCTTTTAGCAAATCACAAGCTCCATAGTGATCAGAGTAGACACCGTTACTGTATTTCACAGCTATGGCTTTTTTGCTGTTTGTATTCAACATTACATGCAATTTTCTTGTCTGTTCATAGCTGCGATACTTTCTATCTTCGCTATTTTCTTTGCTATGACCAGGA
Source organism: Wolbachia endosymbiont of Drosophila incompta (assembly GCF_001758565.1). Taxonomy (NCBI): domain Bacteria; kingdom Pseudomonadati; phylum Pseudomonadota; class Alphaproteobacteria; order Rickettsiales; family Anaplasmataceae; genus Wolbachia; species Wolbachia endosymbiont of Drosophila incompta. Next base: position 227,288 of record NZ_CP011148.1, on the reverse strand, counting down.
GTGTTGTTGTATATACTAATTCCTGTACTGTCTATAGCAATTTCGATATCTTCCATATTCTAGAAACCTTTTCTTGTCATCCAAGT
>NZ_CP011148.1:218631-227179 GCF_001758565.1 Wolbachia endosymbiont of Drosophila incompta | reverse complement strand
TGATTGTGAATAGCTGATAACTTGCAAATTTTTCCCAATTTGCTCAAGGCATCCTGCTATAAACCCAACTGTTTGCCTCAGGCCTATTCTAAATAAACAAGTTATTATGTGCACCAAAATTACAACTTTATCGCTATAAATATTGTTGCCACCTGGTATTTTTGGACCATTCTCGTACCACTTTTCTATGGCTTCGTTGATATAATGAAAAATATTTCCTCTTTTTTCTAGAAATTTGTTATATTCGCTATGGTTACTGACCCTCATTTTTTGTGGCATATTTTTTCTTTCAAGGTTAAATGGCTATTTTATAATGAATTTTGTCAGTAGCCACCAGATTTTTTCAGTTGCTATGCAACAAAGCCATTCCAGTGTCAAGCACTGGGATCTGGTAGACAATGTTCATACAGCAGCTACTCGGATGACACCTTGTGCTTGCTGGCTATAATTGCTAAGGATTTTTATTTAATTTAACTGCATCTTTTGCCTTATCCAATAACCCATTAATAAAACCAATTTCGCTTGGTTTATCAAGTAAATCAGATGCAATGTTAGTATATTCATTAATGACAACTGGAACTGGCGTATCACAATTAGCTAACTCACATATTGCAACACGCAAAATAGATAAGCTTATAAGATTTAACCGTGAAAGGGACCAACTTGGGTGTAAATAAGACTCTATTATTTTATCATATTCTTCACTGCTTTTTATAACCTTATATAACAAGTTTTCTAAGAACTGATGTTCAAATTCTTCACATTCAAATATATCTTTCAACTTATTTATGTAGTCCTTAAGCTCACAATTTTCCAGTTTAAAAGTGCTTTTGTTGTAACCTACGAAAATATTTGAATAAGCAATTTGTACAGCAAGAAATCTTGCCGTGCTTCTTTTTATGCGCCACTTTTTATCTACTGGTTTTTCCTCCATTATTTTAATTTATTGTGTAAATCTATCATACGCAAAACAGTTGAGGCTGCATGGCCACCAACGTTCTTTTTGTTTTTATCAGCTCTAACTAGTGCTTTATCTTTGCTGTCAGCGGTAATTACACCCATACCAAGGGGTATTGCATAATGCATAACAACCTCATTTAAGCCTTCAATTACTCCTTTACAAACATATTGATAATGATCGGTTTCACCGCGAATTACGCACCCAAGAGCTAAATAACCATCATAATTAGTATGCCCACTCTTGACTGCAAAAAGAATTGTAGCTGGTATCTCAAATGTACCAGGAACCTCAACTACATCGTAACTGGCATTACTGCCTTTTAATTTATCAATTGCACCTTCAAGCAAAAGGTTCGCTATTTCAGTGTAATAAATCGAATTAACTATTAGTATTCTCGACATTTACTACCACTTTTTTTGTTAAAAACAACTTTATTAATGACTGTTGAATTAGAGTTATAATATTACTAAATATCCAATATATTACCAGGCCGGCAGGAAAAGAAGAAAAAATAAAGACAGAAATGTAAGGTAAAAACTTCATAACATTTACTTGAATATCATCTTTACTGGTTTGATCTTTCTCACTTAGCTTCTGCTGAATTATCATGGTGGCACCGAAAATTATAGGTAAAATGCCTATAGAAATAGGAAAGTTATAATTAAACAACCCAAATAATGTAAAGATGTTCGTTGGGTCAGGAGCTGAAAGATCCTTAATCCATAAAAAAAAAGGAGCATGCCTCATCTCTATAGTAACAAATAATACTTTATATAGAGCAAAAAATACCGGTATTTGTATTAGCATGGGAAAAATGCTCGACATTGGATTTACGTTGTTTCTCTTAAACAATGCAATTGTCTCTTTATGCTGCTTTAAGCTGTCATTTTTATACAACTCTTTTATACGAGTTAATTCAGGCTGCAGGCTTTTTACCNNNNACATCGAAATATATGATCTATTAAATAAGGAAAGCATCAAAAGTTTGATTACTAAAGTCAGCAATAATATTGCTAAGCCAAAATTTTTTAAAACGAAGTTAAAATATTCAAGCAGTAAAAACACTGGTTTAGTTATAAAGTAAAGAACACCAAAATCTACAGCTTTATCAAACAGGGGTATATTGAGAGTGTCCTTATAAGAATCCAGTAAATTCAACTTTTTTGCTCCAGCAAAAAAATAATTCACATTAGAAACGCTTGCACCAGGAAGTATGCTCTTGTAAGGTTTGACAAAATCTACTTGGAATTTATCAGTATTATTAACGTTTGTGTGTTTAATGCTTACATTTATTTTATCAGATTTTTCAGGTATGATGGCTGTGAGCCAGTATTTATCAGCAAAACCAAACCAATTTTTTTCACTCGTGCTTGCTTTTATTAAATGTTTTTTGGAAATATCCTTATATGTCCACTCCTCTAGTTTATTATCAAATGCACCCAGTACTCCTTCATGGGATATCCAATAAGATTCGTTGATATTGTCACGTTTACGGTTAATTTTACCATAAGGAACCAAAACTACATTATCCTTTGTATTATTTTCAACAACTTGCTCAACTTTAAACATGTAATTATCGTCGAGGTTAATTTTCATTCTAAATAAAATGCCATTCTCATTGTCCCAAGATAAATTGACCTCTTTTTGATTAAGTTTATCTGCTCGCCAGACTGCTTTAGAATCTGGAACTTTAATCTTGTTACTCGGATCGAGCCACCCAAATTCTGCAAAATATACATCTTTTGATTCTGCAGGTGACAGTAACACCACTTGTGGAGAAGAAGAACTCGGTTCTAAGTGGTAATTAGTTAAAATTAAGTCATCAAACCTTGCACCTTTCAGAGAAATTGATCCTTTAATCATGTTATTGGTTAAACTAACCCTCTGTTCTCGAGTAGAATTAATAATTTCAGAACGATTTTGGTATATTATAGGAGCAAGGTCGTTAAAAGATTCGATATGTTCAATATTTTCAATCAATGGCTGGTTTTGGTTTGTACTAAAAAAATTATCATAAATAATACGCCAAGACACCATGATTAACATGGAAAGGATAGCTGCCAAAATTAAACTTTTTGCTTCTGACATGAAATTAAATCAAACATATCTTCTTAAAGTGTATACTAAATATTGTACTAAAACAATGAAATTTACTTATTTTTAATAATAACTTTTAACGCTGATCTTTAAAATTTATTTTAATAGCTTCAAATTTTAACAATATGAACGCGGTGAAAAATCTAGTTATTTGGTTGCTAATAATAGCCACTACTGCAATGCTTATTGATTCACAAAGGGACAAACTAAGCGACAGATTTCTCAGTACTTTTTTACCATATAAAGGAAGAATTCAAAATAGCGGTCAGAATAGTGGAAGTATTGAATTTACGAAGTCATATGATGGACACTTTTATATTCAGGCTCAAGTCAATGATCGCAATATAACGTTTTTGCTTGATACTGGAGCAACCGATATTGTTCTATCACAAAAAGACGCATTACATGTTGGTATTAACTTACAAAATGTTCAGGATTTTAAAATATATGAAACTGCGAAAGGTCAAATAAAAGCTGGAGTGGTTCAAATACCTCAAGTTAAAATAGGAAATTTTTTGATTAATGATGTACAGGCAAGCGTTAACACTCATTCTATGTCTCATTCACTACTTGGAATGAGCTTTTTAAGGTATTTTCATTTCACTATAAGAGATAATAAGTTGATATTATACCGCGACTAAACACTTCTACAATCTACTTATCAAAGCTCTGTAGGTCAATATAGGAGCAGAAATAAATATTGCAGAACAAGTGCCAATCAAAATACCAAAAAAAATGATCAAGCTGAAGTCTCTCACTGCATCTGTGCAGATTAATACCAAAGGAAGAGCAGCAAGAAGGGTTGTACCAGAAGTTAATATAGTGCGAAATAATGTAGCGTTGATACTTGCATCTACTACCTCACTCATCCGCCCACTTTTACCACTCCTGCGATACTCTCGAATCCGATCATATATAATTACTGAGTTATTGATTGAATAACCAATGACAGTAAGGAGAGCTGCAACTGATGAAATATTAAACTCAATGCCAGTTAGGCTAATAAAACCAACAGTTAAAATCACGTCATGAATCAGTGCTGTTATTCCACTGAATCCACATTGCCAATTAAATCTAAACCAAACGTAAAAAAATATTCCAACAATCGCGATCAACATGGATAACATTCCTTCAAATATTTGTGTTGAGCTTATTTGTGGGCCAACATAGTCTATTTTACGATAGCTTATTGAGCTCCCCAGCTTTTCTTCTAGTATGCTTTTTATCTTTTTGATTTTATCTTCATCTCCTTCATCTTTAAAACGCATGACTAAATTATCACCCGCTTTTGAACTCTGCACTGTAAAACCATTTTCTTTTAATGCATCGAGAATAGAGTGATTCTCATCTGAAGATTTTATCTCTATCAAAATTCCGCCTGCAAAGTCTATGCCTAAGTTCACTCCACGCAGCACAACAGTGAATATTGAAAAGATGATAAGAATAATGCTAATTAATGCAGTCAAATCCCTATATTTACTAAACTTGATATCGAGGTTGTCTGGAATGAGTCTAAGTGCCATGCTATTTACTTAAACTTGAATTTTATATACTTTTCAAAAAATTCACTAGTTTATTCTGTGATTGTTTGATTATGTCAATTTTTCCATCAGTTAATTCTTGTCTGTCAATTAAGTTCTATCTAGCTTGCATACTACCATTTTGAAGTACATTACAAAAGCGAAATACTGCCAATTTGGCCCATCATTTTATCTCTGCAAGCTTATCCCCCCCTTGCTATGTTAGCAACGCAACCTAAGCTAGGTTCCTTCATAGCAGTGTTAGGTACACTGCCATATCTTTCAAAACTTTCATGCTCTATAGCTTCCTCAACACTTTTTCCTCCTAAAAGACAGTTTTCCCCTAAACTTTTTCCCCTATTTTTTAACTCATTAAGCCTTGCTCTGTTTTCCCCATCAATCTCCACTTTTATTTTATTGCTGCCTTTCTCACTAGGACTTAGATAAATACTTATCTCTCCTACCTCAGTAGTAAAAGGTCTGGTAGAGACTCATGACCTTGAAACCAGCGATTTGGTCTCATAACCATAGTCTCCCCAAAAGAACCGTGCTTGCGGATTTCCCGCACACGGCTCCACAATACAGCGTTCACACTAGTGCTCCTGTGTATAAAGAAACATATGATTTCTGCAACTTCAACAATACTATCTTGCGAGTACTCTATACAAAAATATCTATTATCCTTGTCTACTCCTAATACATTTTGAGTCTGCTTGCTTTTGTTTACAATACTTTCATATGCTAAACCTTTTAGCTTGCTTTCAATTTCCTTACATTTCTCAGAAAGACCATCATCAAATCCATTACAAGTAACTATCTGCTCAAACTCATTCCCATCGAAAAAATTATGGCGTTTTACTTTCCCACCTTCTAACAATAAATTACTAACAATGCTTTTGATAATGTCCTCTTCGGACACTTCATTTTTTTTGTTACAGTTTTGATCTTCACTTTCTTTGTTACAGTTTTGACCTTTACTTTCTTTGTTACAGTTTTTATCTTTACTTTGACAGGGAAAGTTATCAAATACAAAAGTGTTACTTCTGTTACTTATATGACTACCACTAGTAAGATCTTTTATTTCTTCAAATACTGTATTTGTTACAGTTTTGTTACAACAACTACATTTTAAATTTAACATTACTTCTTTTTCTAAGTATTTAGCTACTATACACTTAATACTTTCTGGAGTTTTTTTATATCTTTTTGTTCATTTTGTTCTGTTATACCTCTCACCTCCCCACAGCATTTATCAATCAGATCCTGTTTACTTTGAGTTAACGACATTTTTAGTTTCATAAAAAGTGAGTCTTTTAGAAAAGGATTATCATCTTCTAGGTCCCGATCATTTTCTGAATCCAAATCATCTGTTAACTCCATTGAATCAAGATTACCTGAACTATAGTACGAACCCTTTTTTGAGTCCGAACTATCTTCTGAGTTCCCATCACTATCTGACCAATTGTCAACTTTCGGAAATTCTGAGCTTTTCTGTTCACCTTCAAAAGTCTGATTACTACCACCAGCGCCCTTTGTCAAATTTTCTTTATTTTCACAAGAACCACCTAAAGAATAGCCTTGACCCTCTTCTTGATCTGAAGCACTTAATTTACTATAAGTTGCTTGACTATAACCATTGAAGTTATAACCTAAACCATTACTACCATGCTGTAAAGGATCGCTTTCAAAAGTTTGTGGATTATCACTTTCACCTAACAAACCACCATTTGTTGGATTACATACATTTTCTGTATATTTTTGATTATTTTGTGCTTCTATTTTCCTCTTCCTGTACAACGGTTCAAACTGATCAATTTCAATCGATCGTACTCGTTTCCTTGAAGGAAAGTCCTCTGGAATCTGATCCTCATCGTCAGAATTGTGACCTGAATCACAAATTACATGATCATTGCAGGTAGAATTATGCTCTTGACTAATCAAGGAAAGCTGAATTAGATTGCTAAAAACAATATTATCTAGCTGTACTGAATCAGTACTTTCAAAAATTTGTGGATTATTACTCACGTCTGGCAAATCACCTGATAAACCAGTCTGATGATTATTTTCACCTACCCCACCATCAGTTGGTGTTGGAATGCATATTCCTGTATATCTTTGGCTATCAAGAGAATCATTAGTTAATTGTACTGCTGTATAAGTTGTCCGGTCATCCTCATCATCGGAACTAATACCTGAATCATGGCCATCACCTTCTTCAATCTTTTGAGTTTCTATATCGTGTTCATTTATTTCGCTCGACGAATCATAGTTGGAAGGGTTATACTGTTGATTAGGACGTTTAAAAATTTGACGCCAATCGCTGTAAGGCTCCTTAAAATCGAAAGGAGTGCGTATAACTTTTTCCTTGCCTGATACCCCACCATTCATATTGTATAACCATTACTCACTAATCCCTTAGTGAATATCGTAATATATAGGTCTGTCAATAAAAAAATATAACTTTCTTTGGTTCTAACCTTTGCAAATCAGTATCTATAGCTCGGTAATTTCTCATACGTTGCACTCTGGACCTAGGAGCGTTGTTAATAAATCCACGACAGCTAGACAATCCTTGCTCGTCCACTAAAAGGAAAAGCAGCAAGGAGCGAACCAAAAGCGATAAGAAAGGATCCAAGCCAGATTATAGACATTCCAGATTTATAGTGCACTTTGGCTGCGATTTTGCTCTTACTCTTATCAATCTCTCCAATTACAACATAAATATCAGAAAGCAAATTGTGGTAGATACTGCTTTCAACATTTTTCTGACCTTCCGCAAGGTAAAATCTATATTCAGGAGTTACTTCACCTAATATCTTATTATTCAGCAAATTCCTGATATCCATTGTACCCCTCACTGCATGGAAATTTTTTTCTTTTATTAGCTCAATATTGCGTAAAGTAACTTTAAATTTATTGACTGTTATGCTATCCCCTATTTTTAAGTAATTTTCTTTTTTCTCCTGCCAACCAACTGAATAAGCTATACCAAGCACTAGAATTGCCACTCCAGCATGAGCAAGCATCATTGCATAGTAGGACTTAGAAACTCTTCTTGCTAATAAAATTGATTCACCAAATGCTACCTTAAATAAACGAATTCTTTTACTGTATGCTTCTAAAACAAAGATTAATAATGCTATGGAGATAGTAATTGATAGCACAATTATTAGCTCCATGTGAAAGATAAACGGCAAAATAGCTGCAGCACTGCAGAATGAAAATCTATATTCACGGAATATTGGCAATAGACTATTTCCCTGCCAACTGCAGTATTGCCCGATCATGGTGAGCACTAGAATAGCTAGTGCAATAGAGTTAAATAAAGAATTGTAATATGGTGCTCCAACTGAAATTAATTCACCGGTTAAATACTCAAGCACTGTAGGGTATAAAGTGCCAACGAACACGATGAAAAAGGCAGTGATGAATAATAAATTGTTCATCAGTATCATCGTAAAGCGTGAAAAGAATCTTCTACCCTCTGTCACTTGAGTAGCAAGTTTCTTTCTGGATTCCAGTGTCAAGCATTGGAATGACATCGCAGGCGTGTGATTTTTTCTCGTAAATACTACAAATATTACTAAGCTACTGACTGTAATTACACCAAGTAGAGCTAATATATATAGTCCATATCTTGGGTCATCTGCAAACGTGTGCACTGAGGTAAGTATTCCTGAGCGGACTAGAAATGTTCCAGTCACACTCAATATAAAAGTTGTAAGCGTAAGTAAAATAGCAAAGTTCCTTAAAACATTGAAATTCCGTACCACGAGCAACAAATGTGTCAGCGCTACTGCAATTAGCCACGGCATCAAAGAAACGTTTTCCACTGGATCCCAAAACCAAAATCCACCCCACCCAAGTTCGCGATATGCCCACCAGCTACCCAAGCTGATGCCCAAAGTGAGCAGCGACCAAGAAATAAGTACCCAAGGCCTGACAATTTTACCCAAAACATTTCCTTCAG
>NZ_CP011148.1:209796-218625 GCF_001758565.1 Wolbachia endosymbiont of Drosophila incompta | reverse complement strand
AAATTAATCCAGCTATAGAGAGCGAAAAAGGAACGCTAAATCCAAGGTACCCCAAATATAATATCGGTGGATGAATAGCAAGGCCTATATCCTGCAATATCGGATTAAAACCCAATCCATCTGTTTCAATGCCTGGCATTTTAGTGAAGGGGCTGGATTCAATTAAAGTGAACAGCAAAAAACAAAAGCAAATCAGCCCATGAGTGATAAGAGATATTTTTTTTAATTTACTACCATTAGTTCGTTCTGGTGTCATTCCAGTGCTTGACACTGGAATCCAGTTTTTATTACACTGCCATTTGATGTACTCATTTGCAATTAAATTGTCTGGATCCCAGTGTCTGGGCACTGGGATGACAGAAGAAGAGACTGGGATGACAGAGGGGGAAACTGGGATGACAGAAGGTATATAAATATCCATTAGTAATAAATACATGACAAGCACTAAGGTCCAAAGCAACATGGACCCTTCTTTGTTTCCCCAAACACCACAAATCTTGTAGATCAAAGGTTTTGTTGTGTGTGAGTGGTAGTATACGTTTTCAAGTGAAAAATCATTTGTAATGTGGCAGTAGATCAAAATAGCCATTGACGCTGATACACAAAAAAATATGGCAGTGGTAATAAACCGACAAGAACTAAGCGGTAAAAACAAATATGTCAAAGACAATAAGCAGGCTAGCAATAGCAATATATTCCCAAGTTCAGGCATAAAAAATTATAGTTTTTATATAAACAATATTACTGATGACAAGTTAGAAGTTAAAGTGTTAATTGATGCTAGCATAATGCTCCCGTAGTTAGCTGTGCTAGTATTAATTAAAAATTAAATATTAAATCTTTATACTTTTATAGATAGCGTTAATATTGAGGTAATATTGTGGGTACAACTAAGATTAGTAAATTTCCATTCAATATAAAAGGTAAAGTGGCAAAACAACATGCCGAACCAATAATCGAAAAAAATCTCTATACTATTTTAGGATTCAAAGATATAGAAGATTTTGAAAATAAGACAAGTAAACTTGTTAATAAAAAAGTTTGGCAATCATTTGTTGACTGCTTTGCAAAAGAAATAGATTATGCAGCAACCGAAGAAGTTGTAAAAAACATCGTTTGTAACATTGCAAAGAGTGATCAAGGTAATGCTTTTACCAAAACTGAACATCTCATATTAAATGAAAAGCAAGATAATAAAAAGAGAGAAAAAGCGATTAGAAAAGCTATTAGTATTTTGAGAAAAATCAATCCAGAAAAAGCCTTTAATGAACTTTCAGTAATAAAAAAACAAGCTGAAGATTTTTTACAAACCGATTTTTGTAAAGCACAGAGTAAATCACTTCAAGGATTTGCTGGTCTGGTGGACAGCTCTTTGCGGAAACTCTGAAATATATAGAAACACTAGAAAGATTATCCGAAGTAAAAAAAGAAGGGCTAGTTAGAGATTTCTTGTTAAATCATGTTAGTTTATTGAATAAAAAGTATCCTAAATCACAAGGTAAAAGGGAAGATGCTATAACAATACTATCAAGTGATGAGTTGAAGAATTTTTACAATAAAGGTGTAAAAGAAGGAATGTTACAACCAATGGCATCTTACAAAGGATGCAGAAACCTGTATGACAAAATGAACCAGATAAAAAATGAATCCAAAAGTATAATTAAAAGAGAAGAACGGGAAGAAAATTTAAAGAAAATAGATAAGTCGATAATCAGCGCAATTAATGACATAAAAAAACATAGAGAAGCAATCCTTAACTGTAAAGACTTTCAAAGTTCTTACATAAAAGAGAAAAAAGAACATCCATTTAGAGGCAACGCATGTCAAAAAATGATTGATATATATCAAGAGAGAATTGTTGGATATCAGGAGAAAATTCGTCAAAACTTAAACCAAATAAAAGCGATATTAAAAAGTGCGCCGCAAGAAATGGATGATGTGGAAGAATTCGAGGAAATAATTGATGATATACATGAAGCAAAGCAGTGTGATGAAATTTTTGATTCAGCTTTAATTTGTTTATCGAACATACAGAATGAGCTAGATATTCAGCTGGAAAATCCTTCAACAGAACTCAGAGCTTCACACATTAACGTTAAAACTGAGCTAACTAGGTTATAAGAACCAAATCTTTAGGGTAATGAAAGCACTTTAATTCAAGACAGCTCTTAGTCTGTGTTTTAATTTGGTTGTGTTTTATTAAAAAAACTTTAGATTTATTTTATAATCGATACTCAAATATAATGACTCAAACTTGGGATTTGTTGCAAACAGGGCAAAAGGAAGGCTATAAAATTGCGTATACTAATGCTCGTATTATCGACCCGGAAACTAAACTTGATATAAAAGGTTCATTATTGACTGAAGGGGATAAAATTGTTGACTTTGGTGAATCATTATTTTCAACAAGTGGAGTTGATGAAACAATAGACTGTAAAGGGCTTGTTCTAATGCCAGGCCTTATTGACATTCACGTACATTTTCGTGAACCAGGCCAGGAACATAAAGAAACTATATATACAGGCAGCAAATCTGCAGCTGCGGGAGGAGTTACAACTGTAGTTTGTCAGCCAAACACTGTTCCAGCAATTGATAGCGTTATTTTGGCTAAATATTTGAAATATAGAGCACTTGAAACTTCACATGTAAACGTTGAATTTTACGCTAAAATCACCACTTCGGAAGAACACCTGACTGAAATGGCACTTTTAAAGGAAGCAGGTGCGGTTGGGTTCACCGATGATGGCATGCCAGTTATGAACCCAATGATTATGAGACAGGCGCTGCTTTATTCAAGTATGCTGAATGTTCCTATTGCTCAACATGCAGAAGATTTAAATTTATCTGCTGGTGGCGCAATCAACGAAGGTAAAATTTCTGAAGAATTGGGAGTAAAGGGGATCTTGAGTGCGTCAGAATCGGTTATGGTAAATCGTGATATACTGCTAATGAAGGATATGGAAAATGTGCACTACCATATTCTACATGTCTCTTCAAAAGATTCACTTGATGCTATTAAACGTGCAAAAGATTTGGGATTAAATGTTACGTGCGAAGTAACCCCTCATCACTTCACTTTGACTGAAGATATAGTAAAACAACATGGAGCAATTGCAAAAATGAATCCGCCGCTTCGCACTGAAGAAGATCGTTTAGCTATGGTTGAAGGTTTAAAGACAGGTGTGATTGATTGCATTGCAACTGATCACGCTCCGCATGATCGTAGTTCTAAAGATCTACCACTTGAAAATGCTGCATTTGGTATTGTTGGTCTTGAAACAATGCTGCCCCTTTCACTTGAACTCTATCACAGTGGGCAAATGGGTCTACTTGATGTGCTTGCAAAATTGACATATAAGCCTGCAGATATAATACACATACCACGTGGTCGTATACAAAAAAACCTTGCTGCAGACTTAATTTTAGTTGACCTCAATCATGAATGGGAAATTAAAACTGACAACTTTGCTAGTAAATCAAAGAATTCTCCTTTCGATGGTCGCAAAGTAAAAGGACACGTAGTACGTACTGTTGTGTCCGGCAAAACTATATACTCGCAGAAGAGTTAGTTATCATATCTTATCTATTCCAATTTGTTATCACCAGAATGGGCTAAGTGCACCTAAATTTAAATTAAGAAATCTTACACTGTCTCCGAATAAACACATCCTCTTATCTTTCCCTAATCTGTAAAGTTATTTTGTCTATCAATCTGATTCCAAAACAGCAAAATTATTGTATAATGTTACTTTGAAGTTTTATTTTCAATGCACAAGTTTGCAATACTTTTTTCTATACTGCTTGCAATAGTTGCTTACTACCTAAACAATGAAATCATATTTGAAATAGCAAAGCTATTTAGTGATATCTTTATCAGCTTGCTCAAATTAATAAGCTTACCTCTGGTTTTTTTATCCATAGTTTCCACAATTTCCGGGCTCAAAGACTCAATTGAAATCAAAGTCTTAGTTAAGAAAACACTATTTTATACTCTGCTTACAACTATTATAGCTGCGTTTGTTGCATTATCGTTTTATTTGTTAATAGATCCAGCAAGAAAAAATTTCATAAGTAATACAATAGGGAGTATTAACAGCAATAACCACAATTATTTTTCATATTTAAAATCACTCATTCCTTCTAATTTTGTGCAAGTTTTTCTTGAAAATAATATGATTGGTAGCATATTAATCGCTTTTTTGATGGGTGGAGCTATTGTTTCACTTTCAAAAGAAAAGCAGGATATATTATATCAAGTATTCTCTGCACTTTTTGATACGCTACTTAAAATTGCTCAAGGGTTATTAAAATTTATTCCGCTTGCTGTTTGGTCTTTTATTACATGTTTTTTGCATGAATTAAAAGGCGGTAGTGAGTTCTACAATCTTTTATGGTATTTTGTTTGCATAATGTCTGCAAATTTTGTGCAGGCATTTCTGATTTTACCGCTATTTATGTGGTATAAAGGCATATCACCAATTCAAACGCTGAAAGGGGTTATGCCAGCACTCACACTTGCGTTTTTTTCTAAATCATCCAGTGCAACATTGCCAACAACTATAGAATGTGTGCAGAACAAGCTAAAGGTGCCAAAGAAATTATCGTCTTTTATTTTACCAATATGCACAACAATTAACATGAATGCATGTGCTGCATTTATACTAATCACTGTAATGTTTGTTGCAGAAATGAACGGATACGTATTTTCCTTAAGCGAAATGTTGATATGGATTTTTTTATCTACAGGGGCTGCAATTGGTAACGCTGGAGTGCCGATGGGGTGCTATTTTATGGCAACCAGTTATCTCATGTCGATGAATGTTCCTCTGCATATTATGGGACTGATTTTGCCTATTTATACAATCATCAATATGTTTGAAACTGCAATAAATGTGTGGTCTGATGTTTGTATCACTCAGATAATTAATAAAGAATGTAATAGTGAAACTTAAAAAATGATATTAGACGAAAATAACCTAATAATAAAAGAATTTAAAGAAGCAGAAGCAATTTTGCATGGGCATTTTGTTTTATCATCCGGGCTGCATAGTGACACATACATACAGTGTGCGAAGATTTTTGAAAATCCAAGCAGAGCCATGAAAGTTTGCGCATTATTAGCAGATAAAATAAAAAAAGAATTAAATAGCTCCATAGATTTAATATTATCTCCTGCAATTGGTGGAATAATTGTGGGTTATGAGATTGGCAGGCAGCTTGGAATAAAGACAATGTTTTGCGAGCGCGTTAATGGTAAGTTTGAATTACGCCGTGGATTTAAGATCAAAAAGGGTGAGAAAATATTGCTCATTGAAGATGTAATAACCACAGGTAAATCTTCACTTGAAGCAGTGGAATGTGCAGAAGGGGAAGGAGGTAAAGTTGTTGCTGAAGCTTCTTTGATAAAGAGAAATAGTGAAACGAAACTGCCTTTTCCTGTCATATCTTTGATTGAACTGAACATCAAAAACTACAGCGAGGAAGAACTTCCAAGTGAATTAAAACAACTACCCATAACAAAACCTGGGAGTAGGGAATATTTAACAAAGTAATCCTATAATATCTTGGAAACACAGCATTTATACACAGCTTTAGTTATTTACTCCAAGTGTATTTTATGTATACTTATTACTAAATTAATTTTGAAATGATAGAAAATGAACGAATTTAAATCGATCCGAAATATAGCAATAATCGCACACGTTGACCACGGTAAAACTACTTTACTTGATAACATGTTAAAACAAAGTGGCACATTCCGCGAGAATCAAGAAGTTCAAGAACGAGTGATGGATAGTGGTGATCAAGAGCGTGAACGCGGAATTACAATACTTGCAAAATGTACATCAATAATGTGGGGCGATGAAAAGATCAATATTATTGACACGCCAGGGCACGCGGACTTTGGTGGGGAAGTGGAAAGGGTATTGTGCATGGCAGATGGTGTGTTGCTGCTGGTTGACGCTGCAGAAGGTCCCATGCCACAAACAAAATTTGTGCTCTCAAAAGCACTAAAAGCAAATTTGAAGCCAATTGTGATAATCAATAAGGTCGACCGACCAGATAGCAGAATTGATGAAGTATTAAATGAAATATATGAGTTATTTTTTAACCTTGATGCAACCAACGAGCAGCTAGATTTTCCAGTGTTGTATGCTTCAGGTAGAAATGGCTGGTGTGCTAAGGAGCTTTCTGATGAAAGAAAAGATTTAAGCCCATTATTTTCAACGGTTATAGATTATATAAAACCTTCTGTTTATAATCAAAATGCACCTTTTGCTATGTTGGTCACTCTACTTGAGTCTGATAAGTTTCTTGGCAGAATATTGACAGGAAAGGTTTATCAGGGCATTGCAAAAGTCAATTCAGATCTTAAGGTGCTTGACCTCGATGGCAAAGTAATTGAACGAGGAAGATTAACTAAGTTGCTCTCATTTTCTGGCTTGAAACGCATTCCAGTAGAACAAGCTGTGGCGGGAGACATAATTGCAATTGCAGGACTTGAGGAAGCTTCGGTTTCAGATACTATAGCAGCACCAGAAGTTACAACTGCAGTAAGCTCAACTCCAGTTGATCCGCCAACAATGGCGATTACTCTGAGCGTTAATGATTCACCTTTTGCTGGGCAAGAAGGTACAAAGCTTACTTCAACTGCTATAAAGGATCGTTTATATGCGGAAGCAGAAACAAATGTTGCAATTACTGTGACTTTGGCACCAAGCGGTGAAGCATTTGAAGTAGGTGGGCGTGGTGAGTTACAGCTTGGAGTGTTAATTGAAAATATGAGGAGAGAAGGTTTTGAGCTTTCGGTATCACGCCCTCGCGTGTTATTTAAAGAAGAAGGCGGTAAAAAACTTGAACCTATAGAGGAAGTAGTAATTGATGTAGATGATGAATATAGTGGAATCATCATGGAAAAACTCAGCTTCCGTAAAGGTGAAGTAACTGACATGAGACCTTCTGGTAATGGCAGGACAAGATTAACGTTTTTAGTGCCATCAAGAGGATTAATCGGTTATCAAGGAGAGTTTTTAACTGATTCTCGTGGCACAGGCATAATTAACCGTTTATTTCACAGTTATGCTCCACATAGAGGTCCAATTTCTGGAAGGCGCAATGGAGTTTTAATTTCTACAGATAAGGGTGAGGCTGTGGCATATGCAATTTTCAATTTGCAAGACAGGGGAATTATGTTTATTAAGCCACAGGATAAGGTATATTGTGGCATGGTTGTCGGCCAGCATAGCCGTGACAATGATTTGGAGATAAATGTGTTAAAGGGTAAGCAATTAACAAACGTAAGAGCTTCAGGTAGTGATGAAGCTATAAAGCTCACTCCACCAAAGATAATGACACTGGAGGATATGATAGCGTATATAGATGATGATGAATTGGTGGAAGTAACTCCAAAATCTATACGTTTACGCAAGAAATTCCTTGATCCAAATGAACGTAAGCGTGCAGGAAGGGCAAAGAATAAGGAGTAATCAGAGGTTGAACATTTGCGAAAAATAGTGTATAATTATTCGTCTCCTAATTGTATTTAATTATGGCCTTTTCGAAATTTCTCGATCCAAAAAACAATTTCGCGTTCAAGAGAATATTTGGCACTGAGAAAAATAAAGATATTCTCATTCACTTTCTCAATGATATATTGGGCTTCGCTGGCAAAGATGAAATAGAAGAAATAGAATTTCTCAGCACTATCATGGATGCTGAGATTGCCTCTAAAAAACAAAGTATTGTTGATGTTTTCTGTACTGATTCTGCTGGAACCCAGCTAATTATTGAAATGGTGCGACCTGAAAGTCTTCGGTCATATTGTTTAAAAGGAGAGGAATTCATTCAGAAAGAAACTAAAAGAGTTCTAAAACTTATTAAACCAGATGTTTTGCCATCTGAGTCTATGCATCAGTGCGAATCGGGTAACCGGTTGGTGCCAAGCGATGCGGACAATGAACCTCCTCTTGATAAAGAAGATGCTCAATCGTGAAAGGAGCATAAACTACAAGCATCATGTGGTTGGAGAGCTAGGCTTAGTGGTATGGTGAACGTAAGTGAAGCTTCATAAGTATCGTAACGATTAAAGAGCTAAAGATGCTGATAAGCTCCGACCAAAAGGTAATGTGACATTTTTCATTTCTGGATGTACGCAAATCACCGGTATAGAGAAGTCACCTAACCCACTGTTGTATGACAGAAGGAACAGGGTAAGCCTGTATTTCCGCCTATATGGCAAGCAAACCGCAAGGAACGCTGATGAAAATGCAGGCAAAGGATAATGGAGAAAGCAAATGCCATTTTGTAACGAAATGGATAGAATTTGTAACATTAATTCGCGTGAAAACGAGCAGATTTCCATTTGGTCCCTCGTGACAAGAAACTTTGTTAACCACTTGAGGTAGAGAAGCAGATGACCTTACCCACAGAAATGATGAAGAAATTAGGAATATTTTTTACAAAAAGGACAATACTAACAAAAGAACTTTATTCTATTTAAAATATAAAGTTACAATAAATTTTCCTGTCATCTCCAAATAAATTACATTAACTTAGTATTGTATATTGTTAATAACTTAAATAATACAACCATTTTCAGCAACAAAAACCAAAGGTCTTGAGATACAAGATATTTGTATGGTTACTATGATAGTTCCTTTTTTAAGAAAGTTTTAAATTTCATACCTAACAATAAACAACTTTAGGTTTAAATTTATGAAATCAGTTGTTATATACATCAGCAAATACGAATTTAACTGGTGTTATGGACTTAGAGGTTGTCCGGAAACTAGTAAATTCAAGCATATTCCCTCTTTAACCTAACCCTAC
>NZ_CP011148.1:172945-209587 GCF_001758565.1 Wolbachia endosymbiont of Drosophila incompta | reverse complement strand
CCGGACAACCTCTTAGTATTGCAAAGAGAAATAAAGATTCATTTGTTGCTGTCGAGCGTTTACTGCAGGGCCTCACTGCACAAAAAGATGATACTGTAGGCAAAATTCTGGCAGAGAATGGTGTGACTCCACAAAAACTGAACTCAGTTGTTGCAGAAATGAGAAAGGGCAGCAGTGCGGACTCGCCAAACAGTGAGGAAAAATTAAATGCGGCAAAGAAATATACAAAAGATGTTACAGAGCTTGCTATGCAAGGAAAGCTTGATCCTGTAATTGGTCGTGATGAAGAGATCAGAAGAACTATGCAGGTATCACTGAGGCGGACAAAAAATAATCCAGTGCTGATCGGTGAACCTGGTGTTGGAAAAACTGCAATAGTTGAGGGGCTTGCAAATAGAATTGTTGCAAACGATGTACCACTTGGTTTGCATGATGCAAAGGTCTTAGCTTTGGATCTTGGAGCACTAATTGCTGGCACTAAGTTTAGAGGAGAATTTGAAGAAAGGTTAAAAGCAGTTATTAATGAGCTTTCGAGAGCGGAGGGAAAAGTTATCTTGTTTATAGATGAGCTTCATACTTTAGTTGGAGCAGGAGCAACAAGTGGTGCAATGGATGCCTCGAATCTGCTGAAGCCTGCTCTTGCGCGTGGAGAAATTCGCTGTATAGGAGCCACAACTTTAGATGAATATCGTCCGCATATAGAAAAAGATCCTGCACTTGCAAGGCGTTTTCAGCCTGTGTTTATCTCTCAACCAACTGAAACTGATACCATTTCAATACTCAGGGGTTTGAAGGAAAGATATGAGGTGCATCATGGTATAAGAATTACAGACGGTGCAATAATTGCTGCTGCAACGTTATCCAATAGATATATAACAGATAGGTTTTTACCTGATAAAGCAATTGATTTGATTGATGAAGCAGCAAGTAGGGTGAGAATTGAAATGGATAGCAAGCCTGAAGTTATTGATGAACTTGAGAGAAAGGTTATACAGCTAAAGATTGAAGCAGAGGCTCTAAAAAAAGAAAGTGATGAAAATTCTAAACAGCGTTTAAAAAAGATAAATGAAGAGATCGAAAATCTAAACAGTAAATTTGCTGACTTGAACAGCAAATGGCAGATGGAAAAGAATAAAATAGCTAGAATACAAGAAACAGCCGAAAAATTAGATAACGCTAGAAAAGAGTTGGAATTAGTTCAGCGTAGTGGGAATTTGGGAAGGGCAGGAGAGCTGATGTATGGTGTGATCCCTCAGCTTGAGAATGAATTAAAAAATCAGGAAAAGGTTACTGATAGTTTCTTAAAGAAAGAAGTGACTGGAGATGATATTGCAAACATTGTTTCAAAGTGGACGGGAATTCCAGTTGATAATATGATGCATAGTGAAAAGGAAAAACTCCTTAACATGGAGAATGAAATAGGAAGAAGAGTAATAGGGCAGAAAGATGCAATAGAAGCGATAAGTAATGCAGTTAGGCGCTCCCGCTCTGGGGTGCAAGATACCAATAAGCCTTTTGGTTCATTTTTATTTTTAGGTCCAACTGGAGTTGGTAAAACTGAACTTGCGAAAGCCTTAGCTGAATTTCTGTTTGACGATCAATCAGCGCTTTTGCGTTTTGATATGTCAGAATATATGGAAAAACATTCTGTTTCAAAGTTAATTGGCGCGCCTCCAGGGTATGTTGGCTATGAACAAGGTGGCAGATTAACTGAAGCGGTAAGAAGAAGGCCATATCAGGTTATTCTGTTTGATGAAATCGAGAAAGCAAATCCAGATATATTTAATCTATTGCTGCAAATCTTGGATGAGGGTAGACTCACTGATAGTCATGGTAAATTAATTGATTTTCGCAACACCATACTGATTTTAACTTCTAACCTTGGCGCTGAGATAATGCTAAAAGGGAATGTTGATTCTGTAAGAAATGAAGTGATGCAAATAGTTAAATCAGCATTTCGTCCAGAATTTTTAAACAGGCTGGATGAAATTATTATATTCCACAGTTTAACCAGAGATGACATCTATAAAATTATAGATGTTCAATTTTCTTATTTACAAAAAACACTTGCTAAGCGTAAACTGAGTATAAGTTTGTTGCAGGAAGCTAAAGAACTAATAGCACAAACTGGCTATGACCCTGAATATGGAGCAAGGCCCTTAAAAAGGGTTATACAAGAGTGTATTCAAAATAATTTAGCTAAATTAGTTTTATCAGGGGAAGTAGTAGAAAATGATGAGCTAATAGTGTACGCTCTTGATAATGAAATCTTAGTTAAAAAGGTTTAAGTTCACTGTGTATTTTTGTTAAAAAAAATGTGTATAGATCATAATGTTGACACTGAGTCTTTATTTAAGTTAGCTGATCAAGAAAATCAGCAAGATAAAGAAAAAATTAAAAAATTTATTAAGTATTTTTATAGTTTTGTTTATAAAAGCGACCTAAAAGCCAATGATAAGTTTTTGCTATATATTGTAAACGATGCTTACAATTTTGTTTCTCAAAAAGAGAAAGATGAAAGTAAGTTAGTAGTAAGCAATATAGATGATATACCAGGAATAGAAGGCGATTTTACCACGATTAAGATAACAAACGATGATATGCCATTTTTGGTTGACTCCGTTATTGCAACTATTAAGTCGCACGATTTAACCATATGCTATTACAGCAACAGCATAATTAACATTAAAAGAAAAGATGGCCTAATAGATGAGATTTACTCTTTGGAAGAAAGCAATGGAGTCAAAGAGTCAGTCATATATGTAATTATCAAAGGTATAAGTGACAGCTTTGTTGATACATTAAAAGAATCTCTACAGAAAACGCTGAAAGCGGTTAATTGCGTTGTGAAAGATTGGCACTTAATGCTCAAGAAACTTGATGAGGCAAGTCTTTCTGTCATCCCAGCTGGGATCCAGGAAAAGGACACGTGGATTCCAGTGTCACGCACTGGAATGACACCAGACCGAAATCAAGAGCAAAAAGATTTTCTAGTTTGGTTAAAGAATAATAACTTCGTATTTCTAGGTTATCAAGAATATATTGCTGGTAAAGATGAAAAACTCGTCTGTGACAGCAAAAAGGACCTTGGCCTGATGAGAGTAGGTCAAAGTACGTTGATTCCTTCTGCAAACCTTGATTCCCTATACATATTGAGATCAGATCTAATCTCAATAGTCCATCGGCGTACATACATGAATTGTATAGGAGTAAAAGAATTTGATGACCAGGGTAATGTGGTAAAGGAACGGCGTTTTTTCGGGCTATTTACTTCTGTAGCGGAGGTCCAAGATATTAGAACTATTCCAATAATAAGAGATAAAGTTAAAGTTATAGAAAAAAATGCAGGGTTTGTAACCGGGGGCCACAATAACAAAGCTTTGATTTCTATTTTGCAAGTGTTCTCTTGTGATGAATTATTCCAATCAAATGAAGACGAATTATTTAAAATTTGCATTTCGATCATGTCTCTTGCGATTAGGCCAAGGGTCAGATTATTTTTAAGAAGAGTCGGGGATTTTATTAGTTGCATAGTGCTGATACCGATGCGTTATGCTAGCGCTAGGCTAATGTTCAAGATACGTGACATATTGAAGGATGAGGCAAGTGCAGGAAGTTCAGATATTTATAACAATCACATTATCAATGAATATGATTTGATGAAATTGCATGTAGTGCTAAAGACCAAAAATGCTAGCGTTCTTGATGATGAAGTTTTGCGTATCGAAAACAAATTAAGAAACATTACAGAAAAGTGGGAAGATCGTTTTATAGACAATTTATACAATACTTTTAGCACTGTTGAGGATATATTCATCCGTTATTGCAAGGCATTTCCAATAAGCTATCAAGAGAGTTTCGAACCTCATGACGCATATTACGATATGAAAAAATTGGAGATAGTGAGGAAGAAAGGAGTTAGCGAGGTCGATTTAAGACTTACTCGTGATAATCTTAATTATCAATTAAAGGTTTATACTCCAAACAATGGAGGCCTTGAATTATCGAAGATATTAAGGATCACTAAGAATTTGGGAGCTAAAATTCTATCTCATAATGGCTATTACATAGAAATTAACGGTGGAATATGGATACACCATTTTGTGTTGTCAAGAGTCGATGAATTAATAGACAACATTACTCTAAAAGAGCAATTTGAAATAACACTTGCGAAAGTGTTTAGCAAGGAAATTAAAAATGACTATTTCAATAGTTTGATCATTATTGCTGGGCTCAAGTGGAAAGAAGTGCTTCTGGTTAGAGCGTTAAGTGCTTACCTAAAGCAGACGTCATTTAACTACAATCCAGAATATATCCAAAAGGTAGTCTCAGAGCATCCAAAAATAGTAAAGTATTTGATACAACTATTTCATGCAAGATTTGATCCTAAAAAGACATTGATAGAGCAGAAACTACGGACATTGTCAGAGAAAAAATTGAGGAACTTCTAAAAGAGATCAGCAATGTTTCACATGATTACGTTTTGCGCTCGATATTTAACTTGATAATGGCTATTTTAAGGACCAGTTATTATCAAGACGATAAACCATATTTATCTACAAAATTTGACTCAAGTAAAATAAATGGTTTACCTGATCCTCGTCCGTATCGTGAATTGTATATTTATTCAAACCTTTTTGAGGGAATACATCTAAGAGGAGGGAAATTAGCCCGTGGTGGCTTAAGGTGGTCGGATAGGACGGAAGATTTTCGCACTGAAGTTTTGGGGCTCATGAAAGCTCAGATGACAAAAAATGCGGTTATTGTCCCTGTTGGTGCAAAGGGTGGGTTTGTAATAAAGCAAGCTTATAAAGATAAGAATATTTTAAGAGAGAAAAGTGTTGAGTGCTATAAGAGTTTTATCAGAGGAATGCTTGATATTACTGATAACGTGGTTGATGGTAAAATAATTCCACCAGAGAATGTGATTAGGTATGATGAAGATGATCCATATCTCGTGGTTGCTGCTGATAAAGGAACTGCTTCATTTTCTGATTATGCCAACCAGATAGCCTCTGAATATAACTTTTGGCTTGGCGATGCATTTGCATCTGGTGGATCAGTAGGTTACGACCATAAGAAAATGGGTATTACAGCAAGAGGTGCATGGATTGCAGCACAGAGGCATTTTTGGAAAATGAATAAGGATATTTACCAGGATGCAACTGTTATTGGAATTGGGGATATGGCTGGCGATCTATTTGGAAACGGTATGCTGCTTTCAAAAAATATACATTTAATCGGCGCATTTAACCATATGCATATTTTTATTGATCCAAATCCTGATGCAGAAAAGAGTTTCACAGAACGTAAACGTCTCTTTAAGTTACCATTTTCAACCTGGATGGATTATAACAAAGATTTGATCTCTCAGGGTGGCGGGGTATTTGAGCGTAGCAGCAAGCAAGTAAATCTTTCTCAAGAAATGAAAAAATGCTTTGACATAACGGAAGATACGTTATCTCCAAGTGATTTGATTAGATATCTACTCAAAGCAGAAGTGGACTTCATATGGAACGGAGGAATCGGCACGTTTGTTAAGGCAAAGAGTGAAAGTCATAGCATGGTCGGTGACAAAGCAAACGATGAATTAAGAGTAAACGGTAAGGATATTAGAGCTTCTATGTTTATAGAGGGTGGAAATCTTGGTTGTACACAGCTTGGGAGAATAGAATATGCTGAAAGAGGTGGATATATCAATGCAGATTTTGTTGATAATTCAGCCGGAGTGATATGTTCGGACCTTGAAGTTAACATTAAGATTGCATTTGTTTCAGCTATGAAAGCAGGGGGTATTTCTTTAGAAAAAAGGAATGAAA
Source organism: Wolbachia endosymbiont of Drosophila incompta (assembly GCF_001758565.1). NCBI lineage: Bacteria > Pseudomonadati > Pseudomonadota > Alphaproteobacteria > Rickettsiales > Anaplasmataceae > Wolbachia > Wolbachia endosymbiont of Drosophila incompta. The sequence continues at coordinate 203,768 of NZ_CP011148.1, read as the reverse complement.
TACTGGCAAGTATGGTGGATGAAGTTGCATCCAAGGTGCTTGAGAACCACAACAGAATTGAAACAAAAGCATTACTTCTTGAGTGTTTGCAAGCTAAAGAGAGATTGGAGCAGGACCACAGGTTACTGCTCAGTTTAGAAAAATCTGGGCTGTTAAACCGAAGCGTAGAATTTCTTCCAGCTGACGAAGAGGTAGCAAGGATGTTAACCGGTGCAGAAGGTTTCAGTTCTCCTCAGCTTTCTATTCTAATATCTTATGCTAGAACAGCAATAAAAAATAAAATTATACATTCCGATCTGCCTGAAAAAGATCTTATATCTAATGACTACTTGCTAGGTTATTTTCCTAAAAAGATGTTAACAGAGTTTAAGGATTTCATATTAAAACACCAACTTCGTAGAGAAATTATCTCCACTTGCATTGCAAATGATGTTGTAAATAGGATGGGCTGTATATTTATTAATAATTTAGTTGAGAATACTGGAATTAAGGTACACGAAGCAGTTAACATATATATCGTTGTTAACCACCTATATGATTTAAATAACCTGTGGCAGAAAATTGATGAATTGGATGGAAAAATTGATATTAACTCATACTTGCAAATAGTGAGAAATGTGCAGAAATTTATTGGCAGAGTATCGTTTTGGTTAGTAAAAAATCTTAGCTTTGTAGAATTGGATGATGTTACAAAATTTAAAGATGCAATTGAAACTTTAGGCCATGATGTTTTAGATGAACACCTGTTAAAGGTCTATAATCATGGATACACTTCTTTAGTGGAACTTAATATAGATAAAGATCTAGCAAAAAAAATTGCTGACCTGTGCGTTCTTACTTATGCACTGGATATTATATCTGTTGCTGAACAGACATCTTTGTCCATTCTTGATGCTGGTAAAATATACTTTGAGTTAAAGTCGCTGTTAAGATTCGATCTGATTAGGACAATTGCCATCAAGATGAAAAGCCGCTCTTCTTATTGGGATCGCAGCTTAGTTAATGATTTATTGGACGATTTAAGCAATTACCATCACAAGCTAGCTGTTAAAGTCATAAAAGCTACTGATAACCCTGAAGATAAGGTTCAAACCTGGGCTTGTAATGATAAGGACTACATAGAACGTTATAATAGTTTTTTAGATGAGATGGTTGCTTCTAAACTTGATTTAAGCAAATTAATATTTATAATCAGAAGGATTAAAGTACTTGCTTCATAGGAAAATGTTCAATATAGGTCTTTCAGAAATTTTAGTTGTAGCTTTAGTGAGCATAATTGTTCTTGATAAAAATAAGGTACCTGTATTTATTGATTTTATTAAGACTATATATAGGTATTTTACAATTGTAAGGTTAAAAGCCAGAAGGTTATTGAAGGATGCCGGAATTGAAGACTTATATAAAGAGTGTAATACTGAGAAAGTAAATTACATAGTTGGTAAAAATGGTAAGCTTTATCCTACTTACGATATAGATAATACATCTAAAGATAATGACAGCGAAGATTCTGGTAGTAGATGATGTACTATCTAATGTCAAGCTTTTAGAAGCTCGACTAAAAGCAGAGTACTATACGGTTATCGTAGCTCATGATGGTGAAGAAGCTATAGATTTAGTAGCAAAGCAGCAGCCTGATATTATATTACTTGATATCATGATGCCAAAGATGAATGGCTTTGAAGTTTGTAAGGAGCTAAAGAGTGATCCCTTGACAACCCATATTCCAATAATTATGGTAACTGCGCTGCATGATACTCATGATAGAGTGCAAGGTATTAATGCTGGCGCGGATGATTTTCTGACTAAACCAATAAACGAAACTGCTTTATCTTCACGAATTAAGTCTCTCACACGCTTAAAGATGATTATCGATGAATTGCGTTTGAGAGGAGAAACTAACGCTGAGATTGGTGGAGTCGCAGGAAACAGTATTATGGATTATTCCAATCAGATTTTTGATGCTAACGTACTTGTTATAGATGAGGGTGTTCATCAAGCAGAGCAGATATATAATATATTAAAGCAACGCTTTAGGTCAATTAAAATACTGAGTGATCCAATGGAAGCATTGAAGGTTGGTATTGAGAATGGTTACGACCTGATCATTTCTGATATGCAATTTTCAAAAACTGACGGCTTGCGTTTGTGTTCTGAGTTTCGTAGTAAGGTGGAAACACGTTATACACCAATTCTGATTCTTTCTGAGGATTATGATAAAAACAATTTAGTAAAAGCACTTGATGTAGGTGCTAATGATTATTTAACAGTACCTTTGGATGAGGGTGAGCTAATAGCAAGGGTTAATTCGCAAGTAAAACGCAAAAGATATCAAGATGCCTTGAGAATGAATTTATTTAATAATGCGGAAATGTCTATAAAGGACCCATTAACTAACTGTTATAATAGAAGATATTTTGATGCACACTTAAGAAACATTGTTAAGGACTCTGTGGAAAAGGATAGAAGGTTGTCTCTTATGATACTTGATATAGACTATTTTAAGATAGTGAATGACAGTTTTGGGCATAGTGCTGGAGATGAACTTTTAAAGCAAATACAGAAAAGAATTTCTGAAAATATCAGAGTGACAGATTTACTAGCTAGGTTTGGTGGTGAGGAGTTTGTTGTTGTAATGCCAGATACCAATGTATCAGATGCGTATACTATTGCGGAGAGAATACGAAAAATTATTGCTAAAAAACCTTTTATACTTGCGGATAAAAATACAACCCACGATGTAACTGTGAGCATTGGAATTGCAGAAATGCAAGAATCTGACCTTGACAATATTAAAGAATTTATAGTACGTGCCGACAAATATTTATATAAAGCAAAAAACAGTGGTAGAAATAGAGTGGTTACTGGCTATAGCTAAAGTGGCTTAAGTTTGCCGACAACCGTCATTCCGCTACTAGTTAGCGGAATCTATGCTGAGGTACCGCGAATGAATCGCGGTATGACGGTTCGCGGCAGCATGACGATAAGGTTTATACCTTGTCATTCCAGTGCTTGACACTGGAATCCAGTTTTCCATATAATCTCATCGAAAACGTTGTAACCACTTTCCATGCTAGTTTGCTTGTTCACAAGCAAACTTTTCTGGATCCCAGTGTCTGGGCACTGGGATGACATCATAGGGGCGCTGGGATGACACCCTGACAACCGTCGTCCCGCTGCTTGTTAGCTGGATCTATGCTAAGAGATACCGTGAATAAATCACGGTATGACGGTTCGCGGTGGCATGACGATAAGTTCGTCATCCCGCTACTTGTTAGCTGGATCTATGCTAAGAGATACCGCGAATGAATCGCGGTATGACGTAGGACTGCTAAGATTAAAGCGACAACATGAGGTTTCTCAGCTCTGGAAATTTCACGTTTAACTGCAAAAATAGATACTTATTTAAAAAATATCCTGTGACTTTCAGTCCTAACTGAAATTCTTGGAATGAGTAGCTGTTTTGTAGGTTATTATTGTATACATCATGTAACATTTGTGGAAAAGGTAGGAGTTTATCTGCATAATAATCTCCTACTTTTTTTGACACTGCTCTACCAGTTTTTGGAGAAATAAATTGTAAATTTTCCTTAACACCTGTTACAGCGCATTTGGATAAGTCTAACTTGAATCCCAATTGCGTAAGAAGCAGAAGCTCTAAGTTAAGATAATGGCTTTGCCAAGACTGATTGTTGTGTTTAATTACATCGATGAAATATCGAAAATTGTCATACAGCATGGCACAGGGTTCACTTTCTGGAAGCACTTTTTCTAAAATAGAGGAGAAAGAAACAATAGTAATGCTTTTTAACCTATCTTGAAAGAAATGATGGAATGGAGATTCGATTAATTCGCACTTAAAAAAACCTAGATTTTCAGGTAACTTAGCACTCCATTCTGCATGTAATAGATTACTTATCTGAAACTTATAATTGCTATTGTTTGTTAGCTTAGTTAATCCCCTGCGCTTTCCATGATTTTTTGTAAACAGAGAAAGAATTAAGTTTTTATCGCCGTATTTTTTAGCAGCTATAATGATGCCTTCATCTTTCCATCTCATTTAGAGTGTATTGACCGTATGATATATAGGATAGTGCACCTAGAGCGTGTAATCCATAAAAATCACTTACTCCGTTACTGTTTGCTTCCAAAGTTTCAAGGCTATGAGAGAGTAAGTTATTGGCTGCCACTCTTCTTCCTGAGCCTGATGCATTTCATACTGAGCTTTTGGTTTGCTAAATAATTGTTTGAATGATTTTAGTAACATTACTTTTCCTCGTCTGAAATTTTGGATAATTCAGCTTCTAATTCTTCTATCGTCGGTAAAGCTGTTTTTATGTTCTCTGGTAGATTTTCAGTTATTCGATATTCTGCTAGCCCTATTGGCTTGTTCATGTCTCGGAGTGTATATTTAGCAAGTACATCGTCTTTAGATTTACATAAGATTAACCCTATAGAAGGTTGATCTGTCGAGTGCTTCAGTAAATCATCAACTGCAGAAAGATAAAAATTCATTTTACCAGCATATTCCGGCTTAAAATCCTTATCTTTTAGTTCAATCACTACAAAGCAACGTAACTTTAAATGATAGAATAATAAATCAATATAAGAGGTTGTCCGGAAACTAGTAAATTCAAGCATATTCCCTCTTTAACATAACCCTACACCGAGTTCTAACAGAAATTTTTCCATATGCCCTACGAGTCCTTTTTCTACTTCTCTTTCATGAGCATCCTTACCTATACTTAAAAAATCAAAAATATACGGATCTTTTAATGTGTAATGTGCTAGATCGGATTGTGGAGATGGTAATTTTTCTTTAAAATTAGTTATTGCTTTTCCTTGACGTTTATGTAGTCCAAGTTCTATCTGCATCACCATAATGTTACGTGACCAGCCATGTTCAATAGCTTTTTTTACATAAAATAATCTTATTTCATGACTTTCTATTTTTTCCAAAAGAGTGATATTGTGATACCAAGTTAATTGTGCAAGAGGCTCCTGCACAAATTCAACATCAGGATATTCTTCGGCAAACTTACGCATATACTTCAGATTTCTCATGCTAAAGCCTTTCATTTCTGGAAATGTACTTCTCAAATCCTTACTTAATTGATCAATTACCTTAGCTCCCCAGGTATGTTCTTTTTGGCGTTTTAGGATCTCTGTACCAATATGGTGGTAAAGCAAAATAAGCTTACTATTTACTGCAAGTGCTGCTTTATAACGGTTTGTTGCAATATGATCCTTCAATTGCTCTAAAAATTCTGTATATTCTTTTGCTATAATTTTTGTCATACGGTTCCTTTTAATCCATTATACAATTCCTTTGTCTGTCGAGAAGACAATCTTCCGCTTGCCTTCAGCTTTGAAGGGATTCCTTATTGACTTCAAACTCGTCCAAGCTAATACACGACAATTATTTCTCATGAAATATTAAGAGGTTGTCCGGAAACAAGTAAAAGGCTATAATATCTGAAATTTTAGTACGGGGTAAAGATGAGAAAAAAGTATCCAACAGATCTAAGCGAAAGGGAATGGGCAAGAATAGAAAAACACTTCAGAGTATCATACAAGAAAGGAGGAAGGCCGCCAAAGTATAGCAAAAGAGAAATATTAGAAGCAATTTTCTATGTATTGCGTACAGGGTGTCAATGGCGGTATTTACCAAATGATTTTCCGCTATGGAAGACTGTGTATGAGCAGTTCAGGCAATGGAAGAAGCAGGGAATTTTTGAGAAAATGAATTATGAAATTACAAAATATAGTAGAAGAAAAATAGGAAGGAATGAGCAGCCGAGTGCCTGTATAGTAGATAGTCAATCTGTAAAGACTACAGAAAAGGGGGGATCAAAGGCTATGATGGAAGTAAAAAAGTAAAGGGTAGAAAAAGGCATATAATTACAGACACTCAGGGTTTTATACTAGGTTGTTACGTAGGCGCTGCTAACGAAAATGATAGAGATGGTATTAAAATAGCATTAAACAATATGAGAACAAAATATACTAAAGTTAAAAAAATGTGGGCTGACATGGGATACCAAGGAAGAAATTTAAAGAATCACATAAAGGAAGAATATGACATAGATATTGAAATTGTTAAAAGGCCTCCATGTAGATTTTGGGTGCACAAAGATACGCCACCTGAGCTACTACCAACAAGAGAACAAGGGTTTAAAGTACAGCCAAGAAGATGGGTTGTAGAAAGGACTTTTGCTTGGGTTAATAGGAATAGAAGGCTATCGAAGGAGTATGATTTACTCACAACATCCACTGAGAATTTCATATACCTAGCTATGAGTAGGGTTATGTTAAAGAGGGAATATGCTTGAATTTACTAGTTTCCGGACAACCTCTAAGTCCATAACACCAGTTAAATTCGTATTTGCTGATGTGTTTTTTCTATTCGAATTATATTCTTTTTTTGTCTTTATGTTGTTTTTTGCTTTTTTCGTTATCTTCAACAAAAGCCCAAACGAATGATACGTTAGCTGTTCCTATACCACAAAGGAAAAAAGAAATAGTTGAGCACACTGTTGTAGCACAACCGAGGCAAATTATCGAAATGCAAGAAGAAGTCATTATTAACGAGGGTAAAGAATTCATTCCAATTCCAAAAAGAAAAAAAAGTGTAGAGAAAAAACTAAGAAGGGATGTTAGAGGGGCAAAAAATGAAATAGGAAACGAAAAAAGCGTTGAGAGCAAAAAGGATGAATTAGTTGTAACAGAAATTATTAACTCTATAAGAGACAAGCTCACAAAATGCTGGAGCATTCCTGAAAGCATAGCTTACAAAGAAAATTTTAATATAAAAATTAACTTATTGTTATCCAGTCAAGGCGAGATAATTATGGCGGATGTAGCAGACAGTGATTCCTATCGAAATAATCCACTTTTCAGGTCGATAGCAGATAATGCAATGCGTGCAGTATATAAATGTAGCCCATTGACCGGCTTGCCTACTCAGCACCACCACATTTGGCGTGAAGTAACACTAGATTTTATTCTATAGCTAAAGTAATTCTATAATTTAATAAGCCCACTGTATCCGTTCAGAATAGCAGCAAGGTAGTATAACCATAGAGTAAAAGTGATTTTGGCCCATCAGGAGGGTGTCATCCCAGTGCTTGACACTGGGATGGCTTTGTTGCATCGCTACTTATGAAAGGCTAACTATAGTTAGGATTATAAGCAACCTATTGAAAATCTTGTTTTTTTGCAATCAATCTGATCAAATTTAAGAATAGTAATTTGTTATTTATATTAATAAATTTAATTCTATTGAAAATAGCTAAAGCATTGAAATTCTTGAATTTTAGCCGGATTGGTAAATGGTAGTGAAATTTCTTTTACTCAAATTTAGGTATTCATTGACCGTTCTTGTTATAAATACCAGAATAATAAGCTACTGATATTCCCTATCTTTTTTATCTTTAATCCATCATAGCTAGCGATGCAACAAAGCCCACTGGGATCCAGTTTTCTTTACAAATTCACCAAAAGTGCTTCATTCTATAACGCAAAACCCATACTTACCAAACCCAATGCATTACTTGCAATTAAGTTTCCTGGATCCAAGTAGTCTGGGCACTGCCGTCATAAAGGAACTAGTGTCAGCTACTTTCATGACACCCTTCTGGTAGGCCCAAATCGCAATGTTCGTACAGTTATGGAATGAACCGCGGTATGACGTAGGAAGATCTGAGCAAACTTTCAATCAGAAACAGCCAAAGATCTCTCTAAGATGTCAGTTTCTTTTGTATCTTCAACTTTACCGTCCTGGTCGAATGAAATTTGCAGAGACTTACTACTATACTTCCTTTTTCCTAAAAAATTGGCTTGTTTAATTTTATATGAGACATAGTACCAAACATTGTCATCGAACTTTGATACTAATGTTGGTGATCCTAAAGTGTGAACCACTTTTTCTTTATCGTCACCTACTTTTATCTTGCTCCACAATTCAACACTAATGCCAGGAGCTCCGTGATTGTGAATAGTGTGAGTGCAGCTCACTGTAAATAATAAAATAAAAGATATTAATACTCGCATTTCTGTTGATAAATTACTTGAAGCTATAATACACTAATAAATTATCTGCCGTCAAATTTCAAAAAAGTTAAATTGACTGATTCTCAATATCACTTAATATAATATTTACTTTAGAAAATAATAGGTGTCTTATGTCATTGTTAGAAGCAGATCCAATATACAAACCTTTTAATTACCCTTGGGCGTATGATGCGTGGCTGCAGCAACAAAGAATCCATTGGATACCTGAAGAAGTTCCGCTCGCTGATGACGTGAAGGATTGGAAAACTAAACTTTCAAGTGTAGAAAAAAATCTACTAACCCAGATCTTTAGATTTTTTACTCAGGCAGACATTGAAGTAAATAACTGCTACATGAGGCATTATTCAAATATATTTAAGCCAACAGAAATATGCATGATGCTTGCAAGCTTTTCCAATATGGAAACCATACACATTGCAGCTTATTCTTATCTTTTAGACACAATTGGCATGCCAGAAAGTGAGTATCAAGCATTTTTAAAGTATGATGCTATGAGAAAGAAATATGAATATATGTTGGAATTCGAGGAAAGCAAAAAACACGATAAAAAACATGTAGCTAAAACTCTAGCAGTGTTTGGTGCATTCACTGAAGGGTTGCAGTTATTTGCATCATTTGCAATTTTGCTCAATTTCCAACGTTTTGGAAAAATGAAAGGAATGGGGCAGATAATCGCCTGGTCAGCCCGTGATGAAACTTTGCACACCAATTCAATTATCATGTTATTTAATACATTTATTAAAGAGAATAATGAAATTTGGGACAACGAGTTTAAAGAGGAATTATATTCTGCATGTCGCACCATCGTTGAACTTGAGGACGAATTCATAAAGCTTGCCTTTGATTTAGGAGATGTTGAAGGACTATCCGCAGAAGAAGTGCGCAATTACATACGCTACGTAGCAAACAGACGGTTAATGCAATTAGGTCTTGAGTCCATATATGATGTCAATGATAATCCTATTCCGTGGCTTGATGAAATACTAAATGGCGTTGAACATACGAATTTCTTTGAAAATAGAGTAACAGAGTATAGCCGCGCAGCAACTCAAGGCACGTGGGAAGAAGCTTTTACTGAAAATGACACGAATAATAAGTGAATGCTAATTTCACTCTTTTTTGTCATTCCACTTTCATTACACCATTTGCTGTGCAGTTTAGACAGTTTTGCTTTACTTAACAACTAACTTACCATATATATGTCCATAGGACATTGGTATATAAGAACGTGCTACAACTATTAATCTTACTCACGGTCATCACTTCAGCTGCATTCTTTGGTCATTTAGTTCCAATGGAAGTAAAAACCTTCTTGTACTCAACGAGCCTTAGTATAAAAGAGGTTTTGCTATTTATAATGCCTTCTATTATTTTTGCGTTAATCTTTAGCAGTGTTAACAATCTTAAGCAGTCAGCTATAAAGTTCATATTGTTACTTATTATAATGATCTTCTTATCGAATCTGGCTTCAAGTTTAATAGCTTATTCTGTTGGGCATTTTATCATACAAAACACTTATTCAATACAAGATATAACGTATGAAGAAACAATTGTTCCCTTATGGTCGTTTAGACTGCCTGCATTGCTTTCTAATTTTTATGCCCTTGCTTGTGGATTTGTGTCCAGCATAGTAGTGTCCACACTGCTACCCAAAAAAAGCAGAGAGCTTTCGAACAAAATGTTAGATTTAACTCTCTTTATTTTGAAGACGTTTTTGACGCCGATTATTCCAATATTTGTACTTGGGCTTGCTTTAAAAATGCAGCATGATCAAGTTTTATCTATAATATTTAAGGATTACTCAATAATTTTCATTATTATAGCATCTGCAACCTACCTTTATGTTTTCCTCTTATATGGAGCAGCAAATTCATTCAAGATCACAAGCTGGATAGCTAGTATAGGCAATATGATACCGGCATTTATTACTGCAATGAGCACAATGTCTAGTAATGCAACTATACCGCTTACTCTTGAAGGAAGCAAAAAAAATGTAAAGCAACCTGACATAGCATCGTCTGTTGTGCCAATAACTGCTAGCTTTCATTTAGTAGGTGATTGCTTTTTTATTATAATATTATCAATGATAATTGCCTCCGGTTATTCATTGTGCACAACAGACTATGTAACTTTCCTTCTCTATTTTTTGTTATTTAAGTTTGCTATCGTGGCAGTTCCGGCAGGAGGAATTATGGTAATGCTACCTATTCTTGAGAAATACCTCAAATTTTCTCCAGAAATGCTTTCGTTAATCACAGCACTGTATATAGTGTTTGATCCAATAATCACTTCAGCAAACGTTATGGGTAATGGTGCCTTTGCTATAATGTTTACAAAACTCTATGATAAGCTTAAGTAATGTCTATTTTAGCGATTGATACTGTAGGTATTGGTAGTTCAATAGCAATAGTTGATTATGATGGTAACTGTTTTGTAGAGCACAATTCCGCCAGCAACAATCATGCAGAATCATTTTTTCAAATTCTGAATACTTTGTTTGATAAGCACAACTATAATTATGATAAAATAGATCATTTAGTGGTAGTAGTTGGACCAGGAAGTTTCACTGGAATTAGAGTTGGTATATCAGCTGCACAAGGTATAAATCTTGCTACAAATAAGCCATTATACGGAGTTAGTGCGCTGGAAGTTCAAGCCTACGCAATATCTTTGCTTTGTACGAATAACAAAAAAAATATCAGAGCTATAGTCAAAAATGCTCAAGGGTTTTATACGCAGTTATTTGATTTCAATTTATTGCCACTATCTGCACCTGGATCCCAGTGTCACGCTACAAGCAGTACACATATGGATTGCAATTTAAATGCTAGCCATGCAGGGCTATTAGTCCGTTATAGATTAGAGAACAAGCAAAAATTAAATGAAGTTGAAGCTCTATATTTAAATGAGCCTCAGTATATGAAATCATTATAGACTATTCTTTCGCGTACATGCAATGTTACTAAGCTTGTGCATCTGGTTTACTATCTCTTGAGCTACTTCTTTTATACTCATATCTGAATTTTCTATCTCTATGGCACTTGGTGGTATAAATAAATCGTCAGTCCTAAATTTCTCTACAATGCTATTTAGATTAATCACCTTCCTATTTTTTCTTTGCCTTTTTAATGCAATACGCTTTTGTAATGTCGGTAGATCACACCTAAGTACCACAGGAAGGATTTCTGTGTTCATTTTTTTACTAAGCCTTACTATTGAATCATACATCCTCATGTTCTGGTCATTATTTTCCATCAACTCATCAATAAATATGTAATTTTTTGAGTGAATCGGATAATTTTCTATTACCTGAAGCATAATTTGCATAATGCCATATATTCTATCTTGAACTTCTTTAGGTATTTGATCACGTTCAAAGACACCATCGTATATAGAGCAAGCTTGAACATTGTTATAGAACTTACTATTTACAATTAATGCGTTTATCATATTAGATAATTCTATTGCTGTGGAAAGTTTACCACTTCCCGAAAGACCAGAGAGATATATGAAAAATCCTGCTGGCTGTTTTTTTGTGTTAATATTTACCATATTATTTTCAATCTTGAAACTTACATTTATAATAACATAAAAATGAAGCTTTAAAACATATGAAATATTATATAGAAAATTACTTTTGTAGTTAAGATATTATGTAATTTAAAAACATAAATTCTGTATATAAACTCTATAATAACGATAACTATTTTTAAGCAAGCTACAACACAAAAGTGTTTGGTATTCAGAAAGCAAGACAGAGTGGCATAGACTTATTAGTTTACTACAAGTCTCTTTTCGCGTATAAACCTTCAGAAGATTCTAACAGAGGATTGTGTTGTTAACAAAGAGCAGAGTAAAAAGGGATCTAGTCTATGCCTATCAGATTTTGTCCTACCTTAAGTTCGATGATCATACATATACTCACCTTTCAGTGCGTTCTGAAGATCAAAAGTCGTTTTATATTTATCCGTTTGGTATACGTTTTGATGAAGTAGATGAACGTTCGTTAATGAAAGTATCATTTGATGGAGATGTAATTGAAGGCAAAGAATATCAATATAATAGAACTGGCTATATAATTCATGGTTTTGTTTATCAAGCAAGGAAAGATATTCAAGCAATTTTTCACTTGCATACACCTTCTATTGTAGCGGTTTCTTCTCTCAAAGATGGGCTGCTTCCTATAAGTCAATGGGCACTGCACTTTTACAATAAAATCTCTTACCATAATTATAATTCCCTAGCACTTAGCGATACAGAAGGAAAGAGGTTAATAGCTGATCTGAAAGAAAATTTTGTCATGTTAATGCGTAATCATGGATCTATAACGTGTGGTCGGACTATACAAGAAGCAATGTTTTACTCGTATCATTTAGAACAAGCGTGCAAAACTCAATGTTTAACGTTAGCAATGAATAAGGAGTTATCAATTCCAAGTGAAGAAATTTGCTCAAAAGCTGTAAAGGATCTCCTATCTTTTGAAAGCAATCTTGGTGAGAGGGATTGGCACGCATGGGTTAGACTAATTAAAAGTAAGTTGTAAGAGACTTTCGCACTACTATCTGTCATCCAAGTAGTGACCTTACCCAGAAAAAGTAGAGAGAAAGTTAAGACGTTTTTGGAGTAAAATAAAACGTTTTTTCAAAATATGACAAATAGAAGAGAATATACAGCAGAATTCAAATTAGAAGCTGTTAAGCTGGTTAAAGAAACAGGTCAAGCAAGTACAAAAATAGCAAAAGATCTAGGTATAGATGGTAGTATGTTAAGTAAGAAAATATGATGGAAAAATGTCTGGAGCATACGCATTTCCAGGCAAAGGCTCCTTATGACAAAGAAAGATTTGATCTAAAAAAAGAGCTAATAAGAGAAAGAGACATCTTAAAAAAAGCCCTGGGCAAAGAAAAAGAGTAAAGTATTCTTTTATATAGAAATTGCTATAAAACACAGGAACTATGTAGGGTTTTATACTGGTGGTATGGGTTGCTAAGGAAAAAAGCAGTAAAGAATTAGCAAAAGAAGGGCTTCTAGCAGATATTCAAAAAATAATCAAGCTTCTAAATGCAGATATGGAGCCCCTAAAATTCACGCTGAATTAAAAGCTTTAGGCAAAAATTAAAACAGTACAAAGTGTTATGCAAGAAAATGGCATTAAAGCCAAGTTTAGACGAAGGTTCAAAAATAAAAAACAGCAAATAAGCAACCGAGTTGTGGCTCCGAACACATTGGATCAAAATTTTACTACTGATCAGCCAAATAAAGTTTGGGATTACCTACATAAAAACTAAAGAAGGTTGTTGGCGGCAATAATTGACCTATATTCACGCATGGTGGTTAATGAGTAACATGATAATTAGTTATAGATTCTTTATTGATGGCCGTTGATAAACGCAAACCCGATAAAAATCTGCTGTTACATAGCGATCAAGGGTCACAGTATACCTCTCAAAATTACCAATTTCTATTGAATACAAAAAACATCATTTCCAGCATGAGCCATAAGGGCTGTTGTTACGATAACTCTGTTGCAGAAAAGTTCACTTAAAAGGGAGCTGCTTATTGATACTTCTCGCTCAACAAACCAGAACTGCCATATTTGAATACATAGAAATCTTTTATAACAAATAACGTAGACATTCTACTATTAACTATTGCATTCCTGCACAATTTATTCTCATGATAAAAACGTCTTAACTTTCTCTCTACTTTTTCTGGGTAAGGTCAATTTGGGTCTGCACCATTTTTGAGTAATAGTTTTACTTCTTGTGCATTACCATCTTCTACAGCTAGGAATAATTGTTCTTCCTGTGTTTTTACGCGTGTTTCCACATTAGATATAAAAAATAACAATACTAAACATGCAATACCAATAATGCTAATATATTTTATAACTTTTCTCATAAGATATTTTACAATGCTTCTAATAATATTAGATATCATCTATAAAATTAAAAAATCCATGAAAGGGGATGAAAATATGTAAAAAAGTATTATTGATTAATTAAAAACAGATTTTGATTTAATAATACTAATAAAATCGATTTATCTTAAATTTACGTTGATTTTTACCTGTTATTTTTTGTAGTTTATCCAACGTAAATTCCAGGTAAAACAAAGTCGTTATCTCCAACCGTTACAACCAACTCTCCTTCTTTAATTTTTATTTGATTAGGTGTATGGTCCCATACCATCACACTCTGGGATCATACACCTAAAGTACTCCGACACTGGGATGACACCCCGGGGTTTCTGGGATGACAAAAAAGAGCCCCCTGAGCAAAAATCTTATAGCCACTTGAATGATAATTGACTTTTTGCCTAAAATAACTAAGAAAGAAACTTCTCATCAAGATAACTTAAATATATACTAATTCTCTTATTTTTAAACGATTTCTCATCATGAATTGCACGATCAAAAACCTGAATTTGACTTGTTATAATGCTACAATTATTATTTGCAACTTCTAATACGCCACTATCAATTACAACCTTCTTTTCTGTTTGGTTACTCATTTTAACAGTAATCATACCAGGCAATAAATAAATTAAGTAAGGAGCATGGTGAGCTAAAATCATAAGCTCCCCTTCGAGCCCAGTTACTGAAAGAGAAACCACTCCACTGAATGAAATTTGATCATCAGGAGAGAAAAATTGCACTTTAAAAGTATTCATAATCTTTAACTTTTATTTAGCTTCAGCTTGTATTAATTCAGCCTTTTTTATTGCTTCATCTATATTCCCCACCATATAAAAAGCAGCCTCTGGTAAGTGATCATATTTGCCTTCAACAATCCCTTTAAAACTGGAAACAGTATCAGAAAGTGAAACAAATTTACCAGGCATGCCAGTAAATATTTCTGCAACGTGAAAAGGTTGAGAAAGAAATTTCTGAATCTTCCGAGCCCTATCAACAATAATTTTATCTTCATCAGATAGCTCATCCATACCAAGTATTGCGATAATATCTTGCAGTGATTTATAAGTTTGCAATATACGTTTCACCTCAGAAGCTACATTATAATGTTCTTCACCAATGATTTCAGCAGATAAAGACTGAGAAGTTGAATCAAGTGGATCAACAGCAGGGTATATTCCCATTTCAGCTATTTGCCTTGACAACACTGTGGTTGCATCAAGGTGAGAGAATGTAGTTGCTGGGGCTGGATCAGTCAAATCGTCCGCAGGAACATATATAGCTTGCACAGAAGTAATAGAGCCAGAAGTTGTTGAAGCTATTCTTTCTTGCATTGCACCCATATCAGTTGCAAGGGTTGGCTGATAACCAACAGCTGACGGTATTCTTCCAAGTAAAGCAGAAATTTCAGAACCAGCTTGTGTAAATCTAAAGATATTATCCACAAAAAATAGAACATCTTGGTTTTCACGGTCACGAAAATACTCTGCCATAGTAAGTGCTGTTAAAGCAACTCTAGCCCTTGCTCCAGGAGGCTCATTCATCTGACCATAAACCAAAACAGCTTGAGATTTTTCATGCTCATTTATATTTATTACATTTGAAGTGATCATCTCGTGATAAAGATCGTTACCTTCACGCGTTCTCTCCCCTACCCCGGCAAACACAGAAAATCCTTTATGAGCTTTTGCTATATTATTAATTAATTCCATTATTAGGACTGTTTTACCAACACCGGCTCCACCAAATAAGCCAATTTTTCCTCCTTTAAGATAAGGTGCAAGAAGATCTATAACTTTTATTCCCGTAACTAAAACTTCTTCCTGTATTCTCTGTTCAGTAAAACTTGGAGGTGCTCTGTGTATAGGCTCTAAGTTATACTTTCCCTTCAGTGGACCACACTCATCTATAAGCTCTCCAACAACATTAAAAATCCTTCCTAAAGTTGAACGCCCAATTGGCACCGATATTGGTGCACCTGTATCAACAAATTCATCCCCCCTTGACATGCCATCTGTGCTATCCATAGCAATACAACGAACTATATTGTCACCTATATGCTGCGAAACTTCTAAAACCAGCTCCTTATCCTTATATTTTAGTTTGCTTTTTAAAGCATTAAATATTTTAGGCAATTCACCTTCAAATTTTATATCAACAACTGCTTGAGTTACCTTAATCGCTCTACCTATATTCATCTCTTTATTTTTATCACCTAACACTATAATTCCATAAAAGAACTTCTAAAGAAAATAAATTTTATATTATTAATAGAAATTTTGCAACATTAAAACGCTTACTAGTTACGCTTCATTACAAACAATGCAAATGCATTTAATAGCCAAGTAATAATAAACAATACTAAACTAAGCGCATAAGCAGCAAGAGTTTGTACACTATTGAAATCCTGATCTCCGGTAAGTAATGTAGCGATCTGCACGGTAATGGTAGTAACTGAATTAAGAGGGTTAAAAGTCAAATTTGCGTTGATTCCCACAGCCATTAGCACAATCATTGTTTCACCTATCACTCTTGAAATTGACAATAAAATTGCACTTAAAATTGTAGGCATTGCATAAGGTATTGTTATATGCCATATAGTTTCCGCTGGAGTTGCACCAAGTGCCATGAAGCCATAACGCAAGCTTTTTGGAACAGATCTTATGGCATCTTCGAGTAAAGAAATAATAAAAGGAAGAATCATTATCCCAATCGATAAACCGGCAACTAAGGCACTTTCTGAGTGTATACTTAAACCAAAAAAATTTGCTACCTGCTTTATAAAGAAAGACAAAAACACAACCGCGAAATATCCATATACAACCGTAGGAATAGCAGACAAAACTTGCAAAGTTGTATTAACAATATAACGCACTTTCTCACTCGCATATTCACTAATATATATTGCAGAAAATAAACCAAGCGGAACGACAACTAACATTGCTATAATAGTTATAAGTAATGTACCAACTAAAAGCGGCGCTATACCAAAACATCCTATCTTCTCTTCATTGATAGTGACTACATTGTGGCCCCATTTCAAGCAAAACAAGAATTCTGAAATAGCTACTTTATTAAAAAAACTAATGGATTGAATAAAAATAGACAGCATTATAAATAAAGTGATAAAAAATGATATGGCCAAAGCCACAAATAACGAAAGTTTTATTATCTTATTTCTTTTATTTTTAAAGATAAAAGCAAGCATGAAAAAAAGTAACGCTATAGAAATAAAAGTTACAAAACAATTATTATAGAATACTAACAACCAAGTTAGCATCCATACACAACTAAGATATAGATAAGATTTAACCTTATTTACTTCTTGAAACCTACTAAAACAAAATAAAAGGATTAGTAAGACAGGTATGACTATCACCGAATTCATTCTTCCATGCATCAAATTTTATTCTACGAAAATGTCATACAAGTTCACCATTATTTGACAATAAAGTAAAACAATTTAAAATAAATAATTATATTAATATAAAAACAATGAAGAGAACATTTCAACCAAAAAATTTGATAAGAAAGCGCAGACACGGATTTCGTTCACGTATGGCAACAAGAGCTGGAAGAAAAATCCTTAATAGGCGCCGTTCATTAGGGTGTAACAAATTATGCGCATAGTAAGTATAAAAAAAAAGATTTTTCTTCTGCTTTCAAAAATAAGTTAGCACTCAACAGTCTTTTTTATCGTGGGCTTTATATATCACTGTACGCTATAAAAGAAAGAGAACCTGAAAAGTACATTCATACTATTAGAGTAGGTCTGGCTATCAGTAAAAAAACCGGAAAAGCAGCAAAAAGAAATAAAATAAAAAGGCAACTACGAATGCTTGCTAAAATTAGCATTTTAAATATAAGTAATATAGGGCACTACTACATAATACTCACTCATAGAAACATTATGCAAGCAAGTTATAAAAATTTACAAAAAGATCTAACTATTTGCTTAAAAAAGATAAAATAAAAAAAATCTCAATTAAGGTATTTACAACTATATTTTTTATGATAATATAGGTAAAATTTTTAAAAATAGTTAATGGGTGTGGTGAATGGTAGAGCATATAAAAGAGGTAAATAACACAGGCTTTGGTCAGATGTATCAATTCTTATTTCTTCCTAAAGGAACAGGAACAGATTGGAGGTCAGCATTTCGCCAACAAGAAGAATTATTTAAAAAAGTGGGAGGTAATGTAATATTACCAGAAGTCAGTAATTCTCCTTCAAAAGGGAATCAATTAGGGGAAGTAGGAACAATGCTAAATAATGTAGAAAATGACCAAGAACATATAAGAAAAAAAAGATATCGTAGTTAAAGTAAAAACTTAAAGAATAGTAACAAAACAAGGAAGTTAAAATATAAGTATACCTACTGTCTAATTAACAAAGAAATTTTTATAAACTTGGCGGCGACCTACTCTCCCTTTTCAAGTACCATCAGCGCTAAAAAGTTTCACTTCCGAGTTCGAGATGAGATCGGGTGGTTCATTTTTGCTATAGCCACCAAGTCAATAAAAATTTCTAACTTAACAATTTTAACTTAATATTTAACACTGCATACACACATATAGAAAGCAAATAAATCAATCAGGCTATTAGTACTAGTTAGCTTCACATGTTACCATGCTTCCACACCTAGCCTATCAACGTGGTAGTCTTCCACGGCCTTAATTGGGAAATCTTTTTGAAGAGGGTTTCTTGCTTATATGCTTTCAGCAATTATCCCATCTATACATAGCCACCCAGCGATGCTATTGGCATAACAGCTGGTACACCAGAGGTATATCCATCTCGGTCCTCTCGTACTAGAGTCAGACCTTCTCAAATTTCCTTCACCCACGGCAGATAGAAACCGAACTGTCTCACGACGTTCTAAACCCAACTCACGTATCACTTTAATCGGCGAACAGCCGAACCCTTGGGACCTTCTTCAGCCCCAGGATGTGATGAGTCGACATCGAGGTGCCAAACGGTGTCGTCGCTATGAACGCTCGAACACCATCAGCCTGTTATCCCCGGCGTACCTTTTATCCGTTGAGCGATGACCCTTCCATACAGAATCACCGGATCACTATGACCGACTTTCGTCTCTGCTTGGCTTGTCAGCCTCGCAGTCAGGCAAGCTTATGCCATTATACTATCAAGCTGATTTCCGACCAGCTCTAGCTTACCTTCGCACGCCTCCGTTACTTTTTAGGAGGCGACCGCCCCAGTCAAACTACCCACCATACAATGTCCTAGTTCCAGATAATGAAACATAGTTAGATATCAAAAGTGTAAAAGGTGGTATCTCAAGGTTGACTCCATTATAGCTAGCGCCATAACTTCAAAGTCTCCCACCTATCCTGCACATCACACTTTTAATAGCAATGTAAAGCTATAGTAAAGGTGCACGGGGTCTCTTCGTCTAACCGCGGGTACCCCGCATCTGCACGGGGAATTCAATTTCGCTGAAGTGATGTTGGAGACAGTGGAGAAATCGTTACGCCATTCGTGCGGGTCGGAACTTACCCGACAAGGAATTTCGCTACCTTAGGACCGTCAGTGTTACGGCCGCCGTTTACTGGGGCTTCAATTCGGAGCTTACACCCTTCCTATTAACCTTCCAGCACCGGGCAGGCGTCAGACCCTATACTTCCACTTACGTGTTTGCAGAGTCCTGTGTTTTTAGTAAACAGTCGCTACTCCCTATTTTGTGCCACCTACTCATAGTTGCCTAAAAGCAGGTTACCCTTCTTCCGAAGTTACAGGTATAATTTGCCGAGTTCCTTCAACATCATTCTTTCAACACCTTAGTATACTCTACTCATCCACCAGTGTCGGTTTGCGGTACGGCCTCATAAATATAAGTGCTATTTCCTGGAGCTTCTTTTAAGCATAGATCAATCCAATAAGATCTATACAAATACGAAACCCGTCACACTTAAGAGGTTTAGGAATATTAACCTAATTGCCATCGACTACTCCTTTACGGACTCGCCTTAGGAACCGACTAACCCTACGCAGATTAACTTAACGTAGGAACCCTTAGATTTTTGGTGAGAGTGTTTTTCACACTCTTTTACGCTACTTATGTCAGCATTCTCACTTCCGATATCTCCAGCAGTTTTCACAAACCACCTTCACAGACTTACGGAACGCTCCGCTACCGCGCCTATTGATCGAAATCAATAAGCACTCACATCTTCGGTATACAGCTTTAGCCCCGGTACATTTTCGGCGCAGAAAAACTTATTTAGACAAGTGAGCTGTTACGCTTTCTTTAAAGGATGGCTGCTTCCAAGCCAACCTCCTAGCTGTAATGGTTTTTCTACTTCCTTCCCCACTTAGCTGTAATTTTGGGACCTTAGATAGTGATCTGGGTTGTTTCCCTCTTCACCACGGACTTAGCACCCGTAGTGTGCCTGCTGTATAATTAATTGTTGGTATTCGGAGTTTAGTTAGATTTGGTAAGACGGTGAATCCCCCTAGTCTATCCAGTGCTCTACCCCCAACAACATACATACAACGCTCTACCTAAATAGATTTCGCGGAGAACCAGCTATTTCCAAGTTTGATTGGCCTTTCACCCCTAATCACAACTCATCCAATAATGTTGCAACATTAACTGGTTCGATCCTCCAGTGTGTTTTACCACACCTTCAATCTGGTCATGACTAGATCACTTGGTTTCGGGTCTAATCCATAAAACTAAAACGCCCTATTCAGACTTGCTTTCGCTACGCCTACACCTAACGGCTTAAGCTTGCTTCATAGATTAACTCGCTGACCCATTATGCAAAAGGTACGCTGTCACTCTAAATATCAATAAATTGATATAGAGCTCCAACTGTTTGTAAGCACTTGATTTCAGATTCTATTTCACTCCCCTCCCGGGGTTCTTTTCACCTTTCCCTCACGGTACTTGTTCACTATCGGTCGTTAAGGAGTATTTAGGCTTGGAGGATGGTCCCCCCATATTCAAACAGGATTTCACGTGCCCCGCTCTACTCAAGGATTTAAAAACTTTCTACTTATACAGGACTATCACCTTCTATGGTTACTATTTCCAGAGTATTCTAATTCTTATTCTTAAATCACTAGCCTTTTCCGCTTTCGCTCGTCACTACTAACAGAATCTCGGTTGATTTCTTTTCCTTTGGCTACTTAGATATTTCAGTTCACCAAGTTTGCTTTACATACTTAGTACGTAATAACTAGCTAAACTAGTTGGGTTTCCCCATTCGGAAATCTGCGGATCAAAATTTGTTGACAATTCCCCACAGCTTATCGCAGCCTGCCACGTCCTTCATCGCCTCTTAACGCCAAGGCATCCATCAAGTGCTCTTAATAATTTATTTATCCGACTATATGCAGAATATGCAGAGTTAAATATTATTAAAATTGAATTGAGATTAAATTAATCTCTACCATAAAACTTGTCAAACATCTAAAAACTAAATTAATCTTTTATATGTTATAACCTAATAAATAATATGTCAACGCCTTTTTGCACAAAACATTTACTTATATTATCAACAACAATATACTAGCAATCCTAAACAGTATAATCTGAGAAATATGTGGTAAACTTATATATACAGTAAAAATTAATAAAAAAGATATTTTGTAAGATAAAATGTGTTAAAATCAATTGCCTAAAAATGATAATAAACATTCGGAGTATTTCTAACGTATGAAAAGTAATCTCTCTTTTATAAAAAACGTTGCTTTAAATTGTATGTCTAAGCTCATTGGCGTATTAAATATTAAGAAAGTAAAACACTTCATTGTGAATAAATATAATACTCTTCATAAAGAAATGACAGTGCTTCTTAAAAAATCTAAGAACCTGTTAAACACCAACATTGAAATCGGTTTATATCACTTTTATAAAGGTAGCATATCAGATGCAAAGTTACGATTTTGGTTAATTAGCATATTTTACCCCCATTTACCTATAGTCTGGTATAACATCGGAAGGTGTCATTTTGCGGTAGGGAATACTAACAAAGCTTATAATTATTTAACAAGGGCACTAAAATTAGATAATGACCACGAGGAGGCGTCTTACTATATAAAAAAAATGACAAACTCAGCGCCTATTACAGAATTGCCAAAAAACCTCATAAGACAATATTTTGATTACACAGGTGAATATTTTGTTGAGCATTGGTTGATTGCCAAACAATATAGAGGGCATGAACTTGTACACATGATAATTACAAAAATCTTCAACAACTCCACTTCTGAGCTCAATATACTCGACCTTGGTTGTGGAACTGGAATATGTGGTCATTTCTTGAAAATAAATAGTATTGGAAACCATATAACAGGAATTGACATTTCAAGTAGAATGCTAAATATCGCAAGAGGATGCTTTATAAAAGGTAAGCCTGTTTACAATGAATTAATACATATGGAAATGAAAGAGTTTCTTAAACAAGAGAAAAACCAGCAGTATGATGTAATTATCTTTGCTGAAGTGCTACATTATCTACATGACTTTCAAGAAGAGTTGGAATTAGCAAAAAGATCTACGAGCAAAAAAGGAGTTATTGTATGTTTAATAAGAAGAAAGGAAGGTGAAGGTATTGACTTTGTAAACAAAGGAGACTATTTTCGTCACTCAGAAAGTTATGTTCAACATGTTGCAAAAGAAATAAATATGCAAATAAGTTATATGAGTTACTGTAAAATATATGGCAGTCAGGTTGACGGTATCTTGTTTGCATTACAGCATCAACAAAAAAATCCGAAAAACCGAACTTAAAAATCGCTCAAAATGACTTTTAAGTACCTATATATAATAAAAGAATAAAAGGAACTTTATGAATAACATTACCATTAATTACGCAAAGGACAGCAAATTAACCGACTTTGGAAAAGCAGTTCTATCAGACAGGTATTTAATAGAAAATGAAAGTTATCAAGACCTCTTTGCACGTATTGCTAATTACTATTCTGATAATAAAGAACATGCGCAGCGTCTTTATGACTACATGAGCAACTTGTGGTTCATGCCTTCAACACCAATACTCAGCAATGGTGGCACTAAGAGAGGGTTACCTATCTCTTGCTTTCTTAATGAAACCGAAGACAGCTTGCAGGGAATAGTTGATCTATGGAACGAAAATGTTTGGCTTGCTGCACGTGGAGGAGGCATAGGTAGTTATTGGGGAAATTTACGCTCAATAGGCGAAAGCGTAAAGGGTAGCGGCAAAACATCAGGAATTGTTCCATTTATTGTAGTGCAAAATGCTCTAACACTTGCAATTAGTCAGGGATCCCTAAGGCGAGGAAGTTCAGCAGTCTACCTTCCTGTATCTCATCCGGAGATAGAAGAGTTTCTAGATTTACGCAAGCCAACAGGCGGTGACCCAAATCGCAAAGCGTTAAATATACATCATGCTGTAATAGTAACAGATAAATTTATGCAGGCTGTTGAGAATGATCAAGAATGGAATTTAATAAGCCCTCACAACAATAAGGTTATTTCAACTGTAAAAGCGCGGGATATATGGATCAAAATATTAACAGCAAGAGTTGAAACTGGAGAACCTTACATTATTTTCCTTGATGCAACAAATAACAATAAGCCAGAATCTTACAAAAAGCTCAACTTAGACATCAAGATGTCAAATCTATGCAGTGAAATAACTTTAACCACAGGTTATGATCACCTGAATAAGTCACGCACTGCTGTGTGTTGTCTATCATCCGTAAACCTTGAGTACTACGAAGAATGGAAAGACAATAAACTCTTCATAGAAGATATAATGCGCTTTCTTGATAATGTATTGGAAGATTTCATAAATAAAGCACCGAATGAAATGCAGCGAGCAAAATATTCTGCAGCCAGAGAACGCAGTATTGGTCTTGGTGTGATGGGCTTTCACTCATTTTTACAAAGCAAAATGGTTCCTTTTGAATCAGTAACAGCACAACAATGGAATAAAAAAATATTTAAGTATTTACGCGAGCAAGCAGATATAGTTTCTAAAAAATTAGCAGAAGAAAAGGGAGCATGTTCTGATGCCAAAGAAGTTGATCTAATGGAAAGGTTTACACACAAACTCGCTATTGCTCCTACTGCCTCGATCTCCATTATTGCAGGTAATACCTCCCCTGGAATAGAACCATACGCAGCAAACGTATTCATACAAAAGACACTTACAGGCTCATTTGTAGTGCGAAATAAATTCTTGCAAAAACTATTAGCAGAAAAAAATCAAGACAATGATAAAATATGGTCTTCAATTTCAACAAACGAGGGTTCCGTTCAGCATTTAGATTTTCTTAGTGAGCATGAAACATTGACATTTAAAACAGCGTACGAGCTTGACCAAAGATGGATTATAGAACATGCAAGTGATAGAACTTCGTATATTTGTCAATCTCAATCAGTAAATCTGTTCTTACCTGCCAACGTACATAAACGTTACTTGCACAAAATACACATGCTTGCTTGGAAAAAAGGATTGAAGAGCTTATATTACTGCAGATCACAATCAATGCAGAGAGCCGATAAGGTCTCGCATGACATATTCAAAAAAAGTGAAATATTGCAACAAAAAACAGATATTGACTACGATGAATGTCTGTCATGCCAATAGCGGCCTTACTCAGAAAAAGTAGAGAGAAAGTTAAGCAAATGGGTAAATAGACTTCTTGCATAACCATATAACGCACTTTTATTGGGAATAGAAACGAAAAAACTTCCTTGACAAACTCCGCCAGCCCTCTTATCATAAAATTGAAGCTATTTATTTATCTTCTCTGTACAGATTAAATGACAAAAAAACTCACGTATCTGGCGTCTCATATTTAATTTTTTGCACTATGTGCACCTTATGTCTTTATCAAACTTCTACCTACATAAGCTGAAACGCGCTTATAAAGCGTTTAAAACATAAAAAAACGCCAACTTAAAAAATGGATAGTGAATAACTAGCTACCCTAGGGTTTCTTTTGCCTTTTTTTCTGTTTAGTAAATTTCTTAAACATTTATAGCTAAGGTTAGTTGCATTTAAAAGCAGCTGAGTCGCGGTTATTAAGCGTTTAGAATAAAAAAACGCCATACTTGAAAGTATAATGTAAGTAATTAGCCAACTACGGGGCTTCTTTTGCCTTTTTTTTCATTTGGTAAATTTCTTAAATATTTATGGCTAAACGACAATCGTCATCCCGCTACTTGTTAGCGGCCGAGATACCGCGAATGAATCGCGGTATGACGGTTCGCGGTGGCATGACGATAAGCTCGTCATCCCGCTGCTTGTTAGCGGGATCTCTTGTTAGCGGCTGAGATACCGCGAATGAATCGCGGTATGACGGTTCGCAGTGGTATGACGGTTCGTGGCAGCATGAAGATAATCCCGCTACTTGTTAGCGGCTGAGATACTGCGGCGGTATGACGTAGATTGCTGTCATTCCGCTACTAGTTAGCGCCGCAGCGGTATGGTGTAGGAAAATTAGCTATATAGCTAACTTGTACCACGCGTTAAAGCTTTTAAACAGGTCTTGGTTTACTTACTCCATTATTTTCTTTATTATCAGATATCATTTTAAATAATATGGAGGAGCAAATTGTCAGCAATTGCCATTATTGATTTTGGTTCACAGTTTACACAGCTTATCGCAAGACAAGTAAGAGGAATGGGTGTTTATTGTGAGATATTTCCAAGCAACATCAGTTTTGAAACAATATCAAAATTCAATGGGTTTATTCTCTCTGGAGGACCACAATCTGTAAATGATGATTGTTCTGAAACAAGTAGAGTAGTACATGAAATTATAAAACTTAATGAGGCAACAAGCGTTCCTATACTTGGAATATGCTATGGACAGCAACTCATTTGTCATTATTTTGGAGCAAAAGTAAAAGAGAGTTTCAAACAGGAGTTTGGTAGAACTAAAATCAAGATACTAAAAGAATCCCCCATTGTAAAGGATACCTGGGATGTTAATTCTGAAGTGGATGTATTAATGAACCATGCGGACAGTGTTGATACTATACCACAGGGATTTACTGTTATCGCATCAGGTGTGATAAATCAAACAATTGCAATGATTGTCAACGAACAGCGGAAGATTTACTGTACTCAGTTCCATCCTGAGGTTAAGCCCACAACAAATGGCAGTAAATTGCTCTCTAACTTCTTGGATATTGCAAATTGCAAAAGAGACTGGACAATGAAGTCGTTTATTGAGGAGCAAAAGGAAAAAATCAAAAATGTAGTAGGAGAGAAAAAAGTAATCGCTGCAGTAAGTGGTGGGGTTGATTCAAGCGTTGCAGCGGCTCTCACACATAAAGCTATAGGAAAACAATTGAACTGTATTTTTATCGATACTGGGTTGTTACGCAAGAACCAAACCATCGCTATGTTGAAAGAGATTCCGATAAATTACGTTGATAAATCAAATTTATTTTTGAGTAGGTTGAAGGGAATAACTGATCCAGAAGAAAAGCGAAAAATTATCGGTAACACTTTTATTGAAGTGTTTGAAGAAGAAGCAAAAAAAATAGGTGATGTGGATTTTTTGATGCAAGGTACCATCTACTCTGATGTAGTTGAGTCAGGGCATGCCTCAGACAACACTAGTACAATTAAGTCTCACCATAATGTTGGTGGGTTGCCAGAAAAGATGAATCTGAAGTTAGTGGAGCCTTTACGTTACCTCTTTAAAGATGAGGTAAGGCTACTTGGAAAAGAAATTGGGCTTTCAGACGAGATAATATTTCAACATCCATTTCCTGGACCCGGACTTGCAGTGAGGATTATAAGTGAAGTCGATAAAGAAAAGGTGCAAATATTGCAAGAAGTAGATGAAATATATATTAATACGATGAAAAATTACGATCTATATGATAAGATATGGCAAGCTTTTGCTGTATTATTACCAATAAAAACTGTAGGCGTTATGGGAGATGGTCGTACGTATGGATATGTTTGTGCTTTAAGGGCTGTAACATCATCTGATGGTATGACAGCCGATGCATTTCCATTTGAAGATAAGGATCAACACTTGCTAGTATTTTGGGATTTTTTACGCAATGTCGGCAGTATAATTGTTAATAATGTTCCCGGAGTAAATAGAGTTGTTTATGATATCACTTCTAAACCACCCGCAACTATTGAGTGGGAGTAAATCAAAAAGATCCCGCTGCTTGTTAGCTGGATCTAGAGATACCGCGAATGAATCGCGGTATGACGGTTAATTTTCTTTATTTTGCTTATAATTTCCACAAGCAGTGCAAACATAAATGAAGAATACAAATATCCTTTTGGTAATTCTATATGAAATCCATGAAGTATGAGGTACACACCGACAAGTAAAACAAATAAAATGGCGATTATTTTTAACCCTGGGTTAGATTTGATTAACTGGGCGGTATAACTTGATAAAAACAGCATTGCTAGCATGGAAAATGTAAATGCTGTAGCAATTATTACCATGTTATAAGTTAGTGCTATAGCAGTTAATATCGAATCAACCGAAAAAACTAAATCTATTAATATAATTTGTAGCACAACTAAAAAAAATTTTGATTTAACGTTTGCTTTCTTTTTATTTTTCTTACATACAAAGATGTCATCCCGTAACTCCATAGAGCTCTTAACAATAAGGAATAATCCCCCTGCGATCATAAGTAAATCCCTTGCTGATGCAGTGTGAAATATAGGTTTTTGCATTGATAATATAGATGATGTAAAAAATAGTATTACAAAACGCATTAATAGTGCTAATCCAAGGCCCATAAGGCGCACTCTTTCTCTCAGCGCATTTGGTACCTTATCTATTGCTAGAGAAATAAAGATTAAATTGTCTACACTAAGTATAGTTTCAAGTAGTGTAAGTGTCAGTAAAGTCCAAGCATCAGTTAGCATTTTTGTTTCAAATTCGGTTCTTCTTACTCTACAATAGATGTGTAAAAATTAAGTGACTTCACTCAGAAGTTTTATAGCAGTTCTCCAGAAAAACAGGATATATAAAGTTCAGCAGCTTCTTCTATTTTCGTTTTTGAGCAAAATCAATAATAAGAGAGTTTCTTATTTTCATGCACGCAAATAAGATAAAGCCTTATTTTCATTTTTGACTTTATTTGAAAATAATATATACTATAAAAATAGTGTGCTAGGTTGAATGAATGTATATTAAAGGATCACCATCAGGCAAAGTATTCGCTGGTTATCAGGCATTTATACCAAGCCCCTTGCCACCAAAATTTGAATGGGACAATGATTTAGTGAATAGTCTTTAAACCCTTACTTTACTATAAGGAAAGTGGTTGAAAACTTAGGTGTCGTATTTACAACAGCCCAAAGAGCAATCGTAAAGCTTGAAGATTTAGGCATCGTTTCACAAACTTCTCAAGGAAAGAGAGATCGGGTTTATTGTGCAACTGATATTTTGAATATTCTAGAAGAACCAACTAAGATTACAGAGAACTTCGATAGCACATTGTAGCTATTGTGATGAATAAATTCAGCAAACAGCAAGCTTAAAGAGTCTGATCCAATGGACATGCTGAACAAAAAGTAAGGAGCTCCTTTTGGAGGATTATATTAACTTATTAATTAATTGCTTGACTTTTAGCAGGATTTATTATATTATTTATTAATGAGTAATGCAATCAAACCAAGGAGGATAGCATGATAAATAATTTGGATTCAATAATTCTTGGAATAAAAGATGGTGAAAAGGCGATTGAAGATTTAAGGGTTGTTCTTAAAAAAAGAAAAGAAGAAGTTATTACTACACAGACATTTAATTACGCTTTACAATGCCCACAAACTACAAAGGAAGCGATAGTACACGAAATTCTGCTTCATTTTATACAAAATCCTGGCGAGCAATCACTAGAACAAGTAATACAATACTTAGATGGAGCAATACAATCTAGGATATATGCAAAAAACAACCCAATAAGAAATCTGAAGAAGAATTTCGTACTCATATAAACTTTAAAGATGAAGAGGGAAATACATTACTACATCATGCAGTTATAGGTAATAAAACTGAAGAAATAACCACCCTGCTTGTTACATATAGTGCAAATCCTTTGATACAAAACGCGGATAATAAAGTTCCTTCAGATTTAGCTCAAGGAAAAACAAAAGAAGTGCTTATTAAAAGTATGAAAAAACAAGCTAATACGAAAAAAGAAAGCGCTATGGTAGGCAGTTTGGTGCCTGGCGTAATAATTGGTGGTTTTCTTGGTGTTGTACTTGGAGCTGGTGTGTGTGTTGCAGTAAGTCTTTCTGGTGGTATGATACTAGGTGTAATGATAGCATCTTCTCTTGTTGCTAGTATAGCTATTGGACTGGCCATGTATTTTTTGAGTCAAGACTATGAACAGGCTAAAGCGATAGAAAAAACTATTAGCACTGTTAGCTCTGAAATATCTGTTGATGATACAACTGTCGCAAATGGTAAAAAGGGGCCACAACTTACATAGAAAAAGCTATAGTATTTTTCAAACTAAATAATAAACCTTGTAATTAGGATATTCTGGATTCCAGCGTCACGCGCTGGAATGACAACTGTGTTTTTGTTTTTTTGTCATCAAATACTCCTACTCTTTATGTCATCCAAGTGTCCTGACTACTTGGATCCAAGAAATTTAATTGTTTTAAATTTTCCCCTCTATACACCTATTTAAAATTTATGTTATTCACATGTGCAATATAATCTATAATAACGTTTATCAATACAATATATTAAAAAATATTATGAGCTTCGTAAAAGAAAAAAACACCCCTGTGATGGAGCAGTATTTGAACCTGAAAGCTCAATACAAAGATCATCTGCTATTTTATAGGCTAGGAGATTTTTATGAATTGTTTTTCGATGATGCTATTAAAGCTGCGAAATTGCTGAATATAGTGCTCACTAAGAGAGGTAATTCGTGTGGGCAAGAAATACCAATGTGTGGAGTGCCAGCACACAGTAGTGAATCTTACCTGCACAAGCTAATAGATTTAGGATTCAAAGTAGCAATCTGTGATCAATTAGAAACTGCTGATGAAGCAAAAAAGAGGGGCTATAAATCCATAGTAAAACGTGATGTAGTGCGAGTTGTAACTCCAGGTACAATTATAGAAGATTCACTACTGGAGGATAAAAGCAATAATTATCTCGCATCCATAGTTGAACAAAATGACGAATATGCTATTAGTTGGCTTGAATTATCGACGGGAAAATTTTTTCACACTTTAACGAGTTTGAAAGCTCTAGATAGTGATTTATTGCGTATATCACCAAGAGAATTATTAATTTCTGAAAAATTCACTGAGGATGAAAAAATTAGATCGATTTTAAAAAATTATAAAATATCAATTACGCAACACGCACAGAGCTTTTTTGAGTATAGTAAATCTCACAGAACATTATGCGAGTTTTATAAAATCAGGGAACTTGGGAGTATAGGAAATTTCAGCAAAGTAGAAATCATGGCGTGTGGTGCACTGCTTGAATATGTCAGAGTAACACAAAGGGGCTCTATTCCAAGGCTTGAATTCCCAAAAACCTATAAGCAACAAAATTTCATGCTTATTGATGCTTCAGCAAGGAGAAATCTTGAGTTGTTTTCAACTCAATTTGGTGAAAAGAAAGGTTCACTAATTTCAGTTATTGATCATACAGTTACAGCTTCTGGTGGACGCCTGCTCAAACAAATGCTCGCTTCACCNCTTGCTTGCTCCAAGGCAATCAATTTGAGGCTCAGCACCGCTCAATTTTTTGTAAATAATCATGATTCACGCAGAAAAATACGAGAGATATTATCTAACATTCCGGATATTGAAAGGTCTTTATCGCGCTTAATACTAGGGCGTGGTTCACCAAAGGATA
>NZ_CP011148.1:155118-172920 GCF_001758565.1 Wolbachia endosymbiont of Drosophila incompta | reverse complement strand
AAAGACTTTAGAATTGTCTGAGTTCTTATGTAAAATTGAATCAGGTGAAAATGGATCTCTCCCACAACAATATGTCATCCAAACTGAGATCCAGCCAGCGTCACGCGCTGGAATAACAGTAAAATCAGACGAGAGTGAACTAAGCACAATACATAAAAGCCTTGGCAATCATAAAGACCTATTTGAACTGTTAAATAGTGCTATACTCGATAATAACCTCAGTTCCGTGAAAGAAGGAGGATTTATTCACTCAAAATACAACTCAGAATTATCTGAGTTATCTTATATATTGAACAACAGTAACAAGTTGGTAACTAAGCTCCGTGAATCTTATCGCGATCTTACTGGCATTGCCGCACTCAAAATATTACACAACAACATACTTGGTTATTACGTTGAAGTGTCGGCAAATCACAAAATAACTTCGGATATATTTATTCATAGGCAAAGCTTAGCAAATAGCATGCGCTACACTACTAATGAATTGAAAGAACTAGAAAATAAAATTCTTACGGCACGTGATGCTGCAATCGGCTTAGAAATGAAAATTTTTAGTGAACTGTGTAGTGAAGTCGCTAAAGAATCTGAAAAAATTGCTCTTGCTGCAAATGCTTTGGCAAAACTTGATATTAGAACCGCATTTGCAGAGCTTGCAGTGCAAAATAATTACGTAAAACCCATTATTGATGACAGCAAAGAGTTCAATATCTGTAGCGGAAGACATCCAGTGGTTGAAGTTAACGATAAATTCATTGCAAATAGCATCAATTTAGCTGGTATACATCTAATTACTGGTCCTAATATGGCTGGAAAAAGCACTTTCTTGAGGCAAAACGCTCTCATTGCAATTTTAGCTCACATGGGGTCATTTGTGCCAGCAGAGAGTGCACATATTGGAGTGATTGACAAGATATTCAGCAGGGTTGGCGCAACGGATAATATAACAGCTGGTTATTCTACCTTCATGGTAGAGATGATCGAAACAGCAACGATAGTAAATCAGGCAACGGACCGTTCCTTGGTGATACTTGATGAAATTGGTAGGGGCACAGGGGTGTATGATGGATTATCTATTGCACAGGCGGTGATTGAACATATTCACAATGTAAATAAGTGCCGCGCCATTTTTGCAACTCATTATCATGAATTAACTAAAGTAAGCAAATACTTGAAGAACGTGAAATGTTTTTGTGTAAAAATAAGAGAGTGGAACGGAGAGGTTATTTTTCTACATGAAGTAATTGAAGGCATTGCAGATGAGTCATATGGAATACATGTAGCAAAACTTGCTGGTTTTCCTGATTCTGTTTTAAATAGAGCAAGTGAAGTGTTTGAGGAGCTGAAGGCTTGAATCATTATTATAAGTGAAGAATTACCTATACAATCGTGGTAGTAGCTATAGAAACGAAAAACTTACTTGACACCCTTCGCCAGCTCCCTTATCATGATAGTGAAGCTATTGTATTTGCTTTCGCCAATCTGCAGATTAAAAGGTAAGGATTACTTAATGTATCAGCGTCTTATGTTCAATTTTTTGCAGTATATAGATACTGTATGTCTTTACAAAACTTCATCTACATCTAGATTTTTATCTAAATAAGCTGAACGTGCTTATAAAGCGTTACAAGACATCAAAAAATGCCAATACTCGACAGAGATAGTAAAAGACTAGCTAACTCGGGGATTCTTTGTCTTTTTTTCTGCTTAGTAAATTTCTTAAACATTTGCAGCGTAAGTTAGTTGCAATTAAAAGCAGCTTAATCTTGCTTGTCAAGCGTTTAAAACATAAAAAACGCCAATATTTTAAAGCGGATAATAACCCCAGGGCTTCTTTTGCCTTTTTTTTTGTTTAGTAAATTTCTTAATATTTATAGCTAAACGACAATCGTCATCCCGCTACTTGTTAGCGGGATCTAGAGATACCGCGGCGGTATGACGTAGGACTGCTGTCATCCCAGTGCTCCTTTTTTTGTCATCCCAGTCTGGGATCTATTTTGCATGTAACTCCAATTGTGTTTTGGCATAAAACGCGACGCGTATTAGACTTATTTGCAAGCAAAGCTTGCTAGATCCAAGTAGTCAGGGCACTGGGATGACAGGAGAAGGAAGCACTGGGATTGGGATGGAAAAGGCTATTTGTGTGATGCCAATGAGTGATAGAAAGTTCTGCAAGAAGTCATTAATTGCAAAAATTTAATATAAATTATAAAATAAATCCACTGAATAAAAAATATATGCTAATTAGTACAACATCAGAACTGGAGAATACATGTGAAGAGTTAATAGCAAAAAAGCCGAAATTTATAGCAGTTGAACGGAGTTCATTAGAAATAATTTAATCTACTACCCAAAATTATCGTTAATTCAAATTTCTTACGGAGAGAAGAGTTTTATTGTAGACGCATTAGTGCCAGAAATTGATTTATCATTCATTAAGAAAATAATGCTAAATCAGGGGATAACCAAAGTGTTTCATAGCTGCCGGCAGGATATAGAATCCTTACTCACTGTGTTTAAATGTACTCCCACTCCCATTTTTGATACCCAAGTTGCTGCTATGTTTTGTCATTATTATCATGACTTTATTGGTTACTCAAAAGTAGTGGAGCAATATCAAGGAATAGCACTGGATAAAATTAAAGCTAAAAATTCAGATTGGTTAAGGCGTCCGTTGTCCGAAGATCAGTTAGATTATGCAGTAAACGACGTGGTACACCTATATGACCTATACCAAATATTGTGCAATAAACTTGAAGAAAATAATAGGATGGGTTGGTTTCAAGAAGAGATGGAATCAATAGTTGATATAAATAAGTATTTACATAGCCCAAAAGATGCATGGAAGAGGATTAAATTTAATTATGAAGTAAATCCAAGATTGATACTAACTGTTAAAGCAGTTAGTGAGTGGCAAGAAACCTTAGCACAGCGCTATAATATGAACCGTAATAAAATAATCAATAATGCTGTAATAGCTGATTTTATTGAAAAAAATGTAGAGCATGTTGATGAGATTTTAGATGATCTCAAGAGGAATACAAAAAATATAAAAGATGCGGATTTACTAGAGTTTGTGAATATTTTTAATGAAAATGAGAGAAATTGGATGCAGCAAAACAACACCTTATCGAGTAATTATGACAAATCTGTACTTGATATACTCTCAATTATTTTAGATAGTAAATGTAAAGAAAGTAACATATCAAGGAAATTAGTTTCTTCAAAAGATGAGTTAACCGGGTCAATATCTGGACAGACAGATAAATTATTCAAGGGATGGAGATATGATTTTTTTGGCAGGTCAGTTGAATCATTTTTGAACACAAGCTCAAAATTTGAGATTTCAGCAGTGAAATCCGCAAATAATATAACCAAAATTCAGAGTAATTTAGTGGAGAATAACTGTTGCTAAAGTAACTTAGATTTATCGACAATCGTCATCCCGCTACGTGTTAGTGGCTAAGAGATACCGCGGCGGTATGACGGTTAAGTAGGGTGTTATCCAAGTAGCCCTGACTACTTGGATCCAGGAAAATTGATTGTGCACTATACAACATAAAAGCTAGATTCCAGACTGGAATAACACCACCTACAAATTGCAATGTTCGTATAGTTATGTGCTTGACACTGAGATCTAGAAAATCTAGTTAATATATATAGAGAAACCTTAGCTATAGTTTCAAAAGAAGTCGAATGTATTTTGTTATATGATTATAAGTCTAACAGGCGGAATTGGGGTAGGAAAGAGCTTTGTAGCTAATTGCTTTCAAGAGTTTGGTGCTGTTGTATTTGATGCTGATTCTGTTGTACACCAACTTTATAAAGTGGATAAAAGCATAATAAGTTATGCAGAGAAAAATTTTCCTGGAGTGGTAGTAAATGGTGAAATAGATAGAACAGTACTGTCTAAATATTTCTTAGCCTACGATGAAAATTGGAAACAATTTCAATCTTTGGTTCACTCTGCTGTGCTGCGTGAATTAGAATTTTTTATTGCCAAGGAAAAAAAGATCGATAGAAAACTTTTAGTTTTAGATGTGCCACTTCTATTAGAAACAAAATTTTATTTATATTGCGACCTTATTGTTTTTGTTCATGCAGATAGCGTTGTGCAAGCTCAAAGACTTAACGAACGCAACATAGATAAAGAAAAGCTTAATCTAATCTCCGATGTGCAGTTATCTATTGAGGAGAAAAGGAAGATGAGTGACTTTATTATCGATACCAGTGTAAGCAAAGAGTATGTTTTTTCTCAAGTAAAAGATATAGTGGATTCATTAAACCTAAACACGTAGCTCTACGTCATACCGCCGCGGTATCTCTAGATCACGCTAACAAGCAGCGGGATGACGGTTGTCAGGATCCCAGCAGCCTCCCTCCCCTGTCATCCAAGTAGCCCCCTATGGTGTCATCCAAGTAGCCCAGACTACTTGGATCCAGGAAAATTGATTGTGCACTATAGCAACATTTTTGATCAAAAACTGGATTCCAGTGTCAAGCACTGGAATGACACCCTTCCGATGGGAACTGCTCTCAAACTACAACAGCATGAGTAGCTACAGAAGCTTTAATGATACAAGAAAAAATAAACAGCTATCATTTTTTTAGTAATTAAGTAAAATAGAGTGAAAGATTGCGAGGAAGTTTTGAAAAATAAGATAAAAAAGATAGTAATTTCAGGAAAGGAAGTGTGGCCAATCATCGAAGGTGGTAAAGGCATTGCAGTTAGTGATGGGAGATCAAGCGGAGCATTTGCTGCAGCAGATGCTGTGGGTACATTTTCTGGTGCAAATGCTAAGCTTATTGATGATAATGGCGAGTTAGTGCCACTAATTTATAAAGGCAAAACAAGAAATGAAAAGCATAGTGAATTGATTGAGTATAGTATTGAAGCTGGAATTAGTCAGGCAAGAATAGCAAATGAAATATCAAAAGGTCATGGAAGAATACACATGAATGTACTTTGGGAGATGGGAGCAGCAGAACGCGTACTTCATGGCATATTAGAAGGAGCGAAAGGTTTGATTCATGGTATTACCTGCGGTGCTGGTATGCCTTATAGGCTTGGAGAAATTGCAGCTAAATATCAGGTTTATTATTACCCTATTATCTCATCGGTGCGTGCTTTTAAAGCATTATGGAAGCGTGCTTACCAAAGAATATCTTCCTATTTGCTTGGTGGAGTAGTGTATGAAGATCCATGGCTTGCTGGAGGGCACAATGGACTGAGTAACAGTGAAGACCCAGAGCTACCACAGGCTCCATTTGAAAGAGTTGCAGAGCTTAGATCTTTCATGAACGAGATCGGTCTTTCAGAAACACCAATTGTTATGGCAGGAGGAGTGTGGCATTTGAAAGATTGGGAACATTGGTTTGACAATCTGCAAATTGGACCAATAGCTTTTCAGTTTGGCACTCGTCCACTTTTGACGAAAGAAAGCCCAGTTTCTGCAGAGTGGAAAAAGAAGCTACTCACTTTAGAAGAAGGTGATGTATTTTTAAATAAATTCAGTCCAACAGGGTTTTACTCATCTGCGGTGAGGAATAATTTTATACGTGAGTTACAGGAACGAAAATTACATCAAGTAAATTTTTCAGAAAATGCCAGCGAAGAATCCAATAGTGAATTTGCAATGGGTAGCAGAGGTAGGAAGATCTACCTTACTGCAAAAGACAAAGAACTGGCAAATACATGGACTAAAGCAGGGTACACAGAAGCAATGAAAACCCCAGATTCAACTGTTATTTTTGTGACGCCAGATAAATTTAAACAAATAAGAGAAGATCAAATCAATTGTATGGGATGTTTGAGCCATTGTTTGTTTAGCAATTGGAAAGATCATGGTGACCATTCAACAGGACGAAAGCCAGATCCGCGTAGTTTTTGCATACAAAAAACACTGCAAAACGTTATACACGATGGTGATATTGAGAACGAACTCATGTTTTCCGGGCACAATGTGTACAAATTTAAGCAAGATCCATTTTATGAGAATGGCTACGTACCGGCAGTAAAAGAACTGGTGGAAAGGATATTGACTGGGTATTGAGTCAGTGACCTTACCCAGAAAAAGTGGAGAGAAAGTGTGGAATGTTTTTTACAAAAAGAATGATGCATCAAATTGTTCTGGAATGCACTAGTTAATAGTGACGTTGTTTGTTATAAAAAATTTCTATGTATTCAAATATTGCAGTTCTAGTTTGTTGAGCAGAGTGTTGTGAAGTATCAATAAGTATTTCTCTTTTCAATGAGCTAAAGAAGCTTTCTGCAACAGAATTGTCGTAACAAGAGCCTTTATTACTCATCTATATTCTTTACAGCTAAGAGATATTGATACCCTTGCGCAGTATATTGTGAACCTTGGTCACTGTGCAGCAGTAGATTTTTAACAGGTTTACGCCTATTAATGGCCATTAATAAAGAGTTCATAACCAATTGTTTATTTATTGCACTACTCATTAACTACCATACGTGAGAATTATTGCTGCCAAATATAGCCATCCCTCCTTGGTTTTGATGTAAGTAATCCCATACTTTATTTGGTTGATCAACAATAAAGTTTTGATCTAGTATATTGGGAGCTACAGCTCTATTATCTGTTTGTTGTTTTTTAATTTTAAACTTTCTTCTCAGTATAGCCCTGATGTCATTTTTCTGCATAATACTTTGCACCGTTTTCAAATTGCAACTTTTACCCAAAGCCTTCAATTCAGCATGAATTTTAGGAGCTCCATATCTACATTTAGAAACTTGATATATTTTTTGAATAGCTGCGAGTAGCTCTTTATTTGCTGATTCTCTACTGCTTATTTTTCTTGTGGTCCACTTATAGTAGCCACTAGCAGAAAATCCTACATAATTCCTGTACTTTATAGCAGTTACTATATAAAAAAATATTTTACTCTTTTTGACTGGCCAGGGCTTTTTTTTAAATGTCTCTTTCCCTTGTTACTCTTGCTTTGTAAATCAAACCTCTCTTTGTCATAAGGTGCTACATCTGGAAATGCATTTGCCGCTGACTTTTTTTCGTTATATTTCTTCATCCATTTTCCTAATAAACCACCCTTTATTCCTAAATCTCTTGCTATTTTTGTAATTGTTTGACCTGCCTTTCTTTGTTCATTTGCCAGTTTAACAGCTTCCAATTTGAATTCTGCCGTATATTCTCTTACCATTTCTAATCCTCCAAAATTTTATTTTACCCAAAAAAACTCTTTTCTTTCTCTCCACTTTTTCTGGGTAAGGTCAGTCTTTAGGCACCCAAACAAAGGGAAATGCTGGATAAAAAGAAAATACTTTAAAAAGTATAATAACGATAACTGGCGTTTTATGACAAGTAACAAGATACATTTTATTATACACAGCGATCATGTTATTAAACGACATATCAAAGTGCAAAAAACCAGATCTCCATATGATGGTGATTGGGTTTATTGGGGTAAACGTCTGAGAAAAATACCAGATAAGCCATTAAGAGTAATAAAACTATTGAAGTTACAACAAAGTAAATGTGATAATTGTAGACTATGGTTTAAAAGTGATGATACAATAGAAATACATCACAAAGACCGGAATAGACGAAACAACATGATCAAAAACTTATCTTTGTTACATGGACATTGTCACGATGAATTACACAGGAGGTGTGCATGAAAAGCTCCAAATTGGAGAGAAGCCGTATGAGGCGCAAAGTCTCACGTACGGTTTTGAAGTCGAGTGAGGAGGGGCGACCTTCTTCACTTAGACAACAATATGCAGATGAAACTACGGAAGAAGACTTAAGGAAAATAGCAGAAAAAGCACCAATAATAAAGTTAGCCTACGATGAATTAGACAGGTTTAGCTGGAATGAAAAAGATTTAGTAGCATATGAAGAAAGAATAATGGATCTGCGGAAAGAAGAAGGCATCCTCGCTAAAAAACTTGATGAGGGAAAGATTGAAGGAAAGATTGAAGTAGCAAAAAACCTACTTAAGGCTGACATCTCTATTGATATTATCTCTCAGACAACCGGCCTTCCTCAAGCTGAGATTAAACGACTTCAGGAAGAAATCACCTAAAAGGCTAATGATCAACGAAAAAATTGTAAGAGAGAACTTAAAAAAAGTCATAGAGCAAAAAAGCGGTAAAGATGTGATCGCTCTTGGCATAATATCCTCAATTATTATTAAAGGTCAAGATGTTGGTTTTGTGCTTGAAGTTGCCGGTAACACGCAAGCAAATGAAGAATTAAGAAGAAATTGTGAGCAAGCTGTTAAAGCTATACCGGGGGTGACAAAAGTGACCGTGGTTGCTACTTGTCAAAAACAAACTGGGCAACAAAAAGCTAAATTACATATCGAAGGAGTGAAAAATATAATCGTTGTGGCCTCTGGTAAAGGCGGTGTGGGCAAGTCCACAGTTGCGCTAAATCTTGCTCTCTCATTAGCAAAGTTAAAACACAAAATTGCGCTGGTTGATGCAGATATATATGGTCCTTCAATTCCTAAAATGCTTGGCGCTGAAAAATTAAAGCCAGAAATACAAGATAGTAAAGCAATGCCTATAGAAAAGTATGGACTGCATACTATTTCAATTGGCTATTTTATCGATAAAGATCGTGCAGCAATATGGCGCGGACCTATGATTACAAAAGCACTTTATAATCTGCTAATGGGAACAAAATGGTCCGATATAGAGTATTTGATAGTTGATACACCACCTGGAACTGGCGATGTGCATTTAAGTCTTATGGAAAATTTTAACTTAACTGGGGCGATAATAGTTTCAACTCCACAGGAGCTCTCTTTAATCGATGCTCGCAAAATTTATGATATGTTTACAAAGCTCAGCGTACCGGTTATTGGCATTGTAGAAAATATGAGTTATTTCATTCAAAGCGGCTCAAAAATATACATATTTGGAAAAGACGGTGCAAAAAAAATGTCTGAGGAGCTGGGCATCAAACTTCTAGGCAGAGTTCCTCTAGATCCACAAATATGCCATGCTTCTGATTGCGGAAATCCTTTAATGTTAAGTGAGGATTTGGCAAAAATTTATAAAGATATTGCTTTGGAAACAGTAAAACATTGCATAGCTGTAAAATTCTAAAAAAAACACAGCTTTACGCAAAGAGACTTTAAGAATTCGTCTGTCCTCTTTACTATAAAATAGATATTCGTCTATCAAATATTATCTTCAACTTGAATATATTTAAAGATGTTTTGTGTATCATCTAAAAAGTTATTCTTTATATTAGTTAATTCCGATTGTTTTTGGGATAGATTATCCTTTATTGTTCTATCAAAACAATCAAGATCTCTGCACTTTAATTGAGAATCCATGTCTCCATTTTCATACAAACCTCCAACAGCATTTTCATGATACTTTTCATAATCTTCAAAACTCTTTAATATTTTGTCTTTTGCTTTATCTTGTAGCATTTTTAGCAAATCTTTAGCATGAGATTTTTCAATTTTTTGCTTCCAGTCATCATACGTATATTCTGAGTTACCATGTTTTGTATCTTGACACTCGCCTCCTACATTAAATATTTCTTCGTTGCAGATTTTATCACCCTGGTAAAAGTGATCGCTTATATTGATTTTATCATTAGTTAAAGTTTGTTTGATTGCTGCTTTGTTTTCTCCAAGTTCTTCTCTGTACTTACTAATGCAATTTAACATTTTTGCTTTGCAATCTGTAGTCATAAACTAATACCTTTAATAAAATAAGATCTATCTTAGCATGAAGTAATTAACATTTTATTACAGAAGTTTACTTTTAGGTGTTCTCAAGATGATATAGCTAAAGTGGCTTAGGTTTACCGACAATTTGAAAAACCGTCATTCCGCTACTAGTTAGCGGAATCTATACCGCGCACAACTGTACGAACGTTGTAGTTTGGGCCACCAGTGGGCAGTGCCCAGACACTGGAATCCAGGAATTTTATTAAGTTGGTAAGCATAAAAGTAGCTGTTTTATGTTAAAATACAACATTTTGATGATTATGAAAAAGCTGGATCCCAGTGTCAAGCACTGGGATGACATCATAGAGGCACTGGAATAACATCATCCTTTTTTCTGAATTCCAGTGTCAGCTACTTTCATGACATCGTTTACTATGTGCCACATTGCAATGTTCGTACAGCTATGGAATGAATCGCGGTATGACGTAGGGAAACCTTTCTTGGGTTAGCTATAGGTCTTTGTCTACAAAGTTTGTTTAAACTATTTTCAAAACAGATAAAATATAATTTTACAATTAGCGTAAATAAAATGAATTATGATGTAATCATTTCAGGTGGTGGGTTACTTGGTCTTATTACTGCCATTGGCCTCAGTTGTGACTCTGTGTCTGTAGCTGTGATTGAAAAAAATAGTCTACCACGTGTAGTAGATGATAATCGAGCATTTGCTATTTCTCAAGGCTCGAAAAAAATATTGGAAAAGTTAGGGATTTGGCAGTTTGTGGAAAGTGAAGCTGAGCCAATACTTGATATATGCATATTAGATGCGGTTACTGTGCATTACAATCATAAAATGGTTAGCGAAGAGCCAATGGGTTATGTTATCAACAATGCTACTATATGGAATGCAATCAACAATAATTTTCTAAATAAACTGAATATATACTCTCCACATTCCTATAAAACAATTGCTTGTGATTCAGGATATGTGGAAGTGATTCTTGATAATAACCAGGAATTAATATCATCGCTACTTATCTGTGCTGAAGGCAAAAACTCTAAATTACCAGAGTTATTTTCTATACCGACAGTGAAATTTGACTATAAACAAAGTAGCATAGTATTTAATGTAAAGCATGAACTGCATCACCAAAACTTAGCTGTGGAGCGTTTTTTCCCTGGCGGTCCATTTGCAATTCTACCGATGAAGGGTGGCCATACTTCTTCGATAGTTTGGACAGAAAAATCTGAAATTTCAAAAATGCTAATGGATCTGTCTGAAGAAGAATTTATTATAGAGCTTAAAAAAAGATTTGGTTCTTATTTAGGAGAGATAAAATTAGAGGGTGAAAGAAAACTTTATCCTTTAAGTTTTGTTTTCGCAAAAAAGTTATATAAGGGTAGAGTTTTGCTTATCGGCGATGCAGCACATTCAATTCATCCAGTTGCAGGTCAAGGGCTTAATCTTGGAATTAGAGATGTAGAAAGTATTATAAAGCACGTAGTTGCCGCAAAAGCATCTGGTATTGATGTTGGCAGTAGTTATTTATTAAAGAAAATTTCACGTAACAGATACTTTGATAATTTTACAATGGCGCTTGCAACTGATGGATTAAATAGGATGTTTTCCAACAGAATATTCTGCGCTAAAGCACTAAGAAATCTTGGCTTGATTGCAGTTGAAAATTCAAATTTCCTCAAAAAACGCTTCATTCGGCATGCTATGGGATTTATATAAATCACTATTTTATAGCTAATGCAAGTCAGGTTTCCCACGGCATACCGCCGCGGTATCTTGGCCGCTAACACGTAGCGGGATGACGAATGTATCTGTTCAGCAGTTGTGTTAAAAGTCAATAGAAAAATTGATGTAGCTGTGGATAAGTACTTTTATCTGTATAAACGTGCTTATCCACAGCTATACTGGCTCTTAGATAGAAACAGACAGAGAGTTATATTCCTCAGTAAAAACCCTGTCATCTCTGACTAAAGAGTTAGCAAGAATAAGCAATTTCCTCATGGCAGCAGTGGAAGCAATTTTATATGGCTTTTTATATTGACTATATAATCTAGTAAAGAAAGGTTTGATATAGGAATTAGGGGGGGAGGGGGGGGATGTATGGTCCCAGAGTGTGATGGTATGATAAAATATGAGAAAACAATACCATCAAAGGAGGAATTATGGGACAAATATTACATGGGTGCGCCAAAACAACAGAGACAATTCGTAGAGCAATACAAAATAGTAAAGAGAGCATAGCAAAACTCTCCAGGTACTATAACCTTAATCCAAAAACTATCATTAAATGGAGAAAACGGTCTTTTGCCAAAGACGCTGATATGGGTCCGAAGCATGCAAGATCAACTGTTTTAACTTTAGAAGAGGAGGCTGTAATTGTTGCATTTCGTAAGCATACTCTATTGCCATTAGATGATTGTCTCTACGCTTTGCAAACCTCAATCCCACACTTGACTCGCTCTAGTCTACATCGTTGCTTACAGAGGCACAGCATTAGCAGACTACCAGATGTTGATGGCGAAGTTAAACCAAAAAAGAAATTCAAACAATATCCTATAGGCTATTTCCATATTGATATTGCAGAAGTCAGAACAGAAGAAGGAAAGTTATATTTGTTTGTTGCAATAGATAGAACATCCAAATTTACGTATGTTGAGTTGCATAAAAGTGCTACAAAACCTATAGCTGCTGAGTTTCTACGTAATTTGATTAAAATTTTACCATATAAAATCCACACTATTTTGACAGATAACAGTGTACAATTTACCAACCAAAAACGCCATAAATACGCTTTTCAACATATATTTGATAGAGCTTGTGAAGAAAATGACATTGAACACCGTCTAACAAAAGTTAGCCATCCTTGGACAAATGGGCAAGTTGAGCGTATGAACAAAACTTTAAAGAATGCCACTGTTAAGAAGTATTACTATCAGTCTCACCAGCAACTCAAAGAGCATCTTTATGACTTTGTTATGGCCTACAATTATGCTAAAAGACTCAAAACTCTTAAGGGTCTTACACCTTTTGAGTTTATATCTTTACAGTGGACAAAATCTCCTGAATTGTTCATACTAAATCCACACCATCACACTCTGGGACCATACACTTCCTGTGTTTCGTAATATTATACAATCAAATTAATAAAAGCTGTATTATCTCCTTGCAGCATTAAGTGTATATTTTTTGCTATTTTTTCCACTAAGGGAGTAACATTATCAAAATTTGAAAATTTTGATAACACATAATCTGCTAAGCTTCTTTGATCTTCAGGTCTACCCACTCCAAATCTCAAGCGCCAATAATCGTTGCCAATAAAACTATCTATGGATTTAAGTCCATTATGTCCAGCAGAACTACCACCTTTCTTTACTTTTATTCTTCCAAGTTCCAAATCAGCGTCATCGTGTATGACAACGATATTATCTAGCGATAATTTGTAAAAGTTTCGTATTTTTGCAACAGGGATGCCTGAATTATTCATAAATGAATAAGGCTTTATTAACATAATTTTATTATCATTAATTATGCCAGAGGTTATCAGATAATCGGCTTTTTTAGAGAACGAATGGAAATTCCAATATTTGCAAATTGTATCAACTACGATGAAGCCGATATTATGATGAGTTAACTCATATTGACTACCAGGGTTACCAAGCCCAACTATCAGGTGCACTATTCCTCTGTTTCTGCTTGAGGTTCTTCAACGTCACTATCGGCAGCAGAAATTGTAACAATGGTAAAATTTTCTTCTTCATGAGCTACAAACTTAACACCTTCTGGTAATTTTACATCATTGATATGTATAGATTGGCCAATCATTTTACCGGATAAATCAACTTCAATAACCTGAGGTATTTTATCAGGAGAGCATTTAACAGCAATAGAACGACACAAAACATTAAGCACTCCACCTAATTTGATTCCTGGAGCTTTACTTTCATTCACAAATG
Source organism: Wolbachia endosymbiont of Drosophila incompta (assembly GCF_001758565.1). Taxonomy (NCBI): domain Bacteria; kingdom Pseudomonadati; phylum Pseudomonadota; class Alphaproteobacteria; order Rickettsiales; family Anaplasmataceae; genus Wolbachia; species Wolbachia endosymbiont of Drosophila incompta. Next base: position 159,279 of record NZ_CP011148.1, on the reverse strand, counting down.
ATAGAGGTATGTCTATTTTAATTTCACTGCCTTTATCAACAAACTGAAAATCAACATGTTGCACAGTATCCTTTACTACATGCAATTGGATATCGCGAACAAGAGCATATTCCTTTTTGCCCGAAATATTCAGCTCTATCAAATGTGCAGAAAGAGAGCCTGACTTATATTGCTTTGTGAATTCCTTTGCAGACAATGTCAAATTTACATTATCATGGCCCTTTCCATATATGATTCCAGGGATGTTTCCTTTCTTCCTTAGAGAATGCATCGCTTTTGTTTTTGTTATATCACGTAACTCTGCATTAATTGTTACTATTTCCTGTTGCGTCATCGGTTACTCCTATTCAGCTAATCCTTTTAATATAATTTAACAATAATATAACATAAAAATATTTATTTCAAACTTCATTCTTTCATACTAATTGTTTGTGAAAGGATTTATTTAGATATATATTTAAGCTTATTTAACAAGAACTATGGGCATTGACGATAAAGTAGTTTCTAGGATTTATAAACCAACAAGAACTGCAACACAATCTGGTTTAGGTAATACAAATTTCTGGCACCTAAAAATTGAATCTGGCTCTTACTACATTGAACCTTTGATGGGGTGGGTTGGCTCAAAAGATCCAAAAAAACAGATTGTATTAAAGTTTGATTCTCTTGAAAAAGCAGTATTCTACGCAAAAAAACGCAACGTTAAATACATAATTGAAATGCCAAAAAATGTTAAGAGGCTGCCAAAATCTTACGCAAGCAATTTCATACTAAAGTAAGTTGCACAACAAATGGTGTTATGCAAGTAGCTGACACTGCTCTCCTTTGTCATCCCAGTGCCCAGACACTGGGATCCAGGAATTTTATTAAGTTGGTAAGCATAAAAATAGCTGTTTTACGTTAAAATACAATGTTTTTGATGATTATGGAAAGGCTGGATCCCAGTGTCAAGCACTGGGATGACACCATTTGTTGTAAACTCACTTTTACTCTATGGTTATACTACCTTGCCGCTATCCTGAACGGATACAAAGTAAGTTTTATTGTGATGTGCTCATCTGTAAAAAATAAGACTTAATCTTACTGTTGATCATGGATTTTAAGTTGTGCTAGCACACTGCGGCCATTTAGAGAGTCAAGATTTTTAACCTGGCTAGCCAGTATTAAAGAGTTATTTTTCAGGTATTTCTTTACAAGGCTTGCAAGTCTTTTTGGATTATTCAAATAGCTCCATTCTGCTTGTAAAACTTTCATATCACTTTGTACTAAATTAATTTCACTTTTTATTTTTATTAGCTCTCTATTTAACGACTGAACATGTAATTTTACCTTAAATAGTCCTACAATGCTAAGAAAAAACATAACTATTGAGATGATGCAGAAAGTTCTCACAACAACCTCTGTATAGCTCTTAGTTTTGCTGAGCGTGAACGCGGATTTGCACTTACTTCTTCTATACTTGCTTCGATCACTTTTTTATTTAGCAGAGAGAATGTCTTGCAATCAGTAGCACATAAATCTTTAAAAAAAGTTTTGACTATACGATCTTCTAAGGAATGAAAGGTGACGACAATTAATTTGCCATTCTCACTTAAAATCTCAGATGCAGCTTTAATACCCTTTTCAAGTTCTTCCAGCTCATCGTTTACCCATATTCTGATTGCCTGAAATGTTCTGGTTGCAGGATCAATTTTGCTTTTTCCACGAAATACCACGGAACGTACAATATCCGCAAGCTCAAATGTAGTTTTGATAGTTTTCTTCTTCCGTGCATTTATTATTGCTCTTGCAATTTTGCGAGAATGACGTTCGCCTCCGCAGTTATATATAGTATTTGCGATTTCTTCTTCGCGTAAAGCGTTAACAAACGTTGAAGCGTTTATATAAGAAGAGTTATCCATGCTCATATCGAGTGGACCATCATGTAAAAACGAGAACCCTCTATCTCCGTTATCAAGCTGCATAGATGAAACTCCGATGTCAAAGACCACTCCATCCACTCCGTTTGATGTCATTCCAGCGCGTGACCAGTTATTTTTTCCAGTATCAAATACTGGGATGACAGGAGATGGCTCAACGCTGCTTAGTATACTTTTAATATTACTAAACTTCTCAATGAATAGTTTTATTCTATCGGGATATCTAACGCTTAAATCATCATAAAACTTAGTTACCGTTTCATCTCTATCAATTGCATATACCTTGCAATCAGCTGACTCCAATATTGCTTTGCTATACCCTCCAGCTCCAAATGTGGCGTCCACGTATATGCCACCATCCTGCGGTGATAGTAGTGATAGCATCTCTTTTAACAAAACTGGAGTGTGTGTCATATCAAAAAATTTAAGTACAGTTGGTGTAGATATCCTACTCTACTCTTCACATCAATTTTATTTATGTACATAGATTTTCTTGCCAAAATATGGTATCTTATCGGAATATATGAGCAATAATATTAAAATCAAGGTTTAATATTGTTAATATAATATTCACATAACGTTCACATTTTTTTTTATATATAAGATCAAACAGGCTATAGGGAAATTATGCAGCAAATAACAAAAGTAATATTTTCAAGTTTGATTTGTAACACTTTATTGTGGTATGACCACATGCTTTTTGGCCACTTAATAAACATAATAGGTGGTGTGTTTTTTCCATCGGATGATCAACTAACCAGCGTATTGAAGGCTTTTGGAGTGTTTGCAGTGGGTTTCTTAATGAGACCAGTCGGTGCTGCTATATTTGGTCACATTGGTGATAAAGATGGCAGAAGAGTTGCCTTATTGCTCTCGATTATATTAATGACTTTATCAACCGTATTAATTGCTTTTGTTCCAGGTTATCAAAGCATTGGAATACTAGCATCAATTCTGGTAGTTTGTTTAAGGCTATTGCAGGGTATATCCCTTGGAGGAGAAGCAGGAAATGCACCATTTTTAATAGAACATGCTCCTAAAAACAAAAAAGGATTTTTTGGCAGCATTGAAGTATTAAGCGCAATTTTTGGTTCAGTATTAAGCCTGATAGCGGTACTCATATGCAAAAAAGTATCTGATTTTGAATCTTGGGGGTGGAGATTACCTTTCATTTTCAGTTTAGCAATGGGATTAATTAGCATATATGTGAGATATATACTTGATGAAAGCCCAGAGTATAAAAGACAAAAAAATCCGTCTAAATTGCCACTAAAAGAGTTATTAAACAATTACAAAAAGCCTGTTCTAATATCAATAGGTATTGACTTGGTTGAAAATGCGTCTCTCTATATATATTTGGTATTTTTCAATGTGCTTACGAATAAAATATTAACAGTAAATACTCATTTTAATCATATAGTGGAAATACTGAGTCAAATTGCGCTCGGAGGATTGACAATATTGTTTGCAATACTTTCTGATAAGGTAGGAAGAGAAAAAGTTATGAAATTTGCATTTATAGCTTTTGTAATAATGAGTTATCCAGTTTTTTCAATGTTATGTAGTGGCAATTACTTGCTGGCACACATTCTTTTTATAATTCCAATAGCTGCATCGCTTGGTCCTGTCAGTGCACTTATGTGCGAATTATTTCCAACAAAGGTTCGGTACAGTGGATTTGGTTTATCAAGAAATATAGCTGCTGGATTTTTTGGCGGCCTTGCACCATTTATATGCACAACAATTATCAAGGTTACAGGACAAGAGACTTCAGCTAGTTTTTACATGATTTTCTGTGCATTAATTGGGCTAGTTGCTATATCGCAAATTAAGGGTGAGCTTTCTTCAAAATTACCCAAAGTAAACCAAGTATAGTTGCAGTATAGCAGAATTTAAAAAAATCTAATTATAAGGTGGGAAATGCCAATTCTTAGGTGATAATGTGAATATTTCAGCACCATCTTTTGTTACTCCAAGTGTATGCTCAAATTGAGCAGAAAGTGAAAGATCGCGTGTTGTTACTGTCCAGTCATCGAGTTTACTGAGCAGAGTCTCATGTTTTCCAGCATTAATCATTGGCTCTATTGTAAAAAACATACCTTCCTTTAAGACAAGATCTTCATCTTGATCATAGAAATGCACTACATTTGGTGGAGCATGAAAGACTTTTGCTATACCATGTCCGCAGTAGCTGCGTACGATAGAATATCCAAAATCTCTAATATATTTCTCTATAGCAAGC
>NZ_CP011148.1:152862-155063 GCF_001758565.1 Wolbachia endosymbiont of Drosophila incompta | reverse complement strand
CATTATAAGTAGCGTCACATAAACGTTTTGCTTTTATTGATGGCTTGCCAACCCAAAACATGCGACTTGTATCACCATGCCAGCCATTTAAAATCACCGTAACGTCAATATTCAAAATATCCCCATCTTTAAGCGGTGTATCATCAGGAACACCATGGCACACAACGGCATTTTTTGAGGTGCAGATTGATTTTGGATACCCCCTATAATTTAGTGGTGCTGGAATTGCACCTGCATTAATTATAAAGTCATGGCATAGATCATTTAATTCATTAGTTGTCACCCCTACCTTTACGTACGGTGCAATGAAATCAAGAGTTTCAGCAGCAAGCCTGCCAGCCTTGCGCATAAATTCAAAATCTTCTTGTGAGTGTATAGTTATGTTCATATTTTCCATGTCTTATTGTAATTGGTACGCTTACTCGCAAGTACATAAACATAATAATTTTACATATTATAAAAATAAGTCCTATGGATCCTAGTGTCAAGTCATTTGTATGAAAGGTGGTAAAACAGAAATCTAGACTGTAACTTTTGATTTAACCCAATTATACAATTTACTCATTTTACCATCCTGACCTAAAATACCAGAATTATTTTTATAAAAAGTGTCAACTATTAGCTTTATAGAGCCTATAGCAGCAGAAAATACAGGATTTTTATCATATTCGCCATCAAGACCGCTACAAGACTCAGGGCACCCAATTCGAACTTGCTTATTGAATATATAGCCTGCAATTTCCTTCATGCTTGTGAGTTGACTAGTTCCACCTGTGATCACTACTTTATTAATTGGATCTTTCTGCTCTTGAAATTGCTCTCTTACCATTTCAAGTATTTCTTCAACTCTTGGTCTTATGATGTTAATAAGCTCAGATTTGAATACTTGAGTAGGTTCATCATTTTCGTTGTTTTGCATTGTAATGTACTCATTCTCATCTATTGAAGTTACGATAGTGCTGCCATACAGTATTTTTATATACTCTGCACGTTCTATGCTTGTGCATAGCCCGTAAGCAATATCTCGAGTGATATGAACACCACCAATTGGAACGCTGCTTGCATACACAAGTTTCCCTCTTTTGAAAATTCCAATTGCAGTGCACCCACCGCCTATATCAACAATAGCAGTCCCGAGCTCTTTTTCATCTCCACTCAGACAGGCAAGACCTGCAGAATATGCAGAAGCAATACAACCTGCCATATTTAATCCACCATTATTGGTAATACAGTTTTCAATATTGGTAAGCGCTGGACGCGAAGCAGTGACAACATTAACATCAGCAGATAGTCTTTTTCCGTACAATCCACCAACTTCTTTTATGTCAGTCATGTCATCTAAGTGATATTTTAGTGGTATATTGTGAATGATAACATTGTCTTCAATATATTTCTCAAATGTTTGAAAAACTACACGTCTTATATCACGCTCAGAAATCTCATGGTTAGCTGCAATAATTTCATTATGTACATTGAAAGATGAGATGCCACATCCAGCAATGTTCACATATATCTGATCTATGGTTTCTTCTGATACTTGTTCAGCTAAACCTATAGTTGATGAGATGGAGTAATTTGCGTGTTTTACATTAGTTATTGATCCACCGTTTACACCTTCTGCAATCTTATAACCCGTTCCTGTTACTTTATAGCTGAAGTTGCCATTTATCTTAACGATTAGACAAAGAATCATCAGACCACCTATGTCTAAAACAGCAAAAACATTTCTCTTTGGTTTTGCTATTACTGCAGAGTACATTAGTTAACCTTATTACGCAATTTCATTTAAATTGTAGCTTCCTTTAATAATTTATATTTCTATTATAGATATAGCAACATTTTAATATACACTAAATTCTGGACAAAAGGAAAAGCAAAACATAGAATTATAATTTTTATGTCCATATTACCAATTGTAATTGCCCCTGATGAAAGACTAATCACACGTGCCAGTGAAGTAACAGATATAAACGATAAAATTAAAGAATTAGTAAACGACATGTTCGAAACTATGTATGATGCAGAAGGTCTTGGCCTTGCTGCAGTGCAAGTTGGAGTGTTAAAGAGAATTTTTGTTATGGATATTCAGCTAGAAACGATTGAAAATGAGCCAGCAGGATATGGCTCAACTGGCAAATTTTACATGATTAATCCTGAGATTACAGAATTATCCGATGAACAAGTAATTCTCAAGGAAGGAT
>NZ_CP011148.1:149625-152853 GCF_001758565.1 Wolbachia endosymbiont of Drosophila incompta | reverse complement strand
TTCCAGAGCAAAGTCATGAAATTAAGCGTCCAAAGTATCTAACTGTGAAATATAAAGACTTAGATAATGAAGAACAAACACTAAAAGCTAGTGGTTGGCTTGCAAGGTGTATTCAGCATGAATTAGATCACTTAAACGGCATATTATATATTAGACATTTATCTAAATTAAAGTATGATATGGCCATGAAAAAAGCACAAAAGGTTAAAAAGCATTATGAGCAATAAAGACCTAGAATTATTAAAATTTTACCATGAAGTGGGCGTTGATTGCACACTAACAGAGGGTGAAGAGGAAAAAAAATTGGAGAGCAAAGAGAGTGTACAACCCTCTGTTATCCAAACTGGGACCAAGAAGAAAGATGCAGATACGCGCTGGGGTGACACTAAAGATGGAAAAGACATGTTTCCAAGTGACTGGATAATCGAAGCAAGGAAACTTGCAAGCAAATGTAATAGTGTGGATGAACTAAGAAGTGCAGTTGAATCATTTGAAGGTTGTGAGATAAAAAAAACTGCAACTAATACTGTCTTTTCCGATGGTAATCCAAACGCAAAAGTTATGCTCGTTGGTGAAGCTCCAGGAGCAAATGAAGACCTTCAAGGCATACCATTTTGTGGTGCAAGTGGAATGTTGCTCGATAAAATGTTAAATGCAATCAATCTTGATCGCACTAAGGTATACATAAGCAATACTGTATTTTGGCGTCCACCTGGCAATAGAAAGCCAACCGACCTAGAGCTTGATATGTGCAGACCATTTGTCGAAAAACACGTTGCACTAGTTTCACCACAAATTTTAATTTTGGTCGGGGGAATCGCATGTTATAGCCTTCTTGACAGCACAAAAACTATATCGAATTTGCGTGGTAGATTTCATACGTACACTAACCAATATTTGTCCAATTCAATCACCACAGCCGCTATATTTCATCCAGCTTACCTACTTCGCCAACCGGCACAAAAACGTTTAGCCTGGGAGGACTTGAAGAAGATTAGGGAGTATCTTGATAACACCAATAACTGCACAAATACCTAATAAAGTGGTAGACCTCTTGCATAGTTTTTTGCAGCATGTTAACAATCGTTAGAAACGAAAAAACTTCCTTGACAAACTCCGCCAGCCCCCTTATCATAAAATTGAAGCTATTGTATTTGCTTTCGCCAATCTGCAGATTAAAAGGTAAGGATTACTTAATGTATCGGCGTCTTATGTTCAATTTTTTGCAGTATATAGATACTGTATGTCTTTACAAAACTTCATCTACATCTAGATTTTTATCTAAATAAGCTGAACGCGCTTATAAAGCGTTACAAGACATCAAAAGATGCCAATACTCGACAGAGATAGTAAAAGACTAGCTAACTCGGGGATTCTTTGTCTTTTTTTCTGCTTAGTAAATTTCTTAAACATTTGCAGCGTAAGTTAGTTGCAATTAAAAGCAGCTTAATCTTGCTTGTCAAGCGTTTAAAACATAAAAAACGCCAATATTTTAAAGCGGATAATAACCCCAGGGCTTCTTTTGCCTTTTTTTTCGTTTGGTAAATTTCTTAATGTTTATAGCTAAACGACAATCGTCATCCCGCAGCGGGATCTATGCTTTGAGATACCGCGAATAAATCGCGGTATGACGTAGAGCTCGCGTTAGCTACACTTTTATGCTTACCAACTCAGTATCCAATCAAAATCCTGGATTTCAGTGTCAAGCACTGAAATAACACCGAAAGGGCTACTGCTGTCTTGGATGGAAACCAGTGTCAGCTACTTGAATCTGCCACGCAAATTGCCTGCAAATTGCAATGTTCGTACAGCTGTGCGTCATGCGCTGGAATGGCATCAAGGGGTAACTTTTTATTTAAACAATGATTGTAAAATGATTATAATAAGAGATCTATTGAAATTTTAAAGTTATTAAATATTGACGCTATATACTTAAGTGTTAAAATAGAATGAAAAGTTTTTAGGAGTTTATATGGCAGCAGGTGGGAAAGCAAAGACAGCTAGTAAAAATAACCCTACTCAGCGTAAGAAAGCTGAGCAAAAAATGTATAAAGATAAACCGGTAAAACCTGTTAGATATATAGATCGTGATTCGCGCATGAATTATATGTCTGCTCAATATGACAACGGCAATCTGGTTGAAGATGAGGTAAGCGGCAATCCTATAAAGTGGGAAGCTGTATAATAGTTGTGGTTAAAGTTACTATTAATTCTAAGGAATGTGAAGTAGAGCATGGGCTCACTATAATTCAAGCTTGTGAAGTCGTGGGCGTTGAAATTCCACGTTTTTGTTATCATGAGCGTTTAGCAATTGCTGGTAATTGCAGAATGTGTTTGGTTGAAGTGGAGGGTGGACCTCCAAAACCAGTAGCCTCTTGTGCAATGCCAGTTGCAGAAGGGATGGTTATTCACACTGATACCCCTAAGGTTAAAAAAGCACGTGAAGGTGTGCTTGAGTTTTTGCTAATTAACCACCCGCTTGATTGCCCAATTTGCGATCAGGGTGGTGAATGCGATTTGCAAGATATCACGATGGCTTATGGGAAAGGAACCAGCAGACTTGATGAGCATAAGAGGGCTGTGCCAAAAAAACACTTCGGACCACTGATTGAGACCGCGATGAATCGATGCATTCATTGCACTCGGTGTGTTAGATTTTTGTCTGATGTTGCAGGTACAAATGAACTTGGAGGAATCGGAAGGGGAGAAAATGTAGAGATTAGCACTTACATAAAAAGGCATATTAGTTCTGAATTATCCGGAAATATCATAGATCTCTGCCCGGTAGGAGCTTTAACTTCAAAGCCTTACTCCTTTACAGCGCGTCCATGGGAGCTATCACATTGTGAGACTATAGATGTGCTAGATGCTGTGGGTAGCGCAATTAGAGTTGATTATCGTGGCCCGGAGGTTATGAGGATATTACCAAAGCTGAGCGAAGAGGTAAATGAAGAATGGATATCAGATAAAACCCGCTTTGCCTATGATGGACTAAAAGTTCAGCGTCTTGATCGACCTTATATAAAAAAAGATGGTAAATTAGCCCCAGTTGATTGGAATGAGGCATTAACTGTTGCTGCAAAGAAATTAAAGAATACAAAATCAAATAAAATAGCTGCAATTGCAGGTGATTTAGCAGATTGTGAGTCTATGCTTCTACTTAAAGAAATGATGCAGAAGCTCGGCTCGGGAAATATAGATTGTAGGCAGGATGGTGCAAAACTTATA
>NZ_CP011148.1:147803-149591 GCF_001758565.1 Wolbachia endosymbiont of Drosophila incompta | reverse complement strand
CTATTGAAGGTATAGAGAATGCGGATTTGTGTCTGCTTATAAATACAAACCCAAGGATAGAAGCACCGATCATTAACGTAAGATTGAGAAAGAGATATTTACAGGGCAACTTTCCTGTTGCAAGTGTTGGTCCTAATATTGAATATTTGTATCATGTTGAGAAATTGGGCGATAATCCTGATATTTTGAGTGAAATAGCAAATGGAAATCATAAGTTCTGTAAGCTGCTGAGTGCTGCTCAGAGCCCTATGCTGATTATCGGTCAAGATGCATTAGTAAGAGACGATTCTGAATCAATTCTAATTCTAGCTGGCAAAATTGCAGAAGAATTTAACATGGTCAGAGATGACTGGAATGGCTTTAATGTGCTGCATAAAGCTGCAGCAAGAGTTGGTGGGCTAGATATTGGGTTTGTTCCTAAAAAAGGCGAAAGGGATATTAATCAAATATTGGAACATGCAGAAAGTGGTGAAATAGAAGTTGTTTATCTTCTTGGTGCAGATGAAATTGACACATCAAAGTTAGAAAACACATTTGTAATTTATCAAGGTCATCACGGTGATAAGGGTGCACATGTGGCAGATGTTATCTTGCCTGGTGCTGCATATACAGAAAAATATGCAACTTATGTAAACACTGAAGGTCGAGTGCAAATAACAAATTTAGCTGTATTTCCTCCAGGTGAAGCAAAGGAGGACTGGTTAATTATTAAAAATCTCTCGCAATATTTGGATCTCTCCTTACCATATGATAGTTTATTTGACGTGAGAAAAAAATTAGATACTATCGGTCCACAGTTTAGAAATGCTGATCAAGTGATAAAAAACACATGGGTGCCAATTAGCAATGGTAAAATAAATTTAAGTGATACACCTTTTACTTTAAAGGAGTGTAATTTTTATATGACGGATTCAATAAGTCGCGCTTCAAAAATAATGGCAGATTGTACTAAAGCTTTTTATGAACACACTAGTTAATATTTTATTTATTTTAGTACCGCTACTACTTTCAGTTGCATATTTGACATACTTTGAGCGTAAGGTCCTTGCTGCAATTCAACTGAGGCACGGCCCGAGTGTAGTTGGACCTTTTGGGCTATTGCAGCCATTTGCAGATGCTATTAAGCTACTGATTAAAGAGCCGATAATACCATTTAGAGCGAGCACCATACTGTTCATTATGGCTCCAATGCTTACCTTTATCTTGGCATTAATTGCCTGGGCAGTTATACCGTTTGGTGCTGAAGTAATTGTAGAAAATGGCCAGCAAGTAGTTATTCCTAAGGTTATAGCAAATATTAATGTTGGAGTGCTTTACGTGCTAGCTATATCGTCGCTGGGAGTATACGGCGTGATTATTGCAGGCTGGTCAAGCAACTCCAATTATGCATTCCTTGGCGCTATACGGTCGGCTGCTCAGATGATTTCATATGAAGTTTCAATAGGCTTAATAGTTGCTGCAGTCGTTATTACCACTGGAACATTAAATCTTGGAGAGATGGTGGTAGCGAAACACAATATGCCATTTTGGGTTGATTTGCTACTAATGCCTATAGGAATAATATTTTTTATTTCTTTGCTTGCAGAAACTAATCGTCACCCATTTGATTTACCAGAAGCTGAAGCAGAGCTTGTCTCTGGATATAACGTTGAATATTCATCCATGCCTTTTGCCCTCTTTTTTCTTGGAGAATATGCAAATATGATTCTAGCAAGTGCTATGATGACGATATTCTTTCTAGGAGGATGGTATCCGCCGCTGGAGTTCAGTTTACTTTACAAAATTCCA
>NZ_CP011148.1:132812-147792 GCF_001758565.1 Wolbachia endosymbiont of Drosophila incompta | reverse complement strand
GTTCATTTTGAAAATAGTTATACTTTTGTTTATATTTATTTGGATTAGAGCAACAATACCTCGTTATCGATATGATCAGCTAATGCGCCTTGGTTGGAAAGTATTTCTAACAATATCGGTGCTTTGGGTGATACTCATTTCAGGGGTGTTGCTCTTTACTGGGAACTTGCCTGGATCCAATGTTTAATTTTCCAAATACAAGATTAAGACGCAGGCGCTCGAGCAAATGGGTTCGCAATTTAACAAGTGAAAATAGTTTATCAGTAAATGATCTGGTTCTTCCTCTGTTTGTTCATGACAGAGAAGAAACAACTGAACCAATTTCTGGCTTACCAGGCGTAAAATGTTATTCAATAGATGGATTAGTGTCTATAGTTAAGGAAGCTAAAGATTTAGGAATTAATGCTGTTGCAATTTTTCCTGTAGTTGATAGTAAACTAAAATCTGAAAACGCTGAAGAAGCATATAATTCTGACAACTTAATCTGCAGAGCAATTTGTGCTGTAAAATTAAAGGTACCTGAAATTGGTATTATTGCAGACGTTGCACTGGATCCATACACTATTCATGGCCATGACGGCATTTTAAAAGATAATCAGATGGATGTAGAAAACGATGAAACTATATCAGTACTGTGTAAGCAAGCACTTGCTTTAGCGAAGGCAGGATGTGATATAGTTGCTCCTTCTGATATGATGGATGGTAGAGTAGGAAGAATCAGAAAATCATTAGATGATAACAACTTTCAAGACGTATTAATATTATCTTATGCAGTGAAATACTGCTCTAGCTTCTATGCTCCATTCAGGCAAGTCGTTGGTTCATGTGGGCTATCACATTCTACAGACAAAAGTGGTTATCAAATGGATTATAAAAATGCGCACGAAGCAATGTGCGAAATTGAAATGGATATAAATGAAGGTGCAGATTTTATTATGATTAAACCAGGTATGCCATATTTAGATATTATCAAAACAGCAAGTGATAAGTTTAATTTTCCGATTTTTGCTTACCAAGTAAGCGGTGAGTACGCAATGATAAAAGCTGCTGCAAATAATGGCTGGCTAGATTATGACAAGGTGATTTATGAATCTTTGATTGGTTTCAAACGTGCGGGTGCAAGTGCAATATTCACTTACGCTGCACTTGATATTGCAAAAAATTTAAGTGCATAAGCCCTATAAAATTATTAAATTTTTGGCGCACGTTCTTCTACTGTTGCTGCATATTACTTAAAGTTTTCCAATACATGTTTTAAGTTGTTGATAAGTCCGTTACAATACAGTATTATAAATAATATAAACCAAGTGTTACTTAGAACATGGGGATTTTTTTTAAATTTTTGGGAAAGATGCTAGGCAAGGTTTTTCCTGCTAAAACAGTAAGCTCTCTTTTAGGAATAGGATATTTACCAAGTTGGCAGAACTATTGGTCTTCTTTTTTAATATTATTTATTGTCGATGTTATATTAATTCTTACATATGGAGGCGAATACTTACTATATAAAATGCCAGACTCAGGAATAGTTGTAGCTGCTGTTTTTACAAAATTGGCAATAGTTATGTTAGTAATGCAATTAATTGGAATATTTATTTTTCATGCTCAAGACCCTTCAGCAAACAGTGGTGAAGAAATAGTAATACAAATAGCGTCAGGGCAAGTACTGACTGTAGCACTTTCAATGCCGGCAATGATGTCGATTTATTATGCTGTAAGTAAACTCTATGGGAATATATGTAAGCAGATGTTTCAATGCTCATTTTGGTTTAATGATTTTATGCACTTTTTCTTTTTTCTTATGATACCTTACGTATTTTTTAATGTCGTAGAAGTGATAAAACCATGGCCAATAAGTTCAATACAGCTCAGCTATAATAATGCAATGTCAATTACATTTGAGGGGATTTTTCACACATTTTATGCGGTGATTTTACTGTATTTAACAGCATTTATATTCTGCGATTTAACTATGCATGATGCAATTGTCCTAAATAAAAGCATAATTCAGTATGTGAGGGAAAGTTCAGCAGTTTTAGGTGATTATTTACATGATACTGTTAAAAAAATAGGTATTGAATAGTACTTATTTATTTATATATTTAGTATAAAAAGTGTACAATTTGTGTGAACTTACAAAGTATAATAAAAGAGTTACAAGATTTTTGGGCTAGTGAAGGATGTGTTATACTTCACCCATACACATCTGAAGTTGGTGCTGGCACATTACATCCTGCAACAATTATGTCTGCAATTGATACAAAACCGGCAAAAATTGCATATCTACAACCAGTAATTAGGCCAGCAGATGGACGCTATAGTGATAATCCTAATCGTTTGTATCAACATCACCAATATCAAGTTATAATAAAGCCATCTGGTAATAATTTACAAGACGTCTATTTAGATAGCTTAAAAGTTCTTGGCATATCTACAGAAAAATATGATATTAAGTTTGTTGAAGATGATTGGGAAAATCCGAGCGTTGGTGCATCAGGACTTGGATGGGAAGTTACATGCAATGGAATGGAAGTAACACAGCTTACTTATATACAGCAAGTTGGAGGGATTGACTGCAAGATGATTCCTGGTGAGGTGGCATATGGGTTGGAACGTTTAGCAATGTGCATACAAGGTGTAGATAATGTTTACGATATAATTTGGAACGATAACGGTGTAACTTACGGAGATATTTTTAAACAAAGAGAATATGAATTTTCTTATCTAGCGTTAGATTATTATGATACTAAAGTGGTACAGCAGCAATTCGAAGATACGGAAAAATTGTGTAAGTTCCTTATTGAAAAGGAGCTACCAATGGCAGCCTATGACCAATGTATTAAAACTAGTCACCTACTTAATCTGCTTGATGCAAGAGGTGTGCTTGGTGTGAATGAACGTACAGCTTATATTGGTAAAGTTAGAGAGCTAACAAAAAAATGTTGTGAATTGTACATGAGTAAATAGCGTATGTCGTTGCAGTTATTATTTCAGTGCCTTTCAGAAGAAATACCACCGAGAATGCAGAATGTAGTTGCAACTCAAGTTAAAAGCTGTATTGCCAATGTTTTTAACAAAAATAATGTAAAATTTACATCAATGGAGGTTTTTATAACGGCACGTCGCATTACCCTATTTGTCGACAACATAAATGCTTTGGAGCTAAAGGATTCCAATAACGAAGTTAAGGGACCAAACATTAACGCACCAAAAAGTGCTATCGAAGGTTTTTTAAGAAAATATCAGAAAAATGAAGAAGATTTGCTCGTTCGAAAAGTAAATAATGAGGATTTTTACTTCATTAAAAGAGAAAGCTGCTCATTTAACATCAGAGAATTCCTCAAAAATCAACTGGAGGAAATGCTCAAAAACTTTTCTTGGTTGAAGAGCATGAGATGGGGCGAAGGAAAAGAAAGGTGGGTTAGGCCAATCAAAAACATTTTATGCATTTTAAATGACGAAATAATACCTGTGTCTTTTGCAGGGATCACAGCATCTAACACAACATATGGCCATCGATTTCTCTCAAGTGGTACAGCGTTAACTGTTAAAGCACCTAAAGACTATTTTGAATTGCTAGAAAAAAACAGTGTAATTCTCCAAATGGACAAAAGAAAGCAATTTATACTAGATCAGATTAATAAATTCACAAAAGAGCAGAATTTACAACTTGAGAAAAATGATTATTTACTAAATGAATTGACAGGGCTTATAGAGTGGCCAATCGTACTGTTTGGTGAAGTGAATCAAGAAAAGTCATTTGGATTACCGAAGGAAGTAATACTTAGTATAGTTAATACACAACAAAAATACCTTGCTTTAAGTAATGGAAAGAGAATTTCACACTTTGTCACTGTTGTCAACGTCAACAATGGTGAAGTTGTTAAAGGGCACGAAAGAATATTAGAAGCACGTCTTGCTGATGCCCAATTTTTAATATCTCAAGATAAAAAGGAAAATCTAGATTATTATGTCAAAAAATTAGGTTCGATATTATTTCATGCTTCACTTGGCAGCGTGGGGGAAAAGGTGAAGCGTATTACGGCTCTGTCAAAGTATATAGCTATATTTATTCCACATGCTTCGCTGATAAAAGTTGAACGTGCTGCATATTTGGCAAAAGCTGATTTGGCAACATCGATAGTCAGAGAGTTTCCAGAATTACAAGGAGTAATGGGTGGATATTATGCTTCTTATTTTCAAGAAGATAAAGAAGTAGTGGAAGCTATAACTGAGCATTATAAGCCAATCGGGCCAGAGCAGGAGTGTCCTAAATCTCCTTCTGCAATTGCTGTGTCAATTGCAGACAAAGTGGATAGCTTAGTTGGTTTAATTGCAGCAGGTGAGAAAATCTCTGGTTCGTATGATCAATTTGGTTTGCGGAGAATGACAATTGGTATAATTAGGACAACACTTGAAAATAATTTGCATGTTCCAATTAGGCTAATGATAGACAAGTCAGTATCTTTATATTCAAGGCTTCTATTTAATAAAAATACAGCGTCAGTTGATAAGCCGAATAGAAAACAAATTTCAGAACTAGTATTTAGATTTTGCTTAGAAAGATTCAAGGTTATTTTAAAAAATAGAGATATAAGGCAAGATGTTGTAGATTCAATACTATATAAAATCGATATTAATGATCTGCTGACAGCAGAAAAGCGAACTGTTATATTGGATCGTTATCTTAGTACTCCAGAAGGTGAACAAATTCTAAGCACTTACAAAAGAGTCAGTAACATGATGAGCAAAGCAAGGAAAAGTGATGGCACTACTTATAGTGCATCTTACGGTAAGAGGTTTTTGATTGAAAGTGAAGAAATTGCGCTATCAAATTGTGCTATAACTGCTTGTAAAAACATAAAACAAGCGATAAAAAATAACCACTTTAATGTAGCACTTGATGAACTTGCTGGTTTTGCTCCGTTTATCAATCAGTTTATGGACAGTATAAAGATTAACTGTGATTCTGATAAGCTGAGAAGAAACAGATTATCTTTGCTTGAAAATGTAGTTTCCATCTTTCATTTAGTAGCAGATTTTAACCTCATACAGGTTAAACAATGGATAAATGCTCAGGCAATATAAAGAACAAATCAAATCATCTCCACAATCCTGTGGCGTGTATAAGATGGTTGGAGATAAGAATAAAGTTTTATATGTTGGAAAAGCAAAAAACTTAAAGTCAAGGTTATCCGACTACCTTCAATTCGAAAACCTTTCTGAACGAATTAGAGTTATGCTCTTACAGGTTATTAAGGTTGAAATATTCATCACTGAGAATGAAATCGAAGCACTGCTTCTTGAAACACAGCTAATAAAATCATTGAAACCACTTTATAATATTGTGCTCAAGGATGGAAAATTTTATCCTTATATAACAATTTCCAAGCACGATTATCCAAGAATAGCAAAATATAGAGGCAAATTTAAGAAAAATGAGTTTCATTATTATGGTCCCTTTACATCTGCCGCTGCTGTTAAGCAAACTATATTGTCATTGCAAAAAGCTTTTCTCCTAAGAGTATGTTCAGATCAATACTTTTCCTCAACAAAAAGACCATGTATTGAATATCAAATTAAGCGCTGCTCAGCACCATGCATAAACAAAATCACAAAAGACGACTACTGCCAATCAGTAAAACAGGCACGAAATACATTGCTTGGAAGAAATAAGGAAGTGAAAGAACAGTTACTTTTCACAATGAGAAAGTGCAGCAGTGAAGAAAACTATGAGCTTGCTGCTATATATAGAGATCGGGTAAAGTTTCTTGAGCAAATTCAAATACAGCACACGGATTTTTCTTTTGAAAAAGATGCAGATTTCTTCAGTATTGTACGTGAAGAGGATCTAGCATGTATTAGTGTGTTATCGTTTAGAAATAAAGACAACTACGGCAGCACTCCTTACTTTGCCGAGAACTGTGGTGATCACTCAAATGATGAAATTTTATCCACCTTTTTGGTCAATTTTTATAATTCAGCTAACATACCTCCAATACAAATTTACGTTCCAGATTCTATTGTGGATAAGGAAATTATAGAACAAGCACTATATAAGGTTGCTCAAAAGCCAGTAAAAGTTCTGCATGCAAAGAATAAAAAAGAGCGTGATTTATTGAAATTTGTTTATGATAACTCTCAGCATAGCTTAGAGCAGAAGCTTATCGATTATAGAAATAACCTAGAAAAGCTTGAGGAGCTTAGCAAAATCTTCTTGTTACCAAACATTCCAAAGCGTATCGAGGTTTATGATAATAGCCATATTTCTGGAAGCCAGCAAATTGGTGTGATGATTGTTGCAGGGCAGGAGGGTTTTTTAAAGAGTGAGTACAGAAAATTTACTATAAAGGAAAAATTTTCAGGCGATGACTATAAAATGATGAGGGAAGTGCTAACCAGACGTTTCTCCGGCAATATAAAAGGCATAATACCTGATTTTTTACTGATTGATGGTGGACCAGGACATGTTTCCATAGTACAGAATGTACTGGAAGTATTGAATATAAACGTTCCTTTTGCTTGTATGGCAAAAGGTCCTGATCGTAACGCAGGAAATGAAAGATTTTATATGCTGGGCAGGGAAGAATTCAGTCTGGCAAATGACAGCAAAGTCATGCTTTACTTACAATCGCTGCGTAATGAAGCCCACCGTTTTGCGATAACTTCACATAGAAAAAAACGCGATAAACAGTTTATAGTTTCACAATTAAGCAAAATACCCGGCATTGGCAACAAAAGAAAAAAAGCGTTGATGTCTTATTTTGGTTCAGTGAAAAATATAAGCAAAGCTTCTCTGGCTGAAATTCAAAACGTACCTGGAATTAGTAAAGGTTTAGCAGAAGTCATTCTTAAATACGTGAATTATAAGAGAGGAGTACTGGAATGACACAAAACCCGTTTTATTATTAGGGAATTTATATCTTAAAACCGCAAAAAAAGGTGTGCGTATTTGTGAAAAAAAATCTCCATAAAATTTGTGAAGCAATGTGGTGGGACTAGTGCGATTCGAACGCACGACCTTCAGATTAGGAGTCCAACGCTCTATCCTGCTGAGCTATAGTCCCGTATTTCCTACCATTCATGTAAAGTTATAGCAAAAAATCCTTTCTTTTCTAGATTTCTTGCATAACCAATTTATGACGACAAAAAACATTTCTGTACTTCTTGAGTATAATGCTATTATATTTAATAACATGGTTTAAGTAAGATTAATGCTAGTTAACAATATTGGTTATTTCTATAACAATCAAAACGACTTTGCTTTAAGCAATATAAACATTAAAGTAAAGAAAGGAAATGTTGCATGTTTATTGGGGCATTCTGGCTGTGGCAAGTCAACAATTTTGAAATTAATTGCGGGGATAGAAAATCCAAAATCTGGAACTATTTTTATAAATGATAGGTTAGTTGCAAGTAATAAGGCATCAGTCGCTATAGAGCATAGAAATATCGGATTGATTTTTCAGCATTCTGCATTATTTCCTCATAAAACAGTAGTAGAAAATATAACCTTTGCTATCCGCAGCTCTTCCAAGAGAGAAAAGCACCTAATTGCATTGGAAATCTTGAAGTTACTCAATATAGAAAAATATGAAAATATGTACCCTAACGTCTTATCTGGAGGACAGCAACAATTAGTTGCAATAGCAAGAGTGATGGCACAAAACCCTGATGTTGTGTTGTTAGATGAACCATTTTCTAATTTAGATATACTGCTCAAGTGCCGAATAAGACAACATATATTGTCCCTTTTTAGAAGTAAAAATATCCCTGTGCTAATGGTAACTCATGACCCGCAAGAAGCATTGAAAGTTGCAGATTTTATCTACGTAATGAAAAATGGTAAAATTATTCAATCAGGAGTTTCTAGCGATATATACCATAAGCCTAAAGATGATACGCTAGCAAAGTTTTTTAGTGAGCTCTCTTCTACTCTACAGTTAAGCGAAAAGTTTCCACTTATTCGCTGCAAGAAAATAATCTAGTTTGGGATTGTTATAAAATAATTAAAAAACCTTGATTTATAATTAAATAAAGGTGATATAATCTATGTGTTACTTGACTTCAGTCAAGTTTTAATATTTAAAGGTCAATATTTTAAATGGAGGTGAAAATGAGTTTAGGACCATGGCAATTGTTTCTAGTCTTAATAATAATTTTAGTTCTGTTTGGTGCAGGCAGATTACCGCAAGTTATGGGTGATTTAGGAAAAGGCATCAAAAACCTTAAACAGGAGCTTAAGGACTCAGAAAAATTATCGTCTAATGAACCAGATCGTTAGCGTCCTCATACTTCGTGACATGCACCTTAGTGCATGTCATCTGTTTAAAAACTTAGTCAGGTTAAAGAATGAAAGAGATGAAGTGTTGGTATGAAATAAATAACAAATATTGAAATACAGCAACAACTATGTTAGCTTAAGAGGAATATTTTATTAAAGGATAATTGTGCAAAAAAGTGAGAAACTAACTAAAGATAAAAAACTAGCTTCTGATATTCTAAAAGAGGTTGCAGATACCAATAACAATGATAGCAATAAAGTAACTTTGTTTGACATTAAAACAGCTTTGCATGAGCGCGGTTTTGGTATTTTAATAATCATCTTCTCCTTGCCGCTATCGGTGCCTATACCGGTTCCACCTGGTTATACAACTATTCTTTCTATACCTTTAATCTTATTCTCACTGCAGCTTCTATTTGGATTTGATTCTCCTTGGATGCCCAGTTGGCTAGAAAGAAGATCTTTTCAGCGTTCAACACTAGCTCTTGTGGTAGAGAAAACTTCCCCTGTATTAGAAAAAATAGAAAAATTCATGAAGCCAAGACTGTCTTTCATTTTCTATGGGCCTGGTGAGAAGATTCTGGCTTTTATGATGTTGCTTTGTGCAATAATAATAGCTCTTCCATTACCTTTTACTCACTTCCTTCCTGCAATTGGCACAACTCTTATTTCACTTAGCATTATGAGTAAAGACGGGTTTCTATCCATATTGGGAGTTTTAGTATCATTGTGCGCGTTGTTGCTTACTCTTGTTGTAATAGTCAAAGGACCACAACTTATAACCGGAGCACTTTCTCTTCTTAAAAGCTTTACAACACTTTAACAAAAGAACGAATTACTAGCGCAAAATGAATAATGCATATTGAAATAAAACAATAATTGTGTTAAGAATTATTTTTATCAAAGGTTTTTCGTGTCAAAAAATGATAAGTTGACTAAAAGTGATAAATTAGCTTCTGATATTCTAAAAGAAGTTGCAGATACCAATAACAATGATAGCGATAAAGTAACTTTGTTTGACATTAAAACAGCTTTGCATGAGCGTGGTTTTGGTATTTTAATAATCATCTTCTCCTTGCCGCTATCGGTGCCTATACCGGTTCCACCTGGTTATACAACTATTCTTTCTATACCTTTAATCTTATTCTCACTGCAGCTTCTATTTGGATTTGATTCTCCTTGGATGCCGCATTGGTTGGAAAGAAGGTCTTTTCAGCGTTCAACACTAGCTTTTGTGGTAGAGAAAACTTCTCCAGCATTAAAAAAAATAGAAAAGTTCATGAAACCAAGAATGTCTTTTATTTTCTATGGGCCCGGTGAAAAGATTTTAGCTTTTGTAATGTTGCTTTCTGCATTATCGATAGCTCTTCCATTGCCTCTTACTAACTTCATTCCTGCAATTGGTACGACTCTTATTTCGCTTGGCATTATGAGTAAAGATGGGTTTCTATCCATATTGGGAGTTTTAATATCATTGTGTGGGCTATTGCTTACTCTTGTTGTAGTAGTCAAAGGGCCACAACTTATCATTGGGGCATTTTCTTTTCTCAAAAGCTTCGTATATGGTTAGGCTTTACAACACCTTAACAAAAAAAAAGGAGCTTTTTACACCTATCGATAAAGATCATGTGAAAATGTATGTTTGCGGACCAACAGTATATGACACAGCACATATAGGCAATGCACGGTCTGTTGTTGTGTATGATGTGTTATTTCAGCTACTTAAGTTTTGTTATGGCAAAGTTACCTATGTGCGTAACATAACCGACATTGATGATAAGATAATTAATGCAGCAAGTGAAAAAAATAGCAACATAGAAAGTATCAGCACATATTACACTAAGGCTTTTCATGAAGATATGAGAAGCATAAATTGTGCAGAGCCAACACACGAGCCAAAAGCAACGAAAAACGTAGATTATATTATAAAATTAATTGAACATTTGCTGCAATCAGGCCACGCTTATGAATCTGACAAACATGTGTATTTTAATATAGAATCTTACCATGAATATGGTGCTTTATCAGGAAAAAAAACTGATGAATTGGTTCCAGGTAGCAGAGTTGAAGTTAATGAAAATAAAAAGCACCCGGGAGATTTTGTGCTGTGGAAGCCTGCAAATGATATTGACTACAAACTTTCAAGTTATTGGAATAGCCCATGGGGAGAGGGCAGACCTGGATGGCATATAGAATGCTCAGCAATGTCATATGCTTACCTTGGCAAAGATTTTGATATTCATGGTGGCGGCATAGATTTACAATTTCCTCACCATGAAAATGAAATTGCACAGAGTAAGTCTGCATTTGCTGGATCAATGTTTGCAAAATACTGGATACATAACGGTTTTCTTACAGTAAATGAAGAGAAAATGAGCAAGTCCTTATTTAATATAGTCAAAGTAAGAGATTTGCTAGATAGTGGAATAAAGGGTGAAGTAATACGCTATGCACTGCTCAAAACTCACTACAGAAAACCACTTGATTGGACAGAAAACGTTATTTCTGACGCACAGGAAACCTTAAATAAATTTTATCGGCTATCACGTGGTTTAGATACAATAAATATTGATGAAAGTAACGCAGAGATTTCTAAAGATTTTATAGACGCTTTAAAAAACGACTTAAACATTCCTGAAGCTCTAGCTATATTACATGAAATGGCTGCAAAAATTAACAAAATGAGTAATGAAAGTGAAAAGCTAAAATTAACTGAGAGTTTTGTTAAGAGGGCCAGATTTATTGGTCTTCTTGAGTCAAGTTATGAAAAGTGGTTTGCTGTAGATGTAAATCATCAAGAAATAGAAAGGTTGATAGACTTAAGAAAAATTGCAAAAAAAAATAAAAATTACGATACTGCAGACAAAATAAGGGATCAGTTGAAACAAATGGGGATTACAATTTCTGACAATGAAGATGGTACAACAACCTGGTAAACTCATATGGAAAATTACTTTCTGTTATTCACAGATAGTCTAGTATCATCATTAGTCTTACCCATACATCAAGGTTTTGTGTTCAATACCATGCTTTATTTCAGGTCGTATCACACTCCACTACTGATGTTATTTTTTGGAGTACTAGGATCAAGCCTTAGTGGAATAGTTAACTGGTATTTAGGTAGAATAACAATCTCTATACGAAAATCATACCGCAAACTAGAGAACGAGCATAAAACACCAAAAATCGTAAAAAATCTACTGATTTGTGCAGTTACATTACTTTCATGGGTGCCAGCACTTGGAAGTGTGATTCAAATTTTATCAGGTTATTTTAAGTTAAACCTTTATACCCTTGCCCCTTTAATCATTCTATCTAATTTCTTCTATTTGTTATATCTAATACTTACTTTTGGAGTATAACAGCTATAGTACTACAGCCATTAAAGCCCACTTCTGTCATCCTATGCCCTGATAGAAGCGGAGCTATAAATTAAATGCAAAATTTCAGTAGTCACAGGATGGATGCACCATGAGCTAAAAGCCATTCCACAAGATCCCTATGATCAAAATCAGTGGCATAATGTAATGCTGTCATTCCCCTATTATTCTTAGCATTAACATCTGCTTTGCGTTTTAGTAGCACTCTAGCCGTGTCAAAATTTCCCATAATAGCAGCAAAGTGTAGCGGAGTGTTGCCATTTTCATCTTTAGCGTTAACATCATCCCCTTCTTTAATAAAGTATTTTGTTAATTTTTCACTTCCAATTTTAGCAGCATGGTGCAGTGGAGTTTTATTGCATTCGTTCTTAACACTAACATTTGTGGTGTGTTTCAATAGTGTCTTAGCTAAAGCAACCATACACATCCCATCGTCAATAGAATTTGTATCACGAGCTGAAAGTAACTCCACAAGTTCTTGGTGATCAAAATCAGTGGCATAATGCAATGCTGTCATTCCCCTATTATTCTTAGTATCAACATCTGCATTGTGTTTTAGTAGCACTCTAGCCGTGTCAAAATTTCCCATAATAGCAGCAAAGTGTAGCGGAGTGTTGCCATTTTCATCTTTAGCGTTAACATCGGCACCTTTTTCAATGAGGCATTCTATCGTTTCTATACTTCCACTTCTAGCAACATAGTGCAGCGAAATTCTATTTTGTTCGTTCTTAACATTAACATCTACATTATGTTCTAATAGTACCTTAGCTACGGCAACCCTACCCATCTTAGTAGCAAGATGTAGCGAAGTATCGCCATCTTTATCCTTAGCATTAACATCTGCATTATGTTTTAATAGTACCTTAGCCACGTCAACCCTATACATCATAGTAGCCCAGTGTAACGCAGTGAAGCCACTTTCATCTTTAGCGTTAATGTCCGCCCCTTTGCCTATAAGGTATTCTACTATATCAACCCTTCCATCATAAACAGCCTGATGTAACGGAGTGATACCATATCTGCTCTTAGCATTGACATCTGCACCCTTATTGATAAAATATTGCACTATGTCCAATCCTCCACTCTCAACAGCTGAACACAATGGAGTGCTGTCAGATCCATCCCTAGCATTAACAACACAATTAAATTTATCTGGGTGTTTTTCTTCCATATGTGTTAATACGCACCTAACTGCCTCATAACTGCCACTTTCGGCAAGTGAATGCAACGGTGTATATTTCCATTTACCATAAATAGGATTAAAGTAAAATTCGTCAATTAACTCACCATACTTACTCACATATCCCCAAACAGATGCAACAATAGAATTATCTATTAATACATCATAACTGTTTATCAATTCTAGAGCTTTCCTTAAGACCTCTTCTTCTCGGCCTTTCTCTTGTAATTTTAATCTAGTCACCTTTTGCACTAGTCTGTAAATATTTACTACTCCTTTCCTTAATTTAATCATTGAATATCGATTAAGTAACTCAACAGCATTCCACAACACTTCTTTATCATTAGCTACTTGCTGTGAAAAGATTTCTTCTATATAAATCTCATTAGGAGAAAAATAGGCCATTATCTCGAGAATGCTCAATGCTTCCGGCCCAAATTTTTTTTGCACTATAGCATCAATTGTAATTTTCCAAGTTATGAAAGTTGCCTTAGCATAACGATCACTTTTATATTCGGACTTAAAGTCAAGTAGCTTCTCTGCTATCTTTTCACACTTTTTCAGATAGCCACCAACTCTAATCCTTTTTCTACCCCTGTGACTAAATACAATATTTTCTTCACTAATATATGTAACCGCTAGTTTTAAAGCCAATTGGGAATATTGTAGTTCCTGTGCTAGCTTTTTTATTTCCTTATTCTGTAAATTGTTTTCTATATTCAAAGCCCTTTTAACAAATTCTAAAGCTTCTATTTCATCAAATTCATCTGATTCTTCTATATCTCCTTCTTCTCTTGCTTTCGATTTTTTGTCACGAGGACCATAAGGTTTCTTATGGGGTCTTTGCTTGTTATTTTGCGCTGTTACAGCTGCATGTATTTCATTCAGTGTTTTACTATCCTTATGCTGTTGTTTTGCTATTTTATCAATTCCTTTATTCCCTTTCTTTACCCCTCGTTCTATCCCACATAGAGTGCTGGCCCATAGCTCCACTTTTTGGAAAAATTCTTTTCCTTCTTCTGGCGAAAGAAAACGTCCTTTTATATCTTTCACCCAGTCTGATATTTTCTCCAGAAGGTCATTGCAAAAGATTTCATTGTCACCAACATAGCCAAACTTTTTGGCCAATCTACCACTCATCTCACCTTTAAACAATTCTTTTAGCTGACTTTCATTGGGCAAATTAACCGCAAACACTAGTTCATTTAAAAAGTCTTCGACTTCTTTATCACTGACTTCTCTACCTACCTTACCCTTTATAAAATCCTTATTTTCCTGCAAGTATGAGATAATACTATTATCAAATTTATATCTTACACCATCACCTACATCCAGAAACTCATCTTGTGTGTCTATTCTTATAACTGAAATTTCCTTTTCTTTATTCTTTCCACTCGACATCATTCTCAGCTTTCTCACTTCATGTTGTGCTGAATCTGTGAAATCAAAATCAATATTCGTAACAATAGCAAAATACTTCATCTCACCCTTAAACTTTCCATTACTTTTGATCTTTAAATAAGCAATAAAGTATTTCAACAAATTAAACTCACCACTCTTTGTTAATAAGCTACCTACACTGATTTTTTCAGTTCCATCTTGTTTGTGTTTGACTTGCACAAACCTATGTATTGTTGTTTTATTTTGCTTACATTGGAGAACAACATCATCAAAGCCTGCAGCTGACTTCAATTCTGTAGCTAAGCGGAAAGGACATTTTTTATCCATCACACGCATGAGAAATAATATGAGCCACAACTCTTGATAGTCAATACCATGGCGAGAACATTTTGCCCCCTAAACAGGATGATCTTCAAGCATCCTCAACCTCACATAATTTTAAAAATAGTACCAACAAATGGTAAAAAAGTTATATGTCATGATATACAGATATCGTAGCGTAAATCTGAGAATATCTACGAGATGTGCTGTTATGTAAATAAAAAAATGTGACTAATTACTTAATCTTTCACTCAAAATTGAATTCACGACATCAGGGCTGGCTTTTCCCTTGGTAAGTTTCATAACTTCGCCGACAAAGAATCCGTATAACTTTGTTTTACCGCTTTTGTATTCTTGAACTTTATCTTGGTTGTTATTGATGATTTTGTCGATAACTTCTGATATTTGACCTCTATC
>NZ_CP011148.1:114244-132789 GCF_001758565.1 Wolbachia endosymbiont of Drosophila incompta | reverse complement strand
CTTCTATAATTAAAGATGCAGGTTTGCCAGTTTCAAACATACTATCGAATACCTGCTTGCCAAGTTTAGCAGAGATTGTTCCATCAACGATAAAATCTAAGAGTTCGGACAAAGCATTTGCTTTGATTGGGGAGCTCACAATATCAATACCTGCTTTATTCAAACGACCAAAAAGCTCTACGGTTAACCAGGTAACGGCGAGCTTTGAATCATGTTTTTTTATCAATTCCTCAAAATAATCAGCAATTGCTTTATCGGAGGTAATGACGTTTGCATCGTATTCATTGATACCCAATTCCTCAATGTATCGCAGCTTTTTTTGATCTGGCAACTCGGGCAAAGATGATTGAATTAAATCAATTTTATCCTGGCTTACCTCAACAGGTAATAAATCAGGCTCAGGGAAGTATCTATAATCGCTTGCATCCTCTTTGCTTCTCATCACTTTTGTTTTTCCCGAAGCAACGTCAAACAATAAGGTATCTTGACTTATTTCTTCTCCACTTTCTAAAATTTCAATTTGTCTTTGTATTTCATAGTCTATAGCTTGCACAATATAACGTATCGAGTTCAGATTTTTTATTTCACAACGAGTGCCAAATGTACTACTGCCTTTTAGGCGGACAGAAACATTTGCATCACAACGAAGTGATCCCTTTTCCATATCACCATCACACGAACCAATGTAACGCAAAATCTGCCTCAATTTTTTCATGCATTCTGCAGCTTCCGCAGATGAACGGAGATCTGGTTCTGAAACAATTTCCATTAAAGCAACCCCTGCACGATTTAAATCTACATAAGTTTTGCTTTCCTCATGAACGCTCTTTCCTGCATCTTGCTCTAAATGAATTCTCGCAATTCTTATTTCCTTTTCATTGTCGTTGATAAATACTCTACCATTTTTAACTATTGGCTCAAAAAACTGGGTTATCTGGTAACCTTGCGGTAAATCAGGATAAAAATAATTTTTCCGATCAAAGTAAGAATACTTATTAATTTCTGCAGAAAGTGCAAGACCAGTGCGTATTGCTTGCTCTATGCAGTAATAATTTAGTATTGGCAGCGTACCTGGCATTGCCGCATCAACTAGAGAAACTTGAGTGTTATGCTCAGCACCAAATTCCGTTGATGAGCTAGAAAATAGCTTCGTATTAGAAGAAACTTGAGCATGCACCTCAAGCCCAATTACCGCTTCCCAATCCTCTTTCGTCATGTATTTTATTTAAATGATAATCTTAATATTCTGCAAAATTAGCACAAAAAGTCAAAACAAAACTCATGTTAGCTAAGTGGTATGCAGATTGTTTTACCCATAGAAACGGGTTAAATGCAAAAGATTACTTGACAAGCTTCGCCAGCCCTCTTATCATAAAATTGAAGCTATTTATTTATCTTCTCTGTACAGATTAAATGACAAAAAAACTCACGTATCTGGCGTCTCATGTTTAATTTTTTGCACTATGTGCACCTTATGTCTTTATCAAACTTCTACCTACATAAGCTGAAACGCGCTTATAAAGCGTTTAAAACATAAAAAAACGCCAACTTAAAAAATGGATAGTGAATAACTAGCTACCCTAGGGTTTCTTTTGCCTTTTTTTCTGTTTAGTAAATTTCTTAACGTTTATAATTTAGATTAGTTGCGGTTTAAAAGCAACTGAATCGCGGTTATTAAGTGTTTAGAATAAAAAAACGCCATACTTGAAAGTATAATGTAAGTAATTAGCCAACCACGGGGCTTCTTTTGCCTTTTTTTTCGTTTGGTAAATTTCTTAATGTTTGTAGCTAAACGATAACCGTCATCCCGCTACTTGTTAGCGGCCGAGATACCGCGAATGAATTGCGGTATGACGTAGGATTGCTGTCATTCCAGTGCCAAGCACTGGGATCCAGCCTTTATTATTTGGTTGAAATTAAGTCTTCTGGATCCCAGTGGGCTTTTTGCATGACACCATTCTTTTTCCTGGATTCCAGTGTCTGGGCACTGGAATGACATCCTCCCTTGTGGAGATTGCTCTCAAATCACAATGTTCGTACAGCTATGCAAACACAAAGGTGTCATTCCAGCGCGTGACGCTGGAATCCAGTTGAGCTATTTCAACAAAAATACTGCATTTTGAGATGAACGTCTATTCTCACCAGACTTATTTACAAGTATAACAATTAAAGTCTGGATTCCAGTGTCAAGCACTGGAATGACATCATAGGGGCACTGCCCTTTTGGATGGAAACCAGTGTCAGCTACTTAGATGATACCTTTTTTCTACTTAGTTTGGGTTATGCAAGAAGTCTATTGCATTCCTGAGCAATTTGATTCATTATTCTTTTTGTAAAAAATTTTCTTAACTTTCTCTCCACTTTTTTGGTAAGGTCACTTTAAAGGAAGTCTAATAGATGCTACATAGAAATCCAGATGAGTTTCTAAAGTCTATTCCAAAAGATAAGCGCATAATGTGCCTTGACATGGGAGAAAAGCAAATAGGCATAGCATTTAGCGATAAAACACAGCTCATAGCCACAGCTCATAGCATATATCACAGAAAAAATATGAGCAAAGATTTAGGTTATCTGCATAGAATATTCAAAGAAAATGAATCTGGATCAATGGTAATAGGACTACCATTAAAAATGGACGAGCAAGAAACTAAATGGTGTAAAACTATAATCCAATTCGCAAATAAAATAATAAAAAAATATAAAGTAAATATATACTTACAAGACGAAAGCTTCTCAACATCTATCGCAACTCATACACTAAAAATTACTGGAATATCAATCACAAAATCGAAAAAAATAGATGATAAAATCTCCGCATGTATTATTTTGCAACGAACGTTAGACAAGATAAATACAATCAAATAGTTTTTCCAGATCTGGAAATCTTCAAACTGAATCCCATATAAAAGTTACTCAACAAAACAAGAACCTTTCGTATAAGCATGACAAATTGCTACAGCAAGAGCGTCAGCAGCATGGTGGCATTTTATACTCAAATTTTTAACTATTTGCTTCACCATAAATATAATCTGATCCTTATCAGCATGGCCATTTCCGGTAATGCTTTTTTTTACATAGTTTGCATCATATTCATTCATAGTTAGCTTTGTTATTTTTAACGCTAAAATTACAACCCCTCTTGCATATCCTAAAGTTAGTGAAGATTTAGGATTTTTATTAACAAAAATTTTCTCCACCGCAGCTTCATTCGGAGAGTATAGGGAAATTACTTTCTTTAATTGTTCAAAAATTATATGTAGGCGTTCACCTGTACCCAATTTACCATCAGTTGATATGGTACCGCCGCCCAAAAATTCAATATTATTTTTTTCGTTCAGGCTGATAATGGCCCACCCAGTCTTGCTTATTCCTGGATCTAGACCTATTATTTTAACCACTTAATAAACGCTTAACCAATAGACAAACAAAAATAAAAATATCCAGACTACATCTACAAAGTGCCAATACCAGGAGGCAAACTCAAAGCACAAATGGTCCTGAAGTGTAAATTGGCCTTTCCGTGCTCTAAATAAACACACTGATAAAAATATTATTCCTATTATAACGTGTGCGCAGTGAAAACCGGTAATCATATAAAAATTGGATGTATAAATAAGCTTTTCTCCTGTTTCTTGTAGAGAAAAACTCGCTTCATGATACTCTATTGCTTGCACTATTATAAAAAAAACTCCAAGCAATATAGTTATGGACAGCATTTTAATCATGCTCTTTTTATCATTTTTAAGTAAAGAGTGATTTGCCCAAGTAATTGTTGTACCAGAAAGCAATAATATTAATGTATTCATGAATGGTAGTGACCACGGATCAGGTGGCAAAATTCCCTCAGGGGGCCATTCAACTTTTTTTGCAGGAGAAAACGCCTCAAATAAAAAAACTGGATCAAGCCAGGCTTTAAAGAATGAACAAAAGAACACTATAAAAAATACGACCTCCGAGAGAATAAACAAGTACATTGCAAATTTGAGTCCATGTTTTACAATGGCAGTGTGACATTTGTCATAAATGGCCCCCCTTATTACATCTCTCCACCAATAAAACAGCACCCCTGATACTGCGGAGATTCCCAAAACTAAACAAAACATTCCGACAATTTGTTTATGAAGCGCGCCAACTAATCCAAGTGCAAGAATAAGAATTGCTGCTGATACAGCAATTGGCCAAGGGCTTGGATCCACTAAATGAAAATCATGTTCTTTACTTTTCATAGCATTTTAAAAAATACTTATTAAGGATACAAATTAGCTTAAAATTGTCAATGTTCCTTAGGAAATTGATTGAATCTTGAAAAATTATATGCACCGTTCAAAAAATCTAACACAAATTGTGCAGTTATTCTAAACAACTCAAGCATTCTGCTCTTTTCGTTTTCTCTTGCTCTGCTGCAATATCCATCAACAATATTTTCCAAAATAATGCATCCAGACTTTACTGAATCACTGTAACAAAAATTAAACCAATCCCTATATCTATTATTTTTCTTGAATCTATTTTTCATGCTATCAACGACAGTCTCGTATATAAACATGCAAGAATACAAAACCGTCATAGCCTCATAGGTATTACTATGCGAGATGGATAAAAGAAAATTAGTGAAATTAAAACACTCAAGAGATTTCTTTTCGCGACTTATACCGTACATAGTAAAGTAGTAGTCATATAGCATTCTATTAACAGTCACTACTCTTTGGGCTACTTCAGCAAGCGAGATAATACTACTATAATCTTCCATTTTGGATGCAGTAATTAAGGTGGTACGAATATAATCACCTAAGAACAACGTCTTTTGTTGAGCATAGAATTTGAAGTTCTCTATATTTAGGGTGTTATTCGCTAACTCAACATTAAAAGGATGCTCAATTATATCCTTTAAAAGATTTGACCCGTAACAGCTCCTAATTATGCCACTGAACACTGTAGTTACCGATAAAAGATCAAGTTAACGTAAATAATCCGCTGCTAATATTCTTTGCTAGATATATTAGAGTAATATGCCTCATCCCAAAACATTATTTCTAATTCCAGCCCTTTCTTAAAAAACTCATACATCCTCTTTTTTTCACAGTCACTAGCTTTTTTATATAGCTTATTTGTAATATCAGTAACCTCATCAATTACAGCATTTACTGTTTCGCTACTATAAATGTTGATCCACTCTTTGTATTTGTTATTTTTAACCCCTTTAGTTGTTATCTCATTTACCATATGACGTATAACGATTTGGTATATGTTAAAGCAAGAATAAGATGCTACTAAAGCTTCATTAACAGAATTGTGATATGCGGCACTCATGAAAAAGTCAGTAAAGGCAGAACAAGCTCTTGACTTTTTGTGATCATCAGATAGATCACAATCTTCAAAATATTTTTTATACTGTTCTCGAACATAAAATGCTCCTTGTGCCAAATTGATTAAACTACTCATCATTTCAATATCATCAACTCTAGCTGCAACAATTAAAAAAGCACGAGCGCAATCTATACAATACAGAAAATCCTGCTGAAGGTAGAATTTGAATTTTTCATAATCTAATGTATTATTTATCAATTCAACATTAAAAGGGTGTTCTTTTATTTTATCAATAAGATCAGAAAACTCTTTTAGAGGTTGTCCGGAAACTAGTAAATTCAAGCATATTCCCTCTTTAACATAACCCTACTCATAGCTAGGTATATGAAATTCTCAGTGGATGTTGTGAGTAAATCATACTCCTTCGATAGCCTTCTATTCCTATTAACCCAAGCAAAAGTCCTTTCTACAACCCATCTTCTTGGCTGTACTTTAAACCCTTGTTCTCTTGTTGGTAGTAGCTCAGGTGGCGTATCTTTGTGCACCCAAAATCTACATGGAGGCCTTTTAACAATTTCAATATCTATGTCATATTCTTCCTTTATGTGATTCTTTAAATTTCTTCCTTGGTATCCCATGTCAGCCCACATTTTTTTAACTTTAGTATATTTTGTTCTCATATTGTTTAATGCTATTTTAATACCATCTCTATCATTTTCGTTAGCAGCGCCTACGTAACAACCTAGTATAAAACCCTGAGTGTCTGTAATTATATGCCTTTTTCTACCCTTTACTTTTTTACTTCCATCATAGCCTTTGATCCCCCCTTTTCTGTAGTCTTTACAGATTGACTATCTACTATACAGGCACTCGGCTGCTCATTCCTTCCTATTTTTCTTCTACTATATTTTGTAATTTCATAATTCATTTTCTCAAAAATTCCCTGCTTCTTCCATTGCCTGAACTGCTCATACACAGTCTTCCATAGCGGAAAATCATTTGGTAAATACCGCCATTGACACCCTGTACGCAATACATAGAAAATTGCTTCTAATATTTCTCTTTTGCTATACTTTGGCGGCCTTCCTCCTTTCTTGTATGATACTCTGAAGTGTTTTTCTATTCTTGCCCATTCCCTTTCGCTTAGATCTGTTGGATACTTTTTTCTCATCTTTACCCCGTACTAAAATTTCAGATATTATAGCCTTTTACTTGTTTCCGGACAACCTCTTACAATTACGTTGTACAGTTCTCCTTCTATTTCCTTATACACTTTATAAGCCTCACAATAAAAATTGAATATAAAAATTATTACTAATATGGTATAATTATTATGAAAAAGCGTGCTATGCTTTAACAATAAGCTAGTATATAAATATGGGGCTGTAAATCAAAAATTTTAGCAATCTAAAGAAATTTTACTATTACCTTCTATATTGAATTCTCTACGAAGATCAGCAGACAAGTTTATGCTTTCCCAAGAAAATCCACCGTCACTTTCTGACTCTTTACCAAAATGTCCATAACAGGCTGTACGTTTATATATAGGATGATTAAGCGATAAATGCTTGATTATGCCTTTTGTTGATAAATCTATATTATTCTCGATAAACTTTTTAATTACTCTTTCCTCTACCTTATTCGCACCAAATGTATCAATATAGAATGAAGTAGGTTTTGATACACCAATTGCATAAGAAAGCTGCACAAGACAACGTTCAGCCAAACCTGCAAAGACAATATTTTTAGCAAGATATCTTGCCATATAAGCCGCAGATCTATCAACTTTGGTTGCATCTTTTCCGGAAAACGCTCCTCCACCGTGTGGAATATAACCTCCATAAGTATCAACCATAATTTTTCGTCCGGTTAATCCACAATCACTAACCGGTCCACCAATAACAAATCTACCAGTTGGATTGACTAAGAGATTTTCCTCAGGACACATCCATCCTTCAGGTAAAGATGAAACTATGTAAGGGTAAATTATTTCTTTTACTTTTGATTGATCCAAATCCTCAGGGTGCTGTATTGAGACAATAATACTTTCAGCACGTACCGGGAGGTTATTCTCATATGCCAAAGTGATTTGTGACTTTGCATCTGGACCAAGTTTTGCTTCTTTAACTGCGCTCATGATATTTTTCAGAATCGAGTGTGCATAAAAAATGGGTGCCGGCATAAGGTTTTCTGTCTCTGTTGTTGCATAGCCATACATTATGCCCTGATCTCCAGCACCTTGATCCAACCCTATTGCAATGTCATTTGATTGCTCATGCAGCAATATATTTACTTTCACTTTTCTCCAGTGGAACCCATCGTGCTTGTAACCAATATCTTTTATTGTATTCCGTACAATACTTTCAATCCTGCTATTTTTGATGTTAGGCCCAAACACTTCCCCAGCTATAATAACGTTATCTTTGCTGACTAAAGTCTCTATTGCAGCTCGCGCAAAAGGATCAGTAAAAAGGTACTCATCAAGTATTGCATCTGAAATTTGATCTGCTACTTTATCTGGATGACCAGCCGCCACTGATTCACTGGTTACTAAATTTTTATATAAACTCATGTTTTTGCTTATACAATATCAAAACCGCTATAGAAAACACAGTTAGTAACTACTAAATGGTGGGTCTGGGAAGAGTTGAACCTCCGACCTCACGCTTATCAGGCGTGCGCTCTAACCACCTGAGCTACAGACCCCTGATTTATTCAAGCTGAAGCTTTCATATTATCTGTAGGCAAGATATCAATAAAAGTCTTTTTATTTGCTGATCTTCTAAAGCTGACCCAGCCTTCTATTTTAGCAAAAATCGTATGATCTTTACCTATACCAACATTCTTTCCAGGATGGAATTTTGTGCCTCTTTGGCGCACAATTATGTTACCAGGAATAACCTTCCCATTCTTCTTTATTCCTAACCTACGACCCGCTGAATCTCTACCATTACAGGAACTACCACCTGATTTTTTAGTTGCCATATCTTACCTCTTACTTTTGAAGACTAATTTCATTTATACGAAGAACAGTTATATACTGCCTATGACCAGTTTTCCTACGGTAATTTTTTCTTCTTTTCTTCTTAAAGATTATAATTTTTTCCCCCCTGCACTGCTCCAACACTTCAGCTTTAACAGTAGCATTAGATGAATAAGATAAGCCACTATTTGAAATACAAATCACCTTATTGATTTCCACCTCTTTTTTTTCTTCAGCTTCTAACTTCTCTACCTTTATTATACTACCTTCTTTTACTAAATATTGCTTTCCACCAGTCTCAATTACTGCAAACATGATAAATATAAATTATTGTTATTAACTTTAATCGTAAACGATGTCATATACGCTGTCAATATAAATAAAAAGCATGACTTAACGTTCTTTTTGAGCTACTAAAATACTTCTATCTGTTTTCATCTTTTATCTACCTTTTCTCAGACAGTAGACTTCTTGCATAACCTAAGCAGAAAAAAGGCAAATAGTTATTATAGCTCTAAGTTTACCGACACCGTCATGCAAGTAGCCCCTTCTCCTGTCATCCGAGTAGCTTGACACTGGTTCCTTTATGACGATGTCATCCAAGTGTCAGCTACTCGGATGACAAAAAAAGGAGCACTAGGATGACATCATCCTTTTTTGGCATTCCAGTGTCACGCACTGGGATGACAGCAGTCCTACGTCATACCGCCGCGAACCGTCATACCGCGATTCATTCGCGGTATCTCAGCAATAGATCCCGCTAACAAGCAGCGGGATGACGATTGTCGTTTAGCCATAAACATTAAGGAATTTACCAAATGAAAAAAAAGGCAAAAGAAACCCTAGTCATTGTCTATTTTCAGTATTGGCGTTTTTTAAGTCTTAAACACTGCAATTTAGCTGCTTTTAATTGCAACTAACCTACGCTGCAAATGTTTAAGAAATTTACTAAGCAGAAAAAAAGACAAAGGACCCCCGAGTTAGCTAGTCTTTTACTATCTCTGTCGAGTATTGGCATCTTTTGATGTCTTGTAACGCTTTATAAGCGCGTTCAGCTTATTTAGATAAAAATCTAGATGTAGATGAAGTTTTGTAAAGACATACAGTATCTATATACTGCAAAAAATTGAACATAAGACGCCGATACATTAAGTAATCCTTACCTTTTAATCTGCAGATTGGCGAAAGCAAATACAATAGCTTCACTGTTATGATAAGGGGGCTGGCGGAGTTTGTCAAGGAAGTTTTTTTGTTTCTATTCCCAATAAAAGTTTGTTATATGGTTATGCAAGAAGTCTAATATTAAAAATGACACAACAACATAATTAAATTAGACTACTTTATTCTCTTAGTTACTTGCTTTTCTCTTGCTATTGCAAGGCTTTTTTCTGGTACATCCTCAACTATAACACTACCTGCTGCAATTACAGATTCATCATGAATATTAAGCGGCGCAATTAGTGAGCTATTGGCGCCAACAAAGCAATTGCTCCCTATATTCGTTTCATGTTTATTTTTCCCATCATAATTACAAACAATAGTGCCTGCTCCTATATTACTCTCCTGCCCTACTTTAGCATTTCCTATATAACTTAAGTGTTTTATTCTAGTGTTTTGACCAACTTCACTTGTTTTCACTTCCACAAAATTTCCTATTTTTGCCTTATTACCAATTGTTGTGTTTCCGCGTATTCTGGTAAATGGACCGACCTCAGCATTACTTTTAATTAAGCAGTTTTCTAAATGCGAAAATGGCAGTATTTTCGCACCAGACTCTATTTTCACTCCAGTACCGAAAAAAACATATGGGTAAATAACTGAATCTCTGGCAATTTGCGTATCAAGAGAAAAGAAAACAGTCTCTGGTGCAACAAGCGTTACTCCGGAGTCGGTAAAAATTTTTCTTTTATTTTCTTGAAAGTAAAACTCAGCTTTTATAAGGTCATTTCTGTTATTTATTCCCGTTGCTTCTTCTCCACCGGTAATAACGTAACCGACATTTAAATTACTCTTCACTGCAATGGAAACTATATCGGTCAAGTAATATTCATGAGTTGAGCTATTGCACTCTATTTTCTCCACCAATTCACGTAAATTCTTTGCACATGCAACCATTATTCCAGCATTTGCAAGAAATTCTTCATGATTATTTTTATCACTCTTTGCTTCTACGATTTCTCTTAAGGAACCATTCTCAATAATTAACCTACCGTATTCTTTATTGCTTGTCCTAAAACCTAGGCAAACTAGAGCCTTGCCTTCTAAATAACTAATCATTTTAGTTATTGTGCTGCTTTTTATGAGCGGAGTATCCCCATACTGCACAACAACTATGCTTGAATCTGGCAATTCTCTTAGGTTTCTCATCGCAGTTTTGACCGCATCTCCCGTGCCAAGTGTTAATTCTTGTGTAATTAACTGTATATCCTTAAAACACTTTAGTCTTTCAATTAAAGGCTGATCAACTACAACAGCAATATTTTCAGGATTTAACTGTTTTGCATTGTAAATGACATGCTGGAGCATGGAAAAACTGCCTATTTTGTGTAGGACCTTAGGCAAATCTGAATTCATCCGCCTGCCATGCCCTGAAGCAAGTATAACGAACGTATGAGTTTTACTTATCACTTATCTTAAAGATGAAAAATGAAAACCGTAATGATCAAGCCAGCTGATTTTGTTGTCATAAAAGCTCCTCAAGTCGCTAATTTGATATTTTAGCATTGCAAGCCTTTCTATACCAATGCCAAACGCAAAACCGTTGTATTTAGTATGGTCTATTCCAACATTTTGAAATACATTTGGATGCGTCATACCGCATCCCAGTACTTCTATCCATTTACTACCTTTATAACTTATGTCCACTTCCGCAGAAGGCTCGGTAAAAGGGAAAAAACTATTACGAAAACGTATCTTCAGCCCTTTATCGCCAAAGAACTTATTAAGGAAGTGATGAATAGTAAATTTTAACTGGCCCATATTGACATTCTCATCGACATATAACCCCTCTATTTGATGGAACATAGGGGTGTGAGTTGCATCAAAGTCGTTTCTGTATACTCTACCTGCGGCTACTATTTTAATTGGGAATTTTTTTGTTTTTTCCATGGTTCTAATCTGTACAGATGAGGTGTGAGTGCGCAGTACCATTCTTTTATCATCTATTTTATTCTTTAAGTAGAAGGTATCTTGCTCCTCTCGTGCAGGATGATGACTTGGAGTATTCAGTGCATCAAATACATGAAATTCATCTTCAATGTCAGGGCCATCAACTGCCTTAAAACCCATATGTGCAAAAATAAGCTTTACTTCATTTAGAACCTTACTGAGTGGATGGACCTTGCCAATTTTTTCTGGCCTCGCAGACAACGTGATATCAACTGCCTCGTTCTGCAATTTAAAGTTAACTTCTTCGGCTTTTAGTATATTCTCCTTATTCATTATAAGCTGATCTAGCTTATTACGTAAAACGTTGATAACTTCGCCTAAATTGCGCTTTTTTCCTGCGTCTTCTATCTCTTTTAAGTTGTCAAAATAAGCTTTAATTACACCCTTTTTTCCCAAATATGATAGCCTAACTTTTTCTAAATCTTGTAAAGAAGAAGCATTCTCAATTTCGGAAACTGCTTTATCTTCAAGTGAAAGTATGTCATCTAATAACTCTTTATTCATCTTAAAAACGCTGGCTTAAACTTTCATTATAGTGAAATTTTAAATATCATCAACAATCCGAAAAATTGCCCTATTCTGATTATTAATTTATTGACTGATTAATCTTTTTTATTTACCTTTGCGTTGATGAATTTGCTGTATCAACTATGCACAACAGTAATACTGAAACTAAGAATAAGTATAAAATAGAGGATTTACCTAAGCTCTTTAAGGAAAAATCCAGAAACATAAGTAAAGCATTTTCTAGCGAAACAATTAAGATCAGTACTATTCGCTCGAGAAGTATTGAAAGTAATATACAAGAATTTTCATTTGAGCTAACAGCAACAGATAAAGACACCTTTAATATAAGATTATTTCGAATAAACTCTTTAATTAATTTTTTCAAAATCTGCCTTTCCCGGGAAAAAAATTTTACAGCCAACATAAAAGTGCCCAAAGAAAGCAGTGAACTATATAATAACTACTGTAAAACTAACAGTTATAAAACTGTAGAAGAATTCGTAAATAGTGCTCCGCCTCAAATCCTTCTGCAGGGCACAACGATAACGCTACAAACAGACGTTGAAAACATTAACCTGGACAACTTGTACCAAATCGAGTTATTTCTAAATGAAAAGCTACAACATGCAGAAAAAACTGAAAATGAAGACAAAAAAGAACAGAGTGAAACTAACCAAAAAAATGCACAAAATAAACAAATCGTACCAGTTACAGGCTCATTTGGCTTCGATGTAACAAATAATGGAAAACAAGTTACACGTGTTTCGATAGTAGTTGCTGCAATGCATGAAAACGTTTTCTGGTTTAGATCTTTTTTCTGTCTACCCAATTTTTTTAATACGTCACAATTCTTTTCCCAACAATTGCCAAAATTTTCTATAAAGAGCAACAATATACCATTTGGTGTTATTCCAGCGTTTGACCAGGAAAAAAGAAACATGGATCCAAGTAGTCAAGCTACTCGGATGACAGGGGGTAGTATAGAAAATCCAATACCTCAAGAAGCAGAACAGAATGTAGGTCAAACTACTTCGCACACAGAGTATTTTAAGGCTAACAGAAAAAAGAAGTCAAAAAAGCAGACCAAAGAACTATCAGAGAAAGAAAAACCATTAGCCATAAAACAAGCACAAAATGATGCTAGAGTAGCTATGATAGATAACCAAATTGAGCACAGGGGGAAAAAACTCGATAAAATATTTATTGAAGTGATGAGTGGATACAAAAATCAAGATCCAGAAACATTTTGCAATATTTTCAGCTCAGTATTCAATATTGTTTACTTTCAAGATAAACAATTACATGCAATATTAGAGCCAGGCGAGATATCAGAAGTATTACAGATACTCGAAAGGCCACAACCTCTTAGTAACTCACTTTTAGGTAAAGAATATTTACAAAAACAAGTATATAGAAAAAAAGAGCAATTGCTTAAATTAGTTTCAGGTGTTTATATACAACAACCTTCTCCACAACATGAAAATACTCCTCATAAATCTACAAACCCTTTACCAATTAAAGATCTTTCACCAGCAACAAATGAAGCTAAAACTCTACCACCTACTAACATTACACTCAAATCATCATTAAAAACTGTATTTTCCTCAAAAAAGGCTTATTTTTGTCTATTTATAATAGTAGCATCTGCATCAACACTTTGCTTATGGCATTTTCCGTTAGGAAAAGTGTCAATGTTAAAAGGATTAGTGCCACCAGAAAAAAGAGAAAGTATTGGGCTAGCATTGAACATAGGGTTACCAATATTAACTGCATTATGTGTTCTGAGTTTGGCTTATTTCATATATTCTGAATATTCTATAGAATCTATTGAACAAGTAAGTGAAAACGATCCCCTTTCTCGCGCCTATAGCTAGTGCAGGCTCAGTTTTCCTACGTCATACCGTCACGGTATCTCTAGATCCCGCTAACACGTAGCGGGATGACGAATTTGTCGTTTTTTAAATTGTCGGTAAACCAGAATTACTTTAACTATAACAAAATAGAAATAAGTTGTTGTAAAAAATTTTTCATGGTAAAATTATTTATTTTCACCATATGTTTAAAGGAATTATCACGGATATCGGGACTATAACTGATACTACCACTCACTCCAACTCTGATCAAATTTTCCATATCAAGACACAAAATTTATCCTCTATAAATAAAGGAGATTCAATAGCTTGCTCTGGTGTGTGTTTAACTGTTGTTGATATAATGAGCGATACATTTACAGTCCAAGCATCTCAAGAAACTATGAAGGTTGCTAACTTAAATACGTGGAGAATAGGAAAAAAAATAAATCTCGAACAAGCAATGAGATTAAGCGATAAGATCGATGGCCACCTGGTTCAGGGTCATGTTGATGGGATAGTAAAATTTTTAACAATTAATCAAAATTTAGATTCTCATGAAATCAAACTATCGTGCCCACAAGAATTAATTAAATTTGTTGCAAAAAAAAGCTCCGTTACACTAGATGGGGTTTCCCTCACAGTGAATTCAGTTATTAATCAGGAATTTACAGTAAATATCACTCCCTATACATGGGAAAATACAACTTTTCAGTACAACAAAGTAAATGATTATTTGAATTTAGAAATTGACATGATCGCTAGGTATTTAGATCAATTGATGCAGCATAAATACAATTAATTTTACAACCTTGTTATTTACAACTATTATATCTTGAAAACCATATAGATATAAAACATGCTTTTCGATAGCCTAATTATCTTCATTGTTGTTCTATGCGTAATAATCTCGGTAACTAGAGGCTTTATAAAAGAGCTATGCGCACTAATGTTTCTATTTTTATCGGTCTTTCTGACAGCTAATCACTATGATTTTTTCGCTCCAAATTATAGTAAATATTTTGATTCTAAAGTTACACTAAACATACTTTCTACAATCTCTGTATTTATTATAC
Organism: Wolbachia endosymbiont of Drosophila incompta; assembly: GCF_001758565.1. Lineage (NCBI taxonomy): Bacteria > Pseudomonadati > Pseudomonadota > Alphaproteobacteria > Rickettsiales > Anaplasmataceae > Wolbachia > Wolbachia endosymbiont of Drosophila incompta. Next base: position 117,898 of record NZ_CP011148.1, on the reverse strand, counting down.
TTAATCTTATATTCATGATAATAAATAACTGGCTAATGTACATATTATCACCCATAAGGTTGGGGTTTATCGATAGAGTTACTGGAATCTTTCTCGGAGTGCTTAAAGGAATATTGCTCTCTTATGTATTATTTTTTGCTGTGCACTTATATTGCTACACAGTATATGACAAAAAAGAGGGAGAGTATAAAATAGAAGCAGAAGACATATTGCCTAATTGGATAATAAATTCACACTCTTATCAGGCTTTATTTGTGACAGCAGAAGAAGTAATTGACATGTATGTACCAGAGTCGTTGATACTAAAAATAAAAGAGATCGGTGGAGAAATGGTTGATCAAGAAAAACCTAAAAACAATAAAAAAGAAGAGTAAATATTTATTTATAAATATTTTCATTGGGAGTATTCAAAAAGCCATATGTGTCAGGTTAAGAGCACAGAATTTTTTACTGGAAATATTAATTTTGTTTTAGCAATAAATCAACTTAAGGTCATAATATCTTGACATTTATTTAATGTTGCTATATAATAGCTATGTACATTTTGTGTACTATAGCAATAAAATTACCTTGTAATAGGTGTATTGGACCCGAGGGCAGTACTCGGCGTCTTCACCATGTTTTTTAATTTATATGGGGACGAATAAGGATCGACATGCATAGTAAAGATGGTAGCTTTGCTCGGTTAGACACCACCGCTAAGAGTTCATAATTTAAATGCAAACGATAATTTTGCTGCTGAAGACAATGTCGACGCAATAGCTGCTTAATTTAAGCACTATAACTTCATTGCTATAAGCACGGTTCAGGGAACGCCGGGTAACAGAAGTTCCCCAAAATTTACGTATGTGAAAGTTATATGGAGCAAACAGATTACAAAAAACTGCTTAATTCTGCTAAGTTTCAAGTTATCAAAAAGACTTTAGATGTTATATCAGGTAATGGTTTTATCCCTCACTTAGAAATATTATTTTTCACATATTTTAATGGTGTGACCATGCCAGATCGTTTGAAAAAGTCATACCCTACTCAAATGCTTATTATATTACAGCATCAATTCTATGATTTAAAAGTTTCTGAGGATAAATTTAGCGTCAGTTTGAGTTTTCAAGGAAAACAAGAGCGAATTACTATACCGTTTTTTGCTATTAGTGAGTTTCGTGATAAAATTTCAGGAGATGTTTTAATATTTGACAAAATCAGTATCGACTCTGATAAAGAATACAAAAGTGAAAAATGTACTGAAAAACTATCAAACGGTAGTATTATATCCATAGATCAACTGCGTGATGAGTAACTGCTCATCTTTATAAACAAAAAATATTAATAGAAAAAAGTGGTCTAACTTAAGTAATAGAATAGAGGGTAGATAAATATGCTAAATCTTTAATTATTTATTAACGCAGGTGGCAAAATTTTTCTTACATATCATCAACTTCCTTTATTGAAAAATTCAGAAAAATGTTGTATAATTATTAGTAGACTTTGGTAAAACATATGACAGATTCAGGAATTAGTATAACTTTTGACCCAAAAACTTCACATAACCTTACTAAGTTAGCTGAAATCACCAAGGAATCCGTTCAAGAACTAGCAAAAAGGTTAGTCATCGAAGGAATCGAGTGCGAAGTAGAAGATATTGCGTTATATAAAACTATTAAGGAATGTGAGGATGTAGACTGGAATACAGTACTATCTGAAAGGGAGAGGACATAAACTGAAATACGATATTGTCTACTCAAAAAACTTTACTGAAAGAGATTTTCTAAATCTTCCAAAAACAATAAGATCAAGGATTACAAAAGCGATAAACGAGCGGCTTACAACTGATCCAATTAAATTTGGTAAACCATTACGTGGCAGGCTAAAAGGGTATAGAAGAATAAGGGTTAGTGATTATCGAATTATTTATACTGTAAATATTGCAAAACATAAGGTATTTGTTGCTACAGCAGGACATAGAGACACCATTTATGAGAAGGCTACTTGATAAACATTAAATATATTTTTATACAGCCCTCCTTCCTTTATTGAAAAATTAAAAAAAATGTTGTAAAATAGCTATAGTAGTAGACTTTGGTAAAACTGATGGTAAATTCAAAAGTTAGTGTAACTTTCAACCCAGAAACTTCGCAGCATCTTGTTGAACTAGCTAGAGCCACCAAGCAGTCTGTTCAAAAATTAACAGAAAAGCTAGTCAAGGAAGCAATCGAACTTGAAGCGGAAGATATTGCATTTTCCAAAATTATTAGGGAGTTAAATTCTGATGATACAGAAGAAGTAGAGGATAGTGAAGACATCTGGAAATAAGCAATACACCATTAAATATCTAAAGCATGTTCTTAAAAGAAATTTGCCTTCCTTGCCGGAAGATGTAAAGCCAAGTATTAAAGATGCAATAAAAGAGTATCTTGAGACTGATCCTATTGGTAACGGTGTGTTGCTACGCAAGAGATTAAAGGAACATAGAAGAATAAAAGTTGCTGATGATTATCGTATTGTCTACCGTGTAAATACTGTAAAACGTATAGTAATTATTGTTTCAATAGGACACAGGGACAATATTTACAAGCAGGCAATATTGGACCTACTGAAACATTAAATATATTTTTATACACCACTCCTTTCTTTATTGAAAAATTAAAAAAAATGTTGTATAATTATTAGTGGACTTTGGTAAAACATATGGCAAATTCAGGCATTAACATAGCTCTTAGCGAAGAAACTTTAAAGCATCTTGCTGAATTATCTGAATTTACTAAACAGCCCGTTCAAGAATTAGCAGGAAAACTATTTAGAGAAGCAGTTGAGCTTGAAATGGAGGATTTTTTAGTATCTAAAATTTCTGATGAGCGTGATGTTGAAGGTGCAGAAACAGTTGATTTTGAAGATATTAAGTGGGATTAGAGCGTTACAAGGTTAAGTCTCTAAAGAGTGTTGTTGAAAAAGATTTACCAAACCTTCCAAAGATAATAAGGCTAAGAGTTCAAAAGGCTATAAAAGAACGTCTTACAGTTGACCCAATAAATTTTGGTGAACCACTACATCATAACTTAAAAGGATGTAGAAGGCTAAGAGTTGGTGACTATCGTGTAATTTACAGAGTAAATCAATTAGATCATATAGTAACTATCACAGAGATAGGACATAGAGATGATATTTATAAGAAATAAATATCAACATTAATATATATTATACACCCCTCCTTCCTTGTCCATTCTCTACTTTAGGTGGCTTTGCGCAGCTCAAAAAATGAAGTTTTTTTTGGTTCAGCAAAAACAACATTTTGAGTTTGAAAAGGCTAAATACTTGTCTTTTATATAACTTTCGTGTAATAGATATGTATGCATCCAATCATATATCTACTCAATACGTTACTTGATCTTTATAGCTTCATTCTAATATGTTGGGTTGTCCTAAACTGGCTGGTTAAACTTAATATGGTGAACATATATAATGAAACTGTCAGTAGCATAATGCACATCTTGAACCAATTGACATATCCACCACTAAAGATTATTAGAAGATATATACCACCGTTCAACGGATTAGATTTATCTATAATGATATTGCTAATAACAATTCACTTTGTAAAATATACAGTAGCTTACTACTTTAGGTAGATGTTAAAAAAATATCTAAAATCAGCAATAT
>NZ_CP011148.1:111947-114224 GCF_001758565.1 Wolbachia endosymbiont of Drosophila incompta | reverse complement strand
ATATATATATCAGTTTTTAGCTATAACTATAAAGATCCTTCCTTAAACACAGCTACAAATGAGGAAGTGATAAATTTAGGTGGAATAGTAAGTTCATATTTAGCTGATATATTGGTTCAATTTCTTGGATTAACTAGTGTTACAATAGCTACAACCATAGTTTACTTGTTGATCTTCAGGCCATCAAAAAGGCTGCTAAAAATTCTCTATTTAATATTAATCAATTTAGGGATATGTGCTATACTACCACAACTTTCGCTAGGCATCACTGCAAGGTACAGACACAGTGGAATAATAGGGAATGCACTAATTAATAACTGCCCGTTTTATATATTTGTGATAGTAACATCAATAGGTCTTGTAGGATCTGTTGGTTGGAAGAGAACAATTTACTCTCTATTCTTCTTATGTAAAAAAATAGCTTGCTTATTTGTAAATGTTCCATTCTTCAGATCACATAAAACTACTGAGTATTCAATTGCACCATTAGTAGTAGAAGAAAAACATAGAACTAAAATCACTACTAAACAACAACCAAAAGAAAGACAGAAAAAAGCTACCGAGGAGGTTTTAAGTGAGTTTAAGTTTCCAAGTATCCATTTACTTTCTAAAGCAGAAGAGTCTTTGCAGAGAAAACAGCTAAATGAAATGGAGAGCAATAAAAATTTATCTCTGCTGGAACAAGTCCTGAGTGATTTTGGCGTGCAAGGAAAAATTATCAGTGTATGCTATGGGCCGGTTGTGACTTTGTACAAACTTGAACCACAAGCTGGCACGAAATCTGCAAGAGTAATTGGCCTTGCAGATGACATTGCACGTTCGATGAGTGCACTCTCTGCACGTATTTCAATAATTCGTGGGCAAAATGCTATGGGAATAGAGTTGCCGAACAAGGAACGGGAAATTGTAATGCTGCGTGATTTGCTTGAATCCCCAGAATACCAAAATGCAAACTTAAATCTCCCAATTGCGCTTGGCAAAGAAATAAGTGGAAAACCAGTTATTGCAGATCTAACTAAAATGCCCCACTTGCTCGTTGCTGGAACCACAGGGTCTGGTAAATCAGTTGCGATTAACACTATGATTCTTTCACTCGTTTATCGATTAAGTCCTGATGAATGTAAGATGATAATGATCGACCCAAAAATGCTTGAGCTTTCAATATATGATGCAATACCGCATCTAATAACGCCAGTGGTAACAGAGCCAAAAAAGGCTGTAGTCGCTCTTAAGTGGATAGTGAAAGAAATGGAAAATCGCTATCGCATGATGTCCTATTTAAATGTGCGCAATGTAATAAACTATAACCAAAGAATCACAGAAGCGATGAATAGTGGAATAGAATTGGAGCGCGTTGTGCAGATTGGCTTTAACTCAACAACAGGCAAACCTCTGTTTGAAAAAATACCAATCAAGATGGAAACATTTCCGTATATTGTAGTGATCGTGGATGAAATGGCAGATTTGATGCTTGTTGCCGGCAAAGAAATAGAGTGCTCTATTCAACGCTTAGCTCAGATGGCTCGTGCTGCAGGAATACACATCATAATGGCAACACAACGCCCATCTGTGGATGTGATCACAGGTGTGATAAAGGCGAACTTTCCAACGAGAATCAGTTTTGCTGTTACTTCTAAGATAGATAGCCGTACAATACTTGGAGAACAAGGGGCTGAACAATTGCTCGGCATGGGTGACATGCTCTATATGGCCTCTGGTGGTAAGATCATTCGAGTTCACGGCCCATTTGTAAGTGATAATGAGGTGCAAGATATAGTTGATCATCTGAAAATGCAAGGTGAGCCAAACTACATGGAGGAAATCACTAAAGAAGATGAAAATTCTTCTACAGAGTCACACGATGAAACGGAGGATGAAGAAAATGACCTCTATAACCAAGCAGTGGCCATCATTCAAAGAGATCAAAAAGTTTCAACCAGTTACATTCAAAGGCAGCTTAGAATAGGCTATAACAGAGCAGCAAACATCGTTGAAAGAATGGAAAAGGAAGGTATTGTCAGCGCTCCAAATTACTCAGGGAAAAGAGAGATATTGGTTGAATAACAATCTTGTAATACCTTAATTTAAGTTTTCGCACTTTCAAAAAGCAAGTCAAACGAAATTATTAAAAGATCAATACATAATGACAATTGATTTAATAATAATTTAAACATTTGGAATGTAAAATTATAATATATTAATTAACTAGGGGGTTAAAAATGGGTATAACTAAATGGGTACTTGGCTTTGATGAGTCAGATATAACAGCATTGCAGG
>NZ_CP011148.1:109214-111937 GCF_001758565.1 Wolbachia endosymbiont of Drosophila incompta | reverse complement strand
AATTGATGCTGAGCAGTTTGAAAAAGTTTTTGGTGCATTAAAAGAATGGCAAGAAGCTCAAAAGATAGATGCTAAACAGTTTGAAGAGGTATTTAGTGCATTAAAAGAATGGCAAGAAGCTCAAAAGATAGATGTTGAGCAGTTTGAAAAAGTTTTTAGTGCATTAGAAGACAAGATTGGTACTAAGCAGTTTCAAGCTATGCAAGAGCACTTAAACGGCCTGCAAGAAAAAGTGGAAACACTTGCAGAGGCAGTAGCAGATCAACAAAAAATAATGGCAATTTGTATCATAGTCAGTGCTGTTGCCGCAATAGCAATAACTAGTTTTGTTGCATTCTGTATCTATCAGGGAGTTAAGCTTGATAAAGAGAAAAAAACGACTTATCTAAAGATACGCCAGACGCAAAACTTAATAATGTAGATACTACCGATGGTACTGAAAAACTACAGAATAACTTAAAAGTTGCAAACATATAGCTGCATAACACTTTTCTTGAAAAGGTGTTACGCAACTTGTAACACCTTACTCTTCTCTTAGTCTGCGTAGGTTTTTTTGATAGCAAACATATCACTTTTTAGAAAAATATTTGTATTGTAAAGTTAGTAAAGATTCTGGTTTACTTAAAGTTTGTTAATTGCTATCTTTTAAAATACGATATTTACTATAGCACCATATGCTTAGGGTTTTTTCTAAAATTTTATTTATATTAATGTTTTTGGTTTCTAGCTTTTTTACTGTGCATAGTGCTGAAGCTAAATCTAAGCTCAGTAAGAGATACATACCTCCTGGTAACCCTGGTGGTGCAAACTTTCATACAGATGAGGATTTTGCTGAGTCATATAAACTGTATGAGAAGCGTAGGGAATTGCTCAAGAAAAAAAAATTACAAGATCGAGCTATAAATAAAGAAGATCTAATCAAAAAATTAAAAGAGAAAAAAATTGCTAGTCTTGATAATGAGCCAAATGACATGGAAGCTTGCATAGTCGACGATGAAGAGAGCACTATGATAAATCAGCATGGTATTAATATCGCACGTTTAAGGGGTGCTGTATTTATAGATCAAGAGTCAGTTTTCCAGTATGAAAATAAGCAGCATGAAAGTGAACAACAAGAAGAGAAGAAAGTTACTTCAACACGAGAAAAGAAAGTTTCTCCTATAAATGTCACTATAAAAGAAACTCCATCAAGAAGAACGTGCTCACATGATTCTATTGCTAATTTGGATAACGTAGATGCTTATAGTTTGAATGGTTCAAGTTCATTTGGCAGTGTAGCTGACACAGTAAAATAGTATCACAATATTGGCCATTAATAATATGCTAGATAAAGACCTGATATTGAATGATAATACATATGAATTATCGCAGATTTCCAGGCACAAAACTCATGTTGTAGAAGTTGGAAAAGTAAAGATAGGCGGAAATAATCCTGTAGTTGTACAATCTATGGCGCTTGGCGTGCATATAGATGCTGATAATATAAAAAGTAGCGCAAAACATTATGCAAAAGAGATAACAGAACTAGCGCGTACAGGTTCAGAATTGGTGCGAATTGCCTTGAACTCAGAGGAGGTAGCAAGAGCAATACCTTATATAGTAGAAGAGATAAATAAAGAAGGTTTTGACGGTAAAATATTGGTAGGCTGCGGTCAATATGAGCTAGATAAATTAGTTCAAGATTATCCAGACAACATCAAAATGCTGGGTAAAATTAGAATCAATCCAGGCAATATAGGCTTTGGCGACAAACGTGATGAGAAGTTTGAAAGGGTGATAGAGTATGCAATAATGCACGATCTTCCGGTTAGAATTGGGGTAAATTGGGGTAGTCTTGATAAATACCTTTTGCAAAAATTGATGGATGAAAACTCTTCGCTTAGTAATTCAAGGCCTTCTGATGTGATACTGCGCAAAGCACTTGTAATGTCTGCTCTTGATAGTGCAAAAAAAGCTGAAGAAATTGGTCTAAATTCAAACAAAATAATCATTTCATGTAAAGTTAGCAAAGTACAAGATTTAATTTTAGTTTATATGGCACTTGCAAAATCTTCCAATTATGCGCTGCATTTGGGTTTAACTGAGGCTGGTATGGGCAATAAAGGTGTGGTAAATACCGCAGCAGGGCTTACTTATTTATTGCAAAATGGCATTGGAGATACAATACGGGCTTCTTTGACTCAACGTCCTGGTGAATCGCGTACTAATGAAGTGGTGGTGTGTCAGGAAATATTGCAGTCTATAGGCTTGCGACACTTTAACCCTCAGGTTAATTCATGTCCTGGTTGTGGGCGCACGAGTAGCGATCGTTTTCGTATATTAACTGAAGAGGTGAATGGCTATATAAAAACTCATATGCCGATGTGGAAGAAAAAAAATCCAGGTGTAGAGCATATGAACATTGCTGTTATGGGATGCATAGTAAATGGTCCTGGAGAAAGCAAACACGCAAATTTGGGAATCAGCTTACCTGGATATGGAGAAAAACCTGTTTCAGCAGTCTACAAAAACGGCAAATATTTCAAAACTTTACAAGGTGATAATGTCTCTGAAGAATTTAAGGCAATTATTGATAATTATGTGAAGAAGCATTACACGTAACCTTTCACGGTTAATTAATAGATAAATCGCAAATAAAAAAGAAAATTAAACCTTGTTTTTCTTTTTTCGTTGGGAATGTTCAAAAAAGTGTGTCAAACCGAAAAAAAAGTAATAAATTGATG
>NZ_CP011148.1:106862-107860 GCF_001758565.1 Wolbachia endosymbiont of Drosophila incompta | reverse complement strand
AAAAAAGAAAATTAAACCTTGTTTTTCTTTTTTCGTTGGGAATGTTCAAAAAAGTGTGTCAAACCGAAAAAAAAGTAATAAATTGATATAAAAAAAATGGAGGTTTGACTGACCTTACCCAGAAAAAGTGGAGAGAAAGTTTGGAATGTTTTTCACAAAGAGAATGATGAATCAAAATGCTCAGGAATGCAATAGTTAATAGTGACGTTGTTTGTTATAAAAAATTTCTATATATTCAAATATAGCAGTTTTGATATGCTGTTTAGAGTGCCGAGAGGTGTCTATTGGTAACTCCCTTTTTAGAGAACTGAAGAAGCTTTCCACAACAGAATTGTCGTAACAACAACCTTTATAACTCATCTATGTTTTTTATGGATAAGAGATATTGATAACCTTGCGAAGTATATTGTGAACCTTGATCACTATGTAATAGTAGATTTTTGGCAGGTTTACGCTTGTTAACGGCCATTAATAAAGAGTCCATAACCAATTGTTTATTTATTGAACTGCTCATTAACTACCATGCGTGAATATAGATCGATTATTGTTGCCAAATATAGCCATCCTTCTTTGGTTTTTATATAAGTAATCCCATACTTTATTTGGTTGATCGACAATAAAGTTTTGGTCTAATATATTGGGAGCTACTGTCCGTTTGTTGTTTCTTAATTTTAAATTTTCTTCTCAATATAGCCTGAATACCATTTTTCTGCATAATACTTTGCACGTCGTTTAAGTTTAATTAGTGGTATANAAAGCCTTCAATTCAGCATGAATTTTAGGAGCTCCATATCTACATTTAGAAACTTGATATATTTTTTGAATAGCTGCGAGTAGCTCTTTATTTGCTGATTCTCTACTGCTTATTTTTCTTGTGGTCCACTTATAGTAGCCACTAGCAGAAAATCCTACATAATTCCTGTACTTTATAGCAGTTACTATACTCTTTTATAAAAAAATATTTTACTCTTTTTGACTGGCCAGGGCTTTTTTTTAAA
>NZ_CP011148.1:93528-106854 GCF_001758565.1 Wolbachia endosymbiont of Drosophila incompta | reverse complement strand
AATCTTGCTAACTCTCTTTGTAAATCAAACCTCTCTTTGTCGTAAGGAGCCATGTTACCTCTACCTGGAAATGCATCTGCTGCCGACTTTTTTTCGTTGTGTTTCTTTATCCATTTTCCTAATAAACCACCCTTTATTCCTAAATCCTTTGCTATTTTTGTAATTGTTTGACCTGCCTTTCTTTGTTCATTTGCCAGTTTAACAGCTTCCAATTTGAATTCTGCCGTATATTCTCTTGCCATTTCTAATCCTCCAAAATTTTATTTTACCCGAAAAAACTCCTTTCTTTCTCTCCACTTTTTCTGGGTAAGGTCACTTGGCAACAGTTGCTCTACTTTCTCCTTCATCCAATGCTTCCATTGCTTTTTTCCTTAAGTCGTAACTATACGCTGCTGGCATACAAACCCCTCTACCATAAATCCATTCTTACCTTATTGGGATTATTATGAGAAGAGCTATAACTCTATGGGAGGGAAGCAAAATCTGGGATTCGGCCTTAATGGCATTAGCGTTGCATCAGCTTCACCCTCCCTGTGAGGTATTTTAGCTCTAATGCCTCACATCATAAAGATACAAGTGTCAAGCTACTTGGATGACAGGGGAGGGAGGCACTGGGATGACAGGAGAAGGTAGTGGGATGACACCCTGACAACCGTCATCCCGCTGCTTGTTAGCGGGATCTAGAGATACCGCGAATGAATCGCGGCATGACGTAGGACTGCTTTCATTCCAGTGCTTGACACTGGAATCCAGCCTTTCTGCAATCTCATCGAAAACGTTGTAACCACTTTCTATGCTAGTTTGCTTGTGAGCAACCTGGATTCCAGTGTCAAGCACTGGAATGACACCGTTATAAAGGAACCAGTGTCAGCTACTTGAATGACACAGTCTTTGCTTAAACCCGTAACGTTCGTACATTTTGCTAAAAGTTCAAATATCAACATCATGCACATTAAGTGCATTGCTATTAATAAAATCACGGCGTGGTTCAACTATATCACCCATTAATATTGAAAATATGGAATCAGCTTCTTCACAATCTTTTATTTCAACCTTTAATAAAGTTCTAGCCTCAGGATTTAACGTAGTATCCCATAGCTGATCAGCATTCATTTCACCAAGACCTTTAAATCTCTGCAGAGTTAAACCTTTTTTACCATAGTCCATTATTATTTTTGCAAGCGTACTTGGAGAAGTGATTCTTATTTCAGTTTCTTGTGACTTTAAAAATGAATCACCATTAAATAAATTACTTATACCATCAAGCAAACTTAATATGTTTTGCATATCTTTGCCTTCAAGCATACTCAGTGCAAATATATATTTGTCTGCCAATCCTTGAAACAATTTAGAGATATGAATTTCTTTTTCTTCATCTTTTATTTCCACTTCCCAAGTGTATTCGCTGTACATTAACTTCAAATACTTTAATATCTCATCAGCCGATGATAGAGCATTCTTTTTACTTAAAATTAGCAATGACTCTAAGAGATTTTGTGGTATTTCTCTATCATAATTTTTGCTAATATTAGAAGTGCTAACGCATTTATTCAAAATAAGGCGCAAGTTGTTAAATTCTGTAGCTGTACCACTTAGTGTTAATCTTTTAACTGCTGAGTTTATTATATACTCTTCAAAAGTTTCGTCATCTTTAATATAAGTGTCTTTGGCATTCTTTGTAACTTTATAGAGGGGTGGCTGTGCTATGTATAAGTAACCTTTTTCAATAACTTCACGCATATGTCTAAAAAAGAAAGTTAGAATCAAAGTTCTTATATGTGAACCATCAACATCTGCATCTGTCATGATGATAATTTTATGATATCTAGCTTTTTCAATATCGAAGTGTTCACTCCCTATTCCAGCACCAATTGCAGTAATTAAAGAGCCTATTTCTGCAGATGAAAAAATACGATCTAAACTTACACGTTCTACGTTTAGAATTTTTCCTCTTAAGGCAAGCACTGCTTGTGTTTTACGATTACGCCCCTGCTTTGCAGTACCACCTGCTGAATTACCCTCTACTATAAATAATTCCGATAACTCAGGAGCTTTTTCCTGACAATCAGCAAGCTTTCCTGGCAGAGTTGCAATATCAATATTGTTTTTGCTTTTAACTAGCTCGCGCGCTTTTCTTGCAGCTTCTCTTCCTTTTGCTGACCTGATTGCTCTTTCTACTATGCTTGCTGCCAATTTGGGATCAGTTTCAAGGATTGTGCTCAATTTATCAGAAACTATACTTTCTACAACTGCACGTGCTTCAGAACTAACTAGTTTATCTTTTGTTTGTGAAGAAAACTTAGGATCAGGCATCTTAAGAGATAAAACACAAGTTAAACCTTCTCTAACGTCCTCTCCAGTTAAATTTACTTTTGCTTTCTTTAAAAACCCTTCATTAGTTGCATAGGTATTGATACATCTAGTTAGTGCAGATCTAAATCCTGCCAAATGCGTACCACCATCTCGTTGCCGTATATTATTAGTGAAACACAACATATTCTCATAGTAGGAATCATTCCATTCCATCGATATTTCCAAGCTGATGCCAAGATCTTCTGCATCTCCTTTCATACTGGCAATTTTAGTTACATGTGTCTTATTCTTATCTAAATACTGCACAAAATTTGCTGTACCAAAATTGTCTTTAGATTGATTGCTCTGATTGAAATGAGATTCTGTATATGGTTCATTGCGCAGATCACGTAAAGTAATGTCGATATTTGAATTTAAAAATGCTAATTCTCTTATACGACTTTCAAGCGTTGAGTAACTGAAATTAATGCCATTAAAAGTCTCTGTTGATGGCATGAACGTGACTTTAGTTCCTCTTTTGTTTGTATTTTCGTTGACTACCTTTAAAGGTTCAATAGACTCACCATCTTCAAAACGCATAAAGTGTTCTTTCTTATTGCGCCAAATAATTAATTCCAACCAGCTTGATAATGCATTCACAACTGAGATTCCAACACCATGTAATCCCCCAGAAACTTTATAGGTATTGCTGTCAAATTTACCACCAGCATGGAGTTGAGTCATTATTACCTCTGCTGCTGATATTCCTTCTTCTTCATGAATGTCAGTTGGAATGCCACGACCATTGTCGGTTACTGATACTGAACCATCTTTATTTATGCTAACTTCAATTTTATCACAATACCCAGCTAAAGATTCATCTATTGCGTTATCAACAACCTCATATACCATGTGGTGCAAGCCAGATCCATCGTCAGTGTCACCAATGTACATACCTGGACGTTTCCTTACAGCATCAAGACCCCTTAAGATTTTTATTGCATCGGCATTATAACTATTTTCCATGGTATTGCTTCGTTTATGAATGTTAATTAATATTACATTCATATATGCTGATTAGCAACATTTTTAAACTGATAACCCATATTAAAAGCACAACTTTACGAATGTTTATTTTTGAAGACAGCAAATAGTGTCATTCCAATGTGTCTTCCATAACTGTACGAACATTCATTTTTGAAGGTAAATTGCACAACAGATGATGTCATTCCAGTGCTTGACACTGGAATGGCTTTGTTGCATCGCTAGCTATGATGGATTAAAGATAAAAAAGATGGAGAATATCAGTAGCTTATTATTCTGGTATTTATAACAAGAACGGTCAGTGAATACCTAAATTTGAGTAAAAGAAATTTCACTACCACTCACTAATCCGGCTAAAATTCAAGAATTTCAATGCTTTAGCTATTTTCAATAGAATTAAATTTATTAATGTAAATAATAAATTACTATTCTTAAATTTGATCAGATCGATTGCAAAAAAACAAGATTTTCAATAGGTTGCTTATAATCCTAACTATAGTTAGCCTTTCATAAGTAGCGATGCAACAAAGCCCACTGGAATCCAGAAATTTTGCTTATAACTGAGCTGATGAGCTAAAGGTAGTTGTCTTACGCTAAAACAAACGTTTTTAATTAAGTTGCATAGAAGCTGGATCCCAGTGTCTGGGCACTGGGATGACACACCACTGGTGGGAATTGCTCCCAAACTACAACGTTCGTACAGTTGTGTGTGTCTTCCCATGGAGATTGCTCTCAAATCATAATGCTCATGCAGTTGCATGCTCGACTAATTAACAGAAAAATCTATAATTCAGTTTACGTATTTTCTTATCTCAGCCAAAATCTTATCAGATTGACTTTCGTCTGAATTTAAATCAGCTGCAAAGTGTGTAACATATTTTCCTCCAGGGCCAATAAGGTACATTATTGAAGAATGGTTGATTTCTTCTTCTCCACCAACTTTGCTAGCATATACTTTATACTTTGCAATTACTTCGTCTATTTTTTCTCTTTCACCAGTTAACATTTGTATTCTGTGGTCAAATTGCTGCTGAAATTCTTTAAGTCTTTCCGTGCTATCGCGCTCAGGATCGACTGTGATGAAGAATGTTTGTAGCTTGTTGTTAGTTTTCTCATCTAACTTTGCAAGTGTTTCTGAAATTATTCCAAGGTTCATAGGGCAAATTCTTTTGCATGAGGAAAACCCAAAGAAAATCATCATGTATTTATCTTTAAAATCACTACTGCGCAAGATCTGTCCGTCCTGATTAATTAAAGAAAAATCTCCGCCTATCTTAACTTCTGCGTTGTGAATCGCTGCTGGGGCAAATATGCCTTTTTTAGTGAAATAACAATAACCTAAAAAAACAACTGCTAATGCTGCTAGCACATTAGATAATAATCTTATAAACCTTACCATTAGAATGCTCTCAGTAAAATTGAATTGTATCTTTATTGGTTAACCTATTCAATATATTTATTCCAAAGTGTATTGTTAATTTTGTCTAACAGTTTCTTATGTTCATCAATTTCTTCACTATTTGGTAAATGTTCTCTGGGAGTTAGATTACGTACTTTATGCTGAACGAATGTGGAGTTACTGTCCTGATTGCATTCATTATCAAACAGAAAGGTTTGTAACCCTCCTGTAAGTTCAACATATACCTTTGCAAGCAATTGAGCATCAACTAGTGCTCCGTGCAATTCTCTATTCTCTAGCGATATATCAAAACGCTTACATAATGCATTCAAAGAAGCAGGTGATCCTGCGAATTTTTTCCTCGCAAGAGGTAATGTATCTAGCACTCTGTCTGAGGAAATTAACCTAGCATTCAGCTTGCTTAACTCCATGTTAAGGAACTTAACATCGAATTCAGCGTTGTGAATTACCAAAATATCATTAGATATAAAGTCAAGAAATTCAAGTGCAACATCTGAAAATAATGGTTTATCTTCTAAAAATTCTTCACTAATACCGTGAATCTTAAACGAGTGATAAGGTATATCTCTTTCTGGGTTAAGGTACCGATGGAATACTTTACCTGTTGGAATGCGGTTAATTAATTCCACACACCCTATTTCAATAATTCG
Organism: Wolbachia endosymbiont of Drosophila incompta; assembly: GCF_001758565.1. Taxonomy (NCBI): domain Bacteria; kingdom Pseudomonadati; phylum Pseudomonadota; class Alphaproteobacteria; order Rickettsiales; family Anaplasmataceae; genus Wolbachia; species Wolbachia endosymbiont of Drosophila incompta. Next base: position 101,448 of record NZ_CP011148.1, on the reverse strand, counting down.
ATGACCAGATTCAGTGTCAAGACCTGTCGTTTCAGTGTCAAGTACTATTTCGCGTAGCTTGCTTTCCATTTCAAATAAAACTCATCTTACTTATCATTTGTCTTATCGTTACTTGTCTTTTTATAGTGAATAGAAACAAGCAACCAGCTTGGGTCTGATGAATTAACATTTTTTTTGAATTGCCATACATCCTCAACTTTATTAATAGTGGATGTACTACCTGATATTATATCTCCTTCATTGTTCTTAACGAAGTTAATTTGCTCTGAAAGGAAATATACTGCAATAAACACTGCGTTTTTTACTAGCTTTATTTCTAAAATCTTTTGTGAAACGATAGAAACAATTATAGACTCGTGCACCTCTTTACGATGTTTAATCTTCTCTGCAAAATTATCATATAAGTCTTTATCGAGAAGTGGTTTTAACTGAGACAAATTTCCTTGATTGAAACATTTTATTATTAATTCAAAAGCTATGCTTGAACCTTCTATAAAGTGGGAAATAGAAAAATCTTTGTTTTTTTTTAATATTTGTTTATAAGTAACTTTTATTGAATTTTCATCATTGCTATCAATGTAACCCTCAATGTTTTCTACTACATCTTCTCTACTTCGGCTTACATCCAATACATTAGTTAGCTTTTTTAGGTTGAGGTTGGCTGACCTTCCTAAAGAATTATACAAACGTGAAAAAATGAACGCCGCTAATAAAGCATATATTACAAGCTCTATCATAGTAACTCAACTCCTTGGCATATAAAGTATCCGAACATTATTAATTATTAATGAAAATATGTTTTTCATATCAACTTATAATCAGGTTTGCTATTCGTTTGTAAATGAATATATTATATAAGAAAGTATTAAATATCTCAACTTAATTAAAGGAGACGTAAGAAATGCCACAACAAAAAATGAGAATTCACGGTCAATATGTTAAAGATCTATCATTTGAGAATCCGAATTCGCCATTCCTTTCTTCTAGTAAAGCTCCAAATATTAATGTAATGGTTAATATCAATTCAGCAAAATTAGAAGGGACGAAAAACAAAGAAGAAGTGAATGAAGAAAAATCTTTTCATGAAATTACTTTGCATATAGAAGTCAAAGCAACGGTAAAAGATGAAGGCATAAAAGATGGTGTAGCTTTCATTTGTGAGACGAAATATTGTGGCATTTTTTCAATAGAAAATTTAAAAGAGTTGAGTGAGGAAGAGGTAAGACAAGCTTTGTTTATTGGCGGACCTACTTTTCTTTTCCCTTTTGCAAGAGAAATAATTGCAAGAGTTACAAGTAGTGGTGGATTTCCCCCACTGATGCTAGATCCTATAGATTTTGAAACTATGTATGAGCAGCAAGGTCAACAACAAAAAAGTAACGGTAGTAATTCCAATTTTAACTAATATAGTGTGATAGGATGAACAATTCTTTAAATGCAAAAACGACTTTAAACATTGACGGGAAGTCATACAACTATTTTAGCCTAAGTAGTGCTAGTGAATTTTTAGGAATAGATGTGACTAAATTGCCTTGCTCACTTAAGGTTCTGCTTGAAAGTTTATTGCGCAATGAAGATGGAGTAAACGTAAAGCTAGATGACATAAGAGTACTAGCAGACTGCGTTAATAAACACACTAATCACGAAATTAGCTATAAACCAGCAAGGGTGTTGATGCAAGATTTTACAGGGGTTCCTGCTGTTGTTGATCTAGCTTCAATGCGGGACTATGTTAAGAAAAATGGAGGAAACCCAAGCAATATAAATCCGTCTGTACCGGTTGATCTTGTGATTGACCATTCTGTTCAAGTAGATAGTTATGGAAGTGTTTCCGCATTCAGTAAGAATGTTGAGTTAGAAGTAAAAAGAAATTTGGAGAGATATCAATTTTTAAAGTGGGGAGAATCGTCCTTCACAAATTTTAGAGTAGTGCCGCCTGGCACAGGGATTTGCCACCAAGTGAACCTTGAATATTTAGCGCAAGTTGTGTGTAATAATGATGGAGTCATATATCCTGATACTTTAGTTGGTACTGACAGCCATACTACAATGGTTAACGGGTTATCAGTTCTTGGTTGGGGTGTTGGAGGCATAGAAGCTGAGTCTGTGATGCTTGGTCAACCAATTAGTATGGTGATTCCAGAAGTAGTTGGATTTAAATTAATTGGCAGACTGCCGGAAGGAGTAACTGCGACTGATTTAGTGCTGACGGTTACCAATATCCTAAGAACAAAAGGCGTTGTTGGTAAGTTTGTAGAATTTTATGGTGATGGTTTAGATTATTTATCTTTGGCAGATAGAGCCACTATAGCAAACATGGCCCCAGAGTATGGTGCAACTTGTGGGTTTTTTCCAATTGATCAGAAAACACTCGATTATTTACATTTAACAGGGCGACCAGAAAAGCTGATTAAGTTAGTTGAGGCTTATGCGAAAGAGCAAGGATTGTGGCGTGGCAATAATGAGTTAGCATTTTTTGACGCACTAGAACTTGATTTATCGAGCGTGAAGCCAGTAATGGCTGGTCCTAAAAGACCACAAGATAAGGTTTTTCTTTCACAAGTGGCAGAGTCTTTTTCTAAATCATTTTCAGTTAATGAGTCAAAGGAAAGCGATAAACTCCAAGATGGAAGTGTAGTTATTGCAGCAATAACAAGCTGCACTAATACTTCAAATCCAAGTGTGATGATTGCTGCAGGTCTTGTAGCTCGTAATGCAATTAAACTTGGATTAAAATCAAAGCCTTGGGTTAAAACTTCTCTTGCTCCAGGGTCACAAGTTGTAACAGAATATTTAGAAAAGTCTGGATTGCAGGTAGATCTAAATGCTTTGGGTTTTAATCTAGTTGGATATGGTTGCACAACTTGCATTGGGAATTCTGGTCCACTTAATAAAGATATAGAAGATGGCATTAAAAACAAAAACTTAACCGTTGCTGCAGTTTTATCTGGCAATCGTAACTTTGAAGGAAGAATTCATCCGTTAGTCAAAGCTAATTACTTGGCATCTCCGCCACTTGTTGTTGCATATGCACTTGCTGGTACTGTGCAAATTGATCTGACAAAAGATTCAATATGCAAAGATAAGAATGGAAATGATGTCTATCTCAAAGATATATGGCCAACAAACAATGAAATCGAAGATTGTGTTAAAAGTGTGGTAACACGTGAGATGTTTATACAAAAGTATAAGGATGTTTTTTCTGGTGATGAACATTGGCGGAAGATAAAGTGTGAAAAAAGTGAAATCTATAATTGGGATGCAAACAGTACTTACATACAAAATCCGCCTTATTTTGATAACTTATCACCTAAAAATAATAAAATCGATATAAAGGGTGCACAAATATTAGCAATGTTTGGCGATAGCATAACTACTGATCATATTTCCCCTGCGGGAAATATTGCCTCGAGTAGTCCTGCCGGTCTATATTTAAAAGGGCTTGGAATTGAACCACGGGATTTCAATTCATACGGGTCTCGCCGTGGTAATCACAATGTAATGATGCGTGGGACTTTTGCTAACATTAGAATAAAAAATGAAATGGTTAGCACCGAAGGTGGATATACAAAATATATTCCTTCTCAAGAAACTATGCCAATTTTTGATGCGGCGATGCGCTACAAGGAAGCTCTCATCATTGTGGCAGGAAAGGAGTATGGCACAGGTTCAAGTAGGGATTGGGCAGCAAAGGGTACTTTATTGTTGGGGATTAAAGTTGTAATTGCAGAAAGCTTTGAGCGTATACATAGGTCCAACTTAGTTGGTATGGGTGTTCTTCCACTTATATTCCAAAATGGAATAACCAGAAAGATATTTGATGGTAGTAAGGTAATAAGCATAAAAGGTGAAATAGTGCCAGGTGGAAATCTAGAATGTATCATCAAAGGAAAGGATAATTCTGAACAATCAATTCAACTCAAATGCTGTGTACAAACCGCAACTGAGACTAAATACTTGATGTGTGGTGGAGTGTTGAGCTACATACTTGCACAATCTTTTTGATTTAGTGAAGTTATTGCATGGACTTCTTTTAGCCAGCCCTGATCCCTTTGTAAATAGCAATTTGCTCTGCGCAAAGTTATGATATAATTTCACCATACATATGGTGTCGGAGTATTTTTTGGAGATAATTATATATGATAAGCTCTATACAAGAACCTAATGAACTCAGAAAACGTTTACAAGGATTTTATCGTACTGATGAAAAGAGTTATATACGTTATCTTGTAGAAAAAGCAGAGCTTTCGGCTGATTCAAAAAATAGAATTTATAATATTGCAAAACAAGTTATTGAAAAAATCAAACACAATAAATTAAGTATTGTAGATTCCTTTATGCAGCAATACTCGCTTTCCAATGATGAAGGAATAGCATTGATGTGCCTTGCTGAATCACTACTTAGAATACCAGATGATTATACAATAGACGAAATAATCAAAGATAAAATTGCCAATCAGGAATGGAATAAATATTTAGGGCACTCTTCTTCGTTGTTTGTCAATGCTTCCACATGGAGCTTGATGATAGGTAGCAGTATATTGAGAGATAATGAAGGCGATTCGAAGTTCTATTACGCAATTTCTAAGTTACTTAAGAATTTAGGAGAACCGATCATTCGCAAAGCAGTAAAACAAGCAATGTCTATGCTTGGTAATCATTTTGTTGTTGGAGAAACCATAGAAGAAGCTTTAAGGTATGCAAAACTAGATGACAATAGTAAGTTTTTATACTCTTTTGATATGCTTGGCGAAACTGCTCACACAGCTGAAGATGCAGAAGAGTATTTTAATTCATACATGCACTCAATAAAAGCTATAGGTGAATCCACTGAAATAAATGATTGTTTTAAATCGCATGGAGTTTCAATCAAATTGTCTGCGTTACATCCACGTTATGAATTTGGTCAATTCGATAATATAGCTGAAGAGTTGAGAGCTAAACTGCTAGAGCTTTGTCATGAAGCAAAAAAATACAACATTTCATTATGCATAGATGCAGAAGAAACAGAAAGGCTTGAAATGTCCTTAATCTTGTTTGAACAATTACGGCTTGATGAATCACTTTCTGAGTGGGAAGGGCTTGGCTTGGCTGTGCAAGCATATCAAAAGCGCGCTTTATCTGTTCTTGACTTTGTTGAAGATGTTGCTATCCGATCAAAGCACAAAATTATGGTGAGGCTTGTAAAAGGTGCATATTGGGATTCAGAAATCAAGCGTACGCAAGAATTGGGATTAAATGATTACTCAGTATTTACAAGAAAAAGCTATACTGACGTATCTTACTTCGTGTGCGCACAGAAACTTTTGAGTAAACCAAACAGCTTTTACCCATGCTTTGGAACTCATAACGTCTATACTTTTGCTTCTATCATGGAACTTGCTGATAAAAACCACCCTGGATTTGAATTTCAACGCTTACATGGAATGGCAAAAGACTTATATGATTATGCAATGTCAGAGCTTGCAACAAATGTTAGCTGTCGTGTCTACGCACCCGTTGGGGAACATAGTGACTTGTTGCCTTATCTTATAAGACGCCTTCTTGAAAATGGAGCTAATAGTTCGTTTGTTAATCAAATAAGTGATCCTAACGTTAAAATCGATGAGTTAATTTCAGATCCACTGGAAAAAGCTATAAATTTTAATTATGAACCTCATCCAGGCATTCCATTACCACAAGATATTTTGGGACCAGAAAGAAAAAATTCCTTGGGGATGGATATTAGTGATTCTGTGATAGTCTCACAATTTGCAGATGATATAAAGGGTTTTAGTGAAAAAAAGTGGCAAATTGGACCAATAATTGATGGAAAAGCACTATTTGATAATGCTGAATTTATCGAAGTAGTGAATCCTGCACATTTGGAAAATGTAATTGGAGAAGTGTCAAGTGCAACAAGCGATCAAGCTTTAAACGCTCTTGAAATAGCACACAGTGCTTTTGCTAAGTTTCAGAATGTTTCAGCAGAAGAGCGCGCTAAATGCCTTGAAAAAGCTGCAGATTTGCTTGAGGAAAGGATGAAAGAGTTAATTTACATTCTGATTGTGGAAGCAGGAAAAATTTTATCCGATGCAATAGCAGAAGTAAGAGAGGCAATCGACTTTCTGCGTTATTATGCAATGATAGCAAAAAATGAACTGAGCGACTGGAAAAAATTGCCGGGCCCAACAGGTGAAGATAACTTCATCTTTTTTGAAGGCAGAGGAGTTTTCTTATGCATATCACCGTGGAATTTTCCGCTCGCTATCTTCATTGGGCAGGTCTCAGCTGCACTTGCAGCAGGTAATGCAGTGCTGGCAAAACCGGCAGAGCAAACGCCGATTATTGCCTACGAAGCTGTTAAGATACTACATGAAGCTGGGATACCAAAGAATGTGTTACACCTCATTCCTGGGGATGGTGGATATTTAGGCAAAATATTAGTTCCAGACAATAGAATTGCCGGAGTAGCTTTTACTGGCTCAACACAAACTGCTCAAATAATCAATAAAATGCTTGCAAATAGGGATGGTCCTATTGTGCCACTTATTGCTGAAACAGGAGGGCTCAATGCTATGATAGTTGATAGCTCTGCTCTTTTAGAGCAAGTGGCTATGGATGCTTTGCTTTCTGCGTTTCGTAGCAGTGGTCAACGCTGTTCTGCACTTAGAGTGCTGTTTATTCAAGGGGACATAGCAGAGAAGCAGATAAAAATGATATGCGGTGCAGCGCAAGAACTCAAGATTGGTGACCCAATACAACTTAGTACTGATATTGGTCCAATAATTGACAAAGCATCTATCGATATGCTAACTCAACATACGCAAAAAATGTCAGAGGACGAAGATTCAAATCTGTTATTTAAAGTACCCATGGATACAAATTCTCATAATGGTTATTTCTTTCCTCCATATATTTATGAGATACAAAAAATTTCGCAATTAAAGCAAGAAGTATTTGGTCCTATTTTACATATCATACGTTTTAACAAGTCACAATTAAATGAAGTTATAAGTGGTATAAATAGTACTGGATATGGGCTTACGTTTTCTTTGCAGAGTCGTATACAAAGTCAAATTGACACTATAAGTAAAAAAATATCAGTTGGAAATGTCTACATCAACCGTAACCAGATAGGTGCAGCAGTTGGGATACAACCATTTGGTGGTAGAGGACTATCTGGCACTGGGCCAAAAGCTGGTGGTCCTCATTATTTACAGCGTTTTTCTACAGAAAAAGTTGTAAGTGTTAACACTACAGCATTTGGTGGTAACACTACACTTATGTGTTTGGATTAATTTGCGGGCCCTAATTTTTCTTACCCCTAAACTAGACGTTCGTGCAGTTATGTACACAGCGCTAAAACCCGAAAAGGACCAGCTCATGCACTGAAATAAATCGTATCCGTTCAGCCAATGGCGTCAACTTAAGAACTTTCATTAGCAAACTCTCCTAAAGACATGATGGCGTTTAGGCTTATCTACTTTATTGCGGCTGTCCCGGTCGGATTTTAACTTTAGCGCGTATACTTAAAAAGGGCTTGAAAGTTTTTTGGCGCAATAAGTACCTGATAGAGTTTCTGTCTCATTACACTAAATAAAACTGAAAAATTTAAACGATACTCAGTAATTTGATCTGGGTTCCAAGGCCCTTGTGCATCACATATATGAAGCGATAATATATTGCACATGACCAAGTTTGCCCAAAATTCTTGTAATACAGCCTCTCCAGAAAAATTCTCTAACTCTGCTCCTACTTTGAGTCGTTTATAGCACTCCTCTATGTGCCACCTTAACACATAAGCTTTGCTCCAAAGTCTCGGTCAAAAACTCTGTTTCTCAGTTGGCTAATGTCAGCACTATAACTCTTACTTTCTGTCCTTTCATTTTATTTTTTAGCTTTTCATTTTCTAATATAAAATCAAAATCTAATTCGCCT
>NZ_CP011148.1:93323-93519 GCF_001758565.1 Wolbachia endosymbiont of Drosophila incompta | reverse complement strand
TAGCTTACTATAATTTCTTTTTTGCAAGCGAAAAATAAAATCTACTTCCAAATTATAATGCTGCTGAATGAATTTTACTGAAGACGATCATAGATAAATAATAATTTCTCTTGATTTAATAAACGCATTTGAGTGATAACTTCGGGTAATTGCTCTGCCGCCAACGTTTGTTCACCTATATTCCAAGCTGCAAGAC
>NZ_CP011148.1:90709-93312 GCF_001758565.1 Wolbachia endosymbiont of Drosophila incompta | reverse complement strand
ATCTGCGAAGTACACAAATCAACAAACAAATTGCCAATGGTGCCTGTTGTTCCATTTGGTTCAAACTCGGATACAATTTCCCCAGAGCTGGGTAATCTCATACCAGAACCATCTGCTGCAATAAGTCTATAGCCTCTCCAACTCAGGTTCATCCTGATAGGCTGTTTGGATGCTTAAATTCTTGAAAGCCTGTATGGCAAATCTTATATCTTGCTTTAGAAAAAGCTTGCTTTGAGGGTACATGTCAATGGCTCCATAAGTTCACATTCTATTCCCAAACTTTTTTTAACTAACTTTAAAATCATANNAAATACTGTCGAAAAAGGAAGTTTTCTTGTTCGTGTAAAACTCAACACAATGGATTTTCTGAAAAGTTTTCGAGTATATTATATTTTTAATTTGTAGAATAAGGTTTTTTCCTTTTTGCATATTTCACCTAAAAAGGACACATTTTAGACTTCTTTGTTGAAATAAAACAGAAACAAAAGTGCTGTCCCTTGCACTCTTTGGATAATTTAATGATAAAAAATTTGGAGAGAAATTTTATACACAATCTCTGACATTTTTCCTTAAGTTGACGCCATTGTGTGAACGGTTACGGTTTCCCGTCTTCACCATGCTATATAGAAAAAAGTCTGGATTCCAATTTGCATGACAATATGGAGTATCTGCTTCTTTCATCCCAGTGGGATCTTTTATTCCATTTTATCAACAGTTTGTTTTGCAGTATCAAACAATTTTAATCCTATAATCCCGAATGTAACTAAAATAAAGCATATTACTTCGAATAAATTAACTGGTTCATCAAATAGGTAAACTCCAAGTATCGAAGCTCCTATAGCGCCCACTCCAGTCCAAATTGCATAGCATACTCCGATAGGTATAGAACGTGTAGCGAGCGAAAGTAAATATGTACTAAGAGCCATGGAGAGTATGCTAATTATTGATGGTACGAGATGAGTAAATCCATAACTATGCTTAAGTGTTATGACCCAGAACACTTCAATTAGTGACGATAAGAGTAAATATATCCAATTCATGCATAAATTTTTAGGTTTAAATAGAGAGCTTTAGCCCTATGCTTCCTATTACAATTAAAACGATACATAAAACTTGAGATAAATTAATATTCTCTGTGAAAGTGGTTGCACCAATTATAGTTATTCCAATTGTGCATATTCCAGAGGAAACTGCATAGCATACCCTAATAGGTAGAAAGCATGCTGCAAGAGATAAAAAGTAAATGCTAATGATCATAATTACCAATGTTGCAATCGAAGGCACAACTTTAGTAAAACTGTTACTAAACTTTAGCGTTACAGCCCACAGTATCTCTAGGATACTAGACAGCAACAAATACAACCAGCACATTTTCGTAACATTTCAATCTTGTATTGTAACAGAAATTGTTAGTTAAAACTACACTAAAGTGCAATAGATCTCTCTTTCGGAATTGCTTTAATATCAAACTTAAAACAACATCCTAAAAAACTTTTCTACGAAATTCAATTCCTGCACGTCATTTGCTGCATAAAGTAGTGTAGTTTGTTGCTCAATACCTGGTATTTCTACAAAAACTTTGCCCACTTCTTGACCTTTTTTAATGGGTGCAGGTATCATATCTTTATATTCAATACGCACCTTAATTTGGTCATGCAATTTGCGGTTGTAAGTTATGGTAACATCGTTTGCAACTGTAATAGGCACTTTTCTATCTTTTCCATAGAGAACATTTACTTCCTCAACTACGCTGTCTTTAACGAATATTTTCTTAGTGTTAAAATGATTTAAGGAGTATTGTATCAATCTTTTTGCTTCTTCTATTCGCTCTTTCTCAGTGTTTAAACCATTTACGACAGCAAAAATTCTCCTATCATTTCGTTTTGCAGATGCTACAATGCCGTAACCACCAGCATTTGTATAACCGGTTTTTAAGCCATCAACCCCAATATCGTGAAAAAGTAGAAGATTTTTATTCTTTTGTACAATTTCATTATATGTCAAATATTGTTCGGAAAATAAATCATAATATTCAGGAAAATCGGTGAAAATCCTTTTTGCCAGCATTACCAAGTCTTTTGCGTTCATAAAATGATCTTCATCTGGCCACCCGCTTGAGTTGACAAAATGACTGTCATTCAGATTCAAATTTTGTGCAACTTCATTCATTTCAGCCACAAAATTCTCTTCTGATCCTGCAATGCCCTCGGCTAGTGTTATGCAGGCATCATTGCCTGAGACTATTGTAATTCCTTCAAGTAATTCCCTCACCGTAACGGATTGACCTTCTTTCAAAAACATAGAAGAGCCTCTCCTTTCCCACGCTTTTCTACTTACTCGAAATTTATCCTCCATGTGTATTATTCCAGCTTTTAGATAATCGAAGGCTATATATAAAGTCATTAGCTTGCTCATTGAAGATGGGGCCATTTTTTCATCAGAATTATGGTCAAAAATGAATGAGTCTGAAGCTAAATCTAAGACTACTGCTTGCTTTGCTTTGGTTCTAAACTGGTATGAGTATGAAGAAAAAGGAAGTATAAAAACTAATAGCAAAATTACCAATCTGCTTAACATATCTATAATTTTAAATTTATAGTGTA
>NZ_CP011148.1:90505-90662 GCF_001758565.1 Wolbachia endosymbiont of Drosophila incompta | reverse complement strand
ATAAAAATTCCTTGACAAACCTCGCCAGCCCCCTTATCATGAAACTGAAGCTATTTATTTATCTTCTCTGTACAGATTAAATGACAAAAAAACTCACGTATCTGGCGTCTCATGTTTAATTTTTTGCACTATGTGCACCTTATGTCTTTATCAATCT
>NZ_CP011148.1:90176-90481 GCF_001758565.1 Wolbachia endosymbiont of Drosophila incompta | reverse complement strand
AAATGCGCTTATAAAGCATTTAAAATATCAAAAAACGCCAACTTAAAAAAAGGATAGTGAATAATTAGCTACCCTAGGGTTTCTTTTGCCTTTTTTTCTGTTTAGTAAATTTCTTAAACATTTATGACTAAAGGTTAGTTGCATTAAAAAGCAGCTAAATCGCGGTTATTAAGCGTTTAGAATAAAAAAACGCCATACTTGAAAGTATAATGTAAGTAATTAGCCAACCACGGGGCTTCTTTTGCCTTTTTTTTCGTTTGGTAAATTTCTTAAATATTTATAGCTAAACGACAACCGTCATCCCC
>NZ_CP011148.1:89979-90170 GCF_001758565.1 Wolbachia endosymbiont of Drosophila incompta | reverse complement strand
GTTAGCGGGATCTCTTGTTAGCGGCTGAGATACCGCGAATGAATCGCGGTATGACGGTTCGTGACGGTATGACGGTTCGCGGTGACATGACGATAACCTCGTCATCCCGCTACGTGTTAGCGGGATCTATGTTAAGGTATGGCGGTTAAATAAGGGATCTATGTTAAGAGATAACGCGAATGAATCGAGGT
>NZ_CP011148.1:89509-89806 GCF_001758565.1 Wolbachia endosymbiont of Drosophila incompta | reverse complement strand
ACGGTTCGCGGCGGCATGACGATAAGCTCGTCATCCCGCTACCTGTTAGCGGGATCTATGCTAAGAATACCGCGAATGAATCGCGGTATGACGGTTTGCAACGGTATGACGGTTCGCGGCGGCATAGTAATTCGTCATCCCGCTGCTTGTTAGCGGGATCTCTTGTTAGCGGCTAAGAGATACCAGCGGGATCTATGCTAAGAGATACCGCGAATGAATCGCGGTATGACGGTTTGCAACGGTATGACGGTTCGCGGCGGCATAGTAATTCGTCATCCCGCTGCTTGTTAGCGGGAT
>NZ_CP011148.1:87594-89492 GCF_001758565.1 Wolbachia endosymbiont of Drosophila incompta | reverse complement strand
GGTTAAATAAGGGATCTATGTTAAGAGATACCGCGAATGAATCGCGGTATGACGGTTCGTGGCGGTATGACGGTTCGCGGTGACATGACAATAACCTCGTCATCCCGCTACGTGTTAGCGGGATCTATGTTAAGGTATGGCGGTTAAATAAGGGATCTATGTTAAGAGATACCGCGAATGAATCGCGGTATGACGGTTCGTGGCGGTATGACGGTTCGCGGTGACATGACGATAACCTCGTCATCCCGCTACGTGTTAGCGGGATCTATGTTAAGGTATGGCGGTTAAATAAGGGATCTATGTTAAGAGATACCGCGAATGAATCGCGGTATGACGGTTCGCGGCGGGATTCCAGTGTCTGGGCACTGGGATGACAGGAAAAGGGGCTACTTGGATTACAGCAGATCACCTCTTCACAAAGATTTTATCAGTAATACGCATATCAATAATACTCCAATCGCTGAAAGTAAAATCAGTTGTATTGTGTAAGTGGTTTAAATAGTCCCATGCACTATAAGGGTTATCTTCAGGCAGTTTTACTGTGGAATCGTTATCAAGTATGATATTCCATCTTCTATTCCCTATATAAGCAAAAGAAGAAATGTGGTCACTTAATTGAGTTTTACTCTCTAACACATCTTTAACAAATTCTAGGTTTGATAATGAGTTTTGTCCTGTAATTACAACAAGATCATCTACTAGATAGTCATCTACGATCACTTTACCTTCAAAATCAATTACCGAGGTTTTGTTATTATCTTTCCAGAGAGCAAACGGTTTATGCTCATCTATATTAATGTGTAGAGTATTGGGCAAAATTCTGTGAACTCTTACGTGTTTTATCCATCTGCTTACGGATTGTATGTTACCGGCAAGTTTTGAAAGTGATATATACAGGATAGGTTGCGTTCTATCTGTCAAACTTAGAATATCCTTTTTGTTTGTAAATTTATTGCCGCTCACGACTACTTCGTCGATTGAAAATCCACTACTGAGTAATAAACTAGATAGGCAGTCATTGTACCAAGTAAAGTAGTAATTAAATCGATTTATTATTTTATCAAGGGAGCTGTAAAGTATTAGCGTAAGAAAAAGTGCTGTGATAACAACCAAGGCACACTTACGCAAAAAACTCCTTTGGCTTCTAGTAATACTGCTCAACATGACTTAAATCCCTAATATTTTTGTGCTGCAAACTATCTTCAATAATAATTTTAACTAATTCATTAAAATTGATTCCTTTTGCCAATTTTGCAATTTCTGGCACTAACGATAACTCAGTAAAGCCAGGATGTGTATTAATCTCAAGCATTTTTAAAGTGTTATTTTTGGGATTATAACGGAAATCTGAGCGGGAAATAGTTTTGCATCCTAAAAATTGATGTATTTTCAGTGCGTGTTCCAAGGTCATTTTATATATATTGTCAGGAATTTTAGCAGGAAATATATGTTCTGCAAATCCATCTGTATACTTTGCTTCATAATCATAGAATTTATTTTTTGGTCGTACTTCTATAGTGCCAATTGCTTCATCCAGCAATACAGCAGTATGTAACTCTATGCCCGGTATGTATTCTTCTACGATCATCTTTTCCATTATAGTAGAACTATTATTTTTCAGTTCTAAGTAATCCTCGTGCGAGAAAATTATGTACACTCCAATACTTGAACCTTCATTAATTGGTTTTAAGACGTACGGATAATCGATTTTAATATTATTTTTTAGTACATCTTCTCGGCTAATTACATAACCTTTTGGAGTGTCGATATTAAGGGATCGAAATATATGCTTTGACATCACTTTATTTATAGCAACGGCAGAAGCCATAACTCCTGAGTGTGTATATTTTATACCTAAGATTTCCAATAAACCTTGAATGCAGCCATCTTCACCATAG
>NZ_CP011148.1:85401-87524 GCF_001758565.1 Wolbachia endosymbiont of Drosophila incompta | reverse complement strand
CATCTATTTCTATTGCATTATATGAAAGGCTATCGAGCGCCTTCTTCACTGCTTTTCCGCTCATAAGCGATATTTCTCTCTCACAAGAAAATCCACCACTTAAAATTGCTATAGTTGGAATCATAAGCATTCTATGTTTTGCTATATAGCATACATAATGGTTACATTAAGCTTATTAAATACCTACTTTGGCTAACTATAAACTTTCTTCAAGCACTTTTTTTATCCACTTCAAATAGCGTGCTCTGCAACGGTAGTGGCGTGTTTGCTGCACCTTTATACTGTTCACAGATAAGCTTTTCTAAATCCTCAGCAGATTGTTCTTTTGCTTCTTCTTTTTTCACTACTCCACTAGTTACTAAATCAATTAAGGCTGTAGTGTGTATTATCATTCGATTATTTAGCTCAAATATCTTTTTTGTATCAAGTGAAGAGTTTCTAATTAAGGCAGATAGTGCATGCATATATTTGTCTATATCAGAAAGACTTTTGCTTATATCATAGTTGCTAACTAACATATATTCCTTCAAACGCTCAATTTCTTCTGGAGTAAACTTGTAAACTTCATCAAGTTTCCTTATTAAAGATATAGTAAGTATTCTACTTAGAACTCTCAATTCTCTAATAAATTGTACTCCTTCTCCTTCAGGATAAGACATTTCTTCTTTTTTATATTTCTTAAATAATTCTTGATCATAAGACTTTCTGAGATCTGACGTCATTGCCAATGCTAACTCTTTTGAACCTAGCTTAAAAACTTCGTTGAAGCTGCTTGCGTTGGCATCTTGTGCACTGCCTGCAGTAATTCCACAACTCCAAGAAATCTTTTCAAACAAGCTATGATACTCTTTTATCATCTCTTCCAGCAATATTTTAATATCATCTTCGGTTAACTCTACTGTTGATAATAGATCACATGCTTTTTCAAGATTACCGTTCGCTTGAAAAAGTAACCCTTCAATCTTTTTAATGGTTTCTCTTTTATTTATACTCATAACTTACCCCCAAGATTTAATGCTAACAGCTAGTTTTATAATCAAATATTTCAAAAGTCAATAAGCCTTTTTCCTTAATCCTTAAATTAATCGATACTAATTTATCAGCATAACAACTTAGATAACGCAACTATTTTCAGCAACCAAAAACAACAACCCTGAAATACAAAAAGTTTCTTTTCCTTCAGTAGCATTATTCTAAATTTTCATCAAAATAAGCTGTTTTATCCTTTTTTTCCTTATACTCTTCTGCAGTATAGAGGGGTTGCTTTTTAGCTGTGATATTTGGCCACTTTTGTGAGTATTCTACATTTATATCGTAAAATAACTTGAAAGTTTTTTGTTCGCTGCTCAGCAACTCTTCATCTAGTTCTAAAATATCTTTTATGGAATCATCAGTTACAATTGCATCTACTGGACACTCAGGTATGCACACTCCGCAATCAATACATTCATCTGGGTTAATCACGAGCATGTTTTTGCCTTCATAGAAGCAGTCAACGGGACATACTTCCACGCAGTCTGTATATTTACATTTTATGCATTTATCTGTAACAAAATGCGTCATAAAACACTGTATATTTGCATTATCTTGGATACACTAAATTGATAAGAAATTCAAGCTTTTTATGAAGATAAATAAATTGAACAACAAAGAATTAGAAGTATGGTTAAGCCTGGCTAGAACCATAGGACCAATAAAGTTTTTTAGTATACTAAGAACACACGGATCGCTAGATGAGGTGCTAAAATATCTCAATATGGTGGCTAATGATAAGGTGTATGGCATTCAAGATGCACGAGAAGAAATCAATAATGCAGAAAGAATTGGAGCTAAAATTATACCCGCATGTGACCCAGATTACCCTGATCTTTTAAGAAATATCCCTAGTTGTCCTCCTGTAATAACTGCGCTTGGTGATATATCATTATTAAGCCGTGAGATAATTGCAATAATCGGTGGGCGTAACTCTTCAATGAATGGAAGAAATTTTGCCAATAAGTTGGCACTTGATTTAAGCGAAGCTGGTTTTATTATCGTTTCTGGACTTGCAAGAGGAATTGATACTGCAGCAAACAGTGTAATATACAAAAATCATCCCACTATTGCTGTTACAGCAAGCGGAA
>NZ_CP011148.1:81037-85364 GCF_001758565.1 Wolbachia endosymbiont of Drosophila incompta | reverse complement strand
CAAAAAAATCACTGGGAACGGTGGGTTAGTAATTACTGAGCTTCCATTTGCTACTAAACCAAAGCCTCAGTATTTTCCTCAAAGGAATCGAATTATATCTGGCCTATCGCTAGGTGTTGCAGTGATTGAAGCATCGAAACGTTCTGGCTCTCTAATAACAGCAGATTTTGCTTTAAATCAAGGGAGAGAGGTGTTTGCAGTTTCTGGTTTCCCTTTAGATTCACGCTGTAGTGGTAGTAATTATTTAATTAAAAACGGTGCTAAGCTTATCGAATCCGCTGATGACATAATAGAGAGTATTAGGTTTAGTTTACCTCCGCAGCAAAAAAACCTATTTGATGTTGAGCACCATTTTGTTAACCAAAAACAAGAAAAATTACAACAGGCAAAATCTGTTATAGTTGATCATATTAACTCTGTACCTGTTGATATAGATGAACTTATATTAGCAAGCGGACTTTCTACCAACATAGCTCTAATGGCTCTTTTAGAACTAGAGTTGGAAAACAAAATAGAGCGTTCACCGGGGAATAAAATATCGTTAATTTTCTAGATTACTTTAGCTATACTAGATGCTCGTACAGACATATGCTTGACACTGAAATGATGCCATTTGTTATAGGATTCTTAGTTGCTGATTTTAGAATTGATAAGAGAAAACTTTTTTTCAACTTGTTGTATAATTTTATAAAAGTGATCGAAATCTAAGCTTGCACTGCCAATTAACACTCCTGATAAATTTGAGATACTGAGCAAATTTTCTATATTTTCTGAACTGACTGAACCACCATATATAATGTGTTTTTTACTAGTACACAATTTTATTACCTCTATCACCTTAGCAATTGCATCATTATTTGGCACATGACCTGTGCCTATTGCCCATATTGGCTCATATGCTACGGTATATTCACCGTGTGTTGGCAAACGGTTTTTGCATTGATATTCTATTATTTCTTTTGTTTTTTCATTCTTATAATCTTCTGAATTTTCACCCACACAGATAATTGGGTGTAAGCCTGATTCTATTGCTATTTCCGACTTAAGTTTTATTTCACTATCTTTTTCATTAGCCCTTTCAGAATGCCCAAGTATTACGTAAGTACACCCTAGTTCTTTTAACATTTCTGCACTAATTTCACCTGTGTAAGAACCGAACTTTTTATGATGGCAATTCTGTGCTCCTATATTAATATTATTGTTCAACTCTATACTGCTTGGAAATGACGTAAAAGGAGGGCAAATCACTAGCTTAGAGGTAATTTCGTTGCTCTTGTTGTTAAGTTTGCCTATAAAGTCAACAAATGAAGAACGCATTCCATTCATTTTCCAATTTGCTACTATTAAAAAGGACATCAACTTTACTTATATGGGCGAGAGTGCCGGCTGTCGGACTTGAACTGACAACCTACTGATTACAAGTCAGTTGCTCTACCAATTGAGCTAAGCCGGCGTTAAACACATTAATAATATACAATTATCAATGAATTTTCGTCAACTAATTTTTAAAATACTGTATAATGAAAATAATATGAAAAAATTTTTACTGAAGACAAAAAAGAGTCTAGGGCAAAATTTTATTTTATCGAGTGAGATAACAAAAAAAATCGTCGCTTTAGCTGGTAGTCTGGAAAATTTTAATGTCATTGAAATTGGTCCTGGATATGGTGCATTAACAAGAGAAATATTGGTGCATAATCCAAAGTCTCTACTTTCTATAGAAAAAGATAGAGATTTAGTAAAACACCATGACCAACTGCTAAATGAGCATCAAGGAAAGTATAGAATTATAGAAGCGGATGCACTGCATATTATAGAAGAAGAGCTGATAGAGCGCCCAGTTAAAGTTATTGCTAACTTGCCTTACAATATCTCGGTAGCGTTATTTTTAAAGTGGTTAGATAGTATAAAATTTTTTACGAGTTTGACATTAATGTTTCAAAAAGAGGTAGCAGATCGCATTACAGCAAGACCCAATTCTAAAGATTATGGTCCTCTATCAGTGCTAAGCCAGTTACTATGCGATATAAAAAAGGAATTTGATATTGAACCTAAAGAGTTTTTTCCAAGACCAAAAATACATTCTTCAGTAATTACAGTAAATCCTTTGCCTACCCCAAAGTTTGTAGTAAACTTGGAAACCTTAATAAAATTAACACGTGCTGTTTTTGCTCAAAGAAGAAAGATGCTGAGAAATAGCTTGCAAAATATAACGAACCACGCTGAAACTGTCCTTGAAAACGCTAAATTGAGTGGAAATGAACGTCCAGAAAACTTAACTATTGAGCAGTTCTGTTTGCTGGCAAATAATCTAGAATGCTTATTGTGCAATAAAATGTATTAGCAACTATATAGCTTTTCTATCTCCTAAAAACAGTTAGAGCTATACAATTAAAGGCTCCTAGCTAATTTTGCCTATTGCAATTTAATTAATTGGCGTATAAGCTTTAAATAAAGCCTATGAAAAAAATGGAAGCTTGTTATTCGTTTGACGATATACTTCTTTTGCCAGCCTATTCTAATATATTGCCTTGCGATGCAGATACAAAAACTTATTTAACAAATAGTATAGAACTAAATATCCCTCTCATATCCTCTGCAATGGATACTGTTACTGAATCGGGCTTTGCAATAGCTATTGCCCAACATGGAGGGATAGGTTGCATACATAAGAATTTATCAATAGATGAACAAGTTTTAGAAGTGAGAAGGGTGAAAAAATATGAAAGTTGGATCGTGTATAACCCAATTACGATTTCACCGGATAAAACAGTTGCGGAAGCAATTTCATTAATGAGAGAGCACAATTATTCTGGCATTCCTGTAGTCGATCAACGCAAGTTAGTTGGAATTTTAACTAACCGAGATGTGAGATTTATTGAAGACCAGAACATGAATGTAAAAGTTTCCGAAGTGATGACAAAAGATAAGTTAGTGACAGTGCGGGAGCAGGGAGTGAATAGTGCCTCAGCAATGAAATTGTTGCATGAAAATAGAATAGAAAAGCTTTTGGTCGTAGATGAAAATTCTTGTTGTATAGGTTTAATTACGGTTAAAGACATTGAAAAATACAATAGATACCCAAATTCATGTAAAGACAGTAAAGGGCGTCTCAGAGTTGCCGCTGCAATTGGCACTGGTAAAAAAGATGGTATAGACAGATGTGAAGCTTTGATCGGAGAAGAAGTTGATGTAGTTGTTGTGGATACTGCTCACGGTCATTCCGAAAACGTTATCAATACCATTAGGGAAATAAAAAAGATGTATCCTAATACGCAATTAATTGGCGGAAACATTGCAACAAAGGAGGCTGCTGAAGCGTTGATTGATGCGGGTGTTGATGCAGTGAAGGTTGGAATAGGACCAGGATCAATCTGTACAACCAGAATAGTTACAGGTGTTGGTGTGCCACAATTCTCTGCAATCAAGAATGTTGCAGAGGCGTGTAGAGCAAGAAACGTCAGACTAATTGCTGATGGTGGGGTAAAATACTCAGGAGATGTTGCAAAAGCTATTGCAGCTGGTGCTGACTCTGTGATGATTGGTTCGATTTTTGCTGGCACTGACGAAAGCCCAGGTGAGATTATTATGTATAAGGGCAGAGCATATAAAGGCTATCGAGGAATGGGATCTATTAGTGCAATGAAACGAGGTTCAGCTAGCCGTTATTTTCAAGATAAAGATTCAAAACTCAAATTAGTTCCACAAGGAGTGGAAGGAAGAGTTCCATTCAAAGGTCCAGCTTCAGGAGTAATCCATCAATTGATTGGCGGATTGCAAGCTGCAATGGGGTATACTGGTAATAGGAATATAGAAGAGATGAAAAAAAATTGTAAATTTGTTACTATTACTGCATCAGGATTAAGAGAGAGCCACGCTCATGATATAGTCATTACACAAGAAGCTCCAAATTATGCTTATCAAACGTCCAATTTGTCAACCGATTCGGAGTAGTCCAGAAAAAGTAGAGAGAAAGTTAAAACGTTTTTGGAGTAAAATAAAACGTTTTTTCAAAATATGACAAATAGAAGAGAATATACAGCAGAATTCAAATTAGAAGCTGTTAAGCTGGTTAAAGAAACAGGTCAAGCAAGTACAAAAATAGCAAAAGATCTAGGTATAGATGGTAGTATGTTAAGTAAGAAAATATGATGGAAAAATGTCTGGAGCATACGCATTTCCAGGCAAAGGCTCCTTATGACAAAGAAAGATTTGATCTAAAAAAAGAGCTAATAAGAGAAAGAGACATCTTAAAAAAAGCCCTGGGCAAAGAAAAAGAGTAAAGTATTCTTTTATATAGAAATTGCTATAAAACACAGGAACTATG
>NZ_CP011148.1:68140-81020 GCF_001758565.1 Wolbachia endosymbiont of Drosophila incompta | reverse complement strand
GGTATGGGTTGCTAAGGAAAAAAGCAGTAAAGAATTAGCAAAAGAAGGGCTTCTAGCAGATATTCAAAAAATAATCAAGCTTCTAAATGCAGATATGGAGCCCCTAAAATTCACGCTGAATTAAAAGCTTTAGGCAAAAATTAAAACAGTACAAAGTGTTATGCAAGAAAATGGCATTAAAGCCAAGTTTAGACGAAGGTTCAAAAATAAAAAACAGCAAATAAGCAACCGAGTTGTGGCTCCGAACACATTGGATCAAAATTTTACTACTGATCAGCCAAATAAAGTTTGGGATTACCTACATAAAAACTAAAGAAGGTTGTTGGCGGCAATAATTGACCTATATTCACGCATGGTGGTTAATGAGTAACATGATAATTAGTTATAGATTCTTTATTGATGGCCGTTGATAAACGCAAACCCGATAAAAATCTGCTGTTACATAGCGATCAAGGGTCACAGTATACCTCTCAAAATTACCAATTTCTATTGAATACAAAAAACATCATTTCCAGCATGAGCCATAAGGGCTGTTGTTACGATAACTCTGTTGCAGAAAAGTTCACTTAAAAGGGAGCTGCTTATTGATACTTCTCGCTCAACAAACCAGAACTGCCATATTTGAATACATAGAAATCTTTTATAACAAATAACGTAGACATTCTACTATTAACTATTGCATTCCTGCACAATTTATTCTCATGATAAAAACGTCTTAACTTTCTCTCTACTTTTTCTGGGTAAGGTCAAATAGAGAATTTTACAAAAATCTATTTTTAACTTACAATCAATTATTACAATTTTAAACCTACAACTTATGTATAACAGACTTATAGTCAAATCTTTTTCAGTATTATGCATCTGTTTATTTGCTTTATACATAACACTGCCAAATTTCTTTGATAATAAGCTTTTTATTTCGAAAAAAAGAATAAACTTAGGCCTTGACCTGAAAGGAGGGGCATCTTTGCTTTTAAACATAGACTTAGACTTCTATTTTAAGGAAAAGCTAAGCATGCTAGCTAACGAAATAAAAGAGACATTGCTAACAAAAAATATTGAATCTAACGTACAAAATAGCGTTATAACTTTAAATAGTATTGATGATTATAAAAAAGCATCTGTGTTGATTAATGCGATAAATCCAAATTTAGAGCTAAATAGAAAAGATTCTTCGATTCTCATTTCGTATAAACCACATTATAAAAATTCTTTGATCAGTGAAGTAGCTGCAGAATCAATAAACAATGTCCAGCGCCGTTTGGACAAACTTGGCACAAAGGAAGTCAGCGTTCAAAAACAAGGGCAGAATAAAATATTAGTGCAGGTGCCTGGAGTAGAAGATACCAAGCAGATAAAATCTCTGCTTGGCAAAACTGCTAAGCTAGCTTTTCATTTGGCAAACACTAACATAGCCAAGGTGCAGGATATAGACCATGAAACCACTGTCATGCTCAAGGATTCTTTAGGTAATTCTTATCCAATATTCCGCAAAACTGAAATAGGTGGTGATTCGCTGGTTAACGCATCAGTTAGATTCGGCAATTTAGGTAAACCGACAGTGCATTTTAAATTTGACAGTATAGCGAGTAAAAGATTCGCGAAAATCACTAAAGAAAATGTAGGAAAGCCTTTTGCAATTGTTCTGGATAACACAGTTTTAACAGTACCTACAATACGTGAGCCAATTTTAAATGGAGAGGGAGAAATTAGCGGTAATTTCACTGAAAAACAAGCAAGCGAACTTGCAATACTTTTAAAATCTGGAGCACTGCCAGCACCACTTAAAATAATTGAAGAAAAAAACATTGGCCCAAGTCTTGGAGAAGAATCAATAAAGGCAGGGGAAATGGCAGCAACAATCTCTATTATAGCCGTGGCTTTATTTATAATCATCACTTACGGCAAATTAGGTGTATTGGCCTCTGTTGCACTTTTTTCTAATGTAGTTCTTATATTATCAATTCTCACTCTGCTTGAAGCAACTCTAACTTTACCTGGAATTGCCGGTATTGCACTTACTGTTGGTATGGCGGTGGATGCAAATGTTTTAATATTTGAGCGAATTCGTGAGGAAATCAAATCTGGCAAGAGAGTGGAACGTGCTATTGAAGAAGGGTTTAAAAACGCTATAAAGACAATACTGGATTCAAATATCACTACATTAATTGCTGCAGGAATAATGTTCATTATTGGCAGTGGAGCAATAAGAGGCTTTTCTGTCACTCTATCAATAGGAATTTTATGTTCGATGTTTTCTGCAATCACAGTCACAAAACTCCTGATAGAGTTGTGTATGAACCCGAAGGAACTAGCGCTTTGAATTAAGGATTTAGATCTCAGTCAACCACCTTCATTCCCACAACGTTATATCCTGAATCAACGTGCAAAATTTCTCCAGTAGTGCCACTACTTAAGTCGCTTAATAAGTATAACGCTGCCTTGCCAACATCCTCTATTGTAACATTGCGTCTGAGCGGAGAGTTATTTCTATTCCATTCTGATATGGAGTGAAAATCGCTTATTCCAGAAGATGCTAAAGTTCTGATTGGACCAGCGGAAATTGCATTTACTCTGATATTTTGTGGCCCGAGATCACATGCTATATATTTTACACTTGCTTCAAGTGCCGCTTTACATAAACCCATAACGTTATAATTTGGCATAACTTTTTCAGCGCCATAATAAGATAAAGTAAGTAAACTACCACCATTTGACATCATTTTTTCAGCCCTTTGCGCTAAAGCAGTAAAAGAATAGCACGATATATGCATTGCATTGAGGAAGTTATCCAGTGAAGTATTGACATATTTACCATCTAACTCATTTTTATCGGAGAATGCTATTGCATGCACCAAAAAGTCAAGAGTACCCCATTTTTTCTCTATTATTTCGAAAGCGTTATCTATGATTTTTTCATTTGAAACGTCGCAGTGTAATATTAGCTCCACATTTAGTTCATCTGCTATTGGTGATAGTTTTTCTTTTATTATTTCATTCTGGTAGGTGATTGCAAGTTCTGCTCCGTGCTCTGAGAGAGTTTTTGCTATACCGTATGCTATTGATCTCTTATTTATTATTCCGGTTATTAATCCCTTTTTGCCTTGTAATAGACTTGTCGTCATAGAACTATCTGTTTTTTTATAATTTGGAATATTAACTAGGTAAAGTCAAGATATCACTATGTTTTAAAATATTTTTTGCAGTAACTTGAAGTCTATAAACAGTAATCTTGATTCTTCTACAACAAAGCCATTCCATATGACATTCTGCCTATACCCAATTAAGCATATTAATAAGTAAGTAAATCTTAATATAATCTTATTATACTTATAAATACGCTGTATAGAATGAAAGTATGGATGATTTCATAACTGCAAGAAGAAAAGATGATGCTGTGGTATCTGTTTGTCAGGATAATAAGAAAAAAAACGTGTTAATTTTAGGGCTCAATCAAGTTGCAAGGGATTTGTTAAAATATGAAGAGAAGAATTTGCTTAATAAGCCATTAATTAATATCTTAAGCACAAGAGCAGCTGACAACGTGAAGAATTATTTAGAGTATACCGAAAATGGACACGATTTACTTGATATACTACCTAAAGTGATAGATTTTTCCTTAATTGATGCTAAGGGAGAAGATATCAGGACAAAAGTAAAAGTTTTCCGCACTGCACAATTTGCCAGTAATAAAATAAATTATGAGCTATTAATACGTGATATCAGTTTGTCCCATAAACTAGGAATCTTTAGAGATAAATATCTAATGGGTAAAAAATATAAAAACCATGACTTATTCGATATACCGGGCAATGAGTCCACTATTCTAGAGTTATACGTTATATTAAATTTTGCCTTTCAACATCAAATTAATGCAGCTATAGGAGTGATTGGCTTAAATAGTAGCTGTAGTGAGACAAATAATGCACTGAAAGTTATCATAGAACATTTTTATAAAAATTGCCGTAGTGATGATTTTCTAGGGTATATTGATGAGAATAAAGTGCTTTTTGTTTTGATTAACTGCGATGTAAAAAGTATATCTAAAATAATTAATCGTATACATTCTGCCATTAATAAGCAGTTATTAAAGCGAAAATTACCAAGTGTATCAATAATTTATGGGAATATAGCTCAAAAACAGGCAGCAAAATCTACCAGCGGTGCCTTCTGAAAAGTTGTTTTTTATTTATATTGAGTTTAAACTTAAATTTTTATAAAGATTTAAGTTTATTTATGAAGTTAAAGTACTACCTGGTAGCACTGCTTTCATCATTGTTTTTGCAGAATAGTGCTAGCTCTAAAACAATTTTGGATAAGGAAATATTTTATGCAGAACTAGACGGAAAAATAGATTTGAGATTCGGCTACGCCTTCAACAGAGATTCTTTCAATGCTAAGCCTAAGGATAAAACTTCAAGTTATTCATACTTGCGCTTTCTTTATTTACAGCAAGTTTATCCAAATACTCAAATGGGGGTTAATGTTAAGGCAGGGGTTTCTGGTATTGCAAACCTAAAAGCGTTAGACATAGAAAAGTTAGACATGGAGGAATGGTATTTTATCATAAAAAACCAGGAACTTGGATCAATTGAATATGGTAAAAGAAGTTTAGTTGGTCAGAGCATGTTAATTAACACTTCAAAAATTTATGCAGCTGCTGGAGGAGTAAATGGTCATTGGACAAACTATGCAAATTTGCGCGGTGATCATAAAAAAGATGGTGACCCTGGATATAATCAAGACAAGGTGTTCTGGGTCAAGCCCAATATTTATAGCGATTATAATGAACTCGAACTAGGGTTAAAACAATCATCAATTAACTACATCTCCCCTGAAATCTATAACTTTCAACTCGGATTCAGTTATGTTCCAGGAAAAAATAACTTACAGTACAGCAATTTAATTGCTGCTGGCCTTTCCTATAAAAACAGCTTGTCAAATGATATAGGTTTTACTACTGCTTTGACTGGTGAATTTGCAAGAGAAAATTTAACTGGTTGCTCAGATGGAACTTCTAAAAATTATGAATGTCGCAATCAATTACTGCACTGGAATTTTGGTTTGAAGCTAAAATTGTTCGATCTTGATTGCATTTTTTCGTATGGTAATGGTGGTGAATCTGGTGAGAGGCGTAATCCTGAAATAAATAATACGTATTATATGAATGCAGGTATCGCTTACCATTCTGATTCTTACAAATCAAGCTTAACATATTTTAGTAGTGGTAGGGATATTGCAGGCGAAGGTACAAACGAGTTAACATCATATGCTTTAAGCCTTGAAAATTCTCTTTTTTTAGGTACTTCATACTATTTCGATATTGTAAAATTTAGTACCAAAGAACCTAAAATAGAAAATAACAACTCTGGTTATGTGCTCTTGGCTGGACTGAAATTAAGTTTTTAATATTGCCTCCTTCCAACACTCTTTTCTGTCATCCAAGGTAACCGTTCACACTTAATTTTTCAATCTCACTCATGGAGAGGCCAGTAAACTGACCTTACCCAGAAAAAGTGGAGAGAAAGAAAAGAGTTTTTTTGGGTAAAATAAAATTTTGGAGGATTAGAAATGGCAAGAGAATATACGGCAGAGTTCAAATTGGAAGCTGTTAAGCTGGCAAATGAACAAAGAAAGGTAGGTCAAACAATTACAAAAACAGCAAAGGATTAAGGATTTAGGAATAAAGGGTGGTTTATTAGGAAAATGGATAAAGAAATATAACGAAAAAAAGTCAGCGGCAAATGCATTTCCAGATGTAGCACCTTATGACAAAGAGAGGTTTGATTTACAAAGCAAGAGTAACAAGGGAAAGAGACATTTAAAAAAAAGCCCTGGCCAGTCAAAAAGAGTAAAATATTTTTTTATATAGTAATTGCTATAAAGTACAGGAATTATGTAGGATTTTCTGCTAGTGGCTACTATAAGTGGACCACAAGAAAAATAAGCAGTAGAGAATCAGCAAATAAAGAGCTACTCGCAGCTATTCAAAAAATATATCAAGTTTCTAAATGTAGATATGGAGCTCCTAAAATTCATGCTGAATTGAAGGCTTTGGGTAAAAGTTGCAATTTGAAAACGGTGCAAAGTATTATGCAGAAAAATGACATCAGGGCTATACTGAGAAGAAAGTTTAAAATTAAAAAACAACAAACAGATAATAGAGCTGTAGCTCCCAATATACTAGATCAAAACTTTATTGTTGATCAACCAAATAAAGTATGGGATTACTTACATCAAAACCAAGGAGGGATGGCTATATTTGGCAGCAATAATTCTCACGTATGGTAGTTAATGAGTAGTGCAATAAATAAACAATTGGTTATGAACTCTTTATTAATGGCCATTAATAGGCGTAAACCTGTTAAAAATCTACTGCTGCACAGTGACCAAGGTTCACAATATACTGCGCAAGGGTATCAATATCTCTTAGCTGTAAAGAATATAGATGAGTAATAAAGGCTCTTGTTACGACAATTCTGTTGCAGAAAGCTTCTTTAGCTCATTGAAAAGAGAAATACTTATTGATACTTCACAACACTCTGCTCAACAAACTAGAACTGCAATATTTGAATACATAGAAATTTTTTATAACAAACAACGTCACTATTAACTATTGCATTCCAGAACAATTTGATGCATCATTCTTTTTGTAAAAAACATTCCACACTTTCTCTCCACTTTTTCTGGGTAAGGTCATTTTTCATTGCACCCTATATTGTCCATTCCATTAGCTTTACTACGCTCGTTACCTCACGCAGCATAATGGTCTGTTCTAGGCTGTTGGCTAGACTTTGCCTAAGTTGGATTTTCACCAACTGTATTCTAAACGCTTACTTGGCGCACCCATAACAAAAATGCCTGAAAAACGTTAATAATTATATACTATTATTAATAATTATTCAACCATATTTTAAGCTTACAATTTTGAGCTTAACTGACGCTTATGGATAGGGGCAACTCTATCACCCTGTGTTATGTTTATTTTCTAACGGACGCTGATTTTTGTATCGTAATTTCTTGCTATAAATTGGTTATATAAGAGCTGGCTTCTAAAATTTTATAACCCTAATTTGAATTAACAGACAGTAGAATCGAAAGATTATTACAAGGAGAAATCTACACAGATCGACCCTTTTGTGAATCTGCGTTTCTGCTTTCTTCAACTTGTTTTGCAAAAGATGTTTCCGGTTTCTGAAGTGGCTTAGCAATTTCACGCACAACGGCAATAACTGCTGTTAAAAACGTTTTTAACAATGCACCTAAAGCTCCACCAACTGCTTCCCTGCCATATATATGAGCTTGCTTTTCGTTACCGTCAGCAGTTTCCCCTGCCCTCCTTCTTGGATCCATCCTATGAGCAATCACCGAAAACAACACTCCCCTGATTGAAGACTTCACTTTTTCCTTTGCTTCGTGGACATCCCCATCTTTTGCTGTTTCATGTCCATGACTTAAGTGTTTAGCGTTCATTAGCTCCTTTTGTTGCTGGGCAAACATGCTACTTAATACTTCTTCTATCACTTGCTTTCTTCTCTTCTCTCTAACTCTTTTCATAGATTCTGATTTATCGCGAGTGTGTTTGGTAGTTTCAAATTCTGCATCAATATCTTCGGACGCAGCCTGACTATATAAAGTCTCTATGAGCCTGTCTATGCTTCGCTTTATTTGCATAGTCCTTTCGTAACTATCCGAATTATCAATTCCTTCGTCGATCTGATTTAGAATATCCTCAAAAACTTTCAAATAGTCTTGAATATACTGTATTATGTATTGCTTATCTTCCTCTTTGTGTTGTTCTTCTTGATTTTGCTGATTTTCATTTTCTAAACTTCTCTCTCTTTTATCATCGTTATTTTCTTCAATATTATCACCGTCTTCCTCGAAAAGGTTTTCGTCATTCATGATTTTTTTTAATTTAGTTAAAATTCCCACCAGTTATTATTGTATATGAAAAAATTAAATTAACATTAATGAAAAGCGTTTACAACTTCAGCACTATTTAAAACTACAGTAAAGCTGTCAAAAGTAACAGGATCATAATACCTCTCATACAATTCAACTGAACACCTAAGCCTTATCTTTTCCTTAGCATTAAAACTAATTTCATAATCATTATTAGAGTTTAGCATAGCAGAATTACGTAATAATTCATCAGCTAATACAGAGTCTAAAATTCCATTAATTTTTATCGTAATGTGTCTGCTTCCAGCACAATCGAGCACTTTCCTCCAGCCAAAAGAAGAAATATCTTTCACCTCTTCTCTGTTATTACGCAAAGTAAACCTTAGGTTTCTTATATTATTTAACACAATAAAATTATTGTCATGATCTTTAATTTTTAGCTGTAATTTGCTCATTATCACCTCCTTTTATTAAAATATCAAAATTAATTGTTGAATGTAAAATTTCATCGTGCTGATCCATAGCACAATTACTTTCTAAAATGGCCTCATTATTAAAACCTTCAATGCTCTTAAGTATCAAGTTAATATGCCTTATAATGGCAAACATACTGTCTATATGATAAGTATATATGTCGCATGAAAATCTTGCCTTTGTAGCAAAATTGGACAGCATATGCAGGTTATTATAATTCACTACACACAATCTCAGGTAAGGAATGGTGACCTGTTTAGGTAAGTAGTCATAAATGTTAGTAACATATTTCCTTAAATCAGAGTTTGCTTTTAGTGCTTCATAAATGCTACTGTACAACTCGTTTATAGCTTGAATTTTTTTCATAATTAACCCTCGAAAGATATATAGAAACTCGTCATCCCGCTGCTTGTTAGCGGGATCTATGTTAAGAGATACCGCGAATGAATCGCGGTATGACGATAAGGTTTATACCTCGTCATCCCGCTACTTGTTAGCGGGATCTATCCGTGACGGTATGACGTAGGACTGCTGTCATTCCGCTACGTGTTAGCGGCTGAGATACCGCGGCGGTATGACGATAAGGTTTATACCTCGTCATCCCGCTGCTTGTTAGCGAGATCTATCCGTAACGGTATGACGTAGTAGCCCAGTTTGAATGACCAGAAAGAGCTACAAAACAACCTTTGGTTCGCGAAATGGAGAATATACCTTCTTCACTTCAGATAAATGGCTACTTACCTCCGATTCACGATTTTTGTAAAGAGCAGAAACATGCCGCATAATACCTAGTTTTATCTGCTCAGGAACATTGTCATAACCAGCTTCGTATACAACATCAACTCTTATTGCATTCAAACAATTGAAAAACTCAACATAGCCCCCTACATCACTAAAATAATACTTAAGTGTACTCTTCTCTTGATTTTTAGACATCATTGCAGTAGCCAATACTATCTTACTCACAGGGCCATAGCTTAAATAGATCCTACGAGGTACATAATCTTCATATGAAACTTGCCATGTTTGTTTCACCAGTGACTTTTCCATATGCCATTCAGCGTAATCAGTTGCCATAAAAATTAGATCTGAAATCAACTTATCATCCTGGTCGTTCTCAATGCGTAAAAAAGATTTAACCTCTTCTAAAGTAACTGGAAAAGATTCAGGCTTAGATTTACGTTGCACAGATATTCTTGGTGAAGTAGATCTTATCACACATAATAACCCTCCTTTTTGATATAGCTAGAATAAGTAAGGTTTACCTCGTGACAGCGTGGGGCAAATCTTACTTACTTTAGCTATGCAGCTTGCATGCAACATTAAGTTAAATTGGCGCAGCAACAACTCTGAGTGCTTTATCGTATGAATATATTAAGAAGAGAACGTATTAAAGCTGTTTCTCCTTTTTTGTTGATAAAATTTGAACTTATAGCATATTCAACTAGGCTGGATTTTAGTAGATTGACATTTTGAGAATGAATATTATTGAAGGTGGAGTTTAACTCTTTAGCAAGCAGACTGCGAAATTTTTGCACACTGTCATATGCGATATTTTCAAGTTCATGTGCAAATTTATCTTGAGCTATAGTTGTTATATCTTCAATTTCCTTATTAAACTCCTCTAGCTTTTTTTCGTTATTTTTAAAATTTTTCGTAAAAGTTTTCATATCAATTAAACTCAACTATTATTATGATTATAATGACAATGAAAAACTACCGAAGTAAAAAATTCACACTACTGTGTAACTTACAAATACTTTTTACTACATTCCAGCGTCACGCGCTGGAATCTATAGCAAGTGTACAAATTAAATTTTACAAACACCGTTGTGCTGAATCTTGAATATTCACTTCTTTCAATTCAGTGGTAGGTTTTGGTTCAGCGATGGGTTTTGATATTGTGTATGTAATGCCACCAGCTATCAGTGCAGATACCACAGAAGCTGCAACTATTAATAGAGCAGACAATCCGGAAGCAATACTAAGAGCAGCACCTACTGCTAACATAGCTGCAAGGCTCGCATAGGCAACTTTTGGGGAAAATTGTCTTTTTCCTACTTTTTCTAGTGACACTTCATTTGTTTTAGTTTTGCCCAGTTCACCATCAAGTGGTGTGTTTTCATTCTCCAGACTTCTTATTTTTTGTGTTAGTGATTCATTCTCTTTATTGAATTCTTTCAACTTAGTCTCATGTCCAACTATGCAACTTTTTGATTCTGCTAGTTCCTTTTGCGCTTTTTCTAACAACACTTTTGTTTTAGAATGCTTATTTTCGTTTTCTTCTAATTCGCTATTAAGTGTTGTATTTTTACTTTCTAGATCTTGTATTTTTTGTTCTAGTGATTCATTCTCTTCATTGAGTTTCTCCAGTACTTCCAATTTAGTCTCATGTTCAGTGACACAATTTCTCAATTCTGTTAGTTCCTTTTGCGCTTTTTCTAATGGTACTTCGTTTTTTTTAGTTTTTGTTTTTTCTAATTCACCCTTAAGTGTTGTATTTTCATTTTTTAGATTTTTTATTTCTTGTCTTAGTGATTCATTCTCTTCATTGAGTTTCTCCAGTGTGTCCAGCCTAGCTCCATGTCCAGTGATATAACTTTTCAATTCTGTTAGTTCCTTTTGCGCTTTTTCTAATGGTACTTCGTCTGTTTTAGTTTTTGTTTTTTCTAATTCACTATTAAGCGTTGTGTTTTTACTTTCTAGATCTTGTATTTTTTGTTTTAGCAATTCATTCTTTTTCTGCTCATCCTTTAGCTGAGTACGTAATTCTTTTAACTTAGCTTTACGTTTTTCAACCTTTTCTGCTTTTTCTGGAGTTTCCGTTGCGTTGTGTGTTTTGGAATGAGAAAAGGTACTAGGTACAACCTCAGATGGCTGATCACACATACTGTTTAGTCTATCTATTAGGTCTTCATCCTTTATCAATGAGCGATCTGCTCCATGCTTTATCAAAAGCTTTGCTAATTTTTTATTGTCATTTGCAAGAGCATAATATAAGGGAGTATGCTCAACTTTATCTTGTGCATTAACATTTGCTCCACCTTCTACTAGATATTCTGCAATCTCTACACAACCATATGCAGCAGCATAATGTAAAGGGGTCAGTCCATCTTTATCCTGTACATCAACTTTTGCTCCATATTTTACCAAAAGTTCCACTGATTCTTTATTGTTATCTGCAATAGCCCAATGTAAATGGGTCACGCCATCTTTATCTTGTGCATTAATATCTTCTCCATTTTCTAATATAGATTGGCCTAAAGCTTCAGATTCATCTGCATCAAAATATATTCCACTATCGCCACTATTACTTTTATTTAAAAAGGTCTGTTCCCCATTATATGTAGTATACTGCTCTGGATGTTGACTGTGCAAGTCATTATGTTCTATGCGCTTCTGATTATTGGCAAGTCTTTGTTCTGCCTCTTGCAACTTTTGCGCCATAGCATCTCTTTCTCTTATAGCCTGTTCTTTTTCTAATGTATCATCTACTTTGTCTGTATTGTTTTCATTAACGATTGAGTTTGAAGAAGTCTGTTCATCCTCATCTTGTACATAGACTTTTTTGTTGTTTGGTGTAATTCTACTATTCTCTTCCTGATGTTTTGCACCCCATGCTTGTACTGCAGCAGTTACGTTATTTCCGTTCAAAGCTAAATTTCCTGGAGTTTTATTATTAGGCTGCAGTAAAGTGCCTTGTCTATAAGGTTGTCTTCTCGTAGCTCTTGTCTCAGCATAACGTTGTTCTCCTTCCTCTAACATTTTTATTATAGCCTTTTTACCTTCTACATCGCCGACAATATCCCTTGGAGTTCGGCCTTGACTATCTTTTAGTAAAGGATTTGCGTCATTATTCAATAAAAGCTGAACTATCTCTTGATGACCATGCAAAGCAGCAATGTGCAAAGCAGTTAGCTTAGACTTAGCTTCATCAAGTTCATATATTGGTTCATTAACTTTTGCTTCCTTTGCTAGTAGGAGTTTTACTATTGGTACACTGTTACATTCCACAGCAAGATGTACCAACATATAATTTACAATTTTGTCTGAATCTAATATACTGGACATCTTATCTATCTTCAAATTGTTATAAGTGCTATATACTATTGAGTCTGCATCTTTTAGCTTATTCCCTATTCTTTCAAGTAAATTATTCTCATTTAAACCTTCACTCTTGCTTACCTCATTTATTATTTCAAAAAACTTTTTCTTTTCCATTGCCGTAACCTTTCCTCTCAATTTATTTATTATTGCTGAACCATCTCACAAAAAAGTTAAGTTTGTCGAAATTCCATGTTTGATCTAAAAATTAGTCATAAACATTTTCTATGCAAGTAGCTGACACTGGTTCATTCTATAATGGTGTCACAGCAGTCCTACATCATGCCACCGCGAACCTTCATACCACGATTCATTCGCGGTATCTCATCCGCTAACTGTTCTCCCTTATCATACCGTCACGGTATCTCCAGATCCCGCTAACAAGTAGCGGGATGAC
>NZ_CP011148.1:57553-68118 GCF_001758565.1 Wolbachia endosymbiont of Drosophila incompta | reverse complement strand
CTTCATACCACGATTCATTCGCGGTATCTCATCCGCTAACTGTTCTCCCTTATCATACCGTCACGGTATCTCCAGATCCCGCTAACAAGTAGCGGGATGACGATTGTCAGGGTGTCATCCCAGCGCCCCTATGATGTCATCCGAGTAGCCGACACTGGTTCCTTTATGATGGCAGTGCCCCTATGGTGTCATTCCAGTGCTTGACACTGGAATCCAGCCTTTCCATAATCATCAAAACATTGTATTTTAACGTAAAACAGCTATTTTTATGCTCACCAACTTAATAAAATTCCTGGATCCCAGTGTCAAGCACTGGGATGACAAGATATAAACCTTATCGTCATGCCGTCGCGAACCGTCATACCGCCGCGGTATCTCCAGATCCCGCTGGGATGACGATTGTCGTTTAGCTATAAATATTTAAGAAATTTACCAAATGAAAAAAAAGGCAAAAGAAGCCCTGGGGTTATTATCTGCTTTAAAATATTGGCGTTTTTTATGTTTTAAACGCTTGACAAGCAAGATTTAGCTGCTTTTAATTGCAACTCACCTATGCTGCAAATGTTTAAGAAATTTACCAAGCAGAAAAAAAGACAAAGAATCCCCGAGTTAGCTAGTCTTTTACTATCTCTGTCGAGTATTGGCATTTTTTGATGTCTTGTAACGCTTTATAAGCGCGTTCAGCTTATTTAGATAAAAATCTAGATGTAGATGAAGTTTTGTAAAGACATACAGTATCTATATACTGCAAAAAATTGAACATAAGACGCCGATACATTAAGTAATCCTTACCTTTTAATCTGCAGATTGGCGAAAGCAAATACAATAGCTTCAGTTTCATGATAAGGGGGCTGGCGAGGTTTGTCAAGCAAGTTTTTTGTTTCTGCGGACTACCTAGATTAATATTATATAGAAGTTTTGCTGCCAATAAAGCCTAAACTTACCAAATACATTTCTGTAGATTCAGATCTACTTGACTTTGGTTTAAAGTATTTTACTGTTTTAAACATTTTTTTTAGCTCGTTACAAAAATCTTTGTCAGATTCTCCTTGGAAAATTTTTACTACAAACGTGCCACCATGACTCAAGAAATGCTTTGCAAAATTGAGCGCTGCTTCGCATAAAAGCATAATTCTGATATGATCCAACGATTTTAAACCACAAGATTCGGGCGCCATGTCAGATAAAATTACATCAAATTTTTGATCCTTGAATTTTTCTCTTAAAATTTCAAACTCATTGATAATATCACATTGTATAAACTCTACTCCATTAATTGCGTTCATTGGTTTTATGTCAAGAGCAACCACATTTGCACCTTTCTGAGATGCAACTTGTGACCATCCACCAGGAGAAGCACCAAGATCAATAATTTTTTGCCCTTCTTGGAATAATTTAAATTTGTTATCCATTTCTACCAGCTTATATGCTGAGCGTGACCTATAACCATCCTTGCTAGTTTTTTGCACATACTGATCATTCAAATGACGATGTAGCCACCTTGTTGAAGATAGTTTTCTGCCTCTAGCCGTCTTTACTCTAGTTTTTATTGCTAATACCCTACTTATTATTGATTATATCTTTAAGCTCTTTTTCAACTACTTCTTTTACCAGTGCATGTAGATATTTATTCAGCCATTCTGAGAGCTGAGGTTTTAAAAGAGATGTAACTAATTCTTCAACAGTAAGGTTCGCTTTTTTTTGTTGTTTATGCTGTAATTCGTTTTGCATTTTTCCAAGCAACGCTTTGATCTCTTCCATATTCTCTTTTAAAATTAGATGATCGTTATTTTGCGCTTGTAAGCCGCTATTACTCGCTTTGTTATTACTCATTTGGATATTATCGTACAAGTAAATATCTTTTTTTTCTTCTAAATTGTAGCTATGGCCATTAAATTGGTTATTGTTGCAAGCCATTTCCTCACTTTGGTCATCATTATCAATGTCCTCTTTTTCATTATTTTCTTTTTTGCCATCTTCTTCTATTTCTTCTGGATACTCTTCCTCAAGGTATAGCACATCATCATTTTCATCCTTTATTTCTGCTTTATCGTTACTCGCATTTTTACCCGATATAGCTTTTTTTATATCTTCTAGGATATCTTTTACAGATTGATTACCTTGTTCATCATGCATAGTGCTAATACCATTAAATTTAGAGGTTTATACTATTTATCATAAAAAGCAAGTTGTAAACACTAATCACATAATTGCTTTTTGCTTCAACTAAGTCTGAACGTGCTTTAAATAATGCATCTTCAGTGTCCAAAAGGTCAGATGTACTCTTTAAATTTAAGTTTACTTCTTGCTCAACTCCTTCCAATGCTAGAGCTGCTGCTTTTTCCGATTCTTGACTTGCTTTGATAATGGCCTTTGCTGTCAACACATTATTCCAAGCATTTACAACTGCTTGTTCTATATTTTTTACCGTTTCATAATAATCGTAGGTAGATTTTTTTGCATCCATTTTAGCTTTACTGACACCAAAAGCATTAACTCCTCTCTTAAAGATTGGAACATCAAGAGTAAAAACTACATGAACATTTTCTAATAGTTTGTCTACCTTCATACCATCCTCCCCAAAATTTTTGCTTGCACTTAGATTTAAAGAAGGAAGCCACTTGGAGCTTTCAGCAATCACTTCCATTCCGGCTGCTCTTTTTTGATAAACTGCTGCTTTTAGAGATAAATTATTGGTTTTTGCTAACTGTAAACATTCATTTAGCTCTGGAACAGAAGGTAGTTTATCATTAGCTTCAGAAAGGTCATCAGCATCTTCGCCAATCAAATGATAATAAGCAATATTTACCAACTTTAATTTACCTTCAGCATCAACTCTTTCGGATATAGAAGACGAAAATTTTGCTTTTGCTAACAAAACTTCAGCATTGGTTACCTCTCCAAGGGAAAAGCGTTTTTTCATAGCTGACAAATGTTCCAAAGAAACGCGTTCTTTATGTTCTCTGAGCTTTAATATTTCTGTCTTTTGTAAAACATTAACATATGCTTTCACAGCATTAAGTGCAAGCTCTTGTTTTAATTGCTGAAATCGCATCTTTTCTGCTTTGAGAAGATGGCTTGATCGACTGAATGTGGCAAAGGTACCACCGCCATCGATTAATTTCTGGCGCAATGTAAGTTTTTTTTCAGATGTATCAAGATTAAAGTTACTATCGAAATTGTATTGCAAATTAATGTCAGGTAAAAATCCAGCTAACCCAGAAGATTTATAGTGTTTTTCTGCGCTTTTATATTGGTAAAATTGAGACTTTATTTTTGAGCTATTTTTGATGGCTTTGCTTATCACTTCTCCCACATCGGTTGCATAGCAACTTATAGTATTAAAAATGATCGCAAGTGTGATAATCAATCGAAACATTCTAATTCCTATGCATATTGGTTGCGCAGCTCAATTACTAACATAAATTACTTTAATAATCAATAACTAATATTGTTGACACTATTGAGAAATTAAGTATATCATAGCTTACTATTGTTGGATCAAATAATGAAGACTTTTTTCTTAAAGGAGAAACAAATCAATAAAAAGTGGTTTGTCATAGATGCAGAAGGATTAGTGGTAGGGAGGCTTGCAGCATTTGTAGCGACACTATTACGTGGAAAGCATAAACCTGAGTATACACCTCATATGGATTGTGGCGATAATGTAATTATTATCAACGCAGAAAAGGTGCATTTCACCGGAAAGAAGCTTAAAGATAAAATTTACTATAAGCATACAGGTTATTCTGGTGGTTTGAAGAAAACTACTCCAGATAATATTTTAAATGGCAAATTTCCTGAGCGTGTAATAGAAATGGCAGTGAAAAGGATGCTTGATGATGGGCCTATGGCACGTAGACGCTTTGAAAATTTGTATGTTTATTCTGGTTCAGAGCATAAGCATCAAGGACAGCAACCTGAAAAGATAGATTTTGCCTCTTTGAATCGTAAAAATAAAAAGTAATGGAGTAAAAATGAAGAGTTCTACAATAAATAACAATGATTGGTCAGAAAAGACAATTAAATCAGCAGTTGATTCGCTTGGTCGTTTATATGCTACAGGCCGAAGAAAAGAATCTGTAGCAAGAGTATGGATAAAGCCGGGGAGTGGAAAATTTAGTGTTAACAAAAAAGGCGATCTAATTTCTTATTTTAAAAGAGAGTCAGTGTGCCAAATAGTAAAAATGCCATTTGTTGCAACTTCCACATTGGATAAATACGATGTATTTGCAACTGTAAAAGGTGGAGGGCTATCTGGTCAAGCAGGTGCTCTAGCTCATGGAATAAGCAGAGCTTTAAGTAGTGTAAGCCAAGATTTGCATTCTATACTACGTAATGGTGAGTTCTTAACTAGAGATTCACGTGTTGTTGAACGTAAGAAATATGGTCAACATAAAGCTCGGAAAAAGTGTCAATTTTCTAAGAGATAGTTATTTTATAGGGGTGTTTTTTTGTAAGTATTATACAAATATTTGCAAAAATGTATGATATCCTCTATTTTTGTGATGAATTTAGTTGACTATCGGTGTCAACATAATATGCTATTTATGTGATTTTTTCAATATTAAGGTAATTTATGAGTAAAGAAGATATAATAAAACAATTAAAGGAAGATTGTTCTAGTCAGAATATAGATATAACAAAATCTGATTTGAGCAAGATTCATGATGCGTTTATTAAAATAATAAAGAATGAGCTGCATGGGAAAGGTGAAATACGTTTGCATGGAATAGGAACATTTTCTACTGCTATCAGTCAGGAAAAACAATGTCGTAACCCCCAAAGTGGTCAGATCATGACTGTTCCTAAAAAGACAAGGGTAAAATTTAAAGCAAGCCAAACTCTTTTAAGTATTTTAAATAAGAAGGAAAAAGCAGCAGTTAGTTAGACATTGTCATTTTCATTGTTTTTACTACGCTGTGTAAGCCGTAAAATACAGCTTCGCTAATTAAATAGTGGCCTATGTTAAGAGCTGAGATGTGAGGTATTCTTGTCATCTTCTTAGCGTGTTTATAAGTTATGCCATGTCCTGCGTGGCATTCTATTCCTAATTTATTGACGTACTCTGCAGCATTAGTAATTAACTGTAACTTTTTTTCTGATGGATTATCACAGTAATCCCCTGTGTGAATTTCTATTATGTCAGGTTTTGTCCCTAGCTTTTCAAGATATTTTAGTTGATCAATATTTGGATCGATAAACAGTGAGACTTTTATGCTAGAGCTATGCATTTCCTCTATTATACTAGAAAGTTTACTGTGCATATTCACGATATCCAGGCCACCTTCGGTTGTTAATTCTTCTCTTTTTTCTGGTACTATACTAATCGAATAGGGTTTTACCTTTTTTGCTATTTCAAGCATTTCTTCCGTGGCTGCAATTTCAAGATTTAGCTCAGTGCTAATGCTTTTTTTTAGGTTAAATACGTCTTCATCTCTAATATGCCTTCTATCTTCTCGTAAGTGTACAGTAATAAAGTCTGCTCCAGCGTCAATGGCTATTTCTGCTGCTTTCAATGGATCTGGATAAGAAGTTCCACGTGCGTTGCGGAGGGTTGCAACGTGATCGATATTAACACCTAGTTTCACAATCTACCTCAGAAATTATTTATAGATTATACATGTTATTAGGTTTTTTGCATAGTCATTGTTTGACCTTATCCAGAAAAAGTGGAGAGAAAGAAAAGAGTTTTTTTGGGTAAAATAAAATTTTGGAGGATTAGAAATGGCAAGAGAATATACGGCAGAGTTCAAATTGGAAGCTGTTAAGCTGGCAAATGAACAAAGAAAGGTAGGTCAAACAATTACAAAAACAGCAAAGGATTAAGGATTTAGGAATAAAGGGTGGTTTATTAGGAAAATGGATAAAGAAACACAACGAAAAAAAGTCGGCAGCAGATGCATTTCCAGGTAGAGGTACCTTATGACAAAGAGAGGTTTGATTTACAAAGCAAGAGTAACAAGGGAAAGAGACATTTAAAAAAAAGCCCTGGCCAGTCAAAAAGAGTAAAATATTTTTTTATATAGTAACTGCTATAAAGTACAGGAATTATGTAGGATTTTCTGCTAGTGGCTACTATAAGTGGACCACAAGAAAAATAAGCAGTAGAGAATCAGCAAATAAAGAGCTACTCGCAGCTATTCAAAAAATATATCAAGTTTCTAAATGTAGATATGGAGCTCCTAAAATTCATGCTGAATTGAAGGCTTTGGGTAAAAGTTGCAATTTGAAAACGGTGCAAAGTATTATGCAGAAAAATGACATCAGGGCTATACTGAGAAGAAAGTTTAAAATTAAAAAACAACAAACAGATAATAGAGCTGTAGCTCCCAATATACTAGATCAAAACTTTATTGTTGATCAACCAAATAAAGTATGGGATTACTTACATCAAAACCAAGGAGGGATGGCTATATTTGGCAGCAATAATTCTCACGTATGGTAGTTAATGAGTAGTGCAATAAATAAACAATTGGTTATGAACTCTTTATTAATGGCCATTAATAGGCGTAAACCTGTTAAAAATCTACTGCTGCACAGTGACCAAGGTTCACAATATACTGCGCAAGGGTATCAATATCTCTTAGCTGTAAAGAATATAGATGAGTAATAAAGGCTCTTGTTACGACAATTCTGTTGCAGAAAGCTTCTTTAGCTCATTGAAAAGAGAAATACTTATTGATACTTCACAACACTCTGCTCAACAAACTAGAACTGCAATATTTGAATACATAGAAATTTTTTATAACAAACAACGTCACTATTAACTATTGCATTCCAGAACAATTTGATGCATCATTCTTTTTGTAAAAAACATTCCACACTTTCTCTCCACTTTTTCTGGGTAAGGTCATTTTTGCCTTGACCAAGAAAAAATTCAGCTATTGCCTTACTTTCTCTTGCAACAACTTCTTCCTTAACAATTTTTCCTTTCTCATCAACGATACTTATAAAAGTTTCTTTTAGTGAGATCGCTATAATATTCCATGAGACTGCTCCTACTAATAAAAGTTTAAATTATTTTTGAAGAACTTATTCTACTGAATTCGTTACTTCGTGCTAAAATAATGGACTCCATCATTCAACAGCAATTACAGTATGTTTACCCTTTTTCTTGTTATTTTTCTAATCTATAGCTAGCGTTCAAAACCATATTCGAAAATACGTTTTCGGATTTTTTTTAATGCTGTTTATTTCATCCTCAACATCGTCTCTACCTTTATGAACTAAGTAGCAGCATTAAAAATTATAACGTACCCCTATCTCTAGAGTTGCATCTGGTATTTGTTTTGCTTTTATACCACTTAGTTGCCCACCCATGGTCATACCAACTGCACCAATTATCTGTGGAGTAATTTCATAATCAACACCTAACTTTAGTTTATAGGAAATAGAACTCAGTATTTTATCTACTACAGATGAACCAGCAGCTTCACCACCTGATTCTGGAGCACCTTGTGTTTCTTCTTCCTTTTCTTTTTCTTCTTGTGAACTATTGCCATCACCATCAACTGTATCACTAACACCAAAGCCAAAAGGTGTTATTTGGAGATATCCTCCTAAACCTCCGCTGACATATAGTTTAACGGGATCAATATCAAGGTCAGGATAGAAGCGGTAGTTTGCCAATAAGCTAGCTCCTATGCTCTTTAATGACTTAATATTACTGAGAACCTCAAGTTCAAATTTAGAGTTTTGGTCATAATGGTAACCAAGAACAACACCAGGTTTCATTTTAAAGCCACCACCCCAACCAGCACCAAAGTTTAAACCTGCATAGTACTTATCTTCTGACTTACTTGCACTATTACTAGCTGCACCTGCTAGAGATGAAGTAAGCAACACAGCCAAAACGCACAATCTCTTTATTTTCATATAACTCCTCATACAAAAAAATATATAATGCATAAGTATATATCCTTTATATTAAAAAAGATATAACTACATGTCAAAAAAAGTATAGCCATAAAATCAGATTATATAAAACGTACTACTCAGGTCTTTTATATAACTATATTTACTATCTTATTTGGTACAGCATATACAGTGCGAACTTTGCTTTGATCGATCTTACTGGACACAGAGTCTATCGCTATTTTCTTCAATTCTTCTTGAGGTAAGTTAATTGCCACCTTGATTGTTGTACGTAATTTTCCATTGATTTGCACTGCTATAGTTACCGTATCGTCAACTAATAATGATTCATCAGCTTTTGGCCAAGGTTGACCTCCTATTTCTTGCCATAGGCTTTCAGCTAGATGTGGTATGAATGGTTCGATTACTCTGATTAATATACATATACCTTCATCAATAAGAGATTTTCCAGTTTTTACGTCTATTTCAGCTATTAAATTCGTCATCTCACGAAATTTTGCCACTACACAGTTTAATCTGCAGTTTTCCAAGTCATCTGTAAGTCCGTGTAAGAGTTTATGAATTTTTTTTCTGTACTCTAGAAGTCCACCCGTAACATTTTCATTATCATAGTGTATATTTACAGGTCTTAGCTGCATGACCATACGCCACAATTTATTTACATAACGAGAACAACCTTCCACGCCATCATCGGACCATTCCATATCTTTCTCCGGAGGAGTGTCGGACAACACAAACAAGCGAGCAGTATCAGCACCATACTTTTCTATGATAAAGTTTGGGTCA
This sequence comes from Wolbachia endosymbiont of Drosophila incompta, assembly GCF_001758565.1. Taxonomy (NCBI): domain Bacteria; kingdom Pseudomonadati; phylum Pseudomonadota; class Alphaproteobacteria; order Rickettsiales; family Anaplasmataceae; genus Wolbachia; species Wolbachia endosymbiont of Drosophila incompta. The sequence goes on along the minus strand of NZ_CP011148.1, from coordinate 59,454 downwards.
ACTGTATTCTTTTTCGATTTGCTCATTTTTTCAACTTTGCCCACTTGAACTTTTGCACCTCGCGCTATTAATTCTTTTGCTTCTGCGGGAAATAGCCACTTACCATTTTCGTCTTTATAAGTTGCATGGCAGACCATTCCTTGAGTGATTAAAGTAGAGAAAGGCTCTTTAATATCAAAATAGCCACATTTGGTTAAAGCACGGCAGAAAAATCTTGAATAAAGCAAATGCAGAATTGCATGTTCTATCCCACCTATATAATAATCAACAGGCATAAAACGATTACATGCATCTTTGTCTATTGATTTATCTTCACTACAGAATGCAGCAAAATACCAGGAAGATTCAAAAAAGGTGTCGAATGTATCAGTTTCACGCTCTGCTTGCTTTCCGCACTTTGGACAATCAACAAATTTCCAAGTTGGGTGCTTATCCAGCGGATTGCCACCACTTGTAAATTCTACATCTATTGGTAGAACTACAGGAAGGTCTTTTTCTGGCACTGGAACAGTTCCGCAATCTTTGCAATATATGATAGGTATAGGGCATCCCCAATAACGCTGCCTTGACACTCCCCAATCGTGCAAACGATAGTTTATTGTTTTTTTGCCTATTTTTTTTTCTTCAAATTTTTTAACTATGGCTTCCTTTGCTTCACTAACCATTAATCCGTTTAAGAATTCGGAGTTAAACATTGTCCCGTCTCCAGTATACGCCTCCTTTGTCATCTGAGTAGCTTGACACTGGGATCCATTGTAAGAAATCTGGTCACGCGCTGGAATGACACCTAAGTGGGCTGAAGAAATAACGGGAATTATCGGCAAATTATATTTCTGTGCAAATTCAAAGTCACGCTGATCATGTGCAGGGCAACCAAAAATCGCGCCTTCCCCATATTCCATCAACACAAAATTCGCTATGTAAAGCGGCAATTCCTTATCAAGAAATGGATGTTTGACGTTTAATCCGGTGTAAACTCCTATTTTTTCATCGTTCTCTCTTTTTGATTTTATTTCCTGGATCCCAGTGTCAAGCACTGGGATGACAACAGAAGAACCATTCTTTAAATCCTGCACAATAGGATGCTCTGCTGCCACTGCACAAAAAGAAGCCCCAAACAAAGTATGAGGATAAGTTGTAAAAACTTTTAATTTCTTATTCAGGCCAACTACTTCAAACTCTATAGTTGCTCCTTCAGATTTTCCTATCCAACGCTCCTGCATTGTTTTGACTTTTTCTGGCCAATTTTTCAAACTTTGCAGGCACTTGAGTAAATCTTCAGCGAAATCAGTAATCTTTAAAAACCATTGGGACAACTTACGTTTTTCAACAACTGCACCTGATCGCCATCCTTTTCCATCAACTACCTGTTCATTTGCAAGCACTGTTTGGTCCACTGGATCCCAGTTAACCCATGACTCTTTTCGATAGGCAAGCCCATGCTTTAAAAAATCCAGGAAAAATTTTTGTTCGTGTTTATAATAGTCAGGTTCACATGTGGAGAGTTCACGCTCCCAATTATAAGAAAGACCTATAGATTTCAACTGTGTACGCATATTATCTATATTCTCTTTTGTCCATGTTTCGGGGCTAATATTGTTATCCCTTGCTGCATTCTCAGCTGGTAATCCAAACGCATCCCAGCCAATTGGATGCAAAACCTCAAATCCATTAGCTCTCTTGTAACGCGCTATCACATCCCCTATTGCATAGTTACGTAAGTGTCCCATATGAATTTTACCAGATGGATATGGAAACATTTCCAACACGTAACACTTTTCTTGTTTACCACTCTTGCTTACAGAAAAATCCCATTTATCTTGATAAAATTTTTCAACACTTTTAAAATCATATTTCATATAAATCCAAATTCAATTACAGTTCATATGCATCAAAGGATC
>NZ_CP011148.1:55404-57548 GCF_001758565.1 Wolbachia endosymbiont of Drosophila incompta | reverse complement strand
CTTGGCCATTATGTCGTATTGTGAAACACATCTGTGGATCTTTATCTTGTGTGCTTGATTTACCTGCAGATCCAATTACTTGACCTTGCTTTACTTTATCGCCAATTTCAACATGTATGTTTTTTAAATAGGAGTACACAGTCATGTAATTATCTTTGTGTTCCACTATAATTAAATTCCCATACCATCTCAGCCCTTTGCCTACATATATCACTTTGCCTGGTGCAGAGGAAACTACGTTCGTTCCATTTTGAGCAGCAATTTTTATGCCATCCTTACACATTTCATCAGAAGAGGTAGCTGAACCTTTAACTGGCATTACAAATTTACAATTTACCCCCACATTTTGTGTATTATTGTTATCTTTGTATATCCTATTTATGATGGCTTTTCTACTTTCTTTTTGCACTGAAGGCTCCCTAATTAAATGGTACTCTCTTGTATATTCCAGATCTCTTTTTCCGTAAAATTCTTCGCCTTTAAGCAGCACAGGTGCAGGTTTTTGCAGGCCACAGCCTATTAATATTGCTAATAACATAAGAAATGAGGCTATATGCCACATTTTAAACTCTCACAAAACTCCAAAATTTTAGCGAGACGTAGTGTTTCACGCCTGCTTGTTACTTTCCTCGTTATTTATTTTACTAGTTAAATAGTCCCTCAAATCGGTGAGTTCTTGCAACAAATTCTTTGTGACTTTTATATCATTACCAAATTCTTTTTGCACTCCTTTTATTGTATATCCTTTATCATATAGCATGTATTTTACTTTCTTTATGGCCTCTATACACTTGCGATCATATAGCCTTCTTCCTTTACGCTTTGTAGGCTTAATTTGATGAAATTGACCTTCCCAAAATCTCAAAACATGCTGTTCCAAATGTAGCTCTTCAGCTACTTCCCCAATCGTATAAAATAATTTTTCCTTGTTCATTAATTATTGATTGATTTTTTTATAATTTTTGAAGGCCTAAAAGAAACTGAATTTCTTGCCTGAATCATCACTTTCTCCGATGTATTTGGTATATTTCCTGGTCTTTCCTTCTTTTTCTTAACCAAGAATGTTCCAAATGACGATATTTTTACTATTCCATCCTTTACCAAGCTTGTCTTTATTTCGTCCAATATATCATCTATTATCGAAACATAGTCTTCCTTTGATAATCCTATTTCTTGGTTTATATCTCCAGCTATCGTTGCCTTAGTTACTGTTGTGTCTTTTGTTGTAACGTGATCCATTATTGATAAATATTACAATACGTAAATATAATATAGCAATCGACTCAAGATTCAGCTACTTTATTTTTTAGAGTATGTCTCTTTTGTTGCATAATTTAAAATACCGGCAACTATCAATATCGCAAATATTGCAAAAAGTTCCATTTTATGATCTGTAAAAAGTGCTAACATTGACACTATAACTCCACTGCCAATAAACATAAATCCATTGATAATGGATGATGATGTGCTGATGTATTTTCGTTTCACAATCTCGCTGCCGACAGTAAAATTAAGCATATGTCCTCCCGCAAAAAACCGATCACTAACAACAAAAGTACACAACGTGGACTGTTAAATGGCTGTATAGTAAAATAATAATTGAGACGCCTTGCAATAAAGCAAAAGCAGAAATTACATGTTTCCTATTTTTAAATAAGTTNNAGATTCGATCTGCAATTGGAGCACCAACTGCAAGACCAAGCCATAGTATTGCAGTTGCTATACCTGACTCCATTGCATTGAGTTCTGAGTTGCCCAGTAACCTTGGAGCCCACAAGGTATTAAGTGCTAAAAATGTTCCAAAAGTAATAGCACCCACCACTGAAGTTATCCAGATATCTCTTAATTTTAGCACTGTTAATATAGAGCACATTACTGTCTTCATAGAGCTTTTTATTGTGCGCTTTTCTGAGCTGCTTTCTGGAAGTGTGTTTGGACAAAAAAGCGTAAGTACAAATATCAACACACCAAATAGTATTATGCATACAATCAGATTTTTCCAATATGCATCTTCGGCAAGCAAGTTAGAGAACAGTATTTGAATTACCAAAGCAGAAAGGCTTGAAATTGTCTGCCCTAGTGAAAACATTAGTCCAAATTGGGCAGCGGAAAAACATATGCTACTTGTGTGAGCAGCACCAATA
>NZ_CP011148.1:55272-55399 GCF_001758565.1 Wolbachia endosymbiont of Drosophila incompta | reverse complement strand
AAATGATGCTCCAGTTGCAATCAACACTTGAGACAAAATCAAATGGGAGAAATTGTCACTATTAATAAGGACAAAAAACCCCAAGATCATAGTTGATAACGAGAAAAAATAAATTTTTTTACTGGAA
>NZ_CP011148.1:52642-55237 GCF_001758565.1 Wolbachia endosymbiont of Drosophila incompta | reverse complement strand
GATGGCGAAAGTCCAAGTATATGCTGAATTAGCCAGTGCAACTTGCGCGATTGTAAGTCCAAGTTCCTTTTCGAGATTTACACTTATAAAGGTATAAATTATCTGCATGTTGCTGAATATAACAACCAAGTTACTAATCAGCCAAATGAACCAAGCCTTAGCTCTGCTTTCCATAAGATTTATTTTTATAAGTAATCTATTAGAAATTTAACACTAAGTCTCTTTTTAAGCTATTGTTTCCTGACTACTGTTATAGCTAACCCAAAAAACGGTTTCCCTACGTCATGCCGCCGCGGTATCTCTTAGCCGCTAACAAGCAGCGGGATGACGATTGTCAGGGTGTCATCCCAGCGCCCCTATGATGTCATCCGAGTAGCCAACACTGGTTTCCATCCAAGACGGTGTCATTCCAGTGCTTGACACTGGAATGGCTTTGTTGCATCGCTACTTATGAAAGGCTAACTATAGTAACGATCATAAGCAACATGCAGTATTTTTGTTGAAATAGCTCAACTGGATCCCAGTGTCTGGGCACTGGGATGACACCATAGGAGGCTACTTGGATGACACCATAGGAGACTTGGATGACAGCAGTCCCACGTCATACCGCCGCGGTATCTCTAGATCCCGCTAACAAGCAGCGGGATGACGAGCTTATCGTCACGCCGCCACGAACCGTCATACCGCGATTCATTCGCGGTATCTCAGCCGCAAACAAGTAGCGGGATGACGGTTGTCAGGGTGTCATGAAAGTAGCTGACACTGGAATCCAGAAAAAAAGAAATATGTATCAGCTACTTTCATTTGCTGCGCCTCGAAAATAAACGTTCATGTAGCTAAGCCATAAATCCAGTATAAAGACCTTTAATCATTGGCTTCGTAGTACTTCTCAACCAACTTATTAAGTAACCTTACACCAAAACCTACTGCTCCTCTTGGACAAATGTCAGTACCTTTCTCGTGCCAAGCAGTGCCTGCGATATCTAAATGTGCCCAGCAAGTTTCATTCACAAAACGCTGTAAAAACTGTGCAGCCATTATGCTATCTCCACCAGAGCCTGCAGGAGCGATGTTTTGAACATCAGCAATCGGTGAATCAATAATTTTGTCATAAGTTTCATTCATAGGAAAACGCCATAACTTCTCATTTACTTCATTTCCTGCATCAATCAGACGGTTTGCTAATTCATCATTATTTGAAAAAAGACCAGCATATTCGTTATTTCCAAGTGCAACCACTATAGCACCAGTTAAAGTTGCAAGATCAATCATAAATTTTGGTGAGAATCTATCTTGCGTATACCATAAAGCATCTGCAAGTATGAGCCTTCCTTCTGCATCGGTGTTCAACACTTCTATTGTTTGTCCAGACATTGAAGTTACTACATCACTTGGTCTTTGAGCATTACCACCCACTGCATTTTCTGCAAGTGCGACCACACCGATCGCATTTACTTTTGCTTTTCGTCCTGCTAAAGCATGCATCACCCCAACCACAGTAGCAGAGCCTGCCATGTCATATTTCATTGACTCCATACCACGTGAAGGTTTGAGTGATACTCCACCAGTGTCAAACGTTATACCTTTACCAACAAAAGCTATAGGCTTTTGTTCTTTAGAAGCTCCATTCCATTTTATCACTACTAATTTTGGTTCTTTACTACTTCCTTGTGCAACTCCAAGCAAGGCTCCCATTTTTTTCTCTTCCATCTGCTTTTTATCAAGCACCTCGATTTCAAGGCCAAGCTTAGTAAGTTCTTTTTTTATATGATCAGCATAGGATTCTGGATATAGAATGTTAGAAGGCTCTGTTATAAAAGAGCGCGCAAGGAATATACTCTCACCTTCTTGCCTTAAGTGCTCAAATGATCTTTCAGCATTACTTAATTGTTCATCTTTTACTAATACGGTAATCTCCTCTACCTCTGTAATTTTCTCATCCTTTTTAGTTTTATACTTATCAAACTTAAAACTACGCAGAAACGCACCATATGCAACATTTGCTGCACTACCTTCGATTAAAACCGCTGCTTTTTTAATTTTTAATCTGCTTAGCTCACAATATATTTTACCACCAACATTTAATTCTTTATTTTCATTCCATTCATCCTTCTTACCCAGTCCAACAACTATAACATTTTTTTCTTCTGGCAAAGCAGTAGAGAAAAATTCACCAAAACTTCCATTGAAATCGCTAAATTGCTTTATATTATCTATGACCTGTTTTCCTTGCAAAACTCCGCCATCATTTACGGTTTCGTTGTCTTCAAATAAACCCATTACTATTGTTTTAAAATCGGGCGAAATTTTAGAAATTGTTATTTTCATTGCTGGTATCTCCGTTGCAAATAATTGTAAACTGTACATAAAACATAGCAAAAACATCAGTAAGATATTTTTCATATACATCCTAAGTACAATAACACTTAAGTTTACTATGGACTCCCTTACATGCAAGGTTTTTTATCTTTTATTAGAGAACTTATTATATCCGCCCAAGGTAATGTTAAACGTATAGGTTTTTATGACCTGATCACTGTAAGTAAATGGTGTTATGAGAAGGCTTGCAAGCCCATTACTAACAAAATCTTCAAG
>NZ_CP011148.1:48111-52602 GCF_001758565.1 Wolbachia endosymbiont of Drosophila incompta | reverse complement strand
AACATTTGCGTTGTGAATTCTGGAAAATCCGGATGTTGAACTAGAAAGTTGATATGTGGAGCTCTATCACCAATTTTACCAGGTGCTATCGTAATAAAATTATAATAGCCAAGATTATTGACTACAAACCTTCCTGATCCAGCAAAATTCAGATCATCCTCTATATTCTTATCGTAATGGTTCACGCCGCGTGAATTCGCGTGCCATATAGAAACTACAGCATTTTGTATTGGTAAGCAGTTTATATCAGTAATTCTACCCACTATGTGTATTAATTCCCCTATTGCACTATTTGGAGAACCAGGTTTCCTTCTTAAATTGTTTGAAGAGCTAAAATTTTTTGGCCTTGCATCAAGGTCATATATTTCCGGAGTTTTAATGCAGTTGAGCAAAACAGGATCAGCTGCAAATAGCGGCAAACTGAATATCATTTGTACTAAAAGTGCTAACAAGATATTTTTCACATTCATTTCATTTATAATAGACTTCTTGCATAACCATATAACAAACTTTTATTGGAAATAGAAACGAAAAAACTTGCTTGACACCCTTCGCCAGCCCCCTTATCATGAAACTGAAGGTATTCAGTTATCTTCATCTGTGCAGATTAAACAGCAAGAAAACAACGTAGTTGGCGTCTTATTTTTAATTTTTTGCACTATGTGCACCTTATGTCTTCACAATATTTCTAGGTTTTTACCTACACAAGCTGAAACGCGCTATTTAAAACATTAAAAAACGCGAACTTAAAAAATGGATAGTGAATAACTAGCTACCCTAGGGTTTCTTTTGCCTTTTTTTCTGTTTAGTAAATTGTATCCGTTCAGCGGAGTGGTAGAATAAGGTAGACAAAGCAAGATAATAAAGATAATCATAGAGCAAAAGTGAGGTAATGTGGTAAACCTTTGAGAACTTTGCAAAAATTTACAGCAAAAAATAGAAAAACTGAAAGCAGAGATAGAAAACTTAAAAGCAGAAAATAAAGCTTTAAAGATAGAGAACGCTGAATTAAAGGAAAGGCTTGGTTTAAACTCGAAAAATTCATCTCTACCGAGCTCTAAAGAATTGTACAAAACAAAAAAGGACAAGCCAAAAAGCGAAAGGAATGTTGGCGATCAGGTTGGGCATAAAGGAAATTTTCATGCTACAATGGAAGCGGATAAAGTAGTAAAAATAGAGTTGTCTAATATTTGCGAATGCGGAGGAGAGCTTGTAATATGCGAAAAACCTTATGTTCACCAAAAAGTTGATCTTCCGGAAATTAGGCCTTATGTAGTAATTGGAACATGGTCGTTGTTGGAGATGCAGAAAAAGAAAAAGTAGCAAGTTACCAGAAGGTGTTACGCCAGATACATTTGGTCCAAGGGTTAAGTCTATAATTGCAGCACTCAGCGGATTTTACAAAAACTCAAAGCGTGAAGTGGCTAGTATCATAAATGACATTTTTAATTTGAACATAAGTGTTGGCAGCATATCAAATCTTACTATTACCCACAAATATAAATGTACTTATAAATAAAGTATTACAATATTAAAGTTTGCAAATATTGAGGGTATAAAAATGGCAAACGAGAGTAATGAATGGGCTAAAAATGAATTTGGAGATGCTGTACTTGGAGATAAAAGATTAACTGACCGATTAGTAAAGATTGCTGATAGTTTGATAAGTTTACCTGAAAGCTCAATTAATGAGGCATGCGGAAGTTGGTCAGAAGCAAAAGCAGCATAACGTTTTTTTCAAAATGAGAACGTAAAAGAAGTCGATATTCTAGCTTCACACATTGATAAAACAGTTGAAAGAACAAAAGCTCATAAAAGAATTCTTGTGATTCAAGATACAACTTATATTTCATACTCAAGCCATAAGCGGATTGGGAACTATTGCTGGAAAAGGAGCAGTAATGCATACAGCCCTTGCTGTTAGTACGGAAGCTGGGAATACTGGATCAAAAGATTTACTCGAGGCAACTCATTTCTGAAGAAGAAAAAAGACTAAAGAGCCATCGTAACAACGTTCATATTGAGGATAAAGAAAGTATGAAATGGCTAGAAAGTTTAAAGAAAACAAATAATATTATAGATCTGGCCCAAACCGAAGCTATAACTGTATGTAACAGAGAAGCAGATATGCATGATTTTTTTGAACTTGCACATAATCTTAACTCAGCAATTTTAGTCAGAGCTCGCCACAACAGAAATGTAAATAAAAAATTCATGCATACCAGGAACAAGCAAAAATTATGGTCATTTATCCAAGGCCTCCCTTGCGCTGGAAAAGTAGAAGTTGAAATCCCTGCTAGAGATAACAAGCAAAAAAGGACAGTGTTTTTAGAAATTAGATTCGGAAAATTTATCACATGAAGGCCATATAAAATGTAAAGAAGGTCACATAAAATATAAACCGACAGAGTCTACAACTTCACGCAATTCATGTTGTTGAAAAAAACTCTCCTCCCGAAGCAAGTCCTCTAGAGTGGATGCTTTTTTCCGGTCAGTACTTTTGAAGAAGCTGTTGAAAAAGTTAGTTGGTATTGTTTGAGATGGAAAATAGAGATATTGCATAAGATTTTAAAATCTGGTCTCAAAGTTGAGGAATGTAGACTTGGAACAGCAGAAAGATTAATGAGGTATTTAACAGTCATGAGCATTATTGCTTGGAGAATTTTCTTTATTACATCAATTGCAAGAACTAACCCAACATTACTATGTACTGCCTTATTAGCTGAGGAAGAATGGAAAGTTTTATATGTTAAAATACACAGGAAACCATGTCCAAATATAGCCCCTACTATAAAAGAAGCTGTTTCGTGAACTTGGAGGTCATTTAGCAAGAAAAAGCGACCCAAAACCAGGACCAATTACTCTTTGGAAAGGGTGGAGACGTCTCTTTGATCTAGCAGAAGGATGGAGACTTGCTCATGAACCTCATATTTGTGGGTAATAGTAAGGTTTCTAAGGGAGGGAGTAGTAGTAATACTGCTTCCTTACCTGACCAGTTTGCTCGTGATAAAGGTTTTGAGAAACGAGCTCAACTATATGCTGCTAAGGCTTACTCAAGGCAAGCTGATAAATCTGGTAAGTACATTGATTTAAAGAAGGTTTTCTTTATTGCTATCTCTAATTGTAATTTATTTCCTGATAAGCTTGATTATATATCCAGCCACACTATAAGAGATGAGAAAACCAATGAGCATGACTTAAAAGATTTTCAATTTGTATTTATTGAACTACCTAAATTTCCTAAGAATAAGGAAGAACAGCTAGAAAGCATAGTGGATCGTTGGTTATTTTTCTTCAGTGCGACCCGGAAAGCCGTGGTTTTGTGATGGTTAAATTCCATCTTCCCTAGACATCGGGGATAATGTATGGCTCACATTTCAAAGGATGGCAACCTTTGGGATGCAAGCATGAGATAAAAGCAGGTAACACTAAACCTCATGGTGAATCCCTGCAAACAGAGTTAGATATGATTACGAGAGGAACCTATGTTTGAATTGTCGTCAAAGCATAGTATGCGAAAAGAGGTTGAACTACGCATAGACCAAAATGGTACGAAGCAAAAGGGGAACTAAAGATTGAAGACTTTAGTTATTGATGTTCCCAGCTTCCGGCAAATAGTAGGAATCTAAGTTTAACGTGAAACGAAGCTATGGAACGGAGTAACCACATAAAAGCTCTTATATTCATTAAATATAAGTAGGTAGCCAACCACAAGCCGCTATGTGGAAGGATTGTTTAAGAAGCTAATGCCCAAAGTAATATCTGGGATATGCAGACGTAAACACTTTAATTTGGAAGGTAAAGTGGTGAATAGTAGTGAATATGTTATGGACCAGCAAAAAGCTAGGTATGAATGGAATGGAATTCCTTGGCGAAAGCTGAAGAAATCTTCATTTAAGCTACAAAAACGAATTTACCAAGCCTCTAAATGTAATGATATCAAAAAGATGCACAACCTTCAGAGATTATTACTCAAATCAACAAGTGCAAGAACGATCGCAGTTAGAAGGTTAACTCAGGACAACAGAGGGAAAAAAACTGCAGGTATTGATGGAAAAGCTAACCTTAGTCAAAAAGAAAGATTGCAATTGGCAAACTCCTTAGATATAAGAGAGAAAGCAAAGCCATCAAGACGTGTCTGGATCCCAAAACCTGGTAAGCCATCGGAATATCGCCCGCTTGGTATACCAACTATATCGTGTCGAGCAAAACAAACACTTGTAAAAATGGTGTTGGAACCAGAATGGGAGGCAAAACTTGAGCCAAACACTTATGGTTTTAGACCTGGTAGATCATGTCATGATGCAATTGAAGCCATATTTAATGTGCTAAAACAGAAAACAGCATATGTATTAGATGCTGATATTTCTGGATGCTTTGACAATATTAACCATAATAAACTGCTTGAAAACCACACCAGCGTTAAAGAAAATCATAAGAGGATGGTTAGAAGCGGGTGTTATGGAAGATGGAAAGCTTCAATCCACAAAA
>NZ_CP011148.1:41132-48088 GCF_001758565.1 Wolbachia endosymbiont of Drosophila incompta | reverse complement strand
CGTTGCTAGCTTGTGTTGCATTACACGGATTAGAGCAACATGTCAAAAAAGCATTAACAAACGAACTCTTTCAATGCATGAAAAGAAAATATGGTAGGATATCGCATAAAAACGCGCAAAAGTCTATTAGTGTAATTTTCTACTGTGATGATTTTGTCATCATACATGAAAACGAAGAGATTATTCTTAAAGCAAAAATTTTAGTTGAAGAATGGTTAGAAACCATTGGACTAAAATTAAAGCCCTCTAAAACAAGAATTTCTCATACATTAAGAACCATTGACGAAACAAAACCAGGATTTGATTTTCTTGGATTTTCAATAAGAGGTTGTCCGGAAACAAGTAAAAGGCTATAATATCTGAAATTTTAGTACGGGGTAAAGATGAGAAAAAAGTATCCAACAGATCTAAGCGAAAGGGAATGGGCAAGAATAGAAAAACACTTCAGAGTATCATACAAGAAAGGAGGAAGGCCGCCAAAGTATAGCAAAAGAGAAATATTAGAAGCAATTTTCTATGTATTGCGTACAGGGTGTCAATGGCGGTATTTACCAAATGATTTTCCGCTATGGAAGACTGTGTATGAGCAGTTCAGGCAATGGAAGAAGCAGGGAATTTTTGAGAAAATGAATTATGAAATTACAAAATATAGTAGAAGAAAAATAGGAAGGAATGAGCAGCCGAGTGCCTGTATAGTAGATAGTCAATCTGTAAAGACTACAGAAAAGGGGGGATCAAAGGCTATGATGGAAGTAAAAAAGTAAAGGGTAGAAAAAGGCATATAATTACAGACACTCAGGGTTTTATACTAGGTTGTTACGTAGGCGCTGCTAACGAAAATGATAGAGATGGTATTAAAATAGCATTAAACAATATGAGAACAAAATATACTAAAGTTAAAAAAATGTGGGCTGACATGGGATACCAAGGAAGAAATTTAAAGAATCACATAAAGGAAGAATATGACATAGATATTGAAATTGTTAAAAGGCCTCCATGTAGATTTTGGGTGCACAAAGATACGCCACCTGAGCTACTACCAACAAGAGAACAAGGGTTTAAAGTACAGCCAAGAAGATGGGTTGTAGAAAGGACTTTTGCTTGGGTTAATAGGAATAGAAGGCTATCGAAGGAGTATGATTTACTCACAACATCCACTGAGAATTTCATATACCTAGCTATGAGTAGGGTTATGTTAAAGAGGGAATATGCTTGAATTTACTAGTTTCCGGACAACCTCTAAGACAATATCCAACAAAAGAAAGTAAAAAAGGTTACACATTATTAATAAAACCAAGTCGTAATTCTATAAAGCAGCATACATTTGCTATTAAACATAAACTTAGAGAAATGCGTGGGGCGCCACAGGAAGTAATAATAAGGAATCTCAATCCAATAAACAGAGGATGGAGTCAATATTACTCTTCGGTAGTTTCATGTAAAATCTTTAGCTCATTGGATAATACTATACATAGAAAGCTCTGGAAGTGGGCAGTCTTTAGGCACCCAAACAAAGGGAAATGCTGGATAAAAAGAAAATACTTTAAAAAGTATAATAACGATAACTGGCGTTTTATGACAAGTAACAAGATACATCTTATTATACACAGCGATCATGTTATTAAACGACATATCAAAGTGCAAAAAACCAGATCTTCATATGATGGTGATTGGGTATATTGGGGTAATCGTCTTAGAGAAATACCAGATAAGCCATCGAGAGTAATAAAACTATTGAAGTTACAACAAAGTAAATGCGGTAATTGTAGACTATGGTTTGAAAGTGATGATATAATAGAAATACATCATAAAGACCGGAATAGACGAAACAATATGATCAAAAATTTATCTTTGTTACATGGGCATTGTCACGATGAATTACACAGGAGGTGTGCATGACAAGCACCAAATTAGAGAGAAGCCGTATGAGGCGCAAAGTCTCACGTACGATTTTGAAGTCGAGTGAGGAGGGGCGACCTTCTTCACTTAGACAACAGTATGCAGATGAAACTACAGATGAAGACCTAAGGAATATAGCAGAAAAATCACCAATAATAAAGTTAGCCTACGATGAATTAGACAGGTTTAGCTGGAATGAAAAAGATTTAGTAGCATATGAAGAAAGAATAATGGATCTGCGGAAAGAAGAAGCCATTCTTGAATACAAACTTGAGGAAGGTATAGAGAAAGGAAAAATCGAAGTTGCAAAAAATTTACTTAAAGCTGGTGTATCTGTTAATTTAATAGCTGAATCCACTGGCCTTTCTCAAGCTGAAATTGTACAGCTTAAGCAAGAAGTGGCCTAAGTATCACGTTTTTCAGGGCTTTTTTAGCTCGGCAGTGGTCTGAAAAGTCCATTTTTCACTTTATAAAATGTTTATATTTTACCACCTACTTTATTTGAATAAGTTCTTCTGCCACACTCTGAACGGATACTTGAATCAGGCTCAAGTTGACAAGTAGATGTTATCTTGTTATAATAAATATTTATTAATTTAATCTTAACTTAAGAGGGTATTTATGGTAGCAAGTGATAGTGTTTTAAAAAGGTATGCGTTAGCCTATATAAAGAAATTAGGTAATAATAATAATATTGAAGGGTTTCTACAGTATTGTAATAATACACCGAATTTAACTTGGAGCAAGGAGAATTTTAAAAATGTGTATGAAGAATTTACACATCCAAATTCAAGCAATAGGCACGATACAGGAAGCAGAAATGATCAATATAACGCAGGGAATAACGCACAACCTACAGGCTCTCAGATTACACATATACATGTACACAATAGAGGTTTAGACTTTTGGGACTATTTGCTATTACAATGCTGGATGGATTCTTTATTCGGTGGACGTGGTCACACTACGGTTAATAATATAACGAATATTAACAATGGTAATACCACTCATCAAGGGAGAAAAGAGAATAAAAAAGAATCAGAAGACAGTAGAAAGCTATTAGCTTTGGGTATAGTAGCTGCAGTTGTGTGTGTTGCTTTCCATGCTGGTATGTGTTTTTGGTATAACAGCAGCAGAAAAGTGGCTAGAAAAGAAGAAAAAATAGATTACCTGGATAGTAAATTTAAAACGTTCAGAAATATAGAATTTGCGGTTGGCGTTGTTTCTTTGGCAGCTTTGGTAGCTTGTGCTGTTTACCCAGTCTTACCAGTGTGGGGTTTAGCTATCCTTGGCGTTAATTCTCTCGTATGTTTTGCTGGTGGTTTAGCTTTTCATATGAAGCATGAGGAAGAATTAGAAAATATCGAGAAAGCTAAAGGAGCGGTAGATAGCTGTCTTAGACAAGGGCATGGTTATGGAGATTCTTCTCGTTATGATGCACCACCTCCTTACTTTTCTCAAGATCCTAATACTACTCCAACTGCTCCTCCTTGTAGTGAATTTGATAATTCTAATGCGAAACGGCAGTTTGAGAATTGTGAGGGGTTCACGTATGATAGAAATCAATAGTTTTATTTTTAGCCAAATTAATTGAATCAAGCTACAAAACCTGCTAAAGTTAACTTTGTGAAAGCACCCTTAGCTCAGTTGGATTAGAGCATTTGACTACGGATCAAAAGGTCGGGCGTTCAAGTCGCTCAGGGTGCACCACATTTTATAGGAAACAGAAGTCACACTTGAAATTAATATATGTAATACCTATCTTTAAAGGTTAAGCACTAAACTATTATATATGAGCAAAAAAGACTACTATGATCTGCTGGAAGTAGGCAGAAATGCCAGTATTGATGAGATAAAAAAAGCGTATAAAAAATTAGCATTAAAATATCATCCTGATAGAAATCCTGGCAATCAAGAAGCAGAGGAAAAATTTAAAGAAGTAACAGCTGCATATGAAGTTCTGTCTGACTCTGAGAAAAGGGCAGGCTATGACCGTTATGGCCACGAAGGTGCTTCTGGTGGATTTCAAGGCTTTAGCTCTGCAGGAGATTTTAGCGACATATTCAATGACTTCTTTGGTGGAGGATTCGGTGGTGGTGCAAGTAGATCGAGAGCAAAAAGAAGTACAACAGGAGTATCTGGAGCAGACCTACGTTATGATCTTGAAATTACCTTAGAAGATGCATTTAAAGGAATACAAGCGCCTATACATTATGTGACAAATGTAAAATGTGATACATGCCAAGGCACAGGTGGCGAAGGAGCAATTAAACCAGTTCAGTGCCACACATGCCAGGGAAGCGGTAGGATTAGAACTCAACAAGGCTTTTTTACCATCGAAAGAACATGTACTACATGCTATGGGGAAGGAGAAATAATACAAAACAAATGTAAGAAATGTGGTGGAAGTGGACGTAGAAGAGATGAAGTAAATATATCCGTTTCAATTCCAAAAGGCATAGAAGAAGGAGCTAAGGTAAGGATAAGTGGTAAAGGAGAAGCTGGAACAAAAGGTGGAAAAAGTGGAGATTTATACGTATACGTGAAAATAATTTTCCATAAAATCTTTGCTAGAAATAAAGCAGATTTACACTGTAAAGTGCCTATAAGAATGACACTAGCAGTGCTTGGTGGTGAAATCGATATTCAATCAATTGATGGAGCTAAAATAAAAGTAAAGGTCCCTGAAGGCACTCAAACTGGTACCAAACTACGTTGTAGGGAAAAGGGTATGCCATATATGAACTCACATGCTCGTGGTGATTTATACGTACAGGTAATAGTTGAGACTTTAAATCCAAAAAATTTAACTAAAAAGCAAATTGAACTATTAAAAGCGCTTGAAGAAGAGGAAAATGCAAGTGTACAACAGCAATCTGAAGGGTTTTTTAGTAAAGTAAAAAAAAAATAAGAAATCTGCTAAATGACATTAAGAGGTTGTCCGGAAACAAGTAAAAGGTTAATCCTGCAATTCTTTGACCTTATTAATGGAAAACTTAACAATAGTGTTATTATTAGCCAACAGAAACTTCTTAGTTCCTTAAAACTATGTAAAAGCAATAAATTTCTTTATTTAAGGTCGAAGTTTTGCTATTCTCAGGTTTTAATAATTTAAATTTAATGAATATAAACAAAAATGAGTTTTTATTTCTTCCGCTTGGGGGAGTAGGAAGAATCGGGATGAATGTTAGCCTATATCATTACCAAGGTAAGTGGATTATGATCGACCTTGGTGTTGGTTTTGCAGATGAAACTATGCCAGGTGTTGAGCTGCTCATTGCTGATATAGATTTTATTGCTCAAAGAAAAAAAGATTTACTTGGAATAATAATTACACATGCACATGAGGACCACTGCGGTGCAGTGCCCCACTTGTGGGAAGAGTTGCAGTGCTCCATATATACAACAAAGTTTACGGTTAATTTTCTTAAAGAGAAACTAAAAGAATTTCGATTGGAAGGTATAGTGCCTGTGAAAGAGGTAGACATAAATGGCAGCATAAATTTGGGTCCTTTTACCGTCGAGTTTATAAATGTAACTCATTCAATTCCTGAGGCAAATTCAATATTAATTAGCACTGAAATGGGTAGTGCACTCCATACCGGAGACTGGAAATTTGATCCAAAACCTGTTGTTGGATTAACTTCTAATATGGAGCGTCTAAAAGAAATTGGCGATAAAGGTGACCTGCTTGCAGCAATTTGCGATTCAACCAATATATTAAGCAAGCATCACCCTGAGTCAGAAGGTGAAATTTATAATAATATTTATAACATAATAAAGCGGTCTAAAAAATTAGTTGCTGTTTCGCTATTCGCTTCAAATGTGGCACGAATTGAAACGATAAGCCAAGCTGCAAAAGCACTAAATAGAAAAGTAGTTTTACTTGGTAGATCTTTATGGAGAATAGTGAAAGTTGCGCAAGATAGTGGTTATTTAACTGATTCTCCTCAGTTTCTTGAAGCAAAGGAAGCAGTAAATTTTCCAAGGGAAGAACTGGTGCTACTTTGCACAGGTTGTCAAGGTGAGCCACTGGCAGCTACCGCAAGACTTGCTGCTAAGAGTCATCAAGCATTTAAAATGCAGCAAGGTGATACCATGATCTTTTCGTCAAAAATCATTCCTGGAAATGAAACTCGTGCGCACAACATGCTCAATGCCTTTATTGAGATGGGGGTAGAAGTTATTACTGAAAAAACAGAGCATGTTCATGCTTCTGGGCATCCAACAAGAGAAGAGCTAAAGGAAATGTATTCTTTAATAAAACCGAAGATGTCTATTCCAGTTCACGGCGAATATATTCACACGCATGCACATGTAAAATTTGCTAAAGAGTGCGGTGTGGCAAAAGCAATAATGATTGCACCAGGTGATATTGTTAATTTGGAGAACGGAGGAAAGGTTGATTCAATTGATGTTGACTACTTTGGTATTGATGGTATGTTGCTACGTCATCCGGAGAGCAGTGTTATAAAAACGCGTAAAAGAATGAGAGATGCCGGAGTTATTGTGGTAACAGCAGTTGTAAACAAGAAAAATAAATTGCTTGCTAAACCAAAAGTATTTGTACCTGGTGTTTTTGAAGTGCTAGAAGATGCAGCTACCATACAGAAAATTGTCAAGAAAGTTGAGTCGTTGTTTAGTTTGCAGCCAACAAAAAAAATTCAAAATAAGATTGAAAGTTCAATATTGAGTATCTTAAAGGAATATTTACTAAAAAGGCCTATAATTGAGGTTCAGATAGAACAGGTATGAAATGAATGAAGCTATTCGTTCATCTGGTGTTATTTATTTCGTTATTTATTCCTTATTTTACAAAAGCTGCTTTATATGTTGATATAAAAAAAAGCAGTGTTGGTAACATTGGTCTTGTTGTATCTAAATGTACATGTAAAACAGCGTTGGAAAGCGAATTAAGCGAAAATATTGCAAAGGTAATAGGAACAAATTTATCTAATTGTGGCTTATTTAATGTAAAACGTGGCGCGGAAGCTGAATCTAAATCTTGGAAAAGCGATACTGTAGTCACAGTAAGTTTAAGCGAAATATCTGGTAGT
>NZ_CP011148.1:37614-41125 GCF_001758565.1 Wolbachia endosymbiont of Drosophila incompta | reverse complement strand
AGCTATCATTTCGTTTATTTGACGCTTTTACAAAAAGAGAATTACTTACTCAGTCAGTTGTTTTTCCAGCAAAAGACTGGAGAAAAATTGGTCACCTCGTTTCGGATGTGATACATGATAGATTAATTGGTGAGAAAGGGCACTTCAACACAAAAATCACGTATATCGCTGAAGAAAAAGATAGCAACTACAAATCTGTGCGTAAAATTGCTGTGATGAATCAAGATGGAAGTAATATAAAATACTTAACAAATGGCGATAGATTTGTGTCAACACCGAGATTCTCACCAAATGGAAAGGGTATTGTTTATATCTCGTACGCAAATGGTAAAAGTTATATAATATTAAAAAATTTAAAAGATAACACTGAATCAATAATCAGCGCATTTGAAGGAGTTGTTTCTGCACCAAGATTTTCTCCCGATGGTAAATCTCTTTTAATTTCCCACTCATTGGGTGGTGAAACGAATATATTATCTTTGGATTTAAGTAGTAAACGAACAAAAAAAATTACTAAAGGTTCAGCTATAAGCACTTCTCCCTCTTTTTCTCCAGATCAAAAGTATATGGCTTTTAGTTCTGATATAAGTGGGAGTCAGCAACTGTACGTTATCGATTTTACTAACAAAAGTAAAAAACCTAAAAGAATTAGTTTTGGAAGTGGAAGATATGCTACGCCTGTTTGGTCGCCAAAAGGAGATCTGATAGCTTTTACAAAGATTCAGTCAGGAAAATTTTACATAGGAGTTATGAAGCCAGATGGCAAAGAAGAACGTCTGCTTTCAGAGGGGCATAAAATTGAATCCCCGGCATGGTTACCAAATGGTAGAGAAATCATTTTTACAAGAACAGAATCACCAAGCAACTCTAAACTATATTTAGTAGACTTAGTAAAGAAAAATCAAAAAATGGTTTCCACTCCCACAAATGCTTCTTTACCGGATTGGTCTTATTTTT
Source organism: Wolbachia endosymbiont of Drosophila incompta (assembly GCF_001758565.1). NCBI lineage: Bacteria > Pseudomonadati > Pseudomonadota > Alphaproteobacteria > Rickettsiales > Anaplasmataceae > Wolbachia > Wolbachia endosymbiont of Drosophila incompta. Next base: position 40,168 of record NZ_CP011148.1, on the reverse strand, counting down.
GAAAGTAGATCTATTATAGATTTGATATGAGCCTTATTTTACTTGAATTGCTTATAACCTTTGGCACTACGAAATACCCATGCTCAGGTTTTGTATTGGACAATATCTCTTTTTTAATGTTTTGAGAATTTATAACATCATCGCGTACATGAATGTCCTTGTCTATGCTGCCATAACGCATAGGAGAAACACCTTCAGTATTAACTTGCAATAAAGTATCATGTATCCAATCCAGCATTGTCAGTTCTTTGGAGTAGTGATCAATCTCGTCATTTGATAACTTAATCCTTACAAGCTGTGCAATTTTAAGCATTTCTTCTTTGGTAATTGTTATTTTTCTCTTATTTGCAAATTCTATTAGTGAAGTAATAACGTCTTCTGTTGACTTAGCTGGCATCTTTACCTCCTTGGATAAAGTGAGTTAAAATATCTACGACCGAAACAACTTCTATTTTACCAGTTTTTTCAAATTTGTGAAGTATGGTATCCGTAATCACTAATTTATCTAAAGAAGAGGAAGAAATTTTCTCAACTGCACTTCCTGAAAGCACGCCATGTGTGATGCATGAAATTACGGACTTTGCTCCGTGGCCTTTTAAAGCAAGAGCTGCATTACACAATGTTCCACCAGAGTCAACTATATCATCAACAATGACACAATTTTTATTTGCAACTTCTCCTATTATGTTCATTACTTGAGATGTGCCTGCTTTCTCCCTATATTTATCTACTACAATAATCTTATCATTTAACCCTATCTTGTACTTTTCCTCTAAAGTCTTTGCAAAAGCACGTGCTCTGCCAATTGCTCCAACATCAGGTGCAACAATTGCCAAATTTTCTGTGTGTATAGAGTCAACAAATGCTTCAAAGCAGTTCAAATTAGTTATCGGTACATCAAAGAATCCTTCAATTTGACTTGAGTGCAAATCAATAACTGCAACGCTACTTGCACCTGCAGTTTGAATAAGATTTGCAACTAATTTGGCACTTAAAGCAGACTGCACATTATTGTTCTTGATAATTCTATCTTGCCTGCTATATCCATAATAAGGGATAATTACTACTATCCTTTTGGCTCCTGATCTATTTACTGCATCAATTATAAGCAGAAGCTCCATAAGATTATCATTCACAGGGGGAGAAAGAGATTGTATTATATATACTTCTTGATTATATAGATCATTTGCTACTTCTACATTTACCTCACCATCGGTAAACTTTGATATCCAAGCAGAGGATGGTTGAACATCTAGCCGGTTAACTACTGATTCCCCTAATTCCTTACTAGCATTACCTATTATTATCTTCATAACGCACTAATTGAGTTTTTAAGATTATACAGAAATTGTGAAATAATTGAAATGTAAGTGTCTTTATCTAGCATTCTTGTCGGTGAATTAGATACCTCTTGTACAATGACCTGTCATTTTCACGCGTTGTTTCAATATATAGACCCAAATTGAAACAACTATACAAAATCCTGCTTATGTTTCAAGATAAATGACTTTAATGAAATATAATTTATCTAGTCATTTGTATCTGCTAACATACTACACTTCCCATTGTAGAGCCTCTGCAACTTACTGAAATTTATAATCGCTTTATAAAAAGCTTTATACTCTTTGCTTAATTGGAGGCGCTACCTCTGCACTTTCTGCTCTGTCTAGGGTACTACTTGGTTTTTCTGCAGTAATTTTTTGAATGCTACCATCTACCTTATTCTTGATATCTGCTCCATATGATCTTAATACTTCAATAGCTTTCTCGTTTCCACTATTCAGCGCAATATCCAAAGCATCCATTCCATCATTATTTTTGTGGTTGATAAAATTCTCTAACTCAAAGATTTTTATATATTGCTCAATGATGAATTCTACCACTTTTCCAGGGCAATTATTAGCGGCAGGAAAGAGTACTGCATTGTTATTATTGTCTTTCTTTGTTACATCTGCTTTGAGCTTGTCTATCAAATACTTGATAATTTCTATTCTGCTATCATCTTCTGCTTCAGTGCACTGCCTAGCAGCTAAAAACAGAGCTGTTCGCCCATTATTGTCCACATTTTCAATATCTTGTCCCTTATCAATTAAGGCTTGTATTATATTTTTGTTCCCATATAAAGCAGCAAAGTGAAGAGGAGTATACCCTTCGGTACTTTCTCTTTCATTAATCAATGCACCATGGCTAGCTAGTAATTCTATAAATTCTGGCGTATTTGCAAAAACTGCAAAGTGCATTGGTGTTAGATCATCTTTACCATGATTTTGAGTTTTTGCATTAACGTTTGCTCCATTTTTTATCAGCAATTTTGCTATTTCTAATTGTTTGCGTCCGATGGCAATATGCAGTGGCGTACGATTGCGTTCATAATGATCATTGACGTTTGTGCCACATTTTATTAGTAGTTCTGCAGCTTCAATATTACCTTCCTGAATTGCAACGTATAAGGAAGCATATCCATCTTTTGTTTCCTCTGTCATACGAAATTGCAAACATGTTAGTTCATATATTATTAAGGATTATTATTAAGTTTTTATTAATACAATATTAA
>NZ_CP011148.1:3559-37592 GCF_001758565.1 Wolbachia endosymbiont of Drosophila incompta | reverse complement strand
CTCATCCCGCCGCGAACCGTCATACCACTGCGAACCGTCATCCCGCCGCGGTATCTCTAGATCCCGCTAACAAGCAGCGGGATGACGGTTTTTCAAATTATCGTAAGTCAGTTTAGCTATAGCTACAAGTTTCATTCTTCCCTTACAAATAACTTTACTGCGTCCTTTTTTCGGATTCAGAATTAGCAAGAAACGTTCTTGTAAGGTGGTCTACTAAAATTTTGCTTTATAAAACAATGTCTGAACTATGCAATTAATACATTATCAACACAACTGATTCATAAAAGCAAATATTATAACCACGAAGAGAGAAAATGTTATGCTTAGTTTAATAAGAAAGACCTTGAGAAAAAAAATGACTCATCAGGTAAACGATTCGAAATTGAAAGAGAAAGATGAAAAAAGTATTTTAAAATTAGCATCAAAAATAGAAGGCAAAAAAAGTAGCATTGCTGAAGAACTAGAAAAAATATCTGAAAAGGAAAAACAAAGGATTCTTACTACGGAAGTAAGTAAACATCGGGGTAAAGAATCAACTATTATATCACTTGCTTATGCTATACTACGTAAAGATAGTATAGCTGTTGAGAAAATGTTAAGAGTAGCTAAAGAAAACGGTATTCTGAAAGACATTCTTGACGCAACAACAACTATAAAATATCCAGGTGGTCAGGAAGAAACTTGCACACCACTTACTTATGCCATATTATGTAAAAATAGCAAAACTATTGAAGAAACTTTAAAAGTCTCTAAAGAAAACGGTATTCTGAAAGATATTCTTAACGCAACAACAACTATAAAATATCCAGATGGTCGGAGAGCAACTGTTACACCACTTGCTTATGCTATACTATATGAAGATAGTATAGCTATTGAAGAAATTTTAAAAGTCTCTAAGGAGAACGGTATTCTGAAAGATATTCTTAACACAACAGCAACTATAAGATATCCAGATAACAAGGAAGTGACTTACGCGCCACTTGCTTATGCTATGTTCTGGAAGGATAGCAAAGCTATTAAAGAAATTCTAGTAGCAGCTGAAGAGAACAGTATTCTGAAAGATATTCTTAACACAACAACAACCATGAAATATCTAGACCGGGAAGTGACTTACACACCACTTGCTTATGTTATACTACGTAGAGATAGTATAGCTGTTGAGAAAGTGTTAAGAGTAGCTAAAGAAAACGGTATTCTGAGAGATATTCTTGACACAACAATAACTATAAAACATTTAGATAGCCGGGAAGTGACTTACACACCACTTGCTCATGCTATGTTCTGGGAGGATGGCAAAATTATTAAAGAAATTCTAGTAGCAGCTGAAGAGAACAGTATTCTGAAAGATATTCTTGACGCAACAACAACTATAAAATATCTAGATGGTCAAGAAGAAATTTACACACCGCTTACTTACGCCATATCATGTAAAAATAGCAAAACTATTGAAGAAATTTTAAAAGTCTCTAAAGAAAACGATATTCTGAAAGACATTCTTGACGCAACAACAACTATAAAATATCTAGATGGTCAGAAAGAAATTTACACACCGCTTACTTACGCTATATCATGTAAAAATAGCAAAGCTATTGAAGAAATTTTAAAAATCTCTAAAGAAAACGGTATTCTGAAAGATATTCTTGATGCAACAACAACTATAAAATGTCCAGATGGTCATGAAGAAACTTGCGCACCGCTTACTTATGCTATACTACGTAAAGATAGTATAGCTGTTGAGAAAATGTTAAGAGTAGCTAAAGAAAACGATATTCTGAAAGACATTCTTGACGCAACAACAACTATAAAACATTCAGATAGCCGGGAAGTAACTTACACACTACTTGCTTATGCTATACTGCGTGAAAATAGTATAGCTATTGAAGAAATTTTAAAAATCTCTAAGGAGAACAGTATTCTGAAAGATATTCTTAACGCAACAATAACTATAAAATGTCTAGATGGTCGGAGAGTAACTGTTACACCACTTGCTTATGCTATACTACGTAAAGATAGTATGGCTGTTGAGAAAATGTTAAGAGTAGCTAAAGAAAACGGTATTCTGAAAGACATTCTTGACGCAACAACAACTATAAAATATCCAGATGGTCAGGAAGAAACTTGCACACCACTTGCTTATGCTATACTACGTAAAGATAGTATAGCTGTTGAGAAAATGTTAAGAGTAGCTAAAGAAAACGGTATTCTGAAAGACATTCTTAACACAACAATAACCATAAAACATAAAAATAATCAAAAAGTAACTGATAAGTTACTTGCCGCATTACATGATCGCAAAGTTATTCAAAAAATTTTAGACATAGCTAGAGAAAATGATATTCTGAAAGACATTCTTAATGCAACAATAACTATAAAATATCCAGATAGTGAAGAAAAAATCTACACACCACTTACTTATACAATATCATGTAAAAGCAACGAAGCTTTTAATACAACAAGAGCTATAAATCAAGATGGTCAGGAAAAAACTCACATCCCATTTCCTACCCTTGATAAAAGAGAAACTGAATTAAAATTAAAAGAAAAAAGACAAAGTAGAAGAGATGAGGGATTAAATTTTAACAATGGTAGTAGTGACAAAAATGTTGAAATAAAAGTTAATGGGGATATCTTGTTGCAGCATAGTAGTGGAATTGAAAATGAAATAAATCATACTGCTGTACGTAATGATGTAAGGGGGGTAAAGCCTCTAATAGAAAGTAGAGTAAATGTTAAAGTACAGAATATAAATGCAGTGATTGCAACTTCTGTGACATTTAAAATGATTGCAACTTCTGTGACACTTGAGTTGGTAGCTAGTAAAATAACATGTGTACTGTCAAAACCCACCACTAAATTGGAAGAAGTAGCTATAACATATTTTCAAGGTTTAGCACTATATTTGTGAAACTTAATTTATATGTGCTAAACAAGATGCTGATTAGTTTTATAGCTAACCCAAGAAAGGTTTCCCTACGTCATACCGCCGCGGTATCTCCAGATCCCGCTGCGGGATGACGATTGTCGTTTAGCCATAAATATTTAAGAAATTTACCAAATGAAAAAAAAGGCAAAAGAAGCCCTGGGGTTATTATCTGCTTTAAAATATTGGCGTTTTTTATGTTTTAAACGCTTGACAAGCAAGATTTAGCTGCTTTTAATTGCAACTCACCTATGCTGCAAATGTTTAAGAAATTTACCAAGCAGAAAAAAAGACAAAGAATCCCCGAATTAGCTAGTCTTTTACTATCTCTGTCGAGTATTGGCATTTTTTGATGTCTTGTAACGCTTTATAAGCGCGTTCAGCTTATTTAGATAAAAATCTAGATGTAGATGAAGTTTTGTAAAGACATACAGTATCTATATACTGCAAAAAATTGAACATAAGACGCTGATACATTAAGTAATCCTTACCTTTTAATCTGCAGATTGGCGAAAGCAAATACAATAGCTTCAATTTTATGATAAGGGGGCTGGCGGAGTTTGTCAAGGAAGTTTTTCGTTTCTGTGAACCACCTGCTAACCGACAGCTAACATTAACTACCGATATCGTATCTGAAGAAGCCCCCTGGCCATTCTAAAAAATTTAATGCTGAGTACACCTTACTTTTGGCTTCCTCTATAGTGCTCCCTTCTGCTACTATATTTAGCACTCTTCCGCCATCGGAAACTAAGTTACCACTTTCATCGAATTTAGTACCAGCATGAAACACCAACACACCAGGAATGCTTTCAATCTTATCTAATCCTTTAATTACTTCTCCCTTTTGATAATCACCCGGATAGCCTTTACTTGCAACAACTACACAAACTGTAGATTTGTTGTTAAGTTCCACCATTTTGACATTTAACTTTCCTTCTGCAACTGACAACATCAATTTTAACAAATCGCAATTTGAATCAAATCTAGGTAATATAGATTGCGTTTCTGGATCACCGAATCTAACGTTATACTCGAGAAGTTTTGGGCTATCTTTGCAAATCATTAAACCAGCAAAGAGTACTCCTTTATAAGACGTACCCATGTTAACCAATGCTTGAGCTGTAGGGTATATTATTTTTTGGATAATTTTTTGCTCCATGTCCTTACTTATAATTGAAGGTGATGAGTACGACCCCATACCTCCAGTATTTTGGCTTTCATTACTTTCATCAACTCTCTTATAATCTTTTGCACACCCAAGAGGTACTACTTTCAACCCATCAATAAGAGCAAAAAAACTTACTTCTTCTCCAACTAAAAACTCTTCTATGATTATTTCTTCACCTGATTCACCAAATTTTTTCTCCACTAGCATTGAATTTATTGCTGAAAAAGCTTCGCTTTCTGTATTACATATAACCACCCCTTTTCCTGCTGCAATTCCATTTGCTTTCACTACAAGTGGAAACTTTATTTTATTGCTACGTACAAAATCTTTAGCTAACCCTTCATCAACAAAACACTCGTACTTGGCAGTTGGTATACCATATCGCTTACATAGTCCCTTGGTGAAAGACTTCGATCCCTCAAGTTTTGCAGTTGCTTGACTTGGAGCAAAAACATTTATTCCCTCTGCAACTAAATCATCAGCAAGCCCATCAATTATTGGTTGTTCTGGACCAATAACAACCAACTCTATATTTTCTCTCTTGCAAAATTGTGTAACATCCACTGAATTTTGAATATTTACATCCACAAGAGCCCCAAGATCTTTCATAGCTTGGCGACCAGGAGTTACATATAACTCAGTCAAGATAGGAGATTTTTTTAGAGCCCAAAGTAGAGCGTGCTCACGCCCACCAGAACCTATAACCAGAACCTTCATCTTTATTTCCTCGCTTTTCTATATGTCAAAATTATTATTTGCTTATAACAGTATCATTACTCATGTATTTTTGCAACACGTTTGGTATTGCAATCGACCCGTCAGAATTTTGATAATTTTCCATTATGGCAATAATCGTTCTTCCTATAGCTAAAGCTGAGCCGTTTAAAGTGTGAATATATTTTTTCATCTTTTTATCAGTTTCTGAAGAGTATTTAGCGTTCATCCTTCTTGCTTGAAATGCACCACAATTTGAGCAGCTTGATATTTCTCTATATTTATTTTGCCCAGGTAACCATACCTCTATGTCATAAGTCCTTTGTGCAGCAAAACCCATATCGCCACTGCAAAGCAGCATTACTCTGTATGGCAATTCTAATTTTTTTAATATCTCTTCAGCAACACTCGTCATACGCTCAAGCTCATCATTTGATTGGTCTTCAGTTGTGATGCTTACCAACTCCACTTTACCAAATTGGTGTTGCCTTATCATGCCCCTGGTATCGCGACCTGCACTACCTGCTTCTTTACGAAAGCACTCCGAATATGCAGTAAAGCGAATAGGCAGTTCTTTTTCTTCCATTATTTTGTCAGCAACTAAATTTGTTAAAAACACTTCACTTGTGGGAATCAACCTCAATTCGTCGGTAGTTAAATACGAATCGTCAGAAAATTTCGGTAGCTGACCAACATTATACATAGCTTCGTTTTTCACCAAAGCCGGGTGGTACACCTCAGTATAGCCAAATTCATTAACATGCATTTCAAGCATACAATTTATTAGCGCTCGTCCAAGCTTAGCTAACTGTCCTTTTAATATCGTAAATCTTGATCCGGAAATTCTCGCCGCTTGTTCGAAGTCCATTAAACCTAATTTTTCTCCGAGTTCATAATGAGATTCTGGTACAAAATCAAACTGTCTTTTTCCTCCATATCTTCTCACCTCTAAATTAGAGTTCTCATCTGCGCCTATTGGCACATCTTGCGCAGGAATATTCGGCAAGTTAGATAAAACATTCACTAACTTATCCTTTTCTGCTTGTTCTTTTAAGCTGATTGCCTCTATCTCATTTGTGATGCTTTTTGACAACTCTATTTGCTCTTCACAGGGGCTCTTGCTCATTTTAAGCTTTTTTATTTCCTCTGTGATTTCATTGCGCTGCCTATTCAAATCCTGCAGTTTAGTGGTTAATGATCTTTTCTCGTGATCGATTTCTAATATCTCTTCCGCAGTAGATTCTCTAATTCCCCTGCTTTTCATTGCCTTTTCAAATCCTTCAGGGTTTTTGCGTATATATTCTATATCGTGCATATATTGTGCTATTACTAACATTGTTACTGTACTCCAAAAGCTCTTAATATTCAATATATTCTCATACTACTAAAATTATTATGGTTGATTTTTTTGTTAGAATTTGTTTAAATTTAATTAACTTAGCGTTCATAGGGTGTAGTATGTTGGGCATTACAAAAAATAATCAGAAAGAGAGCACTTACTTTGCTGGTGAGGAATTCGTTATCTACGCTACTTGTGTATGCCTAGCAGCCACATTCGCTGCTGGCTGTTTAGGGGCGGTAATAGGATCCCCTCTATTGACCTTTCCACTTGCTATGCTCATCTCTAACCCCGTAGTTTGGGTTTTAATGGGAACAATTCTTACAGTAGCATACAAAATGGTTGTTGAACCTTTATTTTACTTAGCGAAGGGTTATATTAATGGAAAAAGAGCAAGTCAAGGTGAGCAAAAAACTCCAGATGAGGATAGTGGTATTTTTCCTGGACCAGATAATGAAGATGGGTCAACTGTTTCAGAGAACAGTAGTCGCAGAAGTTCTATTGCTTCAAAAGATAGTGGTTTGGGTGGTAAAGAGTTTCATGAAAATTTGGACACTCTTGTGCATCAGACAAACAGAGGAAATTATGCTTACTGGTTATGTGATGATGACATTACACATATTGCAAGAGTTGTGTATGGGTACTCACAAAGTGAACATAGTAATAATAATGTCTATTTTCTTGCTCCTAGCTATTCTAATGGTTGGGACGAACTCACAAAAGAATTTCTTCAGAATTATAGAGGTGAATTAAAACAAAATTCTAAATTGATATTTACTTCGGTTCTTCATATTAACAACAATCATTGGGTAACTTTGGTTATTAAACCTGATGCAGGTGATAAAAAATTTAGAGCTTATTACTGTGACTCATTTGGTAATCAATTGCCAGATAATGTGCTAAATATTGTTAAAAGAGAACTGCAAAAAGAGGAATGGGTATTAGACATAAGAATTTCCCCAACTAAGAGGTTGTCCGGAAACAAGTAAAAGGCTATAATATCTGAAATTTTAGTACGGGGTAAAAATTACACAAATGCTTAACGAAGACAAATCATTTGACGAAATTGACAAAAAGTTATCAGAATATAAATTTGATTTGAATGAGAAAAGAGAAGAATTTACAAGAGCGCTTATAGAAGATGAGAAATGTAAGGAAGATCTAAGAAATCGTAAGCGTCCGCCAAGGACGAAAACATCTCAGTCTTCTATTTCAAGGGAGAATGCAAGTTTGTGTTGCATTATGTAATCAATGAAAAATTACCATTGACCTTATGCCCCTCCAAATAGGAAATTTGACAATTGATTCTCCAGTTATTTTAGCTCCAATGTCTGGAGTGACTGATTATCCGTTTAGAAGTATTGTGAAGAAACTTGGTGCAAGTTTGTTAGTTTCAGAGATGATCGCAAGCAGAGCTATGATTATGCAAACTCGCCAGAGTTTGCAAAAAGCAAAAGTCGATGCATTAACTGCTGTGCAGCTTGCTGGGTGTGAGCCAGATGTTATGGCGGAGGCTGCAAAATTAAACGAGGACATGGGAGCAAAAATTATAGACATAAACTTTGGTTGCCCTGTTAAAAAAGTTGTAAACGGTTATGCAGGATCAGCGCTAATGCGTGATGAGAAAAAAGCCGCTGAGATAATTGAAGCTGTGGTCAAAGCAGTGAATATGCCAGTTACGGTGAAAATGCGCACTGGATGGAACGATGAAAATCGCAATGCCTCGAGACTTGCGAAAATTGCCGAAGACTTAGGAGCAAAAATGATCACTGTGCATGGAAGAACAAGAGCGCAGCTTTATAATGGTCAAGCAGATTGGAAATTCGTTAGAAATGTTAAAGAGCAAGTGAAAATTCCAGTTATAGTAAATGGCGATATTAAAAATTTAAATGATATTCAGAATGCTCTCAAAGAATCTGGAGCAGACGGAGTGATGATAGGTCGTGGTGCCTACGGTAAACCTTGGCTGATTAATCAAGCAATGAACTTTCTCAGTGGAAGTGAAACTTCTGAGCCAACAGCTTCAGAGAGATTAAGCATCATACTCGAGCATTACGACAATATTCTTGAGTACTATGGAAATGACACAGGAATAAAGATGGCCCGCAAACACATAGGTTGGTACAGTAGCGGGCTTCAAGGCTCATCTGAATTTCGTGTGAGAGTAAATAACATGACAGATAGCACAGAAGTGAAAGAAAATATTATTGGCTTTTTTGGTCAAGAGACACACTAGCTGTACTCAATTCGACTGATCGTATGCCACTACGCTCTCTTCCTCACCAGAGTGTAAATGACAACCATTATCCATCAACCATTCCTCGTCATAAGTTTCAATATCAAAATATTTTTCATATTTATCCACATTATCACAAAGTGAAAGTGCTCTGATCTTATTCATAATCAAACCTGTACCAGCAGGAATTAATCTTCCTACTATAACATTTTCTTTTAATCCACTTAAAGGATCACTCTTCCCGCAGAATGCTGCTTCTGTAAGTACTTTTGTTGTCTCTTGGAAAGAGGCAGCAGAAATAAAGGAGCTAGTTTCAAGACTTGCCCTAGTAATCCCCTGCAGAATAGGAAGATAATGAGTAGGCCGTTTGCCAGAGTTACTCATAGCATCATTTTCCCTATCAACTTCCAGCTTGTCAATGCTTTCGCCAACCAAGTACATAGTATCACCAGGATCAGTAATTTCCACTTTTTGTAGCATTTGTTTTAAGATCACCTCTAAATGCTTATTGTCTATACGAACACCCTGCAATCTATAAACTTGCTGTATTTCAGAAATCATATAGTGCGCTAAAGCTTCTAACCCAAGCACACGTAAAATATCATGGAGATCAGGGTCACCATCCATCAATAGATCACCTTTACGTACAAAATCACCTTCATTGACTATTACATGCTTACTTCTTGATACCAAATATTCAACTGGAGAAATTTGTTCATCTACAGGTTTAATTAATATACTGCGTTTTCCTCTACGGTCTTTTTCAGAAAACGCTACATAGCCATCTATCTCACTAACAATAGCATGCTCTTTAGGACGACGTGCTTCAAATAACTCTATAACCCTCGGTAAACCACCAGTAATATCACGAGTTTTAACTGACTCTCTTGGTGTTCTTGTAATAACATCACCTGCATGAACCTTCTGACCATCTTGTACATTGAGCACTGCACCGATTGGTATAAAATAACATGCTTCAACGCCACTTGCGAGTGTCATTACTTTACCATTATCGTCAAGCAGCACAATACGAGGACGTAAATTAGCTCCACCAGAATGCAATTTCCAGTCTTTTACTACTTTGCTTGATATTCCTGTAGATTCATCCATCACTTCAGTGATCGAAATTCCATCTTTTAAGTCCTGATAAGACACTGTACCAGTCTTCTCCGTGATAATAGGCAATGTATAAGGATCCCATTCCGCAACTTTATCGCCAATTTTTACTGACCCACTCTCATCTACATAAAGCTTAGCGCCGTAAGGTACACTGTGCTTCAACTTCTCACTACCAAGGCTATCAATCAACACGACTTCACAGGAACGGCTTATCACAATTTTATTTCCGTTTCTATCTATAATTATATTACTATTGTTTAACTTTATTTTAGCATTAATAGAAGCTATAATATTCGAGGATTCAACGCCTCTAGTCATTACTCCACCTATATGAAAAGTACGCATCGTTAACTGAGTACCTGGCTCTCCAACAGATTGAGCAGCTATAACACCAACTGCTTCACCTATTGAAACAATTTTACCAGTTGCAAGGTCTCTTCCATAACATAAAGAACATACACCAGGACTTATTTCACAAGTTAAAGGCGATCTAATTTTTACAACATCAAGACCTGCAATGCTGATTTGCTTTACTTTATCCTCATCAATTAATTCCCCTGCTTTTACTAATAATTCTTTTGTCACTGGGTTATATATATCATTTGCAGCTGTTCTACCCAGCACAACACTCTCTAGAGATGCAACTATAGTACTTCCTTCAACTGTAGCTCTCACAACAAGACCATTTTTTGTTTTACAGTCATGCTTTGTAACTATGCAATTTTGAGATACATCAACTAAACGACGAGTTAAGTATCCAGAGTTTGCAGTTTTAAGTGCAGTGTCAGCTAAACCTTTACGCGCACCGTGAGTAGAATTAAAGTATTCAAATACGTTCAATCCTTCACGGAAATTAGAAATTATAGGTGTTTCTATAATCTCACCAGAAGGTTTGGTCATGAGCCCTCGCATTCCTGCTAGCTGTTTCATCTGTGAAGTAGAACCCCTTGCACCAGAGTTAACCATCATATACACTGAGTTGTACTTACTATTTCCATCATATATAGATATTGCTTTTAACATATCATTAGCTATCATATCCGTACACTTAGACCATTCATCTATAACCTTGTTATACCTCTCACTTCTAGTTATTAGCCCATCTTGATATTGCATAGAGAATTTCTTAATTTCACCCCTCGCGTGATCAACATGTGTAGCTTTAGTTTCAGGTATAACCATATCACAACGACCAAAAGAGACACCAGAAAATGTGGCATACTCAAAGCCAAGTACCATTAATTTATCAGAAAATGCCACTGTAGCACTTTGACCACAGTTACGATATACCAAATCAACTATACCAGTTATTTCCTTGACTGTTAATATCTGATTTATTAGATCGAAGCCTAGATTCTCATGCTTAGGAAAAATTTGCCATAATATTAAACGGCCAGGAGTTGTACAAACAGTTTTATAGTGAGTTTCACCGCTGCTATTAATATACTCCATCCTATACTTTATACTAGAATGAATATGTAAAGTACCATCACTCAAGGAATGCTCAACTTCACAAAAAGCACCAAAAGATGGTAAATTATCTTCCTTAGGTTCTTGTAAAGTCAGATAATATATACCAAGTACTATATCTTTACTAGGAACTATAATCGGTCTGCCATTAGAAGGACTTAAAACGTTATTAGTGGACATCATCAACACCCTAGCTTCAAGCTGAGCTTCCAATGAAATTGGCACATGCACTGCCATTTGATCACCATCAAAATCAGCATTAAACGCCGTACAGACAAGCGGATGAAGCTGTATTGCTTTGCCTTCAATAAGGATTGGCTCAAAAGCCTGAATACCAAGTCTATGTAGCGTAGGCGCTCTATTCAACAAAACAGGATGCTCTTTTATTACCTCTTCAAGCATATCCCAAACTTCTGGTTTTTCTGCTCTTATCAACTTACTAGCAAACTTAATAGTTGGAGCCATACCATACATCTTAAGCTTTGAGTAAACAAAAGGTTTGAATAGTTCAAGAGCCATTCTTTTTGGTAATCCACACTGATTTAGTTTCAAAGTTGGACCAACAACTATTACAGAACGTCCAGAGTAGTCTACCCTTTTTCCTAAGAGGTTCTGGCGAAAACGACCCTGTTTTCCTTTTAACATATCACTAATGGACTTTTTATATCCAACAGCACCAGCTTTATTTACCAAAGTATTACGACGACTATTATCAAAAAGAGAATCAACTGCTTCTTGTAACATCCTTTTTTCATTACGAATCATAATCTCAGGAGGATTTAAGCTCAACAATTTTCTCAACCTGTTATTTCTATTAATAATAGTCCTATAATGATGATTCAGATCAGAAACTGCAGGACGACCACTCTCAAGCGATACCAAAGGACGCAAATCAGGTGGTAAAATAGGTATAGTTGTAAGTATCATCCACTCAGGCCTATTTCCAGATTTAATGAAGTTTTCAACAATACGCAATCTCTTTATAATTTTCTTTCTTCTTATCTCAGAAGCAACAGATTCTAATTCTAGTCTTAAATCCTTCCTAATTTCATGTAAATCAAGGTGCGTTAGCAACTCTCTTATAGCTTCAACACCTTGCATAGCTACAAAACTATCGATCCCATAGCTATCTTTAGCTTCATTATAAGCTTTTTCACTAATAATCTCACCTTTTTCAAAAGGCGAAACAAGAGGATCTATTACGATATAATTATCGCTATATAAAATATTCTCAATATCTCTGAGAGACATATCCAATAATGCTCCAATTCTTGAAGGAAGCGATTTCAAAAACCATATATGAGCAACAGGAGATGCAAGCTCTATATGACCCATCCTTTCTCTTCTTACTTTAGAAGATGTAACTTCTACTTCGCATTTTTCGCATATGCGACCTCTGTGTCTTCTTTTTTTGTATTTTCCACATAAACATTCATCGTCATTGACAGGGCCAAAAACCTTAGGGCAAAATAATCCACCTTTCTCAACTTTGAACGTACGATAATTTGCAGTTGAAACATCTTCTATCTCACCACAAGATATACGCTTAATACTTTCAGGGCTAGCAATCGATATGCTAACCTCATTAAAAGGTTGTGCAATGTTAGTGTGAGATATATCTTCAATCACTACATCATTTTGCTTTAAATCTACATTTAAACATAAAGAACGTAGTTCTTTTATCATCACATTAAAGGATTCAGGAATTCCACATTCAAAATTACTGTCACCTTTTATTATCGATTCATAAATCTTAACTCTACCATTAATATCATCAGACTTCACAGTTAACATTTCCTGCAAAGTATAAGCAGCACCATAGGCTTGTAATGCCCAACATTCCATTTCACCAAAACGCTGACCACCAAAATGAGATTTTCCTCCAAGAGGTTGTTGAGTAACCAAACTATAAGGCCCTACTGAACGCGCATGAATTTTACCATCAACCAAGTGGTGCAACTTAAGCATGTACATGTAACCAACTGTAACCTTGCGGTCGAATTTTTCACCACTGCAACCGTCATATAATACAGCTTGTCCAGAGTTATCTAAACCAGCAAGTTCAAATAATTTTGCTATTTGTTCATCTTTTGGACCCTCAAATACAGGTGCAGCAACAGGAACGCCATCACGTAATTTGCGTGCAAATTCAATGAGATTATTATCACTAATATTACGAATATCATTACAGATAGATACGTTACTGCCATAGCTATAAACCTCAATCAGGAAGTTACGTAAATTGCTGTATGAACTTTTACAAGAGTTCAAATAGTTCTCTACTAACTCATTCAACTCGTCATTTAGTGCATTCTTATTAGGTGTATTTAAAACAGAAGCCGTTATTTCATCATCATCAATATTTTCAATTTTTTTATTATCAAGGTATGCTACTGCAAATTGTGTAAAATTATCATCGTTAAGGGACCTAATTCCCTTGCAAAAAGCACTTTTGATCTTATTGATCTCATCGAGAATATTACTTACCTTTTCCCCTAATTTTCTACAAGCCCAACCTACATGCGTTTCCAGTATTTGCCCTACATTCATTCGTGAAGGAACACCAAGAGGGTTAAGAATAATATCAACAGGAGTACCATCTTCCAAATAAGGCATATCTTCCACTGGCACAACTCGAGAAATCACACCTTTATTTCCATGTCTACCAGCCATTTTATCCCCTGGTTGCAGACTATGTTTCACAGCAATGAAAACTTTTACTGACATCGACACACCTTGAGGCAGGTCATAACCTTCATGTAATTTTTCTACTTTTCGCTTAAACTGTGCTATTGCATGTGATACTTTTTCATCAAAATCTTTTTTTAAGCTCTTAACTTGCTCAGAAATGGATTGGTTTTTTAATCCTATACCCCACCATTGCTCACGTTCAATAGAGTCAAATTTTTCTCGATCTTGAGAACCAGAATTAATAAGAAGTTTCTTCAGTTCATCATAGAAATATTCACTAGTAACATTGATTATATAATCTCGCTCTTCCTCACAGTCATTTATCTCTTTTTGTTTGATGAGTAATGCCCTTTCATTTTCTTCAACCCCCCTGCGTGTAAAGACTTGTACATCAATTACTGTCCCTTCAACATCTGGAGATGTATATAAAGAGGAATCCGCACAATCGAATGACTTTTCACCAAAAATTGTCATTAATAACTTCGTTTCAGGAGGCAATGAAAGAGAAGGTTTAGGTGTAACTTTACCTACCAGAATATAGCC
The DNA here is from genome assembly GCF_001758565.1 of Wolbachia endosymbiont of Drosophila incompta. NCBI lineage: Bacteria > Pseudomonadati > Pseudomonadota > Alphaproteobacteria > Rickettsiales > Anaplasmataceae > Wolbachia > Wolbachia endosymbiont of Drosophila incompta. The sequence goes on along the minus strand of NZ_CP011148.1, from coordinate 23,392 downwards.
TGGACCAACTCTTGTACCAATTTTCACTATACCACTATCATCCAAGTGATATAGATTTTCTTCATTAACACCAGGTATAGCACGAGTTATTTTTTCTGATCCTAAAGGGGTATCATGTACAACACAGTCAAATTCTTCTATATGAATAGAAGTAAAGAGATCTTTTTTAACAACTTCACTAGAAATAATAATAGAGTCTTCAAAATTATAACCTTGCCAAGACATAAAAGCGACTAGCAAATTTTTACCAAGCGCCAACTCACCACTGTTAATTGCAGGACCATCAGCTATTACATCACCCTTTTTAACATAATCACCTACGCACACTAGCGGTCTTTGATTAATACAAGTATTATGGTTAGAACGCTGAAATTTCCTTAGATGATAAATATCTACGTCCAAGTAGTTAACCCTTTCTTTATCAAAAGCACGTATAACTATAGAGTTACTATCAGAACTATCAACTATGCCATCGCGTTTTGCTAAAACTACAGCACCAGAGCCAGAAGCTACAAAAGACTCCATACCAGTAGCAACCAGAGGAGCGGTAGGCTTCAATAAAGGTACGGCCTGACGTTGCATATTTGAGCCCATTAATGCTCTATTAGCATCATCATTTTCTAAAAATGGAATCAAGGAAGCTGCAACTGATATTACCTGCTTAGGAGATACGTCAATGTAACTAACTTGGTCGCTACTTACCATGACGAAGCTACCAGCATATCTACAGTATAGCATGTCATCAACAAAGCAATTATTTTCATCAAGCTTTACGCTAGTGTCAGCTATATGATGTGAGCCTTCGTCTATAGCAGAAAGATACTCAATTTGATCAGTAACAACCCTATTGACACTTTTCTATAAGGGCTTTCAATGAAACCATATTTATTAATACGCGCGTATATAGCTAAGCTGTTGATTAACCCTATATTTTGCCCTTCAGGAGTCTCAATAGGGCAAATTCTTCCATAATGAGTTGGATGAACATCACGCACCTCAAATCCTGCCCGTTCTCTTATTAAACCGCCAGGACCTAACGCGGATAACCTTCTTTTATGTGTTATTTCAGATAACGGATTAGTCTGATCCATAAATTGAGATAATTGAGAAGAATTGAAGAAATCTCTTAAGACATTAGTTAACACTTTTGGATTAATAAAATCAGATGGAGAAACTTTATCTAAACTAGAAGTGGACATAGAATCAACTATTGCGCGTTCCAATTTCAACAACCCAGTTCTAAATTGATTTTCTATAAACTCTCCAACTGATCTTACTCTTCTGTTTCCTAAATGATCAATATCATCTACAGATCCTTGACCGTCACGTAACAATACTATTTTTTTCACAATTTCAATAATATCTTCATGCGTTAAAACAGTTAAATCCTCATCATAATTTAATCCAAGGTAAGAGTTAAGCTTCAACCTACCAATGTTAGACAAATCATAATATTCCGGACTGAAGAAAAGATTACGGAAAAACTCTTCTACTATCTCTAAAACAGGAACTTCACCAGGACGCAAAACTCTATATATTTCATATAGTGCATCCTGATAAGACATGTTTTCATCTAAGAAAAGCGTATTTAATATATAAGGTCCAACAAACAAATTATCTATGTTCAACACTGATATTTCATCTACAGATAATAACTCAAGCTTCTTTATGTCTTCCAGCTTTATAGATTCACCAGCAGATAAAATTTTCGTAGAGCTAGCACTATCCATTAAATCTTCTGCGAGGAATAAACCACATATAGAATTAAACGGAACCAGATACTCTTTCAATTCATTATCATATAGCTTTTTAGCTAGTCTTGAGGTAATACGAACGTTAGCTTTAAGCAGCACATTACCTTCAATATCCATTAAGTCGAAAGGCAGCCTCACTCCTTTAAATTTATCAGGAACAAAAGGCACTTTCCAACCATCTTTATGTTTTACATACTTTATTTTCTCATAAAATCTATCGAGTATATCATTATTTGATAGACCCAACGCCTTTAATAAAACTGAAATTGGCAATTTTCTTTTTCTATCAACACGAAAATACAAATGGTCTTTAACATCAAATTCAATATCAAGCCAAGAACCCCTATAAGGAATAATTCTAGCAGAATAGATCAATTTACCAGAATTGTAAGTTTTTCCCTTATCGCTATCAAAAAATACACCAGGAGACCTATGCATTTGTGAGACGATAACTTTTTCCACACCATTAATGATGAAAGTGCCCTTATCAGTCATCATAGGCAACCCACAAAAGTGGACTTTCTGCTCTTCTATAGATTTTACAACGGTTGCAAGTTTAGAATGACCTCCACTCTCTTTAATCGATTTATATTCATCAAGAGAAATACCATCCTGCATAACAACAAGACGTATAGAAGCAATAACCTGAGCAGAAAAAGTTACACCACGCTTTATACACTCAGATTCATCATACTTAGGATCATCTACCCTACAACTTATAAACTCAATAGTAGACCTACGCAAAGGATCATTTATTGGAAAGATTGTATGAAAGATAACTTCAAGTCTTTCATTACCCTTATTCTTAGGAGTAAAAGAATCATATGATTCTTTTTGAACCTTAACCAAATCCAATAAAGAATCTTTTAAATCAATCGACCTAGAATAAGAAACTCTAGGAACAAAAGCACCAGAAGCGTACATATAAGAAGAATCAACCATTAAAATACCCCAAACTAATTAAAAGAGCTATATCAATATAAAATTAATACATTAAATATTATTCAAGCTCCACTTTAGTTGCTCCTGCTTCAATAAGTTTTTGCTTGATTTTTTCTGCTTCGTCTTTAGGAACATTAGCAGTCAAATCTTTAGGTAAAGATTCAACCAACTCTTTTGCTTCTTTTAAACCCAATGTAGAATTAACCTCTCTCACAGCTTTAATAACTCCTATTTTTTTACTCGCATCAATTTCTTTAATCACAACTTTATACTCAGCTTTTTCTTGAGCAGCAGGAGCAGCAGCATTATCACCAATAGGCGCCCCAGCACCAACAGCTCCACCAAGAAAAGAACCAGCAGGCAACCCTATTTTCTCTTCTAAAACTTTTACAAGTTCAGAAGCCTCTAATAGGTTTAAAGATAATATTTTATCAACCAAATCACTTGTTACATTACTCATAATTACCACCTTACTTAACAACAAATTTATTTTTTAGAACTATAATAATCCAAAACTCTCATAAGCCTCATAGAAGATGAATTAATAGACAACGCTAACCGAGCAGGAATATCATAAGATATTAAACGCATAATTTTAACACGCAATTCATCCAGAGAAGGCAACTTAGCCAGTTTATTAACATCTTCCACTGTTAACAATTCATTTAAATGAGCTGCGCAAATCACAGACATTTTTTCTTTGTTAGCATTAGTAAAATCAACTATTAATTTTGCAGCTTCTACTATGCCACTAGAGTATATAATAGCAACAGGACCGGAAAATTTGCCTGATAAATAAGAGAATTTACCAGTCCTTTCCAAAGCCAAGCGCGCTAGAGTGTTTTTAACTACTAATACCCCACCTGCTATAGACTTCAGACTATTCCTCAGAGTTAATGAATCATTAGCATTTATAGATTTAAAATTTACTAATATCAAGAAATCATTATTTACAAATACGTTTATTGTGCTCTGTATAAATTCATCCTTATCTTTACGCTTCACGGTATCACTCCCTTAAATTATATCTTCCACTTTGCCTATCTTATAAGCTTTACCCATAGTTGAATTTAAAAAAACACCCTTAAAGTAAATTCCTTTCGCAGAAATAGGTTTATTATCTTTAATTACTTTAAGAAAGGCTTTTAAATTTTCTAGCAAGTCATCAATATCAAATTTAATATTTCCTAATTTACCATGAATAACACCATTTTTATCTGTTCTAAATTTTACCTGACCAGACTTAATGGTTTTAATAGCTTCTGCAATGTTAGAAGTCACAGTACCAAATTTAGGGTTAGGCATCAGCCCTTTAGCACCCAATACTTTTGCAATAGGAGTGATTTTTGCCATAAAATCAGGAGTAGTAATGCACCAATCAACATCTAACTTTCTACCTTTTTTTATTTCTTCAACTAAATCCTCTCCTCCTGCAATATCAGCACCAGCTTTTTCAGCTTCTAATAAATGTTTATCTTGAGCAAAAACAGCTACTTTAATATTCTTCCCGATACCTTTAGGCAAAACTACTGTACCACGCACCTGCTCTTCAGATTTACGTGAATCTACGCCTAAATTGACCGCAATATCAACTGATTCATTAAATTTTGCTGAAGTAGACTCAACAATCTTCTTCAAACACTGCTTAGGATTATCATTATATGTATTCATTTACCTAACCTTCCACAACTTCTATACCCATAGATTTTGCAGTGCCTACAACCATTTTCACTGCTGAATCTTCATTATCCACTTTCATATCAACCATCTTGCACTTTGCTACTTTAATTATAGCAGACATAGGTAATTTAGCCACTAATTCTTTACCAGGATTACCAGAACTTTTACTTAATTTAGCCTCCTGCTTAAGTAAATAAGCCACAGGCGGACCGCTGACAGTAAAATCATGAGAGCGATCATCCTTTATGGAAATTCGCACTGTTACTAAATCGCCTACTTTATAATTAGCGTTAGCAGCACTAGTAACTTTATTAAAAGCTTCACAAAACTTAGGAACAGGTATACCACGTGGACCAAGTACTGAAGCAATTTTCGGTCCTGGAACTGCTTTCCCAGCTTCCATAAGTAAGTTAATCTTAGCAACTATAACACTCATAATTAATCCTCTATTTTCTCTACTTGAGCCAGATCAAGCTCTATTATTGTCGGCTTACCTAAAATCGATACTTCCACATTAATAATTTTTTTCTCATCGTTTACCATATTTACCTTACCAGTAAAATTTTGAAAAAGACCATCATTAATTTTCACTTTTTCACCTTTTTCATAACCATAACCTAACTTCTTTGTCTCTTGAGCATTATAAAGTGCATTACACATTGAGTGAATCTCATCATCCAAAATCACCTTTGGAATATTACCGTTTTTCAAAAATCCATAAACCTTAAGAGATTTTGGTATATTATTGATAAAATTCAATACTTCATCGCATAAATTCACGTATAAAAAGACATAACCAGGAAAGCATTTCCTTCGTGTAGCAATTTTCTTAGATTTCAACTCTACTTCACTTAGCTCTTCATATGGAATAAAAACTTCCTTAAAGTAATCATTAACACCCAATCTCATAGAATTTTCCAATATATGTTGGCGCACTTTCTCTTCACAATTGGAAGCAACTCTCAAGATATACCATTTATATCTATTAAATTCTTTACACTTTAAACTTATCTCATCATCTGAAATCATCTCAAAATCACCAGATTCGCCACTGCAGAATCCAGGCGTTTGATTCAAAATATTTTTGCTTTCATCACACAGATGCATATATACATACACTTCACATAATTCTTTTATATCAGACTTTGAATTACATACCGTTTGATAAGGAATAAACACTTCCTTAAAATAAACAGCATTACTTACCAATTCGCGTATGTTTTGCTCATATCCATAATCAACTTTAATGATATACCATTTATATTCACATTCCATAAATAATTCCAAATAAAGCCTTAATTACGTAAAGAGACATAAAATCCACAAAACAGAAGAAAATCGAAAAGCATAATATAACAATCATTACAACAAATAGAGATGACAACACCTCCTGTTTCTTTACCCAAGCAATTCTTCGTATTTCTTGCTTTATATCACAGAAAAAACCACATAAACTTTTTAACATTTCCACCACAACATTAATGCAGGAGCGATAGGAATTGAACCTACAACCTCTGGTTTTGGAGACCAGCGCTCTACCAATTGAGCTACACTCCTATAACTCAAACTCTCACTCCAAAATTTCAGAAACAACACCAGAACCAACAGTTCTACCGCCTTCTCTTATCGCAAAACGCAATCCCTTATCCATTGCTATCGGTACTTGCAATTCTACTTCTACACTCACATTATCTCCTGGCATTACCATCTCCTTCCCATCTAGCAATTTTATGCTCCCAGTGACATCCGTTGTCCTTAAATAAAACTGTGGCTGGTAATTCGCAAAAAATGGTGTATGCCTTCCTCCTTCCTCTTTCTTTAATATATAAACCTCCGCCTTAAACTTTCTATGCGGTGTTATCGTCCCCGGTTTCGCTAATACTTGCCCTCTCTCCACTTCTTCTCTTTTTGTTCCTCTTAACAATATTCCTACATTGAGTCCTGCACTTCCCTTATCCAGCAACTTCTTAAACATCTCAACACCTGTGCATATCGTCTTTTGCGTCGCTTTCAGACCTATTATCTCTATCTCTTCTCCCGTCTTTATCTCTCCCTTCTCTATTCTTCCTGTTACCACTGTTCCTCGCCCCGATATCGAAAATACATCTTCGATTGGCAATAAAAATGGTAAATCCACAGGCCTTGGTGGAACCGCTACATATTCATCTAACTTTTCCATCAATTTATCTATTGATTTCTTTCCATATTCGCTGCTGTCATCCTCCAGCGCCTTGAGCGCTGAACCAACCACCACAGGCACTTCATCCCCTGGAAATCCGTATTTACTCAGTAATTCCCTCACTTCCATTTCTACTAAATCTATCATATCAGCATCAGCAACATCAGCTTTATTTATATACACCACGATATATCCAACACCTACCTGCTTCGCCAGCAATATATGCTCTCTCGTTTGTGGCATTGGCCCATCAACCCCCGACACTACCAATATCGCCGCATCCATCTGTGCTGCACCTACTATCATGTTCTTTACATAGTCAGCGTGTCCAGGACAATCAACGTGTGCATAATGCCTTTTCTCTGTCTGATACTCAACATGCGCTGTTGCTATCGTTATCCCCCTCTTCCTTTCTTCTGGCGCTTTGTCTATCTGATCGTACGCTACAAAATTTCCATAATGCTTCGTTATCGCCGCTGTTAACGTCGTCTTCCCATGATCCACATGTCCTATTGTTCCCACATTTACATGCGGCTTTCCAAATGCTTCCACTACTGCTGTCATAATTATTACCCTTAATTATACTCTAACTTTAACTCATCAACCACATATTGTGGCACTTGCTCATAACAAGAAAAATGCATACTATACTGCGCCCTTCCCTGAGACATAGAACGCAAAACGTTGATATAACCAAACATATTTGCAAGAGGTACCGAAGCAGTAATTATTTTACTATTATTACCTAAATCGAGCATATCAGCAACATTTCCTCTTCTACTATTTATATCACCCATAACATCACCCATATATTCTTCAGGAGTAATGATTTCAACTTTCATTATAGGCTCCAGCATTTTTGGACCAGCTTTATTTGCCATCTCTTTAAAAGCACCTTTAGCAGCAAGTTCAAAAGCTAAAGGACTAGAATCAACCTCATGAAAAGCACCATCAAGAAGGGTAGCCTTAAAATCAATCAACGGAAATCCCGAAATTATACCACCTTCTTTTATCAACTCCAAGCCATTTTCTACCCCAGGAATATACTCTTTTGGAATAGCACCACCTACAATTTTACTTTCAAATTGAAACCCAGAACCAGGCTCAAGAGGTTCAAATTTTATTTTAACCTTAGCAAACTGACCAGCTCCACCAGATTGTTTTTTATGAGTGTAATCAATTTCAACAGATTTAGTGATAGTTTCACGATATGCAACCTGAGGAGCACCGACGTTAGCCTCAACGTTAAATTCGCGCTTCATTCTATCAACAATAATCTCAAGATGGAGCTCACCCATGCCTTTCAATATAGTCTGGCCACTTTCCGCATTTACTGACATTCTCAAAGAAGGATCTTCTGCAACCAACCTATTTAGAGCAATACCTAATTTTTCCTGATCTGAAGTGGTTTTAGGTTCTACAGCAATTTCAATAACAGGCTCAGGAAATTCCATACGCTCCAATAATATAGGAAAATCAACAGAACATAAAGTATCTCCGGTGGTTGTTTTCTTTAGCCCAACTAAAGCAACTATATCTCCAGCCCTAGCCTCAGTTATATCTTCTCGGTTATTTGCATGCATAAGTAACATTCTGCCAATCCCTTCAGTTTCGTTTTTTAACGCATTTGAAACGGTAGATTTAGACTTTAATTTACCAGAATAAATACGGATAAACGTCAAGCTGCCTACAAATTTATCCGTCATCACTTTAAATGCAAGAGCAACAAATTTCTCTTTTTCTGAAGGTTTGACCTCAATTTTCTTTTCTGAATCTTTAGGATCAATTCCAACAATTACATCAACATCAATAGGAGAAGGTAAAAAGTCAACCACACCATCTAAAAGTGGTTGTACGCCTTTATTTTTAAAAGCTGATCCACATAACACAGGAACAAATTTTCCTTTAATGGTCCCATTTCTCACGCATTTTTTCAGTAAATCCACTGGCAGATCATTAGACTCAAAGTAAGTATTCATCGCTTCATCATCCATCTCAGCTGCAGCATCTAATAAAAGATTTCGATATTCTTGAGCCTTATCAAGCAAATCAGAAGGAATATCTTCATAAGAAAATTTAGCGCCCAACGTTTCTTCTTGCCATATAATGGCTTTCATAGAAATAAGGTCAATTATACCTTTGAAATCTTTCTCACTCCCTATTGGTAAATGAATAACTAAAGGTGCTGCACCAAGCTTCGTCTTTATCATATCAACACATCGATAAAAATTTGCCCCTATTCTATCCATCTTATTAACAAAGCAGATACGAGGAACGCTATATTTATCAGCTTGACGCCACACTGTCTCAGATTGAGGTTCAACTCCAGCAACTCCATCAAATACAGCAACTGCACCATCCAAAACCCTTAAAGATCTCTCAACTTCAATAGTGAAATCAACGTGACCAGGAGTGTCTATTATATTGACCCTATGATCATTCCAAAAACATGTTGTTGCAGCAGATGTGATTGTAATACCACGCTCTTTTTCCTGCTCCATCCAATCCATAGAAGCTGCACCATCGTGCACTTCACCAATTCTATTTTGCTTACCAGTATAAAATAAAATACGCTCTGTTGTGGTAGTCTTACCAGCATCTATGTGAGCCATTATCCCTATATTTCTGTATTTAGATATTCCAATTTCCATATCACAATTAATTAGCTAACATTAAAAACGAAGATGAGAAAATGCCTTATTAGCTTCAGCCATTTTATATTTTTCTTCGCACATCTTAAACGCACCACCGCGTTTATTATAAGCATCCAGTATTTCAGATTGCAAACAATCAACAGTGGTTTTTCCACTCTTTTTTCGAGCAGCAGAAGTTGCTTTAGCAATCCACCTTAACGCTAAAGAAACCGCTCTATCTTGTCGAACTTCAACAGGTACTTGATAAGTTGCACCACCAATGCGTCGAGAACGCACTTCTATAGAAGGAGTAACATTTCCTACTGCTGTCTCAAAAATTGATAACCCACCTTCGCCTATTTTCTTTTCAGCTAAAGACAAAGCGTCATAGATAATCTTTTCTGCAGTAGATTTTTTACCACATTTCATGATTGTATTAATGAAACGCATCAGCAAAACACTGCCGTAACGCGAATCAGGACTTATTTCTCTTTTTTTTGCTTTATTCCGACGAGCCATAAACTTTAACCAGATTTCTTTACACCATATTTTGAACGAGCTTTCTTTCGATTTTGCACACCACGCAGATCAAGGGCACCTCTTATTATGTGATAACGCACACCTGGCAAATCTTTAACCCGCCCACCACGTATCAAAACAACAGAGTGTTCTTGTAAATTATGACCTTCACCAGGTATATAAGCCGTCACTTCACCATACCCACTAATTTTTACTCTGGCTACTTTACGGAGTGCTGAGTTAGGCTTTCTAGGAGTTGTAGTATACACCTTAGTGCAAACACCTCTCCTTTGAGGGTTGCTTTCTCCCAAAGCTGGTACCTTTTTCTTATGGGTCAATCCTAATCTACCCTTACGTATTAATTGATTTATCGTAGGCATATGTTATAAACTCAAGCTCATTAAAATAACTAAGTTTTTAGTTGTAAAATAATAAACCTCAATAGTCAATATAAAAATCAACATTACTACTCTAATAATTAAGCTCAACTGCCTTGAAAGCCATCAGTAGACTTCTTGCACTACCTCCCAAGCCACAACTGTCATTCAGTAGAAACGAAAAAACTTACTTGACACCCTTCGCCAGCCCCATTATCATGGTACTGAAGGTATTCATTTATCTTCAATCTGTGCAGATTAAATGACAACAGTATTACGTAATTGGCGTCTTATTTTTAATTTTTTGCACTATGCACACTTTACTTCTTCACAACATTTCTGGGTTTTTACCTATATAAGCTGAAACGCGCTTATAAAGCGTTTAAGACAGTATAGTACGCCAATTTGCAGGATTAGAGAGTGACAACTAGCTAATACGGGATATCTTTTGCCTTTTTTTTGCTTAGTAAATTTCTTAAACATTTAAACTAAGGTGAGTTGCATTTAAAAGCAGCTAAATTGCAGTGTTTAAGACTTAAAAAACGCCAATACTGAAAATAGACAATGACTAGGGCTTCTTTTGCCTTTTTTTTGCTTGGTAAATTTCTTAATATTTATGGCAACATGAACTGGGCAGGAAGGTGTCATTCCAGTGCTTGACACTGGAATCCAGTTTTCCATATAATCTCATCGAAAATGTTGTAACCACTTTCTGTGCTAGTTTGCTTGCTTACAAGCAAACTTTTCTGGATCTCAGTGTCTGGGCACTGGGATGACAGGGGAGGGAGGCTACTTGGATGACACCATTCTTTTTCCTGGATCCAAGTAGTCAGGGCACTGGGATGACAGGAGAAGGTACTAGGATGACACCCTGACCTCGTCGTCCCGCTACGTGTTAGCGGAATCTAGAGATACCGTGACGGTATGACGTAAAGCTCGCATTAGCTATACTTTTATGCTCACCAACTTAGCTGGATCCAAGTAGTCAAGCTACTTGGATCTGCAAATTGCAATGTTCGTACAGCTGCGTGCTTGACACTGGGATTTAGTGCAGCTACCCTAAACTGGAAGCTCATCTTGCTATTTTTGGCTGAAAGAAACATATTTTTAGAATAATGAAAACAATCAGCACTTTAATTCAAGAAGGATCGGAGTTATTATCGTCACATAAAGTTGAATCACCACATTTAGATTGTGAAATCATCATGCAGCACGTACTTGGAGTGGAAAGATCATTTATAATTGTGAACCATGCTGATCAAGTGCCGATGGAGAAAGAACTTTTATTTTGGAAATTAACAAAAAAAAGAGCGGAAAGATATCCAATATCGCAAATAATAGGTAATCGTGAATTCTGGAGTAAAAATTTTATAGTTAACCAGCATGTTTTAGATCCAAGGCCAGATAGTGAAACAATAATCCTAGCAGTGTTAAAATATTACCCAAACAAAAAACAGAAACTAAAAATTGCAGATTTTGGTACAGGCACAGGTTGTTTATTGATATCCGTACTTAGTGAGTATGAATATGCTGTTGGCGTCGGTTTTGAAAAAAGCTTGGAAGCATATAAAGTTGCCTATCAGAACACAAAAAAACATGATCTTCTCAGCAGAGCCAAAATATTTCCAAGTTCGTGGACAGAGTGCAGAGGTTCATTCGATCTTATAATCAGTAATCCTCCATATATTAAAAGAAGCAAATTGAAAGACTTGCAAGCTGAAGTGCAAAAGGAACCAAGAATTGCCCTTGGTGGTGGTATTGATGGTTTGAGCTGTTACTTGAGCATTTTTCCAATATTGAGAAAGTGCCTTAAAAAAAATGGGTTTGCGATATTGGAGATAGGTGAAGATCAAAGCAATATTGACAAAATAATCCCCTCATACGAATTAGCTTTTCAGGAATATGTATATGACTTAGCGGGAATGAAGAGATGCATTGTTGTGAAAAGAACATAGCTAATGTTTTTTTGCCTTCATCCCATATTATCCTATATCATCCCAGTACCCTCTACCTAGTCATCCAAGTAGCGTGACTACTTGGATCTATATTTAACTAGATCCTATGGTCAAGCCATAGGACGACAGGAACGGTTTTATGCATTTTTTAAAGGGCAACATGTTTAAGCTTTGCTGGCAAAATGGAAAGTAAGACCAGCCTCTATACCGTGTGTGTGAAATAGTTGATTACCTATATTTATTTCCTCAGTTACTTTGCTACCTGAGCTAGGATTAAGCTTCTTTTTTTTATCATTATTAGGGTCGTCTACCACTTGTCCTAACCTTTTTGCTGTAAGCTTAATATCGCTACCAATAGCACCAAAACCTCTATATCCGATATGCATATTTACATCTTCGTTTATGCGATAGTCAAAGCCAGCTTTTAATTGACCTGCGGGTCTTATTGACGGTTTTTCAAACATCGTCATTCTTGTTGCACCGATCCCAATACCAACGTAAGGAGAAAAAGAGAAACGGTCACTTTTCCAATGATGATAAACATTTGCCATTACAGATATGTTCTCAATTTGGTCATGACTAACTGCAGCACTATAGAGATAAGTTTCTTTATCAGGATCCTCACCAGTCTCCTTTAGGTATGAAACAGTTATTTGGCTACTTGTTAAACCAATATTATCCACTTTTACAGAAGAATACATCCCTTCCAATTCAGCCCTATAGCTGTTGTTACCCAATTCCCCTGTGTAACCAAATGCCACATTTGCAGCAAAAGGTGGATTATAATCTCCTTTATACTCACTTAGTGACTGACCTTCTGTGTTCTGAGCACCCCTGTCATTTATAGACAAATTTTTGATACCTGTAGTGCTTGTTTTTAGTACGCTTGTGTTATTTAAATATTGACCGTAATACCCACTACCAAAGTAAAACCCTTCTGTTTCACTTGCAAAAGATTGTTGTGACAACAATAAAGCAAATGCTGTAACCGCTAATGTTTTTTTACTAATCATTACTACTCCCCTAGTTAAAATAGCTAATCTAATACTAATTAATTAAAAATGGCTTAATATGAAAAACCTAATTATTTGCATAACTTGCACTTTTCTGAGCTAAAAATAGGCAAAGTTAACCTTACTTCTCGTCATTTTTTAATCTATCCTCATCTTCCTCGTCATCATCTTCAAACTTATCGTCGATATCTTCATCATCAATATCTTCGTCTGCAAATTCATCTGATTCATCATATACTGCATCTTCGGTTTTAGTTTCAGCAGGATAATCAACTGAATTAGGTCCCTCAAGAACATTATTCCCCTCGTTATTAACCTTATCTTTGCTCGCAGCGGCAGAAAGAACTTTGTTTGGGTCATATGGTTCTTGTGTAGGCACACGAGTTTGTTTGAGCAGCCTTCTTGTGAAGGTGGTATCACTGTAGTACAAAATTTTCTTTGATTTAATTGGGTAAGTCGACTCTATTAAAATTATCTGATCGTCACGTGGCAACATAATAACTTCTTGAGGCAATAGCAATGCTCTCTGTATTTCAGAGATATGTAATGACCTTGAAGCAGGATTTAAATCTAAAAATTTAGGCTTATTCAACGATTCTTGTTGTACAGTTTTGTTTCCTATAAGTTGCGATATTAAATTAGCTGTTTCAATATTATTGGCTGCAAAAGTTATTCTGTAAGTCGAGTTTGACAAAAAGGAGTTCATCCCTGCTTCTTCGTATATTCCTTTGAGCTGCTCAGTATCTTGAACAATTAAGAATAACCTAACTCGATAACCACGAAAATATGCAATACCTGTTTGAAATTGCTCCATTTTTCCAAGTGTAGGAAACTCATCCATTAAAAACAATACGCCATAAGGCTCGTCATCCGATGGCAATTTTCTACATAAAAACTCAGTTGCCTGTTGGTAAAAAACCTGCATTAAAGGCCTGAGCCTAGTCAAGTTGTCAGGAGTTAAACCAACATAAACTGTAATTTTCTTCTTTTTAAAATCTAGAATATTAAAATCACTTGACGCAGTTGCAGTATCAATCAATGGGTTTACCCACAATTCAAGTGATGAGTTCATGGTTGATACAACACCTGACCTTTCTTTATCAGCTTTTTGTAAAAAAGCTGCAATATTCATATATGCTACAGGGTGTAGTATTTTACCCATTGTATCAAGAGCAACAGCAAGATTATAAACCACGTCATCACTACGCATCGTACGCACAACTTCACCAAAAGATTTAACTTTCTCTGGTGCAGCAAGTAAGTATAATACCACTCCAACAAATAAGCTTCTTGCTTCATTCTGCCAAAAGTCTTGTTCAGGCATGATTAGGTTAGCTATTTTCTGCACATCGTCAACCATCTGCCCAGGTTTTTCACTAATCCATTGTAATGGATTGTAACAGTGACTTATTCCATCTGGCTGCGCTGGATTCCATACGTATACTTTTTGTCCTTGTCGTTCTCGCCAACCACTTGTTATTTCATAGTTTTCTAATTTTATGTCGTGTACAATTACCGAGTCAGTCCAAAATAATAAATTAGGAATTACAAAGCCAACACCCTTACCAGAACCTGTAGGTGCAAATAACAATGCATGCTGAAACCTATCAGAAATGAAGTATCCTCTTTTATCTTTACCAAGCAATAATCCCTTTTTGCTTCTTAATCCTGCTTTTCGTATGTCTTTCTCTGATGCCCACTGCGAATCTCCATGAAGTGATTCCTTCTTTTTAAATGGTCGCCACTCAATTATCCTTTCTCTTAAATTCCATAAGATAATCATTAAAACAATGATAGGCAGTGCAGAAGATATAATTAATGTGATTTTGAGCTCAAGGCTATATAACTCTGGATGATGCCAACAATATTGTATATGATCAAAAATCGTTGGCCAAAGAGCTTGAGGGAAAGGCGTCAAACTAGGATTAATTGCCTTAAAATCCACAGCATCCGGACCATCAGCAAACAGAACAAACAATATACCAGATAGATAGAAGCAAAACTCAAGTACGCTAAAAGCTACTACACCTCCTATGAGAATATTACGCAGGTGATTTCTATTACTCATAAACTACTCTTCCTTAACTTATGTATAAATTTAAGCATTTTCGCTCGCAGATCTAGTAAATAATATCTCAGAAATGCTTCTTTTGCCCCCACCGGTTCTTTTTAGCTGAATAACAATATCAATCACATTTCTAATGTATGGTATAATTTGGTCTGGAGGAATGCCAAGGTTTGCTTGCATAACCATCAGTTTTATTTGCTCAAGGGCCATTGTTGGACTATCCGCATGAAGGGTTGATATTGATCCAGGGTGACCAGTATTTATCGCCCTAAGAAAACTAAAAGCTTCCGCTCCACGGAGCTCACCAACTATTATTCTGTCTGGCCTTAAACGTAAGCACGCTTCTATCAAACCTTGAGTGGTTACTTTTGCTCTGCCCTGCCCTCCTTTAGAGGCAATTAGATGGACTTTATTGGGATGATCGTTCAAAACGATTTCCCTTGCATCCTCAACAGTAATAATTCTTTCCTCATCTGGAATAGCACGCAAAGTAGCATTAGTAAAAGTAGTCTTACCAGTGGAAGTTCCACCACTAATTATAATATTTTTCTTACTTATTACAGCGTATTCTAAAAACTCTTTTATTTTTTTTTGCCTTAACAATAAATCCAAATGACGGTCAACTGGATTATCAGTTGCTTCTGTAACAGTTTCAGAAAAAGCCCCCATTTTTTCGTAATCATCGAGTGCTAACTGCATGCTAGAAGGCTTACGAATCGACATGACTACTTTATCAGGTTCACATGCTGGCGGAAATACTATCTGTATACGATAACCATTTGGTAATGTTGCCGAAAGTAACGGCGCTTCTTCGCTAAGTTTTTGTTCTGTAGCTTGAGCAATCAGTCTGCCAAGAGATTTCAAATGGTTAAGATCGAATACTTCTAATTTTTCACACCTTATTTCACCGCGATTTTCAATCCATACTTCCTTTGGCTTATTTATTGATATTTCATTTACGCCTTCTTCTTGAAATATGCCTCGTAATGGCTCCAAATATGTATCAAGTGCAGCATAGTTCATTTCATTGATTTAATATTGCCTGTGGAGGAAATACTATATCTTGGTTAACAAATACTTTCAATGCAGTGCCTTGATCAACATAAATAGTTGGTTTTTTATCTGTATATCTGCCCACTACATCCCGCATATCTTTAGAAAAATCCTCGATTGATTTCCCGATTGCTTCATCATAAACAGACTTGCTTTTTCTTTGAATTTGTTCTAACAGTTGATTTACAATTTCCAGGCTTATATTTACCTCGTCTTCTTCAATTCCTAGTGCTTTTGCTATTTCCTCTTTCATTATTTTTAGTAAATCTTGTCTGCTTTTGGCACTCCGAATTCTTCCGATAGCCCCAAGGCCTAATTTCCATTTGTCACTAGATATCTTCTTTTCTGGGTCAATAATGAGTTGGAGAGAAGAAAAATCTATTTCGGTTGCAGTGATAGACTTTACTGCATCTCTGACAGTTAGCGTATCAACAAGATTAGAAGCCTTTTGCCCTATAACAGCAGAACCAATCGAAACACCAGCAAGTGTCACCGAAGAGAATAACGCACTTACTATTTTGTTATCAACTATTCCTGCTATTCCTGCTCTACCAAGCTCGTCAGTACTAAGTGATGAGATTGCAATATCTATTCCATGTGGCAGAATCACTCTATTCCAGTTTATATTTACACGAGATTTAGCAACATTCGAGTCAAATGAATAACTGCCTATCAATCTTGAGCCTTTAGGTATTAAAACTGTATCACCAGTTTCTGCATAAACATCTCTACTCACCATAGCACGCAGCATTCCTTGCAGATCAGAGTTTATTGCAGTTTCAAGAACAGCATCAATAATTTTACCTTGAGTAATCATTAAACCAAGCTTTCCTACTCTGGTAGCTTTGCTCGATTGTGCTGAAGTGTCGGATAAAATAGCATCAGCAGCCTTGTTCTCTCCACTACCACCTGAAATTGTCAACATCTGTGCACTACGTCTGTCTCTAGGATAACCGCCACCCCCTATTGTAGGAAACGAGGTAGGTAAATTGCCCATAACATTACTAGAAGGAAAATTTTGCTTTGGCAAAATAGGTATATTTGACACAGGAGTTTCTTTTGGTTTCTCTTCTTCTTTTTTCATCACTTCTTCTTTTCTAATTTGTTTTATTTCTGGTATGATTAGTGGTGTAGGAAGAGGAGGTAAGGGTGGTAAGGGATCAGTTATTATTCTTTCAGGAACCATTACATTATCTGGAACTTGTTCCAACTTTCCTTTCAATTCTTGAACGTTTTGCTTTGTTTCCTCTTTTTTAATAACTTCTGAACCCTCTTTAGGAGAAGGACTAAAATAGAGATAATACACTCCACCAGCCAGAAGCACTAAAATAATGACCATCAATGCCCTATGACCTTGATTAGAGCCAACTGTTACTACCTTATTCTCTATTTCTGATTCATCTTCTGAATTGTTACGCCTTTCTTTATTCATATTGCATGTACCACAGCTAAAGTGACCTATTTATAATTTCAACTTCACCATCTTCATAACGCATAAATAGCTTTTTATGTACTCCTTTTATTATAACATAATCATCAAATAACAGCCTTTTACAAGGTTTATCCTCCCCTTCTACAAAAACCTGAGGTATTTTATTATTATTTCTAAATTTTAAATAGGTTAAATAACCATCATCAAATAACTCGATCGGAACTATATCCGCATTACCACCTTCATCAATATATGTATAATTGTACTTCGTATCATTTTCTTGTATTATTTTTTCTAGCTTGTCTGTAGTATATTGCATTTGAGTAGGTAAAGAAACCTCATCTAAATCAACATCAAATTCATCTTCTTCTTGAGGATAATAAAAACGTACTACGTAAGATATATCCTTTTCAGCAGAATAATCGTGATCTACTTTCTTAGCATCAGTATCCGGGTATTTATCGTAGTTTGGCCTTGAGATTAAATCAAAAATGTAATTTCTTTTTTTAGTTGTCGTAATAATCATGTTAGTGCGACTACTAACTTCAAATGGCATGATAAGCAATTTATTGTCATAAGGATTAATTTTCCAACTTGATGCATCACCAACAGCGATATTTTTAACTTTTTCTCCTTCCGCAAATTCAATATAAGAATAGTAACCCTGACTAAAAACCACCGTAAATACTTCATTAGGGCTATACACAAAAGTCTTTATTCTACTATCTATAGAAATAGGCTCATTATAATTAATGGATGCGTTTAAATTGCCACTTACAAGTAAAGCTAAAACTAATAATATCCTATACATATTCATCATCTACTCTATATGAAATAACTTGAAATCCTAATGGGTTAATATATCTTTGCTGATCATCCATTTCAAGCGATGCATATCTATATGACATAATAACTATCTTATTTTTTCTCGTAGAACTTCCATCTTTCCGTGTAAATTCCACAAAAAATCTCACCTGAAGAGCATCGTTACCCAACTTTTGAATTGAGCGAATTTTAAATTCACTTTTGGTATCTGAATATAAATTAAAAAGATCATCCATATTCTGCGATCCTACATAATTTCTAAATTCATTATACACATCAGGTGAGGAAAACAACCTCACCTTTGTATAATAGTTATAATTATAATGATATGGATCAAAAACCTCCCTTGCTTTTATATACTCTGAAATAAAATAATCGTTTAGCGCTTCATCTGCAGAATACTGTTTTACTGTGACAGGATCAACCAATTGCACTATTCCTGATTTCTTGTCAATTTCTATAACAAATGGCTCAATAGTGCTACTTGTGCTAATTTTAAATATGACTAATATGCTGATAGAGATCGTTGCTAATAATATTAATGCAAATAAAAGTAGAATATTCCTTTGAGCAATAACTGTGCTGTAGCGGTTTGAATTCCAATTTATATCCTTATCTAAGGATTCAGTATTTTTTTCTCGCTTAAAAAATCTTAGCATTTTAGTATTCCTAAAAATCTTAACTTATGTTAATAAACATAGCAAATTAACAAAGTAGTTACAGCAAAAAAGCTAAAAAACTCTTAATCTATGGCCTAATTTACCAAACTTTGTCTCCATATATGAATCGTTATATTTATTACGTTCCACAATAAGTGGTAGACACTTTGTAACTCCTATACCACTACTTTCCAATTCTGACAATTTCCTATCATTGTTTGTAAGTAATTGGATTTTGTTAATGTTCAATTTCTTAAGCATTTTAGCTGCAACAGCAAAACTCCTTTCATCATCTTCAAAACCCAATATTCTATTTGCATCAACAGTATCAAGATTATGTCCTCTTTGCATACTGTACGCTCTTAACTTATTAGTTAAACCAATGCCTCTTCCATCTTGCATCAAATACAATATAATACCACTTCCAGAGTCAGCTATCATTTGAATTGCTTGATGTAACTGACTTCTGCAATCGCATGACAAGCTATCTAACAAGTCACCCGTATAGCACGAAGAATGAATTCTCACTAATGGTTCGTCATCTTTATCTGGATTGCCAATGATAATTGCATGATGTTCTCTTCCACCACTTTCGGTTCTATAAGATATGATATTTACTTCTTGAGTCTGTTTTAAAAATAATGATGTTTTGCACACTTCATATACATCCTGATTTTCTTGAAAATTATTTATGAATGACGTGTCCAGTGCAATAACGTCATTTTTCTCGCACCAATTTCGCAT
>NZ_CP011148.1:10-3537 GCF_001758565.1 Wolbachia endosymbiont of Drosophila incompta | reverse complement strand
ATATCAGCCACTAACGCGTATGGCAATAATTCTGAGAACTTAAGCAAGGCAATAGCACATTCATCTATTGTCTTTGAGCATTGCAACTCTTTTATGCAATCTTCCTTTGAACAGTTTATTAAATAGAGCAGTTCATCAAAATTATTCACCAACAGACGTTTGCTGTTATGTTCTTTATTCTGAGATATGTATTTTACCTTACTTGAAGTTAAAGTAACATATACATTACTTGATGTAAGCTTGTATTGATTAAATAAATCTCTTTCTAAAGCCTCAGCAGCAGCAAACAATAGGTAATTACTTTCATCATATATTACAATTGGCCGACCGCGCCTGATTTCGCTGATAGCTCTTTCTACCTTATTGCTACTCTGATTTCCTATAAACATTTTTACCCATATTAAACAGCGATAAAAACTGGTGCGGCCGAGAAGACTTGAACTTCCAAGGCCTTATGAGCCACAGCGACCTCAACGCTGCGTGTCTACCAATTCCACCACGGCCGCACTATATTCTAGTTTTTATATAATTATTTTAAATTACTTAATCATTTTAGAATTTTTCATCTAGAGTGTCAATCTGATACTAGAATAATTTAGAAATTGTTTGTATAATTTGATTATGAATTTTGTGATTATAAATTTTAATCATTTAAGATAACCTTACTACTAATTTTTAACTTAGGTTTTTATACAAATGAATATAGCTAATATCTTTATTTTTTTAGCTCTCTCTCTTATAACTAGCTTTCATTTCGTCCATGCACAAATATTATACACATGGTCTCAAGTTATCCCAGAAAATAAACTAAGCATACGCGCAATTACGGACAATGACATGTGTCCCATTGTTTATGTTGATGGCGAGGAAACAGAAATGCTGAATCGCAGCTTAATTAACAATGGTGGTCATAACGAAACAGTTTGTGAACTGACAGTACAAACAAGTGCCAAAAACATTAGTATTGAGGATCTACGGGTTCCTATATTACCAAAAAAGGTTAATAAAATTGCTTTCATTGGTGACACGGGCTGTAGAATAAATATGTTATTTCAGCAGGAATGTAATTCGGTAGATAGCTGGCCTTTAAAAAAAAATTTAGATTCAATCGCCCTTCATAAACCAGATTTAATTATCCATGTTGGTGATTATCATTATAGACAAACAAAATGTAGAAATACAAAAAAGTGTGGCGATATTTATGGATATAATAAAGAAGTTTGGTACGCTGATTGGTTTGAGCCTGCAAAGGATATTTTATCACAATCCCCTTTCCTTTTTGTTCGTGGAAACCATGAGAGTTGTGATAGAGCTTATGAAGGATGGTTCAGGTATCTAGATTCATACCCCTTTTCGTCTGAAAAATGTGGAAACTTCGTTTCTAGTTGGTCCTTAGATGCTGGACCGATGAAATTTTTTATCTTCGACTCTTCATCCGGTGAGGATATTTTTACAACCCAAAGCACAATTGATGCTTTTGAGAGGCAATTTGATAAATTGATACAAAATAGTTCTGACAAGCCCATGTGGTTTTTAACTCATAAACCGCTTTGGAGATCTCCAAAAAAAGAATTTTTGACATTAAAAAGCCATGGTAATCTTACACAAATCGAAGCTTTTGGAGATAAATTTCCAAGCAATGTTACTACCATAGTTTCTGGCCACATTCATATAGCCCAGATTTTATTAATGGATAATGTTCCAGACCAAATTATAGTTGGAAACGGTGGTGCATCATTACACGCTCAAGATCAAGAATCTGTTTATCAAAATGTAGAATTTGACTATTCAAATGGTAAAAACTACTTAGCACACGAGGTTAGAAACTTTTTTGGCTTTGGCTTTGCAATACTAAATTTAGATGATCACGAATTTACCTTCTATAATCAACACAATAAGGAAATGTATTCTGCGAAGCTAACAGAAGATTTTAAACTTAAACGGATTAAGAGGTTGTCCGGAAACTAGTAAATTCAAGCATATTCCCTCTTTAACATAACCCTACTTAAACATTTTTTTTAATCGATTGATTTCATCAGCAAATTTTGAGTCGGTCTTTATAAAATTTTCTACTTGTTTTACTGCATGTATAACAGTAGCATGGTCTCTGCCACCAAAGTTTCTCCCAATATCTGGTAGGCTTTTTTGCGTAAATTTTTTGGCAAAATACATAGCTATTTGTCTTGGCCTTGCAAGACTGCGAAGCCTTCTATTGGATTGCATATCTGCAACCTTTATATTGAAAAATTCAGCTACTTTCTTTTGTATTTCTTCTATTGTGACTGACCTATGATTTGACCTAAGAAGATCGATTAGGGTTTCACTAGCTGATTCTACCGTCATACTTCTTCCAATTAATGAGGTATGGGTAACCTTATTTAATGCTCCTTCTAATTCTCTTATATTAGATTTTATGTTCCTTGCTAAAAACTCTAGGACATCTTTCGGAACATACATATTCATCTGCTCCACTTTTGCCNNCAGATGATCCAAGCCTTAATTCCAAAGTTGTTTCATTAATATCTGCCACCAACCCCCAACCGAGTCGTGATTTTATTCTTTCTTCCACTCCATCAAGATCACTAGGAGACCTATCAGCTGATATAACCAATTGTTTATTTTGGTCTATCAATGCATTGAAAGTGTGAAAAAATTCTTCTTGTGTACTATCTTTACCACTGATAAATTGCACATCATCTACCATCAATACATCTACTGATCTAAATTGCTCTTTAAATAACATAATATCTTTGCTTCGCAGCGCTGTAATATATTGGTACATGAATTTCTCTGCTGATAAATACACCACTTTTCTTTTTGTTGATGGGGAATTGACTATGTGCCAAGCTATAGCATGCATTAGATGTGTTTTACCAAGTCCCACTCCACCATATAGAAACAAAGGATTGCTGCCTAATATTGGATCTATAGATTCTGCCACACGCTTTGCCGCCGTAAATGCTAATTCATTTGGCTTTCCCACTACAAAATTATCAAAGGTGAACCTTGGATACAGCGGCGAACCAAGATTATGATTACTTTCCTCTCTGTTTTTTAGTATAACATTAAAATTTGAATTCCTCTCCTCAATTACTTGAATATCAATAGAACGTATACTTTTATCTTCGCTTTGCCATAATGATAATATTTTTTTCATGTAATGAACTGTAATCCACTCTTTTATAAACCTTGTTGACACGGATAAAAGAACTTCCCCATTTCTGCTACTGACAAATTTTAGTGAACTCAGCCAGCTATTATATGTTGCTTCTCCATAAAGATTATAAAGACAATTTTGGATTTTTTCCCAAGTAACATTGTGATCCGTTACTGTAATAATCTGATCAAAAAACATAGTAGAAACCTTAGGGCTAGTTAAGTTCATATACCACACCAAGAAAAAAGCAATAATTAGAAAAATATAAGATAATCAATAGCTTACTGCAAAATGAAAAGCTAATACTACTTAATACATACTAAAAATTATGGTGATCTTTTGATGGGTTGTAAAGGGTATAAAAACATTA